>CAWAEL010000034.1:0-30985 GCA_963781185.1 uncultured Alphaproteobacteria bacterium
GAAAAACTGTTTGGTGGAAGGGTTGACAAATCGAACAAAAGAGAATATGGCCGAGCTAAAATGAACAGACAGACCACTGATGCGCTTTTTGAAGGTGTGGCCGAAGATTCTCAGGTTTGGATGAGCCATAGTGATTCTATTACCCAATTGCCTGAAGGATTTGAGTTGCTGGCTACAACGGATAGTATACCGGTGGCTGCTTATAAAAAATCGGGTAGTGAAACACTGCCTTTATATGGGTTGCAATTTCATCCGGAAGTGTATCATTCGGTGGAAGGCAAGAAAATCATCAGCAATTTTTTGGTAAATATTTGTGGTTGTAAGCAAGACTGGACACCTGCTTCTTTTGTTCATGAAACAGTGGAACAACTAAAAAAGCAAATTGGTGATGCCCATGTTATAATGGCATTAAGTGGTGGTGTAGACAGTACGGTTGCCGCTACCCTGATTAGTAAGGCGATAGGCAATAGATTACATGGGATTTTTGTTGACAACGGCGTATTGCGTAAAAATGAATTTGAGCAGGTAGAGATTTTGACAAACCGCGCCTCCGCACCGGGGTCATCAGGGTTGATGTCAGGATGGCTAAGGCGCACCAAACGCCGATACGCCTTCTTGATCTCGGCATCGGTCGCGGTCTTGGTCAGGCCAAGTATGGCATAGGGGTCATCCTGCGCCGCGTCAGATGGATTTGCCGCACGGTCTGCCATTACACACCCACGCCGGAATCGGAGCCTACAACGGCC
Source organism: uncultured Alphaproteobacteria bacterium (assembly GCA_963781185.1). Taxonomy (GTDB): domain Bacteria; phylum Pseudomonadota; class Alphaproteobacteria; order Rhodobacterales; family Rhodobacteraceae; genus Stagnihabitans. The sequence continues at coordinate 747 of CAWAEL010000034.1, forward strand.
CGGTCAGGATGCTTGGCAATGGCATGGTCAGTCGTCTGCATGTGATATCCTTTTAAATCCGGGCATCGGGCCTCGCAACATCGGCATGGCCGCGACAAGGCACCCGAAACCATGACTGGCCGCACCCCGTAGTGTGCCCTTCCAGCCGCTTGGCATCAGGTTACCGTCAGCCGGGGTCCGCGTTGTTGATCCAGATCATTGGCGCATGATTTTGTCACCCCTTGCCACGCCATTCTTCACACAATCAGCACTGGTTGACCAACACAGCCCCAAGCACTACCCCTTCCCCGGACAAACGGCCCCCTTCAGGCCGCGAAAGAAGCTCTCGCCATGGCAAAACTCTCAGTCGCCCAGCGCCTTCATCAGGCAAAATCCCTTGAACGCCGCGGACAGATTGCCGAGGCGCGTGCCGTTTACGCCGCCATTCTTGCCGACTTCCCCAACAATCAACCCGCCCAACTGGCGATGGGGGCGTTGCCCTCTGCCCCCCGTGTGCCGCCGGAAACCCTCAAGGCACTGGCAACCCTCTACGCCCAAGGCCGCGCTGCTGAGGTTGCACGCCACTGCGAAAAGCTGGTCCAACTACATCCAACCTCGCCGGTGCTGTGGAACCTCTACGGTGCCGCCGCGCGTGCGCTGGGTCGCGGTGCAATGGCGCTGGATTGTTTCCGACGCGCCGCCGCCCTGAACCCCGCCTACCCCGACGCGCCCTACAACATCGCCGTCACCCTGCACCTGAGCGGTCAGTTGGCCGAGGCCGAAACCGCCTATCGCACCGCCATCGCCCTGCGTCCCGACAATGCCGAATGGTTGGCCTCTTTGGCCCAAGCCTGCCTGCAACAAGGAAAATTCGCGGCGGCAGAAGCTGCCTCTGCGCCAGATCCTGACCCTCCACCCAGATAACCCAGAGACGCTGAACAACCTCGGCACCGCATTGGCAGGACAGGGCCAAAGCACCGCCGCCCGCGCCGCCTATCAGCAGGCCCTGACCCTGCGCCCCGACTTTGCCGAACCGCACAACAACATCGGCAATCTGGCTCTGGAACAGGGCGACTTGGCTAGTGCCCGACTGGCCTACGAACAGGCGCTGAAGGTCCGCCCTGACGATGCGCAGGCGCGCACCAATCTGGGCGTGGTGCTGCACAAGATGGGCGATGACGAGGCCGCCGTTGCCGCCCACCGCGCCGCCCTGCTGTTGGCCCCCGATCTGGCCGAGACGCATTACAATCTGGCCCTCGCCCTGATGGACCTCGGCCTGCTGGATCAGGCGATTGCCGCCAACCGCGCGGCGCTGACCCTCCGTCCCGACCACGCCAAAGCCTGCAACAACCTTGGCCTGCTGCTTCAGGAACAGGGTGACATTGCTGAGGCTACCAAGGCCTTTCGTCGCGCCCTGACCGCAAAGCCCGACTATTTTGAAGCCTTCCTCAACCTCTCCCGCCTGACGCCGCTGGCCGAAGATGACCCGCTGCGCCGCCAGATGCAGGCACTCTACGACAGCAAATCCCTGTCTGAGGCCGATCTTTGCCCGCTCTGCTTTGCCCTCGCCCATCTATATGACCCCACCGACCCGCAAACCGCCTTCGCCTACCTGCGTGAAGGCAACGCCCTGCGTAAATCCCAGTTGCACTACGCCATTGACCAAGACCGCACCCTGTTTGCCGCCATCAAGCAGACCACCTTAGTGGCGCCTGCCATCGACACCGAACCGCAGACCACGCCAATCTTCGTACTCGGCATGCCACGCTCTGGCACCACATTGATCGAACAGATCCTCTCCTCCCACCCCGACGTCGCGGGTGCCGGAGAGTTGGATTTCGTGGCCCGCCTCGGCGCAGATCTGGCGCAGGGCAAGCAACCCGCCACGCAGGATGCAGTGACCGAATTCCGACGCAGATATCTCAACCGGATCGCCCCACTCGCCGAGGGTCGCCGTTTCGTCACCGACAAGACCCCGCACAACTTCCTGTTCCTCGGGCTGATCCTGACTGCTTTCCCTGAGGCGAAGGTCGTTCATGTCACCCGCGACCCGGCGGCGACCTGCTGGTCGAATTACTGGTGGAAATTCACCACCAACCGGATTGGCTACAATTACGACCTGACCGATGTGGTGGACTACTTTGGCCTCTATCAGGATCTGATGGCATTCTGGGTGGCCCGCTATCCCGGTCGGATCATCACTGCCGATTATGACGCCCTGACCCGCGATCAGACCGCCGAAACCCACAAACTAATCAACGGACTGGGTCTGCCGTGGCACGACGCCTGCCTGTCGCCTGAATCCAATCCCCGCGCCGTCAAGACCGCCTCCAACGTGCAAATCCGCCGCGCGGTTTATCAGGGCAGCTCACAGAAATGGCGGCGCTATGAACCCTATCTGAACGGTGCCTTCGACCGCCTGCCAAAAGGCCAGAGCTAACGCACAACCGCAGCTTTCGCACTTTTGCCCGACAGACCATTCTGCCAGACTGACCTTGAACAAAGGAGCCCCATCCTGGCACCCCCAAACCACGCGCCCGCCCCCCCAGCCGCCACCTCTTTCCGCGCCCGTTTCGCGGCGCTGCGCAATATCCTGCCTTTCCTGAAACTCGTCTGGCAGGCCAGCCCCGGCCTGACGCTCGCCTCCATGGTGCTGCGCCTCGCCCGGTCCGTCCTGCCAGTGGTGACACTGTGGATCGGCAAACTCATCATCGACGAAATCGTCCGCCTGTCCGCCCTGCCCGACAAGCCTGCGGACCTGTGGGGCTGGTGGCACGGCGGCGAACTCGGCTGGCTCTTGCCCTATGTGCTGGCCGAATTCGGGCTGGCGATCCTGTCCGATGTGCTGGGCCGTGTGGTGGGGCTGGTCGACTCGCTCTTGTCGGAAAAGCTGACCATGGCCTCGTCGATCCGGCTGATGGAACATGCCGCCACACTGGACCTGCAAGACTTTGAGGATGCCGATTTTCAGGACCGACTGGAACGCGCCCGCAGGCAAGTCTCTGGCCGCATGTCGCTGATGGGCCTGCTGTTCACCCAAGCGCAGAACATGGTCACCGTGGCGATCTTTGCCGCAGGTCTGGTCATCTTCAACCCGTGGCTGATCCTTCTCTTGGCCCTCGCCCTGATCCCCGCCTTCATCGGTGAGGCGCATTTCAACGCACAAAGCTATTCCCTCGACTTCCGCCGCACCCCCGAGCGCCGCGAACTCGACTATGTCCGCCAGATCGCCGCCAGCGTGGAATCCGCCAAAGAGGTCAAGATCTTCGGCCTCAGCGGGTTCCTGACCAACCGCTACCGCGAGTTGTCGGAAAGCTTCTACGCCGCCACCCGCAAAATCGCCCAACAACGCGCCCTCTGGGGCGGTGTGCTGACCGCGCTCGGCACCCTCGGCTATTACGCCGCCTACGCGTGGATCATCGCCAGCACCCTGACCGGCGCGCTGACGCTCGGCGACCTGACCTTCCTGTCCGGCTCTTTCCTGCGCCTGCGCAGCCTGCTGGAAGGCCTGCTCTCCAGCTTCTCCTCCACCGCGGCACAGGCGCTCTACCTCGAAGACCTGTTCAGCTTTTTCGACGTGCAGCCCGAGATCCAATCCACCCCCGACGCCCTGCCATTCCCCCACCCCATCCAGCAGGGCTTCGTATTTGACAACGTAGGCTTCCGCTATCCGGGGGCCGAGAAATGGGCGGTGCGGGGGATGAATTTCACCCTGCACGCTGGCGAAACCCTTGCTTTGGTTGGTGAAAATGGCGCGGGCAAGACCACCCTCGTCAAACTGCTCGCCCGGCTATACGACCCGACCGAAGGCCGCATCACGCTAGATGGCCACGACCTGCGCGACTATGATCTTGACGGCTTGCGCGGCGCCATGGGCGTGATTTTTCAGGATTTCATGCGCTACAACCTCTCCGCCGCCGACAACATCGCCGTGGGCCGGATCGAGGAACGCGCCAACCGCAGCCGCATCGAACAGGCCGCCCAGCGCAGCCTCGCCGACCGCATCATCGACAGCCTGCCAGAACGCTATGACCAGATGATCGGCAAACGCTTTCGCAACGGCGTCGAACTGTCGGGCGGCGAATGGCAAAAACTCGCCATCGCCCGCGCCTATATGCGCGGGGCAGAGGTGCTGATCCTCGACGAGCCCACCGCCGCACTGGATGCGAGGTCGGAGTTTGAGGTGTTCCAGCGCTTCAAGGAACTCAGCGACCGGCAAAACCGCCGTCCTCATCTCGCACCGCTTCAGTTCCGTCCGCATGGCCGACCGGATTCTGGTGCTGTCGGGCGGCAAGGTAGAGGCATCGGGCACCCATGAGGAACTCTTGGCCCAATCCGGCCGCTATGCCGAACTCTTCGAACTGCAGGCCGCCGGGTATCGCTGACCGCCTAGCCGCCCACGGCTGGCGCAAAGGTCTCAACCGCGCTGACAAAGGCGATCAGGGTGCGCTCATCGGTCGCCAGACCCAATGAGCTTGGGCAATGCGGATCAACCGTCGGAAAATGCAAGACCAGCGTGACATCGGTCCCAACCAACTCAGGCGGCAAGACAAAGCTGATCGGCGCCTCTGCCGAAAACGCACCGTTAAACAGCACCTTCCCCGCCGCAGTCACCTCGACCTGCTGGCTTACGGCATCGAACGGCGTCGCAAATATCCGCAGCCCGACAGGCTTGGCACCCGCCGCCACATTCACCAAAATTCCAGCATCCTGCGCCCCAATCCAGCGCCCCTCAGCCTCAGCCCCCCACCAGCCACCGCTAACTTGCGCCTGCGAAGTGCTGGACAGCGCCACCCGGCTCGGCACGGCAAGCGGGGTCATAGCGCCCTCAGCCACCACCATCGGCGGCATTTGGCACTGCGTGGCGCTGACCGCAGTCACACAGGTCTGGTTGGGCAGCCGAACGGGCAGCAGCGCTTCGCTCACCAAGGGCACGGTCCGAAATGCCTGCCCAGCCGGGTCGACCTCCACCGGGGCAACCTCTGCGGCAACAATAGGCGCAACCACTCGGCGCAACCGACACATCGCGCAAATGCAGGCTTAGCGTGCGAAGGTCCTCGCCCTGCCCCAATTCAGATGGGCTTTGCAGCGGCGCATCGTCCAGAACCCGCAGCGTCAGCCGCACCGGACGCCCGCGCGGTACTGTCGTGGTCGGGACGGCCAAGGCAAACTCACCCTGAACCTCAGCCTGACCCAAAGCCTGCCCGTCAAAGAACACACCGATCCGCCGCACCTGCCCGTTGAAGGTAAAGCCAGTCAGGGTCAGCGCCCGGTCGGCAGGCAACGCCGGGTCCAGCGCCAAGGTCAACACCGCCTCTTTGCCACGCATCCAGCGCCCGCTCGCCTCATCCTGCCACCAGCCCGCTGTAAACAACAACTGGTCCGGCGCGGCACCCGACACCGGCAAAGGTGCCTCCATCGGCAGCGCGATCAGGATGGCCGGGTCCGGCTGGCGGACCTCATCCCCGAAAATCACCGCTCGGGTCAGGCCGCGCAGATCCAGCGCCCCCGGCCCCGAAACCCCGACAGCCCGCAACGACGTCGCCAGCAGCGCAGTCCGCCGCGCCGCCCCTGCGGTTATCAGATGATAGGGCGTGTCGTCGCGCAGATTGCCCGGAAACGCCGTATCGCCCATCGTGCCCAGAAAGCGGAACCCAGCGGCCTGCACCGCCTGCTCCACCCCCTGCTGAAACTGCGGCAGACCAATGTCAGAGGTGTAGCAATCATCGCCCGCCACAATCGGCCAAGCAAACAACACCTGAACCCCCTGCGCTTTCAACGCCTTAAGCCGCCCCAGCGCCGCCAGAAACTCAGCCGAGGGCCGCAACGCCCCCTGCTTCAGCGCCGTGCCGAACAGATAGGCATCACAGCTTTGCCCCTCAACCCCAGCCGCCAGAGCGCGTGCGGTGGCGTAGGACACATGCCCGCTCGCCCCTTGCAATGCCGCGATATCCAACTGCTGCGCCGGGGTCAGAACCGTGGCCTCAACAACAGGCTGATGATAGGCCGCCCACAGCACCGGCGCAGGCACGGTCATCGCGCGGCGCAGCTTGTCGCCCAACGACATGGTGCTGAAATAGTCCGGCAAAGCGCCGAACAGCACCGACAGATAGTCGTCCGTCACGCTATCGCGCAAATAATACGACCATTCCAACTGCAACACGACCGTGTCACCGGCCTTGGCAAAGCGCTGCAACCGGGCAATCTTGTCAGTCAGGTCATAGCCCGCATTGTCGGCAATATTGATCGCCGTCACGCCCAGATCCTGCGACAGCGCATCCGTGTCGATCCCGTGATGCCCGCTCGACCCGCCCTCAATGATGATGCGTGGTGCCGCAGCCGTCTCTTCCAGCAGCAGCCATTTGTAACTCGACGGCAGGTCATGCTCTGGCACCGCCCGGTCCACCGCCACGCCATAACCCCCAAAGGCCAAGCCCGCTGACACCAGAACCGCCGCCAGCAATTGCACCGTCCGACCGACCGGACCCTGAACAAAACCCATCATCATGCCAAATGCCCCGATCGCTCAGAAATTGAAGTACAAAAAGGGTGACGCCGACACCCGCAGCGCCGCGATGACCGCCACAACCAGCGCCATACCCGCGCCAACACCCAGGCCCAGGCGCATGACCAAGGCCCCCGCACCGCTCTGCAACGCCGGGCGCACCGCGCCGCTGATCCGCACCGAATTGGGTGCCAGCACCGCAATCGCAGCCGCAGCGCCAATCATCGCCAGCATCGGCTGTGAAACCTCCACCACCTCACCGCTGTGCAACCCGATCATCGACCCAACCATCGACATCGCGCCAGAGGTGGTGCCAGACCGGAAAAACACCCAAGCGAGGATCACCGACAGCATGGTCAACGCCCAACCTGCCAAAGCGCCAGAACCAATCTCACCCGCCCCCGCTTTTGCCGTCTTGCCGTGGGTCATCGCCATCCAGACGTTATGGGCCACCAGAAACAGCCCATGCAGCGCACCCCAGATCACAAAGTTCAGCGCCGCGCCATGCCACAACCCACCCAGCAACATGGTCGCAAACAGGTTGAAATAGCGCCGCACCGCCCCACGCCGATTGCCGCCCAGCGGAATATAGAGGTAGTCGCGCAACCACCGGCTCAACGTCATGTGCCAAGTGCGCCAGAACACCGTGATATTCGCCGCCTTGTAGGGCGAGGCAAAGTTCCACGGCAACCGGATCGCGAACATCAGACCCAGACCAACCGCCATGTCGGAATAGCCCGAAAAGTCGAAATAGATCTGCAAACTATAGGCCAACGCGCCCAACCACGCCGTGGTCATGCCCAACACATGCCCGCCGTCGGTCAACCCAAAGACCTGATCCGCCAAGGGCGCGATGCTGTCGGCAATGACCAACTTCTTGAACAAGCCAATGGCCATCAGAACAACGCCCTCGCCAAACAACATCACCCGCTCAGACCCACTCGGGCGCGCATCGAACTGCGGCATCATCTCGGCATGGTGCAGGATCGGACCGGCCACCAGATGCGGAAAGAAGGTCACGAACAGGATGTAATCGGCCAGATTGTGCTGCTTGGCACTGACCACACCGCGCTGACAATCGACCAGATAGGCCAACTGCGTGAAGCTGAAGAACGAAATCCCCAGCGGCAGCACGATATGCAGGGGCGGCAATCCCAACCCGAAGGTGGCGTCTGCCAACCCCGCAAAGAACCCCAGATATTTGTAGTACGCCAACAGCGCCAGATTGGCCGACACCCCAAAGATCATCAACGCCTTCGCCCGACGCGGGTCTGCCAAGATCCGCCCGGCAATCAGATAGTTGCCAGCGATAGAGGCCAACAGCAGTGCCAGATAGACCGGATTGAAGCAGGCATAGAAATACAGGCTGGCCGCAATCAGGATCGGGCGCAGGAACGCAGGCCGCACCACAATCGCCAGAATTGAGGCCGCGAGGACCAAAGGCAGAAAGACGCGCAGAAAGAACGGATCGGTGAATAGCATGACGGCCTCTGGATGACTGCGCCCTGTCTACCAGCAAAACCCCGCGATCAGCCTCGCCCATCGGACTCGCCCCATTGCGCAAATGCGCCCTGTCCTATCACAAAGGATAGGTCCGCCCGATTGACAAAACCGCTGGCGGCCGCCATCCCCAATGGTGTTATGCAGCACCCCCTGCGGAACCATGTCTGAAAGGACATCAGCTTGCGGAAACGGACCAAACCCGCCGATGGCAGCGCTGAGGCAGAGGTCGGCAGCTCTGCCGCTTCGCTGACCCGTGGCCTTGAAATCCTGCGCGCCTTCACGATAGAGGATGCCACCCTCGGCAATCAGGATCTGATCGAACGCACCGGCCTGCCCAAGGCCACCGTGTCGCGCCTGACCTCCACGCTTCTGGGCCTCGGCTACCTGCACTACGACCAAACCCTTGGCCGCTACAGCATCGGCCCCGCCACGGTTTCGCTGGGCTATTCCGCGCTCAGTTCCAACCCGGTGATCCACCTCGCCCGGCCCCTGATGCAAACCTTGGCCGAGTCCACGGGTGCCGCCGTAGCACTCGGCACCCGGGATGAGCTTGAGATGGTCTACCTCGCCAATTGCCGGTCCAACAGCCCGGTGTCGTTGCGGCTGAATGTCGGGTCGCGCCTGCCGATCTGGCGCACGGCGATGGGGCTGGCTTATCTCGCTGAAATGACTCCCAATATCCGCGACACTGTGGTTGACCAGCTGACCCGCGCCGACCCCGATCACGCCCAACTGATCCGCAAATCCTTGGACGATGCGCTGCTGCAACAACAGACGCTGGGTTTCGTCACCGCCTTTGGCGTCTGGTTCAGCTATATCAACGCCGTCGGCATCGCGTTCCGTCCCACCGATGGTTCCCCCTTGTTGGCGCTGACCTGTGGCGGGATCGTCGATATCCTGCCGCGCGACCGCTGTCTGGAAGAGGTCGGCCCCGCGCTGGTGACCCTGACCCAAAGTCTGCGCGCCCAACTTGCCGGCAAAACCCCATAATTGGAATTATATTCCAACAATTATTGCATTCCCCCGCCCCCTGTGCAAACTCCCCCCAAACCGGGCCACCATGACAGCCCGCTGAACGGAGGGCACAGAGATGATCCGGGACCAAGAAACGCTCGACAGCCTGCTCGACACCGTCCGCCGCTTTGTGCGCGAACGCCTGATCCCTGCCGAGGCGCGTGTCGAAGAGGAGAACGCCCTCCCCCCGGAAATTGTGCAAGAAATGCGGGAACTTGGCCTGTTCGGCCTGTCCATCCCACTGGAATACGGCGGCCTTGGCCTGACCATGGAAGAAGAGGTGATGATCGCCTTCGAACTCGGCTACACTTCCCCTGCGTTCCGTTCCGTGATCGGCACCAACAACGGCATCGGCTCCCAAGGTATCATCGCAGACGGGACAGAGGCGCAAAAGCAGCACTGGCTGCCCCGCATGGCGACTGGTGAGGTGATCGGCTCCTTCGCCCTGACCGAACCCGACGTCGGCTCAGACGCCGCAGCGGTCCAAACCACCGCCCGGCGCGACGGCGACCACTACCTCCTGAACGGCACCAAACGCTACATTACCAACGCGCCGATTGCCGACGTTTTCACCCTGATGGCCCGGACCGGCGAGGCGGGCGCCAATGGCGTCACCGCCTTTCTGGTGCCCCGCAACACCCCCGGCCTGACGCTGGGTCCGATCGACAAGAAGATGGGCCAACGCGGCACCCGCACCTGCGATGTGATCCTGACCGATGCGCGCGTGTCGGCCGATGCCGTGATCGGCGGGGTCGAAGGGCGCGGTTTCAAAACCGCGATGAAGGTGCTGAACCGCGGCCGCCTGCACATCGCCGCCGTCTGCGTCGGTGCCGCCCAGCGGCTATGTGATGAGGCGGTGGGCTTCGCCAAATCCCGCGTCCAGTTCGGCAAACCCATCGCCGAGCATCAGTTGATCCAAGCCATGCTCGCCGACAGCGCCACCGAAACCTACGCCGGGCGCTGCATGGTGCTCGACGCCGCCCGAATGTTCGACAATGGCAAGAAAATCATCCTTGAGGCCGCTGCCAGCAAGATGTTTTGTTCGGAAATGGTAGGTCGGGTGGCCGACCGCGCCGTCCAGATTCATGGCGGCGCGGGCTATATGCAGGCCTCAGCGGTCGAACATTTCTACCGCGACGTCCGCCTGTTCCGGTTGTATGAGGGCACGACGCAAATCCAGCAAATCATCATCGCCCGCCAGATGTGCGCCGACTGACTACCCGTTCAGCGCCTCAAACAACCGCGCCACAGCCTCGGCACCGGGGTCCACATGCCCCTCCAGATTGCCCGCGTTGACATAGGCCGCCCGCCCCGCCTTGGCCCGCTTCAGCGTGGCCGTATGATTGGCCCCCTTGCGCGCCGCTGCCGTGGCCGCCGCCAAGCCGTCATCCAGCGCCTCCAATGCCGGGTGCAAAGCGTCGATCATCGTACGATCCCCGGGCTGCGCGCCGCCAATCTCCTGCATCCGGTCCAGCCCCGCCCGCAGCGCCTCCCGCATGGTCAACCCGCTCGACGCAGCATCCCCCGCCGCCGCAAAGAAGATCGCCAACAGCACGCCCGATGAGCCACCCATGGTCTGACTCAACTCCAGCCCAATCGCCCGGTACAGTTGCGTATGGTCGGCCAGCGGCAAGTGGTCCATCGCCCCCAGCAGCGCCCGCGACGCCCCGGCCAGCGTCGACCCGGTATCCCCATCGCCCGACTTGGCATCCAAGGCGTTCAGATCCGCCTCCATCCCCATCAAAATCTCACAGCAATGCGTCAGAAACGCCCGCGTCGCCGGGTGGGCAGAGGGGATCGGCCGAATCGGCGTCAACCCATCGGGCAGCGCCAACAGCGTCGACGGCGTCACCGCCTCACATCCCGGCCAGTCCGCAAGCGGCGTCGCCGCCATCAGCCCCGCCACATCCGCCGCCGTCGCGGGCAGCACGGAAATCGACACCCCCCGCATGTCCAGCGAGGTCATCATCGCCGCAGGTCCGATCAAATGGCTGATCCGCTCACCCAGTTTCGACCGCAACAGCTCATACGACAGCACCGCCATCTCCAGCACGGACGTCCCGCCGAGGTTGTTCAACAGCGCGACATGCGGCCCCTCGCCCATCGCGGGCAACAGCTTGTCCACCATCGCGGCAACCGCCTGTTCCGCCCCGGCAAAACCGACCTGCTCCACCCCCGGCTCTCCGTGGATGCCCAGACCCAGCTCTGCCATGCCCGGCGCAATCCGGCTCTCCTTGGCCGAGCCCGGCACGGTGCAGGTGTCCAGCGACATGCCAATCGACTTGGTACCCGCAATCACCCGTTCCGCCGCCCGCGTCACCTCGGCCAGATCGGCCCCGCCCTCAGCCAACGCGCCCGCAACCTTATGCACAAACAACGTTCCCGCCACGCCCCGCGCCTGCGGCAGGTCCGGCAGGGCGATGTCGTCATCCACAATCACCATGCGACACCTTGCACCCAAACGCCCGCGCCCGCTCTGCTGCCAACCCAAAGTTCAGCCGATCCCCGGTGTAGTTCTTGACGATCAACAAGCATCCCGCCGGCCCCGTCACCGCCAAAATCCCCGCCAACACGGCATCAACCGAAGGCGAGGCGAACACATCGCCACAGACCGCCGCTGTCAGCATCCCCGGCCCCACAAACCCCGCATGGGCCGGTTCATGCCCCGACCCGCCACCCGACACCAGGGCCACACGGCTGCGATCCCAATCCGACCGCACCACCACCCTGATATGCGGAAACCCGTCGAGCCGCGACAACCGCCCACCAGAGGCCATGACAACCCCTTCAATCGCCTCAGTGACGATATTCTCACGCTTGTTCATGAATTGAGTCATGGTTTCCCCCTAAATTCGCGCGCCATTGGCGTCGAAGTAAAACGGCCGGTCTGGTTGGATTTTCACGATATCGCCCGATTTCAGCGTGGTATGCGCGTCGGTCACGGTGATCAGATCATGGGTCTTGTAGGCCAGATGCAGGCGGGTCTGGTCGCCCAGATGCTCCACCCGTTTGACCATGCTGTCCTGCCCCTCGCCCTGACGGATCTGCTCAGGCCGCAGACCGATGGTCACCGCCCCCGCAGGCGCCGCACCAAAGACCCCGGCGGGCAGCAGGTTGATGCGCGGCTGGCCCAGACGGCTGGCAGCATAGATGCTGACCGGGGCCTCATATATCTCGCGTGGCGTGCCGAACTGCACCAGACGACCGTGATCCAGCACCCCAACATGGGTCGCCATCGTCATCGCCTCTATCTGGTCATGCGTGACATACAGGAACGTAGCCCCCAGATTTGACTGGATATTCTTCAACTCGACCCGCAGATCGGCCCGCAGCTTCGCGTCCAGCGAACTCAGCGGTTCATCCATCAGATAGACCGCCGGGTTCCGCACCAAAGCCCGGCCAATCGACACGCGCTGCATCTCACCACCCGACAGCGCCGTCGCCTTGTTGTCCAGCTTGTGGCTGATTTGCAGAACCTCGGCCACCTCGGCCACCTTGCGGGCGATCTCATCCCGCGGCGTCCGCAGCAGCGGCGATTTCAGCGGAAACTCCATATTCTCCCGCACGGTCAGGTGCGGATACAAAGAGTATTGCTGGAACACCATCGCCACATTGCGCTGGGCAGGCGTCAGCCCCCGCATCGACACGCCACCGATCGACACCTCACCCCGGTCGGGCTTGTCCAACCCCGACACCATCCGCAGCATCGTCGTCTTGCCCGCGCCCGTCGGCCCCAGCAGCACCACGAACGACCCGTCCGGTATGGTCATCGACACATCGGCCAACGCGACATCTGCGCCAAACCTCTTCGACACGCCCTGCAACACCACCTCAGCCATGGTTCAACACCCTTTGATTGGCAGTAGACAGCAGCGCCCGCCCCCGCGGATCGAACAAAGTGATTGACCGCGCATCGAACCGCAGCCCCGCCGTGTCACCCACCTTTGCAGGCTGTTCCGCCCCGATCCGCGCCTTGACCGGGCCATAGGCCGTGTCAAAGGTCACGATCTGCGTCGTCCCCAGATATTCGCTCGCCACAACCCGCCCCCGCACGGCGGCGCTGTCGTCCAGATGCACATGCTCTGGCCGCACCCCCAACACCAAGGCCCCGCTTGCCCCCGCCATCATCTGGGGCACCTCAACCACCGCATCGCCCAGCGTCACCGAACTCGCGCCAGACCCAACCATCCCGTCAAACCGCAGGAAGTTCATCGGCGGCGACCCGATGAAATTCGCCACAAAGGTCGTCGCGGGCCAGTCATAGATGTCCTGCGGCTTGCCAAACTGCTCAACAACCCCGTGGTTCATCACCACGATCTTGTCGCCCATCTGCATCGCCTCCAACTGGTCATGGGTCACATAGACCGTGGTCGCCCCCATCCGGTCATGCAGGGCGCGCAATTCCTCGGCCATATGCTCGCGAAACTCGGCATCCAGGGCGCCCAAAGGCTCATCCATCAGGAAACACGCCGGGTTCCGCACAATCGCCCGCCCCAAGGCGACGCGCTGCCGATCCCCGCCAGACAGGCCCCCAACCGGGCGATCCAGCAACCCGGTAATCCCCAAAATCCCGGCCACTTCCTCAACCTTGGCCCGGACCTGCGCCCTCGGCATGCCCTGACTGACCAGCGGATAGGAGATATTTTTCCGCACATTCATATGCGGATACAAAGCGAACATCTGGAACACGAACGCGATGTCCCGCTGGCTCGCAGGCTTCTGGCTGACCTCTTCACCGTTGATGAAAATCTCACCCGAGGTCGGCAGTTCCAGCCCCGCAATCATCCGCAGGGTCGTGGTCTTGCCGCAACCAGACGGCCCCAGCAGCATGAAGAACTCACCATCCTCAATCGTGAAGCTAGAGGATTTCACAGCCGTGAAAGTGCCAAAGTCCTTGCGGATATTCTTGATGACGATCTGGGCCACCGCTTACTCCGGGAAATGGCTGACGATGATGAACATGACGGTGCCCACCAAGGTGACGAGGAAGGAATAGGTGAACAATATCAACGCAAAAGGCTGCATCAGCATCACCACACCCAAGGCGATCAGTATGGTTGCGACCATCTCCCACGGGCCACGGCGCAACCGCATCAGTCCGGTTAGAAAGCTCATTTCCGCACCGCCCCGAATGTGATCCCGCGCAGCAGGTGTTTGCGCAGCAGGATGGTGAACACCATGATCGGCACCAGGAAGATCGTGGCCCCAGCCGCCACGGCAGGCCAGTCCTTGCCCCCGGTGCCGATGATCGTCGGGATGAACGGCGGCGCGGTCTGGGCCGTGCCGGAGGTCAGCAGCACCGCAAAGGCATATTCGTTCCACGCAAAGATCAGGCAGAAGATCGCGGTCGAGGCGATGCCGGTCGCCGCCTGCGGCAGCACCACTTTGTAGAACGCCTGAAACCGGGTGTAGCCGTCGATCAGCGCCGCTTCTTCATACTCGATCGGGATCTCGTCGATGAAGCCTTTCAGCAGCCAGACCGACAGCGACAGGTTCACGGCGGTATAAAGCAAGATCATCCCCAGATGGGTGTCGTTCAGCCCCAACTGGCGGTACATCAGGAAAATCGGGATCGCGACGGCAATGGGCGGCATCATCCGCGTGGACAGGATGAAGAACAACAGGTCGTCCTTCAGCGGCACCTTGAACCGGCTGAACGCATAGGCGGCGATGGTGCCCAGAAACACCGACAGGAAGGTGGAGCCAAACCCGATGATCACCGAATTCAGGAACCGCTCGCCATAGCGCGACGGCCCGGTGATCACCATGTCGTACTGCCGCACGATCCGGTCATACCAGGTCGCGGGCGGCCCCAGCGCCGCCAGATCGTCCGGCGTGATCCGGGTGCGCGAGGTGAACAGGTTCACATAGCCCTCTAGCGACGGCGTGAACAACACCTTGGGCGGATAGGCGATGGCGTCTGACGGCGTCTTGAACCCGGTCGCGATGATCCACAGCAGCGGCAGCAGCGTCAGCACGGCATAGGTGATGACCAGCACGCCTGCGATCCACTTCTGCCGGTTCGATGGTTCGGTGATGGAAAAGCTCATCTGTCTTTCACCTTGTTCAGCGCCTTGACGTAGATCGAGGCCAGTCCAAACACGGTGACAAACAGGATCACCGCATAGGCCGAGGCATAGCCGGTGCGCCACTTCTCAAACGCTTCACGCTTCAGGTCGATGGAGGTCAGCTGCGTGGTCGCCCCCGGCCCGCCGCCGGTCAGTTGCACCACCAGATCGAACATCTTGAAATTCTCGATCCCGCGGAACAGCACCGCCAGCATCAGGAACGGCAGCACCATCGGAATGGTGATGCGTCCAGAACTGCCGCCATTTCGACGCCCGGTCACATTCCGCCGCCTCATAGATGCTGGGCGGGATCGACCGCAGACCGGCCAGACAGATCAGCATCACGAACGGCGTCCACATCCAGGTGTCGACGATCACGATGGCCCAGGGCGCCAAGGCCACCTCGCCGATCATCGAGAAACTCGACGGGTCCGCCCCGGTGAAGAACGCCACGACATAGTTGAACAGGCCGATTTGCGGCTGGTACAGGAAGGTCCAGAAATTGCCGACCACGGCGGGCGACAGCATCATCGGCAGCACGATCAGCGTCGTCCACAGATCGTTGCCGCGGAATTTCTTGTTGATGAGGTAGGCCAGCGTGAACCCGATCAGCACCTGCAAGACGATGGTCCAGATCAGGAAATGCGCCGTGGCCTGCAGCGAAATCCAGGTGTCGGCGTCGGTCAGGATCTTGCGGTAATTCTCGATCCCGACAAACTTCACCGGGTTGTTCGGCCGGTTGGTGCGGAAATTGGTCAGCGACAGCCGGATCGTCCAGATCAGCGGAAAGATGTTGACCGCCAGCAGCAGGAAGATCGTCGGCGCCACGAACAGCCAGGCGATCGCGCGGTCCGACAGACCGCGAATGCGGTGTGCAAGCGCAGGCGGCGTGCGCCGCCGCGACGATGGTCCATAGGGTCGGGCATGTTCGGGGTTCCTGAGGGCGGTCTGGTTAGGATGATGCGCGAGGCCCGTTGGCCCTCAAGAGCCTCGCGCGGCTGCCCGCTGCGGAGGCGGTTGCTCAGTACTTGCCTTCTTCCTCGAAGGTCGCGTGCCAATCGGCCACCAGACCGTCAAGCGCCTCTTTCGCGGTGCCGTTGCCGGCCACCACATAGTCATGGAAGCACTTCTGCGACGCCTGCATCAGGGTGGCATAGCTGGGTTCGGCCCAGAAATCCTTCACGATCGCCATGCTGTCGAGGAAGGTCTGCGCATAGGGCTGGCTGGTCGCAAAACCCGGATCCTCGACCACGGCCCGCAGCGCCGAATAGCCGCCCAGCTTCCACCACTTGGCCTGCACATCGGGCTGGGCGAACCACTTGATATAGGTCAGCGCCGCATCCTGCTTGGTCGGAGGCCGCGACGACCGAAATGCCCTGCCCGCCCAGCTGTGCGAACTGGTCGCCGTTCGGGCCAGCCGGGTTGGCGAAATAGCCGGTCTTGTCGCCGCCGACATTGGCATCGGTGTTGAAGCCCGGCCAGGTGAAGGCAAAGTTCATCTGCATCGCGACCTGCCCCGATTTATAGGCATCGACGCCTTCGCCCATATAGCCGTTCGACGATGCCGGGCGGGGTGCAGCAATCGTAGAGGCGCCTTGTAGAACTCCAGCCCCGCAACGGCGCCTTCCGAGTTCACAAACCCTTCCATATCATAGGGTTGTTCCGGGTTGTCGTATTTGAAGCCAAAGGAATACAGCACATCCATCACGCCCATCGTGATGCCTTCAGACCCACGCTCGGTATAGATCGAGGCGCCGTAGACCTTCTTGCCGTCAATCTCGCGGCCCTGGAAGAATTCGGCGATGTCCTTCAGCTCGGCAAAGGTCGCCGGCACGGCCAGATCGCGGCCATACTTCGCCTTGAACTCGGCCTGAACGTCCGGCATCGGCGAACCAGTCCTTGCGGTAGGTCCAGCCCACCACATCGCCAAAGGCGGGCAGCGCCCAGTAGTTCGGCGTGTTCTTCGGCCATTCGGCATAGCCGATCACGGTGGCGGGGATGAAGTCATCCATCTTGATGCCGTTGGCGTCGAAGAAGTCGTTCAGCTTGATATACTGGCCATTCTCAGCCGCGCCGCCGATCCACTGGCTGTCGCCGATCATCAGATCGCACAGCTTGCCGCCCGAGTTCAGCTCGTTCAGCATCCGGTCGGCAAAGCTGGTCCACGGCACGAATTCATAGTGCATCGTGTTGCCGGTCTGCGCCTCATATTCCTTGCTGAGTTCGATCAGCGCGTTTGCCGGGTCCCAGGCGGCCCAGCACAGGGTCAGATCCTCGGCCTGCGCGGCCCCTGCCCCAAATCCCGATGCGACAGCCAAGGCCGCCGACGACAGCAATAGTCTTGCTTTCATTGTCATTCCTCCCGGTTACGGCCCCGGCCTCCTCGCCGCGACTCTTTCCCTATAGGAAGGCTAGTTGAGGTACGTACCTCATGGCAAGAGATTTTTGAGGTACGTACCTCAGATATGTTGCATGCCGCTGAAATATCGGGAAGAAAGGGGCAAAGAACAAAGGGCACATGGGGTGATGCGACCGACAACAAGCGACTTGGCCAAGGCCGCAGGCGTCAGCCTCGCGACGGTGGACCGTGTGCTGAACGACCGGACCGGGGTGCGCGACGACACGGTAAAGCGCGTCACCGAAGCGATTGAAAAGATTGGCTTTATCCGCAACATCTCTGCCGCCAACCTCGCCCGCAGCCGCAGTTACCGCTTTCTGTTTCTGCTGCCGCGCACCGGGGATCAGTTCCTCGACCGAGTTGATCGGCCGAATCGCAGAGGCCAATTTAGGCTTTGCCGCCGAGATGATGCGCGCCGAGGTCGCGCCATATCCACGAAAGCGACCCGCACCAGATTGCCAATTTCCTTGGCGCGCTGGACCCCGACCTCGTGGACGGTGTGGCGATCATGGCGCCCGAATCGCCGCAGGTCCGCGACGCCAAGGCGCGACTGGCCGAGCGCGGGATTGAAACGGTGGCCTTATCTTCCGGCCAGATCACCGCGGGGATCAGAGGTGTTTGTCGGCATCGACAACCACGCCGCGGGGGCCACGGCAGGCCGGTTGATGGGGCGGTTTGCGGCGAACGCGTGCCCGGCAAAGTGCTGGTCATCGCCGAAACCATGCACGCGCGCGACAGTCTGGAACGGCGTCTGGGCTTTGATGAGGTCATCAATGCCGATTATCCGCATCTGACCGTGCTGCCCTCGCTGGAAACCTACGGCGACCCCGAACGCACCGCGCGGATCATTGGCATCAGCTTTGCCAGCCACCCCGACATCTGCGGCGTCTATGTGCTTGGCTCCGAGGCGCGCTTGCCGCTTGCAGACGGTGGCCCAGCGCGCCAAGACCGTGCAGCCCGTGATTGTCGCCCATGAGCGCACGCCGTTTACCGAGGCCGGCCTGCTGACCCAACAGATCGACGCGCTGATCACCCAAGACCCCGGCCATCTGGTGCGCTCCGCCATGCGCATCCTGCGCGCCCGCTGCGACCGCCGCGAAGTACTGGCGTCACAAGAGAAGATCCGCATCGAGATTCTGATCCGCGAGAACTTGTGACCAAGATGGGCCATGGCAGGGTCAGTCCTGCTGCACCGGGGTATCGCCCTTTTCGATCAGCCAGACTGCATCCGCACTAACAGGTGTGCCGCCGCTTGTGGTGCCATCGGGCCAGACGACCTTGATTTCCACCTCATCCACCGCGCCGAGCCCGAAATGCTGCACCCCAAGGCTGCCGCTGACATGGCCGCCGCCGATGGTGGTTTCGCGGACATAGTGGCGCTCTCCGGCTGTCACCTCGATCCGGGCACCGATGGCATCGGGATTGGTCCCCGGTTGGTGCAGCCTGAGGCCGAGCCAATGCCCATCAGTTGGCCCCGCATTGCGCCAGACCTGTGCGCCCGCATTGCGATTGACCACCACCAGATCCAACAGCCCATCGCCGTTCAGATCGACCAGCTGCGCCCCCCGCGACGATCCGCATTGAGGCGACACCAGCGATATCCCCGGCCTCGGCAAACGTCCCATCCGGCCGTTGCAACAGCAGGTTATTGGGGTCCTGTGTCGCGAAATCCGGCATCGGCCGCGACATTGCCCTTGGCGATGAACAAATCCGCCAGCCCGTCATTGTTCACATCGCCAAATTGCGCATGCCACGCGGTCGAGGGGTGCAGGTCGCCCCCGGTATAGGGCCGCTGGGCAATAGCACCCCGCTTGAACGCCGTGTCGGAATAGCGCGGCAGCCCCTCTGCCGGATCGGCCAGCGTTTGCAGCTTGTTATCCGCCATCGAGGTCAGGAAATACTCCGGGAACCCATCGCCGTTCAGGTCATCTGTGGCAATTCCCATGCCCCAGATCTTCAGCTTGGCCCATCCCTCAACCTCTGAATACAGCGCCGGCGGCTGGCCCGGCTCAACATGCCACATCTGCTCTTGGCCGCCCTTATAGTACTCACGGTCATTCGACACCCGCAGGCTGGGAATGCCAGAGCGGTTCCAGTCGGTGAACAGCATCGACAGGGCGCAATAGCTGGGGCTCAGCGGCAGAGGCGGTTGAAACCCCTTGTCCCCCGCCGGACGGTACAGCCAGTTGGGCGTGCAAGACCCCCATGGAAATGCCTCAGCCGTGCGGTCGATATAGTTGCCGATGGCGATCGTCGGTAGGACAGCACCCTTTTCCCAAGTCGCAGCCAGCGCCGTGGACCAGTCATCGCCACCGTCAAAACCCCAAGCCTCATTCGCGCGTTCAAACTGACATTGGCCAAGGCCGCGCAGCACGACATTCTCACCCACCCGCAGCACCACCAGATCGGTGATCCCGTCGCTGTCGATGTCGATGGGGTAGCTGCCGGTCACCCCGGTCAGTTCCACCCCCGCCTCAGCCTTGGTGAACGACAGCGCGTCCTTGGTCGAATGGTTCACCCAAAGGCTCGCCGCCCCCTCACCGCCCGCCAGCACCATGTCGGGCAACCGGTCGCCGTTGCAGTCAAAGGTCGAAACCCCGCCGCCCACCATATATTGCCATTCGCCGGAATAGTCTGAATTCAACCCCGAACTCACCGTCTCATCGACAAACTGCGGCACCACGGGCATGTCCTGCGCCGCAGCCGGAAAGGCCACTACGGCCGCCAACATCCATTTCATTTCAACGTCCTCAACCCGACCGAATAGGCGCCGATGCATTTGCCCTGCGCGAGCCCCTCTTCTATCGCCGCACGGAAATGGATGCCACCATAGAGCCGCGAAATCGCCGCTTCTTCTGCCGCTGCCCAGAAACTGGCGAAATGCCGGGTTCCCAAGTCATCTTCTTCATGCGTGGCATCGTCAAACGCGTAGTCGTCGCCGAACACCCCGGCCAACACGGTCGCCGCCGCCGCCGACTGGGTGGAATGGCCTGAGGGATACTCCGGAAACGGCGGGGTAATCAGCATGGCATCCCAATTCGGGTCGATGAGGTCATGGATCACCGTGATGGGTCGGATGAAGTCATACTGAAACTTGGCGTGCCAGCAGCCGATGAACCCGTCGGCCACACCCACCCCCAACCGCATCAACGCATCTGCCGCATGGGGCAGATCCAGCCCCTCCTTGTCGATCAGCGCCAAGGTCAGCGCCACCCAATGCCCCGGCGGCGTGGGCGACAGCATCGGGTCATCCGACCAGAACCGCGCGACGGCCTTCTGTTCCCCGGTCAGCGTCAACGAGGTGGCATAGACCTCAAGTGCCTGCTTGTAGAACTCTGACCCCATGTCCTCAGTATATTCGGGCGGCGGCGGCAAGGCGCAACTGGCGTTCTGCGGCATCGCAAACGGCCGGTTCTTCCCCCAATCCGGCAGCAACGGCGCCTGTTGCTGCACGATGGTCGAGGTTGGCACCCAATGCCCCGGCGCTGGATTCAGCAGCCAGCTTTGCGGGAAGCCCATGTTGTCCACGACCGCCCCGCCATCGCTTTCAGACCACAGCCAGATATGCTGGGCCACCGTCCGGCCATAGGCCTCACTCCGCGCCACAACATCGCCGGGCAACCCAACCCCGATCTGCTCAGACAGACTGGCATCCATCCGGTCCATCGCCTGCTGACCACTCGGCCCGGTGTTGCCAAAGAAGATCCGCACCGATTGCGCCAAGGCGGCATGCATCACCACCGCCTCATCATAGACGCCCTTGCCGCGCTTCGGCACTGGCCCCAACCCGTTCAACTGCCCCGCAACCGTGTTCAGCGACGCATCGCCTGAGGCCACCACCTCATAACTCGTCACCCCCAGATAGGCGAAGGCGCGGCTGGCGACGGGCGGCGAATAGGTCGGCGTGTGGCGGACCAGTTCCAGCACCAGCTTGTACCATTGCAGCATCACCAGACGCCCGTCTGCTGCCTGCCCCGCTGTAGGCAGGAAACACAGGGTCAGCAGGACGAACATCAACTTGCGGATCATGGGTGAACCTTCGGTCAAGGACCCCGCCCCAACGGGACGGGATCGGTATTAAGCGGCCTTTGCCGGCGGCTTGCCAAGGATAATCATGCCAAGAATATCCTCATCCGTGACCTCATCGACATTCACCGTGCCAACCAACTGGCCGTTCTTCATCACAGAGGCCCGGTCGCACAACTCCATCACGTTATGAATGTCATGCTCAATCAGGAAAATCCCCAATCCCTGCGCCTTTAGCTCCTGGATCAGTTCCGACACCATCTGCGTCTCATGCGGACCCAAAGCAGCCGTCGGCTCGTCCATGATAAGGATCTTGGCGTTGAAATAGACCGCGCGGGCAATGGCGACCGACTGACGTTGCCCGCCCGACAAGCGCCGACACCGGCACGTTGAACTTGCGGAAGTTCGGGTTCAACCGCGCCATGATCTTGCGCGTCTCCGCCTCCATAGCCGAGTCGTCAAGGAAGCCACCGGCGCCCACAATCTCACGCCCCAGAAACAGGTTCGACGCCGCATCGAGGTTATCGGCCAAGGCGAGCGTCTGATAAATCGTCTCGATGTTGAACCGCCGCGCATCGCGTGGGCTGTTGATATCGACCCGCTTGCCGTTGATCAAAACCTCACCGCTGTCGGCCTTATAGGCCCCCGACAGGCATTTGATCAGCGTCGATTTGCCCGCGCCATTGTGACCCAACAGGCCCACAACCTCACCGGGATACAGGTCAACCGTCACATGATCGACCGCCTTGATCCCGCCAAACGCGATAGAGATGTCGCGCAACTCGACCAGAGGCGTTCCCTTGTTTTTCGCAGTCTTTTCCATGGGGGTCATCTCCTCACTTGATCCGCTTGCGGTACAGAATGTCCAGATAGACGGCCAACACCAAGGCCACGCCCACCACGATCTTGCGATACGACCCGTCGCCATAGCCGATCAGCACCATGCCGGTCTGCAACGATTGAATGACCAGCGTGCCGATGATCGCGCCATAGATCGTACCGACCCCACCGGCGAGCGATGTGCCACCAATCACGGCAGAGGCGATCACGTACAGCTCCTCCAAATCGCCCAGCGCGTTGGTGGCTGAGGTCAGACGCGCCGAGGCAACAACCGCTGCCAACCCCGCCAACAACCCCATCAGCGAGAATATCTTGACCGTCATCCACTTGGTATCAATCCCCGACAGCGCCGCCGCTTCCGGGTTGCCGCCAATGGCAAACACATAGCGACCAAACCGGGTGCGCGTCATCAGGATGGTCATCAGAATGCCGACGCCAGCAAGGATCAGAACCGGAATGGCGAAACCGTGGCTGATGAACAGCGTCGACGGATCGGCGGTGATGTTGTTCTTCGTCGCATAGGCCTTCACGATGCCGATGGGCCACGGATAGGCGTTGACGATCAGAACCGACCCCAGCAGCACACCGCAAGTGATGGCCGCCACGGTAACTTCGGCCCACATCGGGCGCAGCGCAAACTCATGCTTCTGGCGCGATATCCGGCCCCGGTACATGATCCACAGAATGGCCGCGACACCCAGAATGCCAACGATCCAGCTGCCCGTTGACCCGACAGCACCATAAGGCCCGCCGCCCAGCAGCGCGAATGTGGCATCCACCGGCGCGATGGTCTTGCCATCCGCCACCAGAAACGCCGCGCCGCGCCAGATCAACATGCCACCCAGCGTGACGATGAACGACGGTATGGCCCGGTAGGCGATCAGCCAGCCATGAAACGCGCCGATGATGGCCCCGACGATAACGCCGGCAATCACCGTGATAACCCAGATCATCGGATGCCCAAGGCCGAGGTATTGCGGCAGGATATTGACCTGCAACACCCCCATCACCATGCCGGTAAACCCGACGATGGACCCGACCGACAGGTCAATGTTGCGGGTCACGATGACCAGCACCATCCCCGTCGCCATGATCCCGGTCACAGCCGTCTGCACCGACAGGTTCCACAGGTTGCGCGGCGTCAGGAACGCACCGCCGCCGTTGAACAGGGCACCATAAAGGTGAAATCCCGCCCCGATCAGCAATAGCGCGCCGACCATGCCCAGCAGGCGGGTGTCCAGTTCAGTCGCCCGGACGAATTTCGCAATCGGGTTCACGGACGCGTTGTTGCGCTGCGGCGCATGAGTCTCGGAGTCTGTCATGTCCTCATCCAGCCTGTGTGAGAGGATGGTACGGCAGCCGGGAAACGTGCCCGCGCATATGCCAACAGACTGCACACGCAGGGACTGTGACTGGCCGTGTCATCGAAATTGGGGAAACGTCGGCCCCGTTCAGGGCCGACGCTGTTTGGCTTCAGCTCAGATCACTCGCAAGCAGCGACGCCAGCCATTGCACCTTCGCAGGCCTGCTCCTTGGTGATGTGACCACCGTCGATGGCGAGGTTCAGCGTGTCCTTGGTGATCGCCGTCGGCGTCAACAGGATTGCGTTCATTTCAACGCCATTGGCGCCGCCATTGAACTTGCTGGCACCCGGGATCGCGTCCAGTGCGGTGCCTTCGGCCAAGGCAGCGGCGATTTCGCCAGCAGCTTTGCCCAGCATACGCGAGTCCTTCCAGACCGAAACGGTCTGGGTGCCGCGTGCCACACGGTTGATCGCAGCCAGATCACCGTCTTGGCCGCCGACCGGGATCACAAGACCCTGAGCCGAAAGCGCAGCCACAACGCCGCCCGCCATGCCGTCGTTTTCCGACAGAACAGCGTCAACTTTGTTGTCGTTGGCGGTCAGGATCTGCTCCATGTTCTTCTGGGCATTCTCTGGCTTCCAACCATCCGAGTTGGCCTCACCGACGATCTTGATCGTACCGGCTTTGACAGCCTCACCGATCACTTCTTCCATGCCTTCACGCAGGAAAGCCGCGTTCGGGTCACCGGGGTCGCCCAGGATGATGGCATAGTTGCCAGCAGGCTGTGCTTTGGTGACTTCTTCAGCGATGATCTTGCCAACGCCTTTGTTGTCGAACGTCAGATAGAAGGTGCGCGCATCTTCGATCAGACGGTCATAGCCAACGACCGGAATGCCTTCGGCAGCGGCTTTCTCAATGGCCGGGCCGATAGCGTCCTTGTCCCAAGCGTTGATGATCAGGGCATTTGCCCCTTGAGTAATCAGCGCATCCACGTCCGACAGCTGCTTCTCCGAAGAGGATTGCGCGTCAGCCGAGATATAGGTGTCGCCAGCAGCCTCGATCGCCGCTTTCATGGCAGCTTCGTCGATCTTCCAACGCTCTTCCTGGAACGAAGCCCAAGAAACGCCGATCTTCTTGCCTTCAGCCAAAGCTGCGGTCGAAAGACCGGTTGCCGCGATGACAGCGGCCAAAAGTACCTTACGCATTGTATCCTCCCTATGGATTTGGCCAGCGTATGGCCAGTCCGGCAGATTCGCCAGACTCGTCGCAACTAGCCGCGAATAAATTCAGTTGTCAAAATAAAAATGATGCTCCATGCTTCGCGCGCTACCGAATTACGACGAAATCTTGCTGCAATGCGGCGAAACCCCTTCGCCGCACCTGCAAAATGACCGCTTTACTTTGATGCGTGAACAAATGACCCGCCAACTGCATGACGACGTTCCACCCAAGGGCCGCAAAGGCTGCGGCCCGCTGATCGCACCCTGGTCTGAATCCCTGCGCCCCCTACGCCAGCAGGTTTTTGAACAAGTCCGCGCCTCAGGGCTGATCTCACGCGTGCAGGTCGCCAAAGCCCTCGGCATCAGCCCGGCCTCAGTCACCGCCATCACCTCTGAACTTCTGGACGGCGGCCTGATCGAAGAGGTGGCGCTTCCCCGCGATGCCGACCTTGGCCGTGGCCGCCCGGCTGTAGCGATGGGCGTGCGCGGCGCGGCACATCTCGTCGCCGGCATGAAACTGTCCGACCGTGAACATACCGCCGTCATCAGCGATTTTGCCGGCAACATGCTGGCGCAGGAATCCATCCCCCGCGATCCCAACCCCACCTCGCTGGAGGAGATCCTCGACGCCATCACCCATCTGCTGGACCGCGTCTGCCGCAATGCTGGCATCGCGCCGCAGGATCTGGCGGGCCTCGGCATCGGCGTGCCGGGTTTCGTCGATTATGCCGAGGGTCTGGTGCTGTGGTCCTCCATCCTGACCGACCGCTCCGTGCCCCTTGCCGCTGCCGTGCAGGAACGGCTGCACCTGCCCGTGTCCGTCGACAATGACGCCAACCTCGTCGCCCTTGCCGAACTGTGGTTCGGTGCCGGACGCGACCTGCCCGACTTTGCGATTGTGACCATCGAACATGGGGTCGGCATGGGCTTTGTGATGAACCACCGTATCTATCGCGGTGCCCAGCGCCTCGGGTTGGAACTTGGCCATACCAAGGTGCAACTCGACGGCGCGCTCTGCCGCTGCGGCCAGCGCGGTTGCCTGGAGGCCTATATCGCCGACTACGCCCTCGCGCGTGAGGCGGTGACGGCCCTCAACCTGAACAGCCGCCAGATCCCCTCGGTTCCCGCCCTGCTGGAACAACTCTTCCAGCGCGCGCGTGAGGGCAACCCGACCGCCCGCAGCATCTTCCGCCGCGCCGGGCGCTATCTGTCGATGGGCCTCGCCAATGTCGTCAACCTGTTCGACCCCGCGCTCATCATCCTGTCGGGTGAGAGGATGCGCTACGACTATCTCTATGCCGAAGAGACGCTGGCAGAGATGAAGGATCTCGTCATCAACTCTGGCCGCCCCTGCCCGCCGATAGAGATTCACGCTTGGGGCGACATGCTCTGGGCCCAAGGCGCCGCCGCACTGGCCCTGTCCGTCCTGACCGAACGCATCCTGACCACCCCACGAGAGATGGCCGCCCAATAACCTGCCCTCACCCTTGGTAGGATGGGCCCATCGCCCTTCACCTAACGCCCAAAATTTCACCAACTCAGCCCAAATTTCGCTCAAACCCGCCGCAACACGGCAGGACTCCCTCCCCAAACCCGCGTCGCACATTGCGACCCAGCCCCGCACAGCAAAACTGCCCCCATAGGGGAGCCATGCTGGACGCACACCATCCACCACCACATCAGCGCAGCCGGGGACGGGGTTTTGCCTCTTTCGCCGGTGCCCAGACACGTCTGGTCGATCTGCACCAATCCGGCTCTGCCAAGGTCATGCTGCCCCGCACCGCTGGCCCTATACCTGAGGTCGTCTACCTGAACACCTCAGGCGGGCTGACCGGCGGCGACCAGATCGACTATGCGCTCGACCTCGGCCCCGGTTGCCGGGCACTCGCCACCACCCAAACCGCCGAACGCGCCTATGCCAGCACGGGTGAGACGGCCCGGATGACCTTCACCGCCACCGTGGCCGCAGGCGCACGTCTGGATTGGATGCCACAGGAAACCCTGCTCTACCAATCCTCGCACCTGACCCGCCGCACCACGATAGACCTTGCCGCCGATGCCGAATGTCTGCTGGCCGAAATGGTCATCCTCGGCCGCCCCGCCATGGGCGAAACCGTCACCAACGCCCGCCTCACCGACCACCGCCAGATCACCCGCGCCGGTCGCACAGTCTGGGCCGAAAGCCTGTCGCTGACCCCCGATGTCCTGACCTCGCCCTCGCCTGCCCTGCTCCACGACGCCCGCGCCTTCGCCGTGATCTGCCTCGTGGCGCAAGGGGCCGAGGATGCCGTCACCCCGGTCCGCGCAGCGCTTGCGTTCGGCGCGGCATCCGGCTGGGACGGCAAATGCGTGGTCCGTCTGGCGGCACCCGACGGCTGGTCGCTAAAGCGTCAGGTCGCGAAAGTTTTACACATCCTGACCGGGCAAGCCCTGCCCCGCGTCTGGGCGAGCGGAGGTATCTCATGAACCTGACCCCAAGGGAAAAAGACAAACTGCTGATAAGCCTCGCCGCCATGGTGGCACGCGGGCGTCTGGCGCGCGGGGTGAAACTCAACCACCCCGAGGCGATTGCCCTCATCACCGATTTCGTCGTCGAAGGTGCCCGCGATGGCCGCGCCGTGTCTGACCTGATGCAGGCCGGGGCCCATGTCATCACCGCCGACCAATGCATGGATG
Source organism: uncultured Alphaproteobacteria bacterium (assembly GCA_963781185.1). Taxonomy (GTDB): domain Bacteria; phylum Pseudomonadota; class Alphaproteobacteria; order Rhodobacterales; family Rhodobacteraceae; genus Stagnihabitans. Next base: position 28,280 of record CAWAEL010000034.1, read on the forward strand.
GCATCCCTGAGATGATCCATTCCGTTCAGGTAGAGGCGACGTTTCCCGACGGCACCAAACTCGTCACCGTCCACCAGCCGATCCGCCATCACCCGATACGATAGAGGCCGCACATGAACCGCATCCTGACCCTCGCCCTTCTGCTCGCCCCGACAGCCGCCCTCGCCCACCCCGGCCACGGTTTCGGCTTTGACGCCGGCTGTCATACACCCGCTGACCGGACCCGACCACCTGCTCGCCATGACGGGCGTCGGCCTCTGGGCCGCGCTACAAACCGGCGCCTCACGCTGGGCGCTGCCCGTCACCTTTCTGATCGCCATGGCGACCGGCTTCAGCCTCGCGACGCTTGGCTTTGCCCTCCCAGCGGTGGAGCCGATGATCCTCGCCTCAGTCATCCTGCTCGGCGCAGCCATCACCTTGCACCTGCGCGCCCCCCTCACCACCACCCTGCCGCTGATCGCCCTGATGGGCCTTGCCCACGGCGCCGCCCACGGCAGCGAAGCCACAGGCCCGACCTTCGCCCTCGGCATGCTCGCCGCCACCGCAACGCTGCACGCCACTGGTGCCGCCCTCGGCCTGACGCTGAGCCGCCTGACCCTGCGCCTTGCAGGTGCCGCCACCCTCCTCGCAGGCCTCGGCCTCGCCCTTGCAGGATGACCCATATGATCCCCGGTGAACTCTTCCCCGCTGACGGGCGACATCGAACTGAACGCCGGTTTGACCGCCGTCACCCTGATGGTCGCCAACACCGGCGACCGCCCGGTCCAAGTCGGCTCCCACTACCATTTCGCCGAAACCAACCCCGGCTTGCAGTTCGACCGCAGCGCCGCCCACGGCATGCGCCTCGACATCGCCGCAGGCACCGCCGTCCGCTTTGAACCCGGCCAAAGCCGCGAAGTCCGCCTCGTTCCCTATCGCGGCCTCCGGCAGGTTTATGGATTTAATGCAAAAATCATGGGGTCTTTGTGACCGGGCACCCTATGTATCAGGCAACGCCACGCGCCATTCGGGCGCGCGGCACCCTATTGCCTGATCCAAAAGGACGCAAATCCATGACCCGCATCGTAAAACCTTCCGACTTCTGGCGCGCCCAGATGGCCTTCTTCTCCCTCGCCGCTGAGGCCAACACCGTCGTCACCCTGCGCACCCTCGGCATGATGGGCCTGTGGAACACCGCCAAGGACGAAGACAGCCGCATGGTCGCCGAAAAGACTGAGGCCTTCACCAAATCCGCCTTCGCCGCTGCAGGCGCGATGGCCCGCGGTGCGCGCCCCGACCAGATCGCCATGGCGGGGATGCGCCCCCTGCGCCAGAAAACCCGCCCCAACGCTGCCCGCCTCACCAAGGCCGGGCCCAAATCGCCCATCTGAGGAGCCGCCCATGCCGACCCGCATTTCCCGCCCCGACTATGCCGCCATGTACGGCCCAACGACAGGCGACCGGGTGCGGCTCGGCGACACCGACATCATCATTGAGGTTGAACACGACCTGACCACCTACGGTGAAGAGGTCAAATTCGGCGGCGGCAAGGTCATCCGCGACGGCATGGGCCAATCCCAGATCCCCCGTTCGGGCGGTGCCGTCGATACCGTGATCACCAACGCCCTGATCCTCGACCACTCCGGCATCTACAAGGCCGACGTCGGCCTCCGCGACGGGTTGATCCACGCTATCGGCAAAGCAGGCAACCCCGACACCCAACCCAACGTCACCATCATCATCGGCCCCTCAACCGAGGTGATCGCAGGCGAAGGCAAGATCCTGACCGCAGGCGGCTTTGACGCCCATATCCACTTCATCGCCCCCGGTCAGATCGACGACGCCCTGCATTCCGGCATCACCACCATGCTCGGCGGCGGCACCGGCCCCGCCCATGGCACCCTCGCCACCACCTGCACCCCCGGCCCGTGGCATCTGGAGCGGATGCTGCAATCGCTGGACGCCTTCCCGATCAACTTCGGCCTGTCGGGCAAAGGCAACGCCTCCCGCCCCGAGGCGCTGGTCGAAATGGTCAACGCCGGCGCCTGTGCGTTGAAACTGCACGAAGACTGGGGCACCACCCCCGCCGCCATCGACTGCTGCCTGTCCGTCGCCGATGACATGGACGTGCAGGTGATGATCCACACCGACACCCTGAACGAATCCGGCTTCGTCGAAAACACCCTCGCCGCCATCAAAGGCCGCACCATCCACGCCTTCCATACCGAGGGCGCAGGCGGCGGCCACGCCCCCGACATCATCAAGATCGCGTCGCACCCCAACGTCATCCCCTCCTCCACCAACCCCACGATGCCCTACACCGTGAACACGCTGGAAGAGCATCTCGACATGCTGATGGTCTGCCACCACCTCGACCCGTCGATCCCCGAAGACGTCGCCTTTGCCGAAAGCCGCATCCGCCGCGAAACCATCGCCGCCGAGGATATCCTGCACGACATCGGCGCGTTCTCGATCCTGTCGTCGGACAGTCAGGCGATGGGCCGGGTCGGCGAGGTCATCACCCGCACCTGGCAAACCGCCCACAAGATGAAACAACAACGCGGGCGCCTCCCCGAGGAAACCGGCGCACAATGACAATGTCCGCGCCAAACGCTACATCGCCAAATACACCATCAACCCCGCGGTGGCCCAAGGGATGAGCCGCCACATCGGCTCCATCCAAACCGGCAAACGCGCCGACCTCGTCCTGTGGTGGCCCGCCTTCTT
>CAWAEL010000035.1:0-164145 GCA_963781185.1 uncultured Alphaproteobacteria bacterium
CGAAGGCAGGCAGGCCCGCGCCGTAGATCGCCAACGCGATGGCAGTGGCGTGGCTGTCGGTGGCAGTGAAGGCCCCGCGTTGGTAGAGGACGGCGCACAGCGGCTCAGCAATCACCACCAGTGCCACGGCGGCGGGCAGGGTCATGGCGAGGGCGAATTCAGCGCCCCGGTTCAGCGAGGCGCGGCCACCCTCAGCATCCCCGGCGCGCAGGCGGCGGGACAGGTCGGGCAGCAGGACGGTGCCGATGGCGATGCCCACCACGCCGAGCGGCAGTTGGTACAGGCGGTCGGCGTAGGTTAGCCATGCCACGGCCCCCTCGGTGAACGAGGCGACCTGACGGCCGACCAGCAGGTTGATCTGCACCACGCCGCCCGCCAGCACGGCAGGGCCGCCGATCATCGCGAGGCGCTTTAGGTCAGGGGTCCAGCGCGGCCAGCCGGGGATCAGGGTGTAGCCGATCCGGTGCGCGGCCCACCAGGTGAAGGCCAGCTGCGCTATGCCGGTCAGCGGGACCGTCCAGGACAGGGTCAGGCCCATGTCCCAGCCCATCCACGCCGCCAGCCACATCGCGGCGATGAACATCAGGTTCATCAGGACGGGCACGAATGACGCCTCGGAAAAATGGCCGTGGGTGGTCAGGACGCCGGATAACAGCGCGACGAGCGAGATGAACAGGATGTAGGAAAACGAGATCTGACCAAAGGCGACCGCGAGGTCAAAGCGGGGGTCACCGGCAAAGCCAGAGGCCATCGCATAGACCAGCCACGGCATCGCAAAGGTGCCGACCACGGTGAACACCAGCAGGACAGAGGTTAGCCCGCTCATCGCGTCGCGGGCGAAACCGGCGGCATCCTCACCCGCCTCTAGCTTTTTGGCGAACATCGGCACGAAGGCCATGTTGAACGCGCCCTCGGCAAAGAAGCGGCGGAACATGTTGGGCAGCGAGAAGGCGACGAGGAACGCCTCGGCCACGGGGCCGGTGCCCAGATAGGCGGCCATCATCACGTCACGGGCAAAGCCTGCGCCACGGGACAGCAGCGTCCAGCCGCCGACGGTGAGGATATTGCGGATCAGGGAAGGCGGTTTCATGGGGTGTGGTGCCATAAGTTGGCCCCGGATCGCGGGGCGTGGGCGGGCGGTCGGTTGCATGTTATCCCTGCGCGCGCAGCGCCCCATCGACAATGGCCTGTCGCAGCTTTCGTTCAAGGCCTTCGCTGCCGCTGACCGGCGTGCAGTTTCAGGCCGAACATGTCCTTGACGTAGAAGACGTCGACCACCTGCGCCCCATAGGTCGCAATCACGGCCGAGGCAATGTAGATGTTGTTGGCGGCCAAGGTGCGGGTCAGATCGTAGAGCAGGCCGGGGCGGTCGCGGGTATCAACCTCGATGATCGTGTAAATCTCTGACCCGTCATTGTCGAAGGTGACATGGGTGGGAAAGCGGAACTGACGGTCACGCTTTTTCATCTTGTCGCGGTCGGCGAGGGCGGTGCGGGGCAGCACCTCACCCTCGAGGGTTTTGTTGATCATGCCGCGCAGGCGGGGCAGTTTGTCGATGTCGTAGGGGTGGCCCTCGGCGTCCTGAATCCAGAACACGGCGGTCGCATAGCCATCCTTGGAGGTATAGGTCCGGGCATCCACCACATTGGCCCCGACAAGCGCCAAAGCCCCGGCGAGGCGGGAGAAGATGCCGGGATGGTCGGCGAGGGCAAAGCTGGCGCGGGTGGCGTCGCGTTGCGGTTCCGGCGTCAGGTCGATGCGAATTTCGATCATCTTTCAACCCGCGCAGCAGGCGGGCGAAGGTTTCCTGCGTTTCGGTGTTCAGGCCCTGCCAGTAGGGGTCGTAATGGCGGTTCATTTCGCGCGTCACATCGGCGGCGGGCCAGTCGGTCAGGCGTTTGCGCAGGTCGGCGCGGCTTTCGCGCACGGCACGTTCGCGGCTGAGGGTTTCAGCCCCGCCTTCCAGCGCGTCGGCGGTCAGGCCATAGAGGTGGCGCAGCAGCATGGCCTTCCAGTTGTTCCAGGTGCCCGGCCCCACACCGCGAATGTCGCAGACCGTCAGGATCGGTCAGCAGGTCCAGCCGTTTGCGGGTTTTCACCGCCTTGGCAAAGTCGCGCACGGTGCGCGGGTCGCCCACATCGCGTTTCTGCGCCATGTCGGACATCAGAAGGTGATAGCGCACCAGCCATTCGACAGTTTCGGTTTCCTCCTGCGTCAGGCCCAGACGCGGGCAGATGCGGCGGGCCATCTGGGCGCCGATGATGGAGTGATCCTCGGGTCGGCCCTTGCCGATGTCGTGCAGCAGCAGGGCGAGTGTAGATGACCTGCGGTTGACCCCGGCCTTGAGGATGCCCGTGGCGACGGCAATTCCTCGACCAATTCGCCGCGTTCGATCTGGGCGAGGATGGAGATGCACTGGATGATGTGTTCGTCGACCGTGTAGTGGTGGTAGACGTTGAATTGCATCATCGCGACGATGTTTTCAAACTCGGGGATGAAGGCCGACAGCACGCCCAAGTTCGTTCATCCGGCGCAGGGCGCGTTCGGGGTTGCCGTGTTTCAGCAGCAGGTCGCGGAAGATGCGCATGGCCTCGGGGTCTTCGCGCACATGGTCGTCGATCAGGTTCAGGTTGGCGGCGATCAGGCGCATGACATTGGGGTGCAAGAGGTAGCCCGAGCGCAGCGCCTCTTCGAACACGGCGAGCAGGTTCAGCGGATTGGCGAGGAAGTTGGCCGGGTCGGCGACGTCAAGCCGGCCCTGCGCCAGTTTGTAGCCAGCCTTGACGCGGCGGCGGCTGGAAAAAGCCGACCAGCCGGGCCTCGGGCTTGACGTGGCGGGCCTCTAGCTCCGTCAGAAAGACGCGGGTCAGCTCGCCGACGCGGGTGGCGTGGCGGAAATAGTCCTGCATGAAATGTTCGACGGCGCGGCGACCGGCGCTGTCGGTATAGCCCATGCGCCTCGGCCACCTCGACCTGCAGGTCGAAGGTCAGTTGATCGGTGGCGCGGCCGGTGATGTAGTGCATGTGGCAGCGCGCGGCCCAGAGGAAGTTCTCGGCCCGGCGGAAGATGGCCATATTCCTCGGCGGTCAGCAGGCCTGCCCGAACCAGACCCTTCGGACGAGGCGACGCGGTGCAGGTATTTGCCGATCCAGTACAGGGTTTGCAGGTCGCGCAGGCCGCCCTTGGCCTCTTTGACATTGGGTTCCAGAACATAGCGCTGGCCGCCCTGACGTTTGTGACGGTCGCCGCGTTCGGCCAGCTTGGCCTCGATGAACTCGCGCCCGGTGTTGCGGAACAGGTCGGACCAGAGTCGGATGTCCAGTTCCTCTGGCCAGATTGGGGTCGCCCGCGACATAGCGGTGTTCCAGCAGGGCGGTGCGGATGGTGATATCCTCGCGGCCAAGCCGGATGCAGTCTTTGACCGAGCGCGACGGAATGGCCGACCTTCAGCTTCAGATCCCACAGGACGTAGAGCATGGCATTCGATGATATTCTCAGCCCAGGGCGTCAGGCGCCACGGGTAGAGGAACAACAGGTCGACGTCGGAATGCGGGGCCATTTCAGCGCGGCCATAGCCACCGACCCCCAGCACCGCCAGCCGTTCGGTGTCGATCGGGTTGGGCAGCGGGTGCAGTTTGATCGCGATGGCGAGGGAGGCGCGGACGAGGGCATCGGTCAGGTCGGCCTGCGCGCGGGTCTGGGTCAGCGCGTCGAGCGGGCTGGCGGTGAAGGCGGCGCGCAGGGTGGCGTTGGCCTCATTCTTGGCATTGACGAGGATCTGGGCTGCGGCGGTGCGCGACGCCCGTGCATCGGTTGAGGCGGACAGGGCGGCTGAGATGGCCTCAGCCAGCCCCGGCGCTGCCAAGGTCTTTTCGGCAGAGCGCAACAATTCGGTGTCTTGCACGTAACGCTCCCAAGGGACGGCGGCGGCGGCGCGGGGTTTGCCCCGCGCCTGATCAGAATCCGACACCGCCAAAGTTGCTCGGGGCGGGGTCGATCACGACGACCGTGTTGTTCTGGATCTGGGCAATGGCAAGCCCCCGATCCGTCGTGCCGTCAGACCGCAGGCGGAAGATGCCACCAACGCCGACAAAACCGGCGCTCTGGGTCAGATTTGCAGTGTTGAAGGATTTGGCCCCGCCGCGCTTGGCAATTGCGCCGATGGCCGCGATGCCGTCATAGGCGAACCCGGCGTAGATCGGCGGGGTCTCGCCATAGGCGGCCTCATACCGGGCGCGGAACTGCTGATGGGTGGCGGGATCGGGCAGGGCAAACCAAGCACCCTGCACGCCGGGCAGGGCGAGCGTGGCGGGCGGAATGTCCCAACGGGCGAGGCCGATGAACTGGGTTGAGGCCGGGTTGATGCCGTTTTCCATCAAAAGCTGGCTGAGAAGCGGCAGCGCACCAGCAGTTGTCGGCGGTCAGGAACAAGGCATTGGCACCGCTGGATTTCGCCGAAGCGGCGATATCGGGTACGGCGGCGATGATGCCGTTCTGCGAGAAGGCATAGGTGCCGACGGCGGCAACCGATACCACCCGCTGCGGCGACAGCGCGTTGAATGGAGGCCTTGCCGATCTGACCGGCGGGATCAGGGTCGTGAACAACCATGATCCGGTCGAGCCCCTTGCTGACCGCATAGCTCGGCCAGTCGGCGGGCGGTGGTGTCGAAGGTCTGACCGAGGATGAAGACGTTGCCGCCTGCCACATCAGGGTTGTTCGAGAAGCTGAGGACATCGACCCCGCTGGACGCAACCGCCGCACCGGCGGCATTGGCCTCTAGCGCGAAGAACGGCCCGAGGATGATCTTGGCACCGTCGTTGACCGCCTTGGCCGCCATCGGCGGCGGCCTGATCGGGCGAGCCTTGGGTGTTGTAGACGCGTAGGTCGATCTGCACGCCGCCAAGGTCAGCAATGGCCAGACGGGCAGCGTTTTCAAGGCTTTTGGCGATGAAATTGTCATTGGCATCCGACGAGCCGCCCGGAACCAGCAGGGCCACCGGAATGTCAGAGCCGTCATATCGTGAGGGTCCGCCAGTCGTGGGGCCTGCACCCGGCTCACATGCCGCAAGCACGAGGCCGACAGCCAGAAAAAGGATTTGGACCGCAAATCGACGGACACGGGACAAAACGGGCAACATCATGTAATCCCTACTCTCAATCAAGGGGCTGCTGGGTCGACACTACGCATATAGCCCGGGCAAGTAAACTTTACAGGGGATTAATCAGAATGGCGATCGGCCAAGACTTCGCCGGGCGGAGGGCGGATTGCCGCCGGGCTGCATCTGGTATCAACCCCGATCGGCGCAGCGCGGGATATCACCCTGCGGGCGCTTGATATTCTGACGGCGGCGGATGTGCTGGCGGCGGAAGACACCAGAACCCTGCGCCACCTGATGGAGATTCACGGCATCCCGGTCGCAGGTCGCCCGATGATCGCCTATCACGACCACAACGGCGCGGCAGCGCGGCCCCGGATATTGGCCGCGCTGAAAGAGGGCAAATCGGTGGCCTATGCATCCGAGGCCGGCACGCCGCTGGTCGCCGATCCGGGCTATCAACTGGCGCGGGCGGCGATTGAAGAGGGGCTGCCGGTGCTGGCGGCACCCGGGGCCTCAGCCGTGCTATGCGCGCTGACCGTGTCGGGCCTGCCGTCGGACCGGTTCACCTTTCTGGGATTCCTGCCAACCAAGACGACGGCGCGGAAAACTGCGCTGAGGGAGGTTAAGGATTGGGGAAGTTCAGTGATTATTTACGAATCGCCCCATAGAGTAGAGGCGTGCCTGCGGGATATGCGGGATGTGCTGGGTGGGGATAGGCAGGCTGCGGTCTGCCGGGAACTGACCAAGAAATTCGAAGAAATCAGCCGGGGCAGTCTGGCTGAACTTGCCGATGCTTTTGCCGGGCGTGACGTCAAAGGCGAAGTGGTGATTGTGGTGGATCGCGGCGTTGTGGCCGAGGTTGAGGCTGCGGATGTCGAAGTGGCGTTGCAGCAGGCTTTGCTGACCCATTCGGTCAAAGAGGCGGCGGCTTTGGTGGCGGAGAAGTTCGGGATGTCGAAGCGGGATGCCTATCAGATGGCGCTGAAATTGGGGGAAGCGGAATGACGGGAATTGTGTCGTATCATGCTGGCCGCTGTGCCGAGGATCAGGTCGCGCAGATGTACGACAGGTCTGGCAGGGGGGTTGTGGCGCGGCGTTGGCGGGGCACAGCCGGGGAAATCGACGTGATTGCCCGCGATGGGGATTCGGTGATTTTCATTGAGGTCAAGAAAAGCCGGACCCATGCCGAGGCTGCCGAACATCTGACACAGCGTCAGATGCAAGCGCATCTGGCAAACGGCTGAGGAGTTTTTGGGCAATGAGCCGCGCGGTCTGGATACGGATGTGCGATTCGACGTGGCGCTGGTAGATGCGGTCGGCCGGATTGAGATTCTGCAGAACGCCTTTGCCGCCTGATCAATTGCATCTGGCTCTGACCTGCGCCATGTAAGGGCTCGGTCGCAGGAGTTGCCGATGTCGTTGAAAGTTGCCTTGCAGATGGACCCGATCGGGTCTGGTCAACATCAACGCGGACAGCACGTTCCGCATCGCGCTGGAGGCGCAGGCGCGCGGGCATAAGCTGTTCTTCTACACGCCGGACAAGCTGGCCTTTGTCGAGGGTCGGGTGACGGCGCGGGGGTTTCCGATCGAGTTGCGCCGCGAGCAGGGCAATCATGTGAGCTATGGCACCGAGGTTGAGGTTGATCTGGCCGATTATGACGTGGTCTGGCTGCGGCAGGACCCGCCGTTCGACATGGGCTATATCACCACCACGCATTTGCTGGACATGATCCACCCCAAGACTCTGGTGGTGAATGATCCGTTCTGGGTGCGCAATTGCCCGAGAAGCTGTTGGTGTTGCAGTTCCCCGATCTGATTCCGCCGACCGCGATTGCGCGCGATCTGGCGACGATCAAGGCGTTCAAGGCCAAGCATGGCGACATCATCCTGAAGCCTTTGTACGGCAATGGCGGGGCGGGGGTGTTCCGGCTGGACCCGAACGACCGCAACCTGTCGAGCCTGCATGAGCTGTTCACCTCGATGAGCCGCGAGCCGTTGATCGTGCAGAAGTTCCTGCCGGATGTCTCCAAGGGCGACAAGCGGATCATTCTGGTCGATGGCGAGCCGGTCGGTGCGATCAACCGGGTGCCGCAGGCGGGTGAGACGCGGTCGAACATGCATGTCGGCGGGCGGCCTGAGAAGATGGGCATGACGGCGCGGGATCTGGAGATTTGCGCGGCGATCGGGCCGACCTTGAAGGAGAAGGGGCAGGTCTTTGTCGGCATCGACGTCATTGGCGATTATCTGACCGAGATCAACGTCACCTCGCCCACCGGCATTCAGGAGTTGGAGCGGTTTGACGGCACCAACACCGCCGAGCGGCTTTGGCAGGTGATTGAGGCCAAGCGCGCCGCCATGGAATGAGCCGGCGGCTGCGCCTGTTGAACCTGTTCTTGGGTCTCGTGGCGCCGCCGCTTCAGTCGCGCACGACCGACCCTTTTGACGCGCGGGTGAACTTTGACCGGCTGTCGCGTCTGTTTCGGCGTCCGCCCTACGTGTTGCATCTGGTCGATTCGGGGCCGGTGCCGATGCATTGGGTTTCGGTGCGGCGGCAGCGGATTGACTGGGTGATCCTGTATCTGAACGGCGGCGCCTATTTGACGGGCAGTCCGCTGACGCATTTTGCGTTGGTGGCGCGGATTGCCAAGATGACCGGGTTGCAGGCTGTCATGCCGGCGTATCGGCTGGCCCCGGAACATCCGGCCCCGGCGGCGTTTGACGATGTGGTGGCGGCCCATGCGCGGTTGCTGGCCATCGGTTTCGCGCCAGAGCGGATCATTCTGGCAGGCGACAGTGCGGGCGGCGGGCTGGCCTTGGCGTTGCTGGCCGATTTGTGCCGTCGCGGTTTGGCCCCGGCCGGGTTGTTCGCGTTTTCACCCTGGACCGATCTGGCGCTGACCGGGCGAGACCATGGTCAGCCATGCCGATTTTGACCCGATTGTTCCGACCGATCAGGTTCGGGAAGCGGTCGATCTGGTGCTGGCGGGCAGTGACCCTCGCGATCCGCGTGTGTCGCCACTCTATGCAAAGTTTGAAAATCCGCCGCCGGTGTTCATTCAGGTGGGCACCCGCGAGATGCTGTTGGATGACAGTCGCCGGATGGCGGAGGTTTTGCGAAGCGCCGGGGGGCAGGTGACGGTGGAGGAGTGGCCGGATTGTCCGCATGTCTGGCAGATGCTGGACGGTTATCTGCCGGAGGCGCGGCAGGCCTTGGACCATGTGGCGGCGTTTGTCGCGCGGTTGGTCAGTTCTTCGTCGTCACCGCAAGTCGGTAGCTGACCGCCTCGGCCACATGGGGGCGGCGCAGGGTGGCGGCGCCGTCGAGGTCGGCGATGGTGCGGGCGACGCGCAGGACGCGGTGATAGCCGCGCGCGGTCAGGCCAAAGCGTTCAGCGACCTTGGCCAGCAGGTCGCGGCTTTCGCTGTCGGGGCTGGCGATTTCTTCCAGTTTCGCGCCCTCGGCATCGGCATTGACGCGCATGCCGGGGTGACCGGCGAAGCGGGCGGTCTGGATGGCGCGGGCCGTCGCGACGCGGGCGGCGACGGTGGCAGAGGTTTCGCCCGTCGCGGGCAGGTCGAGGTCGGTATAGGCGACCGGGGGCACCTCGATCCGCAGATCAAAGCGGTCCATCAGCGGGCCGGAGATGCGGCCGAGGTAGTCGTCGCCGCAATCGGGCACGCGGGCGCAGGCGCGGGCCGGGTCGGTCATGTAGCCGCATTTGCAGGGGTTGGCGGCGGCGACCAGCAGGAAGCGGCAGGGATAGCGGATATGGGCATTGGCGCGGGCGACGACGATTTCGCCGGTCTCGATCGGTTGGCGCAGGGTTTCCAGCACGGTGCGGGGGAATTCGGGGAATTCGTCCATGAACAGGACGCCGTTATGGGCGAGGCTGACTTCGCCCGGTTTGGCGCCTTTGCCGCCGCCGACGATGGCGGCCATGGAGGCGGTGTGGTGGGGTTCGCGGAAGGGCCGGGTGCGGGAGATGCCGCCTTCGGTTAGCAAGCCCGGCGAGCGAGTGGATCATTGAGGTTTCCAGCGCCTCTACCGCGGACAGTGGTGGCAGGATGCCGGGCAGGCGGGCGGCGAGCATGGATTTGCCGGACCCGGGAGAGCCGACCATCAGCATGTGATGGCGGCCTGCGGCGGCGATTTCGAGGGCACGTTTGGCGCGTTCCTGACCCTTGACGTCGCGCAGGTCGCGGGCGAAGGGTTGGCTTGTAACCTCGCCCGCTGTCGGCTGTGGGCAGGGGGGATTGGCCGGTGAAGTGGCGGATCACCTCGGTCAGGGAGCTTGCGGCGAGGACCTGGGCGGCGCCGACCCAGGCAGCCTCGGCGCCGCATTCCTTGGGGCACAACAGGGCGTAGTCGTGTTCGGCGGCGGTCATCGCCGAGGGCAGCGCGCCGATCACCGGGATCAGGCGGCCGTCGAGGGACAGTTCGCCGAGGGCGATGGTGGTGGCGACCGTCGTCTTTCGGGATGATTTCGAGCGCGGCCAGCACGGCGAGGGCGATGGGCAGGTCGAAATGCGAGCCTTCTTTGGGCATGTCGGCGGGCGACATGTTGACGGTGATCCGTTTGGCGGGCAGGGCGATGGCGAGGGCGGAGAGGGCGGCGCGGACCCTTTCCCGCGCCTCTGACACGGCTTTGTCTGGCAGGCCGACGATGGAAAAGTTGGGCATGCCGGCGGAGACGGCGCATTGCACCTCTACCAGACGCGCCTCTATCCCGTCGAAGGCCACTGTGTAGGCCAGTGCGACCATCTTTTTCCCCGTTAATCTTGGTTAACGGAATAGCGGGGAAATGGTTTACGATTGGTAAATGGCCATGAATTTTGGCCAGGCCTCGGGGTCTGCGACGGTTTTGTCACGGCAGAAGGCGTTGCAGAAGCCGAAGCGGCGGTTGTTGAGTTCCAGCACATGGGTGACGGGCTTGCCGGAATAGGGGCAGGCGGCGTTTTCGGACTGGGTGCCGTCGACCGCGCGGGCGGGCAGGGGCGTGGGGCCGGGCCATGGGCGTCGGGGATAGTCGCGGCGGTAGAAGTCTTGGTCCGGGCAGGTCCACCATGCCCATGGCACGCCAGCGGCGAAAGGACGGGTGGGCGAGATGGGCCTGCACATAGGCCATGGCGCGGGGGCCGACGGGCAGGTTGTAGCCAGCGATGCGGGTGGCGACCGGGGCGTAGAACGCGTCGGCGGCGGAGTAGTCACCGCAGAGCCATGTGGTTGGAGCCGGTCTGGTCCTGCCCCCATGCCCACATCACTTCCAGCCGTTTCAGGTCGGCCAGAACGGCGGCGGGTGGGGCGCAGTCGGTATAGCTGACGCGCATGTTCATCGGGCAATGGTTCGCGCAGGGCCCCGAAACCGGCGTGCATTTCGGCGGCCAGCACGCGGGCGGTGGCGCGGGCCTTGGGGTCGGCGGGCCACAGGCCGGCGTCGGGGTGGCGGGTGGCGAGTTCTTCGGCAATGGCGATGGTTTCGGGGACGACGACGCCCTCAGGGGTGCGCATGGTGGGGGCGGTCTTGGCGGGGAAGTAGTCGCGCAGCATGTTGGGCAGTTCGTCGGAATACAGCCGGGCGAGGTGGGTTTTCACCGGGATGCCGAAGGCGTCGAACAACAGCCAGCCGCGCAGGGACCAGCTGGAATAGGCGCGGTCGCCGATCACGAGATCATAGGTCATGGAAGTCTCCTTTTGCGCGCAGCGCTAGGGGATTGGGCGGGCGGCGCAAAGTTGTGATTTGTGCGCTGAGGCATCACGGATTGTGATGAGTGCCCTTCAGGACGAAGGGCAGACCCGGCCATGACGCCGACAACCAGATCGGCTTGGGCGGCGATTTGTTGGTTGAGCCGGCCCTGATGATCGCGAAAGGCGCGGGCGAGGGCGTTGTCGGGGACGATGCCCCAGCCCACCTCGTTCGACACGACGACAACGGGCGAGGCGCAGTCGTGCAGGGCGGTCAGCAGTTCGGCGGATTTGGCGGCGATATCGGCGTCGGCCAGCAGGTGGTTGGTCAGCCAGAGGGTGGCGCAATCCAGCAGCACGACTTGGCCCGGAGGGATGTCGCGCAGGACCGCATGCCACGTCATGGGTGGCGGTCCAGGTTGTCCAATCGTCGCCGCGGTCGGCCTGATGCTGGGCGATGCGGGCGCGCATCTCGTCATCCCATGCTTCGGCGGTGGCGATGTAGTGGCGCGGTAGGTGGCTGGCAACAATCAATTCTTCGGCCAGACGCGATTTGCCGGACCGCGCGCCGCCGATGACAAGTGTCAGTGCTGGAAAATTCTTGGAACATCTTGTGATCCGGTCATGTTGTATCTTGCGTAGAGAATGAACAAGGGCCAGCAAATGGCCCGATAGGTATGGAGGGTCTTATGGCATTTGATGGATATAGCGACCAAATTCTGTCCCGCCAAGCGCGGAAGGCTGAATTGTTGGATGCTGCGACCGAAACCGCGATTGCTAAGGCGTGGCGGGAGCAGGGTGACAAGGCAGCGTTGCACCGTTTGGTGACGGCCTACATGCGGCTGGCGATTTCGATGGCGGCCAAGTACCGCCGCTATGGCGCCCCGATGAACGATTTGACGCAAGAGGCGGCTATCGGTCTGATGAAGGCCGCTGAGAAGTTTGATCCTGATCGCGGGTTCCGGTTTTCGACCTATGCCGTGTGGTGGATCAAGGCGCAGTTGCAGGATTATGTGATGCGGAACTGGTCCATGGTGCGGACTGGGTCCACCACCTCGCAAAAGTCGCTGTTCTTCAATCTGCGCCGGGTAGAGGCCAAGCTGGTGCGTGAGGCGGCGGCGCAGGGCGTGACCCTGTCACCTGAGGCGCTGCGGAGTGCGGTGGCTGCCGAGTTGGGCGTGTCGGTTGGCGATGTGGCGGTGATGGAGGGGCGGCTGGCTGGTTCTGACGCCTCGCTCAACGCGACGCAGGCGGCGGATGAGGATGGCCGTGAGTGGATTGACGCGCTGGAAGATGACAGCGCCCAAGCGGCTGAGATCTTTGAGGTCAGGCATGACATTGAGGTTCTGCGGATGCGTTTGGACGCGGCGATGGCGCTGTTGAGCGATCGTGAGCGGTTGATCGTCAGCGCAAGGCAGTTGGGTGAGCAGCAGCGGACGCTGGATTCGCTGGGGATCGAGTTGAAGCTGTCCAAAGAGCGGATCCGCCAGTTGGAGGCTGCGGCCTATGGCAAGATGCGCCGGACGCTGGAAGCTGAGGGTGCCCATGTGAGACAGTTCGTCAGTTGA
The DNA here is from genome assembly GCA_963781185.1 of uncultured Alphaproteobacteria bacterium. Classification (GTDB taxonomy): domain Bacteria; phylum Pseudomonadota; class Alphaproteobacteria; order Rhodobacterales; family Rhodobacteraceae; genus Stagnihabitans. The sequence goes on from CAWAEL010000035.1 coordinate 12,354, forward strand.
GCCATTTTTCTTGGTTAAGCCAGTTTTCCTGGTTGAGCCAGTTTTCCTGGTTGAGATAGTACAGTGACGAGTGGACTTGAGTTCGGCCGGCCGCCCCCATAGCTTGGGGGCGGTCGTTCTTATTGCAGGTGGGCGCTGATGTTGGCTGGTAAACGCGTTCTTCTGATCATCGGCGGCGGGATCGCGGCCTATAAATCCCTGTTGTTGATCCGGCTGTTGAAGGCTGCGGGGGCTGCCGTGACGCCGGTTCTGACCGGGGCCGGGGCGGAGTTTGTGACTCCCCTTTCTGTGGCGGCCTTGGCGGGTGAGAAGGTTTACACCAATCTGTTCGATCTGACGGATGAGGCCGAGATGGGCCATATCCAGCTAAGCCGCGTGGCCGATCTGATTGTGGTGGCGCCCGCCACCGCCGATCTGATGGCGAAGATGGCGGGGGGGCGGGCGGAGGATCTGGCCTCTACCCTGCTGTTGGCGACCGACACGCGGGTTCTGGTGGCCCCTGCGATGAATGTGCGGATGTGGGGTCATCCGGCGACGGTGCGGAATGTGGCGCAGTTGCGGGCGGATGGCGTGCTGTTTGTCGGGCCGGATGATGGTGAGATGGCTTGCGGTGAGTTTGGGCCGGGGCGGATGGCGGAACCTGAGGCGATTTTGGCGGCCATTCAGGCGGCGTTGACTGAGGGGCCATTGACGGGGCGGCATGTGCTGGTGACCTCTGGCCCGACGCATGAGCCGATTGATCCGGTGCGCTATATTGCCAACCGCTCGTCGGGCGCGCAGGGCACGGCTTTGGCGGTGGCGCTGCGCGATCTGGGGGCGCGGGTGACGTTTGTGACGGGGCCAGCCTCGGTTCCTCCGCCTGCGGGCGTTGAGGTTGTGCGGGTTGAGACGGCGGCGCAGATGCTGGCGGCGGTAGAGGCGGCGTTGCCTGCTGATGCGGCGGTGTTTGCGGCGGCGGTGGCGGATTGGCGGGTTGAGAACGCCAGCGGGTCCGAAGATGAAGAAGGATGGGTCGGGGAAGGCACCGGCGCTGAAATTCGCTGAGAACCCGGATATTTTGGCGACTGTATCCCAAGGGGGCGAACCGGCCGGGGCTGGTGGTGGGATTTGCCGCCGAGACGGATGATGTGATCCGAAATGCTGTGGCGAAGCGGGAGCGTAAGGGGTGCGATTGGATTGTGGCGAATGATGTGTCGCCTGCGACCGGGATTATGGGCGGCCATGAGAATGCGGTGACTTTGGTCACGGAGGGTGGTGTCGATATCTGGCCGCGTCTGGGCAAGGATGAGGTGGCGCGGCGCTTGGCGCGGCGGGTCGCCGAGGCGTTGGCGGTCAGTTGAGGCTTGCAGAGCGGCGCGGTTCGGGCTTGAAGTTCGGCAAAACGGTATAGGAAGCTGACATGACTGTTTCGCAGCCCGGCGGGGCGACTTTGGCCGAGGCGCAGGCCTTTTTGGCGCAGCATCCGGGTGTGGAGGCGGTGGATATCGTCCTGACCGACGCCCACGGCATCGGGCGCGGCAAATCCATCCGGCGGCATGAGTTGGAAAGCCTGTTCACCGTTGGCCGGGGCATTCCGGCGTCGATGTTCGCGCAGGATGTGGCGGGCGATGATGTGGCGGATACCGGGTTGGTGCTGGACGATGGTGGTGGCGATCACCGCTGCTGGCCGATTGCGGGGACGCTGGGGTTCATGCCGTCGACCGGGCGGGGGCAGGTGCTGATCAGCATGTATAACCCCGATGGCACGGGCTTTGCCGCAGAGCCGCGTCACGCGATGGTCGCGCAGGTCGAACGGGCGCGGGCCTTGGGGTTTGAGCCGATGGGCGCGCTGGAGGTGGAGTTCTATCTGGTCGACCGTGAGCGGGATGCGCAGGGCCGGGTGCAGCCTGCGCGCTATCCGCTGACCGGGCGGCGCAGTTTGAACACCAACACCATGTCGGTCGATGAGCTGGACGAGATGTCGCCGTTCTTCGATGCGGTGTATGAGGGGGCCAAGACGCTCGACCTGCCGCTGGAGGCGCTGATCTCGGAATACTCGGCCGGGCAGTATGAGCTGACGATCCGCTACCGCGACCTGATGCGGGCGGCGGATGATGTGGTGATTGCCAAGCGGCTGATCCGGTCGACGGCGCGGCGGTTCGGGATGGAGGCCTGTTTCATGGCCAAGCCGTTCGGCACGCAGGCGGGGTCTGGGATGCATCTGCATCTGTCCTTGGCCGATACGGATGGGGCGAACCTGTTTGCGGATGTGGGGTCCGATCTGTCGCCGCTGATGTTGCAGGCGATTGCCGGGGTGCGCGGCACGATTGGGGATACGATGGCGGTGCTGGCGCCGTTCTACAATTCGTGGCGGCGGTTTGCGTCGGTCAATTACTCGCCCGGCAATGACACCTGGGGGGTGGAGAACCGGACTGTGGCGCTGCGGGTGCCCTCGGGCGCGGCCAAGGCGCGGCATTTTGAGCATCGGGTGGCGGGTGTGGATGCCAACCCCTATCTGGTCGGCGCGGTGACTTTGGGCGGCGCGTTGGACGGGATTGCGGCCAAGGCTGATCCGGGTCCGCCAGTGGTCGGCAATGCCTATGAACATCCGCAAAAGAACGATCTGCCGCGCACATGGCTGGACGCGATTGACCGGTTGGAGCAGTCTGACTTTGCCAAGCGCGTGCTGGGGCCGATGCTGCATCAGGGGTTTGTCGCGGTGAAGCGGGCGGAATATCAGAAGATGGCGCAAGAGGTGTCTGAGGCAGAGTGGAGCCTGTACGGGTTCACGGTCTAGGGGGACGGCAATGGCAGAGATCAGATTTCGCCGGGTAGAGGGCAACGATCTGCCGCTGCCCACCTATGCGACCGAGGGGGCGGCGGGGATGGACCTGCGGGCGTTCCTGCCAGAGGGGCCCGTGACCTTTGAGCAGGGGCAGATGAAGATCATCTCTACCGGGTTTTCGGTGGAGCTACCGCGCGGGACGGAAATGCAGATCCGGCCACGGTCGGGGTTGGCGTTGAAGCATGGGCTTATTATCCCGAATTCGCCGGGGACGGTGGATGAGGATTACCGGGGTGTGGTGATGGTGGGCCTGTATCTGCTGGGCGCTGCGCCGCTGACGATCAACCACGGCGACCGGATCGCGCAGGCGGTGATTGCCGATGTGCGGCGCTATCCGCTGGTTGAGGTGGTGGAACTGGGTGAGACGGCGCGGGGTGAGGGGGGCTTTGGCTCTACCGGGCGGTCATGACGCTGGTCCTGATCCTGTGTGCGGCGGTCTGGGTGCTGGGCTGGGTGATGGATGCGCCCAAGGCACAACGCTGGATGGTGATGGCCGGGCTTTGGGTGCTGTCGTTGGTGGGGTTCGTGGCGTTGCCGCGGGACAATCCGCTGGGGGGCGATCCGAAGGTCTGGGCGATTGTGACGGGGTTAGGGGCTGCGGTTTATGGCTATGCGGTCGTGCTGCGGCGGCTGAAGGCGCGGGTGCCTGTGGTTGTCCCGCCTGAGCCCGTGGTATCGAAAGCCGCGTTTCAGCCGGATGAGTTGGAGCGGTACGCCCGCCACATCATGCTGCGAGAGATCGGCGGGCCGGGGCAGAAGGCATTGAAGAAGGCGCGTGTGCTGGTGGTGGGGGCTGGCGGGCTGGGGTCGCCTTCGCTGCTGTATCTGGCGGCGGCGGGGGTTGGGGTGATCGGGGTGGTGGATGATGACGTGGTGGACGCGTCGAACCTGCAACGGCAGGTGATCCACACCAGTGACCGGATCGGCTCGCCCAAGGTGCTGTCGGCGCGGGATGCGATGGTGGCGCTGAATCCGCATGTTGAGGTGGTGCCGTTGCAGCAGCGGTTGACCGAGGACAATGCGGCGCTGATGGCGGATTATGACCTGATCCTTGACGGGTCAGACAATTTCGACACGCGCTATATGGTGAACCGGGTGGCGGTGGCGGCGGGTAAGCCGTTGATCTCGGCGGCGATCACCCAGTGGGAGGGGCAGATCAGTCTGTACGATCCCGCGAATGGCACGCCCTGTTATGAATGCATTTTCCCGCATCGCCCCGCCCCCGGCATGGTGCCGACCTGCGCCGAGGCGGGGGTTGCGGCCCCTTTGCCGGGGGTGATTGGTGCCATGATGGCGATGGAGGCGGTCAAGCATATCACCGGCGCAGGCGAAACCCTGCGCGGGCGGCTGATGATCCACGACGCGTTATATGCCGAGACGCGGGTATTTACGGTCAAACCGCGCGAGGATTGCGCGGTTTGCGGTTCCATTCAGGCTCAACGTCGGCGCGAGGTGACGACGTAGCCCACTATCGCGACCAGCACGACCGGCAGCCAGATCGTCGTCGGGCTGGCGCGGTCGAGGTAGGCCATCGCCTCACGTCGGGCCATGTCAAAGTCGATTTCTGGCGTTGGGACGGTGGGGCTGACGGCCTTGCTGCGGGTTCGGGCGGCCAGCAAGAGAATTCCCGCGACCACGCAGAAGAATGAGCCCATCAGCAGCGCCAGCAGCGCCGGGTCGATGTAGCGGGCCAGCAGGATGAACAATGCCGCACATAGACCGATGACCCCGATCATCAGGAAGGTCAGCGCGAGGACGAAAAGCATCGACACCTCGGCCGCACGTTTTGCAGCCCGTTGTGCCCCGCCGCTGGCCAGCATGACGGCGATGCGAAGTAAAGCCTGCATGGTCTATTTCCGCCCGAGCAGCAGGCCCAGCACCATGCCAACCCCAGCCGCGATGCCCAGCGATTGCAGCGGGTTACGGCGGACTTTGGCAGTGACGTGTTCCAGCGCATCGGCGGTCTGATCGGACGTCTCTTGTGCGGCCTCGGCACCCTTGGCTTTCAGATCGGCAAAGGCCTGTTTGGCAGCGTCCTGAATGTTCTGCGACCCGGTGGCGGCCATGGCGGTCATCACCTCGGTCAGGCGGGCGATGTCGGCGCGCAGGGCGGCCAGCTGCGCCTCAAATTCAGCGACGTTCTCTGCGCCGAGCGCCTCTTCAGCGGCTTCATGCGGGGTTTTCGGGTTAGTGGTCATGGAAATCTCCTTTCAGGATCATACGGTTGCTTTGACGTGACGGTTCGCGGCAGAGCGGGTGGGTTTGCGGGGTGTCGCGGGCAGTGGGACAGGGCTGGCGGTGCTGAGCGCCTCTGTCATAGCGCTTTCCAGCGTGGTGGCTACAAAATCCGCACCGATCGACCGGGCTTCGGCAATCTTTGCCGGATCAACACCCTCTGCCTTATGCGACAGGTGTTCGGGGATGGTGATGTCTTTGGGCAGTTGCCAGATCACCACGCCAACGCGCAGGTCCGGTGCCAGCCGCTTGATGCGCCGGATATGCAGCAAAGAGGCGCGGGTCGGGCTGGGGTCGAGGAAACACAGGATCAGACAGCCCTGCAACTGGTCGCTGGTCTGCGCAAAGCGCGAGGGCGCGAGGTCGGCAAAGGACAGATACCGGGCGCTAGCACCCTCGACCTCCAGCGATTGCGCCAGCATCATCGCGGAAATGTCGTCGATTTCCCAACGGCCGCCGATGCAGGTGACCTGCTGCGGCGCGATCTGGGGGGCGTCCTCGCCAGTCATCACCTCAGCCCGTTCTTCGGCCACGACGCCAGCCAGTTCAACGATCATCTGGCCTGCCGCCTGTGACAGCCGCTGTTCCTGCAGCGTGGTCAGCACGCCGCGGCTGCGGTCATCTTGGGCCAGCAACAGGGCGGGCAGCGCGACGGTTTGGTAGAAGTCGATCAGATTGTGTTCTTCAAGCGCCTCTTCGGCATGGGCCAAAGCCTCTGTGCTGTCGCCGACCAGCAGGCGTTGGTAGAGTTGCTGATAGGGGGCCAGAACCGGTTCATCCCCCAGCAGGATGTCGAACAGTTCGAATTGCGGGATGTGGCGGCCCAGCACGACCAGACAGACGGTCAGCGGGGTCGACAGCACCAGTCCGGGCGGGCCCCAGATATAGGTCCAGAACAGCGCGGCCACGATGATCGCCAGCGAACTGACCCCGGTGCGCGAGCCGTAGAGCCAAGGCTCCACCGCGTTGGAGGTGACCAGTTCGACGAGGATGAACAACCCCGCCGTCCAGATCACGGCGGACCAGTCGGGTGACACCGCAAAGGACAAAAACAGCGGGAACGCGGCGGCGAGGGCCGAGCCGATGTAGGGCACAAAGCGCAGGACGAGGGTCAGAACGCCCCACAGCACGGCATTGGGCACGCCGATCAGCCACAGGCCTACGCCGATGGGCACGGCGTAGATCGCGTTGACCAGCAGTTGCATCAGAAGATAGCTCGCCACCCGGGTTCCGGCATCGCTGAGCATTTGGGTGGTGCGGTGCAGGTCGTTGCTGCCGACCAGCCGGATGAACCGTTCGCGCAGATGCTCTCGCTCCAGCAACATGAAGATCACCAGAACCACCACCAGACCAGAGGTGGCAATCGGGCTTATCAGCGGCAGGACGAGGTTTTGCAGCAGGGCGGCGGCGCTGACATGTTCGACCACCTCAACCGGCATGGGCAGGGCGGGGGAGGTGCCCCCCTCAGGCGGCAAGGCTGCGCCGATTTCGCTGTTGATCGCGCTGACCATGTTCATCGCGTTGGAAAACAGGCCGTGACCCACCCCGCTGGCCTGCAACCCCTCCAGCTTGGCCATGATGTTCTGCTGAAAGGTCGGCAGGTTGAGGGCGAGGCTGCTCAACTGACCCACCACGATCAGGGAAAACACCGCCACGATCGCGAAGGCCAGTGCCGTGACCAACAGGACCGCCAGGATCAGTGGCAGCCCGGCCCGGCGCAAGACCGTGACCAGCGGCGACAGGGCAAAGGTGATGAGCATGGCAATGGCAAGCGGCAGGAAGACATCCTGCGCCACCTTCAGCACCACCGCGACCGCGACCACGGCCATCATGCCCGCAAGGGTAATGCGGGGTCGGGCTGACAGTGCCGGGATTGCGGCAGGGAAACGGATCTCTGAGTTCATAGGGCGACCCATTTTGCGAAGCTGTGCCCATTACTTGGCGCAGAAATCGGATGAGTCAAACCCTAGCACCCCAAGGCTGCCCGGATCGAGGTTAGCCGAACCGGTAGCTTGACGCCGTGACGCCGCCAAAGACATTGGTATCGTGATAGACCATGGTCGCCACATCATCCTCTGCAGCGCCAAGGGCGGCGAACAGCGGCACCAGATGGTCCTCTTGCGCGTGGCAGGTCCGGGCGTAGGGCGCGCTTTCCCAATCCAGCATCGCGTCAGTCCGGGATTTGCCGGTCTTGGCCATCGCTTCGGCCAGCCATGCGTCAAAGGCGGCGGAGGGCGCTTTGCCGCCGGGGCCAAAGAGCCGCAGGTTGTGATAGGACAGGCCGGAACCGACGATTAGCACGCCTTCATCGCGCAGGGGGGCAAGGGCGCGGCCAAGGGCGAAATGCGCCTCTGGCGAATAGCCATGTTGCAGCGACACCTGATAGATCGGCACATCCGCCTTGGGATACATTACATAGGCGGGCGCAAAGGTGCCGTGGTCAAAGCCCCGTTTGGGGTCGAGATGGGTGGGCAGGCCAGCGGCGGCGATCAGGTCAGCGGTACGTTTGGCAAGATCGGGCGCGCCGGGGGCGGGGTAGACGATCTTGTAGGTTTCGGGCGGGAAGCCGCCGTAATCATAGAGCATGCCGGGATTGGCCGCCGACATCACCGCGAAATCCGGCTCTTCCCAATGGCCCGACACCATGCAGATCGCCTTGGGTGTCGTGCCGATTTCGGCGGGCATCCGGGCGAGAGAGGTTTCCAGTGTCGCCAGCATTTGCCGCATGTTCGGCAGCCAAGGCCAAGGTCCGCCGCCGTGAGAGATGAAATAGGTGGGAAGTCTGGACATAGGAGCCTCCGTTTCGCTTGGTTCCAAGATGGACCCCACATCGGTTTGGTGCAATGGCGCGAAATCGGCGCCGGGTTGTGCGTTGGCGCGCAGAGGTGGGCGCGTGATCCAGAACGTGCGATTTGCCGAAAATGCAGAGTAAAAACCCGGGCGCGTGAAGGTTTGGGTTAGATCTCTGTGGCAAGTTGAAGGCTGGGTAGGGGCAAATCGGAGCAGGATTATGCAGATAGGCACCAGTTTTCAGTCAAACGCGCTGTCTTTATTGAGGTCGGCGAATACGGGTGGCGTGACGGCGCAGACAGGACAAAGCAGTGCGTCCGTCTCGGGCGGCCATAGCCACCGTTCACACGGGAATGGTCAGGACGGCGACCGGGTCCAGTCTGGCGAGCAGAGCGACGCGGGGCGGATGCAGGGGCGCTTGCAGCGGCTGTCCGTGATGCTGCAAAAGATGACCGAGCAGAACCCCGATGCCCAAGGCGCCAGCTATGCCGCCATCGTGCTGGGCGGGCCGGGCGGGGCCGTGGCGGTGTCGTCCACGCCCGCTGCGTCTGGCAGTGGGGCTGGCGATACCCTTGTGATCGAGGCGCAGTCGATCAGCGATGTGACGACCAGTGCTGGCGACGACAATGTGACGCTGCGCGGCACCACGATCAGCGGCATCTACACCGGGGCGGGATCGGATTCGCTGTCGATCTTTGGGTCGGTCGTTTCGGGCATTCATACCGATCAGGCCGGTCCGGAGAATCGGCCGCCACCACCTCCTCCGCCACCTCCGCCGGAGGGGGGGAGTGCGGCATCGAGCACGGTCATCGGATGCAGTTCTGGAGGCGGTCAAGGCTGCGGCTGAAACTGCAGCAGGCACCAGCACTGAGGATGAAACAACAGGCACAGCCACGGACGTCACGACATCCGGTGTGGCGAATGGGGCGGTGGTGGACACCTCTGGCTCTGCGGCGACGCCAGTCGTGACGGTTGCCCCGGTTGTGGCGGGCAATGATGCGTTGTCGATTGCGGCCTATCTGATCCGCGATATCGCCACGGGCGACGGCAATGACGCCCTCGCGCTGTCCGGGCGGCTTGTGTCCGATGTTGATGCCGGGGCGGGTGACGATGCCGTGGCAATCAAGGCGGGGGTTGTCACCGGGGTCACGGGCGGCGACGGCAATGATGCGATTGCGGTGGATGCGGGCGTCGGCGTGGCCGGGGTCAGCAATGCGGCGGCGTGGTTTGCCGTGGCGGCGAACTCTGTCACCGCGACCAATGGCGCGGCGACGGCCAGCGTCGGGGCTGCCGCCAAGGCCGCCTATGCCGATATCGACGGCGGGGCGGGCAATGATGTGATCTCTGTCCGCACGGCATCGGTTCTCGCGGTGGCGGGTGGCACGGGGGATGACACGATCAACGTGCAGGGCGGTGCGGTCTCGCTGGTCTATGGGGCTGGCGACGGCAACGATACGGTGAATGTGGCCAGTGGCGCGCAGGTCGTGTTGCAGATCGGCGCGGATGTGGAGAATTATTCGGTCGAGTTTGGCGACAACAGCATGACCGTGAAGATGGGCGACGGGTCTGTCACGTTCCAAGGCATCGGTGCGGGCACGGTCGGGATTCAGCACGGATCAGGCGGGCTGGCGATGATCACCCAGCCGGGGGCCACAGGTCTGAACCGGGCAGTTTGACGCAGGAAAGGCGGCGGTCGCGGCCTTGCAATCAGCAGTTCATCGTCGCATGGATGCCCAAATCTACTGAAAGATTTGGGCATTCAGCCGTTTCCTACACCTGACAGGGCCGAAGTAATGACCGTTGCCACCGACTACACCGCCATCCTGTACTCTGCGGACGGGCATCCGGATTGGGCGTGGAATGGCCTGACCGAACCGCACAGCCCGGTGATCGTGACCTATTCCTTTGTCACGGGCGGCGACCTTGCGACGTGGTACGCGCAGACCTCTTATGCCAACGATGGCTACACCAGCCTGACGGCGGCACAGCGGGCCAATTTCAAGGATGCCTTGGCCGAGTATGAAAATGCCGCCGGGATCATCTTTGTCGAGGTCGGCAGCGGGCGGGGTATGGTTAATGTGATGAACACCGATGGCTCCAGCTATGGGGGGTGGGCCAATACGGCGGAGTCGTCGACTTATTCCACCGGCAGCGGTGAGTTGGTGATCGACAATGCCGGCAACTATGATGAGGGCAGCTATGGCTTTCAGACCATGTTGCATGAACTGGGCCATGCGATGGGGCTGGAACATCCGTGGGAGGGGGCGATCACGCTGTCCAAGGCGATCGACGATCAGGCCCATACGGTGATGACCTACAACAGCACCTCGCCCTACACCTCACATCTCGGCAGTCTTGATATCGCGGCGATGCAGTACCAATACGGCGCGGCGAGTGCGGTGCGGGGTTGGACCGTGGCGATGGATCGGCAAATCCTGACTGTCCAAGGTTCTGGCCGGGGGGATGCGATCCTGGGCGTGGCGGGGTCGAACCGGCTGTTTGGCGGCGGCGGCGCGGACAGTCTGCACGGGCGGCAAGAGAATGATACGCTGCACGGCGGCAATGGCGCGGATCAGCTTTACGGCAACATGGGCAGCGACAAGCTATATGGCGATGGGGGCGATGACACGCTTTTTGGTTTTGAGGATTCGACCGGGTGGTGCGAGGGGCGCGACCGGCTGTACGGCGGCGATGGCAATGACCAGCTGTTCGGCGGGATGCAGGCCGACCGGCTGTTTGGCGGCAAGGGCAATGACCTGTTGGATGGCCATGACGGCAGCGATATTCTGCGCGGCGCGGGCGGGGCGGACAGTCTTTATGGCGGCGTGACGGACGGGCTCTACGGCGATCAGCGGATGTTTGGCGGCGGCGGGCGCGATGTGATGAGCGGCGGGCTGGGGCAGGATTCGCTTTATGGCGGGGCCGGGCATGACGTTCTGCGCGGCGATGACGGGTACGATTCCCTGTTGGGTGGGGGGGGCAACGACACGCTCTATGGCGGCGCGGGTTGGGATACCCTGTCCGGCGGCGATGGTCGTGACGTGCTGTATGGCGGTGGCACCAACGGGTCGAGTGACACGCTGACAGGCGGTGACGGGGCGGATCTGTTCGTGTTTCTGGCCAGCGATGCCGGGGCAGATTTCTACATCACCGATTTCACCCGCGGCAGCGACCATTTCGAAGTGACCGCGCTGCACGTCAGCTTTGCCGATGTGGTGGTGAACGGGGCGTGGTTTCACATCGGCTCGATTTGGGTCAACACCAGTGTGGCCGGGCAGTTGGTAGCGGATGACTTTCTGTTTTGAGGCGGCCCCTTGCCCCCGGCACGATCCCTCGTCCATAGTCACGCATCACTTCGTGAAGCACGCAACAAACGGGGAGTTCACATAATGAAAATAACTGCTGCTTTGGCCGGACTGGCCTTTCTGGGATCAGCTGCCGCTGCAATGGCCGATGGATTGCCCGATCTGGGGGGCAAGGAAATTACCATCGTGACGGAAAACGCCTATCCGCCGCTGCAATTCCTCGACAAATCCGGGACGGCCATGGGCTGGGAATATGACGCGATGGCCGAGATGGCCAAGCGGATGAATTTCACGATCAAATACGAAAACATCTCTTGGGATGCGATGATTCCGGCGGTGTCGGAAGGCCAGTATGACATGGGCATGACCGGCATCACGATCAAAGACGATCGCAAGGAGAAGGTCGATTTCAGCGACCCCTACATGCGGTCGGAAATGGTCATGCTGGTGCGCGGCGATGAGACGCGGTTCAGCGATGCCAAGGGATTTGCCGCCGACAGCGCGCTGCTGGCCGCCGCCCAACCCGGCACGACGCCGTTCTATACGATTGTCTATGACGTGCTGGACGGCGACGAAGCCAACCCGCGGATCAAGCTGTTTGAGACTTTCGGTGCCACGGTAGAGGCGCTGAAGTCGGGCGATGTCGATCTGGTGTTGACGGATGGCACAGCGGGGCAAGGCTATGTTGATGCGTCGGATGGCAAGCTGAAGATCGTCGGCGAAAAGCTGGGGACTGAGGATTTCGGGTTCATCTTCCCCAAGGGCTCGGATCTGGTTGCGCCGATCAATGCCGGGATTGCCGCGATGAAGGCGGATGGTACGTTTGAGGCGCTGAACAAGAAGTGGTTCCTTGACTACAAAATGGGTCAGTAAGGACTGCGTGGGTGAGTAAGACATGCGGCCCCGGGCCACGGCTCGGGGCTTTTTCCAATGAAGAATGAACCGCGTGAAGATTTTCCGTGGTGGCTGATCCTGCTGGTCGGGATTGGCGCTTGGATGTTTTATGAGGTCTGGGCGAACCAGATCTATTCGGATGTGCTGTCGACCTTGGCCAAGGGGATTTGGATCACGGTTGCCGTGACGCTGATCGCCTATGGGTCGGCCTGTGTGATCGGGTTGGCGTTGGCGCTGGCGGGTCTGTCGCGGTTTCAGATCTTGCGGCAGGCGTCGCGCTTCTATGTCGAGGTGATGCGCGGGATTCCGATTATCGTGTTGCTGCTGTACGTGGCGTTTGCGGCGGCCCCGGCGCTGGTGGTGGCGGTGAATTGGGTGCTGGATTTGGTGGGCGCCGAGCCGTGGCGGACCCGCGATTTCCCGCTGATCGCGCGCGCCGTGATTGCGCTGACGCTGGCCTATTCGGCGTTTCTGGCCGAGGTGTTTCGCGCCGGGCTGTTGGCGGTGGAAAAGGGTCAGATTGAGGCGGCGATGGCTTTGGGTCTGTCGGGCTGGCAGCGGTTTCGGCTGGTGGTGTTTCCGCAGGCGTTTCGGACCATCTTGCCGCCGCTTGGCAATGACTTTGTAGCGATGGTGAAGGATTCGCTCGCTGGTGTCGGTGCTGGGGGTGACGGACATCACGCAGCTGGGCAAGGTGACGGCGGCGGGCAATTTTCGCTATTTTGAGACGTATAACGTGGTGGCCTTGGTCTACCTGACGATGACGATCGGGTTGAGCCTGCTGCTGCGGCGGCTGGAAGCGCGGATGCGGCACAAAGAGTAGGTGCGCTCCGCGCTAGCCGGAATGCTGGCATTCCGGCATGGATATTTGGGCCAAAATGAAAGGGCTTGAGATGAGCAATGTGTTGATGGGCGACTGGACCGGGCCGTTTGAACTGCCGCCGTTTGCGGAGATCAGCGATGCGGATTTCGCGCCGGCGTTCGATGAGGCTCTGGCCGAGGCGCGGGCCAATGTGGCGGCGATTGCGGGGCATGGCGATGCGCCGACGTTTGAGAACACCATTGAGGCGTTGGAACTGTCGGAAAAGGCGCTGAGCCGGGTGGCGGGGGTGTTTTACAACCTCGTCGGGGCGGACAGCACGCCTGCGCGGGAGGCGCTGCAGAGCGATCTGGCGCCGAAGTTGAGCGCGTTTGCCTCAGAAGTGACCAACAACAAGGCGCTGTTTGCGCGGATTGAGGCGTTGTGGCAGGGGCGGGATGCCTTGGCTTTGGAGCCAGAGCAGGCGCGGGTGTTGGAGTTGTATCGGCGGATGTTCGTGCGGTCGGGGGCACTGCTGGAGGGGGCCGACGCGGCGCGGCTGACAGAGGTGAAGTCGCGGTTGGCGGTGTTGGGGACCAAGTTCAGCCAGAACCTGCTGGCCGACGAGCGTGAGTGGTTCATGGGGTTGAGCGAGGCGGACCTTGAGGGCTTGCCGGATTTTGTCGTCGCCTCGGCGCGGGGGGCGGGCAAGGAGAAGGGCGCGGACGGGCCGGTGGTGACGCTGAGCCGGTCGTTGATCGTGCCGTTCTTGCAGTTCTCGCCACGCCGCGCGCTGCGGGAAAAGGCCTATGAGGCGTGGGTTGCGCGGGGGGCGAATGGCGGGGCGACCGACAACCGCGCGATTGCGGCTGAGATTTTGAAGTTGCGGGAAGAGCGGGCGAAGCTGCTCGGCTATGCGTCGCTTTGCGGATTACAAGCTGGAGCCGGAGATGGCCAAGACGCCCGCCGCTGTGCGCGGGTTGTTGGAGCGGGTCTGGGCCCCGGCCAAGCGCAAGGCGCTGGAAGATGCTGCGGTGCTGGAGGCGATGCTGCGGGCGGATGGGATTGCCGGGCCGTTGGAGGCTTGGGACTGGCGGTATTATTCCGAGAAGCGGCGCAAGGCGGAGCATGATCTCGATGAGGCGGCGCTGAAGCCCTATCTGGGGTTGGAGGCGATGCTGGGGGCGATGTTTGACGTTCCACCCGGTTGTTCGGGTTGGAGTTCACGCCGCTGGATGTGCCGCTGTACCACCCGGACGCGCGGGCGTGGGATGTGACGCGTGGGGGCGAGCATGTGGCGGTGTTCATTGGCGATTATTTCGCGCGCGGGTCCAAGCGGTCGGGCGCGTGGTGTTCGGATATTCGTGGCCAGCAGCGGTTGGGCGGCGATCAGCGCCCGGTCGTGGTGAATGTGTGCAACTTTGCCAAGGGCGATCCGGCGCTGCTGTCCTATGACGACGCGCGGACGCTGTTCCATGAGTTTGGCCATGCGCTGCATCAGATGCTGTCGAATGTGACCTATGGGTTCATCGCTGGCACCTCGGTCGCGCGGGACTTTGTGGAACTGCCGAGCCAGCTGTACGAGCATTGGATGGAGGTGCCGGAGGTGTTGCAGAAACACGCGCGGCACTATGCGACCGGTGAGGCGATGCCGGCGGATATGCTGGAGCGGTTGCTGGCGGCAGGAACCTATGATCAGGGCTTCTGCGACGGTGGAGTTTGTGAGTTCGGCCTTGGTCGATCTGGCGTTCCACGAGGGTGACGCGCCTGCCGATCCGATGCAGAAGCAGGCTGAGGTGTTGGAGGGGCTGGGGATGCCGCGTGCGATCCGGATGCGCCATGCCACGCCGCATTTCGCGCATATCTTTTCGGGCGACGGCTATTCCAGCGGCTATTACAGCTACATGTGGTCCGAGGTGATGGACGCGGATGCCTTTGCGGCCTTTGAGGAGGCGGGCGATCCGTTTGATCCGGCGACGGCGGCGCGGCTGGAGAAGTTCATCCTGTCGGCGGGCGGGTCGGAAGAGGCAGACGTGCTGTACACCAAGTTCCGCGGGCGGATGCCGGGGGTCGAACCTTTGCTGAAGGGCCGGGGTTTGGTGGAGGCGTAGCAGAGGGCCAGCCCCCCGCGTGCGGATTAGTGAAAGAGCAGGTGTCAGGTCCGCAGGGTGCTGGGGGCCTGACCGAACCTTGCCCGGAAGGCGCGGCTGAGGGTGGACGGCGAGGAAAAGCCGGTGCGCAGCGCCACCTCGGCCAGCGGGTGGCGGGTGTCGGTGATCATCCGGCGGGCGGCGGCGAGGCGCAGGTCGAGCGCGTAGGCGGCCGGGGTCATCGCGACGTTCTGGCGGAACAGGGTTTCGAGGCGGCGGGGCGACAGGCCTGCGCGCGGCGGCGAGCGCGGCCATGGGTTCGGGGGCGTCGAGACGTGCCTCCATCCGGGCGATGGTTTGGGCGACGCGGGGGTCAAGGCGCGGGTCGGGTTTGGCGGGCTGGATCTGCGGTTCGGCACCCGTCGCGGGCGGTGGTGATGAAAGCTGGCCGCGACCTTGCAGCGCGAGGGCGGGGCCGTGGCGGGCGCGGATCAGGTGCAGCATCAGGTCGGCGGCGGGGGCGGCACCGCCAGCGGTGAAGCGGTTGCGGTCAATGACAAAGCGGTCGGGCAGGACATCAATCTTGCGGGTGGGCGGCGGCGAGATCTTCGAGATCTTCCCAATGCACGGTGGCTTTGTGGTCATTCAGCAGGCCTGCGCGGGCGAGAACCCAGGCCCCGGCGTCGATGCCGCCGATGGCGGTGAAGCTGCGGGCCATGCGGGACAGGTCGCGGATCAGCGGGGCGGTGGCGACCTGGGACTGACGAAAGCCTGCGATGACGACGAGGGCGTCGGCGCCCTCGGCCGCCGCCAGCGGGCCGGAAGAGGGCAGTTCGATGCCGCAGGTCAGTGGCACGGCGCGCCCATCGGGCGAGGTGATGCGCCAGCGAAACGCCTCGGTTCCCAGGTGGCGGTTGGCGGAGCGGAGGGGGTCGAGCACCGAGGCCACCTCCAGGATGGAGGCCTGCGGCAGCACGAGGGCGGCCAGTGTCAGCGGGCCAGCGGCGGGGGCGAAGATTGTTGCGGTTTTTGCCATGCGGATTTCGTAAATCGTCAAGCGTGGCGGCGCAAGTGCGATAGGATCGCGCCAACCACTCAGGAGGATTCCCATGCCATTGGCCATGAACCGCGAAGTTTTCATCACCTGTGCCGTCACCGGGTCGGGCGGCACGCAGGACCGCTCTCCCCATGTGCCGCGTTCCCCCGAGCAGATCGCCAAATCCGCGATTGATGCGGCCAAGGCTGGGGCGGCGATTGTGCATTGCCACGTGCGCGATCCTGAGACCGGCAAGCCGTCGCGCGATCCGGGGATGTTTCGTGAGGTGACCGAGCGGATCAGGGACAGCGGCACCGATGTCGTGCTGAACCTGACGGCGGGGATGGGCGGCGATTTGCTGTTCGACGGCACCGAAAAGATGACCGAGATGGGCCCGAAGTCTGACATGGCGGGTGCGGCCGAACGGGTGGCGCATGTGGTCGAATGCCGGCCAGAGATTTGCACGCTCGACTGCGGCACGATGAACTTCAACGAGGCCGATTATGTGATGGTCAACACGCCCGGCATGTTGCGGGATATGGCCAAGCGGATGGTCGCGTCTGGCGTGCGGATCGAGATTGAGGCGTTTGACACCGGGCATCTGTGGCTGGCGAAAGAGCTGGCGCGTGAGGGGGTTATCCCTGCGCCGACGCTGGTGCAGCTGTGCATGGGCGTGCCGTGGGGCGCGCCGGACGATCTGAACACCTTCCTCGCCATGGTCAACAATGTGCCTGCGGATTGGTTGTGGTCGGCGTTTTCGATTGGGCGCAACCAGATGGCCTATGTCGCGGCCTCGGTTCTGGCGGGCGGCAATGTGCGGGTCGGGCTGGAGGACAACCTGTGGCTCGACAAAGGGGTGCTCGCGACCAATGCGCAACTGGTGGAGCGGGCGGTTTCGATCATCTCCAACCTTGGGGCGCGGGTGATTACCCCGGCTGAGGTGCGGGCGAAGTTGAAGCTGGAGAAGCGGGCACCGATGGGGAGATGACGATGGACAAGGTTAAGTTCACCGCGATGAAAGACGGCGATGCGGCCGACTATGCGTTTCTCGACCTGCATGAGCGCGAATATGCGGCCAAAACCGCTGAGCGGCTGATGGCGGCCATGGTGGAATTGGACGCCAGTCTGTCTGGCTATCAGATCACCCGGCTGGGCCATTCCGTGCAGGCGGCGACGCGGGCTTGGCGGGCTGGGGCGGATGCGGATTGGGTGGTTTGTGCCCTGTTGCACGACATCGGCGACATCTATGCGCCCTACAATCACGACGAATATGCCGCCGCGATCCTGCGCCCGTTCGTGCGCGAGCAATGCGCCTGGGTCGTTGAAAAGCATGGTGATTTCCAGCGGCTCTATTACGCGCACCATGTCGGCGGCAACAAAGACTCGCGTGAGAAATACCGCGACCATCGCCTATTTCGACGATTGCGCAGAGTTCTGCGCTGAGTGGGATCAGAACAGTTTTGACCCCGCCTATGACACCCTGCCGCTGGAGTTCTTCCGGCCCTTGGTCGAACAGGTTTTCGCCCGCAAGGCCTATGACCCCGCAGTAACCCAAACCGGACAGCGCGTGGCGCTGAGCGATCCGGCGACAGCTTTGGAAAGACAGACAGCATGACACGTAAGGCAGCGATCATTGGTGGTGGGGTTATCGGCGGCGGTTGGGCGGCGCGGTTCCTGCTGAACGGCTGGAACGTGTCGGTGTTCGACCCCGACCCGGAAGCGGAGCGCAAGATCGGCGAGGTGATGGCGAACGCCCGTGCCGCCCTGCCTGCCTTGTCGGATGTGCCGATGGGGGCGGAGGGGGTGCTGTCGTTTGCCGCCACGATCACCGAGGCGGTTGAGGGCGCGGATTACATTCAGGAAAGCGTTTCCGAACGGCTGGACCTGAAGCATCGGGTGTTCGCGCAGATCCAGCAGTCGGCTGGGTTGGGCACGCCGATTGGGTCGTCAACCTCTGGGCTTCAAACCCAGCGAGTTGCAGGAGGGCGCGGCCAATCCGGCGGTGATCTTCGTCGCCCATCCGTTCAACCCGGTCTACCTGCTGCCGCTGGCCGAGGTGGTGCCTTCGCCGCGGTCCGACGCCAAGGTGATCGAGAACGCCAAGGAGATCCTGCGCGAAATCGGCATGTTCCCGCTGCATGTCCGCAAGGAAATCGACGCCCATATCGCCGACCGTTTCCTTGAGGCGGTCTGGCGTGAGGCGCTGTGGCTGGTCAAGGACGGCGTCGCCACGACCGAGGAGATCGACGAGGCGATCCGCATGGGCTTTGGCCTGCGCTGGGGCCAGATGGGGTTGTTTGAGACCTACCGCGTGGCGGGTGGCGAGGCGGGCATGAAGCATTTCATGGCGCAGTTCGGGCCCTGTCTGAAATGGCCCTGGACCAAGCTGATGGACGTGCCCGAGTTCAATGACGAGCTGGTGGACCTGATCGCAGGCCAGTCCGATGCCCAGTCCGGCATGCATACGATCCGCGAGTTGGAGCGTATCCGCGACGGCAACCTGGTCGGCTTCCTGCGGTCGCTGAAGGAGCGCAACTGGGGTGCGGGCAAGGTGCTGCGCGAGCATGACGCGCGGCGGGCGGTGGCGTTCCATGCTGAGGCCCCGACGGGTGCGTTGACGGGTGCGCCGCTGGTTATGGCGCAGATGCAGGTCCTGCCGGGCTGGATCGACTACAACGGCCACATGACCGAAAGCCGCTATCTGTTCGCGGCCTCGGAAACCTCTGACGCCTTTCTGCGGCTGATCGGGGCGGGGATGGATTATGTGGCGGGTGGGCACAGCTATTACACCGCCGAAACCCATATCATGCATCTGGCCGAGGCGAAGCTGGGCGACCGGCTGACCGGCACGATGCAGATCCTGAGCGCCGATGAAAAGCGGATGCATGTCTTCGTCCGCATCCTGAAGGACGGTGAGCCGGTGGCGACGATCGAACAGATGTGCCTGCATGTGGATATGAAGGCGGGCAAGACCTGCCCGGCGGCGCCTGAGGTGCTGGCCAAACTGATGCCGATTGCTGAGGCGCATAAGGCGCTGCCGCAGCCCGAGGCCGCAGGGCGGTTCACCGGCCAACGCAAATGAAGCGGGTTCTGATCACGGCAGGGGCGAATGGCATCGGCCTGGTGATGGCGCAGGCCTTTCAGGCGGCGGGCTACCGGGTCTGGGTGACGGATGTGGACCATGACATGCTGGCGGCCCTGCCGCCGGGCATTCGCGGCGTCGCATTGTCGATGCCGCCTCGGAAATGGGGATGGAGGCGCTGTTTGCCGACATCGCGGAGGAGTGGGGCGGGCTGGATGTGCTGTGCGCCAATGCCGGGATCAAGGGGCCGACAGCGGCGATCGAGGACATGCCGTTGGAGGGCTGGCATCAGTGCCTGTCGGTCAACCTCGACGGGGCGATGCTGGCGGCCAAGTATGGCGCGCGGATGATGAAGCCCGCGAAATCGGGGCTGCATGATCTTCACCTCCTCGACCGCGGGCCTCTACGGCGTGCCCTACCGCGCGCCCTATGCGGCGGCGAAATGGGCGGTGATCGGGCTGATGAAGACCGTGGCGATGGAGTTGGGGCCGCATGGCATCCGCGCCAATGCGATCTGTCCGGGGTCGGTCAACGGCCCGCGCATCGACCGGGTGATCGAGGCGGAGGCGGCGGCCAAGGGCATGACGCCCGATGCCGTCCGTCAAGGCTATGCCTGCGGCACCGCGTTGAAACGGCTGACCGATCCCGAGGACGTCGCGCATATGGCGCTGTTTCTGGCCTCGGACGGGGCGCGCATGGTTTCGGGCCAGGCGCTGACCGTGGACGGCTTCACCATCAATCCCGACCCGTGAGGATCATTATGGATTTCGGCCTGAGCGAAGAACAACAGATGATCGTCGACACGACCCGCGCCTTTGTGGAAAAGGAGCTGTATCCGCATGAGGCGATGGTGGAACGGACCGGCCATCTGCCGATGGAGCTGATCCGCGAGATCCAGAAAAAGGCCATGGCGGCGGGGCTTTATGCGGCCAACATGCCGGCCGAGGTGGGCGGTGCGGGGCTCGATACGCTGTCGTGGCTGTTGTACGAAAAGGAACTCGGGCGGGCGAATTATGCGCTGCACTGGACCTGCGTGGCGCGGCCGTCGAACATCCTGCTGGCCGGCAATGCCGAGCAGCGCGAGCAGTATCTGATGCCCTGCATCCGGGGCGAGACCTGGGATTGTCTGGCGATGACGGAACCCGGCGCCGGGTCTGACCTGCGCGGCATGAAGGCCACGGCCCGGCAGGATGGCGACGACTGGGTGCTGAACGGCACCAAGCATTTCATCTCGCCACGCCGATCTGGCGGGCTTTGCGATTGTCTTCGTGGCGACCGGCGAAGAAGAGACCCCGCGCGGGCCGAAGAAGAAGATCACGGCGTTTTTCGTCGACAAGGGCACCAAGGGCTTCACCGTCCGCGACGGCTATCGCAACGTCTCGCACCGCGGCTACACCAATGCCGTGCTGGAGTTCGACGATTGCCGCCTGAACAAGCGGCAGATCCTGGGCGAGGTCCACAAGGGGTTCGAGGTGGCGAATTCCTGGCTGGGCGCGACCCGCCTGCAAGTCGCCTCCACCTGCCTTGGCCGCGCCGAACGGGCGATGGGCCATGCGCTGAGCTATGCCGCCGAACGCAAGCAATTCGGCCAGCAGATCGGCAAGTTCCAAGGGATCAGCTTCAAACTGGCCGATATGGCGATGGAGTTGAAGGCGGCGGAACTGCTGACCCGGGAAGCAGCGTGGAAATACGATCAGGGCACGGTGACTGAGGCCGACATGTCGATGGCCAAGCTGAAGGCGACCGAAGTGCTGGCGATGATCGCGGATGAGGCGATCCAGATCCACGGCGGCATGGGCCTGATGGACGAACTGCCGCTGGAACGCATCTGGCGCGATGCCCGCGTGGAACGGATCTGGGAGGGCACCTCAGAAATCCAGCGCCACATCATCAGTCGCGAATTGCTGAGGCCGCTCGGGGCATGACGATTTTTCTGCGAAAAATCGGAGGGGCGCTGCCCCTCAAACCCCGGGATATTTGGGCCAATGTGAAAGGGAAGCGGGTATGACGAGGTTGGACCGGTTGTTGCGGCCCAAGTCGATTGCCGTTCTGGGGGCCGGATGGGCGCTGAACGTGATCGAGCAATGCCGGAAGATGGGCTTTGCCGGGCCGGTTTGGCCGGTGCATCCGACCAAGTCGGAAATCGGCGGGCTGAAAGCCTATGCCTCACTGGGCGATTTGCCCGGGGTGCCGGATGCTGTGTTCATCGGGGTCAATCGGTTTGTGACCATTGATGTGGTCCGGGAGTTGGCTGCGATGGGGGCCGGGGGGGCGATTTGTTTTGCCTCTGGCTGGACCGAGGCTGGCGAGTCGGGGTTGCAGGCCGATCTGGTCGCGGCAGCGGGGGATATGCCGATCCTGGGGCCGAATTGCTACGGGGTGATCAATTACCTCGACGGGGCGCTGCTGTGGCCGGACCAGCATGGTGGGGTTCGGGTCGATCGGGGGGTGGCGCTGGTTAGCCAATCCTCCAACATCGTGATCAATCTTGGCATGCAGAAGCGGGCTTTGCCGGTGGCCTATGTTGCCTGTCTGGGCAATGCGGCGGTGGTGGGGCTGGCGGAACTGGCCGGGGCTTTGCTGGCGGATGATCGGGTGACGGCGCTGGGGCTGTATATCGAAGGGATCGATGATGCGGCGGCGTTTGCCGAATTGGCCGAAACTGCGCGGGCGATGGGCAAGGGGGTTGTCTGCATCAAGTCGGGCAAGACCGAATTGAGCCGGGTGGCGGCAGCGTCGCATACCGCGTCTTTGGCGGGGGGCGGGGCGGCGTCCAGCGCCTTTCTGCGGCAGATCGGCGTGGCCGAGGTCAACACGCCGTCGGAACTGATCGAGACGTTGAAGATATTCCATGTTCACGGGCCGCAGATTGGGCGGCGGCTGTGCAGTCTGTCTTGTTCGGGGGGCGAGGCGGGGTTGGTGGCGGATCTGGCGGCACCCTTTGGCCTCGACTTTCCACCCGTGCCGCTGGAGGTGCGGACGCGGTTGGGTGAGATTTTGGGGCCGATTGTGACGGTCGCGAACCCGCTGGACTACCACACCTTCATCTGGGGCGACGGGCCGCGCACCACGGATGTTTTTACGACCATGCTGTCGGGCTATGATGCCGGGATCTATATCATCGACACGCCGCGCAGCGACCGTTGCGACCCGTCGGGGTATCAGCCGGCTGTCGATGCGATTGTTGCGGCGCAGCGGGCGACGGGCAAGCCGGCGTTTCCGGTGGCCTCGATGGCTGAGAACTTTGACGAGGCCCAAGCGATGGCCTTGATGGATCAGGGGGTCTGCACGCTGTTGGGGTTGGAGACGGCTCTGGCGGCGATCCGGGCGGCGCAGGTTGAGCCGGGGTTGGCGGGCTGGCAGCCTGTGCCTCCAGTTGGGGCGCGGGAGACGGTGTTGTTGGATGAGGCGGAGGGCAAGGCTTTGCTTTCGTCTGCCGGGGTCGCGGTGCCGCGTGCGGTGAGCGGGGTTGGGTTGGCCGAGGTTGCCGGGGCGGCGGGGCATTTGAGCGCGCCTTATGTGTTGAAGGGGCTTGGTTTCGCCCACAAGACTGAGGCTGGTGCGGTGCGGCTGGGGTTGGCCAGCTTGGACGGACAGGCTGAGATGGCGGGGGCCACCGGGTATCTGGTCGAGGAGATGGTGACCGGGGCCGTGGCGGAGGTTCTGCTGGGGCTGCGGCGCGACCCGGTTTATGGCCTGTCGCTGACGCTGGGGATGGGCGGGGTTACGGCTGAGGTTTTGGCGGATACCGTGACGCTGATCTGGCCGGTGACTGAGGCGCAGGTGCTGGAGGGGATGCAGAGGTTGCGGCTTTGGCCGTTGCTGGACGGCTATCGCGGGCGCAAGCGGGCTGATGTTGCGGCGGTGGCGGCGATGGCGGTGCAGTTGGGTGCGTTGATGGCGTCGGATCCGGGGCTGGAAGAAATCGAAATCAATCCGGTGATGGTGCGCGAAACGGGCGCTGTTGCGGTGGATGCGTTGATCAGGAGGGTTGGATGATGGAGATGATGACTGAGGGGCCGATCAAGACGCGGCGCGAGGGGTCCATTCTGGAGGTCACGCTCGACCGGCCCAAGGCCAATGCGATTGATCTGGCGACCAGCCGGATCATGGGGCTGACGTTCCGGGCGTTCCGGGATGATGACAGCCTGCGGGTCTGTATTCTGCGGGCCGAGGGGGAGAAGTTCTTTTGTCCCGGTTGGGATTTGAAGGCCGCCGCTGATGGGGATGCCGTTGACGGGGATTACGGGGTTGGTGGGTTTGGTGGCTTGCAGGAGCTGCCCAATCTGAACAAGCCGGTGATTGTGGCGGTCAACGGGATTTGCTGTGGGGGCGGGTTGGAACTGGCCTTGTCGGGCGATCTGATCCTGTGTTCCACGAACGCTATCGTTTGCCTTGCCGGAGATCCGGTCGGGGACGGTGGCGGATGCGGCCGTCGATCAAGCTGCCGAAGCGGATCCCCTATCATGTGGCGATGGACCTGCTGCTGACGGGGCGGTGGTTTGATGCCGAGGAGGCGCTGCGCTGGGGGATTGTGAAGGAGATTTGTGCGCCGCAGGATCTGTTGGCCAAGGCTTGGGATCTGGCGCGGCTGTTGGAAGTCCGGGCCGCCGCTGGTCTATGCGGCGATCAAGGAAGTGGTGCGCGAGGCCGAGAATATGCGGTTTCAGGATGCCTTGGCACGGGTCACGAAACGGCTGCTGCCGACGGTGGACCGGCTCTATTCCAGCGAGGATCAGTTGGAGGGGGCGCGGGCCTTTGCTGAAAAGCGTGACCCGGTCTGGAAGGGCAAGTGAGGCGGGGAACGATTTTTCTGCGAAAAATCGGGACGGGTGGACAGGGCGGTTTTCGGGGGTCTGAGGGGGATTTCGGAAAAGCGTCCGACTGCGCGACACTTGGCTTTTGTGTGGTTTATCAAAGGGTTGGATTTTCTTGTTAACCGCATTGTAACCATGTTGCGACTCGCTCGCAACTGGGAGTGGGGTTGTTTTGGTCTGAGGGCGGCGGGAGGTTTGCGACATGGTTTGTCGCGGACCGAAGGGTTTTCGGGTCGCTGCGGGGGTAGGTCGGATATGCCCCGGATCCGCAGCCGGGGCAAAGAGCGGTGGGGACCATGGCAGAGACAGATTATATCATCGTGGGATCAGGCTCTGCTGGGTCGGTTTTGGCGGACCGGTTGAGCGCGTCTGGCCGTCACCGGGTGACGGTGCTGGAGGCGGGCGGCAGCGACCGGCGGTTCTATGTTCATCTGCCTTTGGGCTATGGCAAGCTGTTCTATGACCCCGCCGTGAACTGGTGCTACCGGACCGAGCCTGATCCCGGTTTGGGCGGCAACAGCGATTACTGGCCGCGGGGCAAGGTGTTGGGCGGGTCGTCGTCGATCAACGCGATGGTTTATATTCGCGGGCACCGGGCGGATTATGACGAATGGGGGGTAAATCCAGGTTGGGGGTGGGACGATTGTCTGGCCGCCTACCGCGCGATGGAGGACACCGAGGCGGGCGGCGATGACTGGCGCGGCAAGGGCGGGCCATTGTTCGTGTCGGAAAACCGCAAGGGTTTGCACTGGTTGGTGGAGAATTACATTGCCGCCTGTGGGGAGGCTGGTCTGCCTTATGTGCGGGATTTCAACGGGGCCGAGCAGGAGGGGGCCGGCACCTATCAGATGACGATCAAGGGCGGGCGGCGCAATTCGGCGGCGCGGGCGTTTCTGCGGCCTGCGATGCGGCGCAGCAATCTGGCGGTGATCACGCGGGCGATGGTGACGCGGGTTATCATTGAAGACGGCCGGGCGGTTGGGGTGGAGTATGTGCGCGGCGGTGTCGCCCATGTGCTGCGCTGTGATGCTGAGGTTATTCTGGCGGGCGGGGCGATCAATTCGCCGCAGTTGCTGCAACTGTCGGGCGTGGGGCCGGGGGCGTTGTTGCAGGGGTTGGGGATTGGGGTGGTGCGGGATAATCCCAATGTAGGGGATCATCTGAACGACCATCAGGGGATCAACTATACCTGGTCGATGAAGGTCGCGACCTATAATGATATTCTGCGGCCGTGGTGGGGCAAGGCCTTTGCGGGCGCGCAGTATTTCCTGACGGGTGGCGGGCCGCTGGCCAAGTCGATCAACCATGGCGGCGGGTTTTTCCGCACGCGGGCTGATCTGGAGCGGCCTAATATGCAGCTGTATTTTCAGGCGTTCTCAACCCTGATGCCGCGGGAAGGGGAGCGTCCGTTGCTGACGCCGGACCCGTTCAGCGGGCTGTCGATCGGGTTGTCGAATTGCAGGCCGACCAGCCGGGGGACGATCACGCTGCGCTCGGCTGATCCGTTTGCGGCGCCGAAGATCGTGGGCAATGCGTTTTCGACCGACAATGATGTTGAAGAGATGCTGGCGGCGGTGAAGTTTCTGCGGACCATTGCGGCGCAACCGTCCTTCGCGGGGTTCGGTGAAGGAAGAGTTGCGGCCCGGTCCGGCGGTGCAGTCGGACGAGGATCTGATTGCGGATTTCCGGGCGCGGTCGGGGACGGTCTATCACCCCAGTTGCACGGCGCGGATGGGGGCGGATGCGGCGTCATCGGTGGTGGATGCGCGGTTGCGGGTGCATGGGGTGGCGGGGCTGCGGGTCTGCGATGCCTCGGCGTTTCCGAACCTGATCGCGGGCAATACCAATGCGCCGGCGATGCTGATGGGGTGGAAGGGGGCGGAGTTGATCCTGGCGGATGCGCGCTAGGGTTAGTTCGCGGGCACCAGTTTGCGGATCACGCCATCGTAGTTGAGGATGTAGACCTCACCCTTGCTGTCCTGCCCGAAGGAGGTGACCTGGCCGAGGTTGCCCAGATCGGTTGAGGTGGTGACCGTGGCGTCGGGCATCCGGAGCGACATCAGAACGCCCGAACAGAAATCGCTGAACAGATAGCGGCCGGTCAGGGCGGGCATTGCCGTGCCGCGATAGACAAAGCCGCCGGTGACGGAACAGCCGTCGTCGTGGCTGTAGGTCACGACGGGCTGGGTCAGGTCGGGGGCAGCGCAGGGCGTGGTGGCGAAACAGGTCGCCCCCTCCATCCGGTTCCAGCCGAAGTTCAGGCCGGGGGTGGTTTTGACGACGTTGACCTCTTCCCATTTGTTCTGCCCGACATCGGCGATGTAGAGCCTGTCACCGTCGAAAGCCGCCCGCCACGGGTTGCGCAGGCCTGTCGCAAAGATCTCCGGCTGGCCGCCGCCTTTGGCATAGGGGTTGGTTGCGGGGATGCTGTAGGGCTCGGCCCCATCGACGTTGATGCGCAGGATTTTGCCCAGCAGGCGTTGGGGGTTCTGGCTGTTGCCCGACTTGTCGCCGCTACCGCCGCCATCGCCCACACCGATGTAGAGATTGCCATCCGGCCCGAAGGTCAGCCAGCCGCCGTTGTGGTTTGACCAGCGGCGGTGGTTGATGGTGAGGATCGGGCGCAGGGTTGAGGGGTCTACCACATTGCCGGTCGGCGCTACGCGCAGCTCAGCGATCCTGACATCGCCCGTCACATCGGTGAAATAGACGAAGAACCGCCCGTTGGTGGCAAAGCTGGGGTGAAAGGCCAGCCCGAGCAGCCCGCGCTCGCTGCCGGTGGCGATCTGGCCGGACAGGTCGAGGAAGGGTTGCGGCAGGGTCCGGCCCTTTTGCAGGATCATGATGCGCCCGGACTGCTCCACCACGAACATCCGGTCGTCGCCGGGGGGCGAGGTCAGGAACACCGGCGCGTCAAATCCGGTTGCCACGACTTTGGCGCTGAGGGTGACGCCGTCCAGGGTGGTGCGGGTTTGTTGGGCTTGCGCTGCGGGGGCAAGCAGCGCGCAGGCGATCAGCGCGGCGGGCCATATCCGCTCAGGCATCCGTCGTGGTCCCGTCTGGCAGGGCGTCGAAATGCAGCGTCAACAGCAGGTCGAGTGAGGC
Organism: uncultured Alphaproteobacteria bacterium; assembly: GCA_963781185.1. GTDB lineage: Bacteria > Pseudomonadota > Alphaproteobacteria > Rhodobacterales > Rhodobacteraceae > Stagnihabitans. Next base: position 39,331 of record CAWAEL010000035.1, read on the forward strand.
GCGGTGCTGCTCTGGCGTGGCGTCGCGCAGGGCCGTCAGGGTTTCGGCGGCGTGGGGCAAGACGTGGAAATAGCCGGGTTTTTGGTAGTGGATCATCTGCGCCGTGGAGGCCGGGGTCAGGTCATCGCGCTTGGCGATGGAAAAGTTGTAGCTTTCCGGCAGCACGAGGCAATTCAGACCGCGCAGCGCCATGGCGAGCGGCAGGGTGATCTGATCCAGCCAAGGCCGCTTGTTCGCGACATCGCATTCGAAATCAAACTTGCGGGCGGTGTCGAGCCATAGGCGGCCAAAGGTCTGGTCTTCCCCGATCAGCGGCAGGTCGCTGAACCCGATGAAGCCCGCGTTGAAATAGGGCAGTGAGCGAGAGTTCTTGCCGTCGGACAGAATGACCCGCTCTCCCGGCAGGGGCAGGTCGAAAAAGTCATAGGCCGCTTTCCACTCATTCTTGTTCTTGCCCCATGTCCTGCGAAACTCTGGCACCACAAAGATTTCATCCGGGGTTTCGGGCGCGATGGTGGTGATCGGGGCCTGACAGAGCATGTCGGTGTCCAGAAAGATCGTCCGCTCACTCGGGCGCGGCATGGCGGCGGCGAGGATCTTGTTGCCGTGCGGATAGGGCTCTGCCCAAGCGCCCTTTGCCAACGGGACGATTTGCACGCCGAACAGGTCATAAATCGCGCGCGTGGCCGGGTCGAGTGTGGCCAGTGTGGGTTCGGTGACATAGGCCAGCAGGCTGACCTCTGCCCCCACCCGGTGGTGGCGGGCCAGCGAGGCGGTCAGGATCAGGGACTGAGTCTCTAGCTCCGGACCGTCGACCACGAAGATGATGGATTGGGTCGGTTCCGCCACGATGATTTCCTGCTGTATCTGCCCTGAACTTAGGCATCTTGGGCAGGGGCGGCAAGGCGGAAGGGGCGGAAACCTGACGGCACGGGGTCAGGCACCGCCGCTTGGGGCCGAGACAAACGGGCAATGGCGGGGTCATTTGTAGGCCCATCCGGCCCATCGCACTTTACTCTCCGCGCGGGAACCGTTTGTTCTCTTCCAGCACGTTCAGGTCCATGTGGTTGCGCATATAGCGTTCCGACGCGGCACGCAGGGGTTGGTAGTCCCACGGGTAATAGTTGCCGTTGCGCAGCGCCTCATACACCACCCAGCGCCGGGCCTGTGACGCGCGCACTTCGGCGTCATAGGCCGGAATGTCCCAGCGAGTGTCGGCAATCAGCTGGAAATGGGCGAGGATTTCGGCGGCGCGGGGATCGGTGGCGAGGTTGTGATCCTCTTCCGGATCAGAGGCGAGGTCATACAGCAGGTCGGGGTCAGCGGGGCAGCGGATGTATTTCCACGCCCCTTGCCGCAGGGCGACCATTGGGGTGATGGTGCCTTCCGCCGCGTATTCCATCGCGACGGGTGTTGTCCGCGCGGTCCCCTTGGCCAATGGCACAAGGCTTTCGCCATCGGTCCACGGCATCACCTCATCCATCGAAATGCCTGCCAGATCGCAGAGTGTTGGCGTCACGTCGATGGTCGAAACCGGGGTGGTGACGAGTTGCGGCGTCAGGCCGGGGGCGCAAACCATCAGCGGCACGCGGGCAGAGCCTTCGAAGAAGCTCATCTTGAACCACAGGCCCTTGCGGCCCAGCATTTCGCCATGGTCAGAGACGAAGAGGATGATCGCCTCTTGCCGCGTCGCCTCCAGCGTCTGCCAGAATCTCGCCGATCTTGTCGTCGACATATGAGATATTGGCGAAATAGCCTTGGCGGGCGCGGCGGATGTGGTCGGGCGTCACCTCCATCTCGCGCCAGTCGAAGGCATCCATCAGGCGCTTGGAATGGGGGTCCATATCCTCATAGGCCATGGGTGTCGGCGGCTCCAACTCAGGCGCGTCGTTGTAGAGGTCCCAGTATTTGCGGCGGGCGACGAAGGGGTCATGCGGGTGGGTGAAGCTGGCGGTCAGGCACCAGGGCCGGGGGTCGAGGCCGCGCGACAGGTCATAGAGCTTCTGCACCGCTTGGTGGCAGACGTCGTCGTCATATTCGAGTTGGTTGGTGATTTCGGCCACCCCCGCGCCCGTGACGGAGCCGAGGTTGTGATACCACCAATCGATCCGCTCACCGGGTTTGCGATAGTCCGGGGTCCAGCCGAAATCGGCGGGGTAGATGTCGGTGGTCAGGCGTTCCTCAAACCCGTGCATCTGGTCGGGGCCGACGAAATGCATCTTGCCGGACAGGGTGGTCTGATAGCCCGCACGGCGCAGGTGGTGGGCGTAGGTCGGGATATCCGACGCAAACTCGGCCGCGTTGTCATAGACCCTTGTGCGGCGCGGCAGGGCACCGGACATGAAGGCGGCGCGGGCGGGGGCGCAAAGGGGCGAGGGGGTGTAGGCGTTGGCAAAGCGCACCGAACGGGCCGCGAGGGCGCGCAGGTTGGGGGCGTGGAGGAAGTCGGCGGGGCCGTCATCAAACAGGGTTCCGGTCAGTTGATCCACCATCAGGATCAGGATGTTTGGTTTGCTGGTCATGGGCGGCCCCTTTGGTTTTGCCGCCTAGATGGGCTGATGCGGGACGAAAGGACAACCGGAATTTTCTAAGGCGCGCGCTGGTGGGGGGCAGGCGAACCGGGCAGGGTTGGGGGCGTTTGATCGCAGGTGCGGGTGAGCGGTGTCTGCGGCTTTGGGCATTGCGAGGGCACCCTATAGGGCGGTTTCGGTGGCACAGCCCATCGGGCAGACCATGTCGCTTTCCGCCATCAGACGGGGGTGAACAGGCGGGGTGGATGGGATAGGCTGCAATCTGATGGCGCAAAATGGAGGGTTGGGCATGAAGGTCCGCACTGAATTTCCCAAGTCGATTGTCGAACATGAGGACATGGGCATCGTTATGTCGGACGGGTGCCGCCTGTCGGCGCGGGTCTGGTTGCCGGACGATGCCTCGGCCAACCCGGTGCCTGCCGTTCTGGAATATATCCCCTACCGCAAGCGCGATGGCACCCTGCCGCGGGATGAGATGATGCACCCCTATGTCGCCGGGCATGGCTATGCCTGTGTGCGGGTGGATATGCGGGGGAATGGTGATTCTGAGGGGGTGATGACCGATGAATACACCATTCAGGAGCTCGCCGACGCTTGTGAGGTGATCGAGTGGTTGGCCGAGCAGGACTGGTGCAACGGGCTCGGTCGGGATGATGGGCAAGTCCTGGGGCGGGTTCAATTGCCTGCAGACGGCGTTCCTGCAACCCCCGGCGTTGAAGGCGGTGGTGTCGGTTTGTGCGACGGTCGACCGGTTTGAGGGGGATATCCACTTCAAGGGCGGCTGTTTGTTGGGCGAGAATTTCGGCTGGGGCGCTGTCATGCTGTCGTTTTCCAGTCGGCCACCAGATCCGGCGCTGCGTGCGGATTGGCGCGATCTCTGGCTGCAGCGGCTGGAGGCTGATCCGTGGTTGGCACCGCGTTGGGCGGATTTCCAAGAGCGGTCGGACTATTGGAAGCACGGCTCGATTTGTGAGGATTATGGCCGGATGCAGGCTCCGGTGCTGATCTGGGGCGGTTGGGCCGACAATTATATGAACACGGTGTCGGCCATCGTGTCGAATGTGCCGGGGTCCAAGGGGATCGTGGGGCCCTGGGTCCACCAATATCCGCATACGGCGGTGCCGGGGCCAGCGGTGGGTTTCTTGCAGGTGGCGATTCGCTGGTGGGATCGGTGGTTGAAAGGCGTGGAGAACGGGGCAGAGGATGACCCGGCCTATCGCGCCTATATGCTGCATTCTGCGCCGCCAGATGCCTCGGCCAAACATCGGGACGGGCATTGGGTGAGTGAGGCGGTTTGGCCGCCTGAAACGGTGCGGCGTGAGGTGCTCCACTTGGGGTCTGCCGCATCAAGACCGGGAGAATTCACACACTCCGGCCCGCCCGTGGGATATCTGGGGAAAGATGATGCCGGGGTGCGGGAAGTCATTGCCACGCCGCAGCATTTGGGGGTGCAATCGGGGGAGTTTTTCCCGATGGGGCTGAACGCCGAGATGGCCGGGGATCAGCGCGGCGACGATGCTTTGTCGGTGTGTTTTGACGGCGAAACGCTCGACAAGCCGTTGGAAATGCTGGGCGCGGCGCAATTGACGTTACGTCTTTCGTCAGACAAGCCGCTGGGGTTTGTGGTGGCGCGGTTGTGCGATGTGGGGCCGGATGGCGCCTCTGTCCGGATTGCGCATGGGATGCGAAATCTGTGCCACCGCGACAGTATGGAGGTGCCGGTGCCAATGGTGCCCGGGCGAAGTGGTCGAGGTGACGTTTGATCTGGACCAGATGGCCTATCAACTGGCACCGGGGCATCGCCTGCGGGTGGCGCTGTCGAATTCCTACTGGCCGTTCGTCTGGCCCTCACCCGAAGCGGGGCGGTTGACGTTGCTGGGGGGGCGGATTGATCTGCCGGTAAGTCGGGGGGCTCGGCCGGGGTGGACACCGCCAGAGGCTGAGGGGGCAAAGCCTTGGAATCACAAGGTTTTGCGCAAAGGCGGGGCCACGCGGCGGATTGAGACTGACCTGCTGGACGGGCGCCACATCCTGATCGTCGAGGATGATGGCGGCGAGGTGGAAAACCTTGACCACGGGCTGTGCAGCAGCGAGACGTTGTCGGAGCGGTGGGAGATTTCGGCGGATGATCCGTGCTCTGCCAAGGCGGTGCATGTCTGGGAGCAGCAGCTTTGGCGCGGCGACTGGCGGATGCAGGACGCGGGCCGAGACCGAGATGACCGGGACGGCGACCACGCTGCGGATGGTGGCCAAGTTGACGGCCTGGGAAGGCGATGCCGTGGTCTTTGAGAGCAGCTTTGACGACGAGGTTGCGCGCAGATTTGTTTGACCAAAACCGGGTGCGGAAAAAAATAGTACTTGGTCCCAGCGGCGAAACGCGTTTTATTAACTCAGCAATCAACAATAAGGTCAGGCCCAAAGGGCGACCAATCAGGGAGACTAGCATGTCGAATGAGCTGAACCATATTCTGGCCGCGGCCGCCAAAGGCAAGATCAGCCGCCGGGAGTTTGTCGGGCGGGCGGGGGCCATGGGTGTTTCGGCCGCGATGGCAGGCACGATGCTGGCCACGGCAGCGCGCGCCGAGGGGCCGGTCAAGGGCGGCGTGATCCGCGCGGGCGTGCAGGGTGGGCAGTCGACCGACAGCCTCGATCCGGCGCTGGCGGCATCGGATGTGCCGTTCATGATCAACTCGACCTGGGGTGAGACGCTGGTCGACGTGAATTGAACGGCGACGCTGGAGATGCGGGTGGCCGAGGAGGTTTCCTCCAACGCCGATGCGACGCAGTGGATGTTCAAGATCCGCAAGGGCGTGGAATACCACGACGGCGGCACGCATCACCGCCGAGGATGTGGTCGCGACGCTGAAGCGCCACACCGATGAGCCAGCCAGTCGGGCGCGCAGGGCATCGTCAAGGGCATCACCGACATGAAGGCCGAGGGCGACATGGTCACCCTGACGCTGGCGGCGGCCAACGCCGACCTGCCGTTCCTGATGGCCGACTATCACCTGTTGATCCAGAACGGCGGTGGCGTGGACAATCCGACGGCTGGTATCGGGTCGGGCGCCGTACAAGATCGTCGAGCATGAGCCGGGCGTGCGCACGGCGATGGAGAAGTTTGCGAACTACTGGGATGCAGACGCGGGGCCATGCCGATCAGGTCGAAGTGCTGTCGATCAACGACAACACGGCGCGGACGGCGGCCATTCAGGTCGGGCCAGATCCACATGATGACGCGGATCGACCCCAAGATCGTCGAACTGCTGGCGGGCAACACCGATGTGGTGATCGAGCGCGCGGCAGGTCCGGGGCATTACGTGTTCATCATGCGAGTGCAACAAGGCGCCCTATGACAACAACGACCTGCGGATGGCGCTGAAGATGACGCGATCAACCGTGCAAGAGATGGTCGAAAAGATCCTGGGTGGCATGGGCTCGGTCGGCAATGACTTCCCGATCAACGCCTCTTACCCGTTGTTTGACGACACCATCGAGCAGCGTACCTATGATCCGGTCAAGGCGGCGGAATATTACAAGAAGTCGGGCCATGACGGTTCGCCCTTGGTTCTGCAGGTAGCCCCCGCAGCGTTCCCCGGCGCGGTTGAGGCGGCACAGCTGTTCCAAGCCAGTGCGAATGCGGCGGGCATCCCGTTGCAGGTCAAGCTGGAGCCCGATGACGGCTATTGGTCGAACGTCTGGAATGTGGCCCCGTTCTGCGCCAGCTATTGGGGCGGACGTCCGGTGCAGGATCAGATGTATTCCACCGCCTATCTGTCAACCGCTGACTGGAACGACACCAAATTCGTCGATCCGCATTTCGATGAGCTGATGATCGCTGCGCGTGGCGAGTTGGACCAAGAGAAGCGCAAGGCGATGTATTCGGAAATGGCGCATATCCTGCGTGACACCGGCGGTCTGATTCTGCCGATGTTCAACGACTGGGTTGAGGGGCGCCGTGTAGAGTTGGGCGGCTGGGTTCCGAACCCGGCTGGCAGCTTGATGAACGGCAAGGCGCTGAGCATGTGCTGGCTGAACGCCTGAGGCCCGCATGCACCCGATCCTGAAACTTGTGGTCCAGCGCATCGCGCTGGGCCTTATATTGCTTCTCGCAGTGTCTTTCGTCATTTTTCTGGGCGTGCAAATGCTGCCCGGCGATACGGCGCAGGCCATTCTGGGGCAATCCGCAACGCCGGTGGCCTTGGCCAACCTGCGGCATGAATTGGGATTGGATCAGCCGGCGCTGACCCGGTATTTCACTTGGCTGGGTCATGCCTTGCAGGGCGATCTGGGCAAGGCGCTGACCAATGGGCAGGATATCTCTCAGGCCATTGGGCAAAGGTTCGGCAATACGCTGTTTCTGGCAAGCTGTGCCGGGATCATTGCGGTGCCTTTGGCGATTACGCTGGGGCTGATTGCCGCGCGCTACAACGGACGGTGGCCGGACAAGCTGATTTCTGGCATCACGCTGGCGACGATTTCGCTGCCGGAGTTTGTGGCGGCGTATTTCGTGATCTATCTGCTGACGCAGGTGGTGCATTGGTTCCAGCCCGTCTCGATGGTGTTTCCCGGCATGAGCTTCTGGGAACGGTTGAGCGCGGTATCCTTGCCGGTGATCGTGCTGGTGATGGTGGTGTTGGCGCATATGATGCGGATGACGCGGGCGGCCATTCTGAACGTGATGCAATCGGCCTATATCGAAACGGCAGAGCTTAAGGGTCTGACGCCGATGCAGGTGATCTGGAACCACGCGCTGCCGAACGCCATTGCGCCGATCATCGCGGTGGTGGTCATCAACCTCGCCTATCTGGTGGTGGGGGTGGTCGTGGTGGAGGTGGTCTTCAGCTATAACGCCCTTGGGCAGTATCTGGTGGACCATGTCGCCAAGCGCGACCTGCCGGTGGTGCAGGCGGTGGGCATCATCTTTGCCGCTGTCTATATTGGACTGAACATTCTGGCGGACGTGATTGGCATCGTGGCCAATCCCCGGTTGAGGCATCCGAAATGAGAATACCAATTTCGGCGCTGATCGGCATCGTCATGACAAGCGCCTTTGTACTTGCCGCGATCTTTGCCCAATGGATCGCGCCCTATCCAATCGCCTCTGCCGTGGGCAAAGTGTGGGAAGGCCCGTCAGAGCAGTTCTGGCTGGGCACCGACACCATTGGCCGCGATATCCTGAGCCGGTTGATCTATGGCGGGCAGATCACGATTTTCGTGGCGTTGGTGTCGTCGTTGCTGTCGTTCGGGCTGGGGGCGTTCTTTGGCTTTCTCGCGGCGGTGCGGGGCGGCTGGATCGACACCGGATCTGTCGCGGGTGGTTGATCTGATGATGGCGGTGCCGTCGTTGATCGTCGCGTTGGTGGTGCTGTCGGTGTTGCCGCTGAACCTGTTGGTGCTGATCCTTGTCATGGGCATCCTCGATTCGACGCGGGTGTTCCGGTTGAGCCGGGCCGTGGCGTCGGACATCGCGGTGATGGACTATGTCGAAGCGGCGCGCCTCAGGGGTGAAAAGCAGTCGTGGATCATCTTCCGTGAGATCCTGCCCAACGCGCTGTCGCCGCTGGTGGCCGAATTCGGCATGCGGTTCATCTTTGCCGTGCTGTTCATTTCCACCCTGTCGTTTCTGGGTCTGGGCATTCAACCGCCCTTGTCGGATTGGGGCGGCATGGTGCGGGAGAACAAGGACGGGCTGGTCTATGGCAAGGCCGCTGCGCTGATGCCTGCGCTTGCCATCGCGGTGCTGGCGATCTCTGTGAACTTGGTGGCGGATTGGGTTCTGTCGCGGACGACCTCTTTGAAAGGGGGACGCGGTGTCTGATTTGCTGGAAATTCGCAATCTGAAGATAGAGGCCACGGCCTATCCGCCGGGGGAAAAGCCGGTCAATCTGGTGCTGGTCGATGATGTGTCGGTGGCGGTCGCCAAGGGGCGGGTGCTGGGCCTGATCGGTGAGTCTGGGGCGGGAAAATCAACCGTCGGGCTGGCGGCGATGGCCTATGGCCGGGGCGGTGTGCGGCTGTCGGGCGGTCAGGTCATGCTGAACGGGCGCGACATTCGTGGGGCACGCGGGTCGCAATTGCGGGAGTTGCGCGGCAAGGAAGTGACCTATGTCGCCCAATCGGCGGCGGCGGCGTTCAACCCGGCCAAGCGGTTGATGGATCAGGTGATTGAAACCTCAATCCGGCACAAGGTGATGACCAAGCCAGAGGCTGAGGCGCGCGCGGTGGAGCTGTTCGGCAAGCTGGGCCTGCCCGATCCGGAAACCTTTGGCCGTCGCTATCCGCACCAAGTGTCGGGCGGGCAGTTGCAGCGGGCGATGACGGCGATGGCGCTGTGCCCCAAGCCCGATCTGGTGATCTTTGATGAGCCGACGACGGCGCTGGACGTGACCACGCAGATTGACGTGCTGGCCGCAATCAAGGACGCGATCCATGATACCGGGGTCGCGGCACTGTATATCACCCATGACCTCGCCGTGGTCGCGCAGGTGGCAGATGACATTCTGGTGCTGCGCGGTGGCAAGGTGGTGGAATATGGCACCACCGATCAGATCATCAACTCTCCGCAAGAGGCCTATACCAAGGCTTTGGTCTCGGTCCGCTCGATTGAGCATGTCGAGAAGGTGTTCCCGAATGCGGTTCTGACGGTTCAGGGTGTGACGGCGCGCTATCGCGGCACGAATTTCGACGTGCTGAAGAATGTGACGGTCGATGTGGCGGCGGGGCAGACCTTGGCCGTGGTGGGCGAAAGCGGATCGGGCAAGTCGACGCTGGCGCGGGTGATTACCGGGCTGCTGCCAGCGGCGCAGGGGCGCATCCTGTTTGATGGGCGCACGCTGTCACCGGACCTTTCGGCGCGGTCGAAGGACGATCTGCGTGAGTTGCAGATGATCTACCAGATGGCCGACACGGCGATGAACCCACGGCAGACGGTGGGTACGATCATCGGGCGGCCTTTGCAGTTCTACTTTGGCCTGACGGGCGAGGCGCGGCGCCAGCGGGTGCAAGAACTGCTGGATGAGATCGAGATGGGCGAGGGGTTCATTGACCGCTATCCCGCAGAACTGTCGGGTGGGCAAAAGCAGCGGGTCTGCATTGCGCGGGCACTCGCCGCCAAGCCGAAGCTCATCATCTGCGATGAGGTGACCTCGGCTCTGGATCCGCTGGTGGCGGATGGCATCCTGAAACTGCTGCTGGAATTGCAGGCGCGCGAGGGCGTGGCCTATCTGTTCATCACCCATGATCTGGCGACGGTGAAGGCCATCGCTGACAAGATTGCCGTGATGTATCAGGGGCAGGTGGTGCGCTATGGGACCAAGACCGATGTGCTGACGCCGCCGTTCGATGATTATACCGATCTGCTGCTGTCCTCGGTGCCAGAGATGAAGCTGGGCTGGCTGGAGAATGTGCTGGCCTCGCGGAAGATGGAAAGCGCGGGGAACTGACCGCCATCCGCCCTGACAGGTGACTGCGCTCGGCCCTCGAAGGGGTTTGTCGGGGCTGATGAGCCCAATGGAGGAAACATGGCCAAAATCTTGCTGATCATTCTGGACGGGGTGCCCTACGCCAATTGGCGGCGGCTGTTTGGCAATCTGGAGGGCTGGGTTGCCAGTGGTGAGGCGCGGGTCTGGAAGATGCGGTCGGTGCTGCCGTCAACCTCGGGCACTTGCTATGCCTCGATCCATACCGGGTTGCCGCCGCAGGTGCATGGCATCTGGGGCAATTTCACCCGGCGGCGGTTGGAGTTTCCGGATGTGTTCTCGGCGGCGAGTGGGGCGGGGCTGGTGACAGGGGCGGTGACGCATTCGTTCTGGAGCAGAGTTTTTCAACCGCTATCCGTTCGATATGGTCCGCGACATCGAATATGACGAGCCGGGCGGGCCGATCACCCATGGGCGGTTTCATACGATGACCGGGGATTCGAGCTACAATCAGATGACCCCGGCGGATGTGGATCTGTTTGCCACGCTGACCCGGCTTTGCGTGGTCAAGGGCATCGACTATGGGATCCTGCACACCTGCACGCTGGACAGTCTGGGCCACCGGTTTTTCCATGACTGCGAAGAGATGGACGACGGGTGCTACCGGATGGATGAGGCCTTGGCGAACTTTCTGCCGCAATGGCGGGCGGCGGGGTATGAGGTGATCGTGACGGCGGACCACGGGCAGGACGCGCGGGGCCATCATGGCGGCACCGACCGAATTGCAGCGGGATTTCGCGCTGTATTATTTCGGGGCGGCCGAGGGGCCGCGCACCGGATGTGGTGCTGGATCAACTGGCTTTGGCCCCGACGATTTTGGGTCGGTTGGGGGTGGCCGTGCCGGGGACCATGAAAGCCCCGGGTTTTCTCGGTTAGGGCGAATTTTCTGCGAAAATTCAGGTGTGATTTTTCGCAGAAAAATCGTTACTGGGCGTAGGTTGAACCTTCCTCGTCCAGCAGGGCCTTGATCTCGGACAGGTGGAAATCGGCGACCAGCCGGGATAGGCCTCCCATTCCTGTGCGGTTTTCTCGGCCACCTCATCCGACAGCACGCGCAGGGGGCGGCCGGTTTGCAGGGCGCGGATGTAGGTTTCGGCCGCGCGTTCGAAATAGGTCAGGCGGTTGAAGGCGTCGGCCACCGTCTGGCCGATGATCAGCACGCCGTGGTTGCCCATGATCATCGTGGTGATCTTGGGGTCGCGCAGCATTTCGGCGCAGCGCGTGCCCTCTTCGTCAAACGCCATGCCGCCGTAATGGGCATCGACCACCTGACGGTTAAAGAACATCGCCGAGTTCTGGTCGATCGGCGGCAGATAGCTGTCAGCGAGTGAGGCCAGAACCGTCGCATGCATCGAATGGACATGCATCACGCAACGGGCGTGCGGCAGCGCGCGGTGGATCGAGCCGTGCAGTCCCCAGGCGGTCGGATCGGGCGCGTCGGGGCGTTTCAGCGTGTCGGGGTCGTTGGCGTCAATCTCAACCAGCGACGACGCTGTGATGCGACCGAAATGGCGACCGTTGGGATTGATCAGGAACCGCGTGCCTTCCGGGTTCACCGCGAGAGAGAAGTGGTTCGCCACAGCCTCATGCAGGTTCAGCTTTACGGTCCAGCGAAAGGCGGCGGCCATGTCGGTCCGCTCGGCCCAGTGGGTCAGGTTGGCATGTTGGTTCATGGCAGGTTCCTTGGGGGCCAGATGCCCTGTGAGAGGTCATTTATGCCGTCGCAGATCCGGGTGAAGGAGGCGGCGGCGCGGGGGACGGTGTGGCGGGCGCGCAGGTAGCCATGGACGAGGCCGGGTTCGGTGATCGCGATGGCGCGCCCGCCGGCCTTGGTGATCGCGGCGGCGTAGTCGTGGGCAATCGTCGGCCAAAGGATCGCATTGTGCAGCGATGGCCAAGGTTGGAGGAATACCACTGAAATCGCTGTCGCTCAACGGTAGGGCGGTCGGATCATTGGTCGGAATGGTGCCGCCATAGATTACGCCGCCGCTGTCCACGATATCAGCGCGGGTCAGCATCGGGGCATGGGCATGGGTCAGATAGCTGCCCTTGTCCACGTCGCCGCCGAGGCCCGGGTAGATCAGGACCAGCCCCAGCGGCGTGATCCCGTGCCCCCGCACGGCATGGGCGACGGCTGCAGCAAGATTGCCACCGGCGCTGTCACCGACCAACAGGAACGGGCCCTGCGCCGCGATGTTGAGCGTGACGGCCAGACTATCCTCAAAGGCGGCGGGGTGCAGATGTTCGGGTGCCAAGCGGTAGTCCACGCTGACGACGGTCAGTCCGGTGCGCTGACAAATCTCACCACAAACATCGTCATGGCTGTGCAGACCGCCGAGGATGAAACTGCCACCGTGGAAGTAGACGATTGTCGGCTTGCCGCCGTGATAGACGCGACAAGGCACGCCCGCGATGGTGGTATCGCTTGTCGACACGTCGGACGGTAGCCCATGATAGAAGGCCGCACACATCGTGTCATAGGCGCCCCTCAGCTGTTCGACATGTGAAACCAGATGTATCGGCCGGGTAGGCCGCCTCACTGGCCCGGATGAAGGCCCAAGTCGGCCTCGTCGATCAGTTTGGTATAATCGGTCTGCGTATTTTCAGTCATAAGCTCTGCCAGATGAGGATGTCCCACTGTGCCGCGACCGCAATCTCGCCGCAATGGGTGAGATGCTATCCGAAAGGGCGATGAAAACGTCCAAATTCCCCCGCAATTTCGCCCAGAGTTTGAAGTAGACCAAACTTAACAACAATGTGGGGCAGAGCTATGCAATTCGTCAGATCTTTCGAGCATGATTCCGCAGCTATGGCAATCTGGGGCGTCCGGGTGCTTTTGGTCTCTGATCAGAACGAACTTGGCGCGATCGGCCGCAAGCTGGCAGCGCTGGGTGGCAAGGTTGAGGCGGTGAATGAGCTGTATGAGGCGCTGTCCGGCGTGTTGGACGCCCCGAACAGCCAATCGCTGCTGGTTCTCGATTGCGACAGCCTGGCCGTGGGCGGGTTGGAGGCGGGGCAGCGCGCCGTGCAGATGATGGGAGAGCTTTCGCAGAAGATCCCGGTCATCCTGATTTCGGGTGAGTGTCATGAGCAGCGCTTTCCGGCGGACCGTGCGGTGCCGACGATGTTGCGCGCACCGGTATCCTCGGTGTCGCTGAAAGTGGGCTTCGAACATGCCCTGCGCGACCGGCTGCTGTATCAGGCCGGCCTAAAAGCAAAAGGGCGCGCCGCTGTGGCACGCCCTTCCTTCGCACCCTGAAACTCAGGCCAGTGCGAGGTTGGTCGCCGATTCGCGGCCATCACGACCTGCTTCGATGTCGAAGGTGACCGGCTGGCCGTCCTTCAATGAGCGCAGACCGGCGCGTTCCAGCGCGGTGATGTGAACGAACACGTCCTTCTTGCCGCCTTCCGGGGCGATGAAGCCGAAACCCTTGGTTTCGTTGAACCATTTCACGGTGCCCTTGGCCATCGTGCAAGTCTCCTGTCTTATCGCCGCCCGCGAGATTGCGGCGGCCCGGCTCGGTCAGCTTTGGATCGTGTGCTGTGGCCCGATAACGGTGACAGAGATCGAAAAGAATAACGTCGCACCTTCAAATATGCGGCAAAATCGCCCGAAAATCAAGATGCATCACGGAACCCCGTGGCGCGGGGCGGGGGCGAGGCGGCAGGCCCTGCCCCCGTCCGGCTTGGGCAGGCCCGGTCAGAACACGTTGAAAACGTAGAGCAGTACGATGACGATGAACGGTACTCCGAGCAGATATGCGACGATGCCTTTCATGGCGTTCTCCTTTGATTGTGGCAGGACAACGCGGTTGGGGGCGATCTGGTTCCATGCAGGCGGTGATGTGGACAAGTTGGAAAGCCGCGCCATATCCCGCTCAGAGGCACATTCCGTGCCGCAGGAGAACTGTCATGGACAAGGATCGGATCGAAGGCTCGGCCAAGGTTGTTGCGGGCAAGGCCAAGGTGGCTGTCGGCAAGGTTTTGGGCGATGCCAAGCTGCAGGCCGATGGTCAGGCCGAAAAGGCTGAGGGTGCGGTTCAGAATGCGGTGGGCGGGGTCAAGGATGCCGTCCGTGAGGCGATCAAGGGCGAATAACCGCATTTCAATTTTGGACGGAGAGACGACATGACTTTGGGTACAATTCTGCTGATCATTCTGGTGATCTTCCTGCTCGGCGGCTTCTCGGGCCGGATCGGCGGCTATGGCTACGGCTACGGCCACAGCGGCGTCGGGGTGATCGGCATAGTGCTGATCGTGGTGCTGATTTTGGTGCTGACAGGCCGGATGTAAGGCCGGGGCCGGGGTTCGCCCCGGCCTTGTCTTGCCCGGCGCGCGAAAATGTCCGACTGCGCGACGCTTGGTATTGTTGTGTAATATCAATGTGTTGAAAAATTCTGTTAACCAGATTGAAAGCACGTTGCGAATGGTTCGCAACTAGAGTCGGGTCATGCCCCGACCTACTTTAGCGCCGCTTCCAACGCCTCACGGATCAACCGCTGATAGGGTATCCCCCGCTCTGCCGCCTTGACCTTGAGCGCCGCCAACAACGCCTCAGGCACCCGCATGTTGATCCGCGCCGCCTTGGGGGCGGTTTCCCATGAGTGGGGGCGGAATTGGGTGAAGTCGAGGGTGGAGAGGTCTTGGGCGAGGAAGGCTTCGGCCTCTTCGTCAGTGGTCATTGAGGGGACGGTTTTCAGATTGCAGAACCTCACGGGCGTGCATGGATCGGGCGCTGACAGCTTATGGGTAGGGTGGGTGCAACCCACCGCTCTTGCGAAGGCGGTGGGTTGCACCCACCCTACCCAGCGTCCTAAGACATCGTGTAAATCAATCGTTAACCTTGTTGCGATTACGGTCGGGTATGCCTGGTTGTACCCGCCCCAAAGTCGCAGGTGCCACAATCTTTTTCACGGTGGCGGCAGCACGGCGGGGCACCGACCTTTTGTGCAACAATGTTGGCCCCTTGCGTGAGGCCGTGCGAAACACCCGCGCGGAATTGCCGTTTGAGATTGCGGCCTGGGTCGTATTGCCCGACCATTTGCACGCGATTTGGACCCTGCCGCAGGGCGAAGACGACTTTTCGAACTCGGTGGAAAATGATCAAGGCCCGGTTCACCAAGGCGGTCGGGATTACGGCACCGCGCAGCGCCAGCAAGGCGGCCAAGGGCGAGGCCGGGATTTGGCAGCGGCGGTTTTGGGACCACCATATCCGTGATCAAGCGGATTTTGATGCCCATATGCGATATTGTTGGTTCAATCCGGTCAAACATGGATTGGTGGAGCGGGCAAGTGGATTGGCCAGTATCGTTGATCCACCGGGATATTGCGCGGGCATGGTGGAACCGGAATGGTCGGGGATGATACGGAGGGGGAGTTTGGGGCAGTAGGGTGGGTGGAACCCACCGTTTTGTCGGCGGTGTTGTGCGGAGTGGTGGGTTAATATCCACCTTACGCTCGCACAATTTAGATGAGTTTCCATTCGCGCTCGATGCGCGCCAAGTCGGCAAGCAATAGTCTAGTAACGTGCGAGTCTTATTCCGGGCCCGTCGGACGTAATTGTGATGTGATTGCTTGGCTTGTTAAATTCAGTCAAAGTCTTTTCAGAGAGAAACGGTTCGATCTGGTGGAATTCCGGTGCCCGCCGAAATTCTCGCCGCCCAGAAAATTCGCTACTCATTTGCCTGATTTTGGCGATAAGCGCCTTTCTCGGAACTTCAAGAGCCATTTTTCGCTTTTCAATCCTATAATTGACCCATGGAGCAAAAAGCGTTGCAAGCGTTCCGAACGCTCCCCCCGAAATTGCACCAGAAATGATGCTTTCCCAGTTCAATGTCCCCGTCCCCTCACCTCGTGAACTTCTTATACTTCACCCGCGTCGGCTCAATGCTGTCCGGCCCCAGCCGGCGCACCTTGTCTTCCTCATAGGCCTCGAAGTTGCCTTCGAACCATTCGACATGGGCGTCGCCTTCGAAGGCGAGGATGTGGGTGCAGAGGCGGTCGAGGAAGAAGCGGTCGTGCGAGATGATGACGGCGCAGCCGGCGAAGTCTTCGATGGCGGATTCGAGGGCTTGCAGGGTTTCGACGTCGAGGTCGTTGGTGGGTTCGTCGAGGAGGAGGACGTTGCCGCCGGAGCGCAGCAGTTTGGCCAGGTGGACGCGGTTGCGTTCGCCGCCGGAGAGGAGGCCGACCTTTTTCTGCTGGTCGGTGCCCTTGAAGTTGAAGGCACCGGCATAGGCGCGGGAGTTCATTTCCATGTCGCCGAGGGTGATGACTTCCAGCCCGTCCGAGATTTCCTCCCACGCGGTCTTGTTCGGGTCGAGCGCGTCGCGGGACTGGTCGACGTAGGACAGTTGCACGGTGTTGCCGAGGGTGATCGTGCCCTCATCCGGTTGTTCCTGACCGGTGATCATCCGGAACAGGGTGGTTTTGCCGGCACCGTTCGGGCCGATGATGCCGACGATGGCACCCGGCGGGATGGTGAAGGACAGGTCCTCGATCAGCAGGCGGTCGCCCATGTGCTTTTTCAGGCCCTCGACCTCGATCACCTTGCCGCCGAGGCGTTCGCCGTTGGGGATGATGATCTGCGCGCCGGAGATGCGTTCGCGGACGGATTTGGCGGCCATTTCGTTGTATTTGTTGATACGGGCCTTCTGCTTGGCCTGACGGGCCTTGGCGCCGGCGCGGATCCATTCCAGTTCCTTTTCCATGCACCTTTGGCGGGATTTGTCCTCGCGCGCCTCCTGGATCAGGCGTTTGGCCTTTTGTTCCAGCCAGGCGGTGTAGTTGCCCTCGTAGGGGATGCCGCGGCCGCGGTCGAGTTCGAGGATCCAGCCGGTGATGTCATCGAGGAAGTAGCGGTCGTGGGTGACGATCAGGATGGTGCCGGTGTATTCGATCAGGTGCTTTTGCAGCCAGGCGATGGATTCGGCGTCGAGGTGGTTGGTCGGTTCGTCGAGGAGCAGCATCTCGGGCGCTTCGAGCAGCAGCTGGCAGAGGGCGACGCGGCGGCGTTCGCCGCCTGACAGGGTTTCGACATTGGCGTCATCGGGCGGGCAGCGCAGGGCCTCCATCGCGACGTCGACCTGGCTGTCGAGATCCCACAGGTTGGCGGCGTCGATCTGGTCCTGCAGGGCGGCCATCTCGTCCGCGGTCTCGTCCGAGTAGTTCATGGCCAGTTCGTTGTAGCGGTTCAGGATGGCGGTCTTCTTGTACAGGCCGAGCATGACGTTGCCGCGCACGTCGAGCGTGGGGTCAAGCTGGGGTTCCTGCGCCAGGTAGCCGACCTTGACGCCCTTGGCGGCCCAGGCCTCGCCCTGGAAATCCTTGTCGATGCCGGCCATGATTTTCAGCAGGGTGGATTTGCCGGAGCCGTTCACGCCGACGACGCCGATTTTGACGCCGGGCAGGAAGTTCAGCTTGATGTTTTCAAAGCACTTCTTGCCGCCGGGATAGGTCTTGGAGACGTTGTCCATGTGATAGACGTATTGATAGGCGGCCATGATGCGATCTCCGCAAGAAGGGGTTGGGCGTCATGTAAGGGATTGGGGCGCGTCAGGGCAACGTCGATTGCTGAGGAATGAGGGCGTGCAAAGCGGGTGAGCAGGCGGGCAGCCCGGGCGGGGTTGAGTTGGGCGAGCCATTGCAGGCGGCCGTGGAGGTGGGCGAGCGTGGCGGGGTCGCGGGCCGTTGGGTTTTTCGACAGGTGGTGGAGGGTGGCCTTCAGCCGGTCATAGTCGCGGCGGTTCAGGTTCAGGTGCTGGTTGACGGTGATGCCGGTGACGGTCTGGTTGCGCATGGGCGGGTTGGGCGCGGGTTTTGGCCGGGTTGGGGTGGAAGCCTTCGGACCGGATGATCTGCGGGACGATCGGTAGCAGGGCGGCGATGGTGCGGTCGCCGGAAAAGGTCAGGTCGTCGGCGTAGCGGGTGTAGGTGGCGTCAAAGCGGCGGGCGAGGCCGGAGAGGCGGGCGTCGAGGCGCAGGGCGGCGAGGTTGGCGAGGGCGGGCGAGGTTGGGGCGCCTTGCGGCAGGTGGCGGGTATTGTGGACCGGGTTGGGCCAAGCGGTGCAGATGGCGGTCAGGGGCAGGGCGGTGGGGCGCGGGAAGCCCAGGGCGCGGAAGATGGCGTAGACTTCGCGAAAGCCGATGTTGGGGAAGAAATCCTTCAGGTCGAAGGTCAGCACCATCTGCTCGCCGCAGTGTTTGGCGGCGGCCATCGGCGGCAGAACGGCCGAGGGTAAAGCCATGGGCGGCCGGATGGGGCGGGACGTGGTTCAGGATGCCGGTCAGGATGCGGCGTTGGATCTTCTTGAGCAGGGGGCGGGGTTCCTCGATCAGCCGTTGGGTGCCGTCGGCCTTGGGGATGCGGTGGGTCAGGTAGTTGTGGGCGTAGGGGTTGGAACTGCGGGCTGAGAGGCCGCGCAGGTCGGCGAGCAGGGTCAGTTGATCGGGGCTGAGGGCGAGCCAGTCGGCCAGCTCTGCTTCGGTGGTCAGGCGCGGGATCGGCAGGGCAGCAAGGGCAGCGGCGGGGCGGAAGGGGGTGGATGTGTAGGTCGGGCCGACGACCTCACCGGTCTTTGCGGTGATGGTCGCGCAGGCGCAGGGCGAGGGCGGATGAGTGCAGGGCCTTGGCGATGGTGGCAGGGTCAGGTGTGGTCGAGCCGGGGGCGGCGCGCAGCAGGTGGCGGGCAGCGGCGGCGTGGGAGCGGTTGAAGCTGGGTGGCAGGATGCGGGTCAGGCAGGATTTGATGCCCTCGGTCGTCCATGGCTGTTGCGACAGGATGACCGACAGGGAAGACAGGACCGGGTCACGCATAGGGCCGCAAACCCCGCGAATCGGACGCGGCCCAACCTGAACTTCTGTCCTGCATGGCCGGTCTTGGGTGCAGCCCAATCGAGGCCATGCGCCGAATCTCCAGACTGTGTTGGGCAGGCCGGGGATGCCCCGGCCCGAGGGTTGCCCCTGATCTTGGGCCGCGTCCTGGGTGGCAGGTTAGGATAAGGCTGTGGGATTGGATAGGGGGAGGCTTGATGAGCGACCCGTCAGAGCCGTTTGCTGAACCAATGCGTGGAGGGGAAGGCGGAATAGGGTGGGATCTTGGTCCAGCCGGTTTTGTGGTAGAGGGCGATGGCTTCGGGCAGGTTTTCGTTGGTGTCGAGGTTGAGGGCTGTGTAGCCGAGGGTGCGGGCGTGGTCTTCGATGGACTGCATCAGGCGGCGGGCGAGGCCTTGGCCGCGGGCGTCGGGGGCGACCCAGAGGCGTTTGACCTCGGCTGTTGGGCCATCGAGCGGGCGGAGGGAGACGCAGCCGTGGGCATGGTGTCGGACCATGCGATCAGGAACGTGCCTTGGGGCGGGCGGTAGGTTTCGGATTTGGGATCGGGCAGGGGGAACAGGTCGGGGGTGACGCCGGGGATTTTGGCGGCGAGCAGGGTGAAGTATTCTTGCAGGCAATAGAGGGCGGCGGGGCTGTCGGGGTCGGCCACGGTGATTTGCACATGGTTGCGGTTCAGGGTGGTGGCGATCAGGTCCATTGCGGCGAGCAGGGCCGCGGCGTCGGGGGCGTGCGAGATTATCTGTTCGGCGCGGGTGTCGCTCAGCTGGTCGTAGAGGGCGACCTCTGCCTTGCCAGCCTCGGTCAGGGTGGCGGTGCGGCGGCGGCGGTCGGTTTGGTGGGGGTGCAGGGTTATCAGACCTTCGGATTGCAGGCTGCGCAGGGTGCGGCTGAACAGGCCGGAATCTAGGCCGAGGTCGGCGCGCAGGGCTGCGATATCGCCGTTGTGGTGCGGCAGGCCGCAGAGGACGCGGGCGGTGCCGAGGGGGCGGCCACGGCCCATGAAGGATTGGTCCAGCGCCCCGGCCTCACGGGTGACGGCGCGGTTGAAGCGGCGGATGCGGGCGGTGGGGGTGCATGATCGCTGACTTTAGTCAGGTAGTTTTGCCTGTCAAGCGCGGTGATCCAGCGGAGCGGCTGGCGCCGCATTCGATGTGTCAGGTCTGGCCTTGCGGCCCGACCCTCCGGTTGGGACAATCTGGGCCGCAGGCGTTGACTTTGCCCCGGTTTCACCTCGACAAAGCTTGCTGGGGCAGGAGTGTGGATTTGCAGGGTTTTCCAAAGGCGCAGGCGGGGATGGTGATTGGGCTTGTTGGGCGGGTCGTTTGATCCGGCCCATGCGGGCCATGTCCATATCACCCGCGAGGCGATGAAGCGGATCGGGTTGGACCGGGTGTGGTGGCTGGTCACGCCCGGCAATCCGTTGAAGGCGCGGCAGCCGGCGCCGATGGCGCAGCGGATGGCGCGGGCGCGGGCGGTGATGCAGGACCCGCGGTGGTGATCAGCGATCTGGAGGCGCGGCTGGGCACGCGGGCGACGATTGACACGTTGCGGCGGTTGCAGGCGATGTATCCGGGGGTGCGGTTTGTCTGGCTGATGGGGGCGGACAATCTGGTGCAGTTTCACCGCTGGCGGTCGTGGCGGCAGATCATGGCAGCTGGTGCCGGTGGCGGTGATGGCGCGGCCGGGGGCGGGGCTGGCGGCGCGGTTGTCGGTGACGGCGCGGGCGTTTCGCGGGGCTGAGGTGGCGCGGCCGGAGGGGTTGGCGGCTGCGGGCGGCGCCGGCGTGGAGTTTTGTGAACCTGCCGTTGAATGGGGCGTCATCGTCGGCCATTCGGGCGCGGGGGGGGGCGGGGCGGTGCCTCCGGCGGGGATATTTGAGCCAAAATGAAAGGGGTTAGGCCGTGTTGAACATTGATCCGTCTGTCTATGTGCGGCGTGAGGTGTTCGAGGCCGAGCGGGAGGCTGTTTGCGACGACGTGGCAGTTGCTGGGGCCGGTGGCGCAAGCTGGTGGAGCGGCGGTCTTATGTGGCGGTGGAGATTGCTGGGATGAAGGTGTTTGCGGTGCGCTCCAACGACGGGGTGCTGCGGGCGTTTCGCAATGTGTGCCGGCATCGCGGGGCGCGGTTGTTGCCGGAGGGCGAGGGGACCTGTGGGCCGATCCGCTGCCCCTATCACCAATGGCAGTATTCGGATGCGGGGGAGTTGTTGCAGGCGCCGTGGTATGGCGAGGAGGCGGGTTTCGACATGGCGGACTGGCCGTTGGAGCCGATTTCGGTGGCGGAGTGGCGGGGGCTGGTGTTTGTCGCGATCGCGCCCGGTGTTGACGCTTGCTGGAGCAGTTGGGCGACACGGTGGCGGAATTGGCGGAGGAGCCGATTGAGAGCTATGCTGCCGGTCCGGACCGAGCGGATGGTGTTTGAGGCGAACTGGAAGATCTACACCGACAATTTTGTTGAGGGGCTGCATATTCCGGGCATCCATCCGGCGTTTCATGCGGCCATCGATTTTGACGCCTTTCAGACCACCGCGCATGACGGGTTGGTGCGGATGACCGCGCCGCCGAAGGACGGGTTGTGGTATCGCGGCAAGTGGTTGTGGATGTGGCCGAACTGGACGCTGTCGCTGTTTCAGGGCGGCATGAACACCAGCCGGATCAACCCGCTGGATGAGGGGCGGACGGAGTTGATTTACAATTTCTACTTCGAGGCGGGGTTTGATGAGGCGGAGCATGGAGCGGACCATTCAGGGCACGCTGGGCGTGGTGCGTGAGGATTTTGAGGTCTGCCTGCAGACGCAGAAGAACTATGCCAGCGGGGCCTATACGCCCGGCCCACTGTCGGCGCGGCATGAGATGGGGGTCGCGTATTTTCAACGGCGGATCGGTCAAGTTTTGGGGATTGATTGAGGCGGGCGTTGCCTTGCCACCTGCTTGGCCTGTAAATGGGGGCAGGATTTGAAGGGTTGGACGATGACTGCACTGACACGGCGCGGGGTATTGGCGGGGTTGCTGGCGGGGGCGGTGTCGCCGGCCTTTGGGCGAGAGTGTGACGCACCTCTCTGCGGCCACGGCCTCGGATGCAGGCGGGCGCGCAGCCGGTTGCGGTGTCCAATGCGGGATCGGCCTCTGGGCTGGTGACGGCGGCGAAGCTGGGCGGGGTGACGGGGTATATCGTGGCCGAGGTCGCAGACGGGGCGAGGTGTTGGAGCAGGAGAATGCCGACGCGCCGGTGCCGCCCGCCAGCGTCGCCAAGACCATCACGGCGCTGTACGGGTTGGAGCGGTTGGGGCCGTCGTATCGGTTTACCACGCAGGTCATGGCGGTGGGCACGATCAGCGGCGGGCGGCTGAACGGCGATCTGGTGCTGGTCGGCGGCGGTGATCCGACGCTGGACAGTGACAAGCTGGGCGATCTGGTCGCGTCGCTGGCGCGGACCGGGTTGAAGTCGGTGACGGGGCGGTTTCTGGCCTATGCGGGTGCCTTGCCGAGTTTCGACCGGATTGCCGACGATCAGCCGGTGCAGGTCGGCTACAATCCGGGCCTGTCGGGGCTATCGCTGAACTACAACCGGGTGAATTTTGAGTGGACCAAGGGTGGTGCCACCCTTTCGATGAACGCGCGGGGCGAGCGGTATGTGCCCGGCGTCAAGATGGCGCGGATGCAGGTGGTGGACCGGGAGACGCCGTTGTTTGCCTATTCCAAAGGGCCGGGGGTCGAGGATTGGTCGGTGGCGCGGCCTGCGCTGGGGTCTGCGGGCAGTCGGTGGTTGCCGGTGCGGCAGGTGGCGCCCTATGTGGCCGAGGTGTTTCAGACCCTGTGCGCCGCGCAGGGGATCGCCCTGCCTACGCCGC
Organism: uncultured Alphaproteobacteria bacterium; assembly: GCA_963781185.1. Taxonomy (GTDB): domain Bacteria; phylum Pseudomonadota; class Alphaproteobacteria; order Rhodobacterales; family Rhodobacteraceae; genus Stagnihabitans. The sequence goes on from CAWAEL010000035.1 coordinate 62,026, forward strand.
AAATCGTGCAGGTGATGCCACCGGGGGCGCAGCGGATCGTGGTGGCGCAGAGCGATGAGTTGTCGACGATCCTGCGGCAGATGCTGCGGTTTTCGACCAACATCACCGCCGAGACGGTCGGGCTGGCGGCGAGCGGGGCGGGGAGCCGGGCCGCCTCGGCCGCGACGGTGGAGGCTTGGGCCAAGACGCGGCTGGGGCTGGACTGTGATCTGGTGGATCATTCGGGGCTGGGGGCTGCGGCGCGGGTCACGGCGCATGGGATGGTGCGGGCCTTGATCGCGGGGGACCGGGCGTTGAACCTGCGGCCTGTGTTGCGGAATGTGGGGATGCGGGACGATAAGGGTAAGCCGGTCAAGGGCAGCCCGGTCAAGGTGATTGGCAAGAGCGGGACGCTGAACTTTGTCTCTGGCCTTGTCGGCTTCATTGAGCCGCCGTCGGGGCGGGATCTGGTCTATGCGATTTTCTCGGCGGATACGGAGCGGCGCGATGCCCTGCCGATGTCTGCGAGAGAGAACCCGACGGGGCAGCGGGCCTGGGTCGGGCGGGCGCATCTGATGCAGGGCCGGTTGATCAACCGCTGGGCCGGGATGGTCTGAGGCGTCCACATGTGGACAGCGGATTGAGTTGTGGGATTTCAAGGGGTTAAATGTCAGGATTAACCTGATATTGACGGTTTTGTGGTGATAACCGCTGGGCCGCAGATGAATTTTTGCGGGCGGCGGAACCAAACCCGTCCTGCGGCGTTTAGTCGTTAGGGTGCCAAGCCGCGAGACCATGGGTTTCGCGGACTGCATGGCAAGGGCACCGCCGCTGGTCACGCAGACCCTCGTGCCCAATCATCACAGGAGATTGCCATGACCATCCGCACCGTCGGACCCAATTCCGACTTTCCGACCATTGCCGCCGCGATGAACGCCGCTGGGCCGAACGACACCATCCAGCTCGAATCCGGGTACAGCAATGAGATTGCAACCGTGAAGTTCAGCGGGATGACCATCTTTGGCGGCGCGCTGTCGCAGGGCATCGTGCTGAACCTTGGGATGGGCATTGCCACGGTGACGTTGACCGGCACCGCGCCGATCCGGCTGCATGACGCGAGCGACGGCAATGGTATTGTCGGCAATGCTGGCAACAACCGGATCACCGTGACGGGTGGGGTTGATGCGGTGGATGGTGGGTTGGGCGTTGATCGTCTGATCGTGGATTATCGTCATGCCACTGGGGCGGTGACGGGCGACAGCTCCTCCAACTTTACCGAGGCGGGTGGCGGCGGGCGGACGGTGACGATCACCGATGGCACCATTGAGCATTTCACGGTTCTGACCGGGCGGGGGGCCGATACCATCACCACGGGGGCCGGGAATGACATCATCCGCACGGGCAACGGTGCGTCGACCGTTTCGGCGGGGCAGGGGGCCAATGTGATTGTGGGCGGCAAGAATGCTGACACGATCACGGCGCTGGACGGCGGCAACCTCGTCCGGGCCGGGAATGGCACCAATACGGTGACCACGGGCGCTGGCCGTGATGTGATCTATTCGGGCGTGGGGGCGGATACCATCGTCGCGGGCGCTGGGAATGACCATGTTTTCCTGCGCGGTGGGTCGGACGGTGTGGATGCCGGGGCCGGGAATGACCGGTTGACCATCGACTATGGTGCGATGGTGACCAATGTGACGGGCGGTATCACCGGCGGCAATGGCAAGACCGGCTATGTCGGGCATGTGGCCGATCTGGTCCGCAGTCTGGTGGATTTCCAGCGGGTCGAGAATTTCACCATCACCACCGGGTCAGGCAATGACCGGCTGAAGACCGGCGCTGGCGCTGACGTTCTGCGCAGTGGGCAGGGGCATGACGTGTTGAAAGGCGGCGCTGGGCAGGACCATCTGTTTGGCGGCGCAGGTCGCGATCATCTGCGCGGCGGGCTTGGCACCGATGTTGTCAAAGGCGGCGGCGGGGCGGATGTGTTCGTGTTTGCGTCGGTTGCCGAGGCGAGCACCGGCAAGGGCCATGACGTGATCCGCGATTTCACCGTCGGGGTGGACCGGATTGGTCTGGCCGGGATTGATGCCAACCTCGCCTTGGCCGGAGATCAAAGCTTTCACTTCATCGGCGGGGCGCAGTTTTCTGGCGCGGCGGGTGAGTTGCGGTTTGCGCATGGTCTGGTCAGGGGCGATGTGGATGGCGACGGTCATGCCGATTTCGCCATTCAGATCGGGCATCAACTGGGTCTGACGGCGGAAGATTTCGTTTTGTAACGGGACCGGGCCCTGCTGCATTGCGGCAGGGCCCGGTGACGCCACGGCAGGGCGTTTGTAGATCATTTCCCCGGCAATAACTTCGGCGTTGTCATATTAGCTTCAATCATCCAATGTCAGGTCAACCGGCGGTTTGCGCCTGCTATGACCATGGCAGAGCGACAGTTCAGCACCTCTGATCCCATCAGGGGTTTTGGAATAACGTGACGGAAAATCCGCGCGTTGCTTAGGGAGGAAGACATGAAACGTCGTGCATTCTTGTTGTCCACGGGTGGCGTCGCCGCCGGTATGGTTTTGCTGCCGCGGTTGGCTATGGCTGAGGCGGGGCGGATCGACTGGTACACCTCATCTGACCAGAACATCATGGATTTCTGGACCAATATCATCCAGCCGAAGTTTGAGGCGGCCAATCCGGGCATCACGCTGAACCTTGTCGATGCCGGGGACAACGCGGGCAATCTGGCGATTGCAGACCGGGCTGTCGCGGCGCTGGGCGGTGGCAACGACCCGCAGGCCGATTATTTTGAGAATTTCGATCCGCGTTTGCCCAAGGGCGCGATTGAGGCCGGGCTTTATGTGAATATCAAAGAGGCCGGGCTGTCGAACTATTCCAAGATCAACCCGCTGGCGTTTGATGGTGATTATTCGGTGCCGTATCGCGGCAGTCAGGTGCTGTTGGCCTATGACACCGCCAAGCTGGACCCGGCCAATGTGCCGAAGACCTTTGCCGATCTGGTGGCGTGGATCAAGGCGAACCCCGGTCAGTTCATCTACAATCGGCCTGACAAGGGCGGCTCGGGCGGCAACTTCGTGCGCCGCGCGATTTATGAGGTGAACGGCAAGGACCCGTCGAAGTTCACGGTCGACAACTACTCCGAAGCGGCGGCTGAGGCGGCGTTGAAGCCGGCTTGGGATTTGCTGATGGATCTGGCGCCGTCGCTGTTCGACAAGGGGGCCTATACGGCGGGCAACACGCCGTCGCTGCAACTGCTGAGCCAGTCTGTCATCACGATGATTCCGGCGTGGTCGGATCAGGCGTTGCAGGCGATTTCGACCGGCGTGCTGCCCGAAACCACGGGGCTGGTGCAGTTGGGCGATCTGGGGCTGCCGGGTGGGTTTTCTCGGTCGGTGATCCTGTCGAACGGGGTCAACAAGGATGCGGCGCTGAAGCTGGCGGATTTCATCCTGACCGAAGAGGTGCAGTCGGCGGTGTTGACCGAGCTTGGCGGCTTCCCCGGCGTGGCATGGGATTATGTCGCGGCCGATCTGCGTGACAAGTACAAGGACGTCATCCCGAACACCATTCCGGTATTCCCCGGCGGCGATTGGGAGAAGGCGATCAATGACGGCTGGTATCGCAATGTCGCGCCGAATGTGGTCCGCGAATAAGTGGCGACAGGGGTAGAAACCTCGGCGGGCAGGGGGCGTATAGGCCTTCTGCTCGTCACCCCGCCTGTGTTGCTGGTCGGCTGGATGATCATCTGGCCGATCGTTTCGGCTATTGCGCGGACGGTGTGGTTGCCCGGTGAGGGTGGCGCGCATTTTTCATTAGAGACCTATGTTTACTTTTTCTCGGACCAGTACAGCATCAACAATCTGCTGGTGACGCTGTGGACGACCGGGATTTGTGCGGCCCTGTTGCTGCCGATCTGCCTGCCGATTGCGCTGTATCTGCGGTTCGCCAAGGGGCGGTTGGCGGCCTATGTGCAGGGGCTGGCGATTTTCCCGATGTTCGTGCCGTCGATCATCCTCAGCTATGCGATCATCCGGGTGCTGGGGCCGAACGGGACGGTGGATTTGCTGTTGAATTCCGTGGGGTTGCCGAAGATCCGCTCGCCCTATCTGACGCCTTGGGGGCCGGTGATCGGGCTGGTGTGGGACAATATTCCGCTGACGGTGTTGATCCTGTTGTCGGGGCTGGGCGCGGTGTCGGATCAGTCGGTTGAGGCGGCGCGGGATGTTGGGCGCGCGGCGTTGGGCGGTGTTGTGGTACATCATCCTGCCGCGGATCGGGAACTCGATCTTGGTGGCGATCAGCTTCACCGTGCTTGGGCATCTTTTCGGCGTTCACGCTGCCCTATGTGCTGGGCCCGGCGGCGCCAGAGATGATGGGGCCGTTCATGCAGCGCACCTTCCGCGATCTGAACGACCCGACCAATGCGATCACCCAAGCCGTGATCAGTTTCGGCTTTTGCATCGTGTTCGGGCTGTTTTATGTGCGGTCCGTCGCCAAGAACCGGAAGACCTAGATGATCCGGGAACGCACCGATTGGACCGGGGTTTTCTTTGCCGCCGCGCTGACGGTGTTGATCGTGTTTCCGCTGCTGGTGGTGGGGACTTGGGCGTTTACCAATGTGTGGCGCTATCCCTCGGTCATCCCGCAAGAGTTTGGGATGCGGTATTGGCACGCGACGCTGGCGCGGTCGGATGTGTGGAAGTCGATCACGATGAGCCTGAGTTTGGCGACCATCGTGACGCTGATTTCGGCGACGATCTGTCTGCCTGCCGCGTTCGCCTTTGCCCGGCTGGAGTTTCCGGCGCGGAACCTGTTGTTTTTCTCGTTTCTGGCCGGTCATGCGTTTCCGAAGTTCGGGCTGTTGGTGGCGATTGCGGGGATATTCCTGAACCTCAACCTGATCGGCACGTTCTGGGGGGTGGTGTTGATCCAGTTGGTCGGCACGCTGCTGTTCATGATCTGGATTCCGGTGGCGGCGTTTCAGTCGGTGGACCGGCGGATGGAGGAGGCGGCGCGGGATGTGGGCGCCTCACCCTTCCGGGTGTTCTGGTCGATCACCTTGCCGCAGGCCGGGCCGACGATTGCGGCGGCGTTGCTGCTGAGTTTCGTCGGCACGTTTTATGAGACCGAGGGGGCTTGGTTGATCGGCGCGCCGGGGATCAGGACGCTGCCGGTGTTGATGATTTCCTTCATCAACAACCAGCCGGTTATTCAGTATGGCGCGGTGCTGTCGGTGCTGCTGTGGTTGCCGTCGTTCGTGGCGCTGCTGTTCGCGCGGCGCATCATCGGGTCGGGCAGTTTCGCCCGTGGGTTTGGGGGCTAGATGGCGGTTCTGGACATCAAGGATGTGACCAAGCGGTTTGGCACCACCACGGCGGTGGAGCGGTTCAATCTGCGGGTGGCGGATGGGGAGTTGGTGTGTTTGCTCGGGCCGTCAGGGTCGGGGAAGTCGACGCTGCTGCAGGATGATCGGCGGGTTTGAGACGGCCTCTAGCGGGGTCATCGCGATTGACGGTGAGGATGTGACGCGGGTGCCGCCGGAAAAGCGGCCGACGGGCATGGTGTTTCAGAGCCATGCGCTGTGGACGCATATGAATGTGTTCAAGAATCTGGCGTTCGGGTTGAAGCTGCGGCGGTTGTCGCAGGCCGAGATCAAGGACCGGGTTGAGGCGGTGTTGGAGCAGGTCGGACTGGCGGGTTATGGCACGCGGATGACGCATCAATTGTCGGGCGGGCAGCAGCAGCGGGTCGCCTTGGCGCGGTCGTTGGTGTTGGAGCCGAAGATCCTGTTGCTGGATGAACCGTTTGCCAGTCTGGACCAGCATCTGCGCGAACGGCTGCGCGAAGAGGTGCGGGATTTGCAGCAGCGGTTGAAGATTACCACGCTGTTCGTGACGCATGGGCAGGATGAGGCGCTGGCTTTGGCCGACCGGATTGTCGTGCTTGCGGGCCGGGCGGGTGGAGCAGGTTGATCCGCCGGATGTGGTCTACCGTGCGCCTGCGACGCCGTTTGTGGCGGGGTTTATCGGGACGATGAACCTGATCGACGGGGTGGTTGAGGGCGGCATTTTCCGCCATCCGGGGTTGGAATTGGCGATGCCGGTGGCGGATGGGGTGGCGACCTTGGCGGTGCGGCCAGAGGCGTTGGAGATTGCGGCTGGCGGTGGGGCGGTCATCCACCGGGTGACGGATTATGGCACCCATGCAGTTGTCGATATTGATCTGGTGGATGGGCTGCGGGTGAAGGCGATGGTGCCGGATGCGCGGGCTTGGGCGGCGGGAACCACGGTGGCGCTGACCCCGCGGGCCTATGCGGTTTACCGCGACAATGCCGCGATCCATCGGGGGGGATGACATGGTTGCGATTTCGGTTGAGCGGGACGGCCACCGGACCTTCCTGAAATGGCACCGGGCGCGGCGGTTTGGGTCGGACCCGGTGTTCACCGGGCGGCGGATTATTGAGGGGATGCAGGCGGGCGCGAGTGTTGAGGTTGATCTGGTGGTGCATGGCGACGACGGCTTTGCCGTGCTGCACGATCTGATGTTGGACGATGACACCACGGGGCATGGCGCGGTCTGCATGACCTCTGCCTCAGTGCTGCGGGGGTTGCATCTGCGCGGGAATGACGGGGCGGAGTTGCCCGATAAGGTGATGCTGCTGGAGGATCTGGCGGCGCTGATCGCCCGTGAGGGGGCGCATCCAGAGGCGTTGTTGCAGTTGGATTATAAAGAGGATGCGGCGGCGTTGACGCCTGCGGTGCTTGCCACTTTTGCGCGGGCCATAGGTCCGGTGGCGCGGCATTGCATCCTGTCCTCAGGCGATGCTGATGCGGTGGGGATGCTGACGGCCCCGGTGCCGGGCCTGCAGGATTGGCTATGACCCCTGCCACATGGGCGCGATTGACCGGGTTCGGGCGAGTGGGGATTTTGCCGGGTTCGTTGTGGAGGCGGTTCTGGCCTCACCCGATGCCGAGTTGATCTATCTGGAGCATCGGCTGGTGCTGGGGGCGGCGGATCTGGGGTTTGACCTGATCGCCGCGTTTCAGGCGGTGGGGCGGCGGGTGGATGCCTATACGATCCAGCGGGCGGATGCGGCGGGGGTTGCGGTGGCGCGGCGATTGCTGGACCTGCGGGTGGATCAGATCACCACGGATGACCCTGAGGGGATGGCGGCGGCACTTTAGCCGTCCTTTTTCGGGGCGTCCTTGAGTTGGTCGATCAGCCAGGCGTGGGTGGCCTTGTTGGCGACGATGACCATGCCGGATTTCTCATAGAACTCTGGTCCACGGCCCCACCAGTCGGTGACAATGCCGCCCGCCTCTTGCACCAAAAGCACGCCGACGGCCCAATCGACGAGACCGGATTCCTCAAAATACCCGCTGAGACGACCACAGGCGACATAGGCGCAAGAGTTGGCGGAACTGCCGGTGATGCGGATGCAGCCGATCTGATTGCGGATCTTTTCGAGGCGGGGGTAGTAGCCTGCGAAGGAGTGCAGGTTGCTGGTCGGCAGGCCGGTGCCGATGGCATACAGCGCGGGGTCGGTCTGGGGGCTGACGGTCAGGCGCTCGCCGTTGAGGAAGGCGCCTTGGCCGCGGATCACGGTAAACATCTCATCCGCGACGGGGTTGAAAAGCGCGCCTGCGACGGTTTGGTTGCCGCGTCTGAGGGCGATGGAGATGGTGTAGTGCATGCCGTTGATGAAGTTGGTGGTGCCGTCGATCGGGTCGACCAGCCAGCGGAAATCCTGATCCGCGTTGTCGACCGGGGGGAACTCCTCGCCAGTAAAGCTGTAGTCGGGGTAGCGGTCGGCGAGGTACTTGCGGATCAGCAGTTCGGATTCGCGGTCGGCGTCGGACACGAAATCGGCGGGGCCTTTGATGCCGATTTCGAGGTCACGGAAGCGGGCGAAATGGGTTTGGGTCAGCGCCCCGGCGGCGCGGGCGGCGGCGATCATGTCGGACAGGACTGCATCGTAGGAAAATGGCATGGGGTCACCTCTGCGTCGCAGTGTCGGGTAGAATGGGCTGATGCGCCACCCCGAAGTGGCTATCGATAGCGGGCCGGGGTGGTGGCGGCGATGTTGTGGGTGATGACGCTTTGCTTCCAGCCGGTCAGGGCGCGCAGGGTCGCCGCCTCTTCCTTGATGCGTTTGCGGGTGTCGGCGACGTATTGTTTGCCCTCAGCGCAGGTAATCTCGCCTTCAAACGGGTGGTTCAGGACGTAGCGACCTTGGAAGTTTTCGCGGTCGTTGGATTCCTTGAACATCAGGTCTTCGGGGAAGCTGTTTTTGTCGTAGCGGATGTGCAGGCGGGTGGCGAAGACGTTGGGGGTGTTGGCGGTGGCTTTGGTCACCCAGACCACGCCCAACTTGCGGAATTCGTCGAAGGATAGCGGGTCGCCGGCACAGGGGTCGCACCATGCCATGTCCCATGCGTATTCCAGAAACGCGCCGGAGGTGGGGGCGATCTTGTTGAACATCGCCTTGTAGAATTGCCCGAAATACTCGGCCACAAACACCGGCACGTCTTTGTCGGTCGGGATGCGGCCGGTCGGATAGTTCGCCAGATCGACGCGGCCGTTGCGGGTCAGCAGCATGACGATCATGTCCTGCGCGCCCTTGCCGTTCACCTTGCCGAGTTGCAGCGGCAGCATGAACATCTTGGACCGGAAGGAGATTTGCAGCGGTTGCAGATCCTGCACCTTATCCGCCGAATGGCGTTGCAGGTTCACCTTGGCCACAAAGAATTTCATGCCCATCTTGATGTAGCCTTGCAGCGCCTGTTCCGCGCCGTCGGGCAGTTTGTAGCCTTCGCCGCGCAGGAAGGTCACCAGACCGTCAGACTGTTCGGCGGACAGCATGGAGATGTCGTAGGAGCCGACGGCATATTCGCTGAGGATGCGGACACCGAGGGCGCGGGCACCTTCGCGGCGGGTGGGTTTGGCGGGGGCGCCGAGGGCCATTTCCATCACGGGTTCCGCCATGCCACCCATCTCGCAGGGGTCAAAATCAAACGTCTCGGCCAGACGGGGGGCGGTGTAGGTGTCGAGGTGGTCGACGATCTTGGCATCGACGACGTGGACCTGTTGTTTGGTCAGCACATAGGGCGTCGGGACGATCATCGCGAAATCGGCGGGGGTGCCCTGATAGTCGGACGACATCGTGATCACCGAGGTGTCGTTGACCCGTGTGAACACGATTTTGGACGAGGAATTATATAGCGACCCATCGGCGGAAGAGACGTAAAAGCCGCAAAAGGCGAGGGCGGGGGTGGTGAAAAGCGTCAGGGCAATCAGGGCAGACAGAAATCGGACCATGGGACACCTGCAAAGGAATTCCGGGTCACGATTTCACGCCGATTGCCGTCTGGTCAAGCGAGTCTTTTGACGCTCTGCCCGCCTCACATCCGCATGTGACGCACCCTTGCGCCCCATTCGATCGCGGCGGCGTGGAGGCGGTCGATTTGCAACTCCTCGCGGACCTCTTCCAGCATCCTGCAGTTCGACTTCGCGCAGCTTGCCGTCGGCGGAGGCGACGTCGCAGGCGAGGGCGTAGGCGGTTTCGTGCAGGCGTTCGGGCAGGGCGTCGCGGATCAGGCCGAACAGGGCGGCGAGGCCGTCTTCCTCTTCGAACAGGTCGAACACGGTCTGCGCGATCGACGCGGATGCGGTCGCTGTCATAGTCGGCAAACACCGGCATGTGGTTGACCATGCCTGAATGGCGATCAGTTCGGGGGTGCGCATCTCTCGTCCGAGGCGGAGACGGCGATCATCACGGCGACGAGGGCGTCCTGGGGGGACAGCGAGGGGGGGTATCGGGCATGGAAACTCCTTTGTTCGGTGCCAGATTATTGACCCGGACGCCTGCGCGGCAATAGAGGAACGGGGCGCCCCATGGGGGGTGTGATGGAGATTACGATGTCAGCACTGCGCGACGCGGCGATGAAGTCCAAGGCCTGGCCCTTTGAAGAAGCGCGCGCGCTGCTGAAACGGTATGAGAAGAAGGCGCCGGAAAAGGGCTATGTCCTGTTCGAGACGGGCTATGGTCCGTCGGGTCTGCCGCATATCGGCACCTTTGGCGAGGTCGCGCGCACGACGATGATCCGCCGCGCGTTCGAGGTGATTTCCGACATTCCGACGCGGCTGATCTGTTTTTCCGACGATGTGGACGGGATGCGCAAGGTGCCCGAGAACGTGCCGAACCAGGACATGCTGCGGCAGTACATGCAGATGCCGCTGACCTCGGTCCCCGACCCGTACGGCGAGTTCGACAGCTTTGGCGCCCATAACAACGCGATGCTGCGGCGGTTTCTGGATACGTTCGGGTTTGAGTATGAGTTCATCAGCGCACCGAATTCTACAAGTCGGGCCAGTTCGATGCGACGCTGCTGCTGGCGTGCGAACGCTATGACGCGATCATGGCGATCATGCTGGCAGTCGTTGCGCGAGGAACGGCAGCAGACCTATTCCTGTTTCCTGCCGATCCATCCCGAAACGGGCCGGGTGCTGTATGTGCCGATGAAGGAGGTGAATGCCAAGGATGGCACGATCACCTTTGACGACGAGACCGGCAAAGAATGGACGCTGCCGGTGACCGGCGGGAATGTGAAGCTGCAATGGAAGCCGGATTTCGGCGCGCGCTGGGCGGCGCTTGGATGTGGATTTCGAGATGTATGGCAAGGACCACAGCACCAACACGCCCGATCTATGACGGGATTTGCGAGGTGTTGGGCGGCCGCAAGCCGAACCATATTCAGCTATGAGCTGTTCCTGGACGATCAGGGGCAGAAGATTTCGAAGTCGAAGGGCAATGGCCTGACGATCGACGAATGGCTGACCTATGCGGCGACGGAGAGCCTGTCGTATTTCATGTACCAAAAGCCCAAGACGGCCAAGCGGATGCATTTCGATGTGATCCCGCGGGCGGTGGATGAATATCACCAGCAGTTGCGCGCCTATGCCGACGCAGGATGTGGAGGCGCAGGTCAACAACCCGGTTTGGCATATCCATGGCGGGCAGGTGCCGGCCAGCCATATGGTGGTGACGTTCGGGATGCTGTTGAACCTCGCCTCGGTTGCCGGGGCCACGGATGCGGCGGGGCTGTGGGGGTTCATCAAGAAATATGCGCCGGAGGCCAGCCCCGAGGAGAACCCCGATCTGGACGCGGCGGCGGGCTTTGCGGTGCGCTATTTCGCGGACAAGATCGCGCCGACGCGGGTGTTCCGGCTGCCGTCCGACAAGGAGCGGGCGGCGATGGTGGATCTGCGGGAGCGGTTGGTGGCCTGGGATCGGGCCGCGAGGACGACGACAGCCTGCAGACCATGGTCTTTGCCGTCGGCAAGGAGCATGGGTTTGAGCCGCTGCGCGACTGGTTCAAGGCGCTGTACGAGGTGCTGCTGGGCGCCAGTGACGGGCCGCGCTTTGGCGGGTTTGTCGCGCTTTACGGCGTGCCCGAGACGGTGGCGCTGATTGACCGGGCGCTTGGCGGGCGAGATTGGTGGCCTGACGCTATATCGCGGCACCGTCGAAGCCGTGTGTGGGCAGGGCGGCGAAATCAAGGTCGGCGCTGCGCAGGTTGATTGCGATGCTGCGGCTGCCATCGGGTTGGGGCGACCGTCGGCCCAGGTGGCGATGCCGCAGACGTTTGCAGAAGTGATGCGCGATGATGTGTTTGTTGAAACGGTAAATGCCGAGCGCCTGCGGGTCGGCGGTCAGGTGCACTTGTGACGGGCTGACGAAATGCAGGACCGCACCCTTGCGGCGGCAGATCGAGCAGTTGCAGGTCATCACCTGTGCAGGGTCGGTGTCGCAGGTGTAGTGCAGGGCACCACAGTGGCAGCTGCCGGAATAGGGCATGTCACGCCTCCATCAAGGTTGAAGTTTGCCAAAGGCGCTGGTCCAGCCATCGACGGTGGGACGGTGCATGTCTTCGGACGGCAGGTGGTGGCAGAAACTCCATCTCGACAACCGGTGCCGTGGGGGCGCAGCGCAGATTTCGACATGTGTGGTGATGCTGCCATCGGCATGGCCCCAGGTGAAGGCGATGCTTCGTGGGGCGGTCGAGGACGGAATACAGGCCGGTGACTGGGATCACCTGTCCGCCGGGGACGTTCATCGTCAGGCTGTAGCGGCCACCGACGACCGGCGTTCATCTCGGTCAGATCACAGGGTACGCCGACCGGGCCGATCCAGGCGGCGAACAGGGCAGGGGTGGTCCAGGCGTCGAACACACGCTCGGGTGGGGCGGCGAAGATGCGGGTGATGATCAGGGGTTTCATGGGCGGTCCTTGGGGCAAAGCAGCGCGTCCAGCCGGTCAAAGCTGCCGGACCAGAAGCGGGGTTGAAAGTCGAGCCAGTCGCGCGCCTCGGTCAACAGGGCGGGTTGCAGGGCACAGAGGCGGCCTTTGCCCGCGCGTTCGTTGACGATCAGTCCCGCCTGTTCCAGCACACGCAGATGGCGCGAGATGGCGGGGCCCGATACCGGGAAGGGCGCGGCGAGGTGGCTGACCGGGGCGGGCCCCTGGGCGAGCGCCTCAAGAATGCCACGGCGGATCGGGTCGGACAGGGCGGCGTAGGTCAGATCGAGGGGCATGTGCTGTCTCCTTGCTTTGATTTAACTGATTCGTTAAATCAAAGCAAGGGGGGCGGTAATTGCTTTGCTTGATTGAGGGGGGCGAAGGGGCGTAGTCTTGGCGGATGCAGGGCTATGCTCCTCTGGACGTATTGAAGCCTGTCGGGCCGGATATCTGGATCGTGGACGGTCCGGCGATCTCTTTCTACGGCCTGCCGTTTTCGACGCGGATGACGGTGATCCGGCTGGCGAATGGCGATCTGTTTCTGCATTCACCGATCCGGCTGACCGAGGCTTTGGCCCGCGATGTGGCTGCCTTGGGCCGGGTGCGGCATCTGATCTCACCGAACTGGATCCACTACGCCTATATCGCCGATTGGGCGCGGGCGTTTGATGGGACGGTGGCTTGGGCCTCGCCGGGGGTTCGGGCGCGGGCGGCTGTGCGATTGCCTGAGTTGCATTTTGACCGTGATCTGGGGGCGGACCCGCCTGCTGACTGGGCGGGCCAGATTGACCAGATGATCGTCCACGGCTCCAAACTGCACCAAGAGGCGGTGTTCTTTCACCGCGCCTCAAAGGTGTTGATCCTGACCGACCTGATTGAGAATTTTGAGCCGGCCCGGATGCCGTTCTGGATGCGCCCGTTGCTGTGGTTGGGTGGTGTGGCCGACCCCGATGGCAAGATGCCCGCCGATATGGCGTGGAGCTTTCGGCATGGTCGCGACAAGCTGCGCGCGGCGGTGCTGCGGATGATCGGCTGGGCGCCTGAGGCGGTCATTCTGGCGCATGGCCGCTGGTATGAAACCAATGGCGTGGCCGAGTTGCGCCGGGCGTTTCGACGGGTTTTGTAGGTTTCTTGGGGCCAAATGAAACTGTTTGGCCCCGGCGACCGTATCTTTGGCATCAGGGTCACAGGGAGGTTACCATGTTTCGCATTTTGACAATCTGTATGGGGCTAATTCTGGCCGCCGCGCCGTCCGGGGCGCAGGAAGAGCCGATCCAGAACACCATCCAGTCGCAGATAGAGGCGTTCCGGGCCGGGGATTTCGTGCAGGCCTTCACCTTCGCCTCACCCAACATCCACAACCAGTTCCAGACGCCAGAGAATTTTGGTGCGATGGTTGCCACCGGCTATCCGATGGTGGTGGACCCCGCGCAGGTTGAGATGCAGGACCTGCGGACGGTGGGCGGTGCGCTGTGGCAGCGGGTCAGGATCACCGATCAGCGGGGGCAGGCCTATCTGCTGGACTATCAGATGGTTCCGGGCCCGGATGGCTGGCTTATCAACGCGGTTCAGTTGCAAAAGGCGGCAGACGTCGGCGCGTGACCCCCGCTCTGGCCGTTGCGGCCTTGGGCCATACCACCGTGCGCCGGTCTTCCCACCCGTTAACCGCGCCTTGCTACCTCTGCCGTCGCACGGGCGCATCGCCCTATTGGCTGTAACGGATGAGGGTTTGGGCATGAACAAGGCAATTACCGAAGGACTGGTTCTGATGCCGCCGCCGTTTTCGGCGGGGCTGAACCTGTGGTCGCGGGATGACGGGCTGACCGGGCAGGGCAGCTATCTGGCGCAGGCAAACGCGGCCTTTGTGCCCTCGGATCAGGATTTCGGCGGCTGTCTGGAGCTGACCAAGACGCTGTCGCACCATGAAGCTGCGCTGTTTTCAGTCGATCCCGTTCGAGCCGGGGCTGTATCTGCGGGTCACGGCCAAGGTCAAGGCGATCAGCGGGCGCGTTGCCGACGGTGCGGATTGCGGGCTGGGCCGGGCAATTCGTCGGGCGGCAATGTCTCGTCGGCGCAGCAGATCGGGCCGTCGATGCGCTGACCACCTATGGCGAGGTGGTCACGGTCAGCGCCATCATCGGGTCGGGCGACCGGCAGGGCGTGGATATGGTCTGGGGTCTGGCCCCGGTGAACGGGCATCTGGGGCTGGACCTGACCGGGCCCACCGGCGGTGTGGTGCGGATCGACGATATCGTGATCGAGGATGCCATCGGACGTGTTCCTGTCCACCCGGTTCAACTGGGTCGATGTGCGCGACTATGGTGCGATGGGCGATGGGGTGACGGATGATCTGGCCTCGTTCAACGCGGCGGATGATGCGGCGGCGGGCAAGATCGTGCTGGTGCCGCAGGGCAATTACAAGCTGTCGGCCTCGATGACCTTCGACAATCCGGTGCAGTTCGAGGGCACGGTGACGATGGCGGCGGGCGACAAGCTGGTGCTGCGGCGCAATTTTGACCTGCCGACGCTATTCCGCGGCCTTTGGGGGTGAGTTGGCGGGGTTCAAGCGGGCGTTGCAGGCGCTGTTCTTCTACACCGACCATGTGGAACTGGATCTGGCCGGGCGGCGGGTGGAGATTGGACGCGCCGATCGACGTGGCGGCGCTGTGCGGGCTGAGCACGTTTGCCGAGCGGCGGGCCATCCGCAACGGGCAGTTGCAGGCGATCACCTCGACCGCGTGGAACACTGAGACGGTGACCTCGGTTGCGACCTATTCCACGGCGCAATCGGCGCGGCTGACGGCGGTGGCGAATGTGGCCAACGTTCCGGTGGGCGCGCGGGTCAGCGGCACGGGTGTCGGCCGCGAGGTCTATGTCACCTCCAAGAACATCAGCGCCGGCACGGTGGAGTTGAGCCAGCCGCTGTGGGCGGCGGCGGGTACGCGGACCTTCACCTTTGACCGCTACAAATACATGCTGGATTTTTCGGGCTTCACGGCGCTGTCGAAGTTCGAGGTCACGAATGTCGAGATGCTGTGCAACGGGCTGGCCAGCACGATCATGCTGGCCCCGGAGGGCGAGTTGTTCCGGCTGGCGGAGTGGGTGTCAACCGGCCCAAGGATCGCGGCATCACCTCGACCGGGCGCGGCTGTCAGGATTTGCAGATCGACAGTTGCCAGTTCATCTCGAACGAGGCGACGATGGCGGCGCAGAACCGCACCACCATCGCGTTCAACGTCAATGCCAATGACAGCAAGATCCGGCTGAACCGGTCGAGCCGCTTTGCCCATTTCGGCGTGCTGAACGGCAGCGGGCATATCTTGCTGGGCAACCACTTCTTTGGTGGCGACAATGAGACGGCGGGGGTGCGGCGGGCGGGGATCGTGTTCACCCTGCCCAATGTGAAAAGCTTTATCACCGGCAATTACATCGACAACTGCTTCATCGAGATGTCGAATGAGCAGGACGACGACGCCGGAGTACAACGCGGAATACACCTTTGGCGGGCTGACGATCACCGGCAACATCTTCACCGCCGTCGATGTGGCGCCGTGGTTCCGTTGGCTGGTGATGACACCGCGCGGCGCGGGGCATTCGCTGAATGGCTATGTCGTGGCGGGCAATGCGTTCCGGGTGTTTTCGTCGTCGATCGACCGGGTCGAGATGGTCGATACGACCTATGCGCCGCTGGCCTTCAACAGCTTCCGCAATGTGGTGTTTGAGAACAACACCTATAACGGCGTCAGCCAGCCCAGCCTGAGCCCGGTACTGGTGCAGCACACCCAGAACACCGAGGCGACGACTTGGACGGTGGATGCGGCTGGCTATCTGCCGTTTGGGTCTTATGCCCGCAATGTGACGGCGCTGGTGCCTGAAGGGGCGGTGACCAACACCTCGAACGCGGCGCAGTTCGTGATGCCATATTCACAGGTTGAGCAGGGGGCGTCGCGCAATCTGGTTGCCCTGAAATGGCCCACGGCGGTCAAGGGCGTGATGCAGGTGACGCTGCGCTGCGACAACCCGCTGTAGGTCTGAAGGGATGGGGGATCAGCCGAACAGGCTGGTCCTTCTTTCGACGATGCCGACGTCTTCGCGCATCAAAAACAGGGCCGCGATGCCATGCGCCTCGGCTATGGCCGGGCCGTCCTCGGGGCCGAGAACCATCAGCGCAGAGGCCCAGGCGTCAGCGCTCATGCAACTGGCGTGGCGGACGGTGACCGAAGCAAATGCATTGTCCACCGGCCAGCCAGTGCGCCCGTCGATGGTGTGAGAGCGGAATTTGCCATCATCCTCGGCGAAATGGCGATAGTCGCCAGAGGTGGCGAGGGCGCAGTCGCGGACCTCTAGCACGTCCCAAGCGGTGCGTTGGTTGCGGATCGGGGCGTCGAGGGCGACGGTCCAGATGCCGTCGAGGCCGGGTTTGCGACCACGGGCGCGCAACTCGCCGTCGATCTCAACAAGGTAGTCGGTGATGCCCTGCGCCTCTAGCACGCGGGCGAGTTCGTCGACGCCGAAGCCCTTGGCGATGCCGGACAGGTCAAGCGCGAGGGGGGCGGTTTTCATCAGGGCGGGCGGGTCGAGGCGGGCGGTCAGGGCGCGGTATTCGCCGGTGGGTTGGGCGGTGTCGGGCAGGGCGGTGATCGGGTCGGGGCCAAAGCCCCAGGCGTTGACGGCCATGCCGAGGGTCATGTCAAAAGCGCCCCGGCTGGCGGCGCTGATCGCGAGGCCTTGCGTCACGACTTGCGCCAATATCAGCGGGACGGGCACCCATTGATTGAGGGGCGCGTGGTTGAACTGCATCAGGGCAGAGTCCGGTTTGTAGGTGGACATGGATTGGTCCACCGCATCGACGGCGCGGTACAACTGGCCGCCGAGGGCGGTTTCATCCAGTTCGGGGGCCACGAAGGACACGCGGAACTGGGTGCCCATCGTCGGGCCGATGATGCGGCGCAGGCGCTTTTCCAGCGGTGGCGGCGGCGGTGTTTTGCGTCTTTTCAGGAATGTGAACATTTGTTCAGAAAATGTCCTCAAGATAACGGTTTTGCTGTTTCAACCCTAGCACGGATTGGCCGAGGGGGGCGAGGATGGTTTCAAATTCCTCGCGCACTGCACGGGCCATGGCGTCGCCGCCGCAGACCATGACAGAGGCGCCCTGACGGATCATCTCAGCCAGACGCGATGCCTCTGCCGCGACGCGGTTTTGCACATAGGCGCCGTCGCGGGTGCGGGAAAAGGCGGTGGTCAGGGTGGTCAGGTCTTGGCTGGCAAGGCTGGCATCCAGTTGTTCCCAATACAGAAAATCGGATTCGGGGGAACGGCCGCCCCAGAACAGGTGGAACGGGCGGTGGCGGGCGTTGCTGCGGATCAGGCCGATGAAGGGCGCGACGCCGGTGCCTGCCGAGACCATGATGACGGGCGCGCGGCCTGCGGGCAGCGAAAATTCCGGGTTGGGGCGGGCGAAGGCCTGGATCGACTCGCCGATTTCCAGATCGCAGAGATAGGTCGAACATTCACCGCCGGTTTGTTTGCGGACGCAGATTTCGACCTCATCCGGTGAGGCGGCAGAGGCCACGGAATAGAAGCGCGGGATCTTGCCGGAGGGGGGCAGCACGCCGAGCAGGTCGGTGGGGGAATAGGTCTGGTTGCCGGTCAGGCGGGCCAGCCATGAGCGGGTGGCGGGCGGGTCTTCGCGGAAGCGCAGGACGACGGTGGGGGTTTGCACCTCTGTCCCGTAGACCTCTTTTTCGGTCAGGATCAGGCGGCGGGTCGGGGGAACCTCACCCTCATGCGTCAGGGTCAGCGGCAGGTTGAGGCGGGTGCCGAGGGCGGCACCCCAGCTGGCAAAGGCTTGGGTGGACTGGCGGTTGATGAAGGTCGGTTGCATCAGGCGCGGCCAACCGCGGTCTTGCAGCGTGGTGTCGATGTCCTTGGCGAATTGGCAGTATTGCGCGAAGGCGCGGTCGCCGAAACCCAGCACGGTGGAGGACCAATGTGGGATCTCTGTCACGTCCCGCAGCGCTTTCAGCAGGCTGGAGGCGGCTTCGGGCGCGTGGCCGTTGCCATAGGTGGAGGCGAGGAAGAACAGGTGTTGGGCCTTGTCGTAGCGCGGGCGGAAGCTGGACATCGGGGCGAGGTGGACCGACTTGCCAGCGGCGGTCAGTTCGCGGTGCAGGACGCGGGCGAACCCCCATGTCGTGCCGCCTTCGGACCCCACCAGAATGACGATTTCGGCAGAATGGGCGGGGGCGTTGGCGGGGACTTTGGCCTGGCCCGCCTTGCGGCGGCGCCACCAGACGGCCACGCCGAGCAGGCTGATCAAGGGGGCGAACAGGGCGGCTAGGCCCAAGAGTGCGCCCATCCATGCCATGCCCTCGCCGGTGTGCAGGGCGTAGAACCACGCGTAGATGCGTTCGGATGTGGTGGCGGGCACTTGTTCCAGCACGTCGCCGTTGAACTGATCGACCATCGTCAGGCCAGCATCGGTTTTCAGGGTGAATATGTCGGTTGGGTCGTCGGCAAAGGGGAATTGCAGATCGCGCAGGTCGGACAGCGGAACGGCGGCGAGGCCTTTGAGGGTGCCGGGGCTGACCGGGGCGCCGGTGTAGTCGGCACTGGCCGGGAAGGCTTGGGATTGGGCGGTGGTGACGGTGATGACGCTGAATTCGGTCAGCACGATGTAGGTGCCGGTGATGGCCGACAGGAGCAGCGGCAGCACGGCCAGCCGGGTCAGGATGGTGTGCAGGCGGCCTGCGGTCTGGCCCTTGGGGCGGTCGAACAGGTGGCGGATGCCCCCCATGCGGGAGATCAGCAGCAGAAGGCCAAAGACCGAGACCAGTGCCATAAGCACGGCCCCGGCCCCAGCCACGATGCGCCCATTCTCACCGAGGAACAGGGAGCGATGGAAGGTTTTGAGCGCATCGTAGAACCCACCCCGGCCCGTTTCGGGGGCAAGGATGGCCCCGGTCGCCGCATCGACATTTGCCTTTTGCGGGGTGCCGGAAGTGTCGGTGTAGTCAACCTCTATCTTGCCGCTGGGTTTGCGGTGGATGGCCTGAATGTTGGGCACTTGTCCGGCCACCCGTCCGGCCAGATCGGCCACTGTGACGCCGGATGTGGTTTGCACCTGTGGGGAAAAGCCGTCCTGAACCGGGTAGAACGACAAGAAAGCCCCGCTGAGGCTGAGTGCGATCACAAGCACCAGCGAGACAAGACCAAGGACGGAGTGCAGGTTGCGCCACATCGGGATATCAGAAGCTGACGGTCATGGAGGAGACGTAGGATTTGCCCGACATGGCCTTGCCATTGTGGGCATCATCCAGCGGCACGGCGACCTCATCCGGGACGTAGTACTGGTTTTCCACGGCGGATTCGAGGCGCAGGGTGTAGCCCGCGTTCAACACGGAATCGGGCACATCGACAGATACGGTCGTGGCGGCCCCTGCACCGATGCTGGCCCCGGTCGTGCCATCAACCCCGCGCCGCGCCCGTTGGAACAGGCGGAACCAGCGGTCAAAATGCTCAAAGTACTTTTCATTGGAGCCGGCGGCGTAGAGGGTTGAAACATATTTGCCTTTGCCATCGACGACATAGGCGACCAAGAAGGCCTGACGCCCGGAATAGTCGGCCATCTTCAGGTCTATGGACAGCGACTTGGCCTCGGCATCAGCGGCGACGACCAAGCTGAGGGCGAGCGTTGCGGCGAGTAGGGTGGTTTTCATGGTCTGCCTCTGGATTAGGTTTCTGGCTTGGACAGGGGGCTTGCAACCCGTCGGTCCTGCTGATTGTAGTGGAGATAGCCGACCAAGCTGACACGGACCTGAACAAGGTTTCCGTCGCAATTGGTGGCTTGTCAGGGAAGGCCAATCACATGCGTGTGCTGCTGGTAGAGGATGACAACGCCATCGGCGGCGCGGTGCGCGATCACATTGCAGCGGCGGGTCATGCGGTGGATTGGGCGCGGGATCTGGCCACGGCGCGGGATCTGCGGGCGGTGTCGGGGTATGAGCTGGTGCTGCTGGATCTGGGCCTGCCGGATGGGCGTGGGATAGACCTGCTGCGCGAAATGCGCCGGGCGGGCGATATTGCGGCGGTGCTGATCCTGTCGGCGCGCGATCAGATTGCCCAGCGGATTGAGGGGCTGAACGCGGGGGCCGACGACTATCTGGTGAAGCCGTTCGATCTGGATGAACTCAGCGCCCGGGTTGCTGCCGTGGCACGGCGCTATGCCAGCCAGCCAAATCCTGAGCGGATCATCGGCGGGTTGGCGGTGGACACAGCCAACCGTCGGATATCGCTGAACGGTGAGGCGCTGACCCTGTCCGCGCGGGAATGGGCGGTGTTGGAGCGGTTGATGCGGACCGTCGGGGCGATTGTCAGCAAGGGTGAGATTGAAGAGGCGCTGTATGCGTTCGGCGCTGAGGTTGAGAGCAATACGGTTGAGGTCTATGTCTCACGTCTGCGGAAAAAGCTGGGGGGTGGGGTCATCACGACCGTCCGGGGGTTGGGGTATCAGATGACGGACTCGGAGAGTTGAAATGTCGATCGCGCTGCGCCTGATCCTGAGTCTGTCGGTGTTGATGGTGCTGTTCTGGGGGGGCACGGCGGCGCTGACCCGCAATGTGTTCATTGATGAGATTGACGAGATTGTCACCGACAACATGGCCGCCACGGCGCGGCGGTTGATGCCGTTGGTGCTGGAGAGTCTGGCTGGGCAATCCGACAGTGACGAAAAACATGGCAAGCCGGACGCGGTGCATGAACTGCGTGAGTTTGACGAAGGCTATGACCATGACTCGTCAGGGTTTCTGGCCTTTGCGGTGTATGACGCGTCGGGGCGGCGGGTTATGGCGACGGGCGATGCCAGTGCCATTGGCCCGGATGCGGCCCCGAAGGCGGGCTATGTGCAGTTTCACGGGACGCTGGCCTATACGACGGTGGACCGGGCGACGGGCACCAGTCTGACCGTGATGGAGCCCGGCAAGCACCGGAGCGAGGCGATTGGCGAGGCGACCAAGGCGCTGCTGTGGCCGCTGGCCTATCTGGTGCCGCTGATGGCTTTGGCGATCTGGCTGTTGACGCGGTTCTCTCTCGCCCCGGTGGTCGGGTTGAGCCAGCAGATCGCGCAGCGTGGCGGCGGCAATCTGGCCCCGCTGGACGGCAAGGATCAGCCGCGCGAATTGCGCCCGATGGTGACGGCGGTGGACCGGCTGATGGAGCGGTTGCGCGCCGCGATGGATGCAGAGCGGGTGTTCGCCGCCAATTCGGCCCATGAGTTGCGGACGCCGATTGCCGGGGCCTTGGCGCAGGTGCAGCGGTTGAAGGCCGAACTTGGCGCGGCGAAGGGTGTCGAGCGGGTGGTGGAGATTGAGGCGCAGTTGAAGCGGCTGGTCGATTTCGCGGAAAAGCTGCTGCAACTGAGCCGGGCTGAGGCGGGGTTGGGTGCGCCGACCGAACGCATCAACATGACACCGATCCTCGCCGCCGTGGTGGGCGAATTCAGCAGCCGGTTGTCAGAGCCGGTGCTGGTCAAGGTCGACAACCAGTTGGGGCAAGAGTTGATGGTGGCGATGGATGCCGATGCCTTTGCGATCTGCCTGCGCAACCTGCTGGAAAACGCCGCCCTGCATGGCGAGAAGGGCAAGCCGATCCGCGTTGTGGTCGGGCAGGATTGGGCGGTGCGGGTGGTGAACGAGGGGCCGGTGGTGCCGGCAGAGGTGCTGGCGAACCTGACGACACGCTATGTGCGCGGCGAAAGTCGGTCTGGCGGTTCGGGTCTGGGTCTGGCGATTGTCGCCACGATCATGCGGCAGAGCGAGGGGGCGCTGGAACTGTCCTCGCCACCTGTCGGACAGGTTTCAGGGTTTGAGGCCAAGATGGTTTTGCCCTAAGGTCCGCCCGAAGCGGGCCAAAGCCTTCCCTCGGGAGGCGCTGCCCAGCCAAGGGAGACCACCATGACCAAGCCACATGTCCTGCAAATCGGGGCCTATCCGGAGTTCGACGACGCGCCACTCGCAGAGCGTTTTGTGATGCACAAGCTATATGAGGCAACGGACCGCGCGGCGTTTCTGGCCAAGGTCGGCCCGCAGGTGCAGGCGATTGCGACCGATGGCGGTACCGGCGTCTCGGCTGAGGTGATGGCGGCCTGCCCGCAGGTAAAGCTGATTGCGATCAATGGTGTGGGCTATAATGCCGTGGATCTGGTGGCTTGCAAGGCGCGGGGCATTCAGGTGACGAATACGCCGGGCGTGCTGGACGGTGAATGCGCCGATCTGGCGGTCGGGATGCTGCTTGGCCTCGCCCGTGGCATGGTGGGCGGTGACGCCTATGCGCGGTCTGGCGAGTGGGCCAAGCGTGGGCCCTATCCATTGCAGCGCCGGGTCTGGGGGCAAAGGGCGGGTATTCTCGGCCTCGGCCGGATCGGGATGGAACTGGGCCGCCGGTTGCAGGGGTTCGGGATGAAGATCAACTATCTGGCCCGCACCCCCAAGGACACCCATGACGACTGGACCTTTGTGGCGAACCCGGTGGACTTGGCGCGGGCGTCGGATTTCCTGTTCGTGACTGCGCTTGCCAATGACTCGACCCGGCATATCGTCAACGCTGAGGTGCTGGAGGCGCTGGGGCAGGGCCTGCTTATCAACATATCCCGCGCGCAGAATGTCGATGAGGCGGCGTTGCTGGACGCGTTGGAGGCTGGCACGATTGGCGGCGCGGCGCTGGATGTGTTTGAGGGGGAGCCTGCGATCAACCCGCGCTTTGCCGCGCTGAACAACGTGCTGTTGCAGCCCCATGTCGGGTCGGCCACGCTGGAAACCCGGATGGCGATGGGCAAGCTGATGCTGGACAACATGGTGGCGCATTTCGACGGCGAACCGCTGCTGACTGAGGTGATCTGACCGGCCAAACTGCCGCCATGATCGTGGGCTACCGCAGCAACCGGTAGTTCGGAGTGTGGTGATGCGACATCTGATGTGTGCCCTTGCCGTTGGGATCGCTATGGCGGCCGTGCCCGCCGTCGCGGAAACCTCGGTCGATGACCTGCGGGCCTTGGTCATGGCGGGCGATATCGCCCCGGTCGAGGCGACCTTGCGGGCGGCAGAGGCGGCTGACATGGCCGCGCAAGGTGAACCGTACCGGCAGCGCGGCCTGTTCCATGTGTTTCGCGAAACCGCGCCGGGCGTAGACGCCTTTCTGGCGAAATGGCGGGTCGAGGACCCGACCTCTGCCCAAGCCATGACGGCGGAGGGGTGGCATTTGTTTGCGGCAGCATGGAATGCCCGTGGTGAGGCTGCTGCCCGTGATGTCTATCCCGTGGCCATGCAGGCATTTACGGATGACTTTACGAAGGCGAGGGATTTGGCGGCGCGGGCGATCCTTGCGGACCCGGATTTGATCGCCGCATCGGATCTGCTTCTGGTCACGGCGTCAAAGCTGGATCACGGTGCCGGATTGTTGGCCGAATTGGACCGGGTGATGACACGGCATCCCAACCGCGGCAGCCTGCTGAATGCGACGGATGGGTTGGCACCGCAATGGGGGTGGTGGCCCTGGGTAAGTCAAGCGCTCTGCGCGCATTACGCGCCGATGATCAAAAGCGTGCCGAACTATGACACAGGCACCTGCGATATCGACGTGGTCTATTCCGCCGGATATCCACTTGGGCCGGAAATGCAAAAGGCCCACGACGACCTGCAAACCAACGACAATCCGGTTCTAGACTATGCGAGGCTGCAAGAGGCCACTTTCTTCCAAATACCAGACCAGCATCGCATTTCTGTGTTGGAAGCCACAAAGGCCAAGCGGCCTTTGAACTTTGCTGAGGCTCAGCAACTAGATCTGGCCCGTGCCGCCGTTGCAGGGACGCCGGAAACCACAGATGAACGCAAACTTGCCGCCGCGGATGAACTGCTATGGCGTCGCAAGCTTGCGGATTACGACCCCACCAATCCCAAAGCGGTGCTGGGCTATATTGCCGCGCAGTCTACGGCGGTATGGTTGTTGCAGGTTCAACCGGATCAGGCGGATTGGGTGCGACGTTTGAAACGTCTGGTGTCCAAAATGCCCTATTCCACCGACGCTTGGACCAGTCTCGGGCAGATGACCACTGCAGACCTTTGGTCCGGTAAGATCGAACCCTCGGTCGGCGGCAAGGAGATTGACCTAATCGCCGAGGCCGAGCCATACTTCACGAACGCCATCGTTTATTCGAATTACACGTATCAAAGTTTGAACGCGGCGATGGCGGGGAAAGTCTGGGCCGTCACAGACCGGGTGAACCTGATGTATCCGACTGATCCCGAAGGCGGCACCCCCGACCAGAACAAGCGGCTGGAAGAGGTCGTCTATTGCCCGCTGATCCGGGAAGTGCGTATCACCAAGTATCTGTGCGACCAGAGGGTTGGCACCGGGCGAGAATGCGGCAGCGATCCTCTGATC
This sequence comes from uncultured Alphaproteobacteria bacterium, assembly GCA_963781185.1. Lineage (GTDB taxonomy): Bacteria > Pseudomonadota > Alphaproteobacteria > Rhodobacterales > Rhodobacteraceae > Stagnihabitans. Next base: position 86,752 of record CAWAEL010000035.1, read on the forward strand.
CTGCCGGACGTGGAGGTGGCGCTGAAGAAGGTGACGGATCGCGGGGTCTGTCATCAGGAAGCGACCCTGCCGATCGAAGAATTGGCGTTCAGTCCTGTCGCTGTGCAAGCCGAGGACTGAGGACATTACAGGCTGTTCATGGGTCTGCATAAACCCTTCACCCCAGCGGATCACCTCGCTATGGTAGCGCAAACCTTGGGAGGAGACGGCGATGGCTGACGCACATATCGGGCTGATCGGGTTGGGGACGATGGGGGCGATGTTGGCGCTGAACATCGCGGAAAAGGGGTTCAAGATTGCGGTCTGGAACCGGACGACCAGTGTGACGCATGAGTTCAAGGCGGGGGCGGGCGATCTGGCGGGGATGATCGTGCCGACGGATACGCTGGCGGATTTTGTGGCGGCGATAAAGCCGCCGCGCTCGATCATCCTGATGGTGCCGGCGGGGCCGGTGGTGGATGACCAGATTGCGGCGTTGAGGCCGTTGTTGGGGCCGGATGACCTGATCATCGACGCGGGCAACGCGAATTTCCATGACACCAACCGGCGCTCTGCTGAGGCGTCGGGCTATCGCTTCCTCGGGATGGGCGTGTCGGGCGGGGAAGAGGGTGCGCGGCATGGGCCGTCGATCATGGGCGGCGGTGATAAGGCCGATTGGGACCGCGTGGCCCCGGTGCTGGAGGCGATTTCGGCCAAGTATCAGGGCACGGCCTGCGCGACCTGGATGGGTCCGGGCGGGGCGGGGCATTTCGTCAAAGCTGTCCACAACGGCATCGAATATGCCGATATGCAGATGATCGCTGAGATTTATGGCGTGATGCGCGACGGGATGGGGATGTCAGCCTCGGCCATTGGTGCGGTGTTTGATGAGTGGAATGAGGGGCCGCTGCAAAGCTATCTGATTGAGATTTCGGCGGCGGTTGCCAAGGCCGTCGATGGCGACAAGCCGATGCTGGATGTGATCCTCGACAAGGCGGGTCAGAAGGGGACGGGCCGCTGGACGGTGATTGAGGCGCAGCAGTTGGCGGCCGCGATCCCGGTGATTGAGGCGGCGGTGATGGCGCGGAATGTGTCGGCCCGGCTGGATGAGCGGCGCGCGGGGGAGGCGGTGTTTGGCGCGGCCCCGACGGCGTTGCCGAAGGGCGCGTTGAGCCTGAAGCAGTTGGAGCAGGCGATGATTGCGGGCAAGATCCTGTGCTATGCCCAAGGCTTTGCGCTGATCGTGGCGGCATCGAAGGAGTTCAAGTGGAACCTGCCTTTGCCTGCAATTGCGCGGGTCTGGCGTGAGGGCTGCATCATCCGGTCGTCGATGTTGAACGACATGGCGACGGCGCTGGAGGAAGATCCGGCGCGCGGGCTGATGCTGGCGCCGTTCTTTGTGGGCCATCTGAAGGCGGCGGGGCCGGGGTTGCGGGCTGTTGTGTCGGCGGGTGTCGCGCATGGGTTGCCACTGCCGGCGCTGTCATCGGGCCTTGCGTGGTTCGACATGATGCGGACCGGGCGTGGCACGGCGAACATGATTCAGGCGCAGCGCGACTTCTTTGGCGCGCATGGGTTTGAGCGGCTGGACCAATCGGGAACCGGGCTGCATGGGCCTTGGGGCGGGCATATGGTCTGAGGCAGGCGCATTATCCCGCCGGGGATGCCTCCGGCGGGGATATTTGGGCCAAAATGAAAGGTCAGGAGGCGGCGGCGCGCAGGCGGCGCATGTTGTCGCCGTAGGGCGCGGGATTGGTAGCCGAACCGCCTTTGAAGATGGAAGAGCCTGCGACCAGCACGTCAGCGCCAGCTTGCATCAGGGAGGCGGCGTTTTCTTCGGTGACGCCACCGTCGATCTGAATGTGGATGGGGCGGTCGGCGACCATCGCGCGGAGGGCGTGGACCTTTTCCAGCATGGCGGGGATCAGTTTTTGCCCGCCGAAGCCGGGGTTCACGGTCATCACCACCAGCAGGTCGATGTCATCCAGCAGGTAGGGCACGGCGTCGATGGCGGTGCCGGGGTTGATGGCGAGGCCGGCTTTGCAGCCAGCGGCGCGGACCGATTGCAGGGTGCGGTGGATATGCGGACCGCTTTCGAGGTGGACCGACAGGTGATCAGCCCCGGCTTTGGCGAAGGCGTCGATGTAGGCGTCGACGGGCGAGATCATCAGGTGGACGTCCATCACGCCTTTGATATGCGGGCGCAGTGCTGCGCACATCGCGGGGCCGAACGTCAGGTTCGGCACGAAATGGCCATCCATCACATCGATATGGACCCAATCGGCGCCCTCAGCCTCTACCGCGCGGCATTCTGCGCCGAAATTGGCGAAATCGGCGGCGAGGATGGACGGGGCGATCTTGACGTTGCGGGAAAAGGACATGCGGGCCTCCTGTGCTGGGTTGGGTTTGCCTGTTGGGGCGTTGCGGGTCAAGGGTTGAACTACCGATAAGGCCGTGGTCTGAAACGCGGATCAGGGAGGCGGCCATGAAGGTTTTCATCAACGGATTTGGGCGGATCGGGCGGTCGGTGCTGCGGGCTTGGGCCGGGGCGCCGGGGCGGTGGCCGGGGCTTGAGATTGTCGGGATCAACGATATCGCGGCGGCAGAGATGTGCGCCTATCTGTTTCAGTATGACTCGGTCTTTGGACCGTGGCCGGGATCTGTGGTGTTGGAGCCGGGCGCGATTGTGGTGGATGGGCGGCGGTTGCCGTTGCACCGGATGGCGGACATCTCTGGGCTGGATCTGGCGGGCGTTGATGTGGTGCTGGAATGCACCGGGCGGGCCGACGGGCGGGACGTGGCGGCGCGCGGGTTGCGGGCCGGGGCGCGGCGGGTGCTGGTGTCGGGGCCGTCTGCGGGCGCGGATGTGACGGTGGTGTTGGGGGCGAATGAGGCGGTGTTGGCGGGGCAGGAGATTGTGTCGAACGCGTCTTGCACGACGAATGCCTTGGCGCCCTTGGTCAAGCTGTTGGATGCGGGGTGGGGCGTTGTCACCGGGTCGATGACCACCATCCATTGCTATACCGGGTCGCAGCCGACGGTAGATGCCCCTGCGGCGGATTTCGCGCGCAGTCGGGCGGCGGCGTTGTCGATGGTGCCGACGACCACCTCGGCCCAGCGGTTGTTGGACATTGTGCTGCCTGATCTGGCGGGGCGGATTGAGGGGTCGGCGGTGCGGGTGCCGACGGCCTCTGTCTCTTGTGTTGATCTGGCGGTCATGTTGGCGCGGCCTGTCACGGTTGAGGCGGTGAATGCGGCGTTTCGGACAGCAGGTGGGGTGATCGGGGCGACGGATCAGGCTTTGGTATCCACCGATTTGCGGGCGCGGCGTGAGAGTATTGTGATGGCCTGTCCCGAGACTCGGGTGACGCGCGGCGGGATGCTGCGGGTGTTTGGCTGGTATGATAATGAGTGGGGCTTTTCCAACCGTATGCTGGATGTGGCGGGGTTGATGGGGGCGTAAGTCGTCTGGGTTGACGATGGGTAAGTTGTGGCTTACCGTAAGTGATGACTTACGATGTGATTCTTGATGCCTTGGGTGATCCGACACGCCGCCGGATATTGGAGGCGCTGCGGGCCGGGCCGATGGCGGTCAGCGATCTGGCCATGACCCAGACGGTCAGTCGGCCCGCAGTGTCACAACATCTAAAGACGCTGGAAGTGGCTGGGTTGGTGTCGGTCGCGGCGCAGGGCAACCGTCGGGTCTATGCCATTCGGGGCGCGGCAATTGCCGAGGCGCGCGCCTATCTGGACGGGTTCTGGACCGAGGTCATGGTGGCCTATAGCGCAGAAATTCAACGAAAATTTGGCAACTAGGGAGAGAATTCGGATGATTGAGCCACTGGTCAAGACCTTTGAGGTGCCGTGCAGTCAGCAGAACGCGTTTGAGGTGTTTCTGGACAAGATGGATACGTGGTGGCCGCTGGACAAGTTTACCGTCTCGGCCATGACGGGGCAGCCTGCGCGGGCCATCAAGGTGGATGCGCGGGAGGGTGGGCAGATCGTCGAGGTCGGCGGCGACGGGACAGAAGTGGTCTGGGGCACCATCCTGACGCTGGATCGATATTCGCGGGTAACAATGGATTTTCACATTCCGCGGCCCGGCGATGTGGTGACACGGCGGCCCTTGCTGGAGCTGGATTTCGTGCCGCTCAGCGCGACGCAGACCCGCGTTACCCTGCGCCAAAGCAACTTTGAGGCCTTGGGCGATATGGCTGCGTCGGTGCGTGGCGGCTATGATTTCGGCTTCAAGATGATCTTTGAGGGCAGCTACGCGGCGGCCTGTGGCGGCTGACCCGGATAGCTGAGGGTTGCCAATTTGGCGGCAATCGGCAATGGCGTGGTGACAGGTCGTCACTGCCCCCTTATGCTGGCAGGCTGGATGACCCGGAACCGGGCGGCACAACGGGGCACGACGGGCATGGCAGGCAGTGACAACAATCGACATCGCTCAGGCGGGTTCAGGGACCGCTGGGCGATGTGGCGTGCGATGAAGGCAGCGCCTGCCAAGGGGTTCGCCTCACAACCTGAACCGCGGACGATTGGGCTTTATGCCCGGGGCAAGCAACTGCTGGCGGGCAATTTCGTGTCGGCGGGGCAGGTGGTGGAGCGGCCGGGCGTGTCGATCTGGGAGGTGGAGTTTCCTGACCCGGCGACGGCGATTGACGCGCAGGGCTTTGCCTGGATGGATGATCTGGCGGCGGTGGGCGACAGTGTGGCGCGCAAGCGGGCGCAGGATTGGTTCGTCGATTGGAACCGGCGGTATGGCACGGGCAAGGGGCCGGGTTGGACGGCGGATCTGATCGGGCGGCGGTTGATCCGGTTGATCAACCATGCGCTGTTGTTGCTGCAAGGTGCTGATGACGCAGTGAACGAGGCCTATTTCCGCACGCTGTCGGCGCAGACCGTCTTTCTGTCGAAACGCTGGCAAAGTGCGCGGCCCGGATTGCCGAGGTTTGAGGCGTTAACCGGGATCATTTCGGCGGGGCTGGCGCTCGATGGGATGCAATCCTATGTCGGCCCGGCTTTGGGGGCGCTTGCCCGCGATTGCGAGACAGAGATTGATATTGAGGGCGGTATTCCAACCCGTAACCCAGAGGAATTGCTGGAGGTTTTCACCCTGCTGACCTGGGCCTCACAGGCTTTGGCTGAGGCTGGGCATATGGCGCCGCCGGAGCATATGGCCGCGATGGAGCGGATTGCGCCGACGTTGCGGGCGTTGCGCCATGCCGATGGCGGGCTCGCGCGGTTCCATGGTGGTGGGCGCGGCGCTGAGGGGCGGCTGGATGCGGCCTTGGCCAATGCCGGGGTCAAGGCGCTGCCCTCGGCGGGGCTGGCGATGGGATTTGCGCGGCTGTCGGGTGGGCGGACGACGATTCTGGTCGATGCGGCAATGCCACCGGGCGGGGCTGCGGGGCGGCAGGCCCATGCCTCAACCAATGCGTTTGAGCTGACCTCGGGGCGACGACCGGTTGTTGTGTCTTGCGGGTCGGGTGCGGTGTTCGGGCCGGATTGGCGATTGGCGGGGCGGGCGACGGCCTCTCATTCAACGCTGGAGATTGAGGGGTTTTCGTCGTCCCGACTGGGCAATAGCGAAGATGGAGCCATGGCTGAACGGGCGGAAGTGCCGACTTTGCGGGTTTTGCCGGGAGAGAATGGCGCGGGGGTGCATCTGGTGCATAACGGCTGGGCCGCCACCCACGGGGTCAGCCATATCCGCGATCTGATGCTGACCAATGACGGGCGGCATCTGACCGGGATCGACAAGTTGTCGGCCATCTCCACCGTCGAAAAGCGGCGGTTTGAAAAGCTGATGATCGACGGGCGGTTGAAGGGAATCAACTTCGCCGTGCGGTTTCACATCCATCCCGACGTCGAAGCGCGGCTGGACATGGGGGGCACGGCGGTTTCACTTGCCCTGAAAAGCGGCGAAATCTGGGTGTTCCGGCAGGATGGCGGTGCAGTAATGGCGCTGGAGCCGTCGATTTATCTGGAAAAGGCGCGATTGCGGCCACGGCAGACGGTTCAGATTGTACTCTCGGCCCGTGCGTTGGACTTTGAGACGCAGGTGGGCTGGACCTTGGCGAAAGCGCAGGATACTCCGCTTGCCATCCGTGATCTGGAGCGTGAAGACGTCACAACCCAGATCTGATCCATGTTGCGAGGGAATCCCGCATGACAAATCTCGTGCCCGTTGGCCGCGCGCTCATTTCGGTTTCTGACAAATACGGGTTGATTGATCTGGCGCGGTTTCTGGCGTCACAGGGGGTTGAGCTGATCTCAACCGGGGGCACGTCGACCATGCTGCGGGCGGCGGGGTTGAAGGTGCGGGATGTGGCAGAGGTCACGGGTTTCCCCGAGATGATGGACGGGCGGGTCAAGACGCTGCACCCGAACATCCACGGCGCATTGCTGGCGCTGCGCGATGATGATGAACATCTGGTGGCGATGGCGGCGCATGGGATTGAGCCGATCGACCTGTTGATCAGCAACCTCTATCCGTTTGAAGAGACGGTGGCCAAGGGCGGCGATCACGCGACCTGCATCGAGAATATCGACATCGGCGGCCCGGCGATGATCCGCGCTTCTGCCAAGAACCACCGCTTTGTGGCTGTGGTGACGGACCCGTCGGACTATCCGGCGCTGATCGACCAGTTGAAGAGCAATGACGGGGCGACCACGCTGGCGTTCCGGCAGAAGCTGGCCTTGGCGGCCTACAGCCGGACGGCGGCCTATGATACGGCGGTGTCGGGCTGGCTTGCGGGTGAGTTCAAGCAGCCGTTCCCCAAGCAACGTTCGTTTGCCGGGACCTTGGCGCAGGGGCTGCGCTATGGCGAGAACCCGCATCAGGCGGCGGCGTTTTACCACGACGGCTCCAAGCGCGAGGGCGTGGCGACGGCGCATCAGTGGCAGGGCAAAGAGCTGTCCTTCAACAACATCAATGACACCGATGCGGCGTTTGAGCTGGTGGCAGAGTTTGCGGGCGACGGCCCGACCGTGGCGATCATCAAGCATGCCAATCCTTGCGGTGTGGGTAAGGCGACGACGCTGCGCGAGGCCTATCTGCGGGCTTATGCCTGCGACCAGACCTCTGCCTTTGGCGGGATCGTGGCGCTGAACCAGCCGTTGGATGCCGAGACTGCCGAAGAGATCGTGAAGATTTTCACCGAGGTGGTGATTGCGCCGGGGGCCAGCGAAGAGGCCCGCGCGATCTTTGCCACCAAGAAGAACCTGCGGTTGTTGACGACCAAGGCGCTGCCCGATCCGCGCGCGGCTGGGTTGGCGTTCAAACAGGTTGCGGGCGGGTTTCTGGTGCAGGACCGCGATTATGCCGGGTTGCCAGCGTCTGACCTGAAGGTCGTGACCAAGAAGCAACCGACTGAGGCGCAGCTGGCGGATATGCTGTTCGCGTGGAAAGTCGCCAAGCATGTGAAATCCAACGCGATTGTCTATGTGAAGGACGGCGCGACGGTGGGTGTGGGGGCCGGGCAGATGAGCCGGGTCGACAGCACGCGGATCGCGGCACGCAAGGCAGGCGATATGGCTGAGGCGCTGGGACTGGCTGAGAGCCCGACCATAGGCTCTGTCGTGGCGTCGGATGCGTTCTTTCCGTTTCCGGATGGGTTGCTGACGGCGGCTGAGGCTGGGGCCGTGGCTGTGATCCAGCCCGGCGGGTCGATGAATGACGACAAGGTCATTGCGGCGGCTGATGAGGCGGGTTTGGCGATGGTCTTTACAGGACAGCGCCACTTCCGGCATTGAGGGCGTGTGGGGGTTTCACACCCCCAAGCCACATTGGCGGGGCCAATGTGGCCTCCCCCGTGGGATATTTGGACCAAAATGAAACGAAATTTTAGTCAAATTGTCAGGGACCGGATCGGGATTCTGCCTTTGGTTGCGGTCTTGACGATTTTGCTGGATCAAGCCAGCAAGATTGCCGTGGTGTTCGGGCTGGATCTTGAGCATCGGATCGAGCTGGATGTGTTCCCGCCCTATCTGGTGTTCCGCATGGCGTGGAATCAGGGGATGAATTTCGGGCTGTTCGGCGACGACTCGCAGGTTGTGCGGTGGTTGCTGATCGCGGTAGCGCTTGGGATTTCGACTTGGGTCTGGTTCTGGGTGCGGAGCGAAAAGGGCGGGGTCTGGACGCGGGTGGCGGGCGGTTTGCTGATCGGCGGGGCGCTTGGCAATGTCATTGACCGGTTGGCTTATGGCGCGGTTGCGGATTTCCTGAACATGTCTTGCTGCGGGATCGACAACCCGTTTGCGTTCAACGTGGCGGATGTCGCGGTGTTTCTGGGCGCGGTGGGATTGGTGATCCTGACCAATCAGGCGGGCGGCAAGGGCTCGCCCAAGGCAAAGACACGCCGAAAGACCCCGTGACGGGGCTTGGCCTTTGCGCTAAGACGAGGGAAAGTACGGCCCGGAAGGGTCATAAGCGGGGGTTGGGCAGCTATGCGGATGGCACGAGGGGTTCTCGCTTTGGCGGGTGCGGCGCTGCTGATGCTTGCGGCCTGCGGGGGCGGCAACCAAACGCCGCAACTGATGAATCTGCGGTCGACCTCGGATGGGCCGGATGAATTCTCTATCCAGCCGCCCAAGCCGCTGCAGACGCCGGTGGATTTGACGGACCTGCCAGAGCCGACGCCGGGCGGGGCCAACCTGACGGATCAACATCCGATGGATGATGCGGTTGTGGCGCTTGGCGGGCGGGTCGCGTCGCCTGATGCCGGTGTGCCTGCGGCGGATGCGGGGCTGGTGGGCTATGCCGGGCGGCATGGCGTGGTTGCGGGAATTCGCCCTGCCTTGGCCGCAGACGACCTGCGGTATCGCCAGACCCATCCCGGCAAACCCTTGGAGCGGTTGTTCAACGTGAACACCTATTACAAGGCCTATGCCCGTTATTGGCTGGACGCCTATGCCGAACTGGCAAGATGGCGGGCAGCGGGGGTGGCAACCCCTTCGGCACCACCGGCAAAGGGTGCCCAGAAATAGCGGCCACACGCCGAGTCACATCTGCGTGCCGGGGGTTTGCCTGTTGCCGGGGTGTAGCGTAGCGTCCGGCCCAGACAGCTGGAGGTACGCGATGCGGCGATGCTTGAAATTTGTGGCGGTTTTAGGCTGCCTGGCGGCATGGCCCGCCATCGCGGACACGGTCACCACATTCAAACTGGACAATGGCATGGATGTGGTGGTGATCGAGGATCACCGCGCCCCTGTCGTCGTGCATATGGTCTGGTACCGGATCGGTGCGGCTGATGAGACGCCGGGCCATTCGGGCATCGCGCATTTTCTGGAGCATCTGATGTTTCAGGGCACCAAGGATGTGGCGCCGGGTGATCTGTCGAAGATCGTTTCGGCACAGGGCGGGTCGGACAACGCCTTTACCACGCTGGACTATACCGCCTATTTCCAACGGGTTGCGGCGGATCGGCTGGATCTGATGATGAAGCTGGAAGCCGACCGGATGCACAATCTGAACCTGACCGAAGGCGATGTGGCCACCGAGCGGAAGGTGATTCTCGACGAGCGGAATCAGCGGACCGACAGCGCCCCCTCGGCCTTGTTGGGCGAGCAGATGGCGGCGGCGCAGTATATGAACCACCCCTACGGCATTCCCGTGATCGGCTGGCGGCATGAGATTGAGAAGTTAAGCCGGCAGGATGCGCTGTATTTCTACCACGCCAACTATGCCCCGAATAACGCCATTCTGGTGGTGGCGGGGGATGTGAAGCCGGACGATGTGCTGGCGCTGGCCAAGAAATATTACGGGCCGATCCCGCCTTCGGACCAGATCAAGCCGCGCATCCGCCCGACCGAACCGCCGCAACTGGCCGAACGGCGGCTGACGATGGTGGATGAGCGGGTGGCGCAACCCTATGTCATCCGTACCTACCTAGCCCCTGAGCGGAACCCCGGCGATCAACGGCAGGCGGCGGCGATCAGGCTGCTGGCAGAGCTGCTGGGCGGCAATTCGACGACCTCTGTTCTGGCACGGGCGTTGCAGTTTGATACGCAAAAGGCGGTCTATACCTCGGCCTTCTATGACGGGTTGTCGCTGGATGAGGATACGTTCGGGCTGGTGATCGTGCCGCCGGTCGGGGAAAGCCTGCAAGATGCCGAAAAGGCGATGGATGAGGTGGTGGCCAAGTTCATGAAGGACGGGGTCAACGCCGATGATCTGGCGCGGATCAAGGCGCAGGTCCGTGCGTCTGAGATTTATGGCCGGGATGACGTGAACGGGCTGGCGCGGCAGTACGGCTCTGCGCTGGCGATTGGGTTGAGTGTCAAGGATGTGCAGGACTGGCCCGACCTGATGCAAAGCGTGACGGCGGAGGACGTCATGGCGGCGGCCAAGCTGGTGCTGGACCGCCATAATGCCGTGACCGGCTATCTGACCAATGAGGAGGTGCAGCCATGATCCGTTTCATCGGGGCGATGGTGATCGCCGTCTTTGCGCTGCCAGCTTGGGCCGAGATCAAGATACAGGAAGTCACCTCGCCCGGCGGCATCAAGGCCTGGCTGGTGGAAGAACATGGGATTCCGTTCACCGCGCTTGGAAATCCGGTTTCTGGGTGGCACATCGCTGGACCGGCCCGGTAAGCGGGGCGAGGTCAATCTGATGACCGCGCTGATCGAGGAGGGGGCGGGCGATCTGGACAGCCAGGGTTTTGCCGCGGCGCGCGACGGGTTGGCGGCGGAGTTTCATTTCCGCTCTGACATCGATGGCGTTGGCGTTTCGGCGCAGTTCCTGACGGAGAACCGCGACAAGGCGTTGGACCTGCTGCATCTGGCGCTGACCGAACCGCGGTTTGACCCGGACGCGGTAGAGCGGGTGCGGGGGCAGGTGCTGGCTGGCCTCGCCTCAGACGCCAAAGATCCCGATACGATTGCCGGAAAGATCCTGCGCAAACGGGCCTATGGCGACCATCCCTATGGGACCGTCGGCGATGGGACCGAGGACAGCGTCAAGGCGCTGACCCGCGACGACATGGTGACGGCCTTTGGCGATGCCGTGGCGCGGGACCGGATCTTTGTGTCGGCGTCGGGTGATATCACGGCGGCGGAACTGGGCGTGATGCTCGACAAGTTGTTGGGCGATCTGCCTGCCACAGGCTCTGCCCAGCCGGGGCGGGTGGAATTGGTCGCCAAGGCCGGTGTGGTTCAGCAGGATTTTCCGGGGCCGCAAAGCACGATCAGCTTCTATCAGGGCGGGATCAAGTTTGACGACCCGGATTACTTTGCCGCTTTGCTTCTGAATGAGATCCTGGGGGGCAACGGGTTTTCTTCGCGGCTGATGGATGAGGTTCGGGAAAAGCGCGGCCTGACCTATGGGGTCGGAACCTCGCTGGCAGCCTATGACCATGCCGAGATCATGTCCGGCCATCTGGCGACCGCGAACGACAAGGCGGCCGAAGCCATTCAGGTGATCCGCGATGTCTGGGCCGATGTGGCGAAGAACGGCGTGACGCAGAAAGAGCTGGACGACACCAAGACCTATATGACCGGGTGCCTATCCGCTGCGGTTTGACGGCAATGGCACGATTGCGAGCATCCTGGTGGGGATGCAGATCCTTGGTCTGCCGTCGGACTACCCGGCCCGCCGCAATGAGCGGGTTGAGGCGGTGACGTTGGCGGATGTGAAGCGGGTGGCGGCACGGTTGCTGACGCCGGAAAGCCTGTTCTTTGTGGTGGTGGGCGATGCGGTGGCGTCACGTCAACCGAGTAAGGCGGGGGTTTCACACCCCCGACAGCCTTGCCTTCGGGCAAGGCTGTTCCCCGTGGGATATTTGAGCCAAAATGTAAGGCGGGAAATTTTAGACAAAGTTGATGGATTATGTCGGGTGCCGAATCTGTGGCCCCTTTCGGCGTGACCTGCTAGAGTTGGGGGCATGACGCTGCATGACCCCAAGATAAGCGATGCCCGCCCGGTGATCCGGGCACTGGATGAGGCGGCGATCAACCGGATCGCGGCGGGTGAGGTGGTGGAGCGGCCCGCCTCGGCGGTCAAGGAACTGGTCGAGAACGCGATGGACGCCGGGGCGCGGCGGATTGCGGTCGACTATTCGGCGGGCGGCAAGGTGTTGATCCGGGTGACGGACGACGGTTGCGGCATGACGGGGGCGGATCTGCCGCTGGCGGTGGCGCGGCATGCGACGTCGAAGATCGACGGCAGCGATTTGCTGAACATCCGGTCAGCTTCGGCTTTCGCGGCGAGGCTTTGGCGTCGTTTGGGCGCGGTCGGGCGGCTGACGCTGACCTCGCGCGCTGAGGGGCAGCGAGGGGTGTCGCTGACGGTGGCGGGCGGGCGGATGGCGGCGGTGCGGCCAGCGGCGGCGGTGCGGGGCACGGTGGTCGAGTTGCGCGACCTGTTCTATGCCACGCCCGGCGCGGTTGAAATTTCTGCGCACCGACCGGGCCGAGGCCGGGGCGATCTGCCGATGTGGTGCGGCGGCTGGCGATGGCAGAGCCGCATGTGGGGTTTATGCTGTCCGAGGTGGCCGAGGGCGAGGCGCCACGGGTGATCTTCCGCGCCGATCCGGAGAATGGCGATTTCTTCGATGCGCTGCACGGGCGGTTGACGCGGGTGCTGGGGGCGGAGTTCACCGCCAACGCGCTGCGGATTGATGTCGAGCGCGACGGGCTGCGGTTGGCGGGCTATGCTGCGTTGCCGACCTATTCGCGCGGGTCGTCGGTGCAGCAGTTCGTCTTCGTGAACGGGCGGCCGGTGCTGGACCGGATGCTGCTGGGCGCGCTGCGGGTGGCCTATTTCGATTTCCTGAGCCGCGACCGCCATCCGGCGGCGGTGCTGAACCTGATCTGCGATCCGGAGCGGGTGGATGTGAACGTGCATCCGGCCAAGTCCGAGGTGCGGTTTCGCGAGCCGGAGGCGGCGCGCAGTCTGATCATCACGGGCCTGCAGGACGGCGTTGTCGGGGGCGGGGCATCGGGCGTCGTCGACCGTGGCGGATGCGACCCTGGCGGCGATGCGGCCTGAGGGCGCGCGGGTTTATCAGATGGACCGCCCGTCGCAGAGCAGTCTGGGCCGGGCGTTTGCGTTTCAGGCGCCGATGCTTCGATGGGCTTTGCCGAGGCACCCTCGGCGCGGGTGGAGCCGGTGTCGGTGCTGGACGAGGCGCGGCCTTTGGGCGCGGCGCGGGCGCAGGTGCATGAGAATTACATCATCGCCCAGACCGCCACGGGCATGGTGATTGTCGATCAGCACGCCGCGCATGAGCGGTTGGTGTATGAGCGGCTGAAGCGGCAGATGGCCGAGACCGGGATCAAGGCGCAGGCGCTGCTGATCCCGGAGATTGTGGAGTTTTCACCGACCGATGCGGCGCGGCTGCTGGAGGTGGCGGACGATCTGGCGCGGCTGGGGCTGACGATTGAACCCTTCGGCGGTGGGGCGATTGCGGTGCGCGAGACTCCGGCGATCCTGGGCGTGGTCTCGGCGGCGGCCCTGCTGCGCGATGTGCTGGATGAGTTGGCCGATCTGGGGCAGAGCGGGACTCTGCAGGCGCGGATGGACGCGATTCTGAGCCGGATGGCGTGCCATGGCTCGGTCCGGTCGGGGCGGCAGATGCGGGCCGAAGAGATGAACGCGCTGCTGCGCGAGATGGAGGCGACGCCGCATTCGGGCCAGTGCAACCACGGGCGGCCGACCTATGTGGAGCTGAAGCTGGCCGATATCGAGCGGCTGTTCGGGCGGCGATGATTACGCTGTTCGGGGTCAGCTATGCGTGGAATTCGCCCGAGGTGCTGACGCTTGGGCGGGGTGGCGTTGGCCGTGCTGTTGCTGCTGCTGCTGATCTTGCGGGCGGCGGGGCGGGAGTCTGGCGCCGCTGATGCGGGAGTTGGGCTGGCTGTCGCAGCGGGTGCAGGGGCTGTCGGACGGGCAGGAACGGCTGGCGGGCGGGTTGCATCATGTGTCCGAGAGCGCAGACGGTCAGCCAGACCGCGATGCTGCAGCTGATGGAGCAGCGGCTGGCCGAGGTGCAGCGGCGATGACGGAGGCGCTGCAGGGCACGTCTGTCGGACGGCGCGGTCGCTTGGGCGATCTGCATCAGCGGCTGGAGACCATCGACAAGGCGCAGGCCAATATCGAAAAGCTGTCGGGCAATGTGTTGAACCTGCAGGATATCCTGTCGAACAAGCAGACGCGCGGGGCGTTTGGCGAGATTCAGCTGCATGACATCGTGGGCAAGGCGCTGCCCTCGGATGCCTTTACCATGCAGGCCACGCTTGTCGAACGGCAAGCGGGCGGATTGCCTGATCCATCTGCCGAATCCGCCGGGGCCGATCGTGGTGGACGCCAAATTCCCGCTGGAGGCCTATGAGGCGCTGCGGCGGGCGGAAACGCCGCGGCAGGTGCAAGAGGCGGCGCAGCTGTTGCGGGTCGTCGGTGCGCACCCATATCCGGGCGATATCGGAGAAATACATCATCGAGGGCGAGACGGCGGATGGGGCGCTGATGTTCCTGCCGTCCGAGGCGGTCTATGCCGAATTGCACGCGAATTTCCCCGAGATCGTGCGCGAGGGGTTTGCGGCCAAGGTCTGGATCGTGTCGCCCACCACCTGCATGGCGATGCTGAACACGATGCGGGCGGTCTTGAAGGATGCGCGGATGCGCGAACAGGCCGGGGCGATCCGGCGGGAGTTGGGCGAGCTTGTACAAGGATATCGAGCGGTTGGGCGACCGGGTCGGCAATCTGGACCGGCATTTCGGGCAGGCGGCCAAGGATATCGAAGAGATCAAGATCAGCAGCGACAAGGCAGGCAAGCGGGCGCGGCGGCTGGACAATTTCGACTTTGAAGAGATCGCGGCGGAGCCGGCAGGCTTCGCTTGCGACCAAGGTGGCAGAATGATCCGCCATCTGACGGCGCGCGGATTTCAGGGTGATGCCCTGGGCCAATGGGCGCGGCACAGACGGTGGAGATGCTGCGGATGGAGCGGGATGGCGCGGTGCTGTTGCGGTTGAGTCGGGCGGCGGTGGTGGAGGATGGCGATTTTCGCCTGTTCGCCGGGATTGACCGGAACTTGACGGTGATCTCCGGGCCGGGATTCTGATCTGGTGGGTGAGGCGGCGCTGGAGGCCCGGCCACTGGTACCGGTGGCGTTTCCGGGCGATGTGGCGCTGCGGGCCGAGGGTGTTGCCGGGCCTTGCGATGATTTCAACGTGATGGTGCGGCGCGGGGTGGTGCGGGCTGAGGTGGATGTGCTGACCAGCGGCGTCACGCAGGGGGCGTCGGCCCTGTTTGCGCTGGACGAGGTGCAAGTGGCGGGGCGGGTGTTGGCGCCCTTTGACCTGTTGCTGGCGGACGAGAGCGTAGAGTTTTTGGGGCGGGCCATTCAGGTTCAGCTGCATGGCCTGCCGGACAAAGCGCTAAAGCAAAGCTAGCGCATCATCGAAAGCAGTTCGAGTGAGGGATTGCCCGTAGCGGACAGACCGCGCGACTGCTGATAGGCTTTGACGGCGGCCTTGGACATCGGACCAAAGACGCCATCGGTGCCGCCTGTGTCAAAGCCCATCGCCGTCAGCCGCTGTTGCATCTCAACCCGGTTGCTCTGTCTCAGGCCGTATTGGTCCGGCGGGAATGGAGATTGGATGGCCGGGCCGCCATTGATGAGGTCGGACAGATGCCCGACGGCGATCACATATTTCTCGGATGCGTTGTAGCGGGTGATGACGGTGTAGTTGCGATAGATCAGGAATGCCGGGCCCGATGAGCCAGCAGGCAGCAGAAGTGAGCTGTTGCCGTGGTCCGCCAACCGGCCACCGCTGACCGGACGCACGCCCATTCCGGCCCAGTCAGCTGTGCTGCGCGGGCTCAAATGGCCGGCCAAGGCGAGGTTGAAACCGCTGGGGATCTGCACCTCAATCCCCCAAGGCTGGCCATAGTTCCAACCCGACTTGGAGAGATAAGCTGCGGCAGAGGCGAGGGCGTCTGTCGGGTCGTCGGACCATATGTCACGGCGGCCATCGCCCCGGAAGTCGACAGCATAGGCAAGGTAGGTGGTCGGGATGAACTGGGTATGCCCCATGGCCCCCGCCCAACCACCGGTCATCTGATCGGGCGCGATATCGCCATTTTGCACGATCTTCAGGGCGGCAATCAATTGCCCCTCAAAGAACGAGGCGCGGCGGCCTTCATAGGCGAGGGTGGACAGGGCGGCGACGACCGGAACCGTGCCGCGTTTGGTGCCATAATAGCTTTCGATGCCCCAGATCGCCGCGACGACATGGGCCTCAACGCTATACTTCGCTTCGATTTCGGCCAAGCAGGCCGCCGTATTGCCGAAGAACCGCTTTGCCCATGCTGACCCGTTCAGCGGAGCAGGTGATGGCCAGATAGTCTTCTAGCGACAGGGAGAATTCGAGCTGATTTCGGTCCTTTTCGATGACACCGGGCAGGAACCCGGCATGGGCAAAGGCGGCGTTCAGGGTACGGTCGGAAATGCCCGCCTTGGTGGCCCGGGGGCGAAACGCAGCCAGCCAGCTGTCGTAGCCTGCATCTGCCACAATCGGGAAGTCATTCCGGACGGCGCGTGACCTGCCGGAATTTGAAGCCGCAGGCGCACAGGCGAAAAGGCCCGAGGCCGAAAGTCCGGCCAACATGGCCCTGCGTGTCATTTGCATTTTTACCACCCAAATTATTCAGCTTGCCAGACTATCTGATCCTGCCCCTGATACAATGGTCTGGGCGGATTGATCGGCATCTCTCTGCCTTGTGAGCGCGGGCAGGCTACACTTCCGGGTGGGCTGCCCTATATTGGAGCTATGAAAATGCTTCGCGCCGTATTGGCCCCGCTGACCCTCGTGCTGTTTTCGCTGCCTTTGCAGGCGAAGGAAGTGCCGTTGAGCACTTTGTCGGCCTATCTCAACAGCTTGACGACGGTCGAAGCGCCCTTCGTGCAGGTCAATGCCGATGGGTCGAAGTCCAAGGGCACGATCTTATATCCAAAGGCCGGGTCGGGCGCGGTTTGAATATACGGCGCCAAACAAGAACCTGGTGCTGGCGGCGGGCGGAACGGTGGTGATCTTTGACGCCAAGTCGAACCAGCCGCCCGAGCAGTATCCGCTTGGCGCGCACGCCGTTGAACCTGATCCTGGCGCAGAACGTCGATCTGTCAGCGGCGCAAGATGGTGGTGGCGCATGGCGAAGTGGGCAATGCAACGATCGTCAGGGCCCAAGACCCCAAGCATCCCGACTATGGCACGATTGATCTGGTGTTCAGCGCAAAACCCGGTTGCGCTGACGCAAGTGGATCATCACCGACGATATCGGCAATCAGACCTCGGTCACGTTGGGGCCGTGGAAGCGGGCAAGACCTATGGCGCCAGCCTGTTCTCGAATGGAAGTCGAACTGTCCAAACGCGAACCAGCTAGACATCAGCGACCGCAGCGCGCCAGTTGGCTGGCGGTACTTTCTGCCCGGGCGCCGACTTGCTGGGCAATGGTGACGAGCCAACCCTTGGCCTTGTAGCTGCCTTGGCAAAACCGTTGCGGCCCTCGTGATAGGCCAGATACTGGCTTTCGGCGTCGGATCTTCGAAATGCCGAGCATCCGGGTGGAATCGTTCATGTACCAGCCGATGAAATCGGTCGCGTCGCGGATGTTGTCGCGCCGGGCGCCGCGGCGGCGCTGGTCCTTCTGATACTCTTCCCACGTGCCGTCAAGGGCCTGGCGAATAGCCATAGGCAGAGCTTTGACGACCCATCGGGATGACCCCCAGCGCATAGCGATGCGGGGTGCGGGCGTTGCCGATGAATTTGCTTTCCTGATACATCGTCGCCATCTGAACGTTCACGGGAATGCCCCATTTGCGTTCCGCAGCCTTCATGGCGGTCAGATAGGTCGGCCGCTGACGAACGATCGAACAGGCGTCGTCCAGATTGCTGGGCGCCGAAAAGTTGCCGCCCCCGCAAGAGGCAAGAAACAACAACAGTATCGACGCACGGAGAAGTCTGCTCATTCGCCCCTCGTACGTATTCTTTTTTTCCAAGGATAGGGTAAAAATCGGCAAATGGAAACCGGCAAGCAGGGGCTGGACAGGTCACATTTCGGCAGGTGTGGGGCGGCTGCATCGGCGGAACAGCGCCTAACTGTAGGGCTGAGGCCCACAGACTGTTTCCTTTGTGCATCACCTCATTGATTTACAAAGGTGTGTCTGTCGGGATTACTAAGGGACATGGGGAGCATGTCATGATGCTGAAGACGGCAGCGAAATACCACATCGGTCAGGTGTTGCGGCATCGCAAGCATCCTTTTCGGGGTGTGGTGTTTGACGTCGACGCGATGTTTTCGAACACCGAAGAGTGGTACGAGAATATTCCCGAGGACAGCCGCCCGTCGCGCAACCAGCCGTTCTACCATCTGCTGGCTGAAAACGACCAAAGCTATTACGTGGCCTATGTGTCCGAACAAAACCTCGTGCCAGATGAGACGGGCGAACCTGTGAGCCATCCTGATCTGCCCGATCTGTTCGGCGATTTCGAAGATGGCCGCTATCCGCTGCAGTTTCAGTTGAACTGATCCGTCTTTGCTTACCGAACAGTAACTTCTCCGCCCTATCCTGAGGTCTGATCCGCGGGAATAGGAGTGTGGTGATGAGATTGGAAAGCGAACATCGGGGTGAGTTCATAGTCATTCGGGCCATTGATGACCGGATTGATGCGGCTGGCGCCATACAGTTCAAGGAGCGAATGCGCGAGATCATCGCAGAACCGAGCGACACGGGTCGTGCTGGACTTGTCGAGTGTTGGTTTTCTGGACAGTTCGGGCCTTGGCGCTGTCGTGGCCGTGATGAAGGCGCTTGGTCCGGTGCGGCGGCTGGAACTGTCGGGCCTGACGCCGACAGTGGAAAAGGTCTTTCGCCTGACCCGGATGGATTCGGTTTTCATCATCCACAAGGTCTCTGCCAGAAGGCCTGCGACATGCTGGCTGAAGCGGGAAACCAGCGCATCTCAATCCGGTGATTTTCCGGGTACGGCGCGGGTTCTTGTGGATTCTGACCACAATTCGGTGCGCGCGGGCCTGCAAAACCTGTTTGACGGCGACCTGCTGACCAGCCTCAGTCGCAGAAAGCCGGGGCACTGTCGAGATTGTCCTGGCCGAAGTGCTGAACAATGTGGTGGAACATGCCTATGCCAAGTTTCCCGGCAAGATCGAAATCTGCGTCACCCGGCGGGAGAGCTATCTGTTCATTCGCATGGTTGACTGAGGGCCTGCCGATGCCGGATGGCGAGTTGCCCATCGGCAGGCTGACCGACCCCAAAATCGCCAAGGATTTGCCAGAAGGGGGATTCGGTTGGTTTCTGATTCGAAACCTGTCGCAGGACCTGACCTATGACCGCGATGAGGACAAGAATATCCTCGGCTTTTGCATATCCGTGGACTATCAGGGGTGAGTATTGGGCATTGTTTCGAATTGGCGAAAACAGACAACAAAGCGCCCCAATTCGTGCAAATTTCCGCCCGCTCACGGCAGCATAAAGGCGGTGTAGCTGCATAAAGCTTCCCTCGGCGCTGCGGATCATAGCCCCCACCCAGTTCGCAGCGCCGAGGCACCAAACATGCCAACTAGTGACATCGTGAACAGTGTCGCTGTGTGCTGCTTGGAAATCCTGCTCGATGCCCCTAGGGTCCGACCCAGATGGGGAGCTTTCCATGCGTGATTTCCAAATGCCGGGCCGATCGGCCATCTATGCCACAAACGGGATGTGCGCGACCTCGCATCCTTTGGCCGCCAAGGTTGCCATCGATATCCTGCAGGCGGGCGGCAATGCCGTGGACGCAGCGATTGCAGGGGCGGTCCTGCTGGGTATCTGCGAACCGCAGATGACCGGGATCGGCGGCGATTGCTTCGTGCTGGTCAAGCCAGCCGGGTCGGAGGAGGTCTTTACCCTGAACGGATCGGGCCGCGCGCCGGCTGCGGCCACGGCTGAGGCACTGCGTCGCGCAAGGACTGACTGCTGTGCCGTCGCGCGGGGTCGAACCGGTGACCCTGCCCGGGTGCGATGGATGCGTTTTGCACGCTGTCGGCGGATTGGGGTAAACTTGGCCTCGACCGTGTTCTGGCACCCGCGATCCACTATGCCGAGGAAGGTGTGCCCGTCGCCCCGCGTGTGGCCGTTGACTGGGCCGATGATGCGACCGTTCCTCACCGGGCGATGCCCGCAATTTTTACCTGATCGACGGCAAGGTACCGAGTGTGGGTCAGATATTCCGCGCGCCAGGCCAGGCCGAGGTGCTTGCGCCGCGTTGCCGCCCAAGGGCGCGCCGGGTTCTATGAAGGCGAGGTGGCCGAGGACATGATCGGCTCTCTGCAAGCCTTGGGGGGCTGTCACACGATGGACGACCTCGCGGCGACCAAGTGCACTTATGGCAAGCCGGTCGGTGGCGATTACAAGGGCTATGGCCTGTTGGAGCATCCGCCGAACGGGCAGGGCGCAACGGCGATCCTGATGCTGAACATCCTGAAGCATTTCGATCTGGCGTCGATGGACCCCTACGGCGCCGCGCGCGCACATATCGAGGCTGAGGCGGCCAAGCTGGCCTATGACGCCCGCAACCGCTTCATCGCCGAGCACAGCCCACGGCTCGACTATATGCTGTCCGAGGCGACGGCGGCCAAACTCGCAGGTCTGATTGACCCCAAACGCGCCATGGCAGCAGCGGCACCGCTGACCGAGTCGATCCACCGCGAGACGATCTATATCACCGTCGTCGACCGCGACCGCATGGCGGTTTCGCTGATCTATTCGATCTTTGATGGCTTTGGCTCGGGCCTTGCCTCCAAGAAGTTCGGCATCAATTTCCAGAACCGCGGGGCCGGGTTCACCCTGACCGAAGGCCATCCGAATGAGATGGGAGGCGGCAAACGCCCGATGCACACGATCATCCCGGCCATGCTGACCAAAGCAGGCAAGGTCATCATGCCGTTTGGCGTCATGGGCGGGCAATATCAGCCCTGTGGTCACGCGCGGTTTGTCACCAATCTGGTCGATTTCGGCATGGACCAGCAGACGGCCGTGGATGGGCCGCGATCATTCGGTGGACAGGTGAACCGCGTCAACGCCATGTATGTTGAGCGGGGGTACTCCGATACCGTGAGGGCAGAGTTGGCGCAAATGGGCCATCCGGTGTCGATCCCGGTGGAGCCTTTGGGCGGTGCCCAGAACATCATGATCGAGGACGGCGGTGTGCTGATCGGGGCCTCTGATCCGCGCAAAGATGGTTGTGCTTTGGGGTATTGAAAGATGGACTATCTCGAAATCACGGCCAGCATCAGGGCCTTGACCCATGGTGAGACGGATGCGGTTGCCCTGATGGCGACGGTGGCTTGCGAAATTCACCATGCGCATCCCTTTGCTGACTGGACGGGGTTCTACCGGGTGGTTGGTCCTGAACTGCTGAAGATCGGGCCGTATCAGGGCGGGCACGGCTGTCTGGTCATCCCGTTTTCGCGCGGGGTTTGCGGGGCCTGTGCCCGGACCGGCCAGGTTTTGAATGTGCCCGATGTCGATGCCTTCCCCGACCATATTGCCTGCGCTTCGTCGACCCGGTCGGAACTGGTTCTGCCGGTTTGGAACGGCAAGGGGCGGCTGCTGGGGGTGCTGGATATCGACAGCAACACACCCGCTGCCTTTACCAGCGCAGATGAGGCTTGGTTGGTCCCACTCTTGGCCGAAGTCTTTGCGGAGGCTGAATGAAAGGGTCGTGCCTCTGCGGCGCTGTGGCCTTTGAGGTCGACGCGCCGTTGCGCCCGGTTATCGCCTGCCACTGTACCCAATGCCGCAAGACGTCGGGGCATTTCTGGGCGGCCAGTTCCGTGCCAGAGGCGGCGTTTAGACTGACACGGGACGACGGTTTGCAGTGGTACCGCTCCTCAGACATCGCGGAACGTGGGTTTTGCGGCCAGTGTGGTGCAAGCCTGTTCTGGCATCCGTTCGGGCAAGGCACGATGCATTTTGCGCCGGGGGCGTTGGATGGGCCGACGGGTCTGAAGGTCGCTGAGGAATGGTATCTGGAAGACGCCGGGGATTATTACACCAATCCTCGGCCAGCCAAGATGCTGACCGGATCCTGTTTGTGCGGGGCCAATCTGTTCACCTTGAACGGCGACATGGGCGAGGTTACGGCCTGCCATTGCACCCAGTGCCGCAAGACCTCAGGCCATTTTGCCGCTTCGTTTGACGTGGAAGAGGACGAACTGATTTGGGCCGCGCGCGTGGTGCGGGAACATGAAACGCCCGGCGGCAGTCAGCGCGGGTTTTGTCCGCGGTGTGGCTCGTCGCTCTACTTTCGGGCGGCGAATGGGGCGTTTGCCGTGGAAGCGGGTGTCATTGACAATCCGACCGGCGGGCGTTTGACCGCGCATATTCATGTGGTGGACAAGGGCGACTACTACGAGTTGACGGACGGCTTGCCACAGGCGGCTGCGGACTGAACGGGGAAACAGATGGCCAAGATTACGCTGCTCGACGGTGGCATGGGACAAGAACTGGTGGCGCGTTCGGGGGATGAACCGACGCCGTTGTGGGCAACGCGGGTGATGATCGACCATCCCGGCTTGGTCCGGTCGATCCATGAGGATTACTTTGCCGCCGGGGCCACGGTCGCCACGACAAACACCTATGCCATCCACCATGACCGGTTGGAGCGGTTTGAGATCGACCATCTGTTCCATGCCCTGCACCTGCGCGCCTTGGCCGAGGCGCATGAGGCGCGGGGTGCTGGGGCTGGGCGGATTGCCGGCTCCATCGGGCCGCTCAAAGCGTCCTACCGGCCCGATCTGACAGAGCCGGTTGAGATTGCCACGCCGAAATACGCCGAAGTGGCCCGCATCCTTGGCCCGCATGTCGACATGATCCTCTGCGAAACCATGGCCTCTTTGGCGATGGCCGAAGCAGTGGCCAAGGGCGCGCAAGAGGCTGGCAAGCCGGTCTGGTTGTCCGTCTCGGTGGATGATTATGACGGCACAAAACTGCGGTCGGGTGAAGCCGTCGCCGATCTGGCGGATGTGATCGCCGCTTGGCCGGTGGCCGCTGTGCTGGCCAATTGCTCGGTCCCTGAGGCGATGGCGTCGGCTTTGCAGGTTCTCGGTGGGTTGGGGCTGCCGTTTGGGGCCTATGCCAACGGGTTCACCCATATCTCTGGTAATTTCCTGAAAGAGGCACCGACGGTGAAGGAATTGACCCATCGCCATGATCTGACGCCCGAGAAATACGGCGATTTCGCCATGGCTTGGGTCGACATGGGGGCGACGATTGTTGGCGGGTGCTGCGAGGTTGGCCCGGCACATATCTCGCACTTGGCCGCGCGGCTGACGGCTGCTGGTCATCAAATCGTATGATTGAGTTTGACTACCAGCCGCCGGACGTCCCGCTGAGCATCATTCATCAGGATGATCATGTGATCGTGGCGGACAAGCCTGCGGGGCTGTTGTCGGTGCCCGGCAAACTGGAAGGGCGCAAGGACTGTCTTGAAAGCCGTCTGCGGGCGGCATTTTGGGATTCGTTGCTGGTCCATCGGCTGGACTGTGACACCTCTGGCGTGATGATTTTTGCGCGAACCAAGCTGGCGCAGGGCTTTCTCGGGCAAGAGTTTGAAAAGCGGCGGGCCAAGAAGACCTATGTCGCGCGGGTGGCTGGGGTGATGCAGGAGGATACCGGCCGGGTTGATCTGCCGATTGGCTCGGATTGGCCAAACCGGCCACGGCAAATGGTCGACCATGACAACGGCCGCGCTGCTGTCACGGACTGGGAAGTGATTGAACGGTCTGACACCGAAACGCGGGTGCGTTTGTTTCCGCTGACCGGGCGCAGCCATCAGTTGCGGGTGCATATGCTGGCGCTCGGCCATCCGATCTTGGGCGATCCGATCTATTCAAGCGATGCGACGCGGTTCGATCGTTTGATGCTGCATGCCGAGACATTGGGTCTGCACCATCCGGGCACCAAGGCCTGGGTCGAATATCGGGCCGATTGTCCGTTTTGAGCCACCGGGAGAGGTTTTGACCAAGGGGCCTTGGTCAGAGGTTCAGGGCCAGTTTGCGCCCCTCATGGAAGGCATAGGCTGCAAGTCGTGGCGCGAGGCAATCGCCGATACGGTGGGTGATCTTTCCGTCGATGGTTTCGGGGAAGGGATCGAAGGCGCGATTGGTGGTCGACATCACGAGGGCACTGGTCGGCAGGGTTTGTTCGACACCGGTCAGCAGGTTCTTCACCGTGACGCCGTTGCCGTGCCAAGCCGTCAGGCAATGCTCGGTCAGGAATGTGGCGCCGAGTTTGGCGAGGCGGCTGCGCGCCGTACCGTCGGCAGAAGTGCGGGCGATTTCCTTGCCGACAAAGGCCTCTGGCGTGACGATGGTGACCTGCTTGCCCTGCTCGGCAAGTGCCCAGGCCGTGCCGACGCCGCGCCAGTTGCTGCCCTCGTCATAAACCACGACGGAGTCGGCGATGCGGGCTTCGCGGCGCAGGACCTGTTCGGGCGCGTAGACATGGCCAAGACCGATGCCGGGAAGTTCGGGGAGGTGCGGCTGCCAGCGTTGAAAGCCCGTCTCATCCGGCAGTGAGCCCGTCGCAATGATGACGGTATCGGCGGGATGGGCGGCGATGTCGTCGGCATCCAGAAAAGTGTTGAGGCGGAGTGTGACGCCGAGGTTTTCGAACTGTCGTTCGTACCACTCCATCAGGTCGAGGATCTGGGCGCGGCGGGGTTGCATGCCGGCTAGGCGGAATTGGCCGCCGATGACGGGCAAAGCCTCAACGATTTCAACGCGGTGGCCGCGTTCGGCGGCGGCGCGGGCGGCCTCCAGCCCGGCGGGACCGGCGCCGACGATCAAGAATGCTCTTAACGCGTATTCGGTCGCTCGTAAAGCGGTCGCCGCCCCATTCCCATTCGCGGCCGACCGAAGGGTTGATCAGGCAGGAAATCCAGTAATCCCGGCTGCGGCGGCCCCAGCACATCTGATTGCAGGAGATGCAGCCGCGGATATCCTCGGCGCGTCCTTCGGTTGTCTTGCGGGCCAGATGCGGGTCGGCGATTTGTCCACGGACGATGGAGACAAGATCCGCCTCACCGGATGAAATGATCGTTTCGGCATTTTCCGGGGTGCGGATGCCGGCCTCGGACGTGATCTTCGCGTGCTTGACGATGGATTTGAGTTGGGCAGTCAGGGGGGTGGTCAGCTTTTCGCCTTGGGTGAAGGCCGGGATGATGCCTTCGAAATCGAGATAGGAGCCGTAGCCGCAGGTGACGTAGTCCACATGCCCGGTGGCGTCGTGAAGGGCCACGATTTCGCACAGTTGTTCGGCGGACAGGGTGACGGAATAGGCGGTGGAATAGGAGATCGCGAGGCCGACGATGAAGTCCTCGCCACAGGTCTTGCGGATGCGTTCGATCAGAAGCGCGCGAAAAGCGGGTGCGGTTTTCAAGACTGCCGCCCCATTTGTCGGTGCGCTTGTTGCTCCACGGGGTCCAGAACTGATCGAGCAGGGAATGGTAGGCGGCCCAAACCTCGACCCCCTGAAACCCCGCCTTTTTGGAGCGCAGGGCAGCGGCGGCGTGGGCGTCGAGCAGCTCTTCGATTTCCGCCTCGGTCATGGCATGCGAGCCGTCGCTGTCATGGTAGGACGGCTGGCCAGAGGGGCTCCAATGCGGGGCGAAGGACAGGTCTGAATCGCCATGGGCGCCGACGTGGTATTGCTGTTGCAGGATGACGGCGCCCGCCTCTTTCACGGCATCGGTGATCTTGCGGAAATGTGGGATGATGTCGTCTGAAATCAGATAGTTGCCACGGGTCAGAACGCCGGTGCGGTGGACTGGCACGGGTTCAGAGACGATCATGCCAGCCCCACCAAGGGCACGCTCCAACAGGTAGCCCTTCACTCTGGCCCCCGGTATTCCCATGTCCGACATGTTGGCGGTATGGGCACCGAATACGATCCGATTGCGGAGTGTTTGGCCGCGGAGGGTCAAGGGCGATGTCAGGCGGGGATGTTGGGACATGAAACCTCCATTTTCGCCAGATTACGCGGTTGGCTGCGATGCGCGGTAGAGGATGCGACGCCATCAGGTCGCAATTCAACCATGCGGCGCTAGGCCTGGCCAACTAGGGCCGCATGCCAATCATGCGGTGCGGCCCAGTTCAGCGGTGTGTGGAGTGCCCGTGCGGATGCGGCGGGTCGCCAGCAGGGCTGGGGTGCCAGATCAGGTGGCGATCCGGAAAGCGAGATTCACCGACATGAGTTCCCAGCGACCCCAAAGCCTTGCCAACGTCCGAATAAGCTAGGCAAGGCGCTGGAGGTCGGCGGTATCCAGTTTCATTCGGCTGCGATGTCGTAGCCCGAGATGGCCTTGACCTCCAGAAACTCCTCAATCCCCCAGACGCCGCCTTCACGGGCGCGGCCAGAGGATTTCATGCCGCCGAAGGGTGCGCCGGCACCGCGCGATTCGCCGTTCATTTCGACCATGCCAGAGCGCAGTGCGCGCGACAGCCGGTTGCGGCGCGGGCCATTCTGGGTCTGGACATAGTTGGTCAGACCGTAGGGCGTGTCGTTGGCGATGCGAACGGCATCCTCTTCGGTGTCAAACGGGATGATCGACAGGACCGGGCCAAAGATCTCTTCGCGTTCTATCGTCATGCCGGGGGTGACATCGGCAAAGACGGTCGGGCGGACGTAGAAGCCGCGGTTGAAGCCGTCGGGCAGACCCGGGCCACCGGCGACCAGGCGGGCACCTTCGTCGATGCCCTTCTGGATGTAGCCCTGAATCTGGTCCCATTGGCGTTTGTTGACCACGGGGCCGATGTGTTTGCCGGGTTCGTGCGCCGAGCCCACCTTGATGGTTCGTCGCGACCTCGGCGGCGATTGAGACGGCGCGGTCATAGGCCGGGCGTTCGACCAGCATGCGCGAGGGCGCGTTGCAGGATTGGCCCGAGTTGTTCATCAGGTGCCGCACGCCGCGTTCGACTGCCTTGTCATCGGCATCGGCGAAGATCAGGTTGGCACCCTTGCCGCCCAGTTCCAGCGTGACCCGTTTCAGCGTTTGGGCTGCGGCGATGGAAATGGCACGACCGGCGCGGGTCGAACCGGTGAAGGAAATCATTTCGACATCAGGATGCGCGGAAAGCTGAGAGCCGACACCGGGGCCGTCGCCGTTCACCAGGTTGAACACGCCGGGGGGCAGACCCGCGTCATGGCAAAACTCGGCAAAGATCATTGCGTCCAGCGGTGATTCTTCGGACGGTTTCAGCACGCAGGTGCAACCGGCAAGAATGGCTGGGATCACCTTGAGCGCGATCTGGTTCATCGGCCAGTTCCATGGCGTGATCAGACCGACGACGCCGATGGGTTCGAGGGCGATCTGGGTGGTCGGTGCGTGGGGACCAAGTGGTTTGATCCATTCGATCTGGTCAAAGGCGGTCAGGAAGTTGTTCAGGTGCCACGGCAGGCAGGGGGCCTGGCTGTTGCGGGCCATGTCGATCGGGGCGCCCATTTCGGTGGAGATGGCGAGGGCCAGGTCTTCGACGCGGCGCTCATATTGTTCAAGAATGCGGACCACGGCGGCGCGGCGTTCGGCCGGCGGGGTGGCGGCCCAAAGCGGGAAAGCCGCTTTGGCGGCGGCGACGGCGGCGTTGGTGTCGGCCTCTGACCCCAGCGAAATGATGGCGCAGGGCTCTTCGGTGGAGGGGTCGATCACCTGGCAATCGCGCGGGGTAGCGGGTGCGGTCCAGCGACCGTTGATGTAGAATTCGCGGCGGGTGAGCATGGGGGACTCCTATTTTTCCGCAGATTTGCACTGACTGGTCTGGTCGGCAAGGGGCGTAACAATATTTGATCAAATTATCGGCGGCTTTCCGGAACCGAACCGGGGTGCTATAGCGACGCTATGTTCGGATTTCTGAAACGCGGCCAAAGCATTACCAAGATCAGCCTTGATCCGCCGCCCGCGGAACCGGGGCGGGCCGGGCTTGCCATGGTCTTGATCGTGCGGAATGAGGCGCGGCACATCGCGGAATGGGCGCGGTTTCACGTGATGGCCGGGGTGCGCCATTTCTATGTCTATGACAACGGCTGCACGGATGGCACGATTGCGGCGCTGCAGTTTCTGGGGGACAGGCTGACGGTCCTGCCATGGAACCAGAAGCTGCGCGGTGAGGGGCGGGAGATCCACAATCAGGTTCTGGCCTATGCCCATGCCACGCGGAACTTTGGCGGCGCCTACCGGTGGATGACCTATCTGGACGCCGATGAGTTTCTGGTGCCGAAAGGAGCGGGGCTGGACGAGGCGTTGGCGGGGCTGGAGGGCTGTCGGAATATCAGCCTGCCTTGGCATATGTTCGGTCGGTCCGGCCATATTGACGCCACCAGAGGGCGGGGTTTTGGCCAATTATACCCGGCGAAATCCAGACCCGATGAGCGATGCCAAAGGGTTGCGGAATTTCAAGATGATCGTCGATCCGGCCCATGTGACGTCAATCAAGGTGCATGTGATCGAGACGGATGGATCGAGCCGGACCTGCAACGACCGTGGGATCGAGTTTACGACAAGGGAACGCGACACGCCCGCTTTCTATTCGGTCGATCGGATCCAGTTGAACCACTATTACACCCGGTCGGACGCCGAATTGCGGGCCAAGATCGCGCGGGGGCCGAACCTGACCACACCTGATGCCGATCATTTGCGCCGGGTGATGCGCAAGGTTGCCAACATCGAAGCGGGTGAGGTCACGGACCGTTCTGCCCTGGAGTTTCTGGCGCGGACGGGTGTGGCAGTTTCGGAACTCTGCTAGAACCGGGTTCTGAGGGTTTTGGCGATGGCGGCAAATTGTCCTTCTTTCTCGGATTTGCGTGAGAGGTGATGAAACTTCCTCCCGATGCGCCTATATAAAATCCAGATGTTTCAACAGTCAGGGGATCCCATGTCTATCCGCATTAACGATATTGCACCGGACTTCACCGCAGCCTCCACTGCAGGCGAAATCAAGTTCCACGAATGGCTGGGCGACAGCTATGGCATCATCTTCAGCCATCCGCGCGATTTTACCCCGGTCTGCACGACCGAATTCGGTGCCGTTGCGCAACTGGTGCCAGAGTTCAAGAAGCGCAACACCAAGGTCATCGGCGTTTCGGTCGACTCGGTTGAGGACCACGTGAAGTGGAAGAAGGATATTGAGGCATTTGGCGGCGCGCCGGCTGACTTCCCGATCATCGACGACACGAGTCTGGCCGTAGCCAAAGCCTATGACATGCTGCCGGCCGAATTCTATCTGCCGGTCGAAGGCCGCACCCCGGCAAACTCAGCGACCGTCCGCACCGTCTATATTGTCGGGCCGGACAAGAAGGTGAAACTGACCATGACCTATCCGATGTCGGTTGGTCGTAACTTCGCCGAGATCCTGCGGGCTCTGGATGCCGTAAAGATGACGGATGGTGTGCCGCTGGCGACCCCGGCCAATTGGGAGGTCGGGCAGGATGTCATCGTGGCAACCTCGCTGAACAACGACCAGGCCAAGGATCGCTATGGCGATCTGGATATCAAGCTGCCCTATCTGCGGTTTGCGAAGTCGCCCAAGTAGACACGATTTTTCTGCGAAAAATCTGGAGCCCGGTCCTGAAGGACCGGGCTTTGCCATGCTGTGCTATTTCCCGGATGCCCGCCGTCCACGCAGGTCGGCCCGGCGGACGAAACGGTAGGTCAACCATCCGAGGGTTCCCGCGACAATGGCGAAGGCCGCGTAGGATATCGACATCGGGATGCCGGCTGTCATGGCGGAGTATTCAGACATCCCGCCCATCCCCGCCAGAATGTTGATCGGCAAAACGACAACTGACAGCATGGTCAATTGGGTCACCCGGCGGTTCTGGTTGATGTTGATGAAGCCGATCGTCGCGTCCATCAGGAAGTTGATCTTGTCGAACAGAAAGGCCGTGTGGCTGTTCAGACTGTCGATGTTGCGCAGGACTTGCTTGGCACTGTTCACATGGTCCGCCGTAAGCACCTTGGATTGCATCAGGAAAACGATTGCACGCTGGGTGTCCATGATGTTGGAGCGGATCCGACCGTTGAGATCTTCCTCTTCGGCAATGTCTGCCAGGACACAGGCCGCCTCTTCGTCGGTCATCTTCTCGGACAGGACGTGTTTGCCGACGCGGGACAGGGTCTTGTAGATATCTTCCAGACTGTCGGCCGAATATTCGACGTCTGAGCCGTAGAGGTTCAGCAGCAGGTCAAAGCAATCATCGGCATAGCCCGGTACGGTTTCAACGCGGCGGCGCTGCAGCCGAAAAACCGGAAGATCCTCGTTGCGCAGGGAAAACAGGACTTCGCGGTGCAGGATAAAGGCAACCGGAATGGACCGGGATTTGCCGCCACGGTCCAAGAGAAAGTTGGAATGCAGGTTTAGTGCAGAGTTTTCCTCGATGTGGAAACGATTGGACACCTCCAGCTCGGTTTCGTCGCCGGGATCTGGCAGGTCGAGATTGTAGAACTCGCCGATATACTTCCGCTGGGCGGCTGAGGCGTTCAGCAGGTCAATCCAGATCGGCTTCTTGCCTTCAAGGTCCTTGCGGCTTTTGATGGCACTTTGTCGGATCCGCCCGGCGGTCAGCTCATAGACCGATACGCGGGTTTCGGCCAGTCGCGGGCCGGCCACGTCTTCCAGAACCTCTCGCAGGTCGTCACTAACCTCCCAAAGAACATCGGTGAGCCGATTGGTTGGAACTCTGGGCCAGAGAAGGGCAGCGTCCTCTGGGGGTAAAGCGACCAAAATTTCGACAATGTCAGCGACGGCAAGTTTGGCCATGAAGTTGTCGATCTCGGCCACATGCTGGCGTTCCGTCAAACTCTCGACCAGACCGTGTTGGGTGCTTGCCTGATTCTTGATGACAGCGTCGACGAGCTTTTGTTTCTGGAGGAGTTCGCGCACGGCTTCGAGATACATTCCGGTCTCCGATTTGCCCAGCCACGGCTAAACCGCGCCGGGTCCTGTTCGTCAAGCAACAAGTGTTGCGGCAGCGCTTTGCCTCGCGCCGGCAAATGGGCTAGGACGGCAGATGTGGTGGGAGGCTGGATGCAGATGGACGATGGACTTTTGACCGTGACCTGCACTTGCCCTGCGGAGGCTACTATAAAGGCGAACTGGTCGCCGCTGGGCCTGTCGGCAATCATCTGCGCGACAATTACAGGGTCGGGCTCAAGTCCCTCTGTATCCAACTCAACGGGCAAGGCCGGGCGCTGCGTCTCTTTTTCAAGCCCTTGGTCTTATGTGCAGGAGGAGCCGACATGGGGCTGACTGTTGCGATCTTCTCGTTCAACCGAGGGGCCTATTTGCGAAATTGCGTGGCGTCTGTCCGTCGCAACATGCCGTTCGCCGAAATTCGCATCTATGACGACAACTCGACCGATGCCGAAACCTTGGCCGTCTTGCGCGACCTCGGGGTGCCAGTTGTGCAACCCTCGGGAGGTGGTGACGGGCGGCATGGTGGGCTGTATGCAAACATGACCCAAGCCTTGGACGAGGCGACGACAGAGCTTTTGATGTTCCTGCAAGAGGATATGCAGGTGGTCCGGCCAGTGAAATCGTCCGAGTTGGATCAGATCAAGCTGGTACTGGATAGTGCAGACCGGCGGGCTTTTGTCTTTCCGGGCTTCATGAAGGCAAGTTCGCTGGCGCGCTACAGACAGAAGATGGTGCCGGATCAGGGGGTGCGGGCCTATGTCGGGCGACCCGATGATCCAAACCGGATCTGCTATGTCGATGCGATGATTGCGGATGTTGCCAAGTTGCGCGCGGTAGGCTGGTGCTTTGCCGCGAGCGAACGGGCCAACGCGACCCAAGCAGCGGCCCAGTTTGCCGACATGCCCTATTTGGGGGATCCCTTTGTATTCTATTGCCCCGAGGTTCCGATCTTCCGCAATCGAAGCCAATCGTTGTCTTCGCGGATCGCAGCCAAGCTGACGGGTCAGGACGTGAAAGCGTTCCACGATATGACTGAGGACGATGTGCTCCGCCTGTTCCACCGTCCTTTGGCGGAGTGGCCAGTGGCGGAGGAATGGTTGCGTCCTATAAACCCCAATGTTAAGCGGCCCTTTGTTTTCAAAGATGTAAAGGTTCGTTGGTGGCTGAACCTGTTGAACAAGGCTGAAAGCTGGTGGCGACGTTAAGGTCGCCGCAAAAGTACTGCCCATCGGCGGCTATTACGGTTGCCCTATTTGGCACAATATTCTCATGCGCTGCGGCTCGAAAAACTTGGGCATCCGTGCCGTCAACCGGCTGAGGGTGTTGAGGGACTGATTGCCTGCTCCCCTGATCCTTGCTGTCGCTTGGCTTCGCCGCGTTTGATGTCTGCCGTCAGATCCGCAAGCGTTGCCCGCCTGTGGTCTTCGCGAAAGAAATAGCGCGAATATTGGCTGCAAATGACCACTACGATGTCTTCGAATGTCAGCTTGTTCGTCCGCCGCGAGGTGACCGGTCCGACATCCGTGGTTGCTGCCCAACCTGCGTAAAAGGCAAGACCCGCCACATAGACCCGGCAGCCCGCAAGCCCAGCGTCAAGCCCTGTGCCCGAGGTATTCACAAAGACGGAGGGCCGATTTACCAACATCGACTTGAACGACACCTTCGGATCGACTTGCCGTACTTGCGGAAATCGGCTCGTGATTTCCAGTTGATCCTTGGGCCAAGTCCTATGTTTCGGGTGCGGTTTGTAGTAGATGTTCCGGCACCCGGAAACGGTGTCGATTGCTTTGGCGACAAGCTCGACATTGGTGCTGACGGAAGTCGCATTCATGACCCAAGCAGCATCCCCTTCGACTTGCCCAAAGATCACCAAATCTTCTTGCGCTACGACCAACTCATCGGCGGTGTCGCTGAATTGAGAGAATTTGTGCATCTTGGCGGCGCGCATTGCATCAAGAAAGGCGACGGCGTCAGGGTCCGACTTCCAAGATCCACTGACATAGTCGTTCAGGTTCTGCTCCAGATCGGTCGGACCGCGGCCGTCAAAATAGGGGCGCTGCCTGTCGACCACATAGCCAACAATCGGGCGCTCTTGATCACGGCCAAACCCGAAGAGGTCATTCTCGACAAATCGGTTGGCAAATCCAAGGGTCTCAGGCAGGAAACTAAGGCGTTCGTAACTGGAATACCCCCAGTTCACGAAGATCAGTTTTTCGCGGTTCGCGTGATTGTAGATAGATTGCGAAGCGGCGCTATACCAATCCTTGAACCGCTTGTTGTCCATTTTTGGAAATCTTCGGTGTGACGGTTGCCTTCCAGGGGATGCCACCTTCTTCCCTTGCGATGTGGTCGAGCACGATGCGTGCATGCCGCATGGCAAGGGCATAATGGATCGGGCGATCAGTATGTCGCGAACGAAAGACGACCCATGGGGAAATCACCAAATGTCCGAGCGCCTTAAAAACAACTTCGAGGTTCATCCAAGTCCTAACAGTCTTGTACCAGTCATCCTGATTTGGCGTAAATCTAAGGGGCAGGAAGCTTGAATTGGAAACTAGATCTGAGCGGATTGGGTACAGACATACTGCTTTCAAGTCTAGATGTGGCCCAGCCCGGTGGCAATGGATGGCGCTCAGGAGCGCAGGGCTGACCATACGCCCTTGACCCGTCCGATGGCCTCGGCCCGGCGTTCGGGCGAAGACCATGATTTCGGGCGGATGAGGTGCCAGATCGCGCTTTTCATGGCTCCGACCCAAGGTCTGGGCAGACCGTGTTTGCGGGCGACCAGAATGCGTGAGCGGGCCCGATGGTAGCCCTTGAAGCGGGACATAGTGAGAGAGGGAGGAGAGCTTTGACCAGAGGCATGGTACACCTTTGCAGCGGGAACCAAAATCAGCGGGCCTTGATCGCGCCGCAAGCGGAAGGCGAGGTCATCATCTTCGTAGTAGAGAAAGATTGCCGGGTCAAAACCGCCAACGGCTTCAAACGCGGCACGTCGGATCAGCATCGCGGCACCGGACAGGCTGGGCACGGGCAGGGGGGCCAAGCCAGGATCGCGCGGCGCGGCGTCAGCACGGTTCAGGAATGAGCGGCGTTTGAACGAGATGTGGCCGGCCTCGTCGAGCAGGACCGGGCCAAATGCCGAAGCCTGCGGAAAGTCGCGGGCGGCGGTCAGAAGGGCGGGTATGGCGGTGGGGTCAACCCGGGTGTCGGGGTTCAGGAATAGAAGGAATTCGGTTTTCACATCTGCTGCGCCGATATTGCAGGCGCCGGCAAAGCCAAGGTTCCGCCCCGGTTCGATCAGCGTCGCATGTGCGGACCGCGCCAACTCGACAATGCCGTCATCCGGGCCATTGTTGACGATCACTAGGGGGGTGCCGGCGGGCAGGCTTGCGATCATGCCCGGCATGACACCGGCACTGGAGTAGGTCACGGTGATGACTGTCACATCTGGCATGGTGCCCTCAAGAAATCAGCCCCGATGTTTCCATCGGGGCTGTCGGTTCAGATCGGCGGAAATCAGGACTCGGCTTCAGCCTGTTCCACGATTTCCAGACCAGTTTCCTGATCGACCATTTTCATGCCAAGGCGAACCTTGCCACGGTCGTCAAAGCCCAACAGTTTGACTTTGACTTCCTGACCTTCTTTCAGCGCTTCATTCGGGTGGTTCAGGCGCTTGTTGGCGATCTGGGACACATGGACCAGACCATCACGCTTGCCGAAGAAGTTCACGAAGGCGCCGAAATCGACCAGTTTCACGACCTTGCCGGTGTAAACCTTGCCCTCTTCCGGCTCTGCCACGATCGACCAGATCATGTCATAGGCCTTCTTGATCGCGTTCGCGTCGTTGGACGCAATCTTGATCACGCCATCGTCGTTGATGTCGACCTTGGCACCGGAAACCTCAACGATTTCGCGGATGACCTTGCCGCCCGACCCGATAACTTCACGGATCTTGTCGGTCGGGATCGAGAGCGTCTCGATCTTGGGGGCGTATTCGCTGAAGCCTTGCGGGGCGGACAGCGACTTGTTCATCTCGCTCAGGATATGCAGGCGACCATCACGGGCTTGGGCCAAGGCCTGCGCCATGATCTCGGGCGTGATGCCCGCGACCTTGATGTCCATCTGCATCGTGGTGATGCCGGTCTCGGTGCCTGCAACCTTGAAGTCCATGTCGCCGAGGTGATCTTCGTCGCCAAGGATGTCGGTCAGCACAGCCCAGCGGCCGTCATCTTCCAGGATCAGACCCATGGCGACGCCAGCGACCGGCGACTTCAGCGGAACGCCCGCGTCCATCATCGACAAGGAGCCACCGCAGACCGAAGCCATCGACGAAGAGCCGTTGGATTCGGTGATCTCGGACACCACACGGATGGTGTACGGGAAGTCGGTCGGGGCGGGCAGAACAGCCTGCAACGCACGCCAAGCGAGTTTGCCGTGACCGATTTCACGACGGCCGGGCGAACCCACGCGGCCAACTTCACCAACCGAATAGGGAGGGAAGTTGTAGTGCAGCAAGAAGTTCGAGCGGCGGTTGCCGTTCAGCGCGTCGATGATCTGCTCATCTTCGCCGGTGCCGAGCGTGGTCACAACCAGACCCTGGGTTTCGCCGCGGGTGAACAGGGCAGAACCATGGGTACGCGGCAGGATACCGGTTTCGGCGGAAATCGGGCGCACGGTCTTGTTGTCACGGCCATCAATCCGGGCACCGCCCGAGATGATGTCGCCACGCAGGATCGAGCTTTCCAGCTTCTTGATCGCCGAGCCGAGGTTGGCATCAGCCAGATCAGCTTCGCTGAGGCTCGCCTTGATCGCTGCAGAGGCGGCAGAGATCGCGTTGGTGCGTTCTTGCTTGTCACGCAGCGCGAAGGCGGCGCGCATCTGGACTTCGCCAGCGGCTTTGACCTTGGCATAGAGCGCGGAATAGTCCGGCGGGGTGAAGTCCATCGGCTCTTTGGCGCAGCTTTCAGCAAAGCCGATGATCAGGTCGATGACCGGCTGCATCTGGGAGTGGCCAAACTTCACGGCACCCAGCATCTCGTCTTCGGTCAGCTCATAGGCTTCCGATTCCACCATCATCACGGCGTCTTTGGTGCCGGCGATGACGAGGTCAAGGCGCTGCTCGGGGTTGCCGCGCAGATGGGTCATGTCGTCCATCGGCGGGTTCAGCTGATAAGCACCGTTGGAGAAGCCAACGCGGGCGGCACCGATCGGGCCCATGAACGGAACGCCGGAAATCGTCAGCGCTGCCGAAACGGCGATCATCGCGACGATATCGGGGTCATTCACCAAGTCGCAGGACAGCACGGTGGCCATCACGAGGACTTCGTTCTTGAAGCCTTCAACGAACAACGGGCGGCAGGGACGGTCGATGAGGCGCGAGGTCAGCGTCTCTTTTTCGGATGGGCGGGCTTCACGCTTGAAGAAACCACCGGGGATCTTGCCGGCAGCGTAATATTTTTCCTGATAGTGCACGGTCAGCGGGAAGAAGTCCTGACCGGGCTTGGGCGCGCGGGCATAGGTCACGTTGGCCATGACCTGCGTTTCGCCCAAGGTGGCGATGACGGAGCCATCAGCCTGACGGGCAACCTTGCCCGATTCCAGCGTGAGCGTTTCATTGCCCCACTGGATTGATTTCTTTGTCACATTGAACATATGTCGTTTCCTCTGGGTCAGCCCGGCGCTCCGGGTTGCCCTAATCTGGCGGCCCCATTGCCGCCGCCCCCAATCCTTCGCATGTGCCCGGGGGTAGGGCCTCACGTCGCAGATTGCGGCGGCCATACAGGAAAAGGACGGTGTTGGGAAGGGGTATGGGGCCTTTGTACTTGTCGCGCGCCCTTTGCGGCGCATTGGTTCCGCCCGCAACTGATTCGCCATCGGGGTCCGGGACTGGCAAGAATGGGGGTGATCCTCGGCAAGGCTGTGCAGATGGGCCGAACACGCAAATGCAAAACGCCCGCCACTTGCGTGACGGGCGTTCGGTGTCCCCGAGGGGCGTAAATCAGCGGCGCAGGCTAAGGCGCCCGATCAGCGTGGTGTAGCGTGCTTCGTCCTTGGACTTGAGGTAGTCCAGCAGCTTGCGGCGCTGTGCGACCATCATCAACAGACCACGGCGGGAATGGTTATCCTTTTTGTGGGTCTTGAAGTGTTCGGTCAGCGTGGCAATCCGCGACGACAGGATAGCAACCTGAACTTCCGGCGAACCAGTGTCGCCTTCTTTGGTTGCGTAGTCCTTGATCAGTTGGGTCTTCAGTTCAACGGTAATCGACATCGGCTTCTCCTAAGCGTTGGTGTGACGGCGCAGGCCGGGATGTCGTCCAGCAGGGCCCTTGGGTCCGCAAATGGTGCGGATGCGCGCGTATAGGGGATGCAACCGCAAAAGGGAAGCCGGGATTTTCAGCGAGGCCGCCAGATTACAAAGGTAAGACGAGCTTAACCCTGTTGACAGATTTCCGCTACGACCCGTGTTGGCACTGTGGAAGAGTATGGGATTCTCTGGCATGCTGGTTGGGTAAATATCATTATGAAACAATGGCTTGTGGTTAATATTTCTTAACACTTCGGGCCAGTGGTGGAGAAGATGGCATGTTCGGGCTTTTGGGGTTGATGGGCGCTGTCCTCGCGGGGCTATTTGTCGATGCCATGGTCGCGCCAAATCATGGCGATCATCCGCAAGACGATGCAAGCGACCCTGACGCCGAGGCTACGCACCCATATCTTCATGCGGGGGAAGCTGGAATCGGCTCACTCTTGGACGATCCCGGTGCCGACAATACGCCTGAAGCCGGTTTGCCCAAGTCAGATGACTTGGCCGCACCAGAAGTCGCTAGTGAAACGCTGGATGGCGGGCAAACCAATGACATCCTTAGCGGACAGGACGGCAACGATGCCATTTCGGGGCATGAGGGCAATGACCTTTTGGGCGGGCGCGGTGGCGACGACCTGATCCATGGCGGCGATGGGGTTGACTGGATCCACGGGGAAGATGGTGCTGATACTTTGTCAGGTGGGCAAGGCGCAGACGACCTGCAGGGCGAGGCGGGGAATGATGTATTGGCGGGCGGCGGTGGCAATGACACCTTGTCTGGTGGCGGCGGCGATGATCATCTGACGGGCGGTGTCGGGGACGACAGTCTGATCGCGGGTGAAGGTGATGACCATCTGGACGGCGGGTCAGGTGCTGACGCAGCGCAGGGTGGCTATGGCAATGACGTTGTGATCGGTGGCGATGATGCTGACACGTTGGACGGCAACGACGGCAATGACACCCTATGGCAGGGATGGGAGGATCATTCGGATCAGGCGGTGGATTTCCTGAACGGTGGGGCTGGGAACGATGTTCTGCATATCGGGGCCGGGGACTATGCCAATGGCGGGGAAGGGGCCGATCAATTCGCCCTTCATGACATCAAGGCTGGTGATCCGGTCGCCCAAATTACTGACTTCAATCGGCACGAGGATTCGTTGGTCCTGCTCTACGACGCAAACCTGCATGGGGCGCCTGAGGTTAGCGTGACTACAGACCCCGAGTCGCCGGATGCCATGGTCTTGCTGGACGGCGTTCCGGTTGCTCACGTCTTAGGCGGTGCCGGATTGCAGCCCAGTGACGTAACCTTACAGGCAGCCTAGCGCCACAGCGCGGGTCGTTGGCTATAGCTGATATAGAGCGGGTGTTTCGGTTGCCCGGCCAGTGTCAGCCCAAGGTGAAACAGCTCTCGTTCCGTACCGCGCAACAGGGTTTCCACCGCAAGGCCCCGGTCGCGATGGGCGCCGTGGCTGCCCCAAGCACAGATAATCTTATCAGCCTGCTGGGCGAGGTTCAGGATTGTCCTGTCGTTCTCTGGCCCAACGGGATCAATTTCCGCGCGCATCACCTTGGGATCAGTGGCGCGAAAAGCGAAAATATTCGCAACGGCGAAACCGCCACACCCCAAGGCCCGCGCCCGTCGCTCACAACGTTCGACTGTAGGGTCGTTCTGCACCTCGGTCGCGGTGGAGGGGTTCAGCATCACGAACAGCACGCGCGGCCCCGGTCCCCAGTGCCGCGTCAGGGCATAGCGATAGCGGCTGTCAGGGGAATAAACCGCCTCACTGGCCGCGTCGCCCTTCTGATGCTGACGGATGAGCATGGAGCGTCACCTTATTGCGTAAGTGGAGCCTCTGACGGGGCTATTTGGAAAGAGAAGATCGGGCAAGGCGCTCCGGTCTGCCTCGGTTCAGTTGAAAACCCGGTTCGGATGCAACTCGCCGCCGCGATAGGTGCCGACAGCCACGGCGCGGCCCTGATAAGATGCCCAAGCCTCGGTGCCATAGGGCAGCGACGGCCCGATCACAGTGCCCGGATTGCCATGACTAAGGCGGACAGCCCCCTCAGGCGTTGCGGTCATTTCGGGAAGGTCAGCAAGGCCAATCTCAACCGGCTTCAGCCAAGTGTCGAGTTCCTCAGTCTTGGCAAGGCGGTCGATTTCGGCCAGCGTAATACCCTCGGCGGCCTTGAACGGGCCAGACCATTCGCGGCGCAACCATTGCACATGGCCCAGACAGCCAAGCGTACGCCCCAGATCGCGGGAAATAGATCGGACATAGCCGCCCTTGCCACAAACCATTTCCAGTTCGACATGGTCAGCGTCGGGGCGAGAGATCAGGTCCAACCGTTCCACCCACAGCGGGCGGGCGGCAAGATCCATCTGCTCACCATCACGCGCCAGATCATAGGCGCGCTCGCCATCGACTTTCACCGCAGAAAACTGCGGCGGCACCTGTTGAATGTCACCGCGAAACGGCGGCAACGCGGCGAGGATTTCTGCATCGGTCGGGCGCAGATCAGAGGTTTCGACAACCTCACCTTCGGCATCATCCGTGGTGGTCGCGGCACCCAGAGTCACAACAAACCGGTAGCATTTCAGCGCATCGGTGATCAGCGAAACTGTCTTGGTCGCCTCACCCAAAGCCACGGCCAGAACGCCTGTCGCAGCCGGGTCCAGCGTGCCAGCATGCCCGGCCTTTTGCGCCGAAAACGCCCATTTC
Source organism: uncultured Alphaproteobacteria bacterium (assembly GCA_963781185.1). Taxonomy (GTDB): domain Bacteria; phylum Pseudomonadota; class Alphaproteobacteria; order Rhodobacterales; family Rhodobacteraceae; genus Stagnihabitans. Next base: position 126,728 of record CAWAEL010000035.1, read on the forward strand.
ACCTTGTTCACCACGGTGGTTGACGTCACGCCCGCCGGTTTGTCCACCACCAGCCAACCCGATACAACCCGGCCCTTGCGCGTGCGTCCCATCAATTGCTCCCTTTGGGCAGTACCAGCCCGACCATCGGACCAATGCTGAACCCACCACCAGATCGGCCCAGATCGGTGGAATAGAGACGCGAAACCGACCCGTCGAAATACAGGGCGTTTGGGGTACCAAGCGCGTCGCGGAACATCCGGGCAAAGCTATGAAAGTTCACGGGGCGGTCAGAGATGGCGAAATAAGCTGTCTTGCCATCGGCGCTGACCCCAACGCCATTGCGGACGTGAAGAGAATCAGACGTCCTCTTGAACTGCGGATGTAACTTGCCAGCAATGACCAGCATCGGCCCCGACTGCGTCGCATATTTGCAGGTCGGCGGTTTCTTGGCGAACTTCCGGCTCTCAATCACCGAAAAGCGCTTCCCGATACAAAACACACCATTCGGCAACAGGCCAAAATTTCCCGGCCCATCGGAGGTGATGATCGATTGCACCTTCTGATTGCCCTCGATGTACAGACCCACGGGCGAAAGATCGGGCTGGAACATCCCGGCGTTCATCGCGAAGGCCAGGGTCTCTCCACTTTGGGCAAGGTCGTTTTTCAGCGCCTCGAACCCGCCATAGGGGCCATCCTGACCGTTCAGAAACAGCCGCAAGTCGTCGCCGGCATGGGCCTCACAGACGGCATAGGTCTGATCCTCAAACGTCATGTCCCGGCATGTGGCATTGGCTGAAGAGGCCGTCAAAAGCGCCAAAAGGAACAAGAGCGCCCGCATTATTCGGCCTCGGGCTCATCCTTGGCCGCAATATCGCGTTGCACGACCGGATCGGCAAACAGCTTGCGGGCGGCGTCCATGCGGTCAAAGGTTTCGTCCGCGCGGAATCGCAGTTCCGGGGCGTTGCGCAGCGTCAGTTCTGCGGAAACGCGCTTGCGCAGTTCCCATGCGTTTTTCGACAGGGCCACGATCGCCTCTTGCACGGACGCGCCACCGAGCAGCGGCATGACGTAGACCGTGGCGACCTTGAGGTCGGGCGACAGTGAGACTTCGCCAATCGTGATTGACATGGAATTCAGCGCAGGGTCGTGGATTGCGCCCTGCATCAGCAGTTCGGACAGGATGCGCCGGATCATCTCACCGACACGAAGCTGGCGCTGACGCGGACCTTGGGGGGAAGAGTGTTTTACCATGGCGCCCCTTTAAGCCTAATCCAATCCGCCTGCAACGGCGGGCTTTCAGGTCGGCGAAGAAGGCGCTAAACGCCCTACAACATAGGAGGACAGCATGACCCAATTGCCCGGAATCGTCGTTACAGGGGCCTCTGGCCGCATGGGGCAGATGCTGGTCAAGATGATCGCGGCGTCCGACCGGGCCAGATTGGTCGGCTGTGTTGAGCGGGCAGGACATGCCTGGATCGGTCGCGACATTGGCGAGACGATGGGCGGGGCACCCTTGGGTGTCTTGGTCACCGATGATCCGCTAGAGGCGTTTTCGCAGGCGCAGGCCGTGGTCGACTTCACCGCCCCGGCTGCCACGGTGGAATTTGCCGCCCTCGCCGCACAAGCCCGTGCCGTTCACGTTGTGGGCACCACGGGGCTGGAGGCTGAGCATCACCGCAAACTGGACCTCGCAGCACATCACGCTGTCATCATTCAGGCTGGCAACATGAGCCTGGGTGTCAACCTGCTGACCCGGTTGACCCAGAAAGTGGCCGCCGCACTGGATGCGGATTGGGATATCGAAATCGTCGAGGCGCATCACCGGATGAAGGTCGACGCCCCCTCAGGCACCGCGCTGATGCTGGGGGAGGCTGCTGCCGCAGGACGGAATGTGCAGCTTGAAGACGCCAAAGTCTCGGGCCGCGACGGGATCACGGGTGCCCGCGAACGCGGCACCATCGGCTTTTCGGCCATTCGGGGTGGCGATGTGGTGGGCGAACATGACGTCATCTTTGCCGCGGACGGCGAACGGATCGTCCTGCGCCATCTGGCGACCGACCGCTCTATCTTCGCCCGTGGGGCGTTGAAGGCGGCGCTGTGGGGGCAGGGCCAGAAGTCTGGCCGCTATGACATGATGGATGTTTTGGGGCTGTAGCTGACCCAAACCCTAGAAGTCGACCGCCAGACCCTTCTTTTCCCAATCGCCATAGCGCACCGGCTCTGGCCCATTGCGACCGCCCAACTCAGCGGGCAAGTCGATCGGTTTTGCGGCCTGACGTCGCGCTTCGGCCTCAGCCAAGGCGCGCTGGGCTTCGGGGGGCAAGGCTGGCGTTGCGTCGGTCATCGGTCATTCCTTGGCAATTGTTCCCTGTTCATATAAGCGCGAAGCCATCAGCAGCAAGGGTGCAGAATGGCAGAGGGTTTGGGCGCGCGGCAAGCGGCATTGGCATTGCTTTCGGGGGTGTTGGGGGATCGGCTGCCTTTGTCGGACCTGAGTGACGGTCCGATTCTGGCCAAACTGCCCGCGCCAGAGCGGGCCCGTGCCCAACGTCTGGCGTTAGAGACCTTGCGCCAGATCGAGCCGATTGACCGGTTGTTGCAGACATTCCTGAAACGCGAGCCAGAGTTGGACGCGTTGAACATCCTGCGTTTGGCCGTCACCGAACTGCAGGGCGGGGCGGCGGCTCATGGTGTCGTGAACTCGGCTGTGGAACTGGCCCGGCGCGGCAAGCATCTGTCGGGGGCGGCAGGGATGATTAACGCTGTGCTGCGCAAGGTGCCATCCGGGGTGACTCTCACTGGCCCGGTTCAGAAGATGCCCCGTTGGCTGCGGCAGCCGATGGTTCATGCCTACGGGCGCGACGCGGTGGCGGCGATTGAGGCCGTACAATCAAAGGCGCCGCCGATCGATTTGACGTTGAACGCCGGCGTGCATCCCGACGGCACCCTGTTGCCCACCGGATCGCTGCGCCTGTCTGACGCTGGACAAGTCTCGGCTCTGCCCGGCTTTGCCGAGGGTGCGTGGTGGGTTCAAGATGCCGCCGCCGCCATCGCCGTGCCAATGCTGGGGGATGTGCGCGGGCTGCGGGTGTTGGACTTGTGTGCAGCACCCGGCGGCAAGACGCTGCAATTGGCCGCAGCCGGGGCGCAGGTGACGGCGTTGGATATATCCGGGCCCCGCATGGCGCGGATCACAGAGAACCTCTCGCGCACCGGGCTATCCGCCGAACTGGTGGTTGCCGACGCGCTGCATTGGAACCCTGAGACCGCGTTTGATGCCGTCTTGCTGGATGCGCCCTGCTCTGCCACAGGCACGATCCGCCGCCATCCCGACCTGCAATACATCAAAGACGGCACCGAGATTGCGGCGCTGGTCGAGTTGCAATCCCAACTGTTCGACCGGGCGCTGAGCTTTGTGAAACCCGGCGGTCGCTTGGTCTATTGCACCTGCTCTTTGTTACCGGATGAGGGGGAGGCGCAATTGACCGCAGCCCTCGGCCGCAATCCGGGTCTGACGGTTGTCCGACCACAGTTGAGCGGAGTTCCCGACGCGTGGTTTGGCCCCGAGGGCGGCCTGCGCTTGCGGCCCGACTATTGGGCCGAGATCGGCGGGATGGACGGCTTCTTCATGGCTTGCGTGACGAAATAGGCGCGAACAGCCGGTAGTAGGCCCAATCCGGCAGGAATTGCGACAGGCGGAAGACCCACGAAAACACCGTCGGAAAGCTGGTCTTGAACCGGTTCGTCTGCATATGGGCAAACATCGCCTTGGCCGCGTCTGGTGCCGTCATCAGGAATGGCATCGAAAAGTCATTCTTCTCGGTCAGTCTCGTCTTGATGAACCCGGGATTTGCCACCTGAACCTTGATACCCGTGCCACGCAAGTCGGCATAAAGACACTCCGCCAGCGACATCACCCCCGCCTTGCTGGCCGTGTATCCCATCGATCCGGGCAACCCGCGAAAGCCCGACAGCGACCCGGTGATAACCACATGGCCCACCCCCCGCGCCACCATCCCCGGCACCACAGCCCCGATCACCCGCGCACATCCCGTGAAGTTGATATCGCACATCGCCGTCAGATGCGCGGGGTCCAACTGCTGCCCGCTCATCGGCCAGTAGACGCCGGCGAGGAAGACCACTCCGTCAATCTCACCAATCTCTGCCGCCGCGCGCCGAACGGAGGTGCTATCGGCGACATCGACCGGCACGGTTTGCACACCCGGCAAAGCCGCAGCTGCCTCAGCCAAAGCCTCTTCCGATCTGCCTGACAGAACCAGATCCGCCCCCGCCGCATGCAGTTCGTGGGCCAGTGCCAAACCCAGCCCTTCCGAACCACCCACCAGCCAATAGCGCTTGCCCTGAAACGTCATGCATTCACCGAAGGCATCGTCGTCAGCCAACCCTGCGAAACGGCAATCAGGACGCGGGTGATATTCATGAGACTGCTCCTAGCGTGCGGCTTGTGCGGCGGGTTTGTGGGGCGGGGCGCTGACCTCGGCGGTCGGTGGCGTGGGGCGAGAGCGGAACTTTGCCCCCTTCCACCACAGCTTCAACGCCTGCCAGTGGATCAACGCCAACACCCGGCGCGACCCGAACGGACGACGCAGGCAAGCGGACAGGATCGCGCCGTTGGTCAAAGGCACACGCGGGCCGGTCAGTGTGGCGATCAAACCGCCTTTCCCGGCAGAGTAGTCGATCCAGATGCCAATCCGGTCCGGGCGAATGTCGAAGCGGAACATATAGCCCCCCTCAACTGGTTGAAACGGCGAGACATGCATGACCTTCTGCGCCATGAGATGATCCTCCGGCTGAATCGGGCCGAGGTCATCGCGGTGACACAGATAGCAGTGGCGGTCGCCATAGGTGTTCGTCACCTCAGCCACCACGACGCGCAGCGCGTCTTTGTCATCCTCAACCAACCAGAACGACACCGGGTTGAAGACATGGCCCAATACACGCGGTTGCGTCAGCAGGCTGATCCGGCCCTTGGGCAACCCACGCACCGCCAGTAGGTCACGCACCCATGCCGCACCCCGCCCTTGGCCGGGCGCCCCGCCGTGGTCGCTGTCATGCAGCGAGGTCAGGTTGGCCCGGTTGTGCGAAAACAGGCTGGGCCCCTGTGCCGTCTCAGGGTCCAGCAGGATGTAATCGACCTTGTAGCGGAAGGCGTTCGATACGTCTCCTTTGCGGCCATGAAACGTCTCACCCTGAATGTAGTCGACCTGAGTCATGCCGCCACCTTTTGTATGTTGCGGGCACGAATGGCCTCTACCACGTCGACGGCTGAGGCAAAGCCGTCCTCATGGAACCCGTGCCGCATCCACGCCCCACAATACCACACCCCGGCCTGCCCGTTGATCCGTCGGATGGTCTGCTGCGCGGCGAGTGCACCCATGTCAAATACCGGATGGTGAAAGGTCGTCACGTCATGGATCAGATGGTCGGCAATCGGACGGTTGGGGTTCAGCGTCACGAACAGGGGGTCATCCTTGGGGATCGGCTGCAAGGAGTTCATCCAGTAGGTCAGGTCGATCCGATCCGGCCTTTCACCCGCAGGTTCGGCGTAAACCCAACTGGCCCAGGCCTTGCGCGACTTCGGCATCTGGGCCGTGTCTGCATGAAGGACAGCCGTGTTGGGCTGGTAGCGGACGGCTGACAGCGCCGCGTGTTCGGTCGGCGTCGGGTCCGACAGCAGCCGCAGCGTCACGTCCGAATGTGTGGCAAAGACCACCTCATCAAACATCTCCCACTCGCTGCCAAAGGCGCGGACATGGACCCCCATCTCAGTCCGCCGCACCCCAGCGACACCGTGACCGGCGCGGATATCGACGCCCTCACGGGCCATCACATTCTGAAGCCGCGAGACATATTGAACCGAGCCACCCTGCACTGTGTACCATTGATGCTGATTGGTGGCCGTCAACAGGGCGTGGTTCTGAAAGAACTGGATGAGCGTTTCGGCAGGAAAATCCAGCACGTCCCGGCTTGGCGTCGACCAGATCGCGCCAGAGATTGGTAGGATGTAGTAGTCGCGAAACCAGTCGCCGGTCCGCAGGGTCGCCAAAAGGTCCCGCATCGTCATGCCTTGGCGGGCAGTGGCGACGGCATGTTTGTTGAAATGCAGGATATCGCGCAGCATCCTCAGGAACCGGGGTGAGGCGAGGTTGGCGCGTTGGGCAAAGATTTGGTCCACCGTGGCGAGGGCATATTCCAGCCACCCCCCACGGATCGACGCGCCAAAGCTCATGTTGCTTTCCACCACCGGCACATCAAGCTTGTCGAACAGGTTGACGAGGTTGGGGTAGTTGACCTTGTTGAACACGATGAACCCGGTATCCACCGGTTGATCGCCCCGCTTGCCTGCAATCAGGGTCCGGGCATGGCCGCCCAGCCGCGCCTCTGCCTCAAACAGCACCACGGAGTGATCGGCGGCCAGCAGGTGTGCTGCGGCCATGCCAGAGATGCCCCCCCCGATGACGGCGATGCGGCGGGGCTGATGGGAAGCGGTCTCGAAGGGCATGGCGTCGTCCTCAAACTGTTTCGATGTCTACGGCGGCGGGCGCGGATTGGATCATCTTTTCCACATTGCCTGTGATCCGATACGAAAGTGGCGCCGTAGAAGTTTCATGATGATGCACAGCACCCAAACTGGATTTGCCGATGGACGACGCAGGGCCGTGCCCTATGCTGTGGTTCAATGGCCTACAGGTGGAGCCCGCGTGACGAAGGATGAAACTGACTGGTCGGCCCTGATGATCCGGGTCCGCGATGACCGCGACCGCGCGGCCTTTGCCGCGCTGTTTCAGCAATATGCGCCGCGGGTGAAATTCTTCCTGATGAAGGCCGGCTCTACCGCCTCTGTCGCTGAGGATTGCGCGCAGGATGTGATGGCGGTGGTCTGGCAGAAGGCGGCGCAGTTCGACCCGGCCCGCGCCTCGGTTGCCACCTGGATCTTCACCATCGCCCGGAACCGCCGCATCGACATCGCCCGCCGCGATCGCCGTCCCGAACCCGAAGATCTGGACTGGTTTGGCGAGGATGAGCCGGATCAGGCCGATGTCTATGCCGCCGCCGAGGAGAGCCGTCTTCTGACCCGCGCCCTCGCCGACCTGCCCGAAAAACAACGCACGCTGATCCAGCGGGCCTATTACGGTGACCTCACCCATTCTGAGATCGCCGCCGAGACGGGGTTGCCCTTGGGCACCATCAAGTCCCGGATCAGGCTCGCCCTCGACAAGCTGCGCACGAAATTGAATGAGAGCTGACATGATACGCCACCACCTGAACGACCCCCTGTTGATGTCCTACGCCGCCGGAACCCTGCCTGAGGCGTTCTCGCTGGTCGCGGCCACCCATGTCTCGCTCTGCGATGATTGCCGCGCCCGTCTGGCCGCCTATGAGGCTGTGGGCGGGGCTGTGCTGGAAGAGGGGACAGTTCCGATGCTGTCCGGGGCTGATGCGGTGATGGACCGGATTGTGGTCGATCGGCCTGCGCCGGTGCGACGCGGGGTGCTGCCCGGCCCGCTGGCGGATTATGTCGGCGGCGGGGTAGAGGCTGTGAAGTGGCGTCCCTTGGGGATGGGGGTGCGGCAGGCGATCTTGCCGACCTCTCGCGCCGCCTCGGCCCGGTTGTTGTATATTCCGGCGGGGCAGGCGGTGCCGGATCATGGCCACCGGGGGATGGAACTGACCTTGGTCTTGCAGGGCGCGTTCCGCGATTTAGAGGATCGGTTCGGGGTCGGTGATCTGGAAATTGCGGGCGAGGATTTGCAGCACGTCCCCACGGCTGAGGCCGGGCTGGACTGTATCTGCCTTGCCGCGACTGATGCGCCGCTGCGGTTCAAAGAGTTCCTGCCGCGGGTCTTGCAGCCGTTTTTCCGGATTTGATCGGCCCGGTTTGGAAAAATGTCCGACTGCGCGACGCTTGATATAATCGTTGCGTATCAGTGGGTTGGAAAAATCTGTTAACCAGAATGAAAGCATGCTGCGAATGGTTCGCAACTGGCTCGGGCGCTATTCGTCGTCCACACCCTTGCCGAGCAGGATGCGCGGGATCGACTTTTCAACCCGCGCCTCACGGGTTTTGGCCTGTTTGGCGGCGTTCAGGTACAGGCTGTAGCCTTTCTGGCGGCCCGGGGTCAGGGCGCGGAAGGCGGCGGCGAGGTCGGGGTCGGCGTCGAGTTTGTTCAGCAGTTCGATGGGGAGGGGGTAGTCCTTCGCCTCTTTCATCACGACCTTGCGGCCAGCCTTTTCGACCTCAATGGCGGCCATGATATAGTCGGTCAGGGTGTCGGCCATGTCATTGATCTGGGCCGCGCTGGTGAAGCGGATCTGGCGGGCGGATTGGACGTTTTCGGTTTGCTGGACCAGAATTTGGGCGGGGTCGTCCATCAGGACGCCTTTGTGGAACAGAAGGGCGCAGTAGTCCTTGAAGGCATGGATCAGGACGATGTTGGCGCCGTTCAGGGTGTAGCAGGGATGGCCCCATTTCAGCTGCTCGTTCAGGTCGGTGGCGAGGATGATCTGGCGCAGCGCCTTCTTTTCCGCGGTCCAGGACTTGGATTTCTGGAAGTACCAGTTGACCGATGGGTTGGGTGTGGACATGACGCCTCCAATTTGGGGGCAGGGTATTGGATTGGTGCGGTCGGGTGTAAATCAGAGGCGGAGGACGAAGGGTAGGGTGCGTGATTTCACGCACCATCGTCGCAACGGTGCGTGAAATCACGCACCCTACTCCGGATTTAACCTTGGGTTAACCTTGACCCGGTCAAATCGCGTCATGCCAAACTATGTCCGACCGCGATCAACAGGTGCCAGCATTTTCTTTACCGTGACCTTGCAGGATCGCGGGGCGAGATTGCTTGTGGACCATGTTGCGCGTCTGCGTGAGGCGGTGGCAGTGACCAAAGCAGAGCGGCCCTTCGAGATCGACGCGTGGGTGGTCTTGCCCGATCATATGCACTGCGTCTGGACCTTGCCGGGAGGCGATGGCGATTTCTCTACCCGGTGGCGATTGATCAAATCGCGCTTCTCACGCGCCCTGCCGGAGGGGAATTTGCGGCGTAGCCATATTGCACGACAGGAGCGAGGCATCTGGCAGCGCCGATTTTGGGAACATCACATCCGCGATGACGGCGATATGGCCGCCCATGTGAATTATTGCTGGGTCAACCCGGTGAAGCATGGATTTGTGGAGCGTCCCGAAGATTGGCCGTATTCGTCGATCCATCGGGATTTTCGGTAGGGTGCGTGATTTCACGCGCCGTCGGCGGGCATGCGGCACGGTGCAAGAGCGTTTCTACACGCGTTGCTTGTCGATGAACCGCAGAGGCCGAGAAGGCGGCAGCCGATGAAAGCTGACATCCATGGAAGCCGTTTCATGGCGAGAATTATTGGAGACTATTTCGTTTGGTGACGCCAGATCAAGAAAAGCCGCTGAAATCTGCAAGGGCAGTAGGGTTAGAGTTTACCGGCGCTAGGAGAACGCTGAAATTGCCGCCCATTCTAGTCACATTTCGATGGGCATGTCTGCGCGGGCGAACTGCCGTTGTCCAATAACGACCATCAGCGCATCAATCGCCAAAGAGTTCTTTTGACCGCCAAGCGAAATTGGTCACTGGAGAGTGCGAAGGCACAGTGCGGCTAAGTTTGCCAGAAGCTAGAGGTCGCGACGAAGCTCATTAATGATCAAATGCCATATGAGGCGCCAAGTGAAAACGGTGACTAGGTCCAAGTGTGTAAGAGTGGTGCGTGCAAGCACACACCCTACGCCCTCACCGCTCCTCAATCAAAATCTCGCGCTTGCCGACATGGTTGGCGGGGGTGACGACGGAGTGTTCTTCCATCTGCTCGACCAGTTTGGCGGCCTTGTTGTAGCCGATGCCGAGTTTGCGCTGGATGTAGGAGGTGGAGCATTTGCGGTCTTTGGCGACGATGGCGACGGCTTGGTCGTACAGGCTGTCGTCCAGGCCGTCGGAGCCGAGGCCGAGGACGGCGTCGATGTCGGCTTCGCGCTCGTCCTCGGGGCCTTCGACGACGCCGGACATGTAGACGGGGGGGCCGTAGCTCTTGAGGTGGGTGACGATTTCCTCGACCTCTTCGTCGCTCACGAACGGCCCGTGGATGCGGCTGACTTTGCCGCCGCCGGCCATGTAGAGCATGTCGCCCATGCCGAGGAGTTGTTCGGCGCCCTGTTCGCCGAGGATGGTGCGGCTGTCGATGCGGGAGGTGACCTGGAAGGAGATCCGGGTGGGGAAGTTGGCCTTGATCGTGCCGGTGATGACGTCGACCGAGGGGCGCTGGGTGGCCATGATCAGGTGGATGCCGGAGGCGCGGGCCATCTGGGCGAGGCGCTGGATGCAGGCCTCGATTTCCTTGCCGGCGACCATCATCAGGTCGGCCATCTCGTCCACCACGACCACGATATAGGGCAGGGTGACGGGGGCGAATTCGTCGGTTTCAAAGACGGGTTCGCCGGTGTCTTCGTCAAAGCCGGTCTGGATGGTGCGCTTGAACATCTCGTTCTTGGCGAGCGCCTCGCGGACGCGGCCGTTGTAGCCTTCGATGTTGCGGACGCCCATTTTGGACATCTTGCGGTAGCGGTCCTCCATTTCGGAGACGACCCATTTCAGGGCGACGACGGCCTTTTTGGGGTCGGTGACGACGGGGGACAGCAGGTGCGGGATGCCGTCGTAGACGGAGAGTTCCAGCATCTTGGGGTCGATCATGATCAGGCGGCATTCCTCGGGCGTCAGCTTGTAGAGCAGCGACAGGATCATGGTGTTGATGGCGACGGATTTGCCCGAGCCGGTGGTGCCGGCGATCAGGAGGTGGGGCATTTTGGCGAGGTTGGCGATGATGGGTTCGCCGCCGATGTCCTTGCCCAGGGCCAGGGGCAGGCGCATGGCAGAATCGCCAAAGTCGCGGGCGGCGAGGATTTCGCGCAGGACGACTTTTTCGCGGGTGGCGTTCGGGAGTTCGATGCCGATGACGGTGCGGCCGGGGACGGTGGAGACGCGGGCGGACAGGGCGGACATGGAGCGGGCGATGTCGTCGGACAGGCCGATGACGCGCGAGGCTTTCAGGCCGGGGGCGGGTTCCAGTTCGTACATGGTGACGACGGGGCCGGGGCGGACCGAGGTGATTTCGCCCTTGACGCCGTAGTCGTCGAGCACGGATTCCAGCATCCGGGCGTTTTCCTCCAGCGCCTCATGCGACAGGGTGTGGCGTTGGATGGAGGCGGGGTTGGAGAGCAGGGACAGGGGGGGCAGTTCGTAGGCCGGTGTCGGGCTCGTCAAAGCGCAGGGCGGGTTGCGCCTCGGCCATGGCTTGGCGCGAGGGGGCGGGCTTTTTGACGGCGGGGGCCTGCACGATGGGCGCGGCCGGGGCGCGACGTTCTGCGACCAGCGGGGCGCGCGGGGTGGGTTCGGGATCGGGCTGCCAGTGATCCTCATCCTCCTCAGCGATTTCGACCATCGGGGCGCGGGGGGTGGGGGTGCGCAGCGGCGGTTCGGGCGGCAAATAGGTGGTTTGCGGTAGGGCAGGGGGGGCAGGGGGGGCAACATGCGGCGCGATTGGCGGGGCGGCAACCGGGGGCCGGGTGTCCGCGATCAGCGGCGTGCGAACCCGCGAGCGGGCGACGACCGGCGGCTCACGCCGGGCAATCGCGGCGGCGAGCGGGGACAGGCTTTCGGACGGGTCCGTCGTGCGCGACCGGATGGCGGTGGAGATGCGGGCCTTGATGCGGTCTTCGGTCGGCATATGGGCCTGCGACGCCTGCGCGGTCAGCGGCGGGTTCGATCAGCTCATGTTCCGGCTCTACCTCACGGCGCATCAGTTGCGGCAGGCGGGCGAGCAGGCTGAGCTTTTCCTTCGGGGCGACGTATTGCGCGGCCTCTGCCAGCGGTTCGGGGTAGCGGGTGTCGGCGCGCAGGGCGGGCGCTTTGGCGGCTTTGCGAGGGGCAGATTGAAAGGCCGCAGGTTCACCATAGGTGTCTTCGTCGGCCTCGGTCATCGGGGCGGCGGCGATGTAGGATTCGCGGCGGCGGGCGGCGGCGGCACTGGGGCGCGGCGGCTCTACCGGGGCGGCGGCGGCAGCCTCATACGCGGCCAGACGTTTTTGGATGCGGTGGTCGTTCCATGCCTGCGCGGCGACGACAGAGCCGGTGGCCCCTTTGGAGATCAGCATCAGGGTGCCGGAATAGGCCACGACAAGGCCCAGCACGAGGAAACGGCCAATCTGGATCAGTTCCAGCGTGTCAAAGCCGGTGACGAACAGCATCATGGCGAGGAAGGCCACGGCCACGACCAGCGACACCAGCTTCAGGCCGATGGCGGCACCGCCGGGGGCAATGTTGATGAGCGAGCCGAGGATGGTGTCACCGAACAGCCCGCCAAGGCCAAAGGAATGCGACCAGTCGGCGGGCGGCACCAGCGTCGCGCAATAGACCGAGCCGAGGGCCACGCCGATGACGGCAAACACCACGCGGGACATCGCGCGTTCGGCGCCGCGGTGGGTGGCAAAGCGGATGCCCCAGGCGAAGATCACCGCCGGGATGCCCCATGAGCCGAGGCCGGAGATGGTGATGAGGGTGGAGGCGATGGCAGCGCCGACGCGGCCAAGGATGTTGTTGGCGGGCGCGTCGGTGGCGACCATCCAGCCCGGATCATCGGGCGAGTAGGACATCAGCATCAGGGCAAAGATCGCGGCCAGGATGACCAGGACCATACCGAACAATTCACGGGCGCGGCGTTCCAGCATGGCCTGAACGCCTTGATCCAGCAGCGGATCGCGTTGTCTGATCTGATAGGATGCCATTTGCCCGTCCTCACTGATATAGACAGTCGCGAAGCTGTAGAAGCCCGCGCTGCATTTCTTGTTTTTCGGCCACGAGAGCGACCCTTACATAAGCTTTGCCGGGATTATGACCCGGCGACGTCACGCGAAAGATAGGCTCCGGGCAGAACCCGGACCCCCGTTTCGCGCCAGAGTTTCAGGGCCGCCTCTTCGCCATCCTCGACCGGAAGCCAGAGGAAGAAGCCGCCTTCGGGCAGGTCGAAGCCTTGAAGGCCTGCGAACACCTGACCCGCGATGGTGAATTTCTCATGGTAGAGGGCGCGGTTGGCGATGACGTGGTCTTCGTCGCTCCACGCGGCCTCTGACACGCGCAGGATCGGCAGGGGCAGCGAGGCCCCGGCAAAGGCGCGCAGTTTGCGGATTTCGGCGATGCCCTTCGGACCACCCGCAACAAAGCCAGAGCGCAGGCCCGGCAGGTTGGAGCGTTTGGACAGCGAGTGGAAGATGAAGACCCGTTCGGGATCGGCGCCGATTTCCTCAGCCACTTGCATCAGGCCTACGGGGGCGGTGGTGCGCCAGATCTCGGAATAGCATTCATCGGCGAAGATCACGAAATCATGCTTTTCAGCGAGGTCGAGCAGGGTTTTCCAGTAGTCGCGGCTGGCAACCGAGCCCTGCGGGTTGGCCGGAGAGCAGAGATAGGCGACGGTGATGCGGTTCAGGATGTCGGTCGGCAGGCCGGCATAGTCGGGCAGGTAGCCGTTTTGCGCGGTGGCTGCGACATAGATCGGCTCTGCCCCGCTGGTGACGGCGGCGACGGTGTAGACCTGATAGAAGGGATTCGGCATCAGGACCACGGGTTTCTGGCCGTTCTTCGGTTTCCGGGGCCACGGCGAGGGCGGCGTTGAACAGCCCCTCGCGCGTGCCGTTCAGGGCCATGATGCGGTTTTCTGCAACCGTCGCAGCGAAGCGGCGTTTGATCCAGCCAGAGATGATCGAGAGCAGTTCCGGTGTGCCGTCATTCGGCGGATAGCTGTTAAATCCCGAGACGTTGGCGGCCAGGATCGGCGCGACAAAGTCGGGCATCGGGTGGCGTGGTTCGCCAATGGTCATGTGCAATGGCCGGACCGCCGGGCGCATGCGCGTCCAGCAGCTTCCGCAATCGCGGAAACGCATAATCCGGCAGGTTCGAAAACCGCTCTGGAAACGCCATACTGCCTCGTCCTCAGGGTCGTCTCGCCCCGTTTGGACCCAGACTAGCGAGGCAGAAGGGGGCTGGTCCAGAAAAACCCATGCCCGTCATTGGTTTGCGTCGCGAAGTTGTGGCTTTTTGGCATGGATTGGCGGGGGCGTTCATCGGCCCTGACCGGGCCTCGTGCAGCAGTGCCGCGACGCTGGAGGCGGCGGTCAGCCCAGCGCGCGTTCGGCGGCGAGGCCGATGCGGAGCAGGCGGTCCTCTTGTCCCGGCGGGCACATGAGGGACAGGCCGCAGGAGGGTTGCCCGGTCGGCAGGGTCAGGACGGATTGGTCGAACAGGTTGCCGATGCGGGTGTTGCGCAGGGCGAAGATGTTCTCGGTGGTGAAATAGGCCGCATCGGTCATCAGGCGGTCGATATTGGGCGGCAGGATCGGTGAGGTTGGCAGCAGGATCGCGTCATAGGTCGCGGTGTGGGCGGCAAAGCTGCGGCGCAGATCGTGCAGTTTCCGCCAGCCTGCGATGTAGTCACTGGCCTTGACGTTCGCGCCCGAGCGGAACCGTTCGAGGATGCGGGGGAACATCTTGTCGGGGGCGGCTTCGATGGTGGGGCCCCAGATCGCATAGGCCTCAGCCGTGAAGAGGTAGCCTGCAAGGTCCATCGCCTTGGGCACCTGTGCGGCGGTGATATGGGTGATATTGGCCCCGGCGTGGCCAAGGCGGGCGACGGCGTCGTGGAAACCGCGGTCGGGGCGTCGCGCAGGTCGTCGAGCGCGAGGGTGGTCAGCACGGCAAACCGCAGGCTGGACAGGGGGGGCGGGGTCAGGTCGGCGGGTTTGCGGCCTTCGAGCAGGGCGAGGATCAGGGCGCAATCCTCGACCGAATGGGCGAGGGGGCCGATGGTGTCGAACATCTCGCACAGCGGCACGGTGCCGCCCGTGGGCAGGCGACCGAGGGAGGTTTTCAGGCCGACGAGGTCATTCCACGCCGCAGGGATACGGACCGAACCGCCGGTATCAGAGCCGATGGCGGCGGGGGCGAGGCCTTGGGCCACCGAGATGGCCCCGCCAGAGGTGGAGCCGCCCGCGACCGCCTGATCGTCATTGATGCAGGGCGGCGTCGCGGTGACCGGGTTCAGGCCGAGGCCAGAGAAGGCCAGTTCCGACATATGGGTTTTGCCGAGACAGACCGAGCCTTGCAGCGTCGCGGTGCGCAGGGTGTCGGCGTCTTGCGTCGGGGTGCGGCCTTTCAGCAGGGCGGAACCGGCCTCGGTCGCTACACCCGCCGTATCGAACAGGTCTTTCCATGACAGCGGCACGCCGTCCAAAGGCCCCCGGCGCAGGCCGGATTTGGCGCGGGCGGCGGCGGCCATTGCCTCACCCCGCGCGCGGGCCTCGGTGGTGCGGGCGTAGATGCGCGGGCTGAGGGGGTGGGTGGCGATGGCGTCGAGGAAATACTCGGCCAGTTCCACCGCGTTGATGCGGCCACGTTCGATGTCGCGGCCAAGTTCTGCCGCCGTCATATGGCCCCAGGTTTTCATCGCGCCCTCCGGTTTTGCCACAAGTTAGAGTGGTTCAGGGTTCAGGGGAATTGGAAATCGCTGCCTTGGGCCATGTGCGAAGGCGATTTCCGATGGTCGTGCCGTGAAAACCGGAACACCTTCAGCGGCAAGCGGGCGCATGGACAATCCCGCGTGAAACGCCATATTTGGCGATATGGAACAGGATGTCATCATCGTAGGCGGCGGGCTGAATGGGCCGGCTTTGGCATTGGCTTTGGCGCAAGGGGGGCTGCGGGTCACCGTGATTGACGCGCGCCCTGCCCCGGCGCGGGCCGAAGTTGGGTTTGACGGGCGGGCCTATGCGCTGGCGATCGCCTCTAAACGGTTGCTGGCGGCGGTTGGGGTTTGGCCCTTGGTGGCGGACAAGGTGCAGCCGATCTTGAAGATTGTCGCCTCTGACGGCCATGCAGGACAGGGGGCGGCGCCGTTTTTCCTGACCTTTGACGCGGCTGAGATTGAAGAGGGGCCGATGGGCTTCATGCTGGAGGACCGGTTTTTGTACGGGGCCTTGCAGGCGGCCATGGCGGCGGCGGGGATCACGGTGCTGTCGGGGGAAAGCGTTGTGGCGCAAGAGGTTGCAGGGGCCGGGGTTTCGGTGACTTTGGCGTCTGGCGCGGTTTTGGGCGCGCGGGTTCTGGTTGGCTGTGACGGGCGCGGGTCTGGGGTTGCGACGCGGGCCGGGATTGCGCGGACCGGCTGGGGTTATGGGCAGACGGCTTTGGTCACAGCGGTGCGGCATGAGCGGGACCATGGCGGTGTGGCGCAGCAGTTTTTCATGCCATCCGGGCCGCTTGCGATCTTGCCGCTGCCGGGCGGGCATCTGAGTTCGATTGTCTGGAGCGAGACCGAGGCAAATGCCGCCGCCATTCACGCCCTGCCGGATGCCGAATATCTGGCGGCGTTGCGGCCAAGGTTCGGCGACTTTCTCGGTGAGATTTCGCTGGCTGGCGCGCGGTTCACCTATCCGCTGAGCCTGTCACTGGCGACGCATTTTGTGGCGGGACGTGTGGCCTTGGTGGGCGATGCGGCGCATGGGGTGCATCCGCTGGCGGGGCAGGGTTTGAACATGGGGCTGCGCGATGTCGGTGCCCTTGCCGAGGTGATGATTGAGGCGGCGCGGCGTGGTGAGGATATTGGTGCAGCGGATGTGCTGGAGCGGTATCAGGCGTGGCGGCGGTTTGAGGCGACCTCTTTGGCGCTGGGGATGGATGCGGTCAACAAGCTGTTTTCCAATGACAATCCGGTCTTGCGTGGGGTCAGAGATCTGGGGCTGGGCCTGGTCAACGCCCTGCCCGCCGCGCGGCGCGGGTTCATCCGGCAGGCGGCGGGGTTGACGGGCAAGGTGCCGAAACTGTTGGCCGGAGTGCCGATTTAACCGACGTAGTCGGCATCCGTGACAGGTTCCGCCCAAGTGACGGTGTTGCCGTCCAGCGCCTCATGCAGGGCGAGATGGCTCATGGCGGTGGTGGGGCCTGCGCCGTGCCAGTGCCGTTCGTCGGGGGCAAACCAGACCTGATCGCCGGGATTCACGACCTGCACCGGACCGCCTTCGGTTTGCACCCGGCCCTGACCGGACAGGATGATGAGGGTCTGGCCCAGCGGATGGGTGTGCCAATTGGTCCGCGCGCCGGGTTCAAAGGTGACGGTAGCACCCCGCACCCGGGCAGGCGCGTCGGCGGCAAAGCTGCTGTCCATCCGCACGGTGCCGGTGAACCAGTCGGAGGAGGCTTTGGCAGAGGGGGTGGTGCCGTTTGGCGTGATCTTCATGGGAATGGTCCTTTGGGTGATGAGATTGGGCCAGTCTAGGCGAAGTTGCGGTGATGACCAGCACAGACGGGGGTTTCACACCCCCGACGGCCTTGCCGGGGGCAAGGCCGTTCCCCCGTGGGATATTTGGGCCAAAATGTAAGGCGCAATTTTAGATAAGGTTTAGGGGCCGCCTGTCTTGGGAGACAGGCGGCTTTAGCGGGCAGGCGGCGGGCGGTCAGCCGACCACGTTGAAGGCGGGGCCGTAGGGGTATTTGGTGATGTCCTCGTTGCCATCCTCGGTGATGAACAGGATGTCATGTTCGCGGTAGCCGCCGGCGCCGGGTTGGCCGTTCGGGATGGTCAGCATCGGCTCCATCGAGATCACCATGCCGGGTTCGAGGACGGTGTCGATATCCTCGCGCAGTTCCAGACCGGCTTCGCGGCCGTAGTAGTGCGACAGGATGCCGAAGGTGTGGCCATAGCCGAAGGTGCGGTATTGCAGGGTCTGGTGTTCCTCGAAGAAGGTGTTCAGTTTGGCGGTGACCTCGGAGCATTTGGCGCCGGGGACAAGCAGGCTCATCCCCAGTTCATGGGCGGCGACGTTGATGTCCCAGATGCGCTGTGAGGCGGGGTCGAGTTCGCCGACAAACAGGGTGCGTTCGAGGGCGGTGTAATAGCCGGAGATCATCGGGAAGGTGTTGAGCGACAGGATATCGCCGCGTTGCAGCTTGCGGGAGGTGACCGGGTTGTGGGCGCCGTCGGTGTTGATGCCGGACTGAAACCAGACCCAGGTGTCGCGGTATTCGGCGTCGGGGAAGCGTTTGGCAATTTCCAGCTCCATCGCGTCGCGGCCGGCCATGGCGACGTCAATCTCGCGCACGCCCTCGCGGATGGCATCGCGGATGGCGAAACCGCCGACGTCGGCGACGGCGGCGCCGTGGCGGATCAGGTCAAGCTCGGCCTGCGATTTGGTCATGCGTTGCAGCATGGTGCCCGGCCCGAAATATCCACCCCGCGGGAGGGTTTCAGGAAGGCGTTCAGCTTCTCGGACTGGATCAGGGTCAGGTGGTCAGCCTCACAGCCGATCACTTGGCCTTCGCCGGTCACGGACTGGATGGCGCGCCAGAAGTTGTCGCGCTGCCAGTCGGTGTAGGTGATGTTGTCGCCGTGGCAGCGCCGCCACGGTTGGCCCGCGTCGATGCCCGCCGAGATGGTGACGCTTTCGGTGGCGGTCACGACAAGGCCGTAGGGGCGGCCGAAGGAGCAGTAGAGGAAGCCGGAATAATAGGCGATGTTGTGCATCGAGGTGAAGACGCAGGCGTCGATGCCCTGCACCTCCATCAGATCGCGGAGGTGGTCGAGGCGGTCGTCATATTCCTCAGCCGCGAAGGGCAGGACGCGGTCGCCTTGGTGGAAACGGTATTGTTGCGGACGGTTCGTCATAGCAGACCTCATCACAGGGGTCATGGGGACCCCAAAAGGTCCCGGCGTACAGGACGGAAGCAGGTGTTCCTGCAAGCGGCGGGGTGTGTGGCCCCTGTGACGACGCCATCGTCACGGCTTGCCGCGATAATGCCCATTCGCCGGTGAACTGGCAAGCGGGGAACTGGGGTTGCCGGGGTTTCCTGCAGCCAGACAAAATTGGGTGCCAGTTCGGCAAACGTTCAGGTTGGTGACAGATTTGCGCGCTAGGCAGGGGGCATGAAGTGCACGCCGGGCAACACTGTCGCTGACCGGGTGGGCATAGAAACCAGACTGGAGGCTATTATGAAGAAAATTCTGACCCTGACCGCAGCGGCCATACTTTTGGGCACTGCCAGCTTTGCCGCAGTTGATGCCGAGAGCATCGCGTCAACCTTTGTTGCGGACGGCTATACCAATCTCGACGTGACGCCGTCCAATGGCAACTGGTTGGTCACTGCGTTGAAGGGCGACGTGACCGTCCAATTCATGGTTGATGGGGTGACAGGTGCTGCGGTTCCTGTGGACACCTCTGCCACCGCGCGCGTTTCGCTTGCCGGGACCGGAGAAGACAGCGAGAGCCACGAAGGCGGGGAAGGCAGCGGTGGTGATGACGATTGACCGGTGTCTGTTGCGCCCTGCGGAAGCAGAGGCCGAGGGCACAACAGACAATCCGACAGGGGCTCGGCGGGTTAACCGCCGAGTTTGTCCTGTGTCCGCAGGTCAAAGTCGCTGGCGTCGTGGCGTTCGTGCAGCTGTTCATTCAGCGGGCCATGGGCGCGGTTGACCATGCGGCCGCGCTGAACGGCGGGGCGGGCGAGCAGCTTTTGCGCCCAAGCATGGACATGGGTGTAGCTGGTGGTGTCCAGAAACTCGGCTGAGTTGGCGTAGCTGGTGCCAAGGGTCAGGGCACCATACCACGGCCAGATCGCCATATCCGCGATGGTGTACTCGTCGCCTGCGATAAAAGGACGGGTGGCGAGTTGGCGGTCGAGGACGTCCATCTGACGCTTTACCTCCATCGCGAAGCGGTTGATCGGGTATTCCCAACGCTCTGGCGCATAGGCGAAGAAATGGCCAAAGCCGCCGCCGAGATAGGGGGCAGAGCCTTGCAGCCAGAACAGCCAGTTCAGCGTCTCTGTCCGGGCGGGGCCAGAGGCGGGCAGGAAGGCGCCGAACTTTTCGGCCATATGCAGCAGGATGGAGCCGCTTTCAAACACGCGGACGGGTTCCGGGCCGGAACGGTCCATCAGAGCGGGGATCTTGGAGTTGGGGTTCACCTCGGTAAAGCCAGAGCCGAACTGATCCCCCTTGCTGATGCTGATGAGCCAGGCGTCATATTCAGCGGCATGGCCAGCGGCCAGCAATTCCTCAAACAGGATGGTGATCTTTTGGCCATTGGGTGTCGCCAGCGAGTAAAGCTGGTACGGATGCTTGCCCACCGGCAGCTCTTTATCATGGGTGGGCCCTGCGATGGGACGGTTGGTGCTGGCGAACTGGCCGCCATTTTCCTTGTCCCAAGTCCAGACTTTCGGGGGGACATAGGCGTTTGAGTCGGTCATCTTCAGGCTCCACACAGTAAGAATTGCGGCAGGATGGTTCAAATCGGGGGGAAAGGAAACTCCCCGCGGATCACAATGGCTGTGCGAATGGGCCGTCTGGAGGGGCTTGAACCCGGCGGTGGGCATTGGTTTGTGCCGCGCCTGTGGGGGCGATTGCCAGCCGATTTCGGGTGTTCGTTGGTTCAGGGGAAATGTAGGCTGCGCGGGCAATACGTTGGGGGACCAGATGAAACTGTATTATGCACCGGGCGCGATTTCCTTGGCTTCGTTGATAACATTGGAGGAAGTGGGCGCGCCTTATGAGGGGGTGCGCCTGAATATGAGGGCTGCTGCCCAGCGCGGGCCGGATTATCTGGCGATCAACGCCAAGGGGCGGGTGCCGACGCTGGTGACGGGGCAGGGTGTGTTGACCGAGACCCCGGCGATCCTGACCTATCTGGCGCTGAAATATCCGGTGGCGGGGTTGATGCCCGGCGATGCCTTTGCGGCGGCGCGGGTGCAAGAGATGATGAGCTTTCTCGCCTCCACCGTCCACGTCAGCCATGCCCACAAATATCGCGGCGCCCGGTGGTCGGATGACCCGGCGGTGTGTGAGGCGTTGAAGCTGAAGGTGACGCAGAACATGGCCGACCATTTCGCCTATCTGGAGGGGCGGTTTGACGGGCCTTGGGCGATTGGGGCGGCCTATACCGTGGCGGACGCGCATCTCTATGTGCTGACCAGTTGGGCCGAGGAGGACGGGGTGCCGCTGTCCGGGTTCCCCAAGCTGGCCGCACATGCGGCGGCGATGAACGCGCGGCCAGCGGTACAGCGCGCCTTGGCGGCGCAAAGCTGAGATGCGGGTCGGGGCGCGCAACACCATAGCCGATGTGCCGGGGTTGCTGGTTGGCAATGCCGAGGATGCCGTGATGCGGACGGGCTGCACGGTGCTGCTGGGGGAGCGGCCCTTTGTGGCGGGCGTGTCGGTGATGGGGGGGGCGCCGGGGACGCGGGAGACCGATCTGCTGGCCCCAGAGCGATTGGTGCAGGAGGTGGACGCCTTGGTGCTGTCGGGTGGGTCGGCCTTTGGGTTGGACGCTTGTTCAGGGGTGGCTGATGGGTTGCGGGCGGCTGGGCGGGGCTTTGCTGTCGGCGATCAGCGGGTGCCGATTGTGCCGGGGGCGATTCTGTTCGACCTGCTGAATGGCGGCGACAAGGTTTGGACGCGGAATCCGTATTATGATCTGGGTTTGCAGGCGTTTCAGGCGGCCTCGGTTGAGGTTGGGTTGGGGACGGCGGGCGCAGGTTATGGCGCGATGACGGGGCGGTGGAAGGGCGGTTTGGGGTCAGCCTCTGTCGTGTTGGACAGTGGCGTGACGGTGGCGGCTTTGGTGGCTGTGAATGCCTTGGGGTCGGTGACGGTAGGTGAGGGGCGGCAGTTCTGGGCGGCCCCTTGGGAGATCGGGGATGAGTTTGGCGGGCTGGGGGTCAGCCCGTTGCGGATGGATTTGGCCGATGTGATGCCGGGCAAGCGGATGGGAGAGGCGACGACGATTGCGATTGTCGCGACCGACGCGCGGCTGACCCAAGCGCAGGCGACACGGATGGCGGTGGCGGCGCAGGACGGCATGGCGCGGGCGATTGTGCCGTCGCATACGCTGTTGGATGGTGATCTGGTCTTTGCGGCGGCGACTGGCGTGCATGACGTGGACCCGATTGCCGGGGCCTATCAGATTGGCCATGCGGCGGCTGTCTGTCTGGCACGGGCGATTGCGCGGGGGGTGTACTTGGCGCGGGCCATGCCGGGGGATTATCAGAGGGCTTGGGTCGATGGGCGCGATTGATCTGGCGGGCCGGGTCTAGCAGCAAGCCGGGCTACCAGCGGGTGAGGGCCTGTTCGTCCTGGTCGGTGGCGGCGACCCATTCGGCGCCGTCGTTGCCGATTTCTTTCTTCCAGAACGGGGCGCGGGATTTCAGGTAGTCCATCAGGAACTCTGCCGCCTCAAACGCGGCGACGCGGTGGCGGGCGGCGGTGGCGACCATCATGATCGGCTCACCCGCGGCAAGGCGGCCGTGGCGGTGGATGACGAGGGCGTCGGTCAGCGACCAGCGGGTCATGGCCTGATCCATCATCGCCTGAATGGCGCGTTCGGTCATGCCGGGGTAATGTTCAATCTCCATCGCCGACAGGGTGCCGTCGTTGTCGCGCACGATGCCGGTGAAGGTGACGATGGCCCCGGCCTTGGTGCCAGTGGCGAAGGCGTTGGATTCTAGCGCCAAGGTCAAAGGGTTCGGTCTGGACGGACAGGCGCATGTCAGAGCGAACTCCGTTCAATTGAATTCCCTGCGCCATCCGAACGCGTTTGCAAGGGCAAACGCTGTCTCGGATGGCACAGGGAATACTTGAATCTGGAAGAACGCAATTCGCTCTAGCCCCCAGTCATCGGTGGAAAGAAGGCCACTTCGCGGACGCCAGCGAGGGGGGCGTCAAAGTTGGACAGGTCTTGGTCAAGGGCGACGCGCAGGCTGGTCAGGTCGGCGAAGGCTGCGGCATAACGCTCTTCCCGGGCGGAAAGTTCGGCGATCAGGTCGCGGACGGTCAGGGCCGAAGTCTCTACCCGTTCCCGCGGCAGCCCGATACGTTCCCGGACCCATGCGAAATAGAGGACGTCGATCATCGGTCATCCTTGAGGAATGGCAGGGATTTGGCGAAGTAATCCCAGCCGGTCATGAAGGTCAGAATGGCGGCGATCCAGATCAGGCCGAGGCCCGCCAGCGTGGCATAGGACGAACAGCCACGGGTGCCACAGGACCGGATCGGGTCCGCCATGCCCTTCGACACGAGGGTTGCGTATTGGTCAGGCGTCAGGCCCTGCCGGGCGATACCCTCAAGATGTTCCAGACCGGTGCCGAGGAACAGGACGGCGATGGCGACCATCTGGGCCGTGGTCTTCCATTTGGCCAGTTTGGTGACCTTCAACAGCCCCGCCTTGTTGCCGAGGAATTCGCGCAAGCCGCCGACAAACACCTCACGGAACAGGATGATGGTGGCGGGCAGGATCAGCCACGGGTTCATGCCGGAATAGCCGGTGATGATGAGCAGGGCGATGACGACCATGGCCTTGTCAGCGATGGGGTCAAGCATGGCGCCGAACTTGCTTTCCTGCTTCCACAACCGGGCAAGGTAGCCGTCGAAATAGTCGGTGATCGCGGCTGAAATGAACAGCGTCAGGGCGAACCAATCGGCCAGCGGGCGGTGGAAATAGAGAAACATGATGGGCACGCCGGGGGCGGCGAGCAGGCGCAGAAAGGTCAGCGTGTTTGGGATTGTCCACCGCATGCCACTTACCTAGCTCATGGCCACGGTATGGGAAAGGGGGCACGCAATCAGATGGATGCGGATGCAACCGCCAAAGCCTGACTAGACCGGGATTATTCTGAAGCCTGCCATTATAGGGTCAGACGAAAATGGTCTCATCCGAGGATAGGATCTGGAATTCGGTCAGGCCGAGGAGGGTCATCTTGGCCGCGCCAAAGCTGATGACGGCACCACGGTCGTTGGTCGACACGCCGAAGCTGTCGTTTCCGCGCAGGTCGATGACGTCGACGCCGATCTGAAAATCGGTCACGGTGTCGGCGCCGCTGCGGGACCGCAGGACAAAGACATCCGCCCCATTTCCGCCGGTCAGCACATCATGGCCGCGCCCGCCATCGAGAACGTCCGCGCCGCCGCCACCAAACAGCTTATCCCGATCGCCGCCGCCGTCGATCCGGTCGCGGCCGGACCCGCCAAAGATCGTATCGTTCCCGCCGCCTGCATCGACAAGGTCATTTCCCGCCTTCAGGTTGATAAGGTTGTCGCCCGCAAAGCTGACAGAGGAAAACCGACCGAAGGCCGAATCGTTCATGTGATCCGCCAAGCTGGTGCCGTCGACGCGCAAATCCGGCTGGCCGAGGATCAGACGGGCCAATGCATCGGCGCGGTCTTGGTTGGGAAAGGTGACAGCCAGGACCAGGGACGTGGTGGAAATGCTGATCTCGTCGAGCACCAAGAGCGGCCTGTCCGATGCGGGTTGTTGCACCGCAAACCGTAGGATCTGATTGCCAATGTTTGCTATGGTGTTCAGCGTATTTTCCACCTGTTCGTCGGTCAGATTGCGTGGAAAGGCACCGATGATGGAAACCTCTTCGAACAGACCTGAGGCGACGATCACGTACTCGGTCAACGATCGGCCATCGATCTCTACCGTGTTGACTTGCGTGATGGTCCCCGTCGTCAGGGCCAGATGACCTGCTTCAAAAACAACGTCGAGAGAATTGCGGACACTTCGGGAAAAACTGAGGACGGGCATGTGACCTCCGATGACTGAAAGACCCAAGATGACCCCGATTTCCGGTGCCGATCAAGCATTATTGCGGTCTGGAGCAGGTGCTGTGGCTCTCAATAGCGTTGTGGCACGTAGAGGTCGCGCGGCAGGACCTCGCGTTCGTAGTTGGGGTTGAAGATGCGGTTGGGCAGGTGGATTTCCTGATGCGGGACGTCGTGATAGTCCAGCAGGGACAGGAAATGCGCGATGCAGTTCAGGCGGGCGCGTTTCTTGTCGTTGCCCTCGACGATGTACCACGGGGCCTCAGGGATGTTGGTGCGGGCGAACATCTCTTCCTTGGCTTTGGTATATTGCTCCCACCGGACGCGGGATTGCAGGTCCATCGGTGAGAGTTTCCATTGTTTGAACGGGTCATGGATGCGGACCTGAAAGCGCATCTGCTGTTCTTCGTCGGTGATGGAGAACCAGTATTTGATGACCCGGATGCCAGAGCGGACCAGCATGCGTTCGAATTCGGGGACCGAGCGGAAGAACTCCTCCACCTGGGGTTCGGAGGCAAAGCCCATCACCCGTTCAACCCCGGCGCGGTTGTACCATGAGCGGTCGAACAGCACGATCTCACCGCCAGCGGGCAGGTGGGGGATGTAGCGTTGGAAATACCACTGGGTTTTCTCGCGGTCGGACGGCGCGGGCAGGGCGACGGTGCGGACGATGCGGGGGTTCAGGCGTTGAGTGATGCGTTTGATAACACCGCCTTTGCCCGCGCTGTCGCGGCCTTCGAACAGGACGACGACCTTTTCGCCGGTGTGCTGGACCCAATCTTGCAGTTTGATCAGTTCGGCTTGCAGGTGCATCAGGCTGGTCAGATAGGTTCTGCGCGGCAGGCTGTTGGGGTGGCGGTCTTTGTAAATGCGGGCGATTTCGCGCGACAGGATGGCGTCTTCGAGCTCAAGCTCCATCTCCTCGTCCAGAACATCGGCCAGTTCCTCGGCCAGCCAGTCTTGTCCCAAGTCTTCGGCCATGTTGCCCCCTATCTGTTGTGGAGGGTCAAGCACAGTTGGGTGACAGATTTGCGACAGAGGGGGGCGGCGTTTGCTATGCGGCAGGGCTCGACAGCTTCATCAGCACAATGCCCGCGACGATCAGCAGCGCCGCGATCAGACGCATCGGCGTCGCGGCTTCTCCCAGCACGATGATACCCACGGCGAAGGCACCGACGGCGCCGATGCCGGTCCAGACAGTGTAGGCGGTGCCGAGAGGGAGCGAGCGCATTGCGATCGAGAGTAAGGCGAAACTTGCGATCATGGTGATAATGGTGATCGTACTGGGCACCAGCAGTGTGAAACCCGCGGATTTCTTCATGAAAAGCGCCCAAACGATTTCCAGAAATCCAGCAATAACGAGATAGACCCAAGCCACGACACAACCTTCCATTTCAAGGTCGGGTCGTCCCGAAAAGATGTGAGAGGCGCGGGTCGTCCCGTGCTAGCGCAGAGTTAGCGGTGGAGCAGCCGTTGGTCAATGTTCTGTAGCGGCGCGGGGGTGCCTTTGGCGGCAGGTCAGCCGCGGCCAGAGAAGAAATCCGCGATGGTTTGGGCCATAGCTTCGGAGATACCGGTGACGGCCATCAGGTCGGGGACGGCGGCCCTTGCGACAGCCTTGGCCGAGCCGAAATGGGCGAGCAGGGCTTTCTTGCGGGCGGCGCCGACGCCGGGGATGTCATCGAGCGGGGTGATCGAGACGGCCTTGGCGCGTTTGGCGACATGGGCGCCGTTGGCCCAGCGGTGCGCCTCATCCCGCAGGCGCTGGATGAAATAGAGCACGGGGTCGTTCATCTTTAGCGCCATGGGGCGAAGGCCCGTGCGGTGGAATTCCTCTTTGCCAGCGTCGCGGTCTTCGCCCTTGGCGACGCCGACCATCGCCACGTCCTCGACACCCAGTTCAGTCAGGATGGATTGGACCGCCGAGACCTGCCCGGCGCCGCCGTCGATCAGCAGGAGGTCGGGCCATGCATCCGATTTGCGTTCAGGGTCTTCTTTCAGCAGGCGTTCGAAGCGGCGGGTCAGGACCTCTTTCATCATGCCGAAGTCGTCGGAATTGGCCCCGGCGGCGGATTTGATGTTGAACTTGCGGTACTGCGATTTGAGGTAGCCTTCGGGGCCCGCGACGATCATGCCGCCGACGGCGTTGGAGCCTGAGATATGGGCGTTGTCATAGACTTCGATGCGCTTGGGGGGGGCGTCGAGGTCGAACGCCTCGGCCAAACCTTCCAGCAGTTTGTTCTGGGTGGAGGTTTCGGACATCCGGCGGGCGAGGCTTTCGCGGGCGTTTCTTGCGGCGTTTTCCACCAGCTCGGCCTTTTCGCCACGCTGCGGCACGGCGAGTTCGACCTTGCGACCCGCGCGGTCGGAGAGGAGCTGGGTGACGAGATCTTCGTTTTCCACCGGGTGGGAGAGCAGGACGAGGCGGGGCGGTTCCTTGTCGTCGTAGAATTGGGCGAGGAAGGCTTCCATGATTTCGGGCGCTTCGGCACCGGCACCGGTTTTGGGGTAGAAGTCGCGGTTGCCCCAGGATTGGTTGGCGCGGATGAAGAAGACCTGCACGCAGGCCTGCCCCTCATTGAGGTAGAGGGCGACCACGTCAGCCTCTGCCACGCCTTGCGGGTTGATGCCTTGGGAGGATTGGATATGGGTCAGCGCCTTGATCCGGTCACGCAGGGCGGCGGCGCGTTCAAACTCCATCTCATCGGACGCGCGGGACATTTCGGTGGCGAGGTTGGCTTGGACGTCGGTGGTCTTGCCCTGCAGGAAACGCTCGGCATCGGCGACGAGGTTGCCATAGTCGGCAGGGCTGATCTTGCCGACGCAGGGGGCGGCGCAGCGTTTGATCTGGTATTGCAGGCAGGGGCGGGTGCGGCCTTCGAACATGGAGTCGGAGCAGTTGCGCAGCAGGAAGACCTTTTGCAGCTGGTTCAGGGTGCGGGTGACGGCCCCGGCCGACGCGAAGGGGCCAAAGTAGCTGCCCTTTTCGGATTTCTTGCCACGGTGTTTCTTGATCTGCGGGAAGGGGTGGTCTTTGGCGATCAGGATGTTGGGGAAGCTCTTGTCATCGCGCAGCAGCACGTTGTAGCGCGGCTTCAGCTGCTTGATGAGGTTCTGTTCCAGCAACAACGCCTCAGTCTCTGTCCGTGTGGTCAGGAACATCATCGTGACCGTCTCATGGATCATCCGGGCGATGCGGGCGGAGTGGCCAGAGGGGCGGGCGTAGTTGGACACGCGGGCGCGCAGGTTGCGGGCCTTGCCGACATAGAGAATCTCTCCCTTGGTGTTCAGCATCCGGTAAACGCCGGGCGAACCGTCAAGCGTTTTCACATAGGCCTGAATGACCTCATGTCCGGTGGGAGGGGGCGGCTGATTCGTCACGTGGGGCTGATTCCGTTGGCGGTTGATTCTGCTGGGTGCTGCAATGATAGGAGGGGTGGCCGCAAGAGAAAAGCTGTCCACGGTTTCTGTGGATAACCTTGCGGAGAACTTTTCAGGAGTGGGGAAATTTCCTTGTATTCGGCCAGCTTCGTTGATTTGCCTATTTTTTAGGCGTGAAGTTAACGCTATTGATATAAAAGGAAAGATTTATGACCGTTTGGCAAACAATTGATAAATCACGGAATTTTAAATATTCTTTTTGACGTTAGGTCAAAAGTGGACAACTTCGCTGGAGTTGACATTTTCCTACTCAACTCCCAGCACATCCGGGGTTGCCCAAGCCAGATGCTGACCGCCATCCACGGCGATCATTTGGCCCGTAACGGTGGGCGAATCTAGGAAAAATCCAAGGGCCGCGCAGACATCGGCGGGACCGGCGCCGCGCTGCAGAATCGTGGCCTTGCGTTGGCGTTGGAAGTGGTCGGCGCTTTGGCGGGTGCCTTGAACGGTGGGGCCGGGGCCGATGCCGTTGACCCGGATATCGGGGGCGAGGGCCTGCGCCGAGGTGCGGGTCAGCGCCCACAGACCCATCTTGGCGAGGGAATAGGTCATGAATTCAGGGGTCGGCTTCAGCACCCGTTGGTCGATCATGTTCAGGATCATCGCCTGCGCCACGGGTTCACCATCGGCGTCGGGCAGCGGCTTGGGGGCTTGGGCGGCGAAGGCCTGGGTCAACACGAAGGGCGCGCGCAGGTTCGATCCGATGTGACGATCCCAAGACCTTCGCGTGGCAGTTGAAATATTGTCATATTCGAAGATTGAGGCGTTGTTGATCAGCACTGTGAGGGGGCCATTCAGGGCTGCGGCGGCACGGGGGACAAGGGTTGTGACCTGTTCCTCATCCAGCAGATCGGCTTGCAGGGCGACGGCGTGGCGGCCGAGCGCCTTGATGGCGGCGACCGTCTCCGCCGCCTCTTCCGCCGAACTGGCATAGTGGACGGCGACGTCATAGCCGCGCCGCGCGAGATAGAGCGCCATCTCTCTCCCGATGCGCTTGCCCGCGCCGGTGACGAGCGCCCTCATCCCTTGCCACACACGCAGGGGGCGGTGCCGATGACGGTGCGGCCGCAGTGGCCGCATTTGGCGCGGGTCTCGCCGACCTTGGGCGGGGTCGGCGGGCCGCGCAGGAATTTCGTGACGGCATTGCCGACCATCGCCAAGGCCAGCATCAGCAGTAGAAACATCACGACGATCTTGATCATCTTATAATCCGTATTGGGCCCAGAGGGCGCGTTCCTCGACCACGGCCAAGGTCTCTTCGGCGATATTCAGGCCAAAGCGGCTGAGCAGACCCTTCTTCTGGCCATGCGGCACGAGGCGCACCTTGTCACCGTACAGGTCCTTCATCTTGGGCACCAGATGGGCGATGCCGTCGGCAAGGCCCAGATCGACGGCCTGTTGGCCTGTCCAGATGTCGGCGTTGAACAGGTCGGCATCCTTAAGCCGGTCAGCGCGCCGGGCTTTTACATGGGCGATGAACGCCTCATGAATCGGGGTCTGGATGGCCTTGAGGCGGTCGATATCCTCGGGCTTTTGCGGCAGGAAGGGGTCGGCAAAGCTTTTGCTGCGGCCTGCGGTCACGACCCGGCGTTCGATGCCTTGGCGGGCCATCAGTTCCGGGAAGCCGAAGGAGGCGAAGATGACGCCGATGGAGCCGACCAAAGAGGAGGTGTCCACCCAGATCTGATCGCCCGCACAGGCAAGCCAGTAGCCGCCAGAGGCCGCCATATCCTCGACAAAGGCATGGACCGGGACCTTCTTTTCGTCTGACAGGCGCCGGATGCGGGCGGCGATCAGGCTGGATTGTACCGGTGAGCCGCCCGGAGAGTTGATGAGCAGGGCCACGGCGGCAGGTTTGCCGCGCGAGAAGGCGCGTTCGATCAGCGGGGCCATGCCAGCGTCGGACATTGCGCGCGCGCTGGTGCCGATGGTGCCGCTGAGGCGGATCACATTGACCAAAGGCGGGTGAGGCAAGAAGGGGATGCGAAATTTCATGGCCTAGAGGTAAGACTGCCGGGGCTTGCGGGCAAGGGCGGATTGCTTGTTAGTGATGGGATGATCGACAAGTTGGAAATGTTCATTGCCTTGGCGGGTGAGCGGCACTTTGGCCGCGCGGCAGAGCTGTGCGGTGTGACGCAGCCGACGCTGTCCTCTGCCATCCGGCAGTTGGAGGATCAGCTGGGCGTGCAGCTGGTGTTTCGCGGCAGCCGGTTTCAGGGTCTGACGCCAGAGGGGCAGCGCGTGCTCGACTGGGCGCGGAAGATCGTCGGCGACATGCGGGCGATGCGGGATGAGATGCGGACGGTCCATACCGGTCTGTCGGGCAATCTGCGGTTGGGGGTGATCCCGACAGCGCTGCCGATGGTCGCCGACCTGACCGGGCCTTTCGTGGCGCGGCACCCCAATGTGCGGGTGACGGTGCTGTCGCGGACCAGCGCCGAGATTCTGGCCGGGATCGTGACGCTGGAACTGGATGCCGGGCTGACCTATCTGGACAACGAACCGCTGGGGCGGGTGGCGCAGGTGCCGCTGTATACAGAGTTCTACCGGTTCCTCTGCGCGCCGGGGTCGGCTTTGGCGGGGCGGCGTCAGGTGACCTGGAGTGAGGTGGCCGGTGAGGCGCTGTGCCTGCTGACCGCCGATATGCAGAACCGGCGAATCGTCAATCAGCATCTGGCAGAGGTCGGTATGCGGGTGCAGCCGACGGTCGAAAGCAACTCAACCATCACTCTGATCGCCCATGTCAAAACCGGGAAATGGGCCTCTGTCGTGCCGATGAAACTGGCCGAGATGTTCCCGACCCTGCGCGCCATTCCCATTGTTGAGCCAGAGGCAGAGCATTTGGTGGGGCTAATCACCGCCAAACGCGATCCGCAGACCCCGGTGTTGGCGGCGCTGATCGAAGAGGCGGGGCGGCTGCGGTAGGGGGCGCCCATCAAGAGTTTGATAGAGCGCGTCTATCGAACAACGGGATAACGATATTGATTTCCCTATCAAACCGGGTATCACCCGCCCAACATTCGGGAGAATTCAATGACCCAAGACATCACCGTGCAAGTTGGCGAGATTTTGGCTGCCCATCAGGGCCGCGAAGGGGCCTTGCTGCCGATCCTGCATGACATTCAGGCCGCCTTCGGGCATGTGCCGCAGTCCATCTTGCCGCAGATCGCCAAGGCGCTGAACATATCCAAGGCCGAAGTGCATGGGGTGGTCACCTTCTATCACGACTTCCGCGAGGAAAAGGCCGGGGCGCATGTGGTAAAGCTGTGCCGGGCTGAGGCGTGTCAGGCTGTCGGTGCTGATAAAGTGGCGGATCATGCCAAGGCGGCGTTGGGTGTTGATTGGCATGGCACGACGGCAGACGGCCAGCGTGACGCTGGAGCCGGTGTTCTGTCTGGGTCTGTGCGCCTGCGGTCCGGCTGCGATGGTGGATGGCAAGCTGGTTGGCCGGGTCGATACGGCACGGGTTGATGCGATTGTTGCAGGGGTGCGGGCATGAAGATTTACGTACCATTGGACAGCGCCGCAGTCGCCCTTGGGGCCGATGATGTGGTGGCGGCGATCGGTTCGCGGGCTGAGGTTGTGCGCAACGGGTCGCGCGGGATGGTCTGGCTGGAGCCGCTGGTAGAGGTGGAAACCCCTGCCGGGCGCATGGCGTTCGGGCCGATGACTGCGGCCGATGTTGACGGGTTGTTTGGCGATTTGTCGGCGCATCCCAAGGCCTTGGGTCTGACCGAGGAGCTGCCGTGGATGAAGGGGCAGACCCGTCTGACCTTTGCACGGGTTGGGGTGATTGATCCGCTGAGCATCGCTGATTACCGGGCGCATGGCGGTCTGGTCGGCTTGAAGCGGGCGATTGACATGGATGCGGCAGGGATCGTTGCGGAAGTGACCGCCTCTGGCCTGCGCGGACGCGGCGGTGCGGGGTTCCCGACCGGGATCAAGTGGAAGACGGTGTCTGAGGCCAAGGCTGACCGCAAATACATCGTCTGCAATGCCGACGAGGGCGATTCGGCGACCTTTGCCGACCGGATGCTGATGGAGGGTGATCCGCTGACCCTGATCGAGGGCATGGCGATTGCTGGCCTGGCATGTGGCGCGACCAAGGGGTTTGTGTACATTCGTTCGGAATACCCGATTGCGATTGAGGTGATGGAAAAGGCGATTGTTCTGGCGCGGGCTGAGGGGGTTTTGGGCGCCTCGGTTCTCGGCTCGGGCAAGACCTTTGACATGGAGGTTCGGGTTGGTGCCGGGGCCTATGTCTGTGGCGAGGAAACCAGCCTGCTGAACAGCCTTGAGGGCAAGCGCGGTGTGGTGCGTGCCAAGCCGCCGTTGCCGGCGCTTGAGGGTTTTATGGGCAAGCCGACGGTTGTGAACAACGTGATCTCGCTGGCGTCGGTGCCGGTGATCATGGCAAAGGGTGCTGCGTTCTATAAGGACTTTGGCATTGGTCGGTCGCGTGGTACAATTCCGTTGCAGATTGCTGGGAATGTGAAGTTCGGCGGGCTGTATGAGACGGCTTTTGGCGCAACGCTCGGCCAGATCGTGAATGAGATTGGTGGCGGGACGGCCTCTGGTCGCCGGTTACAACGTACCAATCGCAAAATGTGCAACCACTTACACATGCCCTTCGAGTGGCGAGTCAGTCGTCCTCGTTGCCGACCAAGTCTTGTGGTTTGGCACCGAATTGCACTGTTCGCTTATTAATCCACACCAAATCCGTTCCCACGGATACAGTGTTTGCGATGACCCTTGGGATCCACACCGATCACTTGGGATTGACCTCGAAAGTATCTTTATACCCTTACTCGCGTCGGGACCGAACCTTCATTTTGAATCGCACGTCCCGACAGATTGGGAAATGGAAACCCTACCGCTCATCGAAATTACGGCTCCAGTTTGGAACCCAGCGGATCTGCAGATGTCCAGACCGCTTACACCTTTGAAGCGTGTCGTCAACTGTATATCGACCGCTCCGCGAGATATATGGACCGAATCGGCGACACATCTGTCTGCCATCTCAGTCTCCCTCGACTGTCGCAACGTCGCGTCGCTTTACGCCCGCGAAGTCCTCGTGCATGATGCACCTACGGGGACACACAGCGCTGGAATAGGTGCAATACTCACGAGCGAACGACATTCATCTGTTACGTTCGAAAACCTGAGTCGCAAATGGAATATCGGTCTCGAGACCGCGAAACGTACCTTACAGGTCACGACGCAGCAAGGCGTCCGCACGGCAGTGCATCCGTTGCACCGACGGTATCGGGTAGACCATCTACATTTGAACCGTAGACGCTTGAACGGGGACTGGTTCACTGACACGTTATTCTCAAAAGTGGTATCACTCCAAGGCAACACCTGTGCGCAAGTATTCACCAACGGCAGTTTCACAACAGTTCACCCGTTGAGCTCGAAAGCCAAGGTCGCGCAAGCCTTGACCGAATTCGCCGACGATGTCGGGATCCCGGACACGTTGTTGTCCGATGGTGCGACGGAAGTTACCGGCAAGCACACGGACTTTATGAAAGAAGTCAATCGATTAAAGATCAGACTGAGACGCTCTGAAGCCGGACGATCGAATCAGAACTATGCAGCCGAACGGGAAATTGGCGAACTGAAGAAACGGTGGCGGAACCGAATGCTAAAACGAAAAGTGCCTCCCCGTCTTTGGGATTATGGCCTTATCTACGAGTCCAACATTCTGAACCGCATTCCTCGCGGTCAACAGCAACGCACCGGGATCGAAATGGTCACCGGGGAAACGCCGGATATATCCGAATGGATAGACTTCGAATTCTACGATCGCGTATGGTACTATGACCAAAAGAAAATCGAAATTGATGGCAGCGGACGCCGCTTAGCCAGATGGCTCGGTGTAGCACATCGAGTCGGCAGTGACCTATGTTACTGGCTACTACTCGAATCTGGAAAGATTATTGCCCGTACAACAGTACAGCATGTCGTGCGCGACGATTACCTGAACGACGACGTCAAGATCGAAGTTGAACGGTTCGACCGCTCGGTTGAGGATCGACTGTCGGACCAGAACTTCGCGCTGAATGATCAGAATGATTTCTATCTCCAGGACGAATCGGACGATGTACCGACAGTAGTTCGAGAGACAGACTACGACGATATGAACCTGCCGGACACGCCGGAGGTTGACGACATCGACGATGGTCTAATGGACAAATACCTGAATGCCGAGCTCATCTTTGATGTCGGCACCGGCAACGAACGAAAGGGACGCGTTGTGAAACGCGCGAAGGGCACCTCTGGTGAGCCCATTGGACGCGCACACTCCAACCCATTATTCGACACTCGCGAGTATGTCGTCGAGTTTACGGATGGTTCATCCGACAACTACTTCGCAAACGTCATTGCCGAATGCATGTATGCACAAATCGACTCTGAAGGGAACCAATATCAACTCCTCGACGAAATCACGGACCACAGATCCGATAACTCTGCAATTGAAATCGCTAACGGATTTACCATCAGTCGAAATGGAAATCGCGTTCCAAAGGCGACCACCCGTGGTTGGTCACTAATGGTCACGTGGAAGGACGGATCGTCCGACTGGATACCCTTGAAAGATCTAAAGGATTCTTACCCGGTTCAAATTGCGGAATATGCAATGGCGAACAAGATCGCAAACGAGCCAGCATTCAACTGGTGGGTGCACACGGTATTACGAAAGCGGAACCGCATTGTTGCGAAGGTCAAACGCTACTGGCGAACGACTCACAAGTTCGGCATCAGATTGCCGAAAACGGTTGCTGAAGCCCTGGCGATCGACGACGAAACCGGCACCGACTTCTGGCGAAAGGCCCTCGGGAAGGAAATGAACAAAGTAAAGGTCGCCTGGACAGCCGCCGATGGCGTATCGCCTGAGCAAGCCCGTACCGGTAAGGAACCATCGATGATCGGTTACCAAGAAATTCGATGCCATGTGATATTCGATGTGAAAATGGACTTTACCCGCAAAGCGAGGTTCGTCGCTGGTGGACACACGACGGATACCCCGGGCTCAATCACATATTCAAGTGTCGTCTCACGTGATAGCGTGCGTCTGGCTTTTCTCATTGCCGGATTGAACGACCTTGATCGTACTAGCCGGAGATGTAACCAACGCCTACCTCAACGCAAAGTGCCGCGAAAAGATCTGGTTCGAAGGAGGACTCGAAACCGGAGAGGATAAAGGAAAAGTCCTGATCGTAACACGAGCCTAATACGGCCTCAAGTCGTCTGGTGCCGCCTGGCGAGCGGACCTGGCAGCAACGCTGCGCGACTTACAGTTTACCTCCACGCAAGCTGATCCTGACGTATGGATACGAAGCGCAGGAACACACTATGACATGGTGCTGGTCTATGTTGACGACATATTGATATTCGCCAAGGACCCCAAACTTACCAATGGACGAACTCGGAAAGCCATATGAGCTCAAGCCCGAAAGCGTTAAAGAGCCCGATATTTACCTCGGCGCCAACATGGAAAAGGTGCAATTGCCGAATGGCAAGGTTGAATGGGCGATGGGCAGCCGTGCCTATGTCAAGAACGCCGTGAAAGTGGTCGAATCCCTGATAGCGGAAGACGACCCGGAGGCAAAGCTGAAATCTACGGCTCGGAACCCGTTCCCAACTGGCTACAAGCCTGAACTGGACATCACGCCTGAACTTAATGACGAATTGGGATCACGATTCTTACAACTGATCGGCATCCTTCGATGGGCAGTCGAGCTTGGACGAATGGACATCTTTGTCGAGCTCTCACAATTATCCCAACATCAGGCATTGCCGCGCCGGGGACACCTTGAAGCAATATACCATATGTTCGCTTACTTGAAGAAGCATGAGAACGGCGCTCGAGTCGTGTTCGACCCGAAAACACCCCAAGTCGATGAACGTGTGTTCAATTCGAATGCGGACTGGCGGGACTTTTACGGGGACGTCGCTGAAGAACTACCGCCGAATATGCCAGAGCCGAAAGGCAAACCTGTCGTCATCTCATGTTTTGTGGATGCAAACCATGCTGGCAACATGATCACACGCCGATCACACACTGGAATACTGATTTACGTACAGAATGCGCCTATTATCTGGTTCTCGAAGCGCCAGAATACGGTGGAGTCTTCCAGTTTTGGAAGCGAGTTTGTCGCACTTCGAGCGGCAAAGGATATGGTTGTGGCTTTGCGCTACAAGCTCCGAATGTTCGGAGTGCCGATCGACGGCCCGACCAACGTGTTTTGTGATAACAATGGAGTCGTAAAGAACACGACTATCCCTGAATCGATGCTTGCGAAGAAGCACAACGCGATTAATTATCACGCCATCCGCGAGGCGGTGGCAGCGAAGATCCTCCGTGTCGGAAAGGAGGATGGTATGACGAATCTTGCCGATTTGTTCACGAAAGTGCTGACGGCTCATCGCCGCCGTGCATTGTGTAAGCACATTATGTACTGAGTGCATGTGGTTGGAATGCCCTTAGGTTATCAGCGGACGCATCGGCGTTGCTGGTTACCTCCTGGAGCGGCCATGAGCCGCGGGCTTGTATATACCAGGTCTTCGGAGAAGAGCGGTGAATAAATCACGCGTTAGGACTTATGATTTACGGGGACCGTTTAAGTACGGTCGTGACAGTACGGAAACGCTAGTACAGCCTAGGTACAGTAACAAGGGTGTCAAACCCATCTAAGTACGCACAAGTTTTACTGGTTACCGCTCTGCGACTACTTTTACTCTCGTTTACACCGTAGCTCCCCTTTACAAGGTAAGGCTCTTGCGTCACGTACGAATTGAGACGTATCAATCGGCTTTCGATCAGCATATCAACATCTCCATCAGTCGAATACCTGACCACTGTATTGGGAGTATACTCCTCCATACTCGTACAATATAATTTATTTATGATAATCATATACTTATATATATATACATAGAGGGCAATTGTATGTAATTATCATCACGGTTGTAATTTGTATTCGTATACAGATGACAACTTTCAAAGCCTCTATTTACCGGTATGTCATATGTGTTTGAATAGGACAATAGGGAGATCCGGGTAGAGTCGTGTTTCCACTAAGTTTCCACTATAATAGGTTATGACCAGGTTATGAGACGTAATAGCGGAACAAAATAAGCGAGTCGCGTTTCGCAATTTCCACTAATCATCGATTTTCGGGACATTAGTGGAAATTAGAAGCGGCTTGTTTCCACTCAATTTCTATTATCAAAGTTCCGTTACACGTGTTCAATTTAATGCAAACAAACTTCCACGTTGCACCATGTTTATGTAGGCCAAAGCAGGACGTAGTATT
>CAWAEL010000036.1:0-16605 GCA_963781185.1 uncultured Alphaproteobacteria bacterium
GGAGTTGTCCGGCGCTCTACTTTTCCTCTAATTCTCAGGTGGGCGGGATAGGACAATGACTTGGCATATTCACCAGAACGTAAGGCTGCGGTGCTGAAGCGGATGCTACCTCCGAACAATGCCCCCTTGCGGCAACTGTCGCAGGAGGAGGGGATCTCGGAGGGAACGCTTCACAAGTGGCGGGCCGAGGCGCGTGGCAAGGGTCATCTCTTGCCTGACGCCGATGCCGGTCCCGAGGGCTGGACTTCGCGCGACAAGTTCGCGGCAGTGCTCGAGACGGCTGCGATGAATGAGGCCGACTTGGCCGCATATTGTCGCAAGCGCGGGCTGTTCCCCGAGCAGATCAAGGCGTGGCGCGCGGCTTGCGAGCAGGCGAACGACTGGGACCGCACAAGCATGGCCAAGATGAGTCACGCAACCAAGGAAGAGAGGAAGCGGATCAGGGATCTGGAACGCGAACTTTCGCGTAAGGACGGGGCCTTGGCGGAAACCGCAGCGCTTCTGGTGCTCAGAAAAAAGGCGGCAGCGATCTGGGGGGGCGACGAGGACGGATGATCAGCACCCCACATCGCCGAACCGCCATTGATCTGATTGCGGATGCCGTCACCGCTGGCGCGCGTTGTTTCAAAGCCTGCGCCGATCTGGAAATCAGTGACCGCACCTTGCGCCGCTGGACCAGAGACGGACAGGTTCACTTCGATCAGCGGCCCCTCGTGCCACGCCCTGAACCCGCCAACAAGCTGAGCGAGGCTGAACGCGCAGCCGTGCTGAATGTCTGTAATTCAACGGAATTTGCCAGCTTTCCACCAAGCCAGAACGTGCCGAAACTGGCCGATCGGGGGCAGTATCTGGCATCTAAGTCCAGCTTCTACCGGATCTTGCGCGCCGATGGGCAACAGCATCACCGGGGGCGCGCCAACCCGCCAGCCCGGCGCAAACCACCCACCAGCTACAAGGCAAGCGCGCCCTGCGAGGTTTGGACATGGGACATAACGTGGATGCCGGGACCGGTCGCGGGGATGTTCTTCTACCTCTATCTGATCGTCGACATCTTCAGCCGAAAAATTGTGGGCTGGGAGGTTCATGAACGGGAAGCGGCGGACAACTCCCCTGACACAGGGGGGGCCGCGACGCTGATCCAAAAGGCGGTCTGGGCAGAGGCCTGCATCGCGCGCCCGCTCGTATTGCATGCCGACAACGGCAGCCCCCCCTCTCGTGATTTGCAGGCAAATCACTGCCGGGCAACGAATGAAAGGGGCCACCATGAAGGTGACGCTGGAGAAGCTGGGCATCACAGCGTCTTACAGTCGGCCGCGTGTGAGCAATGACAATCCGTTCTCCGAGGCGCCTGTTCCGCACCTGCAAATATCGCCCGGATTGGCCAGGCAAGGGCTTTGCCACGAAGGCGGATGCGCGGGTATGGGTGAAATCCTTCGCCGACTGGTATAACGACACGCACCTTCACAGCGCGATCCGCTTCGTCACCCCCAATGCGCGCCACGGCGGACAAGACCGCAATACCCTCGCAAACCGCGCCATCCTCTATGCAAAGGCCCGAACGCAAAACCCGCAGCGCTGGTCAGGAAAGATCCGGAACTGGCAACCGGCAGGACCCGTCTGGCTCAACCCTGAAACCGAAACCAGCGCCCCTCAAATCAGAGACGCCGCATGAACTCGCCGGACAACTCCTTTGACAAACACCGCTTTACCCAAAAGTTGGGAAAAATCGCCGCTTAGTCCGCGCGGGCGATAGACATATGGCCCGCGCTGCCGGGGCAGGCCGGGGGGTGGGGGTCATGGGGGTACCGTCCGCCCCGGACTTGGACCTGCACTTGGTGTCCGCGTCCGTGGCGGGCAACCGATCCGACAGTCTACCACCCCACCCTGCGGCGCAAATCTATCTCGCCCCGCCGTGTCGGTACGCGGCCAAGCAGCATGAAAAACGACCAGTCTGGCTGCGCCGGAGGGATGCTCACGTCACGCAAAGGGATAGGGGTAATCGCCCGATTGGGACCGCCTGCCGCATTTGTCGGTGATGGCGTAAGGCACGTGCATAACGACGTCGTTTGCGACGTGTCTTATGCGGGGGCTGGTGATGCGTGGCGATGTGCTTGGGTTGGAGCGGCGGCGTCGGTGGCGGGATGAGGACAAGGTGAGGATTGTCGCGGCTGTCGGTGTGGGCGGTGTGACAGTGACGCAGTTGGCGCATCGTCATGAGGTCACGCGGCAGCAGATTTACGGCTGGCGGCATGACTTGAAGAAGAAGAGGTTGTGGCCGCCGTCTGCCGGAGTGGCCTTTCTGCCGGTAGATATTTCCGACCTGCGCAAGCCGCCGGAGGCTCAGACAGATATACCGGTAGCGCCCTCGATGGTAGAAGTCCGGTTGCAGAACGGGCGCTCGCTTCACTTTGACGGCGCCATGGATGCGGCCATCCTGGCGCGGTTGATCCGGGTGGTGGAGACCGCATGATCGGGCCGGGGACTGGGGTTCGGGTCTATCTCGCCTGCGGCATCACTGACATGCGAAAGGGCATCGAGGGTCTGGCGGCGTTGACGCAGGATGTGTTGCGCCAGAAGCCGA
This sequence comes from uncultured Alphaproteobacteria bacterium, assembly GCA_963781185.1. Taxonomy (GTDB): domain Bacteria; phylum Pseudomonadota; class Alphaproteobacteria; order Rhodobacterales; family Rhodobacteraceae; genus Stagnihabitans. The sequence continues at coordinate 2,582 of CAWAEL010000036.1, forward strand.
CAGGGGGTGCGGTTTTTGCCTTCCGGGGCCGTATGGGCGACCGGTTGAAACTGCTTTATTGGGATGGGCAGGGCTTCTGCCTTTACTACAAGGTGCTTCAGAAGGGCCGCTTTCCATGGCCGAACGCGGGTGATGGCGCGGTGCGCCTGACCACGGCCCAGCTGGCGATGTTGTGGGCCCCTCTCGCGCATGCAAGCATGCGCTGCCGGGCAGCGAGGTATTGACTGGCGCAGGCCCGATTGGGGTGCGCCGCCTGCTCGTGTCGGGTGACTTATCCGTCTGAAACGCCTTGTTTTTATGGCGCTTTGGGATGATCTGTGGTAGTCAGTCGCATGTCCCGCGACGTCCAAAATCTCCCTCCCTCTCGGGCCATTGCTTCGCAATGCCCTGCCGGGCGACGGATGATCCCGCCGCGCTGAAGGCGATGATCGCGGCTTTGCAGGCGGAGAACGCCAAGATATCTGCTACCTTGCGCGCCCATGACCAGCTGATCCAGGCCCTCCGGCTGCGCATCGCCAAGCTCAGGAAGCAGGCCTTCGGCCAATCCTCGGAAAAGATCGAGCGCGAGATCGAACAACTGCAACTGGCGCTTGAAGACCTGATGATCGCTGCGGCTGAAACGGATGCCACGCCAGTCAATGAGGCCGATGTGGCGGCACCGGCCCAGAGTGAACCAAGCTCCGGCGAAGGGATCATGCGCCGTCGCCCGCGCGTGTCGGTAAACGCGATCCGCGAGCGCCGTGAACTCGATCCCGGCACCTGCTGCCCCGATTGCGGTGGCGATCTGCGTCTGGTGGGCGAGGATGTCAGTGAAATCCTCGACATGATCGCGGCGCAGATGAAGGTCGTTCAAATCGCCCGCCTCAAGAAATCCTGCCGCCGCTGTGAGAAGATGGTGCAGGTCGCCTGCACCCAGTCGCCCCATCGAGGGCAGCATGGCGGGTGCGGGCCTTCTGGCCCATGTGCTCCCTCTCAGCGATGCAAGCATCGCTTGCCGGGCAACGGGTCTCCAAATTCGATGACCATCTGCCACTGTATCGCCAGAACGAGATCTTCGCCCGGCTGGGGGCCGATATTCCTGACAGCACGCTGGTCGATTGGTGCGGGCGGGCGTGCCAGGTGCTCGCCCCCTTGCTGAACGGATCGCAGACAAGGATCATGGCCAGCGATCTGCTGCATGCTGACGACACGCCGATCCGGGTTCTGGACCGGTCCCTGCGCGACAAGGGTCTGGGCAAGGGTGTGAAGAAAGGCAGGATCTGGGCCTATGTCCGCGATCCGTTGGCTGGCAGGGCATGTTTACATGCCCGAGAAGCAGCGCCCTTGGGCAGGCGCTGCACCGCCGGGAGCCGTCTATTACTTCGCCCCGGATTGGAAGGAAGAACACGTCCACCTGCATCTCAGACAGACACGCGGCATTCTCCAGCTCCTCTCGGGTTGAAGGCACCCGGGGCAATGGACGGCTACAAAGGCTATGCCAAGCTCTACGAACCCGAACCTGATGGGACTACCCGGTTCCGAGAAGCAGCCTGTTGGGCGCATCTGCGCCGTGACTTCCACGACATCTGGACAGCAACCAAATCCGAGATCGCCCGCGAGGCGTTCGACCGGATCGGCGCGCTCTACGACATAGAGCGCGAGATCACCGGTCAACCGGCTGACCTGCGCCTTGCCGCGCGCAGGAAGCACAGTCGGCCAAAGGTTGAGGCGTTCTTTGCCTGGTCCGAACAGCAATTGCTCCCGCATCCCCGGCAAGGGAGATCTGGCCAAGGCCTTTCGCTATGGCCTCAACCGGAGGCCGGGCTTCACCCTGTTCCTCGAAGATGGCCGCGTGGCAATCGACAACAATGTGGCCGAACGGGCCCTGCGCCCGATTGGAATCGGAAGAAAAAACTGGCTCTTCGCGGGGGCGGACACCGGTGCTGAAACTCTGGCACGAGCCATGACCGTCATTGAAACCGCCAAGATGAACGGCCTTGATCCGCAGGCCTACCTCACGGACATCCTCAGTCGCATCAACGATCACAAGATCAACCGCCTGGACGAGCTGCTGCCCTGGAACTGGGCGCCCGTCGCGGCCCCTTGCGCCAAGGCAGCCTGATGGCAACCGTCACCCATGTCACCACCATCGACCATGTCGCGAAAATGCTGGGCGAAGATCAGGATCTCCTGGAGGCCATCGTCTACAACGACGACAACATGACCTATGGCAACATCGTCAGCGTCTACTCCGGCACGGACGAGCCTATCACCACCCTAACCCCCTCTCAGCGTTTGCAGGCAAACGCCTGCCGGGCAATGGATGACGGCATCGAAGAATTGCAGGACATGCTGGCCGCTGCTCGGCGATCCACCAAAGAGTGGCACGACTTCCTCAGGGACTTCGTCGCAGACCCCGACATCATCGCCCGCGTCAAGGACCAACCCCTGCGGTAACAACCGGTCGGTTACTCTCAACCGTGAGGGTGCCATTTTGCAGTAAACGCGCGCTAGCACCCTGCCCATGCAAATCACATAGCGCTTGGCCGCACTTCAAGGCCGGCGGAAATCGTTCGAGACGACATTGTCCATCAGATCGGCCGGTGTCGAAAATGTTACGCAATGAACGAATGGAGGCTTCGGCTAGATGCTGCATCTGCTCTGCCGCACCGCCATCAGGCTGGTCTCCGCCCGATGTGACGGCAATTCTATCCATGATGAAGACGGCCCAATGCCGCCGTTCGCATGGCAATCTGTGCTATGGAGCTGATTGTTCGGTGTGGACATTGGCAAGGCACATTAGATCTAGGTCGACACACCGAGCAACTGAAGTACGTCTTTGCGGCGGGCACATGTGAATTACGCGACACTCTTCCATTTCAGCGGGGTGAGGTAAACGATGCTGTCACCAACGCTGACCATCACATCGCCGTCTTGGATATTGATCTGGAGCTTCATCGCGCGGCTTGCAAGTTTTGCTAGCTCGCCTGTGTCTTTCTCGGAAAAAGTGGTCACTTGAAGATTATCAAAACGGGTGGTGCTGTTTTTGATCTTGTCCCACCAGATCTCGGCTGTCCTGCCCCCGTAAGGATAGACGATCACCTTGTCGGCTTTGCTGCAGGATTGACGCATTACCTTCTCGCTGGGAAGCCCGAGGGCCACCCACACATCAAGCGCACCGTTCAGGCTTTTCTGCCAGATGTCTGGCTCGTCATCGGTTGAAATGCCCTTGGTCATTTCCAAACTCTCATGGGCATTCAGCGCAAAAGCGACAAGGCGCACCATCAACCGTTCATCCGTCTCTGAGGGATGCTTGGCCACAGTCAGCTTATGGGTCTCATAATAGTGACGATCCATGTCTGAGACGGAAAGCTCAACTTTGTAAATGGTGGCATTTTGCGCCATGATTTGTCCCGAAACTGCAAAGATCGGGATGCTTACTGCGTCTGGCTGCTATGTGAAAGGAAATAGGCGAGCCCCTGTCGACGTTCTGCCCCTTGGCAGGCCGTAGGGCAGCGTCCCTATGTCATCATATGGCCCAAGATTGTCGCTGGGACGGGTGCATGACTGCGGGCTTTGCTTTCGCTAAGCCAGCGCCAAACCAACTGGGTGCGGGGCCAGTATCTCGCCCGCCGTCAACAGCAGGTCTTCGCGAAACTGATCGGCTACAAGCTGCACCCCGACCGGCGTTCCCCCCACTGAGCCAGTAGCGACGGTCAGGCCCGGCAAGCCCATGAAAGGGATGGCAATCATGGTAAGCTGCGCCTCCAGCACCGCATCGAACGCGGCGGGCGAGGCCACGTCCCAATCATTGGCGAACGGCAACTCACCCGACACCGGGCACAGGACCAACGGCCAGTCCGCCAGAAAGCTGCGCCATAGCCGGGTGAGGCGCGCCCGCGCCTTCAGGGTCGCCATCATTTCGGGCAGACTGATCTCTGGGCAATGGCGGCTCATCTGGGCATAGACGAAATTCGCGTCCGGGTCGTTTTCGGCGCGTAAGGCCGCTGTGTTGTCTTGCCGAAACTCGGCCATCCAAAGGCGCAACTGCAGATCACTCGCCTCCCGCAGCGGCGGCGGCGCGACCTCCTCTACCACATAGCCGGCGTCGCTCAGTTTGGTTGCCGCGGCACGAAGCGCATCGCGGACAGGCTGGGCCACCGGCATGCCATCAGGTGCCTCGACATAGGCAACCCGCCGCGGCACATCGGCGCCGAGCAGTGGCATCGGTTGCCACCACGGGTCACGCATGTCCCGAGCGGCCATTGCCGTCAATGCAAGTCGCAGATCTGGGATAGATCGCGCCAACGGTCCAGACACCGCCATCAACTGCCCGCCGATCAGCCGGTCTCCGGCGGTCGGATTGAAGCCGGCAACACGGCCAAGCGACGGGCGCAGCCCGTGCACGCCGCAGGCATAGGCCGGATAGCGGATCGACCCGGCAATATCGGTGCCATGGCCGATCGCCCCCATGCCCGACGCAACCGCAGCCCCAGCCCCGCCGGACGACCCGCCCGGCGTCAGGGTAGGGTCGCGCGGATTTATCGTCGCACCATGAAGGCTGTTGCGGGTGAACCATCGCAGCGAAAAGGCGGGGGTGTTCGTGCGGCCCACAATAATCGCACCTGATTTGCGCAAGTTGGCCACCACAGGGCTGTCGATCTCTGCCACCAATCCGGCTTGGGTGCGCAGGCCGTTCGTAGTGGCAAAGCCGGATTGGTCGACATTCACCTTGATCGTCACCGCGACGCCGGTCAGTGGTCCCGGGGCCTCACCACGGGCAAGACCAATGTCCGTGGCTTCCGCCGCTGCAAGCGCTTGCTCATCCATCCGCTGCACAATGCTGTTCAGGTCTGGGTTCACGGCCTCGATCCGTTCCAGTACCGAAGCAACCGCTTCCTTGACGGAAATCCGCCGCTCGGCAATGAGAGGCACCAGCTCGCTTGCAGTCAACTTCCACAGCTCGGTCATATGATCTTTCCGCTAAAGCCAGCCACTGCTCAAATATCGATGTGGCAAAGTCAGAATGACAGCCCAGTCCAAGCACGACAATCGGCAAAACTGGCAAATTTGGGCTCGTACGGGTCCAGCGCGGTGGCGATGAGCAGGTGATCACTTGGGGCAATCATCTTGCTTTTGGTGCCGACCGAACCACTGCTGCCCTTTATCGCTGAGTACGCGCTGCGGCGCAGCTTTCCGGAACCAGCCGTTCGCGCTTCCTGCAGCGAAAGTCGCCCGCCAATGGTGCTGATCCAGGCAGAATGATCGCATGCCTTGTTTATGGCCATGCTCCTCACTGGCCAAATCAAGCGTTCGTTTCGCACCCGACCGCTGAGCAGCGGCAAACCTTTCCCGGCATCAACGGCAAATGGCCCGTCGTCTGCTTAGCGCTATTTGCCAACTGAACCAAAGTAGTCTTGCCAACTCTGGTGCGGGCGGCCGGCTGCAGCTTCAAAGTCACTGGGGCTGTCCAGGGCGCCATCATGAATGCCCTGATAAATCCCGGCGATGATTGTGCCGATGAAATCGCCCAACTCGGCAATGCGATCCGCCTTGTAGGCATCGACAGACATCGCTCGATAGACCAGTTTTGTGTCGAATGCTTTGTTCATATACGCCGCCAGTTCGCTCTGGGTCAGCGCTGTGCCGTGCAGGTTGTAGGTTTGGCCGTTGTGTCCGGCATCGGTAAGCATGCGGGCATAGGCGAAGGCCAGCTCGGGCCGGGTGGTGTAACCGCATCGACCGTCCCCAGCGCAATTGGCGATCTCGCCAGCTTTCCGGTAGCTGTCGATATATTCGACATCCGGCTCGATATAGATGCCGTTGCGCCCGATGACCCAGTCGAGACCGCTTTCTCGAATATCAGCCTCGGTCCGGCGATTGCTCTGGATGATTGGCGAGAAGGCCGTCCCCGACTCGGCACCTTGCACGCTGGTGTAGACAATCTTTTTCACCCCAGCGGCCTTGGCTGCCGCAATCACGTTGCGGTGCTGTCCGATCCGGTCATCTGGCGCGGCCATCCCGGACACCAACAGCAGCGTGTCTACCCCGGTCAAAGACGCGCGAAGTTGTTCCGCATCCTCATAGTCACCAGCCCGAACCTCAATCCCAAGTCCTTTGGCCTTGGCAGGGCTGCGGGCCAGACCGATGACGGCCTCACCCGTGTTCATCGCGATTAGAGCTTTGGCAATTTCAGCGCCAAGTTGGCCCGAGACGGCAGTGACTGCGATGGTCATCGTGTAAACTCCTGTATTTCAAAGTTGGGCAGGACAGACTTACCTTGGCATAAGGCGTGGCAGGTTTCGAGCCTCTGGGCGGCCTAAAGGCCGGCGCTGCCGCTCGACCGGGATGGGTGCTTGAAGAGGCTCCACTGTGCTTGGAGGCTAGTTTTCGGCCCGAAGCATCCGCGTGATCAAACCTGTCCGCAAGACGAACTGCTGAAACAGTGCCGCCGCGAAATGCAGCCCAACCAAACCGAGAAGCGGCAGTTTCAGCGAGGTATGGATGACATCGGCAGTGGCATTGCCGCCAAACCATGCCGCAAGGCCAGTGATCGGCAATACAATCATCAGCGCGTAAAGCGACCAATGGGTCAGATGCGCGATGCCCTTCAATGCGGGGGCTTCTTTTTCTGGCAGGGCGGGTACGCCACGCCGCCACCGGATGACCAAGCGCCAGACGACGAGGGCGAGGATCAGGGATCCTGCAATGACGTGGAACATTACCAGCGTACTGATGTCGGGTATTTCGGCCTTTTTTATCGCCTCCGAAGCCGCAACGATCGGGTCGTGCAATGCAAATTGTGCGACGATCAGGGCGGCGACGAGCCAATGCAAGCCGATCTGGATGCGGGAATAGCCTTTTGGAGACATCGTCTGGATCCTTGTTTCTGTATCGGCTGACTGCCGCACAGCGTTATCTTTGTTGTTGGGTTCAAGTTGCCGCGTTCGCACGCATCCGTTGCCGGTTGAAGTTATACCAAAGCCGATAGACCACCAAGAAGCCAAGCGGCGCAAAATTCACCAGCGCCGGGGTTAGGCCTTCCCATTCCTTGACTGCGGCCCAATGCAAAAGCGTCAGAACGGCGGCCCCATATACGAAGCGCTGAAGCGTCTTCCATTTCGTGCCAAGCCTGCGGACCCAGGCGTCGGTCGAAGTGATCGCCAAAGGCACAAAGATCAGGAAGGCAAACCAACCGCTCCAAATCAGGGTCCGCGACAGCTCACCGCCGCTAATCACTACCGCGCCGCGATCAATCAGATAAAGCGCGGTATGCAGCGCGGCATAGGCGAAGGCCGCAACGCCGATGTACCGACGCCGCTTCATCAGCCAGCGTGGCCCGCGCCAGCCTTTGAACAGCATCATCAACGGCGTGATCATCAACGAAAAGATCATGAACCGTGCTGCGAATTCGCCTGAGGGGAAGAGGATAGTTTTGACAGCCTCTACATCGCCAGTCGAAAGCGCGATCAGCATCGGAACGGCGGGAATGCTGAGCAGTGCCCAGAACGTATAAGGATGGTTCAAGAAGGATTTAACATAAGACATGAGATGAGCTCCGATTTTTAACTTCCAACGCTGCACCGCGACAATTCTGTCGTTTGAAATGCCAAAATTTGGTGCACAGGGGCAGATTTGCTTGCCCCATTGCGCGGCGGCGGTGTGTGGTCTGGCCCTATGCGATGCCAAATCGCACGGTGGCTGTGAGCAGATTTTCGCTACGCACGGTTTTGAGCACGACTCCCGTATTTTCGCGCAAGTCCCTGAGCGCGGAATCGTTGCTCAAGTTATACGGACAGGGGCCAAAGTCCTGATAATCGGGGTGATTGGTGTAGACATCTGCCACCAACTCATCAGGAAAATAAAGCTGCGTCGTCAGGAACGTCTCCCCCTCACGCGACACTTTTATGTGGATGTGCGTGACGCGCGGATCATACCAACCTGGAAAAATCGTCTCAAACTCCACCAGACCTTTTGCATCGGTGATTTGCCCGCCGCGCATGAAGGTTTCAGAGTCAGTTGGCGGAATTGCACCGTCCTTTTGATTCATCAGAATGCTGGCCAGCGTGTCAAAAGGCGCACGGACCGTCGCTTTGCTATAGCCCGAGTAATACCCCCGTGCGTCGCATTGCCAAATTTCGACTGTGGCCCCCTCTAGTGGCGTGCAATCGGGCATCTTTACGACTTCTATCACAAGCTTGAGGGGTAGGCCCGGCCGATCTTCAGTAATCTTGGATCGCAGCGGCGATTTGACGTAGTAGGGCCCGGATGTCTGTTCAGGCGTCAGAACACATACATCCGCGCCAATTTTTGGGGCCAATTGGGCTGTCACGCCGTTCGAAAAATTGGTCAACGCAAAGCGCGCCATTGTATTTCGTTGCCAGTAGGCCAAGCCACCGATGGCGGCGGCCCAAAGCCCGAACTTAACAAAACCTCTGCGTCTCATGTCAAAACCTCTAGTCAATTGTGAAAGTGGCGTGTTCTTGGTTTTCGATTGGGTGCGCCCAAATTGCTTTCCAATTCGGGCGATGTCGTTCAATCAAGGGCGGGTTTGCGCCAAGCCGAAAGGATGGCGAAAACTGCGGAGAGCGCAAACCGAGGCCCGCAATTAGCAGAATGGTTGGCCTGCAAACGCCGGGATCACCGTCGCCATTGCGAACGCCATCACTCCGATGCGGACTCGCGGCGAAAGATATTGTCTGTTGCGTGACATTCAGGTTCCCGGTCTTTCGATTTTCTGGGCGCGCTTGATCGGCGCGCCCATTTGGTCACAGGTCGTGATAGGCTTGGCTCACGGCAAAACTGTCTTCGAACCAGTTCCACAAAATCACCTTGCCGTCGCGGACTTTGGCGCGCAGAGCAAAGCTGAATTCGCCAGTTTCTTTACCGGATTTGGTCAGCTTGGCGTTCATCTTGCCAAAGACCGCGACGGTGTCGCCCGAGGCAAAAGCATCGGTGTTGTCCCAGGCGGTGGTGGTCAGGTTGGCGCCGAAAATCCCCATAAACTCAAAGACTTTCTCCTTGCCGGTCCAAACCCCAATCCACGGCAGGGTCTTGTCGCCCTCATTCTGCCAGACCATATCGTCAGCCATCAAGCTCGCGACGGTGGCGCTGTCGCCTTTGCCCATAGCGCCCATAAAGGCCATCACGGTGTCAAAGCTGGCTTGGGTGGTGTCGTCCATCGTTTCGGCTCCTGCGGTTTTGCCAAGGATCATCGCCAGCACAGTGCCAAGCGTGGTTTGAAGAAGGGTTCTGCGGTCCATTTTGATAGTCCTGCCTGGTGGCCCCGGATCAGATCCGGGGCCGGTTGGGTTCAGAATTTGCCCGCTTCGTTGTGCGCGGCATCAGCACCCGGCATCGGCGAAATTACGTCCCAATGTTCAACAATCAGGCCGTCTTCAACGCGGAACAGGTCATAGAACGCCTGAGCCTGGTCGCCAAAAGTGCCGTCCGACAGGGTCAGAACAAAGTTGCCCTCGCCAATCACCTGATGCACTTCGTTGTATTTCATCGAAATACCCTTGGCCGCCATTTCACCCATGAACGCGCCAAAGCCTTCCAGCCCATCCGCCACTTGCGAGTTGTGCTGAACATAGTTGGTCGGGTTGATATACTGGGTGAAATCAACATGTTCGCCGTTGATCAGCGCCTTGGTGACAAAGTCGGTGACCAAGGCTTTGTTGGCATCGGTCTTGTCCAGATCGGTGATCTCGGTGGCACCGTCGATTTGGCTGTGGCCCGAGGGGTTCGGCGCGGTCTCAACGGTCAGGTTGTCCCAATGCTCGACAATCTTGCCGTCCTTCATGCGGAAGACGTCAAAGGCCACCATCGGGGTTGGGCCAAATCCTTCGTAGCGGCCCTGGAACGCCACCAGATCGCCGTCAGCGATCACGCGAACGGTCTCGGATTTGAACTTGCCGCTGTCGTGCAGCATGGTGATCAGGCCTTTCAGCGCCTCGGTGCCATTGGCGATGTCGGGGTTGTGCTGGACGTAGGCCGGGTCAAAGTATTGATCGACGGCGGCGATATCGCCTTGACCAAGCGTGGCGGTCAGCGCCTCAATCGCGGTGGCTTTGTTGGCGGCGGTATCAGCCAGAGCCAGAACGGGAAGCAACGAAGCCATTGCAGCCGAGGCAAGTAGGAACTTAAGGGTCATGGTAGTCTCCAGTTTTCAAAACGATGGGGAAGTGTGGTTGATTTCAACGCCGAACGCAGGGTTGCGGGGTGTCAGGCGTCAGGACCGACCGCGACGTCCGGTCGCGCGGTGGTTTGGGGCGGTGTCCACGCGAGGTGGGGGTTTTCCCGGAATGCGAACCGCTCAAGATGGCTGGTCATCACCCCAATGGTCCGGTCAAGGTCAGGCTGGTTCTCGGCGCGGGCAGTCAGGGTAAGGGTTGCCTCATCGGCGGCGAGGTCGCACTGGCCGAAGGGTAGCTCGACCCTGCCAGACTTGGCGTCATATTGCACCGGAACCTTGTGGCCGAAATGCTTGCAAAGCGACGCCAGATACTGGCCTGCCCGCTCTGTCGTGAAGATCGTTTGTGCATTCATTTGACCGCTCCTTTGTCTGTAAGGATGATCTATCCCTTGCGCATTGCTTCGGGTATTCACTGGTTTCAGAAATGATAGTTCCGCAGGACAGAACAATGATCGAGCACCTGAGGCATATGGCCATATTCGCCCGCGTCGTGGATGAGGGGTCCTTCCGTGCGGCGGCCAAGACGATTGGTCTGGCCCCGTCACGGATCAGCCAAACGGTGTCGGACCTTGAAAGCTTCCTTGGGGTGACGCTGCTGTATCGGACAACTCGAAAGATTGCGCTGACGAACGAAGGCCGCATGTTCTACGCCCGCGTCGTGGATATGATGCGCAGCGCAGAAGCCGGGTTGAACGAGTTGAATGCGCTTTCACTGGAGCCGGTGGGCGCATTGCGGATTTCGCTTGCCTGCCTTCATGTCGTCTTCGGAAATATCGACATCCATTGCCGATTTCATCCGGCTTCATCCGCTTGTCGCGTTGTCGGTGATCTACACCGACCACCGGATGGCGCTGCTGGAAGATGGATTTGATCTCAACATTCGTGCGGGTTGGCTGGACAACAGCTCCATGATGTCGCGAAAGCTCGGCGAAAGTGAACGCGCGCTTGTGGCGGGCACTCAGTATGCCGCGTCGCGCCCGCAGCCCCGGCATCCGTCAGACTTGGAAGATTGGGACTGGATAAGGTACCAACAACGCTCCGATGTGACGGAGTTCAATTCGATAGAAGGCGACACTGTCAAGGTCACCGGGAACGCGCGCCTTGAGGTGGACAGTGTCGATGCGCTTTACCATTTCGCATGCCAGAATATCGGGGCAACTGTTCTGCCGGCCCACCTTGCAGATCGTGGCGCAAAGTCAGGCGCACTGGTACGGCTGCTGCCAGAGTGGCGGCTGCGTCCGCTTGGATATTATGCTGTTTGGCCGGATAAATCGCGACGCGAAAACCTGACATTGCTGTTCGTTAGGTTTCTGGCTGATCGTCAATCCAGCTGACCGATGTCAGGTGCCGAACGTTCTTGTCTCTGGAACGCCTGAACCAGATCTTCGACGAGGGCCCGAACGCGCCGCGGCTGGGTGCGGCTGGGCGGAAAAACCAGTTGCAGCTGTGTAGGTGGTGGCGCGAAGTCTGATGAGCAGTTCGATCAGACGACCAGAGCGGATGTCCGAATTCCACATACAGGTTCGATTTCAGGGTGATGCCGTGCCCGGCAAGACACCATTGCCGCGCCAATGCCCCATCGTTGGCAGTCCGGTCACCCCGCACCTTGACCATCTGCTCCGAGCCAACCGGGCCAAACGACCAGACGTCATCCAGACTCGCGCCAAAACGCATGACAATACAGTTATGATTGCTCAGATCCGCAGGGGTATTGGGTGCAGCGTTGCCGGGCAAGATACTCCGGCGAGGCAACCACCACCCGACGCTCATGTCCCAGCGAACGTACACGGAGTGAGCTGTCCGAGACAGACCCAACCCTTACGGCAATGTCAAAACCTTGCCCGACGACATCTACACGGTCATCGGACAAAAGCAGTTCGACCGTTGTATTCCTGTGTTTTACGAGAAAGTTGGCGATGGTGTCGACAACAAGCGTGCGGCCAAAATCGCTCGGCGCAGAGACACGAATTGGCCCGGACAAAGTCTGCGCCCCATGCCGAATATGACTTTTGCCGTTGCCCACTGCACCTAATCCATTTTGAGGTAGACTCTGGCCTAACCTGATCCGCTCCCCAACGTTGGACCGCCCGAAGGCAGAGTTTTACGGCTTCGCTCAGGGTGACGGGCTGGTGGCGCCCCCCGATTTTGTCAGCATGATCGGAACCTTGTTCCCAATCGCGCCATGTGGCCGTTCCTCATTTTAGTATCTACGCCAAGCCTCCAACTTTTCGGCCGCGTCTGCAAGAGTCAAGAACCAATGTGCGTTCAGGCATTCGGCGCCGAAACGGCCATAGAATGCTTCGATGAAGGCCCTCGCCACTGTCATTGGACCAATGGCGGACAATGGCTCGATCGGTGGGTTTGCCTGGCCAGAGAAGTCCAGGGTGACGCCGCGCTGATAGGCCCAGAGGTCCATGTCGCGCGACACGAACTCGCTGCCCTGATCGACGCGGATGGTTTTGGGGTAACCCGTCTGCCCGCAAACGCGATCGAGCGTCGCCACGACGTCCTCGCCGCGATAGCTGAACTTCGCCTCCAGAACCGGCACGTAGCGAGAAAAGGTATCCACGACGGTCAGCACACGCAACTTCTTGCCCGTCGCCAGTTGGTCATGAACGAAGTCCATCGCCCAGACATCATCGGGCCCCTGAATAGCCCCTAGATTTGTAGACGCCTTGCTTGGTAATTTTGGAAGCAAGGAGGACGAGATGTCCGGAGCTAAATTCACAGATGAGTTCAAACGCGATGCGGTCGCACAGGTCGAGGATCGGGGCTACCCGGTGCGCGAGGTGGCCGAGCGATTGGGCGTCAGCACCAAGTCGATCTACACGTGGCAGAAGCAATTTTCGCGGCCCGCAAAGGTGATCCAAGAGGTCAATGCGCAAGTTGACGAGATCCGGCGGTTGAAGCGGGATCTGCTGCGGGTCACGGAGGAACGGGACATCCTAAAAAAGGCGACCGCATACTTCGTCAGGGAATCCCCCCTCTCGCGGATGTAAACATCCGCTGCCGGGCAGCGGGTGAGGTATGCGTTCATTGCAGAGAACCGGTTGATCTTTGCGGTCCGGGCCATGTGCCGGATGCGGCTTGTTCATCCGAGCGGCTTTTATGCATGGCTGAGCGAACCCTTTTCCCAACGGGCGCTGGAGGATCAGCGGCAAACCGCGCTGCTGAAGCAGGCTGGGAACGACAGCGGCGAGGTGTATGGATACCGCAAGCTGCATGATGATCTGTGCGATATGGGCGAAGATATTAGCCCTAACCGCGCGTGGCGTTTGGCACGTTTAGCGAGCATAAGAGCTCAGATTGGGTATAAAAAGAAGCCCGGCTCCTACGGCGGCAGCCCTGCCGTTGTGGCCGACAATACCTTGAACAGAGAGTTCGATGTCGACGCTCCGGACCAGTTCTGGGTCACAGATATCACCTACATCCGCACCCACGAGGGCTTCCTTTATCTCGCAGTCGTCATCGATCTGTTTTCTCGGCGCGTTGTTGGTCCCCTCTCGCGGTTTGCTTGCAAACCGCTGCCGGGCAGCGGGTCCATGCAAGGCCGCACATATACCGATTTGCCGTTGCAAGCCCTGTTGATGGCCGTCTGGCGCCGCAAACCGAAGACCAAAGTCCAGGTGCATTCCGACCAAGGCTCACAATTCACCAGCTACGAGTGGCAAGAGTTCCTCGAACAGCACAATCTGACGCAAAGCATGAGCCGTCGGGGGAACTGTTGGGATAATGCGGTGGCGGAAAGCTTCTTCAACCTGCTCAAACGCGAACGCATCCGCCGCAGAAAGTATAAAACCCGCGAAGAAGCGCGTCGCGAAGTGTTCGACTACATCGAGTTTTTCTA
>CAWAEL010000037.1:0-282220 GCA_963781185.1 uncultured Alphaproteobacteria bacterium
TTTTGGCTTCCGTATTGTCGTCCAAATTGATGGAAAGGCTTACCTTTTTCATAATGGTATGTGTGCTGAACTCGCGACTTTCTCGAGGCACAACCGATGCGGATGAATTGTTCTTTCAGCAATACGCGACATTGCTTTCGCAAGGCAGATTTCTGGCACAGTCTGGATATCTGATATCCTTACGTTTTCTGCGGAATATCCACCCGCTTACCCCGGGGTATTTCGCCCAATTCGTCGTACATCGGCAATCCAACCAGTTCTGCCGAGTGGGCCTTTCCATCTTTACATCGCACGCTGATCATCGTGCCGGGCTGATGTGCGGTGCTGTCCATCAGCGCGATGCCAATGCCGTGACCGAGATAGGGCGAGGTCGCACCAGAGGTGATCGTTCCCACCCGCGCGCCATTCACTTGGACCTCGCCGGAGATCAAAGGCTCACCCCCAAGACATTTGATGCCGTGTGACCGCGGCAAGCGGTCGGCTTTTGCAAGGGCCGCCTTGCCGATGAAATCACTCTTGTCCTCGTCGATGAAACGACCAATTCCGGCCTCATAGGGAGTTGTTGTCAGGTTGAAATCAGCACCGGCATTCAGGATGCCAGCCTCGATCCGGCGGATGTTCATCGCATCAAGGCCAAAGATCTCCAACCCATATGGCTGGCCTGCCGCCCTCAGATGCGCCCAAAGGGCATCGGCATCGTGGTGGGGTTCGGTATAGAACTCCCAACCAAGTTCGTTGGTGTAGCCTGTCCGGGTAATCACAACTTCTTGCCCGCCAAAATTGACCCGGGCGATGGCAAAGTAGCTGAACTTGTCCGGCAGGCCGGTGGCGCTTGCTGCTTCGAGGATTTTCAGTGCATTCGGGCCTTGGATTTGGCTGACGAACACGTCGGGGTCTGAAATCGTTACATCCATTCCAGCGGCATGCGCACGCGCCCAGCTGTAAAAGTCGCCATCGGCCTGCGCATACCAGAAGCGATCCGCTTCCAGCCGCAACAAGATTCCATCGACCAGCATGCCGCCGTCTTCATAGCAGGCCAAGCCATAGCCGCAGCGGCCAACCTTCACCTTGGTGATATCCTTAGTGAACAGCTTGTCCAGTAGGCGTTCAGCGTCGGGGCCACGAAATTCCAGTGGGTATTCGCCAGTGTGCAAAAGAGCAGCCTCACGGCGTAGGCGCCAGTAGCCATCCTCGGTGGAATGATCGTCAAAGCAAACCGCCATCAGACGACGGTTATAGACGCAATAATGCGCGCCCTTTGGCCGCTCGTGCTCGTGGTAAGGATGGCGCGTGATCGAATAGTCCCAACCCGCGCCCGGCATGTCTGTGACGACACTTCTGGTTTTTCCGTCCGCTGAGCGCATTTTCTGTTCCTCCTTGGATTTCAAATGGCGACCGACCAGACCATTTGACAGTTTAGAATTTATTGACCGCCAGGCAGTCATGCTGCGGCTGTAGCGGTGTATCCGCAAAGGCTAGCAGTGCACTTACGAAGTGAGAAACCATTTGATCTTCATCGAGACCTAAGGAAAACTAAAGAATGTCCGATTGGATGCCATCCCTGAATTCCTTGCGCGCATTTGAGGCTGTTGCTCGACATCTGAGCTATCAGCGCGCGGCGGCGGAGCTTGGCGTCACCTCGGCAGCCGTCAAGCAACTGGTGGTCAAACTTGAAAATGCTATGGGAAGAAAGCTGGTTATCCGGCAGGGGCGCGGCATCGCTTTGACCGATCTAGCCATTGAGGGCGCGGCTGATCTGGGGCCTGCGATGCGCCAAATGGCCGATGCGGTGCAAAAGTTGCGTGGCAAAGACGACAGCAGGCGGTTGATCGTGTCCGTGGAAGCCTCTTTTGCGACAACATGGCTTGTACCGCGGCTTGAGGATTTCCGGTCCCGCAATCCGCATATCAACGTTCTGATCGACAGTTCGCAGCGCATCGTCGATCTGCACCGCTCCGATGTGGACATTGCCATCCGCTATGGAGTGAAAAACGACGAGGGCCTGATCGTGCGTCGGTTGTTTGATGATCTGGTCTATCCGGCTTGCAGCCCTGCACTGGCGGCCAGACCGATCCCCTTGACCGCAATGGAACACCTTGCGAACGCGCCACTGATCCACTGGGACATGGCGCAGCTGCCTTGGGCCAGCGCGACCAGAAGCTGGTTCGATTGGGGCGAATGGGCCAAGCGCGTCGGTCTTGACAGCATGGATGTCAGTCAGGGCCTTCGGTTCAGCGACTATGGTATGGCCGTGCAGGCGGCGATCTCGGGTCAGGGTGTCATTCTGGCAAGCTGGCCAATCTTGCAGGATGTAATTGACGCCGGTCTACTCGTCCCGCTTTTCCCCGAAATTTCGAGGTCAACTGGAATCGGCTATGATCTGGTGACCACACAGAATGCCGGTCAACGAACCGCCGTAGTCACCTTTTCAGAATGGCTCGTTGGTGCCGCCAAGGATGCTTAAGGTCGTTTGTTGCACCTTCGAATTAGCGCGAGAACGCATCCTGAGGTGACTGGAATTGAATGATCAGTCAGCGCCGAGCGATCTTGTATTCTTTCAGATTAGGGATTGAGCTAGCGTTCTGAGGGATGTCCGCTTCTCTAATTGGGTGTTTGGGTCAAGCTCGTTTTCCTTCTTTCTTTTGGGTCATTGTCACTCATCCGGGTCACGCTTCTCTTCGCAGTCTGGTTGATGCCGTGATGGCATCGCTGCACGCATGTGTCGGATTGGCAGTGGAGAGCCTTGCTTTGGGACGCGCTTCTCGTTGCGCAGCAGCCATTTTCGGCTTCATCCACAGACCTCGTCCGGTGAGGGACGACCCCGTTCAGGCTTTGGTGGTTGGCGGTTCAGATCATGCTGTGCCCTCCACCTTTTCCGGACGGAACTCGGTGCCATCTGTCCACATGCGATGCAGCAGAACGGCCAGTTTGCGGGCGACAGCGACGACAGCGCGACGGCGGCCTTTGGTGCGCATCAGTCGCATGCCCCAGGATTTGATCTGCGATCCTGCCATCGTGCGCATCAGCAGTGCATTGGCGGCCGCATAAAGAGTCGCGCGCACATCTCGGTCGCCGGCTTTCGATATGCGCCCGGGATTGTCATGCTCGCCGGATTGATATCGTCGTGGTGTCAGGCCAAAATGCGCGGCAACCGTGCGAGATCGTTTGAAGCGCGCCGGATCATCGACGGCAGCCTTGAAGGTCAGCGCTGCAATCGGCCCAACACCCGGGACGGTCATCATCCGCATGCAGACCTCGTCACTGGCTGGCCGCGCGTTTGACCCGTCGGTCCAGTTCAAGAAAGTGCTGGTACAAGACCAGACGGGCATCAAGCAGCGGAACAATGGCATGCGCCAGAACCTCGTCCATTTCGATCATCGGACGGACGAGGTCGTCAAAGCTGCCATGCTTGACTGTCTTGGGAAGACGCAGGCCAAAGATCTTCAGCAGGCCGCGCACTTCGTTGGCCAGATCGATTGTCTTGTTGAGCAATGCTTTGCGGGTGCTGAGCAACGCGCGAACACCATGCGCTTCTCGGCTCTTCATGTGAACCGGGCTGAACCAGCCGGTGCGCAGGACATGGGCAATCCCACGCGCGTCGTTCTTGTCGGTCTTGTTCCGCATTGCCGACAAGGGCAGCGTTGACCTGGCGCGCTTCCATGCAGACGACGTCAAAGCCTTCGCCTGTCAGACCAAAGAACAGATGCTGGCTCAGCGTGCCAGCCTCAAACCCAACCCGCTCAATCGGATGACCGAAGCTGTTCAGGCAATCGGCGATATCGCCGACTTCACAGGGCAGTTCGCGTTCGAGCATCACCTTGCCTTTGGCATCGACGATGCACAGCGGCACAGATCGCAGCGACACATCCAATCCGGCAAAATATTCCATCATCTATCTCCCTTGTTCACAGTCATCCTGTGATCTTATCGGGAGCTCGACCTCAGAATCAGGGGCAGCCCAATTACGCATGCTAAGGGCCGAACGCGTTGGTCTGACCAGATCTCCCGCTGCCCTGATTGATTTGTCGGTTCCTTGGATTATGAACCGGGGAATTGCGCCGTAGACAACTCCGGGCGCATGCGTCATCTGTTCCGCGGAAGACCACATCGAAAACCTTCAAAAAGCAGATCCTTGAAGCAACTCTCCCCTCTGCGGCCAGTACCGGTTGATCGTGAAACGGTACCGTCTTTCTTGTCGCGTCTGGCCACCATGCGGCGGACGCCAATGGTGGAGTATGCCCAAAATATGGGTGCGACTCTCCGGCATATTCTGGACGGCGACCGTGAGGCCTTGGGCAGCTTGGCTTACTGGGGGGGGCTGAGTTCGGTTGAAATCGACACGCTGACGTCATGGACCGGTGAGCCGATCGGCGAAGTTCGGATGCGGTTTCGCGGTGAGGTGTTCGTCTCAAGGGCGCTGCGAAATCCCGTCATGCGGGGGTGCCCGGTTTGTCTACGTGAGGATGCTCAGCATCATACCGGTGGATCAGCGGAAGCGATGGCAATGCGGGGGGACTGGCAGTTTCGAGAAGTTACACTTTGCCTGCGTCACAACCATCTGCTGATGCCGCTCTGGAGGGCAGACAACCGGTATGCGCGCCATGATTTCGCCGCGAGGTTTGCAGAACTGCTGCCAGCACTCATGGCCGGCGCATTCGATCGTCCCCAACGCGAGCCCACCGATCATGACCGATGGTTGGAACGGCGTCTTGAAACTGGAGAGGATTCTACCTGGCTCGCACATCATCGGCTGGAAGCCGCAACGGCCTTTTGCAGACTTCTTGGTATGGAGCTGCTCCGCCTTCAGAAGGTTCCAGCACAGGAGGAGGTCTCGACCCTGCGTTCGGCTCAGCAAGCTGGATTTGCCGTGGCGCGACAAGGAGAAGCGGCAATCTCTGCGGCGTTTCAATCGCTCGCCGACGCAGCCGATGGTGCCTGGCTGGAACCGCAAGCGGCTTTCGGAAGCCTGTTTACAAAACTGCGGCATGACTACCGCGATGATCCTGCATTCGAACCGTTCCGCAGCCTGCTTCGGGCCTGCATTCTCTCGATCTGGCCCGTGGCGGCGGGCGATGCCGTGCTGGGTGAAGTCCAGCGTCATCGCCGACTGCATTCCCTCTACAGCGCTGCGGCGGAGATCGGAACGACCGAGGAACGGCTGGAACCCTTCCTCATCGAAGCAGGCGCGTTGGTGTCGGGTGATACGCGTTTTTCCAACCGCCGCGTCTTCAGTGCCGTGGACCATGCGGCCCTCCTTGCTGAAGTGCCGACTCTTGTCAGCCAGAAAACCCTGATGCGGGAAATTGGTGCCAGCCGAACCGAACTGGCCGCCCTCATTGCCGAGGGCATACTGATCCCCAGGTACCCGTCCGACACTGTCCGCTTGCGGTGGAGTTTGTCGAGGCAAAGGCGCTAACAGAGCGGCTGACAGTCGGTGCGACCCCAATGGCTGTCGAAGACCCGGGGTGGGTAGGTCTGCTGAGGGCGCTGGCCACGACGGATCTTTCGCTTCGGCAGTTGACTGATGCGGTGGAGCAGGGGGTTCTGAAGCTCGCCCTCTTGCCCGAGGGCCGGTTCAGGGACCTGCGGGTCCGACTGGAAGATGTAGAACCGCTGGCACCCAAACCTGACCCGCAACAAGTGAGTTCTATACCCGCAACAGCCTTTGGCCTGTCCGTTGGAATCCGGGACAAGGGCCGCTTCCGGGCGCTGATCCTCGCTGGGCATACACCAGCGACTTGGGTCAGGCCGGGCAAGGCCCGGGTCGAAACAGCCTATATGACACCTGACTGATGTCGCGGCATTCCACCAAAGATTTGTGACAATAAGGACTTTGGCCGCGGAGTTCGGACCGAACGATTTCCTACTGACGGCCGCTTTGGACCGGGCTAGAGGTGTCGGTGTTTTCGACCAACGGCGCGGACTTTGGGAGGCTCTACCTGCGAGATGCAGTCAAAACGGTGATTTTCCGCAAAACCTGATCTGGAGTTTGCACCTTTGGAAAGCGAAGGGGCCCATCTGGCACTACCAAATTTAACTGTTCAATAACAATTGCTTGAAAGATAAACGGATTTGTTCACGCCGAAAAGACTTGACAGGGGTGAGCACCAAAACCGCCAAAACGAGCACGGTTATGGTTTATCTGCAGAGATTTGGTAGTGGTTTGGTAGGCCCGGAGGGAACTCGAACCCCCAACCAAGGCGTTATGAGCGCCCTGCTCTAACCGTTGAGCTACAGGCCCGCCGTAGGTGCTGCCTAACATATCAACCGCCCGGGTCAAGAACCAAGGCGCGGGGCGTTGCGGCGGTGGGGGGGATCGTTTATGGGGGGCGAAATGGGACCAATCGGGGTGCGGCGATGACCACTGGACACAATGGCCTGACTTATGCGGACGCGGGCGTCGATATCGACGCGGGCAATCTGCTGGTGGAAAAGATCAAACCCGCGGCCAAGGCGACCTCTCGGTCTGGCGTGATGGGCGGTTTGGGCGGCTTTGGGGCGCTGTTTGACCTCAAGGCGGCGGGCTATACCGATCCGGTGCTGGTTGCGGCCACCGACGGGGTCGGCACCAAGCTGCGGATCGCGATTGATACCGGCAATGTCGATACGATCGGGGTTGATCTGGTGGCGATGTGCGTCAACGATCTGGTCTGCCAAGGGGCGGAGCCGCTGTTTTTCCTCGACTATTTCGCCACGGGTAAGCTGGACGTGGCCGAGGCGACGCGCATCATCAACGGTATCGCGGCGGGCTGTGCGGCCTCTGGCTGTGCGCTGATCGGTGGCGAGACGGCGGAAATGCCGGGCATGTACCACAAGGGCGACTTTGACCTTGCTGGCTTTGCGGTAGGCGCGATGGAACGCGGGACAGAGTTGCCGGCGGGCGTGGTCGAAGGCGACGTGATCCTCGGCCTCGGCTCCAACGGGGTGCATTCCAACGGGTATTCCTTTGTTCGCAAGGTGGTAGAGCTGTCGGGTCTGGCATGGGACGCCCCGTCGCCGTTCTCAGATGGCACGCTGGGTGAGGCGCTGCTGGCACCGACGCGGCTGTATGTGAAGCAGGCTTTGGCGGCGATCAGGGCAGGGGGCGTGCATGGCCTCGCCCATATCACCGGCGGCGGCATCACCGAAAACCCGCCGCGCGTGCTGCCTGAGGGGCTGGCCTGCGAGATTGATCTGGGGGCATGGACCTTGCCGCCGGTGTTCCGCTGGCTGGCGACGACCGCCAATATGTCGATGCCGGAACTGCTGAAAACCTTTAACTGCGGCATCGGGATGATCGTCGTGGTGGCGGCAGACCGGGCAGAGGCCCTGGCCGACTTGCTGCGCGAACAGGGCGAAGAGGTTTGCACCCTCGGCCGGATCGTCGCGGGCGAAGGCGTGATTTACACGGGCACGCTGAAGTGAAGCGGGTCGCCATCCTCATTTCCGGGGGTGGGTCGAACATGCTGGCCCTGGTGCGCGATATGGTCGACGATCATCCGGCGCGGGTGGCTTGGTGTTCTCCAACAACCCGGATGCCGGCGGTCTGGAAAAGGCTGCGGCTCTCGGGTGTGCCGGTGGCCGCTGTGGACCACCGCCCCTTCGGCAAGGATCGCGCGGCGTTTGAGACGGAGATGGCCCGGCACCTTGATGCCGCCGAACCTGACATCATCTGCCACGCCGGGTTCATGCGGATCCTGACGCCGGGGTTCGTGCAACGCTACGCGGGGCGGATGTTGAACATTCACCCGTCACTGCTGCCGAAATATCCCGGCCTGCACACCCATGCCCGCGCCCTTGCGGCAGGTGATGCCGAAGCGGGCTGCACGGTCCATGAGGTGACGGCCGATCTGGATGCGGGGCCGATCCTTGGCCAAGCCCGGGTGCCAGTGGTGCCGGGGGATACCGAGGACAGCCTAGCCGCACGCGTTCTGGTGCAGGAACATCTGCTTTATCCCGCCGTCCTCCGCCGATTTGCTGTGGGCGACCGCCGGCCGGTGATGATCTGAACAGCGGGCCTTTGCCGAGGGCATCGAGCCCCCGTCAAAGGCTTTGGCACCGCTTGGCCGCAGCTGGTTCACGCCCCAATCGGCATTTCTGACCCGCCGTCAGGGTATTTCGGAAAGGTCAAGCCCTTGGGTCTTTCCCTCCGGCTTTTTGCCGCCTATAGCCGAAAGAGCGGGATGAACCCGTGAGATCTAGCGAAAGTTGCCTGATGCGCGTGATTACGACGACGGAAGACCTGGCCGCGTTCTGTGAAGCCGCCAAGACCCATGCCTATGTCACCCTCGACACCGAGTTTCTGCGCGAGCGGACCTATTGGTCCAAGCTGTGCCTGATCCAGGCGGCGTTGCCCGGCAAGGATGGCGATGCGGTGCTGATTGACCCGATCGAAGGGTCGGGCATGTCGCTGGAGCCGCTCTATGATCTGTTCCGCCACAAGCAGACCGTCAAGGTGTTCCATGCCGCCCGGCAGGATCTGGAGATCTTCTTCGTCGAAGGCCATGTCTTCCCCGAGCCGTTGTTCGACACCCAGATCGCCGCGATGGTCTGCGGCTTTGGCGAGCAGGCGGGGTATGAGACGCTGGTCAAGAAGATCGCCAAGTCTGATCTCGACAAGACCTCACGTTTCACCGACTGGTCGCGCCGCCCGTTGACCAAGCCGCAGATGGACTATGCCTTGGCCGATGTGACCCACCTGCGGGTGATCTACGAATTCCTGTCGGCCCAGCTGATCAAATCCGGTCGCCTGTCCTGGGTTGAGGAAGAGCTGTCGATCCTGCTCGACCCGGCCACCTATACCACCACGCCGGAAGAGGCCTGGCTGCGCGTCAAGACCCGCACCACCTCGGGCCGCTTTCTGGCGGTGGTCAAGGAACTCGCCCGGTTTCGCGAGACCTATTCGCAGACCCAGAACGTGCCGCGCAGCCGGGTGATGAAGGACGACGCACTGCTGGAGCTGGCCTCGACCCGGCCGACCACGATTGAGGAACTGGGCCGCTCACGTCTGTTGCTGCGTGAGGGGCGCAAGACTGAGATCGCCGAGGGTATCCTTGCCGCCATCAAGGCCGGGATGGAGACCAAGCCTGAGGACATGCCGAAGCCCGACCTGTCGCGCGAACAGTTGCAGGTCAACCCGGCCCTCGCCGATCTGCTGCGCGTGCTGCTGAAGGCGAAGTCGGAGAGTCTCGGCGTGGCACCCAAGCTGATCGCCGCTGCGTCGGATCTTGATGCCATCGCCGCCGGTGAGCGCAATGTTGAGGCGTTGCGGGGCTGGCGGGCTGAGGCGTTTGGGGACGATGCGCTGCGGCTGTGCCGGGGAGAGATCGCCCTGTCCGCCAAGGGCAACGAGGTGCGGGTGGTCCGGCTTTAGCGGCCCACCGACATCGCGTTGCTGGCGCCCTGCACCACGATGGTCCGCACGCCTTGCAGTTTGAAATCGCTGACCGCTGCGGCCACCGTGACCTGCCGGGAATAGGGCGTTCCGGTGGGGCCGCCGTAGGGGGGCGGGAAGATGCGGAATTCGTAGACCAGACGGCCGTTCTCATCCAGCGGTTGGGCGACCAGTTCGGCATCCCAGTAGCCTTGGGTCGGCGGCACGCCGGTGGCGCGGACAATCGCGCCGCCCTTGTACGGCTCTACCTTCAGGGTCACCACTTGGGCGATCATGGCCCGCTTGTCGGTGGGGATGGTGTAGAGCGAGGTGTCCACCACCTGCTGCGCCTGACCGAACCAGTTCAACGGATTGAACCGTGACTGCGCGATCCTGGCGCAGCCCCCCAGAGCCGTCGCCAGAACCATGACCGTGAGGATTGGCAATTTCATCGTAAACACCCCAATTGTCCCCCTTGGGTAGCCGATGGCGCGGGCTTTGAAAAGCACTGACGGCACTGGACGCGGGCCAGCGGCGGGATTACTTCGGGGGCAAGGAGACTGATATGGCCAGCCAAAGCTTTGAAGACCTCGCCGACACCTTCGACTTCCTTGATGATTGGGAGGAACGCTACCGCCACGTCATTGAATTGGGCAAGGCGATGCCGCCGCTGGACGACACGTTCAAGGTGCCTGCTTTGAAGGTTCAGGGCTGTGCCAGTCAGGTCTGGTTGCGCCCGGTGATTGAGGGCGACAAGTTTGACTTTCAGGGTGACAGCGATGCGATGATCGTGCGGGGTTTGATCGCGATCCTGCACGCCTTGTATTCCGGGCTGACCTTGGCTGAGGTTTTGGAGGTTGATGCGGCGCATGAATTGGGGCGGTTGGGGTTGAATGACCATCTGTCCTCTCAACGGTCCAACGGGTTGCGGGCCATGGTGGAGCGGATTCGTCTGGTCGCGTCGGCGGGGTAGGGCGCAAGCGTCCGTCTGCGCGACACTTGGTATTTAGCCGCGATATCAGCGGCTTACCGTTTTTTATTAACCACATCTTAATCACGTTGCGACTTGTTCGCAACTGGGAGTGCGGTCAGGTCCGGGTCACTGTGACCACCGGATAGAACGCCATATGGCCCGCGATTTCGGCCACGCCGGGCAGCGGCGTCTCATAGGACCAGACCGCATTGTCTTGACCGCCAGCCGAGAAATAGGTGGCCTCACCCTTCCACGGGCAGGTCGTTTGGCGCGGCATTGGCGTCAGCAGATCCATCCGCATGTCGGCGCGGGGGACGTAGAGGGTGGGGGTGTGGCCCGCCTCATCCACCATCAGGGCGTGATCGGTTTCGCCGATCACCAGATCACCGACCGCGATGCGGTAGTGACCGGTGGCCGGGGTGATGTGAATTGGCAGTCCCATGGCTCTCCTCAGATTGGTTGGCAGGCCTGATCGAGCCAAGCCTTGGCAAAGTCTGACAGACGGTCCCTGAGTTTGACAGACACCTCGGCGTGATAGGCGTTGATCCAGTCCCGTTCGCCCGGTGACAGGTCGTCCACCACGATCAGGCGGCGGTCAAAGGGCACGAAGGTCAGGGTTTCGAACGACAACTGGTCGCGGTTGTCGCCCAAGGCGGGGGCGGTTTGCACCACGATCAGGTTTTCGATGCGGATGCCGAAGGCGCCTTCGCGGTAATAGCCGGGCTCGTTGGACAGGATCATGCCAGGTTCCAGCGGCACCTCTGACAGGCGTGACAGGCGCTGCGGGCCTTCATGCACCGACAGGAACGCGCCGACGCCGTGGCCGGTGCCGTGGTTGTAATCCTGCCCCGCCAGCCACAGCGGATAGCGGGCGAGCGCGTCGAGATCGCGGCCAGCCAGACCACGCGGCCAGCGGGCGCGGCTGATGGCGACCATGCCTTGCAGGACGCGGGTGAAGGCGGCCCGCGCCTCATCCCCGGCATCGCCGGTGCAGATGGTGCGGGTGATGTCGGTGGTGCCGTCGAGATATTGCGCGCCGGAATCCACCAGCAGCAGTTCGTCGCGGCCAATGGTGCGGTTGGTTTCCTCGGTCACGCGGTAGTGGATGATCGCGCCATTCGGGCCAGAGCCTGAGATGGTGTCGAAAGAGATGTCGTGCAGGGCATTGGTGGCGCGGCGGAAGCCTTCGAGGGATTTGACCACGTCGATTTCGGTCAAGCCGCCCTTGGGCAATTGCTCGTCGAGCCACGCGAGGAATTCGACCATCGCAGCGCCGTCGCGCAGATGGGCGGTGCGGGTGCCCGCGATTTCGGCCGCATTCTTGCGGGCCTTGGGCAGGCGGCAGGGATCATCGCCCCAAGCAACCGCTATGCCCGCCTCGGTCAGTTCTTGGGACAGCAGGATCGGGGCGGCGGTACGGTCGATCCGCACGGGGCCAGTCAGGCTGCGGAGGGCGGGCAGAAAGGCAGTCATGCGGGCGCAGGGTGGCATAGGGGGCGAGATGGGCGAGGGTGTCGGCGTCAAACTTGCCAGCCTCAGCAAACAGGGTGATGCGCTCGTCGTCATGCAGCACGGCAAAGGCATGCAGGACCGGGTTGCGCGGCACGTCGGCGCCACGGATGTTCAACAGCCAGCAGATCGAGTCGGGCAGGGTCAGGACGGCGGCCTTTTGACCCTCCAGAACGAGGGTTTCGGCCAGCCGCGCGCGTTTGGATTGCAGCGTTTCACCGGCGAGGTCATCGGGATGGACGAAGACCCGGCCCATGGGGGGCAGCGGTTGGTCGGGCCAGATGGCATCCACAAGGTTGGTGGTGGGTTGCAGGATGATGCCGCGGCCAGAGAGGGCGGTCTCAATCCGTCCGATTTCATCGGCGGTGTGCAGCCAAGGGTCATAGCCGATCACGCCGGTGTCGAGATGTTCCGCGATCCACGGGCCGGGCTGGGTTTCTGGCCAAGGGACGGGGGTAAAGACCGCCAGATCGACCTGAGATTTGACCTGTGTGCGGTAGCGCCCGTCGATGAAAACGCCCGCGATGTCGTGCAGCACGATGCAGAACCCGGCCGATCCGGTGAACCCGGTCAGCCATTGCAGCCGGTCATCGCGGTCGGCGACATATTCGCCCTGATGGGCGTCAGAGCGGGGAACGAGGAAGCCGGCAAAGCCCGCCCCAAGCATGGCCGCGCGCAAGTCTGCCAACCGCCCGGCGCCTTGGGCGGGCGATGCCACTGAGTCAAACGTCTGAAACACTAACGGCTCCTTGGGTTGGGGCGGGTGCAGCCGTCAAGCCGCCCGCCGTTTGCCCATGGCGCGGGCGCGTTTCTTGGGGTCCAGCTCAAACAACCCGGCGAGTTGTTCGGTCATGGCCCCGGCCAGTTGCTCAACATCGGTGATGGTGACGGCGCGCTGGTAGTAGCGGGTCACGTCATGGCCGATGCCGACCGCGATCAGCTCGACCGCGCGGCGGCGTTCGACCATGGCAATCACGTCGCGCAGGTGTTTTTCGAGGAAGTTCGCGGCGTTGACCGACAGGGTGCTGTCATCAACCGGCGCGCCATCGGAAATCACCATCAGGATCTTGCGCGCCTCTGGCCGACCGGTCAGACGGCGGTGCGCCCATTCGAGCGCCTCACCGTCGATGTTTTCCTTGAGCAGGCCCTCTTTCATCATCAGGCCCAGATTGGGGCGAACCCGGCGCCACGGGGCGTCAGCGGATTTGTAGATGATGTGGCGCAGGTCGTTCAGGCGACCCGGTGCGGCAGAGCGGCCTTGGGCCAGCCAGCGTTCGCGGCTTTGGCCACCTTTCCAGGCGCGGGTGGTGAAGCCGAGGATTTCGACCTTGACCGAGCAGCGTTCCAGCGTGCGGGCCAGAACGTCGGCGCAGATCGCGGCGATGGAGATCGGGCGACCGCGCATGGAGCCGGAGTTGTCGAGCAGCAGGGTGACGCAGGTGTCGCGGAATTCGGTGTCTTTTTCCTGTTTGAACGACAGGGGCGTGGTGGGGTTGGCCACGACGCGCGCCAGACGGCCAGCATCCAGCGTGCCTTCTTCCAGATCGAAATCCCATGAGCGGTTCTGCTGGGCCTGCAGGCGGCGCTGCAGTTTGTTCGCAAGACGGCTGACAGCGCCCTTCAGCGGTTCAAGCTGCTGGTCGAGATAGGCGCGCAGGCGTTCCAGTTCGGCGGGTTCGGCGAGGTCTTCGGCCTTGATTTCCTCATCATAATCCGTGGTGTAGACGGTGTAGTTCGGGTCGGCGTCTGAAAAGGGGGCGGGCGGCGGCGGTTCCAGCGGGGCCTCACCATCGGGCAGTTCGGCCTCATCGCCCTGTTCCATGTCGGCGTTGTCTTCCATGGTGACCTGCGCCTGACTTTCGTCTTGCTGGTCTTCCTGGGACTGTTCGGGTGAGGCCTCTGACTCCTCACTGTCGCTTTCGTCGGAACCCTGTTCTTCGGGGCTTTCTTCGTCCTGATCGTCCTCACCAGTGTCTTCGTCGTCCTGCCGGTCAGGGTCGTCGCCCAACTGGTCGCCGTAACCGAGGTCAGAGATCATCTGACGGGCCAGACGGGCAAAGGCCGATTGGTCGGCCAGCACGTCGTCGATGCCTTGCAGGGTGCCTGCGGCCTGTTCCTCGATGAAATCGCGCCACAGGTTCATTACGTTGGCGGCGGATTTCGGCAGGTCGCGGCCAGTCGCCAGATGGCGGATCAGGTAGCCAGCGGCCACGGGCAGCGGGGCCTCGGCGGCGTTGGTGATCTGGCCATAGCCCTTGCGGTCGGCCTCATGGGCGATTTTGGCGTCGATATTGGTGGCGGTGCCGGGCATCGCCTTGGCGCCCACGGCCTCACACCGCGCGGTTTCCATCGCGTCGAAAATCTCACGCGCCAACGCCCCGGTGGGGGCGTATTTCGCGGCGACTTTTTCGTTGTGGTAGCGCCGTTTCAGCGCAAACGCATCCGCTGTGCCCCGCGCCAGCAGCACCTCATCCCGCGACATCCGTCGTGAGACTTGCGGCAGGCGCATGCCTTCCTTGTTCATGCCCGCCGGATCGACCGAATAGGTCACCGTCATCTCGGGGTCATGGGCCATGGTCCGGGTGGCCTCGGCCAAGGCTTTTTTGAAGGGATCGGCGGGGTTGTCGTTTGGCTTGTTCATGAGGCCAGATTGTCACTCAAAACGGGCAGGGACAAGGGTGGTTTGGCTGGATTTTGACCTGTTCCGAAGGGGAGGGCGGCGGTGTGCGGCTTTGGTGCATCTGCGCACATCAGGGGCGCGGAAATGGCGAATTGTGCCAGAGCGCCGGACAGATCATCTCTTCCCCATCAAACCGACTTCAATGTGATTGGAAAGACCATGACCAAACCGAAAATCGCCCTCATCATCGGATCGACCCGCCCGACCCGTTTCGCCGATATCCCGGCACAATGGATGCTGGAGCAGGCCAAGGCCCGCACCGACATGACTGTCGAACTGGTCGACTTGCGCGACTATCCGCTGCCGTTCTTTGACGAGATGGCGTCGAACCTGTGGATGCCGTCGGAAAATGAAGTTGCCGTCAAATGGCAGAAGAAAATGGCCGAATTCGACGGCTATATTTTCGTCGTGGCGGAATACAACCGCTCGATCACCGGGGCGCTGAAGAACGCGCTGGATCAGGCGTATAAAGAGTGGAACCGCAAGCCGATGACGGCGATTGCCTACGGTGCTGTCGGCGGCACCCGCGCGTTGGAGCATCTGCGCACCATCGCGGTAGAGCTGCAAATGGTGCCGACACGTAACGCCGTGCATCTGGGCATGGGCGACTTCTTCAAGGTTCACCCCGGCATGGGTGGTTCGGGCAAGATGGCCGATGTTGAGGCCAATCTGCAGGCCTCGGTCAAGGCATCGCTGGATGATCTGGTCTGGTGGGCCAATGCGACCAAGGCTGCCCACGCCGCCGAACAGGCGCTTGCAGCCTGATGACTGAAGGGGGGGCAGGATCTGCCCCCTTTTACCCGTTCAGGCCGACAGGTGTTGGCCCGATGTATGGGTTATAGCCCGGGTTTTACCCAAGTGTTGGGCGATGGGCGCGTTGCCATTTTCGGCTTGTTGAAAATGCGACCTATAGCCCATCCTACCTTTGGTGAAGCTGGAATAGGGCCACAGGTCGGGGTCGCTGACCAGACCGTGGCGGACCGGATTGGTCTGGATATGCGCCATGGCGCGACGAAACTCATCCTCATTGCGGATCGCATGTTCGCAGAAGCGGCGCTGCCAGATGCCACGCTCTCGTTTCGCCTCAAAGCTGGGGCGGGCGTTGAGCGGCTCGGCTATGGCATGGGTGAAGCGGGATTTGATGCGGCGCCAGCGTTCGGAATACCAGACCTCGCCCTCAGGCTCAGTCCAGATGGCGTGGAGGTGGTCGGGCAGGACCACCATGGCGTGGCAGGTGACCGGATAGTCCTGCACCGATTTCGCATAGGCATAGCGCAGCTGGTCGATGTGGTCGGTCAGCAGGGTAGAGCCGCGCTGCTCCAGCCGGACGGTGAAGAAATAGGTCGCTCCGGGGAGCAGGGGGCGGTGATATTGGGTCATGTTCCCAGCATCGGCCAAACTGGTTAACGAATGGTTTAGGTAGGATGGGCCGTAGGTTGCAGTTTCGGCCAGCCAAAATGGCAACGTGCAAGTGGCCGCGGGTGTTTCAGGCGGTGCGCGCGGCGGCGTTCTGGTCGATCAGGTAGCGTTGGCTGAGGGGTATGGCGGCGGCCCCCAGTGAGCGCGCCTGTGCGCCGACGCTGCCTTCGCGGATCTGTGGCGCGGTGATGCCGGACAGGTCCATCCGGGCGAGGGCGTCGCTGACGCGCCGGGTGATGCCCTCTCGGATTGTGGGGGGCACCCAGCCGTCGATCATCACCGCCTCCAGTTCCAGAAGTGCCGCTGCGGAGAGGATCGCGCTCGCCAGCCCCTCTGCCGCGAGGTCCATCCAGGCGTTCAGCACCGCATCCGACACGTGCCACTGATCCGGGCGTTCCCAGATATGGTCAGAGCTTTCGCCAGCGGCCTCCATCATGTCGGCCAGTACGGACAGCGAGGCGCTGTCGAACAGGCGGCGCATGCGGCCATCGGGGCCGGGGACGGGGATGGGGCCGACGCCGGCGGCGTTGCCGGTGCGGCCGAGGAACAATTGGCCGTTCAGGACCAGACCACCGCCGATGAAGGTGCCGAAGTAGAAATACAGGAAATCCTTGGGTTTTTCACCCAGTCCGAACACCAGTTCTGCACCGCAGGCGGCGGTCGCGTCATTCTGCATATAGACGGGTACGCCGCAAATCGCGGCCAGTTCGCCCTGAATGTCGCGCTCTCGCCAAGCGTCCATCTCGGTCTGTGGCGCGCCGAGGGCCTGCACCCAGTTCCACAATTGGAACGGCATCGCGACGCCCATGCCGCTGATCCTGTCGCGCTGTTCGGGTGTCAGGGCCTGCATCAGGCCGGGCAGCGCCTCAGCCACAAAGGCCACGACTGCGCCGGGGGTGGGGTAGCGGTAGATCCGGCGGTGGGTGGCGCGGACCTGACCCATGAAGTCGACGATCACGAGGTCGGTGGAGCGGCGCCCGACCTTCAGCCCCAGAAAGAACGCGCCGTCGCGGTCCAGTGACATCGGCACCGAGGGTTGGCCGATCTTGCCGCGGATCGGCTCTCCGCGTTTGAGCAATCCGTCCCGTTCCAGCGCCCGCATGATGACGGAGGTGGTTTGCGCTGACAGGCCGGTCATCCGGGCGATGTCGGACTTGGCCAACGCGCCGTATTGGCGGACCAGCGACAGCACCAGCCGTTCGTTATAATCGCGCATGCCGGATTGATTGGTGCCGCGCAGGGCGGCGAGTTCGGCCGTCACGCGGTCAGTGGTTGAGTCTGGAGGAGGTGTCGGCACGGGGTCACCCGGCGCCGGGCAGGACAACGACGCCCTTGCGCAGGATCACATTGCCGAACAGCGCGGCCTCGGTTGTTGCCACAATCGTGTGGGTGGCGCGGATGCGGGGGTAGAGGTCGGCACCGTCCAGCGGTGTGACGGCAAAGCCGGGGGCCAGACGGGCCACGGCGGCGTCAACGGCAAGGTGGAACGCGTTTGCCTGCCGCTTGTCATTGTTCAGCGCGGCGCGGAAGGCGGCCTGTGGCACGAGGTGGTCCAGCGGCATCACGGTCAGAATCGCCTCCAGCAGCGCCAATACCCCATGACCATCAGCCCGGACTAGACGGCGGGCATGTTCCTGTGCAGGGTAGTTGCCATCTACCAGCGCGATTTCGTCGCCATGGCCCATTGATCGCAGCGTGAACAGCAACTCGGGGCCGAGAATGGGGGGAATGCCGATCAACATGTCTTCTGCACCGAGTCTGTAAGGGGGCCGCATCTGTTATGCGGCCTGTACTGACACTGGGCAGGAAAAACCAGTCTGTCAATAATAAATCAGAGTGATTTATTTAACTTGACGTAGAGGGCCGAATCAGGCTTTCTAATCATATCAGAAGGCCGCAAAGGCCCGATGAAAGACTTTCTGCCGGGGAAACATCCCCATCACACTTGGGAGGACTATCAATGAAATTCAAAGCTGCTGCCCTTATGGGCGCTGCCGCTCTTGCTTTGATCGCTGGCTCTGCTTCGGCTGCCGATCTGGCTTGCCTGATCACCAAGAACGATTCCAACCCGTTCTTCGTGAAGATGAAAGAGGGCGCTGGTGAGGCTGCCAAGGCTGCTGGTCTGGACTTTCAAGCCTTCGCTGGCGTGAAAGATGGCGACGCCTCGCCGCAGATCACCGCGATTGAAAACTGCGTCGCTGCTGGCGCCAAGGGTATCCTGATCACCCCGTCGAACGACTCGGTCGGGCCGGCCCTGAAGGCTGCACGTGACGCTGGCATCCTTGTGATCGCCCTCGACACGCCGCTGGCTGACAAGGACGCACAGGACATCACCTTTGCGACCGACAACTTCGAAGCCGGTCTGCTGATCGGTCAATGGGCTGCCGCCACGATGGGCGAAGGCGCTGCGACTGCCAAGATCGCCATGCTCGACATCAACCGCGACAACATCTCGGTTGACGTGGCACGCGACACCGGCTTCCTGAAGGGCTTTGGTATCGAAGTTCCGGATCTGACCGTTCTG
This sequence comes from uncultured Alphaproteobacteria bacterium, assembly GCA_963781185.1. GTDB lineage: Bacteria > Pseudomonadota > Alphaproteobacteria > Rhodobacterales > Rhodobacteraceae > Stagnihabitans. The sequence continues at coordinate 18,458 of CAWAEL010000037.1, forward strand.
TCGTCGGAAACCGATCCGCGCGTTGTGGGTCACGAGCAGTCGGACGCCAACCCGGAAGGTGGCCAGAAGGCCATGGAAACCCTGCTGGCCAAAGACCCGGACATCAACGTGGTCTACACGATCAACGAGCCTGCTGCTGAGGGTGCCTATCAGGCGCTGAAGGCTGCTGGCAAAGAGAACCAGGCGATCATCGTTTCGGTTGACGGCGGTTGCCCGGGCGTGGCCTCGGTCAAGTCGGGCGTCATCGGTGCCACCTCGCAGCAGTATCCGCTGCTGATGGCATCCAAGGGGATTGAGGCGATCGTTGCCTATTCCAAAGACGGCACCAAGCCTTCGGTGTCTGATGGCCTGACGTTCTTCAACACCGGCGTTAACCTCATCACCGACAAGCCTGTCGATGGTGTGCCGTCGTTGGACAGCACCAAAGGCACCGAGCTTTGCTGGGGCTGATCGCCTTGCACGGATAGCTTGACCGATTGAGGGGCGGCGTTACTGTCGCCCCTTAGTCTATCTAAAATAGGCGACACGCCATTTGGCTAAGCAGGGGGGCCATCGAAAGACATGACCGACCAAGGAAAACCCACAAAGACTATGTCGGACTATGAGGCGAAACTCGCCGAAGCTGATCAGTCGGTAGCGCAATTCAACAAGGACGACCGAACAACGCTGGCCCGTGTACGCGGCTTTCTGCGTGACAATCCGACGATGATTCCGGCGATGGTGCTGGTGGTTTCGGTGCTGGCCTTTGGCCTTGTGGCGCCGCGCTTCCTTGGGATGGGCGCGCTGACGGTGGTGTTGCAGCAGGTGACTGTGACGGGCTTTGTCGCCTTGGCGCAGACGGTTGTGATCCTGACGGCGGGTATCGACCTGTCGGTCGGTGAGATGCTGATCTTTTCCTCGCTGGTCATGGGCAATCTGGCTGTGAATGCTGGTATGCCGCCGATCCTGGCCATTCCGATCGGGATTGGCGTCGGCACGCTGATGGGGCTGTTCAACGGGGTGCTGGTCGCCAAGATGAAGCTGCCGCCGTTCATCGTGACGCTGGGCACATTGTCGATTTTCCGCGCGTTGAAGCTGGCCTATTCCCATTCGGAATCGATCCGCAACGTGGATATTGAGGCCAAGGCCCCGTCGCTGCTGTTCTTTGGCGACCGGTTCCAGATTGGTGCCGCGACCGTGACCTTCGGGATGATCATGTTGGTCATCACGGCGGTCATTATGTGGTATATGTTGAACCGTACGGCTTGGGGCCGACATGTTCACGCCCTGGGCGATGATGCGGATGCGGCGATGCTGTCGGGGATTGCGGTCGATAAGACCATCATCTCGGTCTACGGCGTGGCGGGGTTGATCTGCGGCTTTGCGTCCTGGGTGGCGATTGGCCGGGTTGGGTCGGTCTCTCCCATCGGGTTTGAGACGATCAATCTGGACAGTATCACCGCTGTGGTGATCGGCGGCACGTCCTTGTTCGGCGGGCGCGGCTCTATCGTCGGGTCAGTGCTGGGGGCGATCATCGTGGGCGTGTTCATCACGGGCCTCGCGCTGGCTGGGGTGGATAGCTACTGGCAGACCTTTGCGACCGGTTGCCTTGTGATTATCGCCGTATCTTTGGATCAATACCTGCGGAGGGCTTCGAAGTGACACATCCAGATGCAATTCCCGTGATCAAGGCCCGGGGTCTGATGAAGCGTTACGGCACTGTGGTGGCGATGAACGGCGCGGATTTCGACCTCTATCCCGGCGAGATCGTCGGTGTGATCGGCGACAACGGTGCGGGAAAATCCACCATGATCAAGGCGTTGTCGGGGGCTGTTATCCCCGACCACGGCACCATCGAGCTAGAGGGCAAGGCGGTTCACTTCCGCCGTCCCGACGATGCCCGCGCCTTGGGGATCGAGACGGTGTACCAGAACCTCGCCATGTCGCCGGCGCTGTCGATCGCCGACAACATGTTTCTGGGGCGAGAGTTGCGCAAACCGGGGATCCTGGGCTCAGTGTTCCGCATGACAGACCGGGCGCGGATGAATGAGTTTTCGCGCACCAAGCTGTCGGAACTGGGCCTGATGACCATTCAGAACATCGACCAAGCGGTTGAGACTCTGTCCGGGGGGCAACGTCAGGGTGTGGCGGTGGCGCGGGCAGCGGCGTTCGGGTCCAAGGTCGTCATTCTGGATGAGCCGACGGCGGCCTTGGGCGTCAAGGAAAGCCGCCGGGTGCTGGAGTTGATCCGCGATGTGCGGTCGCGCGGCATTCCGATCATCCTCATCAGCCACAACATGCCGCATGTGTTTGAGGTCTGTGACCGCGTCCATGTCCACCGTCTGGGCAAACGGCTGTGTGTGATCGACCCCAAGCTGCATTCGATGTCGGACGCTGTGGCCTATATGACCGGCGCCAAGCTGCCCGACGATCTGAACGAGGCGGCATGACACCGGCTGACCTTGCGGCAGAGATTCGCCGCAGGGCGGACGGGCGGGGGCGGTTTCTGACCGCCCTTGCAGGGCCGCCGGGGGCTGGTAAATCCACCTTGGCCGCCGAGATCGTGGCGGCCTTGGGGGCTGGTGCCAAAGCGGTGCCGATGGACGGATTTCACTATGACGATGCGGTGCTGATTGCCCGTGGGGCGCGGGACCGCAAGGGCGCGCCGGATACCTTTGACGCACAGGGCTTTCTGCACCTGCTGCGCCGGTTGCGGGACGAGGATGAGGTGGCGATCCCGCTGTTCGACCGCGATCTGGAGATTTCGCGCGCCGGGGCGGATATTGTCGGGCCGCAGGACCGGTTGCTGGTGATTGAGGGCAATTATCTGCTGCTGAATGAGCCGCCGTGGCCCGAGGTTGGACCGCTGGTCGACCTGACCGTGTGGATTGATGTGCCTGAGGCAGAGTTGGATCGTCGGTTGATGGAGCGTTGGGCCCATTACGGCAAGACCCCCGCCGAGGCGCGGGCTTGGGTTGATGGCAATGACATGCCGAACATTCGTCGGGTGACGGAAGGCTCTCGTCGTGCCGATCTGGTGGTGCGCTGGTCCTGAACCGGTTTGGCGTCGTGACCTGAGCATCCGGCAGGCGGGATTTTTCGCAGAAAAATCGTTCTCCGTGCCGATACGATTTTTCTGCGAAAAATCAGACATGTGTGGTGAGGCTGCTGGTTGGATTAGCCGCCGGTATGGCTCATATGCCGCTTGGTCTGGCCCGCCGGGGTTTGGCGGGAATAGTCGAAATCATGACCCTTGGGTTTGCGGGCAATGGCGTCGCGGATGGCTTGTTTGAGCAAATCGTCGTCAGGGCTGGCCCGCAGCGGCGCGCGCAGGTCGGCCATGTCTTCCTGGCCGAGGCACATGTAAAGCTCACCCGTGCAGGTCAGCCGGACACGGTTGCAGCTTTCGCAGAAATTATGGGTCAGCGGTGTGATGAGGCCGATTTTCTGGCCAGTTTCGTTCAGCCGCAGATAGCGCGCCGGGCCGCCGGTGCGTTCCAGCAGATCGGTGATCGTGTAGCGGGTCGCCAACTGGTCGCGCAGATCGCTGAGCGGCCAGTACTGATCCGTGCCGTTGGGTTTCGCCCATGTCGCCCATCGGCATGACCTCGATGAAGGTCAGGTCATGGCCCTCGGCGGCGCACCATTCGGTGAGGGTGAACAGCTCATCTTCGTTGAAGCCTTTCAGCGCCACGGCGTTGATCTTGACCTTGAGGCCAGCCTCTTGTGCCGCTGCAATCCCGTCGAGCACCTGCGGCAGGCGGCCCCAGCGGGTGATTTCGGCGAATTTCTTGGCGTCCAGCGTGTCGAGCGGAGACGTTGATCCGTTTGACCCCGACCGCGGCCAGTTCGGCGGCATATTTGCGCAGCTGACTGCCGTTGGTGGTCAGCGTCAGCTCTTTCAGCGCACCGGATTGCAGATGCCGCGACATCGCCTCGAAGAAGGTCATGATACCCTTGCGCACCAGCGGCTCTCCGCCGGTGATCCGCAGCTTTTCCACGCCCATGCCGATGAAGGTGGAACACAGGCGGTCCAGTTCTTCGAGGCTCGAGCAGTTCGGCCTTGGGCAGGAAGGTCATGTGTTCGGTCATGCAATAGGCGCAGCGGAAATCGCAGCGGTCGGTGACCGAGACGCGCAGATAATTGATGGCGCGGGCGAAGGGGTCGATCAGGGGCACGTTCATGAGGGAAGGGTATGCCTCGGATGACCTGTCGGCAAGGGGGATCACGGGGAGGTGAGGGTGCGTTTTGGTCGCCGGGTGGGTTGGGTTTTAAGGGCGGACGGAGGGTTTCACACCCTCCGCGCCGCTTTGCCCGTGGCAAAGCGGCTGCCTCCCGTGGGATATTTGGGCCAATTTGTAAGGGTCAAAGGTATTTGGCGGCTTCTTTGCGGGCCCAGGGTTTCAGGATTTCGCCGGGGCCTTCGAGGAAGTCATGGGTGCGTTGCGGGTCGTGTTTGCTGAGGTCGCGCAGCCACCAGGCGATGGCTTTCTGGATGAACCAGTCCTTGTCGTCGGCCAGTTGGGCGGCCCAGCCCAGCACGCGGTCGCGGATTTCGAGGTCTTGGGGTTTGGGGAAGTTCTGTTTGGTCCAGGGCAGGGTCATCACCAGTGCGGCGCGGCGGGTCCACATGTTTTCGTGGGTGATCCAGGGTTCGAGTTGGTCCAGCCGGTTCGGGTCGGCGATCAGGCGGCGGTTGCCAGCGTCGCAGGCATGGTCGGCCACGGCCCAGGCGTCGAAGGTTGGCACCCAAGAGGCGATCAACTGCCAGACCGCCTCATCCTCGTTGGATGCGGGCTTGGGTCAGCAGTTTGGCGGCGGCGATCATCGCCTCATGGATGTTGCTTTGCCACAGGGCGTCGGCGACGGTGACCCGGCCTGCAGTGTCGAGGTGGTCGCGCCAAGTGGTGGCAAGGGCGGTGACATCGGGGACCGAGATGCCGAGATAGGGGCGGTCGACCTTGTGATAGGCATGGGCCTGTTCGGCTTTGGCCGGGTCGGACAGGGCTTGCAGTTGGTTCAGCGCGTCGTCAGGGGTCATAGGTTGGCCTCAATCCCGGTGGGCATGCCGTCAATCGACTGGCGGTTCTTTGCGGCCCAGTAGTCGGGCAGGGCGGCGCCCTTATCCTCGGCCCATGTCACGATCGTTGGGCGATCTTCGCGGTGGTCCATGAAGGGGACGCCGTAGCCGCAGGAGGTTTGGACGAGGTCGACCGTCAGGTCATAGATCTGCCGGGTGCCGGGGGTGGTGGGGAAATGCGCCGCGAGGGTGGGGAAGTCAGGATGGGTGAGGTGGAGCGTGCGGGCCGTGCCATAGGCGCGCATGATCAGGGGTTTGGTGGTGAAGCTGCACCACATCACCGTCATGCGTGGGTTTTGCGTCAGATGCGCGGCGGTCTCGTTGCCGGAGCCGGTGAGGTTCAGCCAGATCAGCCGGTTGGGGCCGAGGACGCGCAGGCTGTCCATGCCTTTGGGCGACAGGTTGACGTGGCCTTCGGCGGCGGCGGTGGCGACGAAATAGATGTGCTGGGCGGCGATGAACTGGGTGTGGTCATCGCTGAAGGCGGGGAATTGTTTGGCCATCATTCCACCGTGACGGATTTGGCGAGGTTGCGGGGTTGGTCGACGTCGGTGCCTTTGGCGATGGCGGTGTGGTAGGCCAGCAGTTGGGCGGGGATGGCGTAGAGGATGGGGGCGAAGATGCCCGCCTCTGGCAGGGTCAGGGTGGCCCAGGCGCCGTCGCCAGCCTCTCGGATGCCTTGTGCGTCAGAGATCAGCAGGATCTGGCCGTGGCGGGCCATCACCTCTTGCATGTTGGAGACGGTCTTCTCGAACAGGTGGTCACGGGGGGCCAGCACGATGACCGGCACGCGGGCGTCGATCAGGGCGATGGGGCCGTGTTTCAGTTCGCCCGATGCATAACCTTCGGCGTGTATGTAGCTGATTTCTTTTAGTTTTAGCGCGCCTTCGAGGGCGAGGGGGTACATGGCGCCGCGGCCGAGGAATAGGACGTCCTGCGCCTCGGCCAGCTCTTCGGCGATGGTGGCGATGTCGGTCGACAGGCCCATCGCGTGGTTCATCAGGCCCGGCAGTGCCGCGAGGTCTTTGAGGTGGTTGGACAGGGCTTCCGGCGTCAGGCGGCCACGGTCCATCCCGGCTTTCAGAGCGAGCAGGGCGAGGGTGATGAGCTGGCAGGTGAAGGCTTTGGTGGAGGCGACGCCGATTTCGACACCGGCCATGATCGGCAGGGCGAGGTCGGCTTCGCGGGCGATGGAAGAGGTGGGGACGTTGACCACGGCGACGACTTTGGCGACCTTTTCCTTGGCGTAGCGCAGCGCGGCGAGGGTGTCTGCCGTCTCACCCGATTGGGAGATGAACAGGGCCCAGGATTGCGGCGACAGCGGCGGCTCGCGGTAGCGGAATTCGGAAGCCACGTCGATGTCGGCGGGCAGGCCTGCGATCTGTTCGAACCAGTATTTGGCGACGTGGGCGGCGTAGCTGGCGGTGCCGCAGGCGACCATGGTGATGCGGTCAACGCCAGTGAAATCGACCTCGCGGCAAGTTTAGCGCGCCGTCTTTCACATAGTGGCGCAGGGCGTCGGCGAGGACGACGGGCTGTTCGGCGATCTCTTTGGCCATGAAATGCTTGTAGCCCGCTTTCTCGATGCGGGTGGCGTCGACTTGGATGCGGGCCTCGGCGCGGTTGGCGAGGCGGTCTTGGGCGTCGTAGATCGTGGCGCCTTTGCGGGTGATGACGGCCCAGTCGCCCTCTTCTAGATAGGTGATGCGGTCGGTCATCGGGGCAAGCGCAATGGCGTCGGAGCCTACGAACATCTCTCCCTTGCCATGACCGATGGCGAGGGGCGATCCTTTGCGGGCGGCGATCATCAGGTCGTTTTCGCCGTCGAACAGGAAGCACAGGGCGAAGGCCCCTTGCAGGCGTTTCAGGGTTTCGCGGGCGGCCTCAACTGGCGTGCGGCCTTGGTCTATCAGGTGGCGGGTCAGCAGGGCGACGGTTTCGGTGTCAGTCTCTGATTCCTGCGACAGGCCAGCGGCGGCGAGTTCGGTGCGAAGTTCGCGGAAATTTTCGATGATGCCGTTGTGGACCACGGCGACCGGGCCAGAGCGGTGGGGGTGGGCGTTGAGGGTGGTGGCGGCACCGTGGGTGGCCCAGCGGGTGTGGCCGATGCCGGATTTGCCTGCGAGCGGTTGGTGGACCAAGAGGTCGGACAGGTTCACCAGCTTGCCAACGGCGCGGCGACGGTCGAGGTGGCCGTCGTTGACGGTGGCGATACCCGCCGAGTCATAACCGCGATATTCGAGCCGTTTCAACGCCTCAACCAGCAGGGGGGCTGCTTCGTGGTTGCCCAGTACTCCGACAATGCCGCACATCAGGATTTTCCTTTTCCGGCCTTGATGGCCTTCAGTTTGGTCATGAGGCGGGTCGCGAGACCCAGTTTGTTGACTTGTTTGGCGCGGCCGAGGGCGAGCGCCTCTGCCGGGACATCCTCAGTTATCACGGAACCTGAGGCGGTCAGGGCGTCGTCGCCTACGGTCACCGGGGCGACCAGCATGGTGTCAGACCCGATGAAGGCGCGTTTGCCGATCTTGGTGCGGTGCTTCATCACGCCGTCGTAGTTGCAGCGTAACGGTGCCCGCGCCGATGTTGGTGAATTCGCCAATGTCAGCGTCGCCGATATAGGTGAGGTGGCCGACCTTGACGCCTTCGTCGAGGATTGCGTTCTTGATCTCAACAAAGTTGCCGACATGGACATCCTCTGCCAGTTCGGCACCGGGGCGCAGCCGTGCAAACGGCCCGACGGTGGCGCCGCGAGAGATGTGGCAGCCTTCGAGATGGCAGAAGCCCTTGATTTCGGCACCGGATTCGATGGTGACGGCGGGGCCGAAGATGACGTTGGGGCCGATGGTGGCGTCGCGGCCGATCCATGTGTCCAGTGCGAAGAACACGGTTTCGGGGGCGGTCAGGGTGACGCCATTCTCCAACGCCTCTGCCCTTGCGCGGGTCTGGAAGGCGGCTTCGGCGGCGGCGAGTTGGTGCCTTGTGTTGATGCCCAGCGTTTCGGATTCGTCGCAGGTGACATAGCCGACCGACAGACCCGCCGCGCGGGCGAGTTCGACGATATCGGTCAGGTAGTATTCCTCAGCCGCGTTGGCATTGCCGACAGAGGCGACCAGACGGAACAGGGTTTTCGCCTCAGCGCAGATGACGCCGGAATTGCACAGGGTTATGGCGCGCTCGGCTTCTGTCGCGTCTTTGAATTCGACGATCTTCATCAGCTGATCGCCATCGACGATCAGGCGGCCATAGCGGGCGGGATCGGCGGGGGTGAAGCCCAGCACCACCACGGCGTGATTGGCACGGGCGTCGCGCATCGCCTCCAGCGTTTCGGGGCGCACGAAGGGCGTGTCGCCGTAGAGGACAATCGCCTCACCCTCAGCCTCGGCCAGCAGGGGGGCGGCTTGGGCGACGGCGTGGGCGGTGCCAAGCTGGGGGTCTTGCAGGACAGTCTCGCAGACCTCGTCAAAGGCGCGGGCGGCCTTGGTGACCTGATCAGAGCCGTAGCCCGTGACGACGACAATCCGCGACGGTTCCAGCGCGCGACCTGCCGCAAGCGCATGGTGCAGCATGGGCACCCCGGCGAGGGGGTGCAGCACCTTGGGCAGGTCGGAATTCATCCTTGTGCCAAGCCCCGCAGCCAGAACGATCAGTGAAACCTGCATTGTGCCCCTTTCCTTCTTTTCTTCCACGTTTTACCCCCAAATGAGGGGTCCGCAAGGGGCGCGCGCCTCACGGGATGTTACAGGAGGCCAAATGCGCACGATTGTCTTCGATCTGGACGGAACTTTGGCGGATACTTCGGCGGATTTGCTGGCGGCGGCGAACGCCTGCCTGCCAGAGCCGGTGTTGGGGCCGCAGGATGCGCTGACCGCGTTTCACGGCGGGCGGGCGATGTTGCGGCTGGGGTTCTCGCGGTTGGGGCCGTGGACCGAGGCGGATGTCGACCGGGACTACCCGCGCCTGCTCGCCGCCTATGCCGAGGGGATCTGTGTGGATACGGTGCTGTATCCCGGTGTCGTGGCCGCGGTTGAGGGGGTGCGGCGGCAGGGTTATGCCACGGCGATCTGCACCAACAAGCCAGAGGGGCTGGCGGTGGAGTTGGTGAAGCGGTTGGGGATTGCCGATCTGTTCGGGGCCTTGGTCGGGGCGGATACCTTGCCAGTCCGCAAGCCGGACCCCGCGCCCTACCGGCTGGCGGTAGAGCGTGTGGGCGGCAGTCGGTCAATGCTGGTGGGTGACACCGACACCGACCGCAAGACAGGGCTTGCAGCCGGGGTTCCGGTGGCTTTGGTGACGTTCGGCCCTGAAGGGCGGGGGGTGCAGCGCCTGCGGCCTGAGGCGCTGCTGGATCATTACGATGGCTTGGCCGATGTCGTGGCGCGGCTGTTGCCCGATTAAAGTAGGGCCTGCGCCGCGATCATCACCACGCCCATCGCCACCACAAAGCTGCCGTCGATCAACGCCGCCGTGGTGGATTTCTGGCTGAACATCGAACCGCCCATTTGCAGGGCGGCGATGCCGAGGATCAGGGCCACTGCCGTCGGCAGGTCTTGCACTGTTTCGGTGGCCCCGATGGCCAAGGCCATCAGGAAGGTGCCGACCAGTTGAAACGCCATCGCGCCAAGTGGCAGGGTAGCGGGCGGTGAGATGTTGTGGCTGCCCGCCGACCACGCCTTGCCGAAGATCTGGCCGAACCAGAACATGCCAAGGATGAAAGCGGCGACTGTGCCCGCCAGAACGGCAATCCAGTTCACGTTCGAAAGCATCGTTTGCATGATCGCTCCTTACGTCAGGGAATTTTCCAAATTTACCAGCATCCCGGCCCAACCCAAAGCGTGATTGTCGCGGCTTTCCTCGGACAAAAAGCGCACTTGGGTCAGCGTGACCTGTGTGGCGTCGCCCTCTGGGACCAGATCGATCGTCACGGTGGTGCCGGGGGCAGACCACGGGGCCTCCCACGTAAAGACCAGCCGGGAGTGGGGGGTGAGTTCGAGGTAGGTGCCCTCATGCGGGTAGTCGTTGTCGCCGACCATCATCACATGGAAACGGCCGCCGACACGGGGATCGGCGCTTGCCTCACGGACGTGCATGTCGGGGCGCGGCACCATGAATTTGGTCATCATCGCGGGGTCAATGAAAGCCTCATATATCCGCTGGGGTGAGGCTTTGATGGTGCGGGTGGAGGTGGTGGTCAGGTCTGTCATGTCAAACTCCTTCCGAAATTGTGGACCGGGCTGCGGCGGGGTGGCGGCAGCCGGGGTTGATTGCAGATCAGTGCGGGCCAAACCGCCGCGTCGGGTCAGTCATCGTCGGTCTCTTCAGTCAGCAGCGTTGAAAGAGCCTCCAGCCGCAGATCCCAGATGGAGCGCAGGTCGCGGAACCACAGATCCACTTGTCTCAAGGGTTCCATCTGCACTTCGATCAGGTGTTCGCGCCAAAGGGTGCGGCGGCTGACCAGTCCGGCGCCCTCAAGAACCTTGATGTGCTTGGACACGGCGTTGAGGCTCATGTCGAAGCGGGCCGCGATTTCGGTCACGCGGGTCGGGCCGTTCTGGGCAAGCAGCGTCAGAATGGCCCGCCGCGTCGGATCGGAGGCGGCTTTGAGAATCTCGGTCAGGTGGGAATCGTCTTGTTCAACCATATGGTGGAATTACACCGAGTCGCAGTATCAGTCAACCGTTTGGGTGAATGATGGGGTGTTTTGCGGCCATGTAGAATCAGGCTTCGTCCCATGACAGGGCGAAATTTGAGGGCTGGATGTGGGGGGCGGGCAACAAAAAGGGGGGCAAAGCCCCCCGGTTCGTTTGGTTAGATTGGGCCGGTTATCTCGGCCCGATCATCATCACCATCTGACGGCCTTCCAGCCGTGGCATGCTTTCGATCTTGCCGTTTTCACCGACATCATCGGCCACACGACGCAGCAGTTCCAAACCCAAATCCTGGTGCGCCATTTCGCGGCCACGGAAACGCAGGGTCACTTTGACCTTGTCGCCTTCTTCGAGGAATTTGAGGACAGAGCGCATTTTCACATCATAATCATGGATATCGGTCCCGGGACGGAACTTGATTTCCTTGATTTCGATGATGTGCTGCTTCTTGCGCGCTTCGGCTTCGCGCTTTTGCTGCTCATACTTGAACTTGCCGAAATCCATGATCTTACAGACCGGGGGTTCCGCATTCGGCGAAATCTCGACAAGGTCGAGGCCAGCTTCTTCGGCAAGGGCCATAGCGCGCGCCGGAGTGACCACGCCGATATTCTCGCCTTCTGCGCCGATCAGTCGGACTTCGGCGGAGCGAATCCGGTCATTGATGCGGGGTCCGGTATCCCGCTGCGGCGGGGCGTTGTGAGGTCTGCGGGCTATGGTAAATGTCCTTGAATTGTTATTGGGCTTTGCGGCTGCTAAGATAAGCGGGGTTGCAGCCGTCTTCAACCCGTTAAACCCTTGGAGACGCATCGACGTGATGCTGCGGTGCGGCATGATGCTTTCCAAGCGTATATCGATCTGTCATATGACGGATACTGAATTCCCAGTCGGTTAAATGGAGACCTGACATGAACAAGAACCTAATGATCGCTATTGCCGCAATCGTCGTAATCGGTGGTGGCTACTACCAGTTCAGCTACAAGCCGGCGCAGGTAGCCGAGCAGGCGGCCATTGCTCAGAAGGCTGCTGACGATGCAGCTGCCGCAACGCAGAAGGCCGCAGATGACGCTGCTGCTGCCGCAAAGGCCGCTGAAGAAGCCGCCGCTGCTGAAGCCAAGAAGGTCGCCGATGAGGCTGCTGCCGCCGCCGCCACTGCGCGGCTGCTGACGCTACCGCTACCGCCGCCGGCGCAATGGGCGACGCTATGGCGCTGCTGGACCCGGCAAACTTTGATGCCGCCAAGGTTGACGCGATGATCGACGCCTCTTCTCTGGACGCTGCGACCAAAGCGACCCTGAAGGGTCTGGTTGCTGACGCAGGCACCGACACCACCAAGATCGGTGCCGCTATTGCCGCGATCAAGACCGCGCTCGGCATGTAATCGACCCGATATCCCAAGACCAAGGCCGCGCAGAGCAATCTGCGCGGCCTTTTCTATTGTCGATACGCCGGTCGTGGCGCAGCATTTTGGATATTTAAGCCAAATTGTAAGGGCCAGATCGTTGCGGGTTAGATGCCGTCGCCGACGAAGGCCTTTTCGACCACATATTCCTGCGGTTCGGAATTGGCGCCCTCATGCAGGCCGAACTCTTCCAGCACCGCCTTGACGTCATGGTTGAACGCCAGCGAGCCGCAGACCATGGCGCGGTCGTGTTCGGCGTCCATCGGCGGCAGGCCGAGGTCGGCGAACACCTTGCCCGAGGTCAGGTTGTCGGTGATGCGGCCCATATGGGCAGAGGTTTCGCGCGTGGTGGTGGGGTAGTATTTCAGCTTGTCGCCAACCATCTCACCGATCAGCGGGTCATCCTTCAGGCTTTCGACCAGTTGGCGGCCGTATTCCAGTTCGGCCACTTCGCGGCAGGTGTGCATCATGATGACCTGATCGTATTTCTCATAGGTCTCAGGCTCGCGCAGCAGGCGATGGCGAAGGGGGCAAAGCCGGTGCCGGTGGACAGGAACCAGATGCGGTTGCCGGGCAGCAGCGCGTCATGCACCAGCGTGCCGACGGGTTTGGGGCGCAGGATGATCTCGTCGCCGACCTTGATGTGCTGCAGGCGCGAGGTCAGCGGGCCGTCCGGCACCTTGATCGAATAGAACTCCAGCTCCTCATCCCAGGCGGGCGAGGCGATGGAATAGGCGCGCAGCAGCGGTTTGCCGTTGTCGCCCAGCAGGCCGATCATCACGAATTCGCCCGAGCGGAAGCGCAGGCTTTGCGGGCGCGTCACGCGGAAGGAGAACAGCCGGTCGGTCCAATGGGTGACCGCGGTGACGGTCTGGGCATCGGGCAGGTGCGGCTTCGGCGGGGTGACGGGCGGCTGTTGGGCATGGCGTCGGGCATGGCGCTCACTTCATTCATTTCGGGTCTCTCATGAGATAGGGGGTTCTGGCGCGCGGCGAAAGCCCGCTGTCAGGCTTTCAGCCGCGACAGATAGTCATGGGCCTGCCAGTTGGCGCGGAAGATCCACTGGGCCTCGGGCTGGCGGGCGGCCAGATCATCGGGGATTTCGACCTCGTCAAAGCCGACGCGGCGGGCCATGGCGTATTGATCGGCGATCACCGGACCCACGGCGCGCAGGGTGCCCGTATAGCCCAGCACGCGCAGGCGGCGGGCGACGGTGAAGGCGCGGCCATCGTTGAAGGCGGGGAAGGCGATGCGGATCAGGGTCAGGTCAGCCAGGTAGGGCTCCAGCGCCTCGGGGCTGTCGGTCTGGGCCAGATCGACCGCGCCTTTGTGCTGGGCGATGTCGGCCAGGGGGACGGCGATGATGGCTTCGGCGGGGCGAAAGCCGGTGTCGGTGACGATCACGCTCATGCGGCGGTCTCCTTTGGGATGCGGACGGCTTTGCCATTGATGAAATGGATGCCGCATTCGGTTTTTTCGCGTGTTGCGCCAACGGCCTGCGCGGGGGTCTTCACCCGGTTTGACAGCGTGTGGTGCAGGGCGCGCAGCCGATGGAGGGATAGCCCTTGGCGACCAGCGGATGGCGCGGCAGGCGGTTGTTGACCATGTAATCCTGAATATCCTCGGGCCCCCAATGGGCCAGCGGATTGACCTTGATGCGGATGTCGCCCTCGGCCTCGAAGAACTCCACCGCTTCGCGCCGGCCGCCCTGATAGCGTTTGCGCCCGGTGATCCAGCCGTCGAAGCCCGACAGGGCGCGTTCCAGCGGTTCGACCTTGCGGACGTCGCAGCAGGCGTCGGTGTTGAACTGGTGCAGGGTGTTGTCGGGGTCCTCAAACGCCACGCGGGGTTGGGCGGCGCGGATGGTGCGCAGGTCGCAGAGGTGCAGCTTCTCGGCCACCTCGCGCTGGTAGTCCAGCGTTTCGGCGAACAGCATCCGCGTGTCGATGAACAGCACCGGGGTTTCCGGCGCGATGACCGACACCAGGTGCAGCAGCACGACCGATTCGGCGCCAAAGGACGAGACCAGCGCCACCTGGCCCAGATCGGCATCCTTCAGCGCGTGTTCCAGCACCGCCGTCGCCGAGTGGTGGCGGTAGCGGGCGTTCAGCGTGGCGACGCGGTCGGCGACCGACGCAGTCAAGCGGCATCACGCCCGCCTTCAGCGCCATAGAGCGCGACCTTGAACGGCGTCAGGCCAACCCGGCGATAGGTGTCGAGGAAATGTCTCCTCGGCGTGCAGGCGGACCGCCAGATAGGCGCGCAGGATGCGCTCGATGGCGGGCACGATCTCGTCATAGGCAAAGCCGGGGCCGGTCTTGTCGCCAATCGCCGCCGTCTCGGTGCCGTCGCCGCCCAGCGTGATCTGGTAGTTTTCGACCCCCGCCCGGTCCAGGCCCAGAATGCCGATATGGCCGACATGGTGGTGCCCGCAGGCATTGATGCAGCCCGAGATCTTGATCTTCAGCGGGCCGATCTCATGCTCCAGCTTCAACGCCTCGAAATGCGTGGCGAGTTCCTGCGCGACCGGGATCGAGCGGGCGGTGGCCAGCGCGCAGTAATCCATGCCGGGGCAGGCGATGATGTCGGAGAGCAGGCCGACATTGGCGGTGGCCAGACCCGCCTTGCGTCAGGGCGGCATGGACGGTCGGCAGGTCGGATTTGTGGACATGCGGCCAGGATGACGTTCTGCTCATGGCTGATGCGCAGGTCGTCATGGCCATAGCGTCTCGGCCAGATCGGCCATGCACGCGCATCTGGTCGCTGGTCGCATCGCCCGGCGTCTGCGCCATGCGCCTTGATCGAGACGGTGACGATGGCATATTGGTCGTTGCGATGCGGCGGTCAGGTTGGTGTCGGCCCAGGCGCGGAACACCGGGTCGGCCTTGTAGAAGGCGTCATAGGCATCCGTCGGCGCATCGCGGAAGGCGGGCGGGGCAAAGGCGGCGCGAATGTCGGCCAGCAGCGCCTGATCATGGCCGCCGAACAGCGGGCTTGATCTCGGCAAAGCGGTCCTCGATCATCCGGGTGATTTCGCTCGGCCCGTCTCATGCACGGTGATCTTGATGCGCGCCTTGTACTTGTTGTCGCGGCGGCCCAGCGATGTTGTAGACCGACAGGATCGCCTCGACATAGGGCAGCAGGTCGGCCTCGGGCAGGAAATCCCGCACCACCTGGCCGATCATCGGCGTGCGGCCAAGACCACCACCGACCATCACCTCGAACCCCGGCTCGCCATTCTGACGGGTCATGCGCAGGCCGATGTCATGGGCGGCGGTGACGGCGCGGTCATTCGGGCTGCCGGTGATGGCGATCTTGAACTTGCGCGGCAGGAACTGGAATTCCGGGTGGTCGGTGGACCATTGGCGCAGCAGTTCGGCATAGGGGCGCGGGTCTTCGATCTCATCCGCCGCAGCGCCGGCGAAATGGTCGGCGGTGACGTTGCGGACGCAGTTGCCGGAGGTCTGGATGGCGTGCATTTCCACATCGGCCAGCGCCGTCAGGATGGCGGGCACGTCGGGCAGCTTCGGCCAGTTGAACTGGATGTTCTGCCGCGTGGTGAAATGGCCATAGCCCTTGTCCCAGGTGTCGGCGATCAGCGCCAGCTGGCGCATCTGGTGCGGGTTCAGCGTGCCATAGGGGATCGCCACCCGCAGCATATAGGCGTGCAGTTGCAGATACAGGCCGTTCATCAGGCGCAGCGGGCGAAACTCATCCTCGGTCAGCGAGCCGTCGAGACGGCGCTCGACCTGATCGGGGAACTGGGCGACACGGGTGCGGACAAAGGCCTCGTCAAAGTCAGTTGTACTTATACATTTGTCAGGTCCGCCTGCTTGCCGTGGGCATAGTTGGACGGGCCGCGCGTGCGGAACGCCTCGCGGAAATGGGTGGGCTCGGGGCCATTGGCGCCCATGCCGTGGCATCGGCCAGATAGGCGCCGACGACATACAGCTTTTGCGCGGCGGCATGCAGCAGGCGCATCTGGGCGTGGGCCTCGTCCTCGATCAGTTCGGCCTCGTGGTGGTGCGGCGTCCAGCGGTCATCGGCGGTCAGGTAGACCACATCGCCTTCGCGCAGGCGATTGGCGGTGACGACTTTGGGGGTAAAGCGGCTCATGCGCGGGCCTCCTCTGAGGTCGGATGATGGCCTCGGCCGCCTGACGCGGGGCGAGGCCGAACAGGATGACGGCGGGGCCCGCCAGGCCGGCCGCGGCCTCGGGCAGGGTGGCGAGCGTGGCGGCCGAGGATGCGCTGATCGGGGCGCGAGACGTTTTCGACCAGCGTGACGGCGGTGTCGCGGCGTCGGCGCCGTGCATCATCAGGCGGCCCTGGACGAAGCGGGCCGATTTCTTGCCCATGTAGATCGCGGCCACCTCGCCCGGGCGCGCCATGCCGCGCCAGTCCTGCTCGGCAAAGCCGTCCATGTCATGCCCGGTCACGATGCGGAGCGCGGCATTGCGGCCGCGCCGGGTCAGGCTTTGGCCGATCTCGGCGGCGGCGACGGTGGCCGAGGTCAGGCCGGGCAGGATGGCGAAACGTCAGACCCGCCGCCTCCAGCGCCTCGATCTCTTCGTCCAGCCGGCCGAAGATGCCGCAGTCGCCGCCCTTCAGCCGCACCACCCGCGCGCCGGTCATGGCCTGCGGCCACCAGCGTCGCGTTGATGTCGGCCTGCGGCGGCCGAGGGGCCGAAGCCCTCTTTGCCCATGTCGATCCGCCGCACATCGGCCGGGATCAGGGCCAGGATCTCCGCGCCCGACCAGCCGGTCATGGATCACCACATCCGCCGCCTGCAAGCGCCCGCGAAGGCACCCAGCGTCAGATGGTCGGCCGCACCGGGACCGGCACCGACAAAGGTGACGGCAGGGGTGGGGCAATGGGGCAGGTCGGTCATGGCGGAATCCTGTGATTCTGGCCCCGTATATAGAATATTTTCCCGCCATATCGCCAGTGACCCTTGCCAATAAGGACGTTTGTTCTGATACTGGCCGCAGTTGGAACCGGGTTCCACAAAACGGGGGAATCAGGCGAATGGCAGCCCAACTGGACGAGCTGGACCGGAAAATCCTTGCGCGAATTGCAAGAGGATGCCGAG
Source organism: uncultured Alphaproteobacteria bacterium (assembly GCA_963781185.1). Lineage (GTDB taxonomy): Bacteria > Pseudomonadota > Alphaproteobacteria > Rhodobacterales > Rhodobacteraceae > Stagnihabitans. The sequence continues at coordinate 35,657 of CAWAEL010000037.1, forward strand.
CAATCGCTGGACGAGATCGCCCGCAAGGTCGGCGTCTTCCAAGACCCCGGTCTGGAACCGCATCCGCCGGATGCGCGAACAGGGCGTGATCAAGCGCCAGACCGCGATCCTGGACCCCGAGGAGCTGGGGCTGGAGGCGTGCTTCTTCGTGCTGATCCGCACATCGGAGCATGAGGCGGGCTGGGAGAAGCGCTTTCTGGACGTGGTGCGCCGCCGCCCCGAGGTGCTGGAGGCGCACCGGCTGGCGGGGGATGTCGACTATATCCTGAAGGTCTGGGTCAAGAACGCCCGGGCCTATGACGCCTTCTATCAGGCGCTGATTTCCGAGGTGAAGATCTACAACGTGACGGCGCTGCTGAGCATGGAAGAGATCAAGATGACCACGGCGCTGCCGCTGTAAGGCAGGTCAACTCAGCGTTCGCATTGTGATCGTGGCAGGGAGACCGGACACGGCCCGTCCAGCCACACAGGATTTGCCACAGGCAGGGTGGGCCATCCTGCCTTGGTCAGACAACGCTCAGCGATTGCAACCCGTGGAAATGGTACACATCGGCATAGGTCGGCGGCTCGGCCAGCCGCAGGCCGGGGCGGCGGGCGAACAGGATCGGCAGGGCGATTTGCAGTTCCAGCCGTGCGAGCGGTGCGCCGACGCAGAAATGCAGGCCCGCGCCAAAGCTGGCATTGGGTTTGATCGGGCGGGTCGGGTCGAACTGGTCCGGATCGTCCCAGACGCCGGGATCGCGGTTGGCGGCGGCCAGCAGCAGCGCCACCTGGTCGCCGCGGTGGAAGGTGTGGCCCATCACCTCGACATCCTCATAGGCCCAGCGGGTGAACATGTGCAGCGCCGGGTCAAAGCGCAGGATTTCTTCGACCGCGCGCTCGGGGTCGGACAGGGCCGGCGGCGGTGCCGGTTTCCAGCAGGGTCTTCACCCCGTTGCCGATGGTGTGCACCGTCGCCTCATGCCCGGCGTTCAGCAGCAGGATGCAGGTGGAGATCAGCTCGTCGGTCGTCAGCCGTTCACCCCGGCCTCTTCGGCGGCGATCAGATGGGTGATCAGGTCATCGGCGGGGTGGGCGCGGCGGTCGTCGACATAGCCGCGCAGGAAGGCGACAAAGGCCTCGGTCGCGGCCACGGCGCGGTCTTCCTGCGCCCGGTCACGGCCGGCCATATACATGCCGACCATCGCGTTGGACCAGCGCAGCAGGTCGTCCGACATCTGCCTCTGGCACGCCCAGCAGGCGGGCGATGATGATGACCGGCAGTTTGGTGGCAAAGGCCTGCAGCAGGTCGAACTCGCCGCTCGGGAAAGGCGTCGATCAGCTGATGGCGTCAGCGTCGGCAATCTCGGCTGCAGGGCGGCGATCCGGCGCGAGGTGAAGGCGCGCAGCACCAAGGACCGCAGGCGGGTGTGGCGCGGCGGCTCCAGCTCCAGCATGGAATGCGCCTCGACGGCGTAGAACGGGCGCCAGATGGTCGGGGATGTTCAGCGGCACCGGGCTTTCGCGGCCAAAGCGGCGGTCGCGGAAGATGGCGTTGGTGGCGGCGGCGTTGGTGGTGCAGACCAGGCCATAATCCTCCCAGAGGAAGAACGGGCCAGCGGCGCGGGCGCGTTCATAGAACGGGTAGGGGTCCTGCACAAAGGCGGGATCCGTGGGCGACTGGGACAGTGTTATCATTTCGGCAACCGGATCAATCCTTGGGCAATCATCACGCCGACCACCACGATGACCGCACCATAGGTTTGCGGCCAGTTCCAGCCCGCCCCAAACGCAGAACATGATCAGCATGACGTAGAACGGCACTGCGTTCATATGCAACGCCGACAGGCCGATGCCAAGCTGTCCGACGGCCATGATCCACAAAATCTGGCTGATCGCCAGCGAGCCGACCCCGTAAAGCGCAAGTGCGGCCCATTCCTGCGGCCCCAAGGCATCCCATTGCGTTTCTGGCCCGCCAAGCGCGCTGTAAAGCACGGTCACGATGGCCATGACTAGGGCGGCACTGCTGACGGTCACAGCCGTCCGACCCAAGGGCGTCAGCGTCGGGAAAGCTGGTGACCGTGGCCCGCGACCCCCACGTATAGGCGAGGAGCGATGCCAAAGCTGCCACGGCCCCCAAACCGATCTGCATGGAGCCCAAGCCCTCAACATAGGCCATGAACCCACCCACGAGGCTGAGGGCCAGCCCGACGATCAGGGCCAGATGCAGCTTGCGGCCCTCCAGCACGACCTCCAATGCGATGCCAACGACCGGCATGGTGGCGGTAATGACGGCGATCGTGACCGCGTCGGTCCGCGATTGCGCGAAGACCAGCATCACCGCAGCCAGACCGATGGAGATGCCACCAATGACGATGCCCTTGCCCCAATTGGCGGCCAGCAGCGGTCGCGGCCCCTCAACAATCAGCCACAGCGGCAGCAAGACCGCCGTCGCCAAGCCGGTGCGCAGCGCGGTCAGGGTGACGGGCGGGATAAGCGGGATGATGAGCTGCGCCGCCGGCAAGCCCGCCGCCCAGGCGAGCATGGAGGCCAGACAGATCAGGTTCGCGACAAGCGAACTGCGTGCGGGGGCAATGGCGATGGACATGGTCGAAACCTAGCCACGCGGATCGCCCGCCGCTCCACCGGAAGCGACGGGCGGTGTCGTTTCATGCCGCTGAAAGTGCCGCGACAATCGCGCCGAAATCGGCGGCCTTCAAACTGGCCCCGCCGACCAAGGCACCGTCAACATGCGGCACCGCAAAAATCTCAGCCGCGTTGGACGGTTTGACCGACCCACCGTAGAGCAGCCGAACGCCAGCCGCCTCGGCCCCGATGCGGGCGGTGAGCCGGTCGCGCAGAAAGGCGTGAACCTCGGCAATCTGGGCGATGGTGGGGGTGCGCCCGGTGCCGATGGCCCAGACTGGCTCATAGGCTACGACCAAAGTGGCCGCAGTCGAACCTTCGGGCACCGATCCGTCCAGCTGCCCGCCGATGACGTCCAGCGTCGTACCGGCATCACGCTGCGCCTCAGTCTCGCCAATGCAGACAATCGGGACCAGCCCGGCCGCCAAAGCCGCCTCAGCCTTGGACCGGATCAGCGCGTCGCTTTCGCCATGGTCGGCGCGGCGTTCGGAATGGCCCAGAATGACATAGGTGGCACCGGCATCTTTCAGCATCGCAGCAGAGATGTCACCGGTATGGGCGCCCGAGGCGTCCTGATGGCAATCCTGCCCCCCCAGCGCCAAGGCAGAGCCCTTGGCCGCCCAGTTCATCTGCGCCAGCAACGTGGCAGGCGGGCAGAGCAACATTTCACAGGCAGGGGAGGGGTGGGCGGCGTTCAACGCGGCGATCTCGGGCAAGGCGGCAGCCATCCCGTTCATCTTCCAATTTCCGGCGGCAAGCTTCTTCATGGCATCCTCCAAAGGCGGGTTTGGCCCGTGGGTAGCCGCAACTTTGGCGGGAAGGAAGATTTTTCTGCGAAAAATCGCAACCGTTCGAGAATTTTCGCAGAAAATTCGTGGCAGGCCGCAGCGCCTGAGGCTCAGGCCGCTGGCTGATCCTTGAACTTGATGCTCTCGCCACAGCCGCAGGCCTCGGCCACATTCGGGTTGCGGAACTTGAAGCCGGCGTGCAGCAGATCGACCTCATAGTCGATCTCGGTGCCAATCAGGAACAGTTGCGCCATCGGGGCAATCAGCACCCGGGCGCCGTCCTGCTCTACGACCTCATCCAGCGGATTGACCTCTGCCACATAGTCCATCGTGTATTCCATCCCCGCACAGCCGCCCTTCTTGACGCCAATGCGCAGACCTTGACTGCCCTTGGTCGCCATCAGCCCCGCAATCTGGCGGGCGGCGATCGGGGTCAGGGTAACAGCAGCTTTGCCGGGAATGCCGAACATGATGGGATCTCCTTTCGTCTAATCTAGGGCGTCAGGTCGGGAATTCCAAGCGGCGTCATGTGCGACAGCAGCAGGATTGTCACGAATGTGACCGCCATCGCCCAGCCGAACGAGGCCAGCGTGCCGATGATGACATATTCGCTGACCGCCCGGTCATCGCCCACCGTGCCAAAGCGCAGCACCGATTTGGCCGCGATCAGAAAGCCGATGCTGCTGGCCTGACCGCTGAAGATCAGCACAAAGATCAGCCCGCGTTCCAGATTGCCAATCGCCCGCCCGCCGCCCGGCAGGCCTTGGGGCGAGGCCGCGACCCAAGGCTCCATCAGCAGCCCCACCGCGAACCCGCCTGCGCGGGTCGCAAGGATCAGACCTGCGGCGACCGTCATCACCGGCGGCCAGAGGTCCTGCGCTGCCCAAAGTCCTTGCGACCAAGTGGCGGGGAACAGCCAAGCCGCCAGCAGCAGGCTCGCGCCATGGGCCGCTTGATCGGCCAGAAATGGCCAGATGCCCCGGCGTGCTGTCAGGGTTTTGGTCACATCAGTGGCCAGATGCAGCAGCGTGACCAGCACAACCGCCGCCGCCGATGCCGCCCGTCGCCACCACCGCCGTCACCAGCACCACCGCCAGATGCGCCGCCATCGCGACCGGGCGCCGCTTCTGGGCCACCATCCAGTTGGTCTGCAACACGAAATCGGCCAAAGCATGGGCGAAGAGCAGTGCCGCAAGGGTCTCGATCATGCGACGTCTCCTTTGACCAGCCCCGCCTGAAATCCGGCTTCCCAGCCGGCCAGCGCCGCGCGCACCGCCCTGAGGCCAGCACCCGCCAGCCGATAATTGACCGCCTGCTTGGAAATGCCAAGCTGCTTTGCCATCACCTCCAGCGTCGGGTTGTCGGGGGGCAGGGCGAGGGCCATCGCCTCAGCCTGTTCCCGCGTCCAACCCCGTGCCACCTCATCCGCCAGATCGAGCACCGCCTGCAACAGGGGGGCCGTGGTAGAGCCTGCAATCACCAGCCGCTGCTGACGCCCCATCCCGTCCAGCCCCTGCCCCGACAGGGTGAAAGCCGCGCCACGGGCGTCGGACAGATCCGCGCTGCCATAGTTGTCGATGGCCCCAAGGCCAATGGCGATCCGGCTCGCCAGCTGCCTCTGGTGCCGCCCGCAGCCGCGCCTGCACCAGCAGCACCGCGCGCAGGGAAAGACCGGGGTCATCCAGCACAATCTGCCAGCCATCGCCGCGCGACCGGGTAAACCGCGAATCGCCGTCCTTGGTCCACTGGGCAATCCGCGCCGCCACATCGGCCAGCGTCAGCATCGCCCCGGCCAGCGCCTCTGGGCCGGCGGTGGTAGATCCGATCAGATCGCCAGTCAGCACGGCGCGGAGGGGGGGCATTGGTGGCCTATGGGCTTGAAATGTTGAATTTCAAGCTATCAGGCTTGACAGATTAGTCAAGCTAAGTCGGGCCATTTGTCAAGCTTAAAGGCTTAATTTGTCAGATATCAAGCTAAAACGCTTGACTACATGAAGCCCATTTCCAAGCGGGCCTCATCCGACATCATCTCCATCCCCCAAGGCGGATCGAAGGTCATCTGCACATCAACATCCTTGACGCCCGGCACACCCTCGACCGCCGCCGACAGCCAGCCCGGCATTTCGCCAGCCACCGGGCAGCCGGGTGCGGTCAGGGTCATGGCAATCGCAACTTCGCCCTGATCGTTGATTTCTATGGTGTAAACCAAACCCAGATCAAAGATGTTCACCGGAATCTCCGGGTCGAACACCGTTCGGCAGGCGTCAACGACCGGCTCATACAGGGGATGGTCCGTGGTAGAGGGGCGGATCAATGGCGCGCCCTCGATCTTGTCCTGCTGCTGGTTCATCTCGCCTCTCGCCAGTTGTTGAGAGATTATATAGGGAATTATTGCCCAAAGGTCCAGTGCGGCAAAATGCGGCGGGTGGCAAAGCGCAAAACAAAGGGCACCCCGCAGGGTGCCCTTGTGTCATATTCGCGAAAATTCGACGATCAGAACGGGATTTCGTCATCCATGTCCGACCGGCCACCGCCGCCACCGCCCGAAGACGGCGCCTGCGACCCGCCACGCGCGCCGCCACCATAGCCGCCCGACCCGCCAGAGGATCCGCCGCCCTGATAGTCATCGCCGCCGCCGCGGTCTTCATAGCCGCCACCACCGCCGCCGCCACCGCCACCATCCCGGCCGTCGAGCAGGGTCAGGTTGCCGCTGAACGGGCGCAAAACCACCTCAGTCGTGTATTTCTCAGCCCCGGACTGGTCCTGCCATTTGCGGGTTTCCAGCTGGCCCTCAATATATACCTTGGAGCCCTTCTTCAGATATTGCTCGGCAATCTTGGCCAAAGGCTCACTCAGGATCGACACCCGGTGCCATTCGGTACGCTCTTTACGCTCACCACTGGCTTTGTCGCGCCAGGTTTCAGAGGTGGCGATGTTCAGGTTGACCACCTTGCCGCCATTCTGAAAGCTGCGCACTTCCGGGTCGCGCCCCAGATTGCCGATGATGATGACCTTGTTCACAGATCCAGCCATGACGCCTCCTCATGATTCTCTGACCGACAGCCTCGTCGGGATTGGTTAACAAAACCTATAGACTGCCCGTCCCGCCCCTGCAATCTGCACCGGCACTCAGAACCGCTAGCAGATGGGCTCGGCGGAAAAACGTGGCCCTTTGCCGCAGAACTGCCTTCGCCCTTTCGTGATACAGGGCGGCATACTACACGTCACGTTGGTCGACGCGCAGTTTTGACAAAGGTTTCCCAAATGGCCCCTCTTCCAACACAATCCGCGACCCGCATCTGGCCGCTGGTTCTGTTGATCGTGATCCAGGCCACCTGCACCGTGGTTTTTGTCGCCGATGTCTCTACCGATCTGCTGCCCGAAGGTTGGTCTTCATTGACCCATCTGTCCAGCTGGTCTGAGATTGCGGCAACCGTCGGCCTGATCCTTGGAATTGCCTTTGAAAGCGTCGTGTTGCGCCGCCTGCTTCGCCAACAGCACCGCATGCAGCAAAGCCTTAGCGTCGCCGCTGGCGCCCTGTCCGACCTGATGCTGCGCTACTTTGGCACATGGGGTCTGACGCCCACCGAACAGGATGTTGCGGCCTTCACCATCAAGGGGTTTTCCATCGCCGAAATCGCCGAATTGCGCGGCTCGGCCGAGGGGACGATCAAGACCCATCTGAACGCGATCTACCGCAAATCCGGCGTCACCGGGCGGGCGCAACTGGTGTCGGTGCTGGTTGAGGATCTGCTGCACGCACCCCTGTTGCCTGCGACCAAAGTCGAACAAATGCAGCGGCCATTGGCGGGTTAGGGCCTTGGCCGCCGAGGGCCGAAAATCTGCCGCTGGACCCGACGCAAATTTTCGGTATGATCTGCCACGATTTAAGGACTGGGACAGTTATGAGTATTGTGACCCGTAAACCTGTTGCAGGCATGTTGATTGCCCTCGGCCTTTTGGCCGGGACGGCAGATTTGGCCTCGGCAGAGCGTCTGGTTCTGGGCGGTGGGTCCAGCAACCGGTCGAACCTGTTCCGCTCGCAGACGGCTTTGCTGGATGGTCGGTTGTCGCAGCAATATGCCACGTCTGAAAAGCTGCGCCCCAATGCCGGCAAGGAAGATACGGTCACGGCAAAGCGCTACAACGGCAATTATCGCGGCAAATTCCTGCCGGTCGCCAAGGCGGCGGCGCGGAAATACGGCGTGCCAGAGGATTTGTTCCTGCGGCTGATTCAGCAGGAAAGCGGCTGGAATCAAGGGGCTGTGTCACCCAAGGGTGCGGTGGGTCTGGCCCAGTTGATGCCCGGCACGGCGGACCACCTCGGCGTGGACGAAACCGACCCGCTGCAAAACCTCGAAGGCGGCGCGCGCTATCTGTCGATGATGTACAATCGGTTCGGCAGCTGGAAGCTGGCTTTGGCGGCCTATAACGCCGGGCCGCAGGCGGTTGAATCGGCAGGCGGTGTGCCGAATTACGCCGAAACCATCAATTATGTGGCTGTGATCCTCGGGTAGGGGCGATGGGCCTGTTGCCGTTTTCGGAATACCGAAAATGCAACGGGCCCATCGTGCCTCACTCCGCCGCCATCTTGATCACCGGCTCCATCGTTGACAGCACGTCATCCGGCAGGTGGCATTTGATCTGATGGCCGCCGCCCAGCATCCGCACCGGCGGCATTTCTATATCGCACAATCCGCCTGCCACCTGGGATTTCCAGCGGCAGCGGGTTTGGAACGGGCAGCCGGGGGGCGGGTTGACGGCGGAGGGGATGTCGCCCTCAAGCACGATGCGCTGTTTGATGACGCGGGTGTCGGCGATCGGCACGGCGGACAGCAGCGCCTCGGTATAGGGGTGGTAGGGCGGTTGGAACACCTGATCCGTCGTGCCCATTTCAACCACATGGCCGAGGTACATCACCATCACCCGGTCGGCCAGATAGCGCACGATCGACAGGTCATGGCTGATGAACAGCAGGGTGGTCTTGTTCTCACGCTGAATGTCCATCAGCAGATCGGTGACCGCCGCCTGCACCGACACGTCGAGCGCCGAGACCGGTTCATCCGCCACCACCACCTTGGCGCCACCGGCAAAGGCCCGTGCAATGCCGACGCGCTGCTTTTGCCCGCCCGACAGCTGGCGCGGCATCCGGTCGGCGAAGGCACGCGGCAGTTTCACGAGGTCGAGCAGTTCCAGCATCCGGTCATGGCGTTCGGCATCCGACTTGCCGTGTTTGAAAATCTCCAGCGCGCGGATGATCTGGCGGCCGACCGTCATCGAGGGGTTCAGCGTGTCGAACGGGTTCTGGAACACCATCTGGACCGAGGATACCGTGTCGGTGTTGCGCTGTTGGATCGGCGTCGATTGGACGTTTTCATCAAACAGCATGATCGTGCCAGAGGTCGCGGTTTCCAGCCCCATCAGCACCTTGGCGAAGGTCGACTTGCCGCAGCCAGACTCGCCCACGATGGCGAGGGTTTCGCCTTCGCGCGCCTCAAAACTCAGCGTTTCGTTGGCCTTCACGACCTTGGAGGTGCCGCCGCCAAAGGCGCCGCTGGAAATTTCATAGTATTTCTTCAGGTCTTCCATCTTCAGCACGACCTCGCCAATCGGCGATTTCGGTTTCATCACCTTGGCCTTGATCGGGGCGTCCCAGTCAATCTCGGTCCATTTCACGCAGCGGCTGGCATGGCGGTCATCGTCCGGCACTTGCGACATCCGCACCTCGCCCGCATCACAGCGCCCGGCCTCAAAATAATCGCAGCGCGGGCCAAAGTTGCAGCCCTTGGGGCGTTCGTGGGGCAGGGGGAAGTTGCCGGGAATGGCCACCAGCGGCGAGGTGTTCTTGTCCGCCCCCGGCAGCGGGATCGAGCGGAACAGGGCCTGGGTATAGGGGTGGCGCATCTTGTCGAAGACCTGTGCCACATCGCCCGTCTCAATCGCCTCACCGGAATACATCACGCAGAGCCGGTCGCAGACGTCGAGGATCAGGCCGAGGTTGTGGCGAGATGAACAGCATCGAGGTGCCGTATTTTTCGCCCAGCGCCTTGACCAGATCGACAATCCCGGCCTCAACCGTCACGTCGAGCGCGGTGGTGGGCTCATCCAGGATCAGCAGAGCGGGTTTGGACATCAGCGCCATGGCGATGACGATGCGCTGCTGTTGGCCGCCGGACAGTTGGTGCGGATAGGCGTGCAAGATGCGGTCAGGGTCGGGCAGGCGGACGTCGGCCACGATCTGGCGGGCCAGCGCCATCGCCTCTGCCCGGCCCATGTTCTGGTGGATCATCGGCACTTCGGCCAGCTGCGCGCCGATCTTCATGGCAGGGTTCAGCGAGGCCATCGGTTCCTGATAGATCATCGCGATTTCAGAGCCGCGCAACTGGCGCAGCTCTTCCTCGCCCATGTTGGTCAGGTCGCGGCCCTTGAACTTGATCGTGCCGCCGACGATTTTGCCGTTCTTGCCCAGATCGCGCATCACCGCGAGGGCGACGGTGGACTTGCCGCAGCCGAACTCGCCCACCAGCCCCATCGCCTCGCCCGCCATGACGGTGCAGGAGAAATCCATCACCGCCGGAATTTCTCGCATCCGGGTGAAGAAGGAGATCGAGAGGTTCTCGATTTCAAGGATCGGTTTGGATGGGTCCCAGTCAGACATGGCGGCCTCGTTTTTCTTGGAGAGTGCGGGACCGGGGCGTTCACATTCCCCGGACCCCCTGTGGGATATTTATGGACAGACGATAGGCATCAGTCTTTCAGGCTTTCTTCGCGCAGACCGTCGGCCAGCAGGTTGAGGCCGAGGACGAGGCTCATCAACGCGATGGCCGGAACGACGGCAGGGTGGGGGACGAAGGACAGCAGTTTGCGGCCTTCGTTGATGGTCGACCCCCAGTCCGGGCTTTCGGGCGACACGCCAAGGCCGAAGAAGCCCAGCGTTCCCAGCAGGATCGTGGTGTAGCCGATGCGCAGGCAGTAATCGACGATCAGCGGGCCGCGGGCGTTGGGCAGGATCTCCCACAGCATGATGTACCACGAGCCTTCACCCCGGGTCTGACCGGCGGCCACATAGTCACGCGCCTTCAGGTCCATCGTGATGCCGCGCACGATGCGGAACACGGTGGGGGCGTTGACGAAGACCACCGACACGAACACGTTCAGCATGTTCGGCTCCATCCCCCAGATGCCGAGCGGGTCCATGTTGAAGGCAAGGCCGGAATAGGCCCAGAGGCCGATCAGCAGCGTCAGGCCGACATAGAGGTTGCGCTTTGGCGGATCGGTGAAGTAGCGCGAGTTGAACACGACCGAGAAGAAGATCACCGGGAACAGGAACAGCACGGCGGCAAGGTAGATCGGAATGCCGGTGTCGCGGATCTCTGGTGTGACCAGCAGGTAGAACAGCAGGATCACCGGGAAGGCCAGCACGAGGTTGGCGAGGAAAGAGATCGTGGTGTCCAGCTTGCCGCCGAAATAGCCGGCAGGCAGGCCCAGCGTCACGCCGACGATGAAGGCGAAGGTGGTCGCCGCCGGGGCAATCTGCAGCACGCGCCGCGCCCCCATCACCATCCGGCTGAACACGTCACGCGCCAGATGGTCACCGCCCAGCAGGAAGTAGGGGTATTGGCCATCTTTCGGGTCCACCACCGGGGTGCCCGGCAGCGGGTTCTTGACCGAGCCCAACTGCCCCAGCGGGTCTTGCGTGATTATCATGTTGGCAAACAGCGCCGTGAATACCCAGAACATCACGATGGCAAAGCCCACCATGCCGATCGGGCTGTCAAACAGCTTGCCGTACAGCCCCAACCGCCGCTTGTAGCGGATGGAGACGACGAAGGTGATGGCCAGTGCGATCCAGACCGGCCAGAACCGCTGGGCCATGAGGGCGAAGATTGATCCCCAAGAAAGTGCTTCCATGCGTTAGGCCATCCTGATGCGCGGGTTCAGGAACACATAGCCGATGTCGGAAATCAGCTGCGTCACCAGAACGACGAAAACGGCGATCACCGAACAGCCCAGCAGCAGCTCGATGTCGTTGTTGCCTGCGGCCCAGACCAAGGTCCAGCCGAAGCCTTTGTAGTTGAACAGGGTTTCCACGATCACCACGCCGTTCAGCAGCCACGGGAACTGCAGCATGATAACGGTAAAGGGCGCGATCAGCGCGTTACGCAGCGCATGGCGCAATACGACATCGCGGAACGACACGCCTTTGAGCCGGGCGGTGCGGATATATTGCTGGGTCATCACCTCTGTCATCGAGGCGCGGGTCATCCTTGCGATATAGCCGATGCCGTAGAGGGCAATCGTCACCACGGGCAGGGTGAAATTCCAGAAGGTGATATTGTCCATGGCCGAGGTCGCGGTGCCTAGAAACAGCGTTCGACCGTCGATCCAGCCCCATTCCGATAACAACGGCGACAGTCCGGTCGCGGGTGAGGCGAGCAGCGCCACCAGAATGACGCCCGACACATATTCCGGCGTCGCGGTAGAGGCGATGGCGAAGGTTGATAGCACACGGTCGGTCCGCGACCCCTCACGCATCCCCGCCAAAACGCCGATCACCAGCGCGCAGGGCACCATCACCAGCATCACCGCCAGCATCAGCCAGCCAGTGGCACCGATGGCACGACCCAGCACATAGGCAACCGGTCGCTTGAAACTCGTCGAAAAGCCCCAGTTGCCTTGCAGGATGCCGCAGCGGGTGGGGGCGGTTTCGGGCGTGTTGTCGCGGTTGATACACAACCCGCGCGTCACACCCTTTTCATCGGTAAAGGTCCAGCCGGGGGCGATGCCCAGCCATTCGGAATAGCGAAGCAACACCGATCCGCCATGGCCGTTTTCGATGATCCATGAGGCGACCGCCTCATCCGTCATCCGGACAGAGCCTTCGGACCTGGCCAGCTTTTCCAGGTTGGGCGGCAGATTGGTCAGAAAGAAGACGATAAAGGTCAAAACCAGTGCCGTCAGCGCCATTACGCCCAAGCGTCTTGCCACAAACATCAACATCAACGGGTTCCCACGTGCCAGAGTGATCATGGCGTGCCGGCCCGAGCGGGCGCAGGCACAAAGACTGCGGGCGCATCCGATGGATGCGCCCGCAGGGCTAAATCAGGATCAGGCCAACGACCACTTGTAGTGGTGATGCTCAAACGACGGGTGCATCTCAACCCCCACAACATTCTCCTTGGCGTGGCGGAACAGCGAGCGCCAGTAAGGCTGAATGATATAGCCTTCGTCCTGCAGGATCTTCTCCAGAACGGCGGCCACTTCGCGGCGCTTGTCGGCATCAGCCAACGACAGCGCCTTGGTCATCGCGTCGTCGAACTCCTTGTTCGCCATGCCCGTCTCGTTCCACGAGCCAGCCGAAGTATAGGCCAGCGACATGTTCTGCACGGCCAGCGGGCGGTGGTTCCACGAGGTCGAGGAGAACGGGTACTTCTGCCAATCATTCCAGAAGGTCGACCCCGGCATGACAGTCCGCTTCACATTCACACCGGCGTCACGCATCTGCGCGGCCACGGCGTCCGACGTGTCCAGCTCAAACCCGCCATCCAGCGAGATGAATTCAAACTCGGTGTCGGCCATGTTGTGCTTGGCAAGGATGTCCTTGACGCCAGCCTTGTCAAAGACCTGCGCGGGCAGTTCGGCATACTCAGGGTGAACCGGGCAGGCGTGGTGGTTTTCCGCGGTCTTGCCCAGACCCTTGTAGCCCAGCTCCAGCACAACCGTCGGATCAACCGACAGCTGCAGCGCCTGACGCACTTCTTTTTCCTTGTACAGATCAGAGGTGGCCGAGTTGAAGCGGCAAACCAGCGTCGCGGCGGTGACAGCCTCGTATTTGGTCCAGCCGATGGAATCCAGCTGAGTGATAAACTCACCCGTCGACTCATAGTTGACGTCGATTTCGTCGGAACCAGCCATGCTGATCATGGCCGACGGATCGGTGCCAAAGTCGACATAGTGGATTTCGTCCAGCGGTGCGGTGCCACCCCACCAGGTGTGGTTCGGCGCGCGGACCAGCGTCATCTTCTGGCCAACCATCAGATCGCCCGGAACATAAGGACCGGTGCCGATCGGGGCTGCACCCGGATCATCGCCGTCACGGAAGCTGGAGTGGACGACAGCCGCCGGATAGTCGGACATGTTCGGCACAACAGCGACGTCAGACTGCGACATCATCAGCTTGACGGTCATGTCGTCAACTTTGACGACAGCGCCTTCACGCAGGCTCTTGGTGTCGGGATTGACCAGACCGAGGAAGCGCGACGCCATGGCGTTGCCTTCGACATTGCCATCGGTCCAACGGGTGAAGTTGTTCACCACGTCATCCGCGGTGAAGGCATCGCCGTTGTTCCAGGTCACGCCCGGACGGACGCGCAGGGTATACTCGGTCGCGTCCTCGTTGGCTTCCCAGCTTTCAAGCAGGCGGCCTTCGAACGTGCCGTCGGGGTTGTACTGGACCAGATATTCCAGCCAGCCACGGTAGACGTTGGCGATCTGGGGCCAGTCTGCCAGGCGCGGGTCTTTCATCGCCTTGGTTTCCATGCCCATCCGCAGCGTACCGCCGACCTTGGCTTCTGCCATGGCGGCAGGGGCCGTCATGCCCAGCAGGCCGTAGGCAGCCGTGGCCGTGATGCCCAAAGCGGTGGTGCGGGTCAGAAATTCACGACGGTCCAGTTTGCCGTTGTGGACTTCCGCGAGATGCATCTCGGCTGCCGGATGCAGCGGTTTGATGGTCTTCATGTAGGTCATCTTGATCGTCTCCCTGTTAGGCTGAGCCTATTCGTTTTCATTCGACGCGTTCTCGTCGTGGGTGCCGTTTCGTTGCCCTTGGTGTTGGCAGGCCGCTCCCACGTAGGGCCAGGCCAGACAGGCATGTCGCGGACAGCGAACATCACGCCGCCATTCCGCATCTTTTCTGTCGCTGCGTCAACGCTGGGATACGTCTCCGCGTATAACGTTTGCGACATGGACCAGACAGATTTGTCAAATCCGACCCCTTTTGACGGAATTGGTCCGGTTTCGCAACCGCATGACAAAATTCCGTTAAGGCGGACGAATCGGCACAGGTGGCCGACTCATGCCTGACGGGGTTATTGGGCCTGACGGAAAACGGTGGGGGAGGTGCCGGTGCGGTGCTGGAAAGCGCGGGTGAAATAGGCCGGCGAGGTGAACCCAAGCGAGGCGCCGATCTTGCCGATTGGCAGCGTGGTTTCACTCAACAGGCGCCGCGCCTCAAATATCCGGCGATCTTGCAACAGGTCGATGGCCGACCGTCCGCAGGTCGCCTGACAGCACCGGGTCAGATGGGTTGGCGTCACATTCAGCATGGCCGCCAAATCGCCAACGCCGGCACCGGTGCGAAATTCCTGTTCCATAATGGCGGTATAGCGCGCCACCAGTTTGCGGGCGGCATCCGGTCGCGGCATATCGCCCTGCGATTTCAAGGCCTGACGTTCCAGCCAGACACCCAACAAACCCAGATGATGCTCGGCCGCGCGGTCATGGGCGGCGACATTGCTGTCCAGCTCTCGTTGAATGGCGTCTAATGTGACGTTCAGCTCTTGTTGGGCGTGAACTTCGCGGATGCGCAGGTGCAGCGGCTGGGTCGGCAGGGTGACCCGACAGTCTTTTCCGAAAAAGACCGCGGTGCCAAATACTTGCGGGCCGACCTCAAAGCCATGCATTACCCCCGGCGGAATGAAGATTCCGTTGTGGGCAGTATAGCCGCGCGTCATGCCAGCCAGCGTGATGCGGCCTTGTCCCTTGGTAAACCACAGAAAACACGGCTCTGACAGGGATCGCATCGCCTCTACCCGCCACCGCCCGCCAGAGGCGAGACGCGGGATCGCTACAAGTCGAAAGGGGGCCGGGCCAGACAGGTTCTGCATCTTCATTCCATGAGTCACGGGTCAGATAACCCCGGCTCGGCGCACAACCCAAGCGAAAAAACTCTGGGGTGGGTGACAAAGTCCAGATTAGTTGCCGAAAGCCCCGCACCTGCTGCAACCCGGTCACAGCGGCGTGTAACCGCGCCAGTCTTTCATCCGCGACCGGAACCAGGTGCGTTGCCGTTTGGCAAATTGCCGTGTGGCCAGCGTGGCCGCCGCCGTCGCAGCTGGCAAATCCAGTGTACCGTTCAGATATTGCACCAATTCCGCCGCGCCGATCGCCCGCGCCGAGGGGCGAGTCGCATCCCAGTACGGCAGCTCTGCTCGCACCTCATCCAGCGCCCCTTCGTCCAACATGGCGGAAAATCTGCGGGCGATTCTGTCGTCGAGCCACGCAACCTCTGGCCGCAGCACCACCGCCTCGCAATGTCGCAAAGGGACCAGCGGCGGCGATGTCGTTTTTTGCCATTCGGCCAGCCCGCGCCCGGTCGCCCGCAACACCTCCCACGCGCGTTGCACCCGCATCGGGTTGGCAAGGTCGGTCCGCGCGGCGGTTTCGGCGTCCAGATCCGCCACCATCCGCCCAAGGTCGTCCCGCCGCATGGCATCCGCCTCTGCCCGCACCTCTGCCGGAATCTCGGGCACCTCGGCCAGTCCTTCGGTCAAGGCACTGAAATACAAGCCGGTTCCGCCGACGATGACCACAGGCCGCTCAATCAGCCCCGCCACCTCACGCAGCCAGTGCCCGACCGAATAGGCCGCCTCCCGCCCGACATGACCATAGAGCGCATGGGGCAGGGCGGCCTCATCCGCGACCGAGGGCCGCGCCGTCAGCACCCGCCAGCAGTCGTACACCTGCAAGGCATCGGCATTCACCACCACCCGACCGTCGCGCGCCGCCACCTCCATCGCCAGCGCCGACTTGCCAGAGGCGGTCGGCCCGGCAATCAGGATCGGCGCTTCTCGCGATAACTGTGCCAGCAGACCCGTCGACATGGCGTTCCATTTGCATTCGGGCCCAACAGGAGGTTGAACCTTCGCCGCTTTTGCGACATTTTGCGGCCAAAGCCAATCCAGCCGCAAAATTCGCCGCAAAACTCAGGGTATCCCCATGTCCGTCCCCACGCCTGTCCCCACATCCGCCACCGACCACAAGATCACCTATTCGCGCGTCATGCTCAAAATCTCGGGTGAGGCGCTGATGGGCGATCAGGGCTACGGGCTGCACCCCCCAACCGTCCAGCGCATCGCCAATGAGGTGAAATCCGTGCGCGACATGGGGGTCGAGATTTGCATGGTGATCGGCGGCGGCAACATCTTCCGCGGCCTGCAAGGCTCCGCACAGGGGATGGAGCGGACGACAGCCGACTATATGGGGATGCTCGCCACCGTGATGAACGCCCTTGCCATGCAATCGGCGCTAGAGGAAATCGGCGTGTTCACCCGTGTCATCAGCGCGATCCCGATGGATCAGGTCTGCGAACCCTACATCCGCCGCCGCGCCGTGCGACATCTGGAGAAGAAGCGCGTCTGCATCTTCGCCGCAGGCACCGGCAACCCCTATTTCACCACCGACACCGCGGCCACCCTGCGCGCGTCAGAGATGGCCTGTCAGGCGATCTTCAAAGGCACCAAGGTCGACGGCGTCTACGACAAAGACCCCAAGAAATACCCCGACGCCAAGCGCTACGAACATGTGTCCTATGATGAGGTGCTGCAAAAGCACCTCGGCGTGATGGACGCCTCTGCCATAGCCCTCGCCCGCGACAACAACCTGCCGATCATCGTCTTTTCGCTGGATGAACCGGGCGGCTTCAAAGGCATCCTGTCGGGGCAGGGCACCTATACCCGCGTGCATGGCTAGGGGCGCCGCACCCGGCACCCCACCTTTCTAATACAGATCGAAATTCGCCTCGGTCAGCGCAGTCACGCCGTTCAGCACAACGATGTCGATCGGCCCCTGACTGCCTGTGCCATCCGGGTCCCAGGACAGCATATGGTTGGACCTGTTGAACAGGAACGTGTCATCGCTGCTCGTGGCCGAAGTGCCGTTGACCAGATGCAGATTGCCCGACCCGCCCCAGTCGGTGACGTTCATATGCAGCACATCCATATTCGCCCCGGCCCCGGCGTGAAAGTCGGTGACGACGTCATGGCTGCCGATCTGTGAAAACCCGCCCCACTTGAAATGATCCGCGCCACCACCGCCGGTCATCGTGTCATCGCCTTCGCGGCCCTGTATCCAATTGGTCCCGCCATTGCCCTTGATCTTGTCATCCTGTCGGCTGCCGAAGATGTCCTCTATCGACTTGGCGGTTTCCTTGTTGCCAAAGCCATCGTCGATGATCTGGCCGGTCTTCAGTTTCAGGTTAACGTTGATGCCGTGCTGCTGGGCGTCGGTAAACCACCAGTTAAAGGTGATGCTGTCTTGACCCTTGCCTCCGTTATAGGAATCCTTCCCCTCGCCACCCACAAAACTATTGTCCTGACTTGACCCGACAAACACATCCCTGAACTGGGTGCCCGCCACATTTTGAATGTTGACGGTCTTGTCGACATTGCCAAAGCCGTCGACCACCTTGCCAAGGACATTGTTGCCCACGGTGTTGACCCCCAGCTTGGCCACGATGCCTCGCACCCCGCCGTTCCAGCCGTCACTGCTGTAGACAATCCAGTCATCTCCGCTGCCGCCAGCGACAAACTTGTCTGCCCCGCGCAACCCATAGAAACTCATCCCGACAGCGCCGCCATTGAACGTATCCCGCGCAACCGAGCCTTCGATCTCCTCTATCCCGTCAAAATGGTCAGTATAGCCATAGGGATCGGCCACAGTGCCCGCATCGACATTGACGGTAATGCCACGCACAATCGGCTGGCCTTCATTGTAGGTCGTCTGGCTGTAGGTCAAAGTGTCCCAGCCGTCGCCGCCGTGGATCGTGTCATTGCCCAAGCCGCCGTTTACCTTGTCGTTTCCGCCGCCCATGTTGTAAACATCGTTCCCGGCATCGACACCGACCAAGCCGCGGCGGTCATTGCCGTCGGTGCCGTTGATCGTGTCATTGCCGGACAGCAGCATCGACCAGGCATTGTTCTGGTTCCCGCTGGACCCGCCACCGCCGATATCCGTCCAGCCAAACTCAAACGATGCCAGCAACCCCATGTCACTGGCGAGAGAGTTGCCTGCAATCTTGCTCACCGTCAAAACCCGGTGGCCGCTTGCATCGTCGATGGTCAGCCCGGTCATCCTGCCGTCTATCGGGACAGAGCCGTCATAGGTGAACCCCTTGCCGATAGAGGTGATGGTATAGCCCTCAAACTGGGTGCCTTGTGAAAAGGTGAAGGCGAATTTGGTCTTGGTATGTGCGCCAAAACTCACTCCGTCCGAGGCGTAAAACAGATTGCCCGGCCAGTTGTTCAGATTGCTGTACAGATCGGTTAACTTCACGATAGCCATGATATTCCCCCATTTTCTGTAGGCCGGGCCTGAATGACCCGCACAGCCATTGTCCGCCGAAATGACGATTCCTTCAATAAATATTAAGATTTTCTGCGATTCTTGACCTGCGCCACTCGTGGTGGGCTGGTCTGCGATGGGCTTTGGCTCTGCGCTGTCCAGCATGGGCTGTCTCGGGCAATCCCTCGCCGCCAAGTGCCGCGGCCCCTGTACGCGCGGCGTTGCTTGCTGTTATAGATCACGAAAGGCTGACCGCAGTCGAAACGATCGAGGATACCGATGGCCCAAGACGACCTGGAAATTGACACCGATGCCCTGCAACGCCGGATGGATGGCGCAATGAACGCGCTGCGCGGCGAATTTGCCTCGTTGCGAACGGGCCGCGCCTCAGCTTCGATTGTCGATCCGATCATGGTCGATGCCTATGGTCAGATGACGCCGATCAACCAGTTGGGCACCGTCAACGTGCCGGAACCCCGCATGGTGGTTATCAACGTCTGGGACAAGGCCATGGTCTCCAAGGTGGAAAAAGCCATTCGTGAATCTGGCATCGGCATCAACCCGGTCACCGACGGCCCGCTGATCCGCCTGCCTATTCCTGAGTTGAACGAGGAACGCCGCCGCCAGCTGACCAAGGTCGCCGGCACCTATGCCGAAAACGCCAAGGTCGCCGTCCGCAACGTGCGCCGCGACGGCATGGATCAGATCAAGAAGGCCAAAGCCGCCGGCATGGGCGAGGATGACCAGAAGATGTGGTCCGATGAGGTTCAGGAAATGACCGACAAGTCCATCCTCGCGATCGACCACGCGCTTGAAATCAAGCAACACGAAATCATGCAGGTCTAGACCCCGACTGCCAAAGCCACAGCCACCATCCCAGCAAAGAGGCCAGCGTGGGCAAGGATACCAACAGCAGTCGTGAGGCCCCGGTTTTCGCGGCCCCCCACAGCGCCGAACATGTCGCCATCATCATGGATGGCAATGGTCGCTGGGCCACCCAAAAGGGCTGGCCGCGTCTGGTCGGCCACCGCAAGGGGGCCGAACGGGTCAAGGAAATCGTCCGCTGCGCCCCCGATCTGGGCATCCGCTGGCTGACCATCTACGCCTTTTCAACCGAGAACTGGAAACGCTCGACCGAAGAGGTTCTCGGCCTGATGTCGATCTTTGCCCGCTATATCCAGCGCGAGGCCGACCGACTGGCCGCCGAATCGGTGCGGATGCGCTTTATCGGTGACCGCTCAAAACTCGACCCCAAGCTGCAACGCCTGATGGAGGGGATCGAGGCACGGACCGCGCCCTTTTCCCGGCTGAACCTGACCGTGGCGATCAACTATGGCGGCCGGGATGAACTGACCCGCGCCATCCGCGCCCTGACCGTCGATGTGGCTGAGGGGCGGCTGGCGCCCGACGCCATCACCGACAAGCTGATCTCGTCCCGGCTCGACACCGCTGGTCTGCCCGACCCGGACCTCGTGATCCGCACCTCCGGTGAGACGCGGACCTCCAACTTCCTGCCATGGCAGGCGGCCTATGCCGAATATGAATTCACCCCGACCCTCTGGCCCGATTTCACCCCGGCAGAGCTTGCCGCGATCGTGTCGCGCTTTGGCAACCGCGAGCGGCGCTTTGGCGGGGTCGGCACGGCATGAGGCAGCGCCGATGACCGACGCAGACAGATGGGCTGATTTGCGGGTCAGGGTCGTATCGGCGACCGTGCTTGTCGTGTTGGGGGCAATTGCCGTCATCGCGGGCGGGCCGGTCTTTGCCGCGATGATCCTTGCCGCTGTCGGCGCGATGATCTGGGAACTGGCGGGCATGACGGCCCCAGACAACACCGTCCGCGTCGCCATCGCCCTCATCACCCCGTTCTGCCTCGGCCTGCCGCTGATGGTGCCGATGCCTATCGGTTTCGTCCTGATGCTGCTGCCCAGCCTCGGCCTGTTTTTCACCCCGCGCCGCGACCGCCTGCTGATTGCGGTCTATGCGCTTGCCGTCATGCTGGCCGGGGCCGGGTTCCTCGCCCTGCGGACCGGCGGGGCAGAGGCGTTTCTGTGGCTGGTCATGGTCGTCGTCGCGTCCGACACGATGGGTTATTTCGCGGGCCGCATGATCGGCGGGCCAAAGTTCTGGCCGCATATCAGCCCCAAGAAAACCTGGTCCGGCACGGTTGCAGGCTGGATCGGCGCGGCGATTGTCGGGGCGGCCTTTGCCCTGTTCAGCGATCTGTCCATGGGCCTTGGTGATCCTGTCGCCGCTGGTCGCCTTTGCCGGGCAGATGGGCGACATCGCCGAAAGCTGGATCAAACGCAGGGCAGGGGTCAAGGACGCCTCTAGCCTGATCCCCGGCCATGGCGGCGTGCTGGACCGGTTTGACGCGCTGGTCGGCGCGATGCTGGCGCTGCATCTGCTGCGCCTCGTCGTGCCGGGGCTGATCTGACATGCGCCGGATATCCGTGTTCGGGGCCACAGGGTCCGTTGGCGAAAATACCTTTGACCTGCTGATGCATCAGGGCGGCCCGGCCACCTATGACACGGTCGCTCTGACCGGCGGGCGCAATGTCACCCGTCTGGCCGAAATGGCCCGCGCCCTGCAAGCCGATATCGCCGTGATCGCGGACGACGCCTGCCTGCCCGACCTGCGCGCAGCCCTTGCCGGCAGCGGCATCGCCGTAGCCTCTGGTGCCGACGCGATTGTCGAGGCCGCCTGCCGTCCCGTCGATTGGGTCATGTCCGCCATCGTCGGCGCCGCTGGCCTGCAACCCGGCCTGCATGCCCTGCAACAGGGCGCGACACTGGCGCTTGCCAACAAGGAAAGCCTCGTCACCGCAGGCACGCTGATGCTGCAAGCCGCCGCCCAGCACAACGCCCGCATCCTGCCCGTCGACAGCGAACATTCCGCGATCTTTCAGGCACTGACGGGCGAGGATATCTCCGCCGTCGAACGCATCGTCCTGACCGCATCCGGCGGCGCCCTGCGCGACTGGCCGCTGGAGCGACTGGCCCAGGCCACGCTGGAACGAGGCCCTCGCCCATCCCAACTGGGTCATGGGGCAGCGCATCACGGTCGACAGCGCTTCCATGTTCAACAAGGCGATGGAAGTCATTGAGACCCGTGAATTTTTCGGCGTCCGCCCCGATCAGGTCGAGGTCATCATCCACCCCGAATCCCTGATCCATTCGATGGTCGGCTACCGTGACGGCGCGGTCATGGCCCATCTGGGTGCCCCCGACATGCGCCACGCCATCGGCTATGCGCTGAACTGGCCCGACCGCCAGGCGCTGCCTGTCGCGCGGCTGGATCTTGCCGCCGTTGGTCGCCTGACCTTCCGCGCCCCTGACCTCATCCGCTATCCCGCGCCTGCGCTGGCGCCGAGGTGATGGAGACTGCGCGGTCTGGCCGGTGCGGTATTCAACGCCGCCAAAGAGGTGGCGCTGGACTTGTTCATTGCGGGCCGCATCGGTTTCATGGATATGGCAGGTCTGGTCGAAACGGTTCTGGCCAAGGTTTCAGCCGAAACCAGCCTTGGAACCGCCGCATCCTCGCTAGAGGATGTTCTGGCGATCGACCATCTGGCGCGGCTGCGCGCGGGTGAAGCGGCGAAATAAGGGTAGGGCTAGGGTTTTGGATTTTTTCGGTTTGGTATCGTCCCTTGGCGGCGGCGTTCAGGCGTTTCTGGCGCTGCTGGTGGTCATCATCATCATCGTCACGGTGCATGAGTTTGGCCATTACATCATCGGCCGGCTCTGCGGCATCCATGCCGAGGTGTTCTCGATCGGCTTTGGCAAGCCGATCTGGTCGCGCGTCGACAAGCAGGGCACCCACTGGCAGATCGCGCTGATCCCGCTGGGCGGCTATGTCCGCTTCATGGGCGACGCCGATGCCGTCCTCGCGCCCCGGCGCGCTGCCCTCTGGCCTGACCGATGAAGAAAAACGCCACACCATGCAGGGCGCGCCGCTCTGGGCCCGCTCTGCCACCGTGATCGCGGGTCCGGCCTTCAACATCATTCTGACGCTGGGGGTGTTCTTCGGCCTGATCCTGTATTCCGGCCTGTCAGAGGATGCGCCGATCATCGGGTCCGTGCAAACCATCCCCGGCGTAGAGGTTCCCCTGCACGTCGGCGACCGCATCCTGTCGATGAACGGCACCGAAACGCCCGATATGGAATCTGTCGCCACCCTCGCCAAAACGCTGAAGGATGCGGCGACCGTCACCTATGTCGTTGAACGCGATGGCAATACCCTCACCTTTGACGGCCCGAACCCGGTGCCGCCGGTGGTGCAAAGCGTCAGCCCGACCTCTGCCGCCGACGATGCGGGCCTGCAACCGGGCGATCTGTTCCTGACCGTCGATGGCCAGCCGATCGCTGGCTTCGACCAGATGCCGCCATCTGGTCGAGGCATCGCAGGGCAACCCCGTCGCCCTGACCATCCGGCGCGGTGAACGAAACCCTGAACCTGACCCTGACCCCGCGCCGCGCCGACCTGCCCAATGCCGAGGGCGGCTTTGACACCCGCTGGCTGATCGGCGTCACCGGCACCTCACTGTTCGGCCCCACCATGCGCTCTGCCAGGCCTGACCGAGGCCGCCAGCCTTGCGGCCAAGCAAAGCTGGTACATGGCGAAAACCAACCTCAACGGCATCGTCCAGATGATCAAAGGCACGATCAGCAGCTGCAACATGTCTGGCCCGATCGGCATGGCCAAGGTCGCCGCCGCTGCCGCGCATTCGGGGCTGGAAACCTTCATCGGCACGCTGGCGCTGATGTCGCTGACCATCGGCCTTGCAAACCTGTTGCCCATCCCGGTGCTGGACGGCGGCCATCTGGTGTTCCACATCTATGAGGCGTCGTTGGCCGCCCGCCGAGCGAGCGCGCCCTGCAGGTCCTGATGACAGCCGGCCTCGCCATCCTGATCGGCCTGATGCTGTTCGCCTTTTCCAACGATCTGTTCCTGTGCAACTGACCCTGTAACATATCGTCGCAATACTTGGTGCAAACCCCCGGAAATCCGGGCCGCTGCGAAACTATCCACAGGTTTTTGCGCTGAATCCCGCGTGTGGCCCGTCAGGGGCCATTCCGACCATGCGAGGGGCTTTTGACAACCCCTGCCTGAAAAGCTAGTCAGGCTGGAATGAAGTTCGGAACGAGGCAGAATATGCAGATCATCGACAGCGCCAGGCTTTGGCTTCCCGCGCGCCTTGATCGCTTGCTGCAAGGGGTGCGGTTAGGGGTTTTTGCGCTGTTTTTGGGCCTGTTCGGCCTTGCGACTGCTATGGTCGGCCCGGCGGCTGCCCAAAGCTACAGCTTCAGTGCAGTCACCGATCGACGGCAACACCCGCGTTGATTCCGGCACGATTCTGGCCTTTGCCAAACTGCCCAAGGGCAAACGTCATCTGCCGCGGCCGAGCTGAACGACGCCTATCAGCGCATCGTGCAATCGGGCCTGTTCGAAACCGTGGAGCTGTTTCCGAGTGGTGGCACGCTGGTTATCAAGGTCAAAGAACTGCCGATGCTCGACGTGGTCGATTATCAGGGCAACAAACGGCTCAAGGATGAAGACCTGCTCGCCGTCACCAAATCCCGCGCCCGTCTGGTCTATTCGCCCTCGCAGGCCGAAACCGACGCCGCCGCCATTGCCGAGCTTTACCGCTCCAAGGGCCGCATGGCCGCCACCGTCACCCCGCGCATCATCCGCCTGACCGACAACCGCGTCGATCTGGTGTTTGAGATCATCGAAGGCGCCGTGGCCGAGATTCAGCGCCTGAACTTCGTCGGCAACCGCGACTTTTCCGACTACCGCCTGCGCCAGATCCTGCAAACCAAACAGGCCGGCATCCTGCACGCCATCATCCAGCGCGACAGCTTCGACGAAGACCGGCTGCCGCTGGACGAAAAGCTGCTGAGCGATTTCTACCTGTCGCGCGGCTATATCGACTTCAAGATCCTCGACGCCACCGCCGAATATTCGCGCGACCGCGACGCCACCTTCCTGACCTTCACCATTCAGGAAGGCCGCAGCTTCAAGATCGGCACCGTCACCACCGATATCCGAGGTCGCAGGGCCTGGACGCGGCCGAGTTCGACAAGGTCCGCCGCCTGCGCCCCGGCGTCACCTATTCGCCCAATGTCATCGACAACAACGTCGTCGGCGATGGAAAATCTGGCGCTGAAGAAGGGCCTGAACTTCATCCGCGTCGATGCCGCGCATCACCCGCAACGACCATGACGGCACGCTGGACATCACCTTTGCCATCGTCCGGGGCGAGCGGGTCTTTGTCGAACGCATCGACATCGAAGGCAACACCACCACGCTCGATTCCGTGGTCCGCCGCCAGTTCCGCACGGTCGAAGGCGACCCGCTGAACCCGGCCGAAATCCGTCAGGCCGCCGAACGCATCCGCGCGCTGGGCTATTTCTCGAATGTCGCCGTCAATGCGCGCCACCGGCGACACCGCCGATCAGGCCGTCGTCAAGGTCGAGGTGAGCCGAACAGCCGACCGGCTCGCATCAGCTTCGGCGCGACCTATGGCATGTCCAGCGGCTTTGGCATCAACCTCGGCTTCAACGAGCCGAACTTCCTGGGCCGTGGCCAGAGCCTGAAGATCATCGTCCAAAGCGGCACCGACAATGTCGATTCGGTCCTCGGCTTTTCCGATCCGGCCTTCCTGGGCCGCGATGTCGACTTTGGCTTCCGCGCCGAATATGCCCGCTCGACACCACAACCACGCCAATTACGACACCCGCGTCGCCGACGCTGTCGCCGTCGCTGGCCTTCCCGCTGTCCGACACCAGCCGGCTGCGGCTGAACTATACCCTGTCGAGCGACACGATCCTGAATGTCGACCGCCCGATCGCCGATGATCCGCTGACGACGGAGATGAAACTCAACTCGGCTCCTCGCCATCCTGATCGCGGAAGAGGGCACGCAGCTGACCTCCAGCATCGGCTATACCTTCAGCTATGACAACCGCAATTCCGGCCTGAACCCCAACGGCGGCGTGCTGTTCCGCTTTGGTCAGGATTTCGCCGGTCTCGGCGGCGATACCACCTATATCGCGACCAACTGTGCTGGCGCTGGCCGCAACCAAGGTCGCCCATGATGCAGGTCGATCTGCGCGCGATCTTCGAAGGCGGCTATCTGCAAAGCCTGGACGGCTATCACCACCACCGTGAATGAGCGCTTCTTTGGCAACGGCAAGGTGCGCGGCTTCTGCTCCCAACGGCTATGGCCCGCGCGATCTGGGCGCCGGCAATCAGGATGCGCTGGGCGGCAACTTCTATGCCGTGGCCCATCTGGAAACCGACTTCCCGCTGGGCCTGCCGGAAGAATACGGCATCACCGGCGGCGCGTTCGTTGACGTGGGCTCGGTCTGGGGGCTCGACAATACCGCGGGCACGGCTGGCACGGTGGACGATCGCATGAACCTGCGGTCGATCGTCGGCTTTACCGTCTACTGGAAAACCCCGATCGGCCCGCTGCGGCTCGACTTCACCCATGCGCTGCAAGAAGGAAAGCTACGACGAGGAGCAGACCTTCGATCTGACGATCGCGACCAAGTTCTGATGACACCGGGCCCGCCTTCTGTCCCGCCTCGGCCCTGTGCTTCTGGCTGGCGGTTGGCGCGCTCTGGGCCGGCCCGCGGTGGCGCAGCAAGACCGCCGCCGCAGGTTCTGACGCTGGATCAGGACAGGCTCTACGGCGGCTCGCTCTACGGCAAGGCGCTGGAGGCCAAGGCGCTGGCCGCGACCCAGGCCCTCGCCGCCGAAAACCGCCAGATCGAGGCGGATCTGTCCGCCGAAGAGGCCCGTCTGACCACGCAGCGCAGCCACTGTATCGGCCGCGGCCTTCGCCATCCTGGCCGATGCCTTTGACACCAAGGTCGAAAAGATCCGCGCCGATCAAGAGGCCAAGGCCAAGCAACTTGCCGCTGACCGCGACGCCGGCCGCAAGCAGTTCTTTGACGCGGCCGTGCCGGTCCTGGCCGAACTGATGCGCCAGCTGGGCGCCTATGCGATCCTGAACCATGATGCGGTGGTGCTGTCCTTTGACAGCATCGACGTGACCGACCGCGCCATCGCCGAACTCGACGCCCAACTTGGCGACGGCACCACCCCACGCCGCCGACGCCAGCCCCAGAAAACCCAGCGCCGGAAACCCCCGCGCCGCAGACGCCAACCCCTCCCGTCACGTCAACGCCGGCGATCCCAGATCCCAGCTTGCCAAATCCCTGACCAAACCTTGTTTCGCCGCACCTTACTTGTTAGTCAGGGTGAACCGGCGCGCAACCGCCCGCCGTTGTTCGTGAAGGAGTGATCATGACAGACCCCAGCGCCCCCATCCACAGCGCAGACCTTGCCCTGATCCAGCGCATCATCCCGCACCGCTATCCGTTTCTGCTGATCGACAAGGTCCGTGACATCGTCATGGGCGAAAGCTGTGTCGGCATCAAAAACGTCACCAACAACGAACCGCATTTTCAGGGCCATTTCCCCGACATGCCCATCATGCCCGGCGTGATGATCATCGAGGCGATGGCCCAGACCTCGGGCGTGCTGGTCGGCGTGACGATGGGCCTGATCGACAAACAGGCCAAGGTGTTCTTCATGGGCGTCGATGCCGTGAAATTCCGCCGCAAGGTGGTGCCGGGCGACGTGCTGGAACTGCACGTCAAGGCGCTGCGCGGCGGCGGCCGGGTCTGGAAATTCGAAGGCCGCGCCATGGTCGACGGCGAGCTTGCCACCGAGGCGACCTTCACCGCCATGTTCGACCTGCCCAAGGCCTGAATGGTCCGTCCCGATCCACCCCTCCTCGGTTGTCGACCCCGGCGCCCAGCTGGGCGCAGGCGTCACGCATCGGCCCGTTCTGCCTGATCGGCCCCGAGGTCACGCTGGGCGACGGGGTCGAGGTGAAATCCCACGCCGTCGTCACCGGCTGGACCGAGGTTGGCGCGGACACCGTGATCTTCCCCCACGCCACCGTGGGCGAGGTGCCGCAAGACCTGAAGTACAACGGCGAACGCACCCGCCTGATCGTCGGCGCCCGCAACCGCATCCGCGAGGGCGCCACCCTGAACCTCGGGACCGAGGGCGGCGGCGGGATCACCCAAGTCGGCGACGACAACCTGTTCATGGCAGGCTCTCATGTCGGCCATGATTCCATCGTCGGCAACCGCGTCGTGGTGGCCAATTGCGTCGCCATCGCGGGCCATTGCCAGATCGGCGATGATGTCATCATCGGCGGGCTGTCGGGCATCCACCAATGGGTCCGCATCGGGCAGGGGGCCATCATCGGCGCTGTCACCATGGTCACCAATGACGTGATCCCCTACGGCCTCGTGCAGGGCCCGCGCGGCGAGTTGGACGGGCTGAACCTCGTCGGCCTGAAACGTCGCGGCATGGACCGGGCCGAGATTCACGCCCTGCGCGCCGCCTATGACACGCTGGCCCATGGCGAGGGCACCTTCCTCGACCGCGCCCGCATCTGGCCGACACCTCGACCGTCAGCCGCGGTGCAAGAGATGACGACCTTCATCCTCGCCGCCTCCGACCGCTCTTTCCTGACCCCGAAATGAGCCTCGCCGTCATTGCGGGCACCGGGGCGCTGCCCGAGGCCCTGATCGCCGCATTGCCAACCCGTCCCTTCATCGTGCGCCCTCGACGGGTTCGCCCCCGACACGCTGACCCCCGACCTGACGCTGCGCCTCGAACGCCTGCTGCCCGGCGTTGCGCGTCCTGTCCGACCAAGGCGTGACCGAGGTCTGCTTTGCCGGCGCCGTCAAACGCCCGCGCCTCGACCCGTCGCTGTTCGACCCCGCCACGGCGCAACTGGTGCCACGAATGCTCGCCGCGATGCAGGCCGGCGACGACGCCACCCTGCGCGAATTCATCGCGATATTTGAGGAAGAGGGCTTTGAGATCAAAGCCATCCCCGACCTCGCCCCCGCTTTGCTGCCCGGTCCCGGCCTGCTTGCCGGAAAGACCACCCCGCAGGATGAGGCCGACACCACCCGCGCCGCCGAGATCGTCGCAGCCCTCGGCGCTGTGGACGTAGGGCAGGGCGCAATCGTCGCCCAAGGCCAGTGCCTGGCGGTCGAGGCGTTGCCCGGCACCGACGCCATGCTCGCCTATGTCGCCACCCTGACCCGGCCCCCCAAAGGCGTGTTCTACAAAGCCGCCAAACCCGGCCAGGACCGCCGCATTGACCTGCCCACCATCGGCCCCCACACAATGCAAGCCGCCGCCGCCGCAGGTCTAGCCGGTGTGGCGTTTGAGGCGGGCGCTGTCATCTGCCTGAACCTGCCCCTGATGCAGGCCGAAGCCGCCCGCCTGAACCTGTTCCTGTGGGCGCGGCCATGCTGAAACTGTTCCTGATCGCTGGCGAACCCTCTGGTGACCGCCTCGGTGCCGCGCTGATGGCGGGCCTGAAACACCTGACAGAGGTCGAATTCCACGGCGTCGGCGGGCCTTTGATGCAGGCTGAGGGCATGACCTCGCTCTTCCCAATGGAAGAACTGTCGATCATGGGTCTGGTGGAGGTGCTGCCGAAATACTTCCACCTCAAACGCCGCATCCAGCAAACGGCAGAGGCCGCGCTCGCCCTCAGCCCCGCCGCCGTCATCACCATCGACAGCCCGGATTTCTGCCTGCGCGTCGCCGATATCATCAAACAGACAAGGCTCGCCCAACGCACCATCCACTATGTCGCGCCGTCAGTCTGGGCATGGCGGCCGCACCGCGCCACCAAAATGGCCAAGGTGATCGACCATGTGATGGCCCTGCTGCCGTTTGAGCCGCCCTATATGACCGCCGCCGGCATGTCCTGCGATTTCGTCGGCCACCCCGTCGTCGCCGAACCCGTGGCGACGGAGGTTGAGCGTCAGACCATGGACGGCCCCCACCCGCTGATCCTCGCCCTGCCGGGATCGCGCAGAGGGCGAGGTCACCCGCCTCGCCCCGGTGATCGGTGAAACCCTCGCCCGGATCGTGCAGACCCATCCGCAGGCCCGTGTGGTCCTGCCGACCGTCCCCCATATCGCCGGACTGGTCCGCCGTCTGACCAAGAACTGGCCGATCAAACCGCAGATCATCGAAGACCCGGCAGAGAAACGCGCGGCCTTTGCTGCCGCCGACGTCGCCATTGCGGCCTCTGGCACCGTGTCGCTGGAACTCGCGGCGAACAATGTCCCCATGGTCATCGCCTACAAGATGAACCCGCTGACCCAATGGCTGACCCAGCGCGCCCTGCTGATCGACACGGTGACTCTGGTCAATCTGGTCTCCGAAACCCGCGTGGTTCCCGAATTCATCGGCCCGAATTGCACGCCCGACCAGATCGCCCCCGCCGTATTGGCGCTGCTGCAAGACTGCCACGCGCAGGATGCGGCGATGACCCTGACGATGGATCGCCTTGGCCGTGGCGGTGAGGCGCCCGGCCTGCGTGCCGCCCGGTCTGTCCTCGCACATCTGTGACGATGATGGGCCCGTGGATCAATCGCGTTTGGGGGCGCGTCGGTCGTTGATCACCGTCACCCGGTTCATGCAGCGGTAATGCGGCATGTAATCTGCTACGGCATAGTGGGTGGTGCAGCGGTTGTCCCACATCGCCACAGAGCCTTTGCGCCACTTGAACCGCACCTGATATTCCGGCCGGTCCTGAAGGTCGAACAGGTATTGCAGCAATCGCCGCGATTGCCGCACGGACATGCCAAGGACATGCACCGCAAAACCCTCGTTGCAATACAGGAACTTGCGCCCGGTCACCGGATGAACCTGCACCACCTTGTGCAGCGCGCAGCCAAAGCGCTGCATGGCTGCCGTTAATCTGGTGCCATCCACTTCACCAACCCCGAAATTGTTGCGAAAATCGCCCATGTCGTGGACGACGGTGATCCCCTCCAACATCGCCTTCATATCGGCGGGCAGGGCCTCATAGGCGGCATAGAGGTTGGACCACATGGTATCTCCACCCACGGGCGGCACCTCTCGTGCCACCAGAATCGAGGCGAAGGGCGGGTTCTTTTTGAACGTCAGATCGGTGTGCCAGCCATCGGTATCGGGCGGGTTGTTGGCATCATTGGCCAGTTCCACGATCCGGTCAAACCCCGGCACGTGTTTGTAAATCGGATGCGGCGCGTCCAACTCGCCAAAGCTTTGCGCGAAGGCCAGATGACGCTCGGGTGAGATGTCCTGATCGCGAAAGAAGATCACCTGCCGGTCCAGCAGAACCTGATAAATCGCGTCCTGCATCGCCGTGTCCAGCGGTTTGCCCAGATCAACGCCGGAAATCTCGGCCCCGATCGCGCCGGTCAGCGGCGTCACGGTAAGGTTTGTCATGCTGCACTCTCCTTGGCTGCGGTACCGGATGCTACGGCTTTGGACCGACTGGCCGGCTTTTCTGGCAGCCCCCGCTCGTCACCCAAGGCTGGAGTTCTCGGCCCAATCCAATGTGATCGAGGCGGCGGTGCAGGGGCAGGGCAGGCTGGTACAACTGGGCGAGTTTGCGATGGCCTCGTCACAAGACCTGTGCGCCCAGACCAGCCTCGACCCCAGTTTCGCGCCACTGATCGCCGACTTCGTGGCTTGGTTGAAGGCAGAGCTGGCCTTGCCGCATCCGGGCAAACCCTTAACGCAGGGTTAATTCCGTGAACCCAAGCCGTTGTTATCAATAGGTTCTATAAAGCGTCCAGATCTGGACGCCTCACCGCCCGCGCCAGATCCAACCGCCGCCAAACACCCGTGACCCCTCAGGCGCATAGAACACGCAAGCCTGCCCGGCAGAAACCCCATCCTCCGGGTCCAGCAGTTCCACCTCCGCCTCCGTCGCCGACAAAGGCCGCACGATCGCTGCACGGGGCGGACGGGTCGAGCGGACCTTGACCTCAAGATGCCACTCAGTCCGGCTGTCAAACGGCTCATCGCCCAACCAGTTGATCTCGCGCACCGGAATGATCCGGGTCGACAGCGCCGCCTTCGGCCCGACAATCACCCGCCGCAGGGCAGGGTCCAGCCGCACCACATACAAGCGGCTCGCTCAGCCCGCCGATATCCAGACCCCGCCGCTGCCCGACCGTGTAATGGATGACCCCGCGATGCTGCCCCAACACGTTGCCGTTCAGATCGACAATATCCCCCGGATCGGCCGACCCCGGCCGCAGCTTTTCAATCACCGCCGCATAGTTGCCGTTCGGCACGAAACAGATGTCCTGACTGTCCGGCTTGTCCGCAACCGGCAGGCCATACTTCGCTGCCAATGCCCGGGTTTCCGCCTTGGACGCCAGATGCCCCAACGGAAAGCGCAGATAATCCAACTGATCCGGCTTGGTGGAGAACAGGAAATAGCTCTGATCCCGGTTCGCATCGGTCGCCCGGTGCAACTCTGCCACGGCACCCATCTTGCGTTGAATATAGTGCCCGGTGGCCATGCAGTCGGCGTTCAGATCCTTGGCCGTCGCCAGCAGATCCTTGAACTTCACCCGCTCATTGCAACGAATACACGGCACCGGCGTCGCCCCGGCCAGATAGGCGTCGGCAAACTCTTCGATCACCGCCTCACGAAAGGTGTTCTCATAATCCAGCACATAATGCGGAAACCCCATCGCCTCGGCCACCCGCCGCGCGTCGTGGATATCCCGCCCCGCACAGCACGCGCCCTTCTTGGCCAAAGCCGCACCGTGGTCATAAAGCTGCAACGTCACCCCAACGACATCATAGCCTTCCTCGGCCAGCATCGCCGCGACGACCGAACTGTCGACCCCGCCCGACATCGCCACAACGACCCGGGTCTCGGACGGCGGCTTGGGCAGACCCAATGAATTAAGCTGAACGTCGAGCATGATTAAGGCTTTCCGGGGGATTTCACGCAGTAATATAGGAAAATGTCACCTACTCTCAACCCCCGCCTCCTGCAAGACTTCACCCTTGTTTAACAACGGTAGCGCAGATTGCCCGAACCAAACGAGGATTTGGACATGTATCTGAAGAAAGTTGACGGGCCGCGGCAAGTCACCCTGCCGGGTGGAGAGATTCTGTCCCGCGCCGATTTGCCCCCGGCCGATACCCGCAGATGGGTGGCCAGTCGCAAGGCCATCGTCGTCAAGGCCGTACTCTATGGCCTCATATCGCAGTCAGAGGCGCTCGAACGCTATGCGATTTCTGAGGAAGAGTTCGGCTTTTGGCGTCAAGCCGTCGAAAGCCACGGTGACAAGGCGCTCCGCGTTACAACAATTCAAAAATATCGACAACTTTAGGTTGTTTTTCCGTCGCGTTCTGGCAGAGTAACGGTCCGTTAACCATTGATCGCCAAAGGTGTTAACGAACCTGGATGAGACGGAGTTACCAGATGCGCGTTCTGCTAGTGGAAGATGACCCGACGACCTCGCGCAGTATCGAATTGATGCTGACGCATGCGAATTTGAACGTGTATTGCACGGACCTTGGGGAAGACGGGATCGATCTCGCCAAACTCTATGACTACGATCTGATTCTGCTCGACCTCAACCTGCCGGATATGAGCGGGCATGAGGTGTTGCGCCAGTTGCGGCTGGCCCGGGTCGAAACCCCGATTCTCATCCTGTCCGGGTCAGATGATACCGAGAACAAAATCAAGGGCTTCGGCTTTGGTGCCGATGACTATCTGACCAAACCCTTCCACCGCGAAGAACTGGTCGCCCGCATTCACGCCATCATCCGCCGCTCCAAGGGCCATTCGCAGTCGGTCATCCGCACCGGCATTGTGAATGTGAACCTTGATGCCAAGACGGTGGATGTCGGCGGCGCTGCCGTACACCTGACCGGCAAGGAATATCAGATGCTGGAGCTGCTTTCGCTGCGTAAGGGCACCACGCTGACCAAGGAAATGTTCCTCAACCACCTCTACGGTGGCATGGATGAGCCGGAATTGAAGATCATCGACGTGTTCATCTGCAAGTTGCGCAAGAAACTGGCAGAGGCGACGAGCGGTCAGAACTATATCGAAACCGTTTGGGGCCGTGGCTATGTTCTGCGCGAACCTGCACCAATTGTAGAAACCAAACTCGCCGCCTCTGCCTGATCCACTGGACCATTCACGCGTCCCCCTTTACCTTTGCGGCAAATCGGGGAGGCGGTCATGGCGGCGGCGAAAGATACAGCAACGGGTGATTTGACCGAAGCGCAGGCCAGAGAAGAGCTGGCGCGGCTGGCCAAAGACCTCACAGCCGCCAATCAGGCCTATCACACCATGGACGCGCCCGAAATTTCGGACGCCGATTATGACGCGTTGAAGCGCCGCAATGCTGAGATAGAGGCGCGATTCCCCCGCCTGAAACGCGCCGACAGCCCGTCCGATCAGGTTGGCGCAGCCGTGGCCTCCGGCTTTGGCAAGGTCACGCACCGGGTACGGATGCTCAGCCTCGAAAACGCGTTCGAAGATCAGGACGTGGTGGATTTTGAGGACCGCATCCGCAAATTCCTCGGTGCCGACGGCCCGATCACCTACACTGCCGAACCCAAGATCGACGGCCTGTCGCTTTCGCTGCGCTACGAAAACGGCAAACTGGTGCAGGCCGCGACCCGTGGCGATGGGGAAGTCGGTGAAAACGTCACCGCCAACGCCCTGACCATCGACGATATTCCCAACACCGTCACCGACGCCCCCGACATTCTTGAGGTGCGCGGTGAGGTCTATATGTCCCACGCCCATTTCGCCGCCCTGAACGCCAAACAGGCTGCAGGCGGGTGAGAAAACCTTCGCCAACCCCCGCAACGCCGCCGCAGGCTCCCTTCGCCAGCTTGACGCCAAAATCACTGCCGCCCGCCCGCTGCGTTTCTTCGCCTATTCCTGGGGCGAACTGTCCGCCCCCTTGGCCGCCACCCAAATTGCCGCCATCGAACGCCTGCAAACCATGGGCTTTCAGACCAACCCGCTGACCGTGCTCTGCCACAGCACCGACGACCTGCTCGCCCAATACCGCACGATAGAGGCCCAGCGCGCCACCCTCGGCTATGACATCGACGGCGTGGTCTACAAGGTCAACGATCTCGCCCTGCAAGCCCGCCTCGGCTTCCGCTCCACCACGCCACGTTGGGCCATCGCGCATAAATTCGCGGCGCAACTGGCCTGGACCCGCCTCTTGGCCATCGACATTCAGGTCGGCCGCACCGGTGCCCTGTCGCCCGTCGCCCGCCTCGCCCCGGTGACGGTGGGCGGCGTCGTCGTCTCCAACGCCACCCTGCATAATGAGGATTACATCGCCGGCCGCGACGCCAAGGGCAATCCGATCCGCGATGGCAAAGACATTCGCGTCGGTGACTGGGTGCAGGTCTACCGCGCCGGTGACGTCATCCCCAAGATCGCCGATGTCGACCTGTCCCAACGCAACAACGACGCGCAACCCTATGTTTTCCCGCATCTTTGCCCGGAATGCGGCTCAGAAGCCCTGCGTGAAGAGGGTGACTCGGTGCGCCGCTGCACCGGCGGCCTGATCTGCCCCGCGCAGGCCGTTGAGCGTCTGAA
The DNA here is from genome assembly GCA_963781185.1 of uncultured Alphaproteobacteria bacterium. Taxonomy (GTDB): domain Bacteria; phylum Pseudomonadota; class Alphaproteobacteria; order Rhodobacterales; family Rhodobacteraceae; genus Stagnihabitans. Next base: position 70,901 of record CAWAEL010000037.1, read on the forward strand.
ACACTTCGTCTCACGCGCCGCATTCGATATCGACGGCCTCGGCGCCAAACAGATCGAGATGTTCTTCAACGACGCCGACCTGCCGATCAAAACCCCGGCGGACATCTTCACCCTCGCTGCAAGAGACGCCCGCAACCCACTGAAAAAGCTGAAGAACCGCGACGGCTTTGGCGACAAATCCACCACCAACCTGTTCGCCGCCATTGAGGCCAAGCGCCGCATCCCGCTCGACCGGCTGATCTTCGCCCTCGGCATCCGCCACATCGGCGAACAGGTCGCGGGCCTGCTCGCCCGCCATTACACCACTTGGGCCCCCTTCGAAGCTGCCGCCACCCATGCCACCCCCGACAGCCCCGAATGGCAAGAGCTGACCAATATCGACGGCATCGGCGATGTTGTCGCCACCAGCCTGACCGCCGCCCTGCAAAACCCCGCCGAACGCGCCGCCATTGACGCGCTGATCGCAGAGCTTGACGTCCAACCCACCGCCCGCCGCGCCACCGCGCAAACCTCAATCACCGGCCAAACCCTCGTCTTCACCGGCACGCTGGAAAAGATGAGCCGGGCTGAAGCCAAGGCGCGGGCAGAGGCGATGGGGGCCAAGGTCGCAGGCTCCGTCTCGGCCAAGACCGATCTGGTCATCGCCGGGCCGGGGGCCGGGTCCAAGGCCAAGGCCGCAGAAGCCTTGGGAATCAAGATCATAGATGAGGATGAATGGCTGACGCTTGCGGGCGCTACATGACCCGCCCCGCCATCCTGTTCCCGCTGTTTGCCGAACTCGAAACCATCAAGGGGCTCGGTCCGCGCACGGTCAAGAACTTCGAATCCCTCGGCATCGAGCGGCCCAAGGATCTGCTGTTTCTGCTGCCCCATTCCGGCATCGACCGCGCCCGCAAGGACTCGATCCGCGACGTGACCCTGCCTGCCACCGTGACGGTAGAGGTAGAGGTCGGCGGCCACTTCCCCCCCGCCGTCAAGGGCCGCCCCTACCGCGTCATGGTGCGCGACGCCAAAATCGAATTCATGTTGGTCTATTTCCACGCCAAGGGCGATTTCCTGCAAAACCTGCTGCCGACCGGTCAGCGGCGCATCGTGTCGGGCAAGGTCGAACTCTATGACGGCATTGGCCGCATGACCCATCCCGACCACGTCCTGCGCCCGGAAGAGGCCGACCAACTGCCTGATTTTGAACCGGTTTACCCCCTCGTCGCGGGCATCACGCAAAAGCTGGTCGTCAAAGGCGTCACGGCGGCCCTCGACCGGACTGCCGACCTTGCCGAATGGATCGACCCGCAACTGATCGCCCGCGAAGGCTGGCCGACTTGGCGCGCCGCCCTGCATGACGTCCACGCGCCCACGGGCCCGCAGGACATCGCCCACACCGCGCCCGCCCGCCAACGCCTCGCCTATGATGAGCTTTTGGCCCACCAACTGACCCTGTCCCTCGCCCGCGCTTCACTGCGCCGGGGCAAGGGGCATGTCCAGCACGGGCACTGGAGCTTTGCAGGATAAGGTGTTGAAAGACCTGCCTTATCCCCTGACCGGCGCCCAGACCCGCGCCGTCAGGGAAATCGCCGCTGACATGCAATCGCCCCTGCGGATGAACCGCCTGCTGCAAGGCGATGTCGGCTCTGGCAAGACCCTCGTCGCCTTTCTGACCATGCTGATCGCGGTCGAGGCGGGCGGGCAGGCCGTGATGATGGCCCCGACCGAACTGCTCGCCCGGCAGCATTTTGAGGCTTTGGCGCCGCTTGCCCGGGCCGCCGATGTCCGGCTCGAACTGCTGACCGGCCGCGACAAGGGGGCCGACCGTCAGATGAAGATCGAAGACCTCGCCATGGGCCGCGTGCCCCTGCTGGTCGGCACCCATGCGGTGTTCCAGAAAGACGTCGCCTTCCAGGACCTGCGGCTGGCCATCGTCGACGAACAGCACCGCTTTGGCGTGGCGCAGCGGATGGAGCTCGGCTCCAAGGGTCAGGCCGCCGATGTGCTGGTGATGACCGCGACGCCGATCCCGCGCTCCCTCGCGCTCGCCTCTTACGGCGATATGGACGTCTCGGTGCTGGACGAAAAGCCGCCGGGCCGCAAACCGATCCGCACCGCGCTGATCGCGTCGAACCGGATGGAAGAGGTGGTGGCCCACCTGCGTCAGGCCGTGGCCGACGGGCAAACAGGCCTATTGGGTCTGCCCGCTGGTCGAGGAATCGGAGGTGATGGACCTGACCTCGGCTGAGCAACGCTTTGCCACCCTGCGCGCCGCACTGGGCGAGGGGGTGGTGGGCATGGTTCACGGCCAACTGCCGCCCGCCGAAAAGGACGCCGCGATGGCCCGCTTTGCCGCGGGTCAGACCAAGGTTCTGGTCGCCACCACGGTCATCGAGGTCGGCGTGAACGTGCCCAACGCCAGCATCATGGTGGTCGAGCGGGCCGAGATTTTCGGCCTCGCCCAGTTGCACCAGCTGCGCGGCAGGGTAGGGCGCGGCACGACCGAGTCGACCTGCCTGCTGATGTATCAGGCCCCGCTGTCCGAAAGCGGCAAACGGCGGTTGCAGGTGATCCGCGACACCGAAGACGGCTTTCGCATCGCCGAGGAAGATCTGCAGATGCGCGGCGCGGGCGACCTGATCGGCACCGCCCAATCCGGCCTGCCGCGCTTTCGCATCGCCGATCTGGAACGCCAGTCGGCCCTGATGGCCGTCGCGCAAAGCGACGCCCGCAAGCTGATGCACGATGACCCCGACCTGACCAGCCCGCGCGGGCAGGCGGCCCGCGTGCTGCTTGTGGCTGCTGGACCAAGACCGCGCGATCCGGCTGCTGTCGGTCGGCTGACCGGCCCGAATTCCCCGAGAATCCCTTCTCCAGTCACAAAGATGTGACCCGGTGGAACTTTGTCAGAATTATGGCGTTACTATATTAACATAATGATTAACCGGCTGTGAGGCCGGAACGCCACAGTCCAGCCCTGACTGCCCGACCAAGCCCAATGAATATTGGGAAACACCACTGCCGACACGCCACGAAATCCACCTTTGTTCTCAAATGTTCTCCTAAAGTTCTTTACAGATCGGTAAAGAAAATGAGAACAAGAGAAGCAACGAAACAGCGAGGATGCCATGACCAAAGCCGTGAACAAAGCTCTTCGTCCGCTCCAAATCTTCGATGGTCGAGGATGCCGCCTCTGTGGCCGTCCTGTTCTTGATCCTTTTCGTCGGACTGACCCTGTCCGGCACTGCCTGATTGCCTGCGTCTCGATGAAGCTGGCCTGCGGCCCCTCTGTCCCGAGGTACCTGTCCCACCGCCGCCCGCTGATGAAACGCCACTTGCCTCCGCCATCCAAGGATGTGCGGAGGCTTTTTTATTCCGCAGCCTGAGCCATGGCGACCGCCTCACAAGTGGCATCCAGCGCCAGCAGAATAGACGCATGTCTGTTCTTGTAATCCCGCGCCGGGACCAGCACCTGATAGCCGTCAAACGGCGCGACAGGCGCCGCGCCGCCCTCTTTCAGCATCGCCGCCAAGGCCACCCGCGCCGCCTCCAACTCCGCCAGGTTCCGCCCGATCACCACATCGCCCAGCACCGCGGCGGAGGCTTGCCCCAGCGCACAGGCCTTCACGTCCTGCGCAAACTCCGCCACCCGCCCGTCCTGCAACCGCACATCAACCGTGATGGTCGACCCGCACAGCGGCGACCGCTTTTGCGACGACCCCTCAGGGGCCGCCAGCCGCCCCAGATGCGGGATGTCGGCGGCGAGGGCCAGGATCTGACCGGAATAGAGTTTCACAAGATCGGTGTCGCTCATGCTCTTGGCTTTCAGCTTGGCGGAACCTTTAGTAGACCCGCGCGGCCCGCCCGCCAAGGAGAACTGCATGCCCTTCGACCCCCAGACACTCAAATATGATGCGGCAGGGCCTGATCCCCTGCATCACGCAGGATGGCGCAACGGGCGAGGTCCTGATGTTCGCCTGGATGAATGCCGAGGCCGTGGCCCGCACGCTTGCCACCAAGCAGGTGACCTACTGGTCCCGCTCGCGTGCCGCGTTCTGGATCAAGGGCGAAACCTCGGGCCATACCCAGAGTCTGATCGACCTGCGCATCGACTGCGACCGCGACTGCCTGCTGGCCGTGGTCAGCCAGACCGGCCCCGCCTGCCACACCAACCGCCGGTCGTGCTTTCTACACCGCCGTCCGCGACGGCGTCGAAATCGAACTCATGCAGCCGATGGTCTGACCCATGCCAACCCCTAACATGATGATCCCGGCCTGGATCGACGGCATCCTGCAACAGGTGGATAAGCTTGAGGTCCATCAGCGCGGCCTGCGCCACAAGGCCGTGTCGGTCTTTGTGACCGAGGGTGATGAGATCCTGCTGCAACGCCGCGCCTTTGGCAAATACCACACGCCGGGCCTCTGGGCGAACACCTGCTGCACCCATCCGATGTGGGGCGAGGCGTCCGACGCCTGCGCCCGCCGCCGCCTGAATGAGGAACTGGGGCTCAGCGGTCTGCCCGTGATCCGCGCGGGCCAAGTCGAATACCGCGCCGATGTGGGGCAGGGCATGATCGAACATGAGGTGGTCGACGTCTTCCTCGCCCCCGCGACGTTTCGCCCGCTGCTGCGCCCCGATCCCGCCGAGGTGGCCGACACCAGATGGATGTCGCTGGCGGCGCTGCAAGCCGACCTTGCTGCAACGCCAGAGGCTTACACGCCGTGGCTCCACATCTACATCACCGAGTATCGTGCCCGGATTTTTGGCGCTTGACGCAACGCCCTGCGATTATTCACAATCCATCTGCACGACAAACCTGCATCGCCCGTTGCCCCTCTCTGGCAACTGTGGCAAGACAACATGGTCAATCCTAGCGCTAAGAGCAGCCGAATGAGCGATTTTTCCACCCGCCGTGTGATGATGGTCGACACGCAGGTCCGCCCCTCGGATGTGACCAAATTCCCGATCATCGCCGCCATGCTGTCGGTGCCGCGCGAACTTTTCGTGCCGCCGTCGCAAAAAGAGGCGGCCTATGTCGGGCTGAACCTGCCCGCTGGCAACCGCCGTGTCGTGCTAGAGGCGCGCAGCCTCGCCAAGATTGTTGGATTTTCTTGATATTCTGCCCGGTCAAACCGTCTTGGATCTTGGCGCAGGCTGTGGCTATGCCGCCGCCGTTCTGGCCGAAATGGGTGCCAAAGTCGTCGCCGTCGAAGAAGATGGCGCGATGGCCGGTCAGGCCCGTGCCCAGCTTGGCGACATGACCGCGGTCAAGATCGTGTCCGCGCAGTTGCACGCCGGTGCCGCTGCCGATGGCCCCTATGACGCGATCCTGATCGAAGGCGCGGTCGAAACCGTGCCGGACGCGATCTTGGCGCAGTTGAAAGAAGGCGGCCGGATCGGGGCGATTTTCATGGAAGCCGCCCTCGGCACTGCCCGGATCGGCACCAAAACCGATGGCGTTGTAACTTGGCGCTATGCTTTTAATGCCACAGCCCCGGTACTTCCGGGGTTTGAGGCGCAACGGGATTTCGTTCTTTGAACGTATGAATCAACGACCGTCCGTGGCTTGCGGACACAAGACATAAGAAAAGGTGTGACATGCGGAAAATCTGGACAGTCGTGGCCGTAGCCCTCTTCACGTCGTCGCCACTGGCGCTGAACGCGGAAACTCTGACCGATGCTCTGATCGCGGCCTATCAAGCAATTCGCACCTGCTGGATCAGAACCAGGCCGTGCTGCGCGCGGCGGACGAAGATCTTGCCACTGCGGTCGGCACCCTGATGCCGGTGTTCAGCTACTCAGTCGCCATTGGGGCGTCGGGGCAATACACTGTCGAACCAACCATTTTCACCAAGGCCGGGCAATCTGACTATTCGACCGGGACGACCCTGAAGCTGATTGCTTCGATGACCCATTTATGACTTTGGTCGCGGCCAGTTGAACATCAACCTGCGGAATGAATTGGTGCTGGCCAGCCAGCAATCCCTCGTCAATGTCGAACAAACCGTGCTGCTGTCGGCCGTGTCGGCCTATGTGAACCTTGGTCTGCAAGGCGAACTGGTGGCGGCACAGGAATCCAACGTCCGTCTCATCACGCAAGACCTGCGCGCTGCCAAAGACCGGTTTGACGTGGGCGAAGTGACCCGCACCGACGTCGCCTTGGCCGAGGCGCAGCTGGCCTCTGCCAGAGCCGCCCTCGCTTCGGCGCAAGGCAATTACAACGTCGCCCGTGAAAGCTATAATGCTGCGATCGGCCACTATCCCGGCAAGCTGAGCGGCCTGCCGAAATATCCGGTGACCGCCAAAACACTGGAAGCGGCCCGCGAAATCGCGCTGCGCACCCATCCCGCCGTGCTTCAGGCGCAGCATCAGGAAAGTCGGCCGACTATGGCGTGGAACTGGCCCGCGCCCAGATGCTGCCTTCGATCAATGGTCAGGCTTCGTTGTCGCAGCAATTCCTGGGCGATGGGACCGGGCCGGTGTTCTCCGGTGGGTCAGTCGGGCGCGATCGAGGAAAGCATCGGCATCACGATGACGCAAACCATCTACGCCGGTGGTCAGCTGTCCTCGCAACTGCGCAAGGCGATCGCCCAGCAGCAACAGGCTCACGCCGGCCTGCTGCAAACCGGCGTGTCCATGTCGAAGAGCGGTCGGCAACGCATGGTCCAACATCCTTGTGTCGAATGCCTCGATCAAGGCGGGCGACGAACAGATCCGCGCCGCGCAGGCCGCCTATGACGGCGTCAAGCAAGAGGCTGAGCTGGGCTCGCGCACCACGCTGGACGTGCTGGATGCCGAGCAGAACCTGCTGTCGGCCAAGGCCTCGCGTCTGCAGGCGGCGGCCAACCTCTATGTCAGCCAGTATCAACTGTTGTCGGCGATGGGCCTGTTGACGGCGAACCACCTGCACCTCGGCATCCCGACCTTTGACCCACAAGCCTATCTGAACGCGGTCAAAAACGCCCCCGCCACCAGCGGGCGCGGCGCGAAGCTGGACCGGATTCTGAAGACCCTCGGCAAATAAGGCGATCGGTCCGTTAAAGCTTGCGGAAGTTGGAGCGTCAATTCCTTGTGTCAGAGCAGGCTCTGTTCTACACTCCCTGCCATCCGTCCGTTGCAAGCGCATGTGAGCCCGAATGTCCGAAGCGATGAGTTCCGTCGAAATCGAGGATGTGCTGTCGTCGATCCGCCGCTTGGTGTCCGAAGATCTGCGGCCCGGCACCAAGGCGGCCGCCGCCCCTCGCACGGCCCCAGCCCCGGCTGCGGCCCCGGTAGCCCCATCACCAACGGCGAAAAACGGCGACAAGCTCATCCTGACCTCGGCCCTGCGCGTCGTGCCGCGACCGAATCGCCGGTCCGCCCCGCCGAACCCGCCCCCATCCGCCCAACCGTGCTGCCGCGCCTGCATCTCGGCGCGGCCCCGGTGATCGAAGATCTCGCGGCCACTCTGGAACGCGCAGTCGAGGCGCAGGACACCGATTGGGAATCGAGGTCGGCGATCCGGCGCCGCTCGTCGCCGAACCGGAATGGACCGAGAATGGCTGGGCCGAGTTCGCCGAGCGACGTCATCGCTGACGTCCTTGCCGAGGAACTCTTCGACAGCAATCAACCCCGATGCCGCAGCCGACACCATCGCCTCCTGGGCCCAACCGGACCCCGATGAGAGCGATACCGACACCATAGAGTTCGAGGCGTCCGGCCTCCGCGACACCCCCATCGCCGAACCCGACACACACTGGGCCGACAGGCCGAGGCTGAGGCCGTCGCTGAACTGCGCGCACGGCCCGCAGCGGCCAGACCGGCTCCGCGCTGGTGAGGAAATGACCTTCGACGAAGCAGGTCCTGCGCGATCTGGTCCGCGACATCATCCGTGAGGAATTGCAGGGCGATCTGGGTGAACGCATCACCCGCAACGTCCGCAAACTGGTCCGCGCCGAAATCGCCCGCGCGATCTCTGTTCAGGATTGAGTGACGCCGCCAGAACGCCCGGCTGAAACCACCCAACCCCGAAATGAAAAACGCGCCCAATCGGGCGCGTTTTCTGTATTCCAGCTGTGCCAGTCGGATCAGGCCGCTTCGGCGTGTTCCAGCTCCAGCGCATGACGACGCTCGCTCTCTTCGCGCGACAGCGCGACAGAGGTGCGAACACCCTTGGAGACGAACTCCATCAGGCCCTTGACCACCCGCTCGTTCGGGTCGATCCCGGCACAGGACAACACTTCGCGCCCATCGCGCGACCGTGCCCAGCGGGCGATCTGATCGGGACCGTTGCCATATTTCTTGTCATCGGCAATGGCATCATCCAGCGCAGCCAGAACCACGGCGGCAAAGAGTTTGCGCGCGCGCTGACCTTGTTCAAAATTGAATGCAGTGCTGTCTATGAAATCGGCCATTTTGCGTCCTACTTCTTGCTCTTGTCTTTTCTGACGTCTTGCGCTTGTAACCATTCGATGACGATTCGTCATGTCATAAATCGAATGACTGCTATGCATATTTTGCATGGGTCTAAATGCGTCACCCATGCATCTAGTTGGCTTGCCGCGGCAGACACCGACCAGATATAGGGTCGGCCAAAATAACTTCAACCTTTTGACAAGGTTTTGCCACAATGTCCAAGATCAACGGAAACGAAATCCGCCCCGGCTTCATCATCGAACACGATGGGGGCCTGTGGGCCGCCGTCAAGGTCAACCATGTCAAACCCGGCAAGGGTGGCGCTTTCGCTCAGGTTGAGCTGAAAAACCTGCGCGATGGTCGCAAGTTGAACGAACGTTTCCGCTCGGAAGACAAGGTCGATCAGGTCGAACTCGAAATACAGGACCAGCAGTTCCTGTATGAAACCGATGGTCGTCTGGTGTTCATGGACACGCGAAACCTACGAACAGACCGAGATTGACGCCGAGCTTCTGGGCGATCGCCGCCCCTTCCTGCAGGACGGCATGACCGCCAAGCTGCAATACTTCGGTGAAGAGGCGCTTAACGTCACCCTGCCGCAGAAAGTGCGCTGCAAGGTCGTCGATACCGAACCCGTGCAAAAGGGTCAGACCGCCGCCAACAGCTTCAAACCGGCCATTCTCGACAACGGCGTGCGCATCATGATCCCGCCGTTCATCGGCCCGGACGAGGATATCATCGTCCACACCGAACTGATGGAATACTCCGAACGCGCCTAAACTTTAGCTAAAATTTGCGCCCCCTTACAAATTGGCGCAAATATCCCACGGGGGCAGCCACATTGGTAAAACCAATGTGGCTTGGGGGTGTGAAACCCCCATCCGCCCCCCGATCAGACTAAGGTTCAGGCAACCACCTCAACCACAGCCGCCCCAGCCGTCATCGGCCCCTCAGTCCGGTCAAAGCGCAGATAGGCGATGCCGAGCCCGCCTGACTGGGTGTAACACCGTCCCCGCCTCTTTGTCGCCTCGGCCAGCACCGGCGTGCCCACCGGCACCGCGGTCGACAGCCGCACCTGCGACCAGCCCTTTGCGCAACTCGGTCTTGTGCTTCATCCGCGCCGTGACCTCTTGGCCGACATAGCAGCCCTTGCGGAAATCGACGCCGTGCAGCCGTTCAAAGCCGGTCTCCAGCAGATAGCTTTCGTTCGGGATCAGTTCGATGCCGCTTTCCGGGATCAGATGCGCGCACCCGGATCGCGTCCCAATCCACCGCCTCATCCTCGCCAGCCGCATAGAGCCGCCAGCCCAGATCCGGGTGGCGCGGGTCGGGCAGGGCGCCCGCCGGTGCCGCACCCACGCCACGGCTCACTGGCAATCTCCGTAGGCTCTATCTTCACATCCGCCCGCAGCCGGTACATCGACAAGCCGTTGCAGCGGTGCTGTCGGCCAGACCTCGCGGCGATATCCAGCAGGATCATCTCGCCAGTGTTCACCACGAAGAAGTCGGCCAGATACTTGCCCTGCGGCGTCAGCAGCGCCGCCCAGACCAGCCCCGGTCCCTTGGCCAGCGGCAGCACATCATTGCTGACCATGCCTTGCAGAAAGGTCAGCACATCCTTGCCGGTCAGTTTGAAAACGCGTCTGTCGGTCATCTGGCCACCCCTTGTCAGGGTACAGACCTAATCCTTGAACTGCAGGCGGTAAAGGTCGGCATAAAGCCCGCCACGCGCCAACAACTCCTCATGGGTGCCCTGATCGACGATCTGGCCCTTGTTCATCACGACGATCTTGTCGGCCTGCAGGATGGTCGACAGGCGGTGCGCGATGACCAAAGTGGTGCGCCCCGCGCTCAACCGCGCCAACGCGTCCGTCACCAGCTTTTCCGATTGCGAATCGAGTGCCGAGGTCGCCTCATCCAGCAGCAGGATCGGTGCCGCCCGCAGCAAGGCCCGCGCAATCGCGATCCGCTGGCGCTGCCCGCCTGACAAGGCAGAGCCGCGCGGCCCCGCCAGCGTCTCGGCCCCCAGCGGCATCTTGTCGACAAACTCCGCCGCATTGGCGTCGCGCAGCGCCCGCGCCAAGCCAGCGTCACTCTCGATCCGTAGCGCCCAGCCTGATATTGGCCGACAGGCTTTCATCAAACAGCGCCGATTCCTGACTGACGACCGAGAATTGTTGGCGCAAATCGCCCAGATCCAACTCTCGCAGGTCCACGCCCTGCAACAAGACCTGCCCGTTTTGCGGGTCGGCCATCCGGGTCAGCAGATGAAACACCGTCGTCTTGCCAGCCCCCGACGGCCCGACCAGCGCCGTGGTCTTGCCCGCCTCAGCCACAAAACTCGCGCCATCCAGCACCGGCAGTTCGGAATAGGCAAAGCCCACATCCCGCAACTCCAACCGCGCGCCCGTGCTGACATCGGGCAGCGGTTTGGGATGCGGCGGCGACGTCAGGCTGGGCTTCACATCCAGCAGATTGCGCATCCGGTCCAAACTGGCCCGCGCCGCCGCCCAACTGGCCGAAATGGATCCCAAACGGCGCAGCGGTTCAAACACCAGTGCCATCGCGGTGAAAAAGCTCATGAACTCGCCGATGGTCTTTTCGCCCGCCACGATCTGCGTGCCGCCATACAGCATCACCCCCGCGAACCCCAAGGCCGCCACAAAGTCGATCAGCGCGGGGATGCCGGCCGCCGCAGTCAGCGACTTGATCTGCGCCCGCAGGAAGTTGTCCATCGCCACCCGGAACCGACGGCTCTCTTTCGCCTCAGTCCCGGTCAGTTGCAGCGTGCGGATGCCGTGGAACGTCTCATCCATCCGGGTCGACAGCACCCCCGCCGCCTCCCGCGAGTGCCGCGCCGTTTCCCTGACAGAGCGTTGCAGCAGCGTCAGCGGCCCAAGGATCACCGGCACCCCCACCACCGCAATCAGCGTCCACAGCCAGTCAATACTGACCGCCACCGCCAGCAGCGAGAGCAGAGAGATGGTATCCCGCCCCATCGCCTGCAACACCGGCGGCCATAGCCCCTTCAGCGCCCCGGTATCGCCGCGCAGCCGCTCAATCAGGCTGCCGGGCGGGTTTATCAGGAAGTACCCCAGATCCAGCTTCATCACATGCACCAGCAAATCCTGCTGCATGTCGGCGGCGATCTGTTCGGACTGCCGCGCCATGATGACCCGGTGGGTGAACCCGGCCAAAGCGCGGACCACAAACACCCCCGCCACCGACAGCGCGACCCAATACACCGTCGCAATCGGCCCGCCCGCATAGATGCCATCAAACATCGGCCGCACGAGGTAGGACAGCGCGCCCACCGCCGATCCCTCCAGCGCCATGAACACAAAGGCCAGCGCCATCATCAGCCAGCGGCGGCGCAGATAGTCGCGCCAGACCCACAGCAGCAGCATCTTGGCGCCGTTCGCAGCCTCTGCCATCACCCCAGCTCCCGGTCGCCCGCCCGCCACCGCGCAAAGGATGCCGTCAGCGCCGCCGGGTCATAGTCGGTCTGCAACCACTCCATGAAACTGACGCCGGTCTTGCGAAACGCCGCCTCATAGGTCCGCAGGAAATGGTCCTGTATCCCGGCGGGAGAGTTTGCGACATGCAGGAACTTCAGGCTGACCTGCTTCTTGGCCACCTCAATCGGCTTGCCCTCGATCACCAGCTGATACAGCGCCGCCGCCAGCCCCGTCCGGTCCGCGCCCGATTTGCAATGGATCAGCGCCGGTTTTTCCATCGTGTGAAACTGCGCGATCAACTGCTCGACAGCCGCGCGACTCGGGGCAATGCTCGCCGACATCGGCAGGTCAATCAGCGTGATGCCCAGCGCCGTGCAGGCCTCTTCCTCGAACAGATGGAAGCTCTGCTTCGTCCCGCCACGCAGGTTCACCACAGTCTTCAACCCGATCTTGCGGTGCAATTCGGCAATCTGCAGGTCAGAGGGTTGGTTCGACCGCCAGACCCCCGGCGCCACCTGATACAGATTGCGCCACAGCACGCGCAGAAACCCATGGTCGACCAGCGAATAGTGCCGCCGGGCCGCCTTACGCGCCTCCGGGGTGCTGATGTCGCCGTCAAAGCTTGCCTTCAGACGCTGTTGCCACGCCTCCAGCCGTTGTTTCAAAGCGCCGATCATGCAGCCCTTGTGATGATCTGTGCCCATGACCGGGATGGCCGGGGCGTCCGGCTGTCCTAGCGGCTTCATGGCTTTGCCGCAAGCATCCGCACCCGATTGACCCCGCCTGTGGCGAAGGCTAGCCATGGCGCATCCACTCAAGAGGTTCGCCCATGTTCACCCCCGGTCGCAGCTATCTCGCCATTCCCGGCCCCTCTGTGATGCCCGACCGGGTGTTGCCGGCCATGCATCAGGCCTCGCCCAATATATATGAGGGCGCGCTGATCGACATGGTCGCCAGCCTTTGGCCCGATCTGCGCCGCTTGGCGGGCACCCGCCACCATGTCGCGGCCTATATCGCCAACGGCCATGGCACGTGGGAGGCGGCGAATACCAACCTGTTTTCGCGCGGCGACAAGGCTTTGGTGCTGGTCACCGGCCTCTTTGGCCACGGCTGGGCCAATTCGGTGCGCGGCTTGGGGGTCGAGGTGACGATGCTGGATTTCGGCCGCAACGCCGCCCCTGATTGGTCGAGGGTCGAGGCCGCCTTGCGGGCCGAGCCTGACTTCAAGGCCGTCCTCGTCACCCATGTTGACACCGCCAGCACCGTCAAGACCGACATTGCCGCCCTGCGCCGGGTGATGGACGATGTCGGCCACTCCGCCCTGCTGGCCGTCGATTGCGTCGCCTCCATCGGCTGTGACACGTATTCTGCATGGATGATTGGGGCGTCGATGTCACCGTCGCGGCCAGCCAAAAGGGCATGATGACCCCGCCCGGCATGGGCTTTGTCTGGTTCTCCGACAAGGCGGCTGAGCGCTGCAACACCAGTCGACCTGCGGACGCCCTATTGGAACTGGACCCCCCGCGCCAACCCGGAGGAGTTCTGGCAATATTGGTACGGCACCGCGCCCACCCACCACCTGTTCGGCCTGCGTGAGGCCCTGACGATGATCTTGGCGGAAGAGGGTCTGCCGCAGGTCTGGGCCCGCCACGCCCTGCTGGCCCGCGCGGTCTGGGCCGCCGTTGACGGCTGGTCGCAGGGCAACCCCGCCATCGCGCTGAACGTGGCCGACCCCGCCAGTCGCGCGGCCATTCCGTCACCGCCGCCCGCTTTGGCGCGCCCGACGCGACCCGCCTGCGCCAATGGACTGAGGCGCAGGCCGGCGTCACCCTTGGCATCGGTCTGGGCATGGCGACGCCCGATGACCCAGAGGCCACAGGCTCCCTGCGCGTCGCCCATATGGGCCACGTCAACGCCCATATGACGCTGGGGGCTTTGGCGACGATGCAGGCCGGGATGCAGGCGCTGGGCATCGCGCATGATCCGGTGGGTTTGGTCAACGCCGCCAAAGTCATAGCCAATACCTGACACCTGCTTCACTGGGCAGATTCCACCGCCTCACCCAGCCCAACCGCCTGTTGCCGTCGCCTTGCGGCTCTCGGCAACGGACCCGATGGACGCCCCACTGGGGCCTCCATCAGACGGTTCCGGGGTACCCAGTTCAAAGGGCGGGCCTGCAATCCACAGGCCCGACCCAGTTGCGAACTCATTCGCAACATGCTTTCATTCTGGTTAACAGAATTCATCAACGCATTGTAATACATACATAAAACCAAGTGTCGCGCAGACGGACGCTTTTCGCGCCGTCACCCCTCGCGGAACATTTCCGCCAGCTTTTCCGTATCAATCGCCCGGATCGTCAGCCCCTTGGGCATGCACCGCGTCCACATCAACCCCGGCCACGATCGCATTGACCACCGCCTCCTCCACCGCCTCGACCGAGGCGAGGTAGATCGGGTCCAAGATCTCGTTGTTCAACTCGGCCGCGCAAACCAAGGGCCAGCGAATGATGCGGCATCGGCCCCGGATTGGCGACGCTGAAAAGGCCAGGAAGATATCGCCCGACGAATTGCCCGACGGCGTGCCCCCCCGCCCAATCCCGATCGAGGCCCGCTTGGCAAGGTGCCGCAGCGACAGCGGCGACAGGGGCGCATCCGTGGCGATATAGACGATGATCGAGCCCGACCTCCTTCTCGCGGAACGCCCCCTCCGGCATCGTCTTGCCGACCGGCTTGCCCAGCACGGTCAACCATGCCCGCCGCCCATGATTGGCCTGCACCAAGGCCCCCACGGTATAGTCCTGCCCGGCCAGCGAAACCTTGCGCGACGAGGTGCCGGTGCCGCCCTTGAACTCATAGGCGATCATCCCGTTGCCGCCGCCGGTCGATCCTTCCTCGACATAGCCGCCCTTGGCCGCCTTGATGGCCTGCAATGGCGTGATCCGGGGTGACATGCAGGGCATTGATGTCGTTCAGGGTGCCGTCAAAGGTCTCGCCCACCACCGGCATCGCCCAGCCATCGCCGCTGGCAAAGAAGTCGCTGTAATGCTCGATCATCCACTGGGTGACGCCGTGATGCACGGCCCCGATCGCCGTGGGTGTTGGTGATGGTCAGCGGCCCGATGAAGTAGCCCGCATCCTCGATCCAATGCGTGCCGGTCATCTCGCCATTGCCGTTCAAGGTGAACTGCCCCGCCCAGACCGGCTGCGGCGAGCCCTTGTCCTGCCGGGGCAGCACGGCCGTCACCCCGGTCCGCATCTGCTTGGCCGGGTCGGTCAGGGTGCAGAACCCGACCGTGACGCCCGGCACATCGGTGATCGCATTGAACGGGCCGGGCGTGCCGGGGAAGGGCAGGCCGAGGTCACGGGCGCGGGGTTTGGGCATGGTATGATCCTGTCTTTCGGGCAACAGGATCAGAATGTCAGCAATCCCCAGCGATCTTCAAGCCAAGTTGATCGGCATGTTTGGCATTTCCGTGCTTTTCCTCACCAATTCCTGTGCCTATGATCCTGTGTATAACAACTCCGGTCCCCACCATGCCCCGCACCCGCAAACCCGTCATCGGCATCATCGGCAACTTCTTCTGCATCAACGACCGCTACCCGGTCCATTGCGGCCGGCACGATGAATTCCGATGCCGTGGCCGAGGTGGCTGGGGGGATGCCCCTGATCATCCCCGCCGACCCGCGCTATGTGACGGTTGAGGATCTGCTGGACAGCTGCGACGGCTTCGTGCTGACCGGCGGCCGCCCCAACGTCCACCCGTCCGAATATGGCGAGGAGGAAACCCCGGCCCATGGTGCCTTTGACCGCAACCGCGATGCCGTGACCCTGCCGCTGGTCCGGGCCTGTGTGGAGCGGGGCCAGCCGTTCCTCGGCATCTGCCGTGGCTTTCAAGAGGTCAACGTCGCGATGGGCGGCACGCTTCACCCCGAGATCCGCGATCTGCCGGGCCGGATGAACCACCGCATGCCGCCCGATGGTCAGCTGGAAGAACAGTTCGCCCTGCGCCACACCGTGCGCTTCACCGAGGGCGGGGTGTTTCACCGGCTGATGGGCGAGGTCGAGGTGATGACCAACACCCTGCACGGACAGGGCATCGCCCGTGCCGGCGACCGCATCGTGATCGACGGCCACGCCCCCGATGGCACGCCCGAGGCGATCTATGTCAAGGATGCGCCGGGGTTTACGCTGGCGGTTCAGTGGCACCCGGAATGGAACGCCGCCCGCGACCCGGTGTCTCACAGCCTGTTTGCCGCCTTTGGGCAGGCGGCGCGGGGGTGGGCCAATCGTGATACGGCGCAGCCACTGCGGCAGTCGGCCTGAATTGCTGGGTCGGTGAGCTGTCGCCTTGGGGCAGCCGGTTCCTGATTGAGAGCGTCTGCCACTGGTTTGAGTGGGATGGTGTGGAGTGGTCGCGTATCAATGACATCAGGGCCGCTATGATGAGAAGGGGTTGTTTCTGTTCACCCTGCGGAACGGCCTCTTGGCAGCGGCATGTGTTATCCTGAAGAGTTGCTTGAGTGTCCGCATGTGGACACTTTTGAAAACCCAACCTTATCAAGGGCTTGGGTTTTTTCGTTAGGGCGATCTTAACCTTTGGCCCGGCGTTCAGAACCCGAAATCGCTGGCGTCCAGGGTGTGAATGCCGGTCAGGACCAGTTCGGTGTCGGCCCTTTTGTCGCCGTCGGCATCGAAGAAGACATGGGTCAGACCGGCACGCGCCTCGGTCGTGTAGCGGATTTCGCCTGCGGCTCCGCTGAACCGGCTGTGGCCGACAAAGCTGTGGGCCTGCCAGCCAAAGCTGATCTCATCACCTTGGCGGTGGTTGAAATCTGCGATGCGGTCGGGTGCGGAACTGGGGCTGTCCCCGGGGTAGAAACTGAAGACATCGGCCCCGGCGCCACCGAACAGCACGTCCTTTCCCGCGCCGCCATTCAAGATATCATCGCCAGACCCGCCGCGCAGAATGTCGTTGCCGATGTTGCCGCTGAGAAAATCAGCGCCGTCCTGCCCGATGAGCTTGTCACCGCCCTTGCCACCGTCGAACGTGTCGTTGCCGATGGTGCCGACGATACGGTCAGCCTTGCCGGTCGCGCCGAACAGGACGACTTTGAAGATGGCGTTTGACCCAAGCATGGTATCGCCGCTGTTGTCAGACAGGACGATCCTGAAGGTCAGCCGCCCGCTGACCGAAAAGCTGGGCAGAAAGCTGAAATCAACGTCGGCATTCTGGTTCATGCCCGAGGTGAAGGTCAACGTGCCGCCGGGCATCTTTCCATCGCCAAAATCCGCGCGTGAGATGCCTTGGCCCCGGACGTGCCACTCGACCGTTTCAGTCGGGGTGAGGTCGCCCGCACGCAAAACGGTGTTGTAGAAATAGGGATAGGAAATCCCGCCAGATTTTGCCGAGCTGATCGTGACGGCTGCAATATTCGTGCCGCCCGCCCATTCGAAAAAGGCGCTGCCGCCCAAAGTGCCACCAGTCGGACCCGCGCCGTCATAGATCACCGCCGACCCGGTAGAGCCATCCTGACCCGCTGCGCCGTCTTTGCCGGGCTCGCCATTGCCCGCGCCGTTGCCCTTGTGGCCTTCTGTCCCGCCCAACCCGCTGCCACCGCCGAGGCCTCCAATGCCGCCCACAGCGAAATTGTTGTAGGATAGGGCGGCACCCTCAATGGTCACGCTGCCGTTGTTCAGAATTCCCGCGACTGCCGCACCGCCGCTGCCGCCATTGCCGCCGCTGCCGCCTGCACCACCAAAGCCGCCTGTCCCCCCTGCGCCGCCACTGCCACCCGCAGCGCCGTCACCGCCGTTGCCACCATCGCCGCCTTGGGCCGAGCAGCCCCAGATTTCGGAATCGCGTAAGGTCAGGCCGCCTTCGTTCAGAATGCCGCCAATCGCCGTGGCCCCGTTGGAGCCGCGCCCACCGCTGCCGCCAATCCCGCCGTTGCCCGCATCAATGGTGCCATCGCCGCCCAGACCGCCATTGCCGCCATCCCCACCATTGCGACCGCCACCGCCGAAGCTGCTGCCAGCGATCCGCACATGGTCAAGCGTCAGCGTCCCTTGATTGATAAGCGCGGGCGACCCGAGAAAGCCCGGCATCTTGGCATCGCCGCCATTTTCGCCGTCGCTGCCATCGCCACCATGCGTTCCGGTGGTAGGCCCGTCGGTTCCCGCCGTGCCATCCCGGCCATCGCGGCGTCCCGGTGCGCCATTGGCCCCACCGCTGACCTGCAATTGGTACAGGGTCACATCGGCCCCCGCGTGCACGATCACAGAGCTTTGGTGGCCGAAGATTGCAAACTCACCCCCAAGGCCGCGATAGCTGCCGCCGGACCCGTCGATGGTGATGGATTTGGTGATGTCGAGGTTCTTGTTCAGCGTAACGCCGGGGCCAATCAGGCTAAGCTTATTGGCGAAGACGATCGTGTCGCCGTCACCCGCCATCGCAACGGCCTCGCGCAGCGTGGTTTTGTTGGTGTTGGATCTGTCTGAAAGCGTGGTCACAGTGATGATCGACATGGCAAAATTCCTTCAAATCATCGGGAAATCATGCGTCGGAACTGGCAAAGACCGAAGTCCATGCCATTCGGCAAATAATGACGGATCAGATCCGGTCCGTCCAATCAAATATGAGGTTTGGGCCGCGCGGTGCCCCCGAATCTCTGGCCAGCGGCTGAGGGTCGGGGGCAGGGTGCGCTGTCAGCTACGGCCTTGAGGCGCGGGCATTTCGATCACCGGTGCGGGATCGACCGGCTCTTCCGGCGTCGGATCAACCGGGGCCGCGACCACGATGGGCTTGGGCTTTTTCACAGGTGCCGGTGGCGGGACGGTCAGCTTGGTCGGGAACTGGCCGTCGTCGGTCAGCACGACGACATGGGTGCCATCGGGGACACGGTTGTACAGGTCCATCACGTCCTGATTGATCATGCGGATACAGCCGGACGAGGCGTTGTGGCCGATGCTTTGCCATTCCGGCGTGCCGTGGATGCGGTAGCCGTAATCGACGCCATTGGTCTTGAGGTACAGTGCCCGGGCACCAAGCGGGTTGGTCAGGCCGCCGGGTTGGCCGACATCGCGGAACTTTTCCAGTTCCGGGTGGCGGTCGATCATCTCGTAGGGCGGGGTCCATTTCGGCCAGGTGGTGCGGCCGACGATATCCGCCTCGCCCGACCAGCCAAAGCCGGAGCGACCCGACGGCGATGCCGTAGCGCAGCGCCTCATTCGCGGCGGTAATCAGGTAGAGGTGTTTGGTCGACGGGTCGATGATGATGGTGCCGACGGGCTGGTCGGTTTCATAGGCGACCGTCTGGCGCTGATAGGCGGGCGGCACCTTTTCCACCGGGACGGCGGGCACGGTCTTGCCCTCATCCGGGACGGCGGCGTAATGTTCCTGATCGCCCGCCGAGATGGCTGGCTGGGCGATCGGGGTCGCGGCCATGGTGACAGGTTGCGTGCCCATCTCGTCCATCACGCAGCCCGACAGAAGTACCGCGACGGCGGTGCCACTCATAAGTTTCCACATCAGAAATCGCATATCGGCATTGCCCTTGCTATATTGGCAGTCGCGCCGGCGCACGGACCGTCGGGCATTGTTTCTATACTTAGTGCAATGTGGGGCTTTGGTCAAAATGACAATGGCGACAGGTCAATTCATTGCTCACAGATTGGTGCGCAGGTGCCATAGTTCGGGGAAGAGTTCGACCTCCAGCATCGTCTTCAGGTAGTTGATGCCCGAGGTGCCGCCGGTGCCGCGTTTGAAGCCGATGACGCGTTCGACGGTGGTGACATGGTTGAAGCGCCAGCGGCGGAAGTAATCCTCGAAATCCATCAGCTTTTCGGCGAGTTCGTATTCCTGCCAATGGGCCTGCGGGGTCGCGGTAGACCATCTCCCAGACGGCGCTGCACGTCGTCGCGGGCGGTCCAGGGTTGGGACGAGGTCGCGGGTCAGCACATCGGCGGGCACGGGCAGACCGGCGCGGGCGAGGTGGCGCAGCGCCTCGTCATACAGGGACGGGCGTGCGAGTTCGGTCGGTCAGCAGGGCCAGCAGGTCGGGGCGGTGGGCGTGGGGGCGCAGCATGGCGGCGTTGCGGTTGCCGACGGCGAATTCGATCAGGCGGTATTGGTGGGACTGAAACCCCGAGGACTGGCCGAGCCCTTCGCGGAAGGTGGTGTAGTCGGACGGGGTCATGGTGCGCAGCACGTCCCACGCGTTGTTCAGCTGTTCAAAGATGCGGGCGATGCGGGCCAGCATCTTGAACGCCTCTCGCACCCGATCCTGCGGCGATGGCGGCGCGGGCGGCGTTCATTTCGTGCAGGGCCAGCTTCATCCACAGTTCAGAGGTCTGGTGCTGAATGATGAACAGCATCTCGTCATGCGCGCCGGTCAGCAGGCGTTGTGAGGACAGGATGGCGGTCGATGTGCAGGTAGTCGCCGTAGGACATGCGGCCATCAAAGCTCATCTCCGCGCCGTCTTTGGCGGGGTCATAGGTCATTTGCAGGGTCCAATTCCTAAGGCGAGGCAGATGCCGCGGTCGGGGGCGCGGGTGATGTCGTCGGCTGCGACGCCAAAGCCGCCTGACCATGACCAGACCGCCCAGCCGATGCCCAGTTGTTCGGCCGCTTTGCGTTTGGCCGCCAAGAACCGCAGGCGGCTGCCGCGGTCGTTGTAGGTCTCAGTATCCGGGTCGTGGATGGCGCCGAATTCGCCCAGCAGCAGGCGGCTGCGGGGGATATTGTTGGTATCGGCCCAAGCGGCGACCAGTGCCGCCTCTTCGCTGATATGGCCGTCGAGGCTGTCGCGGTAATCGTCCATGACGGCGCGCAGGTTGGCGAAGGTTGCGGGCGGGTCGGTGATGATGTTTTCGGATTTGGCCCGGGCGACGGCCTCTTTGACCAGTTGGCGGGCATCAGCATCCGTCAACAGCGACGGGCGGGTAGGGCACATGGGCCAACACGCGTTCGACCCCGCCGGCCCAAGACGCGCCCTGATGGCTAAAGGCATAGGGGGTGTAGGTGTGAAAGCTCCATATGATGTTGTCATCGCGGAACCGGGCGGGGTGCAGCGCGACCAACCCCTGCGCGCCACCCCAGCAGGCCCCGGACAGGACCAGCGGCAGGTCGGGCGCATTGGCGCGGGCGGCTTTATACAGGGTCATCAGTTGCGCGGGCCATGTCGGTTTGGCGCTGCCCCAGATCGCATCGCAATCCGTCGTGGGTTCGTTCATCAGTTCGAACGCCACGCGGTTCGGGTCCATCCCGTCCAGCCGCTTGGCGATTTTGCCGATCAGGATGACATAGGCGGCGAACAGGTCGGGGTCGTTCAGGATGCTGTCGACGCCCCAGTTTTCATCAGGGCGCGGGTAGGCGTGCATGTCGATGATGACCTTGAGGCCCGTCGCCTCGACCAGCGCCGCACCCTGAGCGATTTCGTCGATCAGCCGGTCCTGCCGCTTGCCGGGGCCGATCAACAGCAGCGGGGCCGGGTCCATCGGCAGACGGGCGAAGTCATAGCCTTGGGATTTGACGGCGGTCACGGCCTTGGGCGGCACCTTATAGCGCCAGTCGGGATAGTGGGCGAGAAAGCCCTTGGTGTTCACGATATCTTCAGCCGACATCCAGTCGATCCAGATGTCGAAATTCAACCCGTGGCGGGGGTGGAAATTCTCAGCCGCGGGGGTGGCGAAGGCGGCGGTACCGAGGAGCAGGGCAACATGTGGCGAGCAGGGATTTCATGGGGTTAACCGTAGGGACATCGGGCGGTTGACGGGATTGTCATCCGGGCCTTGGTTCGGGTCCAACCCCTCCAGATCGGTGATGGAGGGGTCGAGTTGCCAGCCGTGCCGGGCAAAGAAGCCTTGGGCATAGCGGCTGGCGAGGACGTAGAGCCGGGGCAGGTTCAGGCTCTGCGCCTCTGCCATTGTGGCGGCGTATAGGGCGTCGGCCACGCCTTTGCCCATGTGGGAGGGCAGGA
This sequence comes from uncultured Alphaproteobacteria bacterium, assembly GCA_963781185.1. GTDB lineage: Bacteria > Pseudomonadota > Alphaproteobacteria > Rhodobacterales > Rhodobacteraceae > Stagnihabitans. The sequence continues at coordinate 92,720 of CAWAEL010000037.1, forward strand.
CGAAGGCCATGTTCAGATAGCCCGTTCGCTCCAGCATCATGAACCCGGTCAGGGGATCATCCCCGGCCACAAAGGTGATGTGCTGGTGGAGCCAGTCGCCCCAGCCGTCTGGCATGGCGGGGTCTGGCACCCAATCCAGCAGTTCTGCCTCTGTATAGCGGCCCGCCGCCCCCTGACGCACCGCCGCGACAAAGATATCGCGGGTCTGTTGGGCGTCGTCGGGGTGAAAGCGGCGGGTCCGGGTCATGTCACTTTGGCGCGTTGCTTGAATTCGGGTTTGTCCCACAATGCGTCCTGCATGACGCGGGACAGGATGGCGACGGCGCGGTCAATGTCGGCGGCGTCGATGAACAGGGGGGTGACGCCAAAGCGCAGGATGTCGGGGGCGCGGAAGTCGCCGACGACGCCAGTGCGCGATCAGGGCCTGCATGATGGCGTAGCCTTCGGGGTGGCTGAAGGAGACCTGACTGCCGCGCATGGCATGGTCGCGCGGGGTGACGAGGGTCAGGGTGGGGCAGGCGGCCTCGACCCCCGCGATGAACGGTCGGTCAGGGCGAGGGAGGCGGCGCGCAGGTCGGCCATGTCGACCTGATCCCAGATATCGAGTGCAGTCTCCAGCGCGGCGAGTTGCAGGACGGGCGGGGTGCCGACGCGCATCCGTTCGATCCCGGAACCGGGGCGATAGTCGTGATCAAAGGCAAAGGGCGATTCGTGGCCGAGCCAGCCGGACAGGGCGGGGCGCACGGTGTTGGCGTGGCGCGGGGCGACATAGATGAAGGCCGGGCCGCCGGGGCCGGAGTTGAGGTATTTGTAGGTGCAGCCCACGGCGAAATCGGCGTTGCAGCCCGCCAGATCGACCGGCAGCGCGCCTGCAGAATGGGCCAGATCCCAGATCGTCAGCGCGCCCTTGGCATGGGCGCGGGCGGTGATGGCGGCCATGTCGTGCTTGCGGCCGGTGCGGTAGTCGACCTCGGTGATCAGGGTGACGGCGACGGTGTCGTCGATCGCGTCCAGAACATCCTCTGGGGCCACGGTTTTCAGGGTGTAATCCGGGCCGAGGGTGCGGCACAGGCCCTGCGCCATATAGAGGTCGGAGGGGAAGTTGCCGCTGTCGGACAGGATGGTTTTGCGTTTGGGGTTCATCTCAAGACAAGACGCGAGCGCCTGATAGACCTTGATCGACAGGGTGTCGCCCATCACCACATGGCCCGGCTCTGCCCCGATCAGCCGGGCAATGCGGTTGCCAACGCGGGAGGGTTGATCCATCCAGCCCGCCTTGTTCCAGCCGCCGATCAGCATTTCGCCCCATTCGGCCTGCATGACCTGAGCCAGCCTAGCGGTGGCGGCCTTGGGCAGGGGGCCCAGCGAATTGCCGTCGAGATAGGTCACGCCGGCGGGCAGGTGGAACTGGGATTTGGTCTTGGCGAAATCGGTTGTCATGGCATTCTCCTCGCCCGCAGCCTGCATCCGGCAGCGACTTCAGGCAAGGGGGGAGGGTAAATAATTTTAAGTTTGAAATGATTGTAATGACGGCGTCGACTGTGGTTTGCGACGACATTGGCCATTCCTGTGCGCAAACTGGATAATAAAACGTTGAACTCAGATTTTTGGATGGTAAGGCTGCCCTAACGGCAGAATGGGCCGGTCAGACAGATGGGGGAAGCAATCGATGAAAATCGGGGCGCTGTCAGAAATTTTTGCGGGTGAGAACCGGGTCGCGATGACGCCGGATTCGGCGCTGCAACTGGTGAAGCTGGGGCACACTTGTGTGATTCAGGCTGGTGCAGGGGCGAAAGCTGGTTTCGCTGATGCAATGTACGCCAAGGCCGGGGTCGAGGTTTTGCCCGATGCGGCAGCCGTAGTCGCGGCGGCGGATGTGCTGGTGAAGGTGCGTGGGCCGGAAATGGCCGAGGCCGAATCACTGCGTGAGGGGCAGACGCTTATCAGCTTCTTCTGGCCAGCCCAGAACCCTGAACTGCTGGAGGCTGTCAAAGCCCGTGGCGCAACCGTGATTGCGATGGACATGGTGCCGCGGATTTCGCCGGGCGCAGAAGATGGATGCGCTGTCGTCGATGGCGAATATCGCGGGCTACCGCGCGGTGATCGAGGCGGGCAACAACTTTGGCCGGTTCTTCACGGGGCAGGTGACGGCGGCGGGCAAAGTGCCGCCAGCCAAGGTGCTGATCGTGGGGGCTGGCGTGGCCGGTTTGGCGGCGATCGGGACGGCCACATCTTTGGGCGCGATTGTCTATGCGTTCGACGTGCGGCCGGAAGTGTCCGAGCAGATCGAATCGATGGGCGCGAATTTCGTGTTTCTCGATTTTGAGGCAGCGCAGGATGGGGCCGCGACGGGCGGCTATGCTGCACCCTCGTCGCCGGAGTTCCGTGAAAAGCAACTGGCGAAGTTCCGCGAGCTGGCCCCCGAAATGGACATCGTGATCACCACGGCGCTGATCCCCGGTCGGCCCGCGCCCAAGCTGTGGCTGGCCGATATGGTCGCGCTGATGAAGCCGGGCTCGGTCGTGGTTGACCTTGCGGCCGAGCGCGGCGGCAACTGTGATCTGACGGTGCCGGACCAAAAGGTCGTCAGCGACAATGGCGTGACGGTGGTCGGCTATACCGATTTCCCGAGCCGGATGGCCGCACAGGCATCGACGCTTTATTCCACCAATATCAGGAACATGCTGACCGATCTTACACCAAAGAAAGACGGTGTGATCGTGCAGAACATGGAGGATGACGTGATCCGCGGGGCGACGGTTGCCCACGCTGGCGCGATCACCTTCCCACCGCCGCCGCCCAAGATTGCCGCCATTGCCGCCGCCAAGCCCAAGGAAAAGGTCCGTGAACTGACGCGGGATGAGAAGCGCGCGCAAAGAGGTTGCGGCCTTCAAGGCGCAGACCCGCAATCAGGCGGGGCTGTTGGTCATCGGCGGCGGTGCTGATGGCGGTGGTCGGGGCGTTTGCACCTGCCGAGTTCATGTCGCACTTGATCGTATTTGTGCTGGCCTGCTTCATCGGGTTCTCGGTCATCTGGAACGTGTCGCACTCGCTGCACACGCCGCTGATGGCGATCACCAACGCGATTTCGGGCATCGTGATCTTGGGCGCGTTGTTGCAGATCGGGTCGGGCAACTGGTTGGTTGTGATCCTCGCCGCGATCTCGGTGCTGATCGCGTCTATCAACATCGTGGGGGGCTTTCTGGTGACACGCCGGATGCTCGCCATGTTCCAGAAGTCGTAAGGGGACCAGCATGAGCATTGGTATCGTAAGTGCTGCCTATATCGCAGCGGCTGTTCTGTTCATCCTGGCCCTCGGCGGGTTGTCGGGGCAGGAAAGCGCCAAGCGGGCGGTCTGGTATGGCATCGTCGGCATGGCTTTGGCTGTGGGCGCGACCATCTTGTCGCCGGATGTCGCAAATATCTGGATAATCGCGGTCATGGTGGCCATCGGGTCGGTGGCGGGCTGGTATGTCGCCATGCGGGTGCAGATGACCGAGATGCCGCAACTTGTGGCGGCGCTGCACTCTTTCGTCGGTTTGGCGGCGGTGTTCATCGGGTTCAACGCGCATCTGGAGATGGTCCGGGTGACGGCGATGGATGCGACGGCGCGTGATGCGCTGATCGGGTTTGCCAAGAAGCTGGCCCACAAGGACGCGGTTGAGATCGCGATTCTGCATGTTGAGGTGTTCCTTGGCGTGTTCATCGGCGCGGTTACCTTCACCGGGTCGGTCGTTGCGTTTGGCAAGCTGGCGGGCCGGGTTGATGGCAAGGCCAAAAAGCTGCCGGGCGGCCATGCGTTGAACGCGGGCGCTGCCTTGGGGTCGCTGATCCTGCTGGTGATGTATTTCAACGGCGCGGGGATCTGGTCGTTGATCCTGATGACGCTGCTGGCGTTCTTCATCGGCTATCACCTGATCATGGGGATTGGCGGGGCGGATATGCCGGTCGTGGTGTCGATGCTGAACAGCTATTCCGGCTGGGCGGCGGCGGCGATCGGTTTCACGCTGGGCAATGACCTGCTGATCGTGACCGGGCGCTCTGGTCGGCTCTTCCGGTGCGATCCTGTCCTATATCATGTGCAAGGCGATGAACCGGTCGTTCATCTCGGTCATCCTCGGCGGCTTTGGTGGCACGACGGGTCCGGCGATGGAGATTGCCGGCGAGCAGGTGGCGATTGATGCCGAGGGTGTGGCGGCGGCGCTGAACGATGCCGACAGCATCATCATCATTCCGGGCTACGGCATGGCGGTGGCGCAGGCGCAGCAATCGGTCAGCGAGCTGACCCGCAAGCTGCGGGCCAAGGGCAAGACCGTGCGCTTTGCGATCCATCCGGTCGCGGGGCGTTTGCCGGGGCACATGAACGTGCTGCTGGCCGAGGCGAAGGTGCCCTATGACATCGTGCTGGAGATGGACGAGATCAACGAGGACTTCCCCACGACCGACGTGGCCATCGTGATCGGGTCCAACGACATCGTGAACCCGGCCGCGCAGGAAGACCCGAACAGCCCGATTGCCGGCATGCCGGTGCTGGAATGCTGGAAGGCCAAGCAGGTGTTCGTGTCCAAGCGCGGGCAGGGTACCGGCTATTCGGGGATCGAGAACCCGCTGTTCTACAAGGACAACACGCGGATGTTCTACGGCGACGCCAAGAAGTCGCTGGACGCCCTGCTGCCGATGATCGAGTGACAGGACCGATGATGGGCCGGATGGCCCATCCTACCATTGGCCAAGGGCGGTGCGCTTGGTACAGGTAGGATGGGCCATCCGGCCCATCGCATTTTGCCAGTATAGAGGGCGATCAGGATGCAGCGTTTGCCGCGCAGGTGTCGTTGCTTTGGGGCTTGTCAGCCTGTTCATGGACATGTCGTCCGAGATGATCCATGCCCTGTTGCCGCTCTACCTGACCGGCACGCTGGGGGCGTCGGCTCTCATCGTTGGGCTGATCGAAGGGGTGGGTGAGGCGACTGCGCAGATCACCAAGTTGTTTTCCGGATATTTCAGCGATCTGTCCGGCCGCAGAAAGCCGCTGGCTGTGGTGGGCTATGGGCTGAGCGCCTTGACCAAGCCGCTGTTCGCTTTGGCCGGATCGCCGGGGTTGATCCTTGGTGCGCGGGTGGCGGACCGGGTCGGCAAGGGGATCAGGGGGGCGCCGCGCGATGCTTTGGTGGCCGATCTGGTGCCGCCCGCCCAGCGCGGGGCGGCTTACGGGTTGCGGCAATCGCTGGATACGGTGGGGGCCTTTGCCGGGCCGTTGCTGGCGGTGGTCTTCATGGTGGCGCTGAACGGCAATGTGCCGCTGATCTTTGCCTTGGCGATCATTCCCGCCGCCATCGCCGTCGGCATCCTGATCCTGTTCGTCCGCGAACCGGTGGCCAAGGGGCCGGTCAAGGCCGCGGTCCGTATTGAGCGCGCCAGTCTCGGCTTGCTGGGGCGCGGGGTTTGGGTTGCGATCGGTGTTGGGTCGGTGATGACGCTGGCCCGGATTTCCGAGGCGTTCTTGATCCTGCGGGCAGGGGAGGCCGGGTTGTCGATGGCCTTTGCGCCGTTTGTACTGGTGGCGATGAACCTCGTCTACGCCGTCACCTCCTGGCCCGTTGGGGTGCTGTCCGACCGGATTGGAAAACGCGGACTTCTGACATTGGGCTTTGGTGTTCTGGTGGTGGCGGATCTGGTGTTGGGGTTCGGACAGGGCTTGCCGATGATCTTTGTCGGCGTGGCGCTGTGGGGGCTGCATATGGGGCTGACGCAGGGGTTGCTGGCGGCGATGGTGGCGGATGCCACACCGGCCCCGTTGCGCGGGACGGCGTTTGGGCTGTTCAACCTTGCAACCGGCTTGGCGCTGTTGCTGGGCAATGCGGTGGCAGGGGGGATCTGGGCGGTTTACGGCTCGGCTGCGGCTTTCAGTGTGGGGGCTGCGGTGGCGGGGTTGTCTTTGCTTGCCGCCTTGCCGGGATGGCGCAAAGCGGTTTAGGCTGCGGGATATGTGTACCGTGGTGTACCGTTAAATCACGGGTTTCATTGGATTTTCTCTATTCCCCACTCATGAAAACCCTGTATTGAGGGACGAGATATCCAAAGGTACACCATGCCCAGTCAAGACCACCCCCTGCGCTATGCCCTTGTGAATGAGCTGCATGCCCGGCCGTTTCCGGTGCTGAACGTGCCCTGTTCGGCGGTGTTTCTGGCCATCAAGGATCCCGACGATCCGGCCCTGCGCGACAAGCCAGCAGAGCGGGCGCATCTTTTGCGGCTGCTCGACCGCCATGCCTCAGCCCATCCGCAGCCTGACGCGACCCATTTCTCGGGCCCATTGGGGCGGGCAGAGTTGAAATGGGAGGCGCATACTGAGTTCGTCACCTATTCCGCCTTCACCCCCGGTGTGTCGAGCCGGCCCTTTGATCCGTTTGAGGCTGAGGTGTTTCCCGATGATTGGGTGGCGGAGGCGCGGGGCTAGCGGGTGGCGTCGGTGCTGGTGCGGGTCGAGGCTTTGCCGGCGGACGAGGCGGTGATGCAGGACAAGCTGGAGGCGTGGTTTGTCGCCGAAAGTCTGGCGGTGGCGCGGGTGGTTGAGGGGGCGGCGGTTGTCGCCTCTGACTTCCGGATTGATCCGGCGGGGCATATGCGGTTCGCGGTGTTTGTGCAGGCCCGGCACCGGGGCGCGGCGGGTCGGACGGATCGTGCAGCGGCTGTGCGAGATTGAGACCTACCGTGCGATGTCGATGCTGGGGCTGATCCGGGCGCGGGAGTTGACGGCGGCGTTGAACCGGGTGGACCCACGCTTGTCGGCGCTGATGGCCGATCTGAACGCCGAGGATCGGCGGCCAGAGACGGCGCTGCATCGAGCTGCTGACCATTGCGGCGGAACTGGAGAGTCTGGCGGTGGATGTGTCGTTCCGCTTTGGGGCGACGCAGGCCTATGAGGCGATCGTGACGCAGCGGATCGAGGTGCTGCGGGAAGAGCGGGTCAACGGGCGGCAGACCTTTGGCGAGTTCATGATGCGGCGCTATGACCCGGCGATGCGGACGGTGAAATCCACCGATGTCCGGCTGAAGAACATGGCTGAGCGGGCGCAGCGGGCGGCGGAGTTGTTGCGGACGCGGGTCGATGTGGAACGGTCGGCGCAGAACCAGGCTTTGCTCGCCAGCATGGACCGGCGGGCCGATCTGGCGCTGCGGTTGCAGCACACGGTCGAGGGGCTGTCGGTGGTGGCGATCAGCTATTATGCCGGTCAGCTGGCGGGCTATCTGGCGACGCCGGTGCTGGAGGAGTGGGGGATGGAGAAGCCTTGGATCATGGCGCCTGCTGACGCCCCTGGTGATTGGGGCGGTCTGGATGATGGTGCGGCGGATCAGGGCCGGGATGAAACAGGACTGACGAATTTTCTGCGAAAATTCGGGAGCGGGTGTCCAGATCTGGACGCTTTTTGAAAGCGTTGCAGATCAAGGGCTTAGGCTTTTTGAATTTAATGGATCGTTAGGGAATGCGTGGTCAGCGGCCCCTGATCCGTGGGTCCAGCGCGTCGCGCAAGCCGTCGCCGATGTAGTTGACCGACAGCACCGTCAGCGAGATGGCGAGGCCGGGCCAGACCACGCGCTCGGGGTACAGTTGCATGTATTGCAGCCCGTCGAACAGCAGGCGGCCCCAGGTCGGGAAATCGGGCGGGAAGCCGAGGCCGAGGAAGGACAGCACCGACTCGGTGATGATCGCGTCGGCGATGCCGAGGGTGGCGGCGACCATGACGGGCGAGACCACATTGGGCAGGATGTGGCGCAGGATGATGCGCCGCGCGGGCGTGCCGATGGAGCGGGCGGCGAGGACATATTCGCGCTCTTTCAGCGCCAGCACCTCGCCCCGGACGATGCGGGCGGTCTGCATCCATGACGTGATGCCGATGGCGAATACGATCAGCACGAAGGCGCCAAGTTCCGGGCCGAGGATCGAGGCGACCTTGTCGCGGAACAGCATCATCAGCACGAGCAGCAGCGGGATCAGCGGCAGGGCGAGGAACATGTCGGTCATCCGCATCAGCGACGCCGTCCAGCCGACGGTAGTAGCCCGCCAGCACGCCGATGGTGGTGCCAAAGGTGATGGCGATGGACATGGCGACAAGACCGACGGCCAGCGAGACCTTGCCGGCCTGTATCATCCGGACCAGCATGTCGCGGCCGATCTGATCGGTGCCGAGGGGGAATTGGAAGCAGGGGCCGAGGTTTTTGGACTTTATCGCCTCGACCACCGTCAATTTGGGCGGGTTGCAGAGGAAGGGGCCGATCAGCACGGCGAGGATCAGGATGGTCAGCACGGCCAGCCCGAAGGCGGCCCCCCGGTGGGTGCGGAATTGCTGCCAGATGGCGCGCATCTGGTTTTCGGCCTTGTCGGCGACTGCTGGGCTGCGGTCAGTCATAGCGAATCCTCGGGTCTAGAAAGCCGTAGAGGATGTCGGCAATCAGGTTGAACAGCACGATCAGCACGGCAAAGATGAAGGCCAGCGTCTGCACCATCGGCAGGTCATTGGCGTGGATGGCAAGGATCAGCGCCGCCCCGATGCCGTTCACGCCGAACAGGTTTTCGGTGATGATCGCGCCGCCAAAGATCGACGGGATGCCGAGGGCGATGACGGTGACGACCGGGATCAGAGAGTTGCGCAGGACATGTTTCAGGACCACGATGCGTTCGGTCATGCCCTTGGCGCGGGCGGTGCGGACGTAGTCTTGCGCCATGTTTTCCAGCATCGAGGATCGCATATAGCGGCTGATCGTGGCGGCGTTGGCCAGGCCGAGCGTCATCACCGGCAGGGCCATCTGCTTGATTTGTTTGATGAAGCTGTCCCAATCGGTGACGTTGAGCATGGTGTCGTATTTGGTGGGGAACCAGCCGAAATAGACCGCGAAGATGATGATGAACAGGGTGCCCGAAAAGAAGGTCGGCACCGAAAAGCCGATCATGGCGAAGAGCGTGCCGAGCTGGTCGAACCATGAATACTGGCGGTAGGCCGAATAGATGCCGATGGGCAGGGCGATCAGGATGCCGACCAGATAGGCGGTGCCGATCACGATCAGGGTTTGCGGCAGGCGTTGGCCGATTATCATGAAGACCGGGCTGCGCGATTGCCAGGACAGGATGCGCTGCTGACCCTCGGCCCAGTGGGTGCCGAACCAGCCGTCGAACAGCACGGCGGGCTCTACCCAGAAGAACTGGCGCAGCCACAGGACATAGCGGAACAGGACCGGCTGATCGGCACCCAAAGCCTCTATCATCTTCTTGCGGACGTCGGGGGGCACGGTCAGCGGGATTTCGGACATCGGGCTGCCGGGCGCGAAATCGACCAGCAGAAATATCACCAAAGAGATGACCAGAAGCGTCGGGATGGCCAGCATCAGTCGGCGGAGCGTGAAGATGAGCATTTACTGCGGCGCCTCAGGTCAGGTCTTTGGAGCGAAGAGGACGGGGCCGATGTGGCCCCGTCCGGTGTCAGATCACTTCACGCGGAACCAATCGGCCACGTTCCACAGTTCCGAATCCCAGGCGTTGATTTTGACGCCGCCCAAGGCGTTGGAATGTGCGGACAATGTGCCGCGGTGAACCAGCGGAACGACGATCATGCTGTCTTTGGTGACCATGTCGTTCAGCTTCTTGGCGATTTCCTGACGCTTGGCGACGTCAGTGGTGCCTTGCAGTTCCTTGAACGCCGCATCGTAATCCGGCGAGCAGAAGCGGTTGATGTTGTCACCCTGCCACTGGTTTGCCGGGCTCGGCGCGTGGTCGCACTGGTATTGTGCGAGGTAGGCTTCCGGGTCGATGGCGTCAGAGTTGTTGGCGTACATTTCGACATCGGCATAGAACTTCTGGAAGGTGTCGGGCGAACCCGCGTCCCCGCCGAAGAACACCGAGGGGTCGATGGCCTTAAGCTCTACATCCACGCCGATCGAGGACCACCAATCCTTGATGAGCGCCTGGAAGTCCTGACGCACGGGGTTGACGGTGGATTGGTAGAGGATGTGCAGCTTCTTGCCATCCTTTTCGCGGACACCGTCAGCACCCGGAACCCAGCCAGCTTCGTCCAGCAGCGCCTTGGCGCCTTCGATGTCCTGGGTCAGGCAGCCGGTGTTGTCCGAGGCCCAAGCGTCAGGGGCCGGGATGACGTTGCAGGACGGCTTGCCGCCGGCACCGTAGCCCACGTCGACAAGGATCTGACGGTCAATTGCCATCGACAGCGCCTGACGCACCTTGATGTCCGACAGGATCGGGTGCGGATGGGCGGCGGTTGCACGTTCGCCTTCCGGCAGGTCGGCGGATGGGTCGGTGGTGTTCATCTCAAGACGCTCAATCAGCGTGCCGAAGGCCACGACGAATTCGCCCTTGCCAGCAGCCTGCATCGACTTTTGGCTGTCGGGCGGGATCTGGGTGTTCCAGGCGTAGTCAAACTCACCGGTTTCCATCACGGCACGGGCCGAGCTTTCGGCGTCGCCGCCGCCTTTGATCATCGCGGTGGCGAAGGCGGGCTTGGTGGCGTCACGGTAGTTCTCGTTCATCGCGAAGACGACGGTGTCGTTCACGGTGAACGCGGTCACCTTGAACGGGCCGGTGCCGATGGGCATGTTGTTGGCATCGGTGCAGGTCGGGGCGGCGGCACCCGTGCAAGCGGCGAACTGGGCCTTTTGCAGGATGGGCGACAGCGCGCCGACAAAGGCGGTGTAGGGATAGGGCTTCGGGCCGTTGAAGGTGATCTTGACGGTGATCGGATCAACCGCCTCGACCGACTTTGACGCCGTCATATTTGGACAGCTGGGCGCAGCCACCGGCCGGGTCCATGCAGTAGTTGGCGGTGAACACGGCGTCATCGGCGGTCAGCGGGGTGCCGTCGGACCATTTCACGTCGGGCAGCAGCTTCCAGGTGATCGTGGTCAGGTCAGCCGAGATGCCGCCGTTTTCGACGGTCGGGATTTCGGCGACCAGTTTCGGGATCAGGTTGCCCTGATCGTCGATGCCAGCCAGACGGTTCGAGCATCATGGACGAGCCGTAGACGTCCTTGGTGCCGTTCGACAGATAGGGGTTCATGATGGAGACGGCCTGCGGGAAGGTGAGTTTCAGGTCACCATCCGTGCCACGGTCGGCATAGGCGCCTTGCGCCAATGCGACAGAGGCAGCCGCGCCCAGAAGGGCGGTCTTAAATCTCATTTTGTTTCTCCTTGTTGGTTGTGCTCGTTGGCCTCGTGACCGCCGGTTGATCCGGTGGCCGCGGTTTGCGGGATAGAGGTGGCAGGCGACAAGGCGGCCGGGCTCTACCTCGGAAAGGTCGGGTTTTACGGTGCGGCAGATGTCCATGACGCGCGGGCAGCGGGTGCAGAAGTTGCAGCCCTTGGGCGGGTTGGCGGGAGAGGGGACATCGCCTTGCAGGATGATGCGTTCGCGGCGGGCGAGGGCCGGGGTCGGGTTCGTTGACGGCGGACAGCAGCGCCTCGGCATAGGGGTGCAGCGGGCGGTCATAGAGGGCGTCGCGCGGGCGACAGTTCGGCGATGCGGCCAAGGTACATCACGGCCACGCGGTCGGCGATGTGGCGCACCATGCGACAGGTCGTGGCTGATGAACAGGTAGGTCAGGCCGAGCCGGTCCTGCAGATCCTCCAGCAGGTTCACCACCTGCGCCTGAATCGACACGTCGAGCGCCGCGATCGGTTCGTCGCAGACGATGAATTTGGGGTTCAGCGCCAAGGCGCGGGCGATGCCGATGCGCTGGCGCTGGCCGCCGGAAAACTCATGCGGGAAGCGGTTGGCAAAGCGGCGGTTCAGGCCGACCTGATCCATCAATTCATAGACGCGGGCCAGGCGGTCGGTCGGCGATCAGCTTGGTGTGTTCGACCAACGGCTCGCCGATGATCTGGCCGACGGTCATGCGCGGGTTCAGGCTGGCCTGCGGGTCCTGGAACACCATCTGCATGGTGGGGCGCTTGCGGCGCAGCGCCTCGGGCGGCGAGGGTGGCGATGTCCTCGCCGTCGATCACGACCGAGCCGCGGTCAGTTCGTACAGCCGCAGCAGCGCGCGGCCCACGGTGGATTTGCCGCAGCCGCTTTCGCCGACCAGGCCCAAGGGTTTCGCCGGCCTGAATGTCAAAGCTGACGCCGTCCACCGCCTTCACGTCGCCGGTGTGGCGGCGCAGGAGGCCCGAATAGATCGGGAAATACATCTTCAGGTCGCGTGACCTCGACCAGCGGTGAACCTCGCGTCGGCGCCGGTGGCGTCAAGACCATCTTGGATTGCAGGCTCTTCAGAGTGGTCTACCAATGGCAGGCGACGTCATGGCCGGTCAGCCGACTCGTGGCGCGTCGTCGACGGCGCGGCGCAGCGGGTTTTCGCGCGCGCAGCGGTCGAACGCATGGGTGCAGCGGTCGCGGAACGCGCAGGCGGTGGGCGCGGCGATCAGGATGCGGCGGCTGGCCCTCGATCACCTGCAAGCGGGCGGCGCGGTGGCCGGTCAGCGAGGGAATGGTTTTCAGCAGGGCGCGGGTATAGGGGTGCTGCGGGTTCGGCAAACAGGTCCTTGACCGGGGCCTGTTCGACGATCTGGCCCCGCATACATCACCATCACCCGGTCGGCGATGCCGGCGATGACGCCCAGGTCATGGGTGATCCAGATGATCGCCATGCCGAGTTTCTGGCGCAGCTCCTTGACCAGTTCCAGGATCTGGGCCTGAATTGTCACGTCCAGCGCGGTGGTCGGTTCATCCGCGATCAGCACATCGGGGTCGCAGGACAAGCGCAATGGCGATCATCACCCGCTGGCGCATACCGCCGGAAAACTGGTGCGGATAGCTGTCGAGCCGGTTGGCCGCATCGGAGATGCCGACCAGTTCCAGCAGTTCGGCGGCCCGCGACCCGCGCCTGGGCCTTGGTCAGCTCCATATGGCGGATCAGCGGTTCCATGATCTGGTTGCCCACGGTGAACACCGGGTTCAGGCTGGTCATCGGGTCTTGAAACACGAAGCCGACCTTGGCGCCGCGCACATCGCGCAGGTCGTCGGCGCTGATCTTCAGCAAATCCTGACCGCCCAGCATCACCGTGCCCGCGCGGATTTCGGCGGGGGGCGAGGGCAGCAGGCCGATCAGCGACATCATCGTGACCGACTTGCCCGAGCCGCTTTCGCCCACAACGCCCAAAAGTTCACCACGTTTCAGATGGAAGCTGACCGAATTGACGGCATGAACCTCGCCGCCGCGGGTGCGGAATACGGTCTTCAGGTCCCTTGACATCAAGGACAGCGTCGCCCCCATCGGGCATAGAGTTCTCCCCAAGTCTTTGTTATTCTTATAGTTCTTAGGCCGGTGCTCTATGCTGCCCGTGCCTTGCTTGCGAAGTCTTGACCATTTCGGTGCAGCTATCAATCCTGATTCTGAACCGTATTCCAGCTTGGTTCTTCGGCAGATATGCACGTTCCGGCACGACAATCTGCCAGATATTGACAGGGCCGGGCCACGGGGCCAGGTTCCCCACAACATATGGGGCGATGAAGGGGACTGCGGATGGAAGAGCTGACGCCGCGTCAGATACTGGACCGGTTGGTGGGCTTTCCGACGGTGTCGAGCGTCATCCAATCTGGATCTGGTCGATTGGCTGGAGGGATATCTGGCGGGCCACGGGGTCGAATGCCACCGGCATTGGAACGAGGATGGCCAGAAGGCGGCACTGATGGCCCATGCCGGGCCGCGGGTGCCGGGGGCTGTGGTGCTGTCGGGTCATTCGGATGTGGTGCCGGTGGATGGGGCAGGACTGGGACGACGGACCCGTGGACGGTGATCGAACGGGACGGGCGGCTGTATGGCCGGGGCACCTGTGACATGAAGGGTTATGTGGCGCTGGCGGTTTGGGCGCTGGTGCGGGGGCAGCGGCGGGGCTGACGCGGCCGTTGCAACTGGCGCTGTCCTATGACGAGGAGATTGGCTGTACCGGCGCGCCGCCGATGATTGCGGCGATGCAGGGGGTCTTTGCCCAAGGCCGAGGTGGCGCTGATTGGCGAGCCGTCGGGGATGGGGGTGATCAACGGGCACAAGCGCGGCACGGGGTTTGCTGTGCATGTGAAGGGGTATGAGGTGCATTCCTCGCTGTTGCCCTATGGCGTTTCGGCGATCATGGAGGCGGCGCGGTTGATCCAGTGGATCAATGACCGCAACACCGCGTTGCAGGCCGCGGCGGGTGCCGTCGGCGTTCTATCCGCCGTTCACGACGCTGCATGTCGGCATGATTCAGGGCGGCACGGCCAACAACATCACGGCGGGGGATTGCCGGTTCGCGGTGGAGATGCGGGTGTTGCCGGGCGAGGATATGGAGGCCCATGGCCGAGTGCCTTCGTGGCCGCGGCGATGCGGCTGGATGCGGCGATGAAGGCGCGGCATGCCGGGGCGGGGGTCAGCTGACCCGGTTCTTTGGGGTGCCGGGGTTGAAGCCCGAGGTTGGCGGCGCGGCCGAGGCATTGGCGCGGCAGTCTGACCGGGGCGAATGCGACTGGCGTGGTCAGCTATGGCACCGAGGCGGGGCAGTTTCAGGAGGCGGGATATTCGGCGGTGATCTGCGGGCCGGGGCGATATCGCGCAGGCGCATCAGGTGAATGAATATCTGGAGGTGTCGGAGTTTGCAGGCCGGGCAGGCGTTCATGGAGCGGTTGCTGGAGGCCTGCACGATGACCTTTCCGATTCACGATGGCAGCCCTGTTCGTGCATGGCGGGCCCATTGCCCTGAGGCTGCGGATGTGGTGGTGATTGGCGGCGGCATTATCGGGGTGATGACGGCCTGGCATCTGGCCAAGAGCGGGCTGTCAGTGGTGCTGTGCGAAAAGGGCCGGGTGGCGGGCGAACAATCGCAGCCGCAACTGGGGCTGGATCCGCCAGCAGGGCCGCGATTTTGGCGAATTGCCGATCATGATGGAAAGATGCGCCTGTGGGCCGAGATGGCGGAAACGATGCCGGGCCTGGGGTTTCAGCAGCAGGGCGTGATGTATCTGGCGCGCAGCCATGAGGAGATGTTCGCATTCGAGCAGCCTGGCAGGCCACCAGGCGCGCGCCATGGGTCTTGATGTGCGAATGCAGTCCACGGCGCAGGTGTACGGGCGGTACGAGGGCGCCACGGTGCAATGGGTCGGCGGGCTTTACACGCACAGCGACGGCATGGCCGAGCCTTGGGGTGCGGTGCCGCTGCTGGCCGAGGGGGCGGTGGCGCGGGGTGCGGTGATTGTTGAAGATTGCGCGGTGCGGCGGCTGGACCGGGCCGGCGGGCGTGTGGTGGGGGTCGTACACCGAGCAGGGGCGGATTGCCTGCGAGCAGGTCGTGGTGGCGGGTGGGGCGTGGTCGTCGCTGTTTCTGCGGGCCGAGGGGGTCAGCATTCCACAACTGTCGGTTCTCGCCTCGGTCGCGCAGACCGAACCCATGGCCGAGATCACCCAAGGCTGTCTGGCCGATGACCGGATGGGGGTGCGGCGGCGGGCGGATGGGGGGTATTCCATTGCGCCGGGCAGCCGGCACAGACTATTTCATCGGGCCGGATGCGTTTCGCAACATGCGGCCCTATCTGCCTGTTCTGGCGCGGGATTTCCGCAAGACCAAGTTTCGCGCGGCCGCCCCGCCCGATTACCCCGATGGCTGGGGCACGGCGCGGCGGTGGTCGGGCGACGAGGTGTCGCCGTTCGAGCGGATGCGCATTCTGAACCCCAGCCCCGACATGAAGGCGTTGGCGGCTGTCCAGGATGCGTTTGCGGTTGCCTTTCCCGATGTGGGGCGGCCCGTGATCCGCAGCGCCTGGGCCGGGATGATCGACACGATCCCCGATGTGGTGCCGGTGGTGGACCGGGTGGCGGCAGTGCCGGGGCTGGTGATTGCCACGGGAATGTGCGGCCATGGCTTTGGCATCGGCCCCGGCATGGGGCGGGTGGTGGCCGATCTGGTCGCTGGCAATGACGTGGGCCATGACCTGTCGCGGTTCCGGTTGAGCCGGTTTACGGATGGGTCAAAACTGGTGCCGATGCCCGCGCTTTGAAAAGCGTCCGTCTGCGCGACACTGGTATTTTCGTTGTATATCAATGAGTTGTTCGCGCGTGTTAACCGCATTTTAATCACGTTGCGAATGGGTCGCAACTGGCGCGGGGCGACCGGGACTGGCACGCCGCCAGTTTTGTAAGGCAACGGCGGGATTAACCCGGTAGGGTTGTTTTGCCACAACCCATATTTGGAGCGACGTATGACATTTTCAATTCTTCGAACTGCCGTTCTTGGTGCCGCAATTGCAATGAGCCCCGCCGTGTCGTTCGCGCAGGAGGTCTTTGGCACCATCGAGGCCAGTCTTGACGGTGAGGACCGCAGTTGGTTTCTGACGACGCAGGACAAGGAGAGCCAGTCGTTCGGCATGACGGTCGCCATCGCAAATCTGCAATCCTTCACGCTTTGGGGGCAGACCAGCGCGGAAACTGTCAATGAAATGAAGGGCTCGCTCTTGCTGGGGTTCGATGTTGCGACGGTGGGCGGCAATGTCATTCCGCTGAATGTGTCGGTGACCTATTTGGCGGATGGCTGGAAGTCTGGCTGGCGGGCGGATGAAGAGAGCGGCGTGGTCTTCACCCTGACAACCTTGGAAGAGCGCGACGGTGGCGTTTATGTCGAGGGCAGTTTCACCTCTGTCGCGGGATATGCCGAACCTTTGGATGGCGAGGAGATTGACGCCTCGCGCACGATGGAGATCAACGGCAGCTTCAAGGCAACCTTGCCGCCGTTCGTTTTGTCGGAAAGCTGAGGCGCGCCTGCGGTCAGAGGTAGTTTTGCGCCTCTTCTGGCCGGGGCAGGTGGCCGTCCGGGGTCATGGTATCGACCACCTCGGGATGGCGCGGGCCAGACGGTTCAAGAGATCGGCGCGGTTGAGGCCGGTCTTTTCGGACAGATCCTGCAAGGTATCTTCACCCAGCGCCTGTGCCACGGCATCGGTGCAAAGCGCCTGATTGAGCCCGGTCGCCAGCCAGCTGTCGGCGGCGGCGGACTGTCCAGCGTTGCGGAACCGGTTGACCAGCTGATCGATCCCATCCGCCAAAGCACCGCTGCCACCCGTCCCAGTGAAGAGGGCGCCGATATCGGACAGGATGCCCGACACGCCGCCCTTCAGGGTTGCTGTGGCACCGGCGGCACCGGGATCTTCGGGTTGAAAACGGGTCGGGGCTTGGCCAGCGTTGCGGATCATCTGGCCGATCTTGGCGCGGTTCTGGTAGCCGGCCAAAGCCAGCAGGGCGAGTAGGGCAGTTATTGACGGCATATTCCGGGGCATTAATAATCCTCCGAAGGGGTGGGGTTGCGGTCCGGGTGGACCGGGTTGGTGTGCAAATTCAGGGGCGGCGGGACGCATAGCTCCACGTCAGCAGGACGATTACTGCGCCGACAACGGCACCGATGAGGCCTGCGCCTTGACCCGGGCCATACCAGCCCATCGCCTGACCGAGGAAGGTCGCGACGAAGGCCCCGATGATGCCGAGGACGGTGGTGAGGATGAAGCCGGAAGGCTCATTCGGGCCGGGGGTCAGGAACTTGGCGATGACGCCGGCGATGAAGCCGATGATGATGGTCCAAAGGAAACCCATGATAATACGCTCCCGCATACGGTTGTTCAGCTTATACGAACAAACGTTTGATGAGCCCTAAAGGTTCCCTGCCGCCCCGACAGTGATCCAGATCAACATCGGGGCGGCGGCGAGAATTATTGCAGGTAGGGCAGCGGGTCGACGGATTCGATGCCCTGACGGATCTCAAAATGGACCTTCGCCGGGGAGCCTGCGGCCACCACGGCGATGGTTTGACCGCGGGTGACGCTGGCGCCTTGGGCGACTTTGACGGCGTCAATGCCGGTGTAGACGGTCAAGAGCCCGCCGCTGTGTTTGATGACAAGGATCAGGTTGCCCGCCGGGTCATGGGTGACGGCGGCGACAGAGCCTGCGGCGGCAGCATGGACCGGGCTGCCAGCGGCGGCAGAAATGTCGATGCCGTCATTCACCTTCTTCTTATAGACGCTGATGATGCTGCCATCGACTGGCATGGCAAATTGCGCGGCCGAAGAGGCAGAGCGTTGGGCCGACAGATTGGGCGAAGCGGGCACGTCCTGCGCGACCTGGGCCGCGGTCTTGGTCGGCTCATCCGGCAGGGGTTGGCTGGCAGAGGGCGGTTCGGGCAGCGGGGAGCCTTGGCCGGGCAGGGTGGCGTCGGCGACCGGGGGCAGGCGGGCGGCATCCTGAGCGGTGGGGATGATCAGATATTGCCCTTCACGCACGGACAGATCCGGGCCGAGGCCGTTCCAGTCAGCCAGAGCCTTGGCCGAGATGTTGAACTGCCGCGCGATGGTGAAGGCGGTTTCGCCGCGCTTGACCTGATAGCGGACCGGGGCTGCGCCAGAGGTTTGGTTGGAGAACGGCGCCGGGGTGGTGGCGGCCGAGGCGGGCAGGGTCTGGGTATCGACCCGGTCCAGCGCCGAGGTGGCGATGGAGGCGACATCCAGCGTGCCAGCGGGCGTGCTTGCGGCAGTCGGGGCTACGGCGGCATTGGGCGCACCGATGCGGACCGGCAGGGCCAGCACTTCACCGGCACGCAGGGTGTCGGTCGGCTTCAGCGCGTTGTATTTGGCCAGTTGTTCGGGCGACAGGCCGACCCGGCCAGCGACCGAGGCGACGGTATCGCCGCGACGCGCGACGATGACCTGATAATTGGGGTAAGAGATCACGCCATTGCTGTCAGGCGTGGGGCGGTTGGCGGTGGCACGTTCCACGGCACCCGAGGTGGCGCTGTCGTTGCTGCGCATGTCCCAGTCGAAATTGCCACCACCGCCGCCACAGGCAGACAGCAACAGCAGGGCCAAAATGCCCGGTACGACCAGACCGCCCGTGCGGCCTGATTTGGAAAACGCCACCGATATCACTTGCATGAACTACCCTTCGTCCCAGCCCTTCGATCCGCGAGGTTGATCCCTGCGGCCGTCATTCAACACCCAACCCTTCGACCAGCGGCACAAAGCGCACCGGGCGAAGTTCTTCGTAATCATAGCCGCTTTCCAGCCGGGTCACCTTGATCAGGCTTTGCACGGCATCCGACTGGCCCACGGGCAGCACCATGATACCGCCAAGTTTCAACTGCGCCAAGAGCGGGCCGGGCGGGTCTTCGGCGGCGGCGGTCACGAGAATGCGATCAAACGGCGCCTGTTCGGGCAGGCCGTGGCTGCCATCGGCGGTGAAGGCGGTGATGTTGACCAGACCGAGGGCGCGGAACACGTCCTGCGCCTCGCGCACAAGGCGGCGGTGGCGGTCGACGGTATAGACGCGGCGGGCCAGCTGGCTGAGGATCGCGGCCTGATAGCCCGAGCCGGTGCCAACCTCCAGCACGGTGTCGCGGGGCTGGACGTTCAGCGCCTGCGTCATCAGGCCAACGACCGAGGGCTGGCTGATGGTCTGGCCGCAGGAAATCGGCAGCGGCATATCCTCATAGGCGCGTTCGGCGAACAGGCCGCGCACAAAGGCGCCACGGTCGATCCGTTCCATCGCGGTCAGCACGCGGGCATCGGTGATCCCGCGCGACCGCAGCGCGAAGAGAAAGCGCATCTTGCGTTCGGCCGGGCCGTCCTGCGGCGGTCGTCGGTCGTCGTCAGTCCATGTCGGGCGTCGTCGGTCATGCCAGACGACTGCTCCAGTTCGGCCAGACGGTCATGCGCGGTCAGGTCGCAGCGCAGCGGGGTGACCGAGATATAGCCCTCGACATTGGCGGTGACGTCGGAGCCGGGCAGGGTGGGCTGGCCTTGTTCGCCGCCCTTGATCCACAGGAACTGCCGGCCCGTGGGGGAGATGTGCGGTTCAAGCGAGAAGGCGGTGTAGCGGCGGAAGCCCTGGGTCGCGACCTTGGTGCCCTTGACTGCGGCGGCGGGCAGCGGCGGGGAAGTTGACGTTGTAGAACAGGCGGTAATCGGCATCGTCCCACAGCCCATGGTCCAGCAGTTTGCGCACCAGCGCCGCGCCATGCTGAACGGCGGCGTCGAACGGGTCGGGCAGTTTGGCGTTTTCCGGGCCGAAGAACTGGCTGAGGGCGATGGATTTGATGCCGTGCAGCGCCGCCTCCATCGCGCCGCCGATGGTGCCGGAATAGAGCACGTTCTCGCCCGCGTTGTTGCCCCGGTTGACGCCGGACAGCACCAGATCGGGCGGCGCGTCCTTCATCACATGGAACAGACCCGGCCAGCACGCAATCGGCGGGCGAGCCTTCGGCGGCAAAGCGGCGCGGGGCCAGTTCGGCGATCATGGTGGGATGGGTGTAGCTGATGCAATGGCCGACGCCTGATTGTTCAAAGGCGGGGGCGACGGTCCAGACCTCACCATCCGGGCCTGCGATGGCCTTGGCGATGCGTTCCAGCACCACAAGTCCGGGTGCGTTGATGCCGTCGTCATTGGTGATCAAAATGCGCATGATGCCCCCAATTGCCCATGCCCTGATTAGACGAGCGGGCGGCCAGCGGCAAGCGCCGCAGTGCCACAGTTGTGTGCAGCATCGGCCACAGGGGCAGAAAATGGGCAGTTAAGGCGGTGGCCGACAGACCGATTGGCGGGAATAGCTGGCCGGGGCGTGATGGTGGGGCCGACCGTCACCGAAGGTGGTGCGAATTGTGCTGTTGTGGAATTGCGCGGAATTTTTCGCAGAAAAATTGTGGTTATTTGGGAGAGGGCAATTTTTCTGCGAAAAATTGTGGGCCTGTGACGGGAGATGGGGCGGTTTCGTGTTGTTCTGCAGCAGGTTTTTATCTCGGGAATCACTTGGATTTGAGTCTGCGGGACGTGCGCCGGTCTTCGGATGGTTGATGGCGCTAACAGCATTGAAATCGCTTAGAGACTGGCGCGTCGTTGGAAGGCGAGCGTGGACATGGCCGGAAATCGAGATTGACCGCTAAGGGTGCTGGTTCTTCGTGCGTAATTTTCGGTAAGATACTGTAAGTAAACATATAAATTTATCGTGTCTTGGCTGGCTTAGGGTAATCCCAAGAAAATTCTTGACGGATCAACATCGGTATGGCTTTATGGGAACGTTCTCAGGGAACGTTCTCATGTCGTTTTGTGGCATGGGTGATTGATGTCTGAGGATGTGGGGGAGATCGGAATGAATGACGCCAGACAGGGCAATGCGAAGGCATTGTCCGACCAGTCAAATATTGCGCTCGGCGCTTCTGGCTTGCGCAAGGCATACGGTGCCACGGTCGCGCTGGAGCGGGCCGACATATCGCTTGGCGCTGGCATGGTTCATGCCTTGTTGGGTGAGAATGGCGCGGGCAAATCGACCTTGGTTCGCATTCTGACCGGGGCGGTGCAACCGGATGCTGGCGTGTTGCAGTTGAATGGCAAGACCTATGCGCCACGTTCGCTGATCGAGGCGCGGGGGCTTGGGGTGGCGACGGCGTTTCAGGAGTTGAGCCTCGTTCCAAATCTGTCGGTGGCCCAGAACCTGCTGCTGCCGGGTCTGCCGCGCGGGCCGGTTGGTCTGGTATCGTCACGCCGTGTGATAGAGGCTGGGACGGCGATTTTGGCGCGGCACGATCTGGGGCGGATTGATCCGTCGGCGCAGGTCGCAGCCCTTCCTCTGGCAGAGCGTCAGCGCATTGAGATTGTCCGTGCGATCGAAAACGCGGGTCAGGTGTTGATTCTGGATGAGCCGACGGCGGCCTTGGCGGAAACCGATTGGCTGTTTGAGCGGATCAGGTTGGCCACGGCCAGAGGTGTGGCGGTTCTCTATATCTCTCACCGATTGGCCGAGGTGCGGCAGATCTGCACGGAGGCGACGGTGCTGCGCAATGGCAGTTCGATTGCTTCGGTGGGGTTGGCGGAGGCGTCGGACGACGACATTTTTGAGATGATGGTGGGGCGCAGGGTCGATCAGGCCGGGCGCAAAGGCAGGTCTGCGGCGAGTGCGACCGGTGCGGCGCGGTTGTCGGTCAAGGGTTTGGGTGGGCACGGGCTTGACGATGTGTCGTTCGATTTGCGACCGGGTGAGTTGTTGGGATTGGCGGCGCTGGAGGGGCAGGGGCAGCGTGGTTTGTTCCGGATGCTGGCCGGACTTGCGGCGCCGGTGCGGGGAACCATGGCCATCGACGGGCAGGTCGCCCGGTTGGCCAGCCCGCGTCAGGCGCTGAACGCGGGCAGCGGGATCGCCTATCTGCCGGAGGAGCGTAAGACTGAGGGTATTCTGGCAGGGCTGACGGCGGCGACCAATGTGGTTTTGCCCATCCTGCCCAAAGCCGCCTTTGGCGCGATGATAGGCCCGCAGGCCGAATTCCGGGCCGCGCAGCCTGCCGCTGCGAAGGTAGAGATGGACCCGCGCTATCTGGGCTTTGCCATTGGTGATCTGTCGGGCGGCAATCAGCAAAAGGCGCTGGTGGCGCGTATGCTGGCGACCGGGGCGCGGACTTTGCTGCTGTTTGACCCGACGCGGGGCGTTGATGTTGGAACCAAGCAGTCGATCTATGCGGCCATGCGGGCCTTTGCGGCTGAGGGTGGATCTGTCCTGTTCTACTCTTCCGAACTGCCTGAGGTGGTGCAACTGGCGGATAGATGCCTCGCCCTGTACAGCGGCCGGGTTTTTCAGGAGTTTGTCGGCGCCGAGATTTCCGAACAGGCGCTGGTCACGGCGATTCACGGTCATGGTGTGGCCGGTGGAGGGCTGCCCGATGAGTGTTGTGACGCAGGATAGCAACTGCCGTTCCCGGTTGGCAGACATTGCTTGTCAAGCTGACCAAGGGGGCTGGGCTGATCGTCGGGATCTATGCTGATCCTGTACGCGCTTTATGCCTATCAACAGCCAAGGGCGCTGTCGGCCTCTTCCTTTGCCTCGCTTATGAACAACACCGCGCCGTTGGCTTTGGCGGCGGCGGGGCAGGCTTTGGTGGTTATCAGCCGGGGGTTTGACCTGTCGGTTGCGGGGGTGATTTCGATCTGCAACGTAACGCTCGCCGTCTATCCGATGGAGGGGCCGTTTGGGGCGGTGTTGTCGGTGCTGCTGTGTATTGCCATCGGCTGTGCCGTTGGGGCGGTGAATGGCGTTCTGGTGGCGGTGCTGCGTTTGCAATCGATCGCGGCGACTTTGGCGACGATGATTATCTGCCAAGGGATTGCGCTGGTGATCCTCAAGGCGCCGGGCGGCGGTGTGGCCAATTGGATTGCCGATGAGATGACCGACCGGCTGTGGAAAACCATCCCGGTTTCCGGTCTTGTTGTTGCTGGTGTGGTGGCGATCTGGCTGGTGATCCGGCGGACGAATTACGGGGTGGCACTGTATGCCATTGGCGCGGATGAGCAGGCGGCGAACCTGTCGGGCATCGACACAAGGCGTGTCCGGTTTCTGACGCATATGCTGGCCGGGGCCTGCTACGGCCTTGCGGGGTTCATGTTGAGCGCCCAGACCGCGACGGGCAATCCGACCTCTGGCACGCCATTGTTGATGCTGTCTTTTGCGGCGGTTGCCCTTGGTGGCACGTCCTTGTCAGGCGGGCGGGGCGGGGTGTTTGCCTCGGTCATGGGGGCGGCGTTGCTGATGCTGTTGCAGAAGGTTCTGTTTTCGTCCGGGGTTTCATCTTTTTACACCGGCATGTTTCAGGGCGTGGCCTTGATCCTTGCGGTGGTGTTCAGCGGCCTCTTGACCCGGATCGGAGAAGCCAAATGACCGATAAGACCGAGGGGCGTTTTGCACAGGCCGGGGACAAGCGGACCAGTGCCAAGATCAGCCGTGAGACGATCAGTGCGACGACGGTGGCTGTGCTGTGCGTGCTTTTGCTGCTGAGTGCGCGGCTGGTCAGCCCGGCGCTTGGGTCATGGTCACAGGTGGAAACCGTGCTGGTGCTGGGCTTCTTTCTGGTGGTGTTGTCCTATGGTCAGGGGCTGGTGATCTTGTCGGGGGGGCTGGATCTGTCCTTGCCCGCGACGATCACGCTCGGCGGCATATTGGCGACGAGCTGGGTCGGTGCGAGTGATCCGGGCGCCTGGTATCTGCTGCCGGTGGTGTTGGCTGTCTGTGGGTTGGTTGGTCTGGTGTCGGGCTTGGGCGTCGTCTGGCTGCGGGTGCCGCCGTTCATCATGACCATGGCAATGTCGATCATCGTGGCCTCTGCCCTGCTGGGATATACCAGAGGCACCCCGCGCGGTGAGGCGCCCTTTGCAGCTGTCGGCCTGATGAAGGCGCATGTTCTCGGCCTGCCCATGCCGGTGGTGGTTCTGATAGGCTTTGTGGCGCTGGGGTGGTTGTTCCAAAGCCGGTCCATCTTTGGCCGCTATCTCTATGCCATCGGCACCAATCTGGAGGCGGCGCGCATTGCGGGGGTTCCGGTCACGGCGATGCAGATCCTGCCCTATGTCCTGAGCGCGATGTGCGCGGGTTTTGTGGGCATCGCACTGGTTGGCTATTCGAACGGCGCCACGTTGCGGATGGGGGATGACTATCTGCTGCCCTCTATCGCCTCTGTCGTGATTGGCGGGTCGTCCATTCTGGGCGGTCGCGGCACCAATCTTGGCACGGTCGGCGGGGCAATCCTGCTGACCACGCTGGGAACGATCATCTCGGCACTTGGTCTTGAATTCGGACTTCGAACGGTCATCGAAGGTTCGATCGTGCTTTTCGCCCTGCTTTTGCTGCGCGAAGAGCTTTTCCAGAAACTGCGAAACCTGTGGCGCTGACCATTTTGCGCCAGAGGAAAATTCAAACGGAGGAGGAGACGACAATGCACTTCAACTGGTTAAAGACCTCGGTCGCAACGACCGCGTTGATCGCAGCGAGCCTGACTTGGGCGGCGCAGGCACAGGCGCAGGATGGCCAAAAATTCAAGGTCTATCTGAGCCTTAGCTATTCAGGCAACGCTTGGCAGTCAGAGGCTGCGAACATCGTCAAGGCGCTGGCGGCAACCGCCCCCTATGACACCCAGGTCGAGCTGATCGAGAACATCTCTGGCACCGATCCGCAGGCGCAGATTTCGGCCTATGAAAGCATGATCGACGCGGGCGCGGATGCCATCATCAGCTTTCCGATTTCGTCGACCGCGCTGAACCGGACCATCAAGCGCGGCTGCGATGAGGGTGTGCTGTTCTTCATGTATGACGCCACTGTCACCGAAAGCTGCGCCTATAACGTCAGCTATCTGTCGTCAGGCTTTGGCGAGAACACGGCGCAGGCTTTGGTCAACGAGTTGGGCGGCAAGGGCAAGATCTTCTTGTCGCGCGGCGTTCCCGGCAACTCTGTCGACCAGCGCCACACTGACGGTGCGATGAGCATTTTCAGCAAGTATCCCGGCATCGAAGTCGTGGCGGAATACTATTCCTATTGGGATGACCGCACGACCCAGCAGGAAACCGCCAAAGCGCTGGCCGCCCATCCGGACGTTCAGGGCATCTGGGCACAGGCTGGCGAATACGGTGCCATTCAGGCGCTGCTGGATGCGGGCCATGCTTTGGTGCCGATGACTGGCGAAAACTCTGCCGGGTTCCGGTTGGCGTTGGCTGATCCTGACATGCAGGCCAAGGGGCTGAAGGGTGTGTCGGCAGGCTCACCTCCCGCGCAGGCTGGATATGCGTTCAAACTGGCGATGGAAGTGCTGAACAAGCAGCGCGATCTGCCGCCGCATAACATCGAATATCCGCTGCCGTGGGTTCCGGCGGCTGATGTCAAGGTTTGCGCTGGTGACAGCTATACCGATGGCTGCAACGTGTTCCCGCCGGAGAAGGTGCCGTCTTCCTTCGTCAGCGAGGTCTTGAACCCGGTGCTGCTGCCTGAGGTCAACGTGGAGTCGGCTCTGAACGGCACCCCGGTTGCCGGGGCCACGATTCAGCCTCTGCCAGCCGATGTGCCAGAGGCCAGCAACCAGCCCGGCATCAACTGCGATCCCTGTGACGCAGCGCCGGATATGTACAAGCTGACCAAAGTCGAGGCGACGGTTCAACCGTAAGTCCGACCTTCGGATGCCCGGCCGACGCTCCCTCGGCTGGGCATCCAGTTATTGCTTAAACTTGGATGAAGCCCAATATCGCGGCGTGCTGCCATTTCGGCCGGACACCGCAGGAGAGACAGGATGGACGAAGAGAAACCCGCATTGCGCAACAGAGTTACGGTCAAGCATCTTGCCCGCGATCTGGGCATGTCGGTTTCCACCGTCTCGCGCGCTTTTTATCCAGACGCGATCATCGCCGCCGAAACCCGCAAGGCGGTGCTGGATCACGCCAACAAGATCGGCTACCGGCCCAATCCGTTCGCCCAGAGCCTTATCACCAAGAAATCCCAGATTGTCGGCATGGTCGTGTCGGATCTGACCAACCCGTTTTACCCTGAGGTGATGACGCGGTTGACCGGGTTGATGCAGCAAGCGGGCATGAACCTGATGCTGGCCGCCGCCGATCAGCCCGACAAGATCGATGAGGCGGTGGAGCTGTTGCTGACCTATCGCCCGGATCTGATGATTGTGCTGGCGACCAACCTCGCCTCTCACGCCCGTGAGAAATGTGAGGCGGCTGGTGCGCCGGTGATTTTCTTCAACCGGCTGTCTGCCGATGGTTTGGGGTTTGGCGTGTCTTGCGACAATGTCGAAGGCGGGCAGGCGTGCGGCGGATCATCTGATCGACCTCGGCCACCGGGAACTGGCCTATGTGTCGGCGTTTCCCGGCGCCTCTACCAATGTAGAGCGGCAAGAGGGTTTTTGCAGTCGTGCCGTCGAACGCGGTCTTGCTACCCCCCAGATCATCGAGGCCGGGATGTTTTCCTATGAGGCGGCCTATGCTGCCGGGTTGCGGCTGAACGAATTGCCGCGGCGGCCGGATGGTGTGCTGTGTGCCAATGACATTGTCGCCATCGGGTTCATCGAGGCGCTGCAAGAGGGGCTGGGCATTGCCGTGCCGGGCGACGTGTCGGTCATTGGCTATGACAATATCGCGATGGCTGGTTGGCCGTCGCACCGGCTGACCACGATTGCCCAACCGCTGGAAGAGATGATGGCCGCCACCGTGTTGCTTGCCCGCGAATTGGCGGCTGAACGCCAGATCCCGCAGCGCATCCAGCGTATTGCCCCCGGCCCATTGGTCGAACGTTCCACTGTCCGCGACCGCCGTATCGGAGACGCACATGACCGAACCTGATCTTTTCACCCGCCTTGTGGCCACCCATAAACCCGATTGCATCCTGTCGCTTGACGGTCCCGCGCCTGAGCTGGTGCCCAATCCTGACGAGTTGTCCCGCACCCTCGGCTCCGATGCGGTGGCGCTGTACGCGACAGAGTGCCGCCCGATCTATGAGGATTTGCGCCGTGTCATCGGCCAATTGTCCGGCCTGCTGATCCTCGCCCGGCTGACGCGGCGCAGCGAAATGGCCGATCTGCCGGAAATGACCCAGTGCCGCGCGCGGTGGGCCGATGCGGCGCAGCGTCTGTCTGCGCTGACCGCCCCGTCAGGTCTGGACCTGCACCGGACGCAACTGGCCCAGTCCCATGCTTTTTCCGGCCATGTGCTGAAAGCCTTCACTGACCTGCGGCCTGCCGGGGACAACGCGGCCCTGTTTGACCGTATGACGCTGCAAATCAAACGTGCCTACGCGCATCTTGAAGCTGCCAGTTCCACCAAGGCGCGGCTTCAGATGGTCGATTTCACTCACGCCTGCTGCGCCTGCGCGCAACCGGCCCACCACGGATAAGGAGAACACCATGGCCGATTATTCAATCTGGGTTCTGGAATACAGCTATGTCAGCCAGTACCACAAAAGCGGCGTTCTGTATGGCGCGCACAATCAGGGCTATGTGAAGCTGCCCTATTGCTATGTCGTCATCAAGGGCCGTGACCATGTGGCCATGGTGGATGTCGGCTACAGCGACAAGGCCTATGGCAAGGTGTTGGGCGACCGTTTCGGCGTTGAAAACTGGCGCGATCCCAAGGTGGTTCTGGCCGAAGTTGGGCTGAAGCCAGAGGATGTGGACACCTGCTTTATCAGCCATGCCCACTTTGACCACTTCGGCAATGTTGAGGATTTCCCAAAGGCCAAGTTCTACATTCAGGAGCGTGAGATTTCGAAATGGGTCTGGGCGATGTCCTTGCCCGACCGGATGCGCTGGATGATGGTGGCGGTCGATCCCGGTGACATTGTGCGCGCTGTGGGGCTGGCGGCTGACAAGCGTCTGGTGACGGTGGACGGTGCTATGGAAGACGTCTTGCCGGGCATCGACCTGCATTCGGCACCGGACAGCCATACCTGGGGCTCGATGTGGGTGACGGTTCGCAATGACGGGCAAAAGCAGTCGCAGGACACTTGGGTTCTGGCGGGCGACCTTGTCTATCAATTCTCTAACATCACCAATTCCGGCGCTGTGGTGGATGTGGACACGATGTATACCCCGGTCGGCCTTGCCGTGGGCAGCCAGACCAACCTGATCCTCGCCACCGAAGAGATGATGAGTCAGGTCGGATATGAGGCCCGCCGCGTGATCCCGATCCATGAAGAGGGTCTGCGCGACGCCTTCCCGTCGCGGATCACCAAAGACGGTCTGCGGATCACGGAAATCTGCCTCGCCGATGGCGAGAAATCAAAGGTGGCGTGATGAACAGCAAACGTCCAGTTGCAGTCATCGGCGCGGGGCTGGTTGGGTCTGGCTGGGCGCTTGTCTTTGCCCGTGCCGGTTACACCGTCAACGCCTATGACCCCTTGGCAGAGGTGCGTGACCGCATCCTGCCTTGGGCCAAGGAAAGCCTTGCCGACCTCGCGTCGGCAGGGCTGGTCGAACAGCCTGAGGCCATTCTGGCGCGGATCAACGTGCATGACAGTCTGGCGCAGGCCCTTGCCGGGGCGTTCTACATTCAGGAATTGGTGTTTGAGACCATCGCCGCCAAGACCGAGGCAAGTCTGGCCATCGACGCGGTGATGGAGAAGGACGCTGTCGTGGGGTCGTCATCGTCTGGCATCCCGGCCTCTAAATTCACCGAGACCTGCGGCAACCGGGCGCAGTTTCTGATCGCCCACCCGGTCAACCCGCCGCATCTGGTGCCCGTGGTTGAAATCGTCCCGGCACCTTGGACGGCCCCGGGTACGGTCGAAATGGTGGCAGACCTGATGCGCGACGTGGATCAGGTGCCGGTGCGGTTGACGCGGGAAATCGACGGCTTTGTCCTCAACCGGTTGCAAGGTGTGCTGCTGAATGAGGCTTGGGCGTTGTATCAGGAGGGTATTGCCAGCCTTGCCGATATTGATGCGACGATTGCCCATGGTCTGGGGCTGCGCTGGGCCTTCATGGGGCCGTTTGAAACCATCGACCTGAATGCGCCGGGGGGGATTGAAGATTACGCCGCCCGTCTGCGTGGTCTTTACGCCGGCATGGTGCGCCTTCCCCCGCCCGGGCCGTGGCCTGATGAGGTCATCGCCAAGGCGACCGCCGAACGCCGTGCGGCCTTGCCCAAAGCCAAACTCGCCGAGCGCCGGGCCTGGCGTGATGGCATTCTCAGCCGCCTTGTGGCCTTCAAGAAATCCAATCGCCTTGCAGACTGACCTGCCAAAAGGTGCAGCCCTGCTGGGCCAATCTCTTCACTGATAAGGAAATCACCATGTCCGTCACCTATCTGAAACACGGCAAGCCAGAAGAGGCACGTACCGAGGATGACGCCAAGGTTCGCGCCTCGGTTGAGGCTATTCTGAAAGATATCGAAGCGCGTGGCGACGCCGCCGTGCGCGATCTGTCTGAGAAGTTCGACAAATACTCGCCGCCCGCGTTTCGGCTGTCGGATGGCGACGTCGAGGCGTTGATGAACCGTGTGGCCCCGCGCGATATGGAGGATATCAAGTTCGCCCAGGCGCAGGTCCGCAACTTTGCCCAAGCGCAGCGCGAGTCCATGCTCGACATAGAGGTGGAAACCTTGCCGGGTGTCTTTCTGGGCCACCGCAATATCCCGGTGCAATCGGTGGGGTGCTATGTGCCGGGGGGCAAGTTTCCGATGGTGGCCTCGGCCCATATGTCGGTCGCGACGGCCTCTGTTGCCAAGGTGCCGCGGATCATCGCTGCCACACCGCCCTTCAAGGGAGAGCCTAATCCGGCTGTGATCGCCGCGATGAAACTGGGCGGCGCGCATGAGATTTATGTCATGGGCGGCATTCAGGCGATTGGTGCGATGGCCCTTGGCACCCAGACGATCAAGCCGGTGGATATGCTCGTAGGCCCCGGCAACGTCTTTGTCGCCGAGGCCAAGCGTCAACTGTTCGGCCGGGTCGGGATTGACCTGTTCGCGGGGCCGACCGAAACCCTGCTGATCGCCGATGACACTGTGGATGCGGAACTGTGCGCGACCGACCTTCTGGGGCAGGCTGAACATGGCTACAACTCCCCGGCAATTCTGCTGACGACCAGCCGCAAACTCGCCGTGGCGACCATGGCGGAAGTCGAGCGGCTTTTGAAAATCCTGCCAACCGCCGATACCGCTGGCAAAAGCTGGCAGGACTACGGTGAGGTGATTGTCTGCGACACGCATGAGGAAATGCTGGCCGTGGCCAATGACATCGCGTCAGAGCATGTGCAGGTGATGACCGACCGGGATGACTGGTATCTGGAGAACATGCACAGCTATGGGGCGCTGTTTCTGGGGGCCCGTACCAATGTGGCGAACGGGGATAAGGTGATTGGCACCAACCACACCCTGCCAACCAAGAAGGCCGGGCGCTATACGGGCGGTCTTTGGGTGGGTAAGTTTCTGAAAACCCACAGCTATCAGCGTATCACCACGGATGAGGCCGCCGCGATGATTGGTGCCTATGGTTCGCGTCTGTGTCTGCTGGAAGGCTTTGTCGGCCATGCAGAGCAATGCAACGTTCGGGTGCGTCGCTATGGCAAACGAAACGTCGCCTATGGCGCGGCGGCAGAATGAGCGTGGCCAGTCCGAACTTTCGGCTGGATGGGAAGCGGGCTTTGGTGACGGGCGCGGGGCGGGGCATCGGCCTTGCCATCGCGCAGGCCTATGCGGCGGCGGGGGCAGAGGTCACACTCTGCGCCCGCACCGAAGCTGAGATTGAGACGGAAGCCGAGGCTTTGCGTGCGGCCGGATTTCAGGCGCAGGCGCTGACGGCTGATGTGACCAAAGTGGCAGAGTTTGCGGGGCATGTCGCCGCCCTGCCGCCCTTTGACATCTTCGTCAACAATGCCGGAACCAACCGGCCCAAACCCCTGTCCGAGGTCACGGAAGAGGATTACGACACGGTGCTTGGCCTGAACCTGCGGGCGGCGGTCTTTGCTGCAAAGGCGGTTACGGCTGGGATGATCGCGGCGGGGCGTGGCGGGTCGGTTAT
The DNA here is from genome assembly GCA_963781185.1 of uncultured Alphaproteobacteria bacterium. Classification (GTDB taxonomy): domain Bacteria; phylum Pseudomonadota; class Alphaproteobacteria; order Rhodobacterales; family Rhodobacteraceae; genus Stagnihabitans. Next base: position 124,047 of record CAWAEL010000037.1, read on the forward strand.
CAATATGTCCTCGCAGATGGGCCATGTCGGTGCGGCCTCGCGGACGCTGTACTGTGCGTCGAAATGGGCCATTGAGGGGTTCACCAAGGCGTTGGCAATCGAGCTTGGGCCAGAGCAAATCCGGGTCAACTCGATCTGTCCGACGTTCATCGAAACGCCGATGACACGGGGGTACTTTGACGACCCGCAGTTCCTGTCGGCAGTGCTGTCGAAGATCAAGCTGGGCAGGCTGGGGAAGGTTGAGGACATCACCGGTGCCGCGATCTTTCTGGCCTCTGACGCGTCGAGCCTGATGACGGGCAGCGCCGTGATGCTGGATGGCGGCTGGACGGCGGAGTGAGCGGTTGGTTATGCGCTGGGTCTTGCGTCCGTCAGTGCCATTCGGCACCGTCTAGGGCCAAGCCGCCTAGGCCCGGCGGAGTTCCTTGGTCAGGAAATCATAGACCATGCGGATCCGGCGGCTTGTCGACAGTTCACGGTGGGCGACCAGCCAGTTTGTGAAGGTGATCGGTTTCAGATCCGGCAACACGCGGCGCACGGCAGGGTCGGCATCACCGATATAGGCATCCAGAATGCCAATGGCCGCCCCTTGCCGGACGAGTTCCCACATCACCACGTAGCTTTCCGTCATGATCGGAAAGTTCGCCTCGGTCAGGCCGAGGCCCAAGGAATTCAACCCCTTCAGCATCATCCCGGAATGGTCCAGATTGATGAAATCGGCATGGCGCAGATCGTCCGGCTTGGTCGGATTGCCGAGCCTTTCGATATAGTCAGGCGAGGCGTAGAGGCAGGCGTCCGCGTCACCGATCTTCTTGGCGATCAGGTCAGGTTCCGTCGGGCGGAAGGACCGAATGGCAATATCCGCCTCACGTCGGCGCAGGTCGCTGGGTTGGTTGGAGACGACGATTTCAACCTGAATGCCCGGTTCCAGTCGCCGCAATTTGGCGATGATCGGTGGCAGCAGGACGGCGGCATAGATTTCGCTGGCGGAAATGCAGATCGTCCCCTCAATCGCCTGCGATTGGCCGAGTGCGGCCAAAGAGACCCGGCCAGCAGCAAGGCCCATCTCGCGGACATGATCCAGCAATTCCAACCCGCTTGGCGTCAGGATCAAGCCCCGGCCAGCCCGTTCAAACAGGATGATCCCCAACTCTTGTTCCAACCCGTCGACTTGTCGGCCCAAGGTGGGTTGCGCCATGCCAAGGGCGCGGGCGGCTGCCGAGAGCGAACCCTCTTCCGCCGTCACAAGGAAGGCTCTCGCCTTGTTCCAATCAAATCTGACTGACCGCCAATCCATGCAAATATGCATATCAGGATTAGAAGATTGGTCAATTCGCATTGATGCTTTTGTGGGGTAGCTAGTGCCCAAGATCAATCACAGCGACACATCATGCAAAGCCATCCTGATTTCACCTCGGGACGGGAGGCTTTGTCATTTTTTTGAACAGGATGACCCATGACACCTCAACTTTCACGGACTGCGGGCGCGCTCTACCTCGCCATCGCCGTATTTGGCGGCTTCAGCATCGGATTTGTTCCGGATGCCATTGGCTTGACGGGCGATGCCGCGACCATTGCGGGCAACGTGACGGCCCATCTTACCCTGTATAAATTGGGCATTCTGGCGGATATTGCGGTGATACTGTGTGAACTCGCACTGACGGCCATCCTGTATGTTTTGTTTCGCGGTGTGAGCCCGACACTTTCTGCAATCGCAATGATCTCACGCGCTGGGATGATTACGATCATGGGGGTTAATTTGTTGATTTGGGTCATGCCGTTGGGCTTGCTGGGGACTGGTGACCAGATGGTGTTGTTCTTCCGGGCGCATGAGTTGGGTGTCTTTGTCTGGCAGGTGTTCTTTGGTCTGCATTTGCTGACGCTGGGCTGGATCGCCGTGAAGACAGGCCTTGTGCCGCGCTTTCTGGGCTGGGGCCTGTTTGTCGGGGCGTTCGGCTATCTGATCCAAGGCATCGTCAAGCTGGTGTTTGTCGACCTTGTAACGCTCAACTTCATCATCAATGTCTTGCTGGCTGTCGGGGCGATTTCCGAACTCGGGTTTGCCGTCTGGTTGCTGATTTGGGGTGCCAAGAGGCTGCAAACACTTAGCTAAAATTCAACCGCTCAAGGGAAAGGAATTCATCATGCGTGCGTATCGCTATACCAAATATGGCCCCCCAGAGGTTCTTGAACTTGCGGATGTGCCCAAGCCCGCCCCCAAGGACAACGAAATCCTGATCAAAACCTACGCGACCACGGTCAGCAGTGCCGATTGGCGCGCGCGGACGCTGACGGTTCCCGCCGGAATGGGGCTGATGGCGCGGCTGGTGTTCGGGATTTCCCGGCCACGTAAGGCCATTCTGGGGACTGAATTGTCTGGCGTCGTGGTTGAGGTCGGCAAAGGCGTCACGAAGTTCAAACCGGGCGACGCTGTGATCGCCTATCCGGGGGCTGGGTTTGGCAGCCATGCGGAATATCGGGTCATGTCGCAGGACGGCAATCTGGTGTTGAAGCCGCAGAGCATCGGTTTTGAAGAGGCCGCGGCACTCTCGTTTGGCGGAATCACGGCCTATGACTATTTGGTCAACAAGGCGAAGGTGAAGGCTGGGGAGCGGGTTTTGATCAATGGTGCCTCTGGTGCGACTGGCACGGCCTTTGTGCAACTGGCCAAGCATTTCGGCGCTGAGGTGACGGGCGTTTGCAGTGGGGGGAATAGAGATCTGGTCCGAAAGCTGGGGGCGGATCATGTGATTGACTATACGACGACCGACTTTGCCAGCGGTGGGCGCAAATATGATGTGATTGTCGATACGGTCGGCACGGCCCCGTGGTCGCGGGCGCGACATGCGCTTGGGCCAAAGGGGCGGTTGGTTGTGGTGAGTGGCAGCCTGTCGGACATGATTTTCGGCCCGTTGCGGGCGCGGTTTTCGGGTAAGCGTTTGATCGGTGGCGTGACGTCAGGGGCCTTGGTGGGGCTTCGCAAGCTGGCCGCGTTGGCAGAAGAGGGCCACTATCGCCCGGTGATTGACCGCTCTTACAGCTTTGATCAGATGGTTGAGGCGCACCGTTATGTGGATACGGGCCGCAAACGGGGCAGTGTGGTTGTTGTCGTGGCCGAACAAGAGATATCGGGCATAGATCAACCGACCCAGATCAGGGCCGTGGTGGGCGCGTGTTGAGGCTGCACCTGCCAGTTCAGCTACTGTTGAAAGCAAAGCCGCGTTTCGGGGCCGATCATGGTGAGAAGGGCCAGCAGATCATCCTGTGCCAAGGCGGCGCAGCCCGCAGTCGGCCCATAGTTCGGGCTGGCAACATGCAGGAAGATCGCGCTGCCTTTTCCGGGCAGCACCGGGTCGTCGTTCTGACCCAACACCACGACGATGTCGTAAAGCGCGTCCTGTCGCCACATCTCTTCATGGCTGGCCGGGAAGGGCAGGCGCACGAGGGTGTTGTAGGCGGGGTGGTCGGGCGCGTCGCACCAGCCGTCGTGGCTGGCAATCGCAATGCAGTCGATGGCGGTTGAGGGCGGGGCCGCAAGCCGGTCTGCCCGGTAGAAGATGCGCCGGATCGGCCAGCAGCCAAGCGGGCTGACGTTATCGCCCTCTGCCAGTTTGGGGCCGATGCCGCTGCGACCGACAGCGCAGCGCCAGGACTTGTCGCCGTAGGTGGCCTGATATCCCTCTGGCCCGGGCGTCACGATCAGATCCAATGTGGTCTCCTTCAGGTGTCGGGCCGATGGTTTGGTGGGGTGGCAATACGAATATTCTATAGGGGTGCGGCGGCCAAGGGAAATTTCCCCAGACTGCGTTGATGCTGAAGGGGCGGCCATTGTGGTTTGGCTGTGTCGCACCGTGACAGCGCCTGTCGCCTGTGTCAGGTTCACCCCTATACAGCAACGAGGCCTGCCATGACCGATATTCACGCCGAACGCCGCAACCGTCTTGCCTTGATCGCCAAGGCGCAGGGGTTGGGGGCCATTGCCCTCGTACCGGGGGCGAATTTTACCTATGTCACGGGGTTGCATTTTCACCTGATGGAGCGGCCGACGGTGCTGTTTCAGACGGCGGGTGGTGGGGTCGTGGCGATTATCCCTGAGTTGGAGCGTGAGAAATGGTCCACCGCCTTCCCGGAGGCGCAGACCTTTTACTGGCAGGACAGCGACGGCTATCAGGACGCCTTTGCCGCCGCCGCTGAGGCGTTGCAGGGCCAGATGATCGGCGTCGAAGGGATGCGGATGCGGGTGTTTGAGGGGGAGGCGCTGCGGCGGCATTTCCAGCAGGGCGCGGTGGTCGATGCCGAGCCGTGGTTGATTGACCTGCGCCTGTCGAAATCTGCCGCCGAGATTGCCGCTTTGCAGCAGGCCATCCAGATCAGCGAGACCGCCCTGGCCGAGACGCTGGACATGGTGCGCGCGGGCATGACCGAGCGGCAGATCGCGGCCATGCTGAAAATGCGGATGCTGGCGGGCGGGGCCGAGGGGTTCTCATTTGACCCGATTGTGTTGGCGGGTGGCAATGCGGCCAATCCGCATGGTGTGCCGGGGGATACGCCGCTGCAGCCCGGGGCGGCGTTGCTGATCGACTATGGCGCCAGCTATGACGGCTTTCATGCTGATATCACGCGGACTTTCTTCTGTGAGCATGTCAGCGACCGTCATGCCGCGATCTATGAGACGGTGCTTGCGGCCAACGCCAAGGGCCGGGAGGTTGCTAGCCCGGACATGACGGCGCAGGATCTGGATACGGCGGTGACGGCGGTTCTGGCGGCCTCACCCTTTGCCGATATGATCATGCACAAGACGGGGCATGGCTTGGGTATGGACATCCATGAGGCGCCGCAGATCATGCAGGGCAATGCCAAGGTTCTGATCCCCGGCACGGTCTTTACCATTGAGCCGGGGCTGTACCGCAGCGGCGAGATTGGCGTCAGGATCGAGGACAATGTGGTGACAGAGGCTGTGGGCGCGCGGTCGCTGACCAGCTTCCCCCGAGAGTTGACCTTGATCGGATTGGCGAAATAGGGTGGCAGTGCTGGCCTTTCAGGGTCGGCCCAAGCGATCAGGGGGGACCATGACTGTCAGCTTTACCACGGACCGGATGTTGAATTTCGGGGACTGCGATATCTCGGGCACCGCCTATTACCCGGCCTACCTCAACATCCTGAACGGGGTGGTGGAGGAGTTCTGGACGGTGATCGGATTCCCTTGGCATGAGATCATCTGGAAGGACCGCTGGGGCACGCCGACGGTGCATCTGAGTTGCGATTTTTCCAAACCGTCGTTCTTTGGCGACCGGCTGACGTTTCGGTTGACCATCGTGAAGGTGGGCCGATCCTCGGTGCGCATCAAGCATACGGTGCATTGCGGGGAAGAGTTTCGCTGGGCCGGAGAGCAGGTTCTGGCGGCGAGTTTGCTGGTCGAACATGCCTCTATGCCGTGGCCGGAGGCGGTGAAGGCCAAGTTGGAGAGTTTTCTGGAGGCGGAGCCTGCGGCAGAATAGGCCACGATATATTTGCAAACGCAATTAAATCTGTCTAGCGTGGGGCGATGGGGTGGCCCTCGGCTGCCCCGCACAAACAAGCAAAAGCGACAGGGAGTGTGACATGACATCTGCATCTGTGCTGGCCGATCTGGCCGAAATGTTGGCCTCGGGCGGGGTTGAGGTGGTCGATTGCACCGGGGTTCTCGGGCCAGACACGCCGCTGCTGAAACTGCCACCGGATTTCGCCAAGGACACCCCGCCGATCAAGATCCACCGGATTTCCGAGTATGACAAGGACGGGCCGTTCTGGGCGTGGAACTGGCTGGAGTTGGGGGAGCATTCGGGGACGCACTTCGATGCGCCGCACCACTGGATCACCGGCAAGGACTATGCCGATGGTTACACCGACACTTTGCCCGTGCAGCGGTTGGTCGCCCCGGTCAACGTTTTGAATTTCGCGGCGGAATGTAGCGCGGACCCGGATTTCCTGCTGACCATCGAGCATGTGAAGGATTGGGAGGCCAGGCACGGCGCGATCAAGGCCGGGCGAATGGGTCGTGTTCCGTAGTGATTGGGACAAGCGCAGCCATAGTGAGGCTGAATTCCTGAACGCCAATGAGACCGGGCCGCACACGCCGGGGCCGACTGCTGAGGTGATGGAGTATCTGATTTCCAAGGGCATTGTCGGCTGGGGCAGTCAGTGCATCGGCACGGATGCGGGGCAGGCGGGCGGGATGACGCCGCCGTTCCCGGCGCACAACCTGTTGCACAAGAACAATTGTTACGGGCTGGCGTCGCTGGCGAACCTCGACAGGTTGCCGGCCAAAGGGGCGATCCTGATTGCGGCGCCGTTGAAGATTCTGAACGGTACCGGCTCACCGATCCGGGCCTTGCCTTGCTTCCGCATAGCTGAGGCGGCGGCCCAATCGCGCGGGTATCCCGGCGCTGCCCGGCAAGAAATGGTGACCACTATACGGAGGCACGACATCAATGGCTGAACGTTCATTCAAGGCCGAGGTCGAAGATCTGCGCAAGGGTGAGGGCGACACCTTCACCGGCGAGGGGATTTTGGCGCTGACCAAGGCGCTGCTCGAAAACGGGGTGGGCTATGTGGGCGGCTATCAGGGCGCCCCGATCAGCCATTTGATGGATGTGCTGGCCGACGCGCAGGACCTGTTGGGTGAGTTGGGTGTGCGGTTTGAGGCGAATGCCAATGAGGCGGCGGCGGCGGCGATGCTGGCGGCCTCTGTCCATTATCCGATCCGGGGGGCGGTGACGTTCAAGGGGCCGGTGGGGGTCAATGTGGCCTCTGACGCGTTGGCGAACCTGTCGTCTTCGGGCGTGACGGGCGGGGCGCTGGTGATTGTGGGTGAGGATTACGGCGAGGGGTCCTCGATCATGCAGGAGCGGACCCACGCTTTTGCGATGAAGTCGCAGTTCTGGCTGCTGGACCCGCGCCCGAACCTGCCGTCGATCGTCAAGGCGGTCGGCGATGGGTTTGCGATGTCGGAGGCGACGAATACGCCCGTCATGCTGATGGTGCGGATCAGGTCGTGCCATGTGACGGGGTCGTTTGCGACGCGGGACAATCGCAAGCCGGATTTGTCGGTGCGCGATGCCCTGTCCAACCCGCGGTCGGATTTCAACCGGGTGGTTTTGCCGCCGATGTCCTATGTGCATGAGCAGGACAAGATCAAGAACCGGATGCCTGCCGCGCTGAACTTCATCCGCGAGCATGGGCTGAATGAGCGGTTCGGGCCGGAGAATTCTCCGCTTGGGCATCGTCGTGCAGGGGGGCATGTATAATGGGACCATCCGCGCTTTGCAGCGGTTGGGGTTGGCGGATCTCTATGGCAACACCGAGGTGCCGCTGTATGTGCTTGAACGTGACTTATCCGTTGCATGGCGAAGAGTTTCTCGAATTTGCTGAGGGCAAGGACGACATTCTGGTCATTGAAGAGGGCCAGCCGGAGTTTATTGAACAGGCGTTGGGGTCGATTCTGTACCGCGCAGGGCATACCGTGCGGCTGCATGGCAAGGGCGCCGTTCCCGATGGCGGGGGAATATACCGGCACGGTGATGATGGACGGGATCGAGAAGTTTCTGCGGACCACCGCGCCGGGGCTGCTGCCGGCGCAGGTGCGTGCGCCGAACATCGATCGTGCGGTGATCCCGGATCTGTCCAAGACTGTGCCGACGCGGCCGCCGGGGTTTTGCACCGGCTGCCCGGAGCGGCCGATTTTTGCGGCGATGAAGCTGGTGGAGAAAGAGTTGGGCAAGCATCAGATTGCCGCCGACATTGGCTGCCATCTGTTCGGGGCCTTGCCGCCGTTTGAGATGGGCGGGGCGACGATGGGCTATGGCCTTGGGCCTGCCGCCAACGGGGCCTTTGATGGCGGTGGGGAAAAGCGGCCGATTGCGATCATTGGCGATGGCGGGTTCTGGCACAACGGGCTGTCTTCGTCTTTCACCAATATGGCGTTCAACAAGTCGGACGGCGTGGCGATTGTGGTGGACAACTTCTACTCGGCGGCGACGGGCGGGCAGGACAATATGTCGTCGCGGGCCGATAATGCCACCAAGGCCACCAAGAACCCGATTTCGCGGGCGTTGCGCGGGGTGGGGATCAACTGGGTGCGGCAGGTCAACAACACCTATGAGGTGGGCAAGCTGCGCGACATCATGAAAGAGGCTTTGACGACCAAAGAGCGGCGGGCCGAAGGTCATCGTCGCCTCCTCTGAGTGTATGCTGAACAAGCAGCGGCGGGAGAAGCCCCTGCGCCAGAAGGCTATTAAGGAGGGGCGGCGGGTTGAGGCGCCGCGCTTTGGGGTGGATGAGGATATTTGTACCGGCGATCATGCCTGCATCCGGTTGTCGGGCTGCCCCTCGCTTGGGTTGAAGCGGCTGGATGATCCGCTGCGCGATGATCCGGTGGCGTCGATTGACCAGAGCTGTGTTGGCTGTGGCAATTGTGGTGAGGTGGCGGAGGCTGCCGTGCTGTGCCCGAGTTTCTACCGCGCTGACGTCGTTCATAATCCCGGCGGGGTAGAGCGGTGGATGGCCGGGTTCCGCACCCGTATCATCACGCGCCTGCAAGCCCGCCGCGCCGCCCGCAGCCTTAGCTTTGAGACAAACGCATGACCAAGTTGGATGATCTGGACGACATGGCCCAACTGCCCGTCAAGGGCGTGATCAAGCTGGCGATTTTGGCCGTCGGCGGGCAGGGCGGCGGGGTGCTGACCTCTTGGATAGAGGCTTTGGCGCGGGCGAATGGCTATGCGGCGCAGGCGACCTCGGTTGCCGGGGTGGCGCAGCGGACCGGGGCCACGATCTATTACATCGAGATGGCGCCAGTGACGGACCGTGTGCCGGTGTTTGCGCTGATGCCGGCGGCGGGCGATGTCGATGTGATGATCACGGCTGAGATGATGGAGGCGGGGCGGGCGATCATTCGCGGCTTTGTGACGCCGGACCGGACCACGCTGATCACCTCGACCCACCGGGCTTTGGCGGTCAGTGAAAAGATGGTGCCGGGGGACGGGATTGCCGACAGTGCCGAGGTGATGGCGGCGGCAGAAATCGCGGCGCACAACCTGATTGCGGCGGATTTTGATGCGATGGCGGTGCAGGTCGGGTCGGTGATTTCGGCGTCGTTGTTCGGGGCCTTGGCGGCGTCTGGGACGCTGCCGTTCCCGGTGGCGGCCTATGAGGCGGCGATCAAATCGGGCGGTCGCGGGGGCCGAGGCGTCGTTGCGGGCGTTCAGGCGGGGTTTGAGGCGGTGATCCGGCCCAAGGCCGAGGCGTCGACTGAGTTGGTGGTGACGGTGCCGGGGCCGCAGGGGCCCGAGCGCGCTGCTTGCGGAATGGCAGCGGTTGTTGGCGCGGGTGGAGGCGCTGCCGTTGCCGGTGGCGGCGATGGCGCGGTCTGGGCTTGCAGAAGGTGGTCGATTTTCAGGACTTGGCCTATGGGGCCGAGTATCTGGACCGGGTGGAGGCGATACGGAAGCTGGATTCTGCGGCCGCATGAGTTCGCTTTGACCGCTGAGGCAGCGAAATATGTGGCCAATGCGATGGCCTATGATGATGTGATCCGGGTGGCGGATCTGAAGACCCGCGCCAGTCGTCAGGCACGGATTGCGCGGGAAATGGGGATGACCGAGGATAAGGTGATCCGCCTGACCGAGTTTTTCCACCCACGCGCGGAAGAGATTATCGGCATGTTGCCCGCGGGGTTTGGGGCCAAAGTGGCGGCCCGATCCGGGTTGGGTGCGGGTGATTGACCGGGTGTTTGGCAAGGGGCGGCGGCTGCGGTCGGATGGGTTGATGGCCTATGTGATGCTGTACGTGCTTGGCGGGATGAAAGGGCGGCGGCGCGGGTCGCTGCGGCATCAGCAAGAGGTGGCGCATCTGGAGGCTTGGCTGGCGACCGGTGCGGGCCTATCTGGCGCAATATGATCTGGCGGTCGAGGTGGTCCGCTGTCGGCGGCTGATCAAGGGGTATTCCGACACCCATGCGCGGGGACAGTCGAAGTTTGACAGGGTGCTGGCGGGCGATTGCTTTGGTGGCCGCCCGCGATGATGCCGCCGATTGGACGCGGCGGTTGCGCGAGGCGGCGTTGCAGGATGAAGAGGGCAAGGCGCTGGACGGGGCGTTGAAGACGATTGCCAGTTTCGCCTGAAGCGTTTCGGGTTTGAACAATTTTAAACTTGAAATAGTTTTGGGGTGGTGCACGTTGAACATCGGCATCCCTGACAGGAAGGAAGTGGGCCATGAAGATCCTGTGTCTGGGCGGCGGACCGGCGGGTCTGTATTTTGCCATCTCGATGAAGCTGCGCGATCCGGCGCATCAGGTGACGGTGCTGGAGCGCAACCGCGCCAATGACACCTTTGGCTGGGGCGTGGTGCTGTCGGATGATGCGCTGGGGCGGATGCAGAAGAATGATCCGGTCAGCACCGACGCGATCCGCGGCTCAGTTTGCCTATTGGGACGATATTGCGGTCGTGCATAACGGCGAGCGGACGGTGTCGGGCGGGCACGGCTTTGCCGGGATCGGGCGCAAGACGATGCTGGTGCTGTTGCAGGCCCGCGCGCGGGAATTGGGCGTGGATCTGCAGTTCGAGACCGAGTTCAAATCGGTCGGAGGAGTACCGGACGGACTACGATCTGGTGGTGGCGACCGATGGCATCAACTCGCTGGTGCGGCGGGAATATGCGAGGTTTTCCAGCCCGATATCGACACGCGCAAGTGCAAGTTCGTCTGGCTGGGCACCCATGCGAAGTTCGACGACGCCTTTACCTTTATCTTTGAAAAGACCGAGCATGGCTGGGTCTGGGCGCATGTCTACCAGTTCGACGAAGACACCGCGACGTTCATCGTCGAGTGTCTGCCCGAGACTTGGGACAAGTTGGGCTTTCAGGACGATGTCGAAGGAGGACATCATTGCGACCTGTGAGGGATCTTTGCCGACCATCTGGGCGGCCATGACGCTGATGTCGAACGCGGCGCATTTGCGCGGGTCGGCGGTGTGGATGCAGTTCCCGCGGGTGATCTGCAAGACGTGGTATCATGAGAATGTCGTGCTGATGGGGGATGCGGCGGCGACGGGGCATTTCTCGATCGGGTCGGGGACGCGGTTGGCGTTTGATAGTGCGATTGCGCTGGCGGATTATCTGACACTCTGAACCCGACCCTTCAGGGCGGCGTTTGAGCGGTATCAGGATGAGCGGCGGGTGGAGGTGTTGCGCCTGCAATCGGCGGCGCGCAATTCGCTTGGAGTGGTTCGAGGAGGTGGAGCGGTATCTGGATATGCCGCCGTTGCAGTTCGCCTATTCGCTGTTGACCCGCAGCCAGCGGATCAGCCATGAAAACCTGCGGGCAGCGTGACCCGGAGTGGCTGCAGCAGGCCGAGGATTGGTTTCAGGAACAGGCGGGTGGGCAGGCGGGGCGGCAGCCGATGTTCGCGCCGTTCCGGCTGCGCGATATGGAGTTGAAGAACCGTGTCGTCGTGTCACCGATGGCGCAATACAAGGCCGTCGATGGCGTGCCGACTGATTGGCATTTCGTGCATTACGCCGAGCGGGCCAAGGGCGGGGCGGGGCTGGTTTATACCGAAATGACCTGCGTGTCGGCCAATGGCCGGATCACGCCGGGCTGTCCGGGGCTGTATACGCCGAAACATGAGGCGGCGTGGAAGCGGTTGTGCGATTTCGTCCATGCCGAGACGCAGGCCAAGATTTGCTGCCAGATCGGGCATTCGGGGCGCAAGGGGTCTACGCAGGTTGGCTGGGAGGACAGCGACGCGCCGTTGCTGCGCGGGAACTGGCCGGTGATGAGTGCCTCGGCCATCGCGTGGTCGCCGGACAATCATGTGCCCAAGGCGATGGACCGGGCCGATATGGACAAGGTCGTGCTGCAATTCGTGCAAGTCGACCGAGATGGCCAAGAAGTGCGGCTTTGACATGATCGAACTGCACGCGGCGCATGGGTATTTGCTGTCGTCCTTCATCAGCCCGCTGTCGAATGTGCGGGAGGATGAGTATGGCGGGTCGCTGGAAAACCGGATGCGTTATCCGTTGGAAGTGTTTGCCGCGATGCGGGCGGAATGGCCGGGGTCAAAGCCGATGTCGGTGCGGATTTCGGCGCAGGACTGGGTTGGGCGAGGAGGGCGTGACACCGTGCTGAAGCAGTTGAAATTGCAGCAGATGTTTGCGGCGGCCGGGGCGGATATCATTGACGTGTCGGCGGGGCAAACCTCGGATCGAGGCAGAAGCCGATCTATGGCCGGATGTTCCAGACGCCGTTCAGCGACCGCATCCGCAATGAGGCGGGGCTGGCGACGATGGCGGTGGGCAATATCACTGAGGCGGATCAGGTGAACTCCATCCTGCTGGCGGGGCGGGCCGATCTGGTGTGTCTGGCGCGGCCGCATCTGGCGGACCCCTATTGGACGCTGCATGCGGCGGTTCAGGCGGGCGATACCGTGACGGCGTGGCCGTTGCCCTATCTGCCGGGACGCGATCAGGCGCGGCGGTTGATGCAACGGGCGGCAGAGGTGATCCGGGCATGACGCTATGCGGGCAAACGGGTGCTGGTGACGGGCGGCGGCGCGGGGCCGGGGCGGATTTGGCGCTGGGCTTTGCGCGGGCCGGGGCCGAGGTGGTGATGTGCGGGCGGCGGGTTGAGGCGTTGGAGCGGACCTGTGGCGTTGCATTCGGGCATCCGGGCGGTGGCCTGTGATGTGACGGATGAGGCGTCTGTTGTGGCGATGTTTGAGGCGGCGGGGCCGGTGGATATCGTGATTGCCAATGCGGGGCAGGCGGATTCGGCGCCGTTTCACCGGACCACTCTGGACCAGTGGAATGCGATGCTGGCGGTGAACCTGACGGGGGTGTTTTTGACCTTTCGTGAGGGGCTGCGGCAGATGACGGGATGGGGGCGGCTGATTGCGGTGTGCTCGACCGCCGGGGTCAAGGGCTATGCCAAGATCGCGCCCTATGCGGCGGCCAAGCATGGGGTGATGGGGATGACGCGGTCGCTGGCGCTGGAGGTTGCGCGCAGTCCGGTGACGGTCAACGCGATTTGTCCGGGGTTTCTGGATACCGAAATGACGGACCATTCGGTGCAGGTCATCAGCGAAAAGACCGGCCGCAGTCCTGGCCGAGGCGCGGTCGGTGCTGGAGCGGTTGAACCCGCAGAACCGGCTGTTCGCGCCGTCTGAGGTGACGGCGGCGGCGATGTGGCTGTCCGGGCCGGGGTCAGAGGGGGTGAACGGGCAGGCGATCACCATTTCGGGGGGTGAGGTATGACGGACCCCCTGTCCAAGCGGCGGTTGAAGATGTGGGTCAGGTTGCTGGCGGTGACGCGGCGGGCCGAGGCGGAGTTGCGGGAGTTTCTGCGGCTGAACCACGCGACGACCTTGCCGCGGTTTGACGTGATGGCGGCGCTGTACCGGCGGCGTGAGGGCGTGACGATGTCGGAATTGTCGCGGATGCTGCTGGTGTCGAACGGCAATGCGACGGCGGTGGTGGACCGGCTGGAGGCGGACGGGTTGGTGCGGCGATCGCCCTCGGAAGCCGACCGGCGGACGGTCTTTGTGGCGCTGACGCCAGAGGGGCTGGCGCAGTTTGAGGGGCTGGCCTCGGAGCATGAGGCAGAGGTGAGCCGGGTGTTTGGCGGGGTGTCAGAGGCTGATCTCGACACTTTGACGGATATATTGAAGCGGATGGGGGCGAAATGAGCGATCTTGCAGGGCTGAAGCCGCAGCATTTTCAATGGCAGGTGACGGGGCGGATTGCGACGCTGCGGCTGAACCGGCCAGAGCGGAAAAACCCGCTGACCTTTGAGAGCTATGCCGAGTTGCGGGATACGTTCCGGGCGCTGCGCCACGGCGCGGGATGTGGATGTGGTGGTGTTTGCGTCGAACGGCGGGAATTTCTGTTCGGGCGGCGATGTGCATGAGATTATCGGTCCGCTGATCGGGTTGCCGATGCGCGACCTTTTGGCGTTCACGCGGATGACGGGCGATCTGGTGAAGGCGATGCTGAACTGCGGCAAGCCGATCATCGCGGCGGTGGACGGGGTGGCCGTGGGGGCGGGGGCGATTATCGCGATGGCGTCCGACCTGCGGCTGGCGACGCCTGAGGCGAAATGTGCGTTTTTGTTCACGCGGGTGGGTCTTGCAGGCTGTGACATGGGGGCTTGTGCGATGCTGCCGCGGATCATCGGGCAGGGTCGGGCGGCGGAATTGCTGTACACCGGGCGGACGATGAGCGCGGTTGAGGGGGAGCGTTGGGGGTTCTGGAACGCGCTACATGCGGCGGATCGGCTGGAGGCTGAGGCGCTGCTTTTGGCCGAGCGGTTGGCGGCGGGGCCGACGTTTGCCCATTCCATGACGAAAACTCAGCTGAACCTTGAGTGGGACATGGGGCTGGAGCAGGCGATCGAGGCTGAGGCGCAGGCCCAGGCGATTTGCATGCAGACCGGGGATTTTGAGCGGGCGTATCGGGCTTTTGTCGCCAAGGAGCGACCGGTGTTTGCTGGCGATTGACGAATTTTCTGCGAAAATTCGGGGATGGACGTGAAAGGGTTGGACGTGGATCAGACGTTTCTGGACTGGCCGTTTTTTGAGCCGCGCCATCGCGAGTTGGCGGCGGGGTTGGAGGCGTGGTGCGGCGCGCATTTGCCGGTGGATCATGGCGATGTGGATGCGGCCTGTCGGGGGCTGGTCGCGATGCTGGGGCGCGACGGCTGGCTGCGTCATTCTGGCGGGGTTTTGGATGTGCGGAGTCTGTGTCTGATCCGCGAGACCTTGGCGCGGCATGACGGGCTCGCGGATTTTGCCTTTGCGATGCAGGGGTTGGGCATGGGAGCGGTGTCTCTGTTTGGGACGGCGGAGCAGCGGGGCTGGTTGGAGCGGACCTGTGCGGGGACGGCGATTTCGGCTTTTGCGATGACTGAGCCGGGGTCTGGGTCGGACGTTGCAGCAACGCGGACTGTGGCCGAGCGGGTGCCGGAGGGCTGGCGCTTGTCCGGGGAGAAAACCTGGATTTCCAATGGCGGGATTGCGGATGTTTATGTCGTCTTTGCCCGGACGGGTGAGGCGCCGGGCGCGCGGGGGTTGTCGGCCTTTCTGATGCCCGCCGATGTGGCCGGGTTGTCGGTGGTGGAGCGGTTGGAGGTGATTGCGCCGCATCCTTTGGCGCATCTGCGGCTGGACGGGGTGGTGTTGCCGGAGGGCGCGTTGATCGGGACGGCGGGTGAGGGCTTCAAGATCGCGATGTCGGTCTTGGATGTGTTCCGATCTACCGTTGGGGCGGCTGCTTTGGGGTTTGCGCGGCGGGCGTTGGACGAGAGTTTGGCGCGGGTGCAGGCGCGGCGCATTCAGGGGCAGCCGCTGGCGCAGTTGCAACTGGTGCAGGGGCATCTGGCGGATATGGCGTTGGAGGTCGATGCGGCGGCTTTGCTGATCTACCGCGCGGCCTGGACCAAGGACATGGGGGCGGCGCGGGTGACGCGGGAGGCGGCGATGGCGAAGCTGTACGCCACCGAGGCGGCGCAGCGGGTGATTGATATGGCGGTGCAGTTGCATGGCGGTGACGGCGTGCGGTCGGGCGCGGTGGTTGAGCGGTTGTACCGCGAGATCCGGGCGCTCAGGATTTATGAGGGGGCGAGTGATGTGCAGCGCGTGGTGATTGCGCGGTCCATTCTGCCGAAGGAGGTTACATGACGTCGCCACATGAGTTTTTGCATCCGTCGCATTGGAAAAAGGCGGTGGGGTATTCCAACGGGGTTTCGGCGCGGGGGCGGTTGGTTGTCACCGGGGGGATCATCGGGTGGAACGCCGATCAGGAGTTTGAGACGGATGACTTTGCCGGGCAGGCCGCGCAGGCGCTGCGGTCGATTGTCGAGGTGCTGGCCTGTGCCGGTGCCGGGCCAGAGCATCTGGTGCGGCTGACGTGGTATGTCACGGATAAGGTTGAGTATCTGGCGTCGCTGCGGGAATTGGGTGCGGCCTACCGCGAGGTGATCGGGCGGCATTATCCGGCGATGGCCTTGGTGCAGGTGGTGGCCTTGGTCGAGGACCGGGCCAAGGTGGAAATTGAGGCGACGGCGGTGGTGCCGGATTAGGGGGCTATCATGACGTTGGGACCGAGCGGACATCTGGACACATTCACGCGGGACCGGTTGCCGGAGGCGGCGGACTGGCCGGAGATTGATCTGGGCGGGTTTCAGTACCCGGAGTGGCTGAACGTCGGGGTTGAGCTCTGCGATCGGATGGTCGAGCGGGGGTTTGGCGACCATGTGGCCTTGATCGGCAATGGGCGGCAGCGGACCTATAAGGAGCTGGCGGATTGGTCGAACCGGATCGCCCATGCCTTGGTTGAGAATTATGGCTTGAAGCCGGGCAACCGGGTGTTGATCCGGTCTGCCAATAACCCGGCGATGGTGGCGTGCTGGCTGGCTGCGACCAAGGCGGGGGCGGTGGTGGTCAACACGATGCCGATGCTGCGGGCAGGGGAGTTGGCGGCGATCGTCAACAAGGCTGAGGTCAGTCATGCCCTGTGCGACACGCGGCTGATGGAGGAGTTGGTGCTCTGCGCCAAGGGGTCCAGTTTCCTGACGACGGTGGTGGGGTTTGACGGTACGGCGAACCATGATGCCGAGTTGGACCGTATGGCGCTGTCGAAATCGGTGCGGTTTGAGGCGGTGCGGACCGGGCGCGATGATGTGGCGCTGCTCGGCTTCACCTCTGGCACCACGGGTGAGCCCAAGGCCACGATGCATTTCCACCGCGACTTGCTGATCATCGCGGATGGCTATGCGCGTGAGGTGTTGCAGGTGGTGCCGGAGGATATCTTTGTAGGCTCCCCCCCGTTGGCGTTTACCTTTGGGTTGGGGGGCCTTGCAATATTCCCGCTGCGGTTTGGGGCTGCGGCGGCGTTGTTGGAGCAGGCAAGTCCGGCGAATATGATATCGTTGATTGAGGAACACCGCGCGACGGTGTGTTTTACCGCGCCGACGGCCTACCGGGTGATGCTGAAGGCGATGGAGGAGGGGGCGGATCTGTCGAGCCTCAGGGCGGCGGTGAGTGCGGGGGAAACCTTGCCGGCGCCAGTCTATGACGAGTGGATCGCGCGGACGGGCAAGCCGATGCTGGACGGGATCGGCGCGACAGAGATGCTGCATATCTTCATCACCAACCGGTTTGACGACCACCGCCCGGGGTGCACGGGGCGGCCTGTGACGGGCTATCAGGCGAGGATTGTCGGCGAAGATATGGCGGAACTGCCGCGCGGTGAGGTTGGGCGTTTGGCTGTGCGCGGGCCGACTGGCTGCCGGTATATGGCGGACGGGCGGCAGCGGGCCTATGTCCGGGATGGCTGGAACCTGACGGGCGACAGTTTCTGGCAGGATGAGGACGGGCGGTTCCACTTTGCGGCGCGGTCGGATGATATGATCATCTCCGCCGGGTACAACATTGCGGGGCCAGAGGTGGAGGCGGCTTTGCTGGCCCATCCGGCGGTGCTGGAATGCGCGGTGGTGGGGGCTGCGGATGTTGAGCGGGGACAGGTGGTTGAGGCGCATGTCGTGCTCGTGGCCGGGCAAGCGGGCGATGCGCTGATGGTCAAGCTGTTGCAGGACCATGTGAAATCGGTGATTGCGCCCTATAAATATCCGCGCCGGGTCGTGTTCTGTGCGGCATTGCCCAAGACGCTGACCGGCAAGATTCAACGGTTCCGGCTGAAGACCTGAGCACCGCTGCCACACGGCGGTTTGGGGGCCTACTGTGACGGGGTTTTGCCCGGCTTGCGGCAATCTGCGGGGCGGCTGCTTTTTTGTCTGGTTTGATTGCGCGCCGAATGCCAGAACCATTTCGACATTCCGGGGGAGCGTGCCGGTTTTGCGGCTTGCCGGAATGTCGGGTGGTTTGGTCGGGGCGGGGTCGTTATGAATGATACGAAGCTGAATGTCGGCGTTCTCGGCTGTGGTCCGATCGCGCAGGCGGGGCATTTCGAAAGCTGCACCAAGGCGCGCAACGCAAGGCTCTATGCGATTTGCGATGTGGCGACCGATCTGCGGGAGCGGATGGCGGCGACCCACGCGCCCGACAAGGCCTTTGCCGATTATGACCAGATGCTGGCCGACCCGGATCTGGATGCGGTTATCATTGCGACTTCGGATGCGTTCCATGTGGCGGCTTCGATCAAGGCGCTGAGGGCGGGCAAGCATGTGCTGTGCGAAAAGCCTTTGGCGCTGGGGTTGGAGGAGTCTGAAGAGCTGGCGGCTGTGGTTGCAGAGACTGGCAAGCTGTTTCAGGTCGGGCATATGAAGCGCTATGATCTGGGTCTGCAGGAGGCCAAGCGCTTCATCGACACCGAGATGGGCGAGATTGTTGCGCTGAAGGCGTGGTACTGCGACAGCACCCACCGCTATGCGATGACGGATGCGGTGCAGCCCTTGATCCTGAAATCGGCGCAGGCGCGCAAACCCTCGGCGGACCCGAAGGCCGATCTGGAGCGGTATTACATGCTGGCCCATGGCAGCCATCTGATCGACACCGCGCGCTATTTCGCTGGCGAGATCGTGGCGGTGCAGGCGCGGTTATCCAAGACCAAGGGCATGTATTGCTGGTTCGTCGATGTGGATTTTGCCAGCGGGACGATGGGGCATCTGGACCTGACGGTGGCGGTGCGGATGGATTGGTTCGAAGGGTTCCAGATCTACGGCCAGAATGGCTCGGTCGTCGGCAAGACCTTCAATCCGTGGTATTATCGCACGTCGGAAGTGGACATTTTCCGCGAGAAGGATGGCATGTCGTATCGGCCCCTCGGCGCGGACGGGCATTTCTACCGCCGTCAGGTGGAGGGGTTTGCTGAGGCTATCTTGAACGGCACGCCGCAGACCGGGGCTGGGATTGCGGATGGCATCGCCTCAGTCCGGGGGATGCTGGCGATTGCGCGGTCGGTGGCGGAGGGGCGGAAAGTGCGGCTTGATGAAGTGTCGGGCAGCCTGTGATGCAGATCGGGATTTTCGCCAAGACCTTTCACGGCAACGACCCGACTTCGGTGCTGACCTCGGCCAAACTGGCCGGGTATGATGGGGTGCAGTACAATCTGGCCTGTTCCGGGCTGGAATCGATGCCAGAGCATGTGCCGATGGCCGCATCCCTTGCTATTGCGGCGGCGGCGGCGAGTACGGGGCAGGCGATTTTTGCCGTCTCGGGCACCTATAACATGATCCACCCGGACCCGGCGGTTCGGGCAGCCGGGCACCTGCGGTTGCAGGGCCTTGCTGCGGCCTGCAAGGGGATCGGCACGCGGCTTATCACGCTGTGCACCGGCACCCGTGACGCGACGGATCAGTGGCGGCACCACCCGGACAATGGATCGCCTGAGGCTTGGCGCGATCTGCTGGCCTCCTTTGAGGTCGCGGTGCAGATTGCTGAGCGGTATGATCTGCTGCTGGGGGTAGAGCCGGAATTGGCCAATGTCGTCAGCTCTGCCCCGGTGGCGCGGCGGTTGATTGACACGCTGCAATCGGACCGCGTGCGGATCGTGCTGGACCCGGCCAATCTGTTTGAGGTCGCCGAGGAGGACCAGCGGCGCGCGTTGATTGCCGAGGCGGTGGATCTGCTGGCGGACCGGATCGTGATGGCCCATGCCAAGGACCGTGACGCTGCGGGTGGCTTTGCGACGGCAGGCAAAGGGGTCGTGGATTTCGGCGATTTCCTGCTGCGGCTGCGTGAGGCGGGGTTTGACGGGCCTTTGGTGACGCATGGTCTGACCTCGGCTGAGGCCGCCGGGGTTGCCGCGTTTCTGCGGGGGCAGTTGCAGGCGCTTGGCGGATGAATGGTTATGACCGTCAGGTAACTGGGGATGTGGCGCTGGTCAGCTATGTTCAGCCGGGCGACGGGCCGGTTGTGGTCTTGCAGCACGGGCTGTGCGGCGATGCGCGGCAGCCGGCTGAGGTGTTTCCCGCTGGTCACGGCTATCGCCATGCGGTGCTGGAGGCGCGGGGCCATGGTGGCAGCGAGTTGGGGCCTGTGGGCGACCTGTCGATTGCACGGTTTGCCGATGACCTTGCCGGATTTATTGAGGCGCAGACGCTGCGGCCGGTGGCGGTTGGCGGGATTTCGATGGGGGCTGCGATTGCCTTGCGGTTGGCGGTACTGCGGCCCGATCTGGTGCGCGCGCTGATCCTGTCGCGCCCGGCTTGGGGTGTTGAGGCGGCACCTGCGAATATGGCGCCGAATGCTGAGGTTGGGGCTATGTTGACCCGTGGGGCTGGGGTTGCGGATTTTGAGGCGTCGGCGGTGGGACGGTTGTTGCTGGCCGCGCCGGATAACCTCGCCTCGCTGCGCGGGTTCTTTGCGCGGGAGCCTTTGGCTGCGACAGCGGCGCTGCTGAGCCGGATTTCTGCTGATGGGCCGGGGGTCAGTGAGGCTGATCTGGCTGGGCTGACCATTCCGGTGCTGATCCTTGGGTCCGAAGAAGACTATATTCACCCGCTGGCCCATGCCCAAAGGCTGCGCGATCTGATCCCCGGCGCGGTGCTGGTCGAATTGCCGCCCAAGGGGCGCGACCGTTTGGGCCATGTAGCTGCCAGCCAACACGCCATTCTGCAATTTCTGAAAGGACTGCCCCATGCCGCATCCAAGCCCTGACTGGTTCGCCAACCTGCCCGTGGGGCATTGTCTGGCCGAATTCTCGCTGTGGTCATCGAACCTGATCGCGCTGGACGCGGATCTGGACCGGGTTGGGGACAATGCCGACATCTATCACATCGACGTGGCGGACGGGGTGTTTGCGCCGAGCCTGCTGTTCTTTCCCGATCTGGTCGCGGCGCTGCGCAAGCGGACCGCCATTCCGTTCCATGTGCATCTGATGGTGGATGACGCGGTGCTGTTGGCGCAGGTCGATCAGTTTGCCGAAGCGGGGGCGGACCTTATCAGCGTTCATGTCGAGCATGAGCACGCCGCCGAGGCCTTGGCGCGGATCAAGGCGCTGGGGTTGCGGGCGGGGGTGGTGTTGCGGGTGGAGACTCCGGTGGCGGATGTGCTGCCGTTGGTTGAGGGCTTGGATTTTCTGACCCTGCTGGGTACGCGGATCGGGGTGAAGGGGCAGGGGCTCGACCCGACGGCGACGGCGCGGTTGCAAGAGGCGGCTGGGTTGATTGCGGGGCGGGCGAACAAGGCGCGCTGTGTGCTGGCGGCGGATGGGGGCATTCGGGAAGAGACGGTGCCGCTGCTGGTGAAGGCGGGGGCTGAGACGGTGGTGATGGGTTCGCTGGCCTATGGGGCTGTGGATTTGCCTGCGCGGATCAACTGGCTGCGCGGGTTGCGCTGAGGCGGCGATGGTGGGGCAGAACACCCTTGGCATCGACATTGGCGGCAGTCGGCTGCGGGCGGCGGTCCTGTCGCCTGAGGGTGAGGTGCTGAGCCGGGCTGAGGGGGTGACACCGGCGCGGTCTACGGGCGATGCCGTTGTGGCGGTGGTGGCTGAGGTTGCGGCGCGGGCGTTGCAGGGTGCTGAGGTGATGGCGGCGGGGGTTTGTGCGCCGGGGCCACTGGATGCGGTGCAGGGCATGGCGCTCGCCACGCCGACCATTGACGGGTTCCGCGATTACCCGCTGCGCGACCGGATTGCGGCGGCGATCGGTTTGCCGTGCTTTCTGGACCATGACGGCCATGCAGCGGCCTATGGAGAGTGGGTGCATGGCGCGGGGCGGGGCAGCGCGAATATGGTCTTTGTCACC
The DNA here is from genome assembly GCA_963781185.1 of uncultured Alphaproteobacteria bacterium. Classification (GTDB taxonomy): domain Bacteria; phylum Pseudomonadota; class Alphaproteobacteria; order Rhodobacterales; family Rhodobacteraceae; genus Stagnihabitans. The sequence goes on from CAWAEL010000037.1 coordinate 145,785, forward strand.
GTCAGTACCGGGATTGGTGGTGGCGCGATTGTGGACGGAAGGTTGCAGCGCGGGCGGCGGGGTATGGCGGCGCATGTCGGGCATATGACGATTGATCCAAGCGGCCCGGTCTGCAACTGCGGGGTTCAGGGCTGTTGGGAGGCGCTTGCGGCGGGGCCTGCGTTCAATGCCGCAGCAAGGGGCGCTGGGTTTGCGGATGGCGCTGCGGTGTTTGCGGCGGCTGCGGTGGGGCAGGTTGAGGCTGTGGGACTGGTGCGGGCCGAGGCGCGGTGGCTGGCGATTGGCATCGTCAACCTGATGCATATCTACAGCCCGGATGTCGTGGTACTGGGCGGCGGGGTGATGGCGGGGTTGGATCTGTTGCGGCCGCATATCGAGGCTGAGATTGCCACGCGGGCCTTGGCGCCGTTCCGCGATACGCCGCTGGTGCGGGCGGCGTTGCAGGACAATGCAGGGCTGATCGGGGCTGCAGCGCTTGGCCGGGCTGAGTTTCTGGCGCGTACGCGACGGGCCGTGCTACATGATGGGGCGCAGCAGGGCGGCCACTTTGCCCATGACCTGAACATTGGCCTCGGCCAAGCGGGTTTCAAAGCCCGGAAAATCTGGCGTGTCGGCGGGCAGGAAGGGCGCGGTGTGCTGGCCCATGTAGGACTGCACGGCCTGAAGATGGCTTGCCCGCATCCGCACCCGCAGGCTGAACCTTGCCTTGTAGGACATGATGCCAGCCCGGGTCTCTTGAAAATCAGCGGGTTGGGCGGTGGCGAGTTTGGCGAGTTTGACCACGAAATCATAATGGCGCTGCTGGTTTAGCGACCACGGGTTTGACAGCCGCAGAAAATCGAGGGCGTCGGGCGGCAGGGAAACCTTGTGATGTACCGCCGCATTGGGGCCGCCGAAACTGGGCCAGTCGGTGTGGCCGATGGTGCGCAGGAAATCGGCCAGAATGCCGTCGGGCAGATACTGATCGCCAAACAACCGCAGTTTGATGGCGGCGCGGCCAAACATCTCTTCCCAAGGTTTCAGCAGCTTGGACGTGTCGAGAATGCCCATCACCTCTTCCGCCATATAGCGTTCGAGGGTCCGGGTTTCGCGTGTGCCAAAGTCTTTGACCAACTGGTTGTAGAAGCTTTCCAGATGGCTTTCGGGGCTGCGCAGGTAATAGACGACCGTGACGTTGAACTGGTCAGACAGGGCGGACAGGCGGGAGACATCGGTGCTCCACCCGAAAGTTTCCGCGCTGAGCAGGACGGTTTGCAGGGGCGAGGCCTCTATCTCGGCAAAGAGGGCGGCCCAATGTGGCAGGGTGGTGAGGCCGGCCTGTTTCAGGTCAAAGTTCTTCAGATCCCAGCACAGTTTGAAATGGGCGTCATGGATGCGGCCCGCCTGCGGGTAGAGGATGCCCATGGCGGTCAGCGCGGGCTGGCTGTTGGCAAAGCTGCCTTGCAGGAAGGTCGTGGCGGTCTTGTGCGACCCAATATGCAGGATCAGGTTCTTTTTCATGCGGCTCTATCCCGATCCTGACGCAGGCTGCGGCGCAACCTGACGGCTTCAGCGTTGCGTGGCCCGGACCATGGCGACATGCATGTCGACCGAGTCCATGTAGACATTCGCGTAGGACCCGTTCATCGCCTTGGATTTCTGCCGGACGACGTTGGCATGATAGCTGAAATCGGGTGGGGCAAAGCTGTTGTCTGGCAGGCCCTGAAACTGCGCGGGCCCAAGCGTGTTCTGGGCATAGACCCACAATTCCGCCGCCCCGCGTACAAAGGTCGGGCGCAGGTCGGCGCGCAGATTGGACCAAGACCAGTTCACCGTGTTCACGAAAGAGCGCAGCATCGGGTGGAAGTCATTCCAGCCCTCACTCACCCCGCGTTTCAGCATCAAACGGAACATCTCCAGCGAATAGATCGCGCGTTCATCGCCTTGGCGGATGTCTTGCTGGCTGTGCTGGCGGTAGTGATAGTTGACGCCGTCCAGCATCGGCACGTCGTTGACCTGTTGCAGGGTCAGCAGTTGAAAAATCTGATCGTCAAACGCCCGGATATGTTCCGGGAACCAGATGTCGCGGTTGTCGAGATAATCGCGCCGGTACACCCGGCGCCAGATCGACGGCTGGCCCTGGATCAGCAGCCATGCGGGGGCGAGGAAACAGGTGTGGTCGCCGAACGGATGGCGCTGGGCGTGCATCAGATCCGGGATGGCAGGCTCATACGACGGTTCGATCCGCGGTTCGCTGTCCGGGTCGGCATAGAGCAGGTCGAAGCCGCCCTGCACGAGTTCGGCCCCGGTGTGGCGGGCGAGTTCCAGAAGGTCTGGTGAACAGCCCGGTGCCGGGGATATCATCGGCATCGACAAAGGCGATATGGCTGGCATCGGAATGCATCCGGCCAAAATTGCGCGCCGAAGCACAGCCGCCGTTCGGCTTGGTCAGCAAGACGACCTGCGGGTTGGTGCCGTAAAGGGAGGAGACAGACCTCACCCGAGCCATCGGTAGAGCCGTCATCGACCACCAGCACACGGATTTCGGATGAGGCCTGATCCAGAATGCCGTCGATACAGTCCTTGATCCATTGCGCGCGAGTTATACATCGCGACGACCACATCCAGACCGCACCGCTCACATTTGGTGGAGTTGGAGCGGCGCAGACTGAGGAAGGGTTCACCCGCCCGTGGAATCCAGGTTTGCCGCATCCCGTTGGAGGTGCCAAAGACCGTCGAGGTCGGCAGATGCGTCCAGCATTCACCGATGACGTGATCGAGCGGGGCATCGTTCAACCCGGTCAACACGGCAGTCTCGGCAAAGGGCGCGGTCAGTTTCAGCAGGCCGGCGTTGAGGAAGAGCAGCGCCTCAGACGGCAGGGTCGGGTAGAAACACGCCTCAAAATCGGGGCCGTTGGGGGTGCCGCATTCGACCACGCCGCGCATGTCGAGATGGCGGCGGAACGGCATCTTGGGCAGCAGGGCGGTCAGACGCGCGATGGCTGCGGTATCGCCTTGCTCTATCTCACGCAGGCAAGTGGCGGCATCATCGGCAGGCCACTCCGTCGCGGGCACTGGTCCGGCGACGGCGGCGTTGATCGCGACGACATTTCGCAGGTTGAGCGTTTCAATGTTCCGGCGCAGGGCTGCGAAGGCCTCTGGCTCAGGCTCAAAGGCCCAGATCGTCCAATCCGGGAAGGCGAGGGCAAAGGGGATGCTGAAACAACCAAAGCCCGCGCCGACATCCAGTGCCACGCCATGTCGGGCAAGGCTCTGCGAGGCAAGAGCGGGTTCATAGATCGACCGCAGGCGCCAATAGGAATCGTCGCGCAGATAGGTGTCGCCAGTTACGGCCAGCGTGACCGACTGGCCGAACGCCCTGACCCGCAATTGTTCGACGAAACGCTGTGGGGCATCTGGCGTTGCACTTTCGCCGTGAATGTCCATTTCAGTCCGCATTGGCATAGACCTCAAGATAGCGCTGCATCTTGTCAATCGGCCCGGCTTCGGGCGGCAGCGGGGTCGGAAAATTCAGATAGAGCGGGTCGATCATGGACAGCAGCGCCGTCACGGCCTGCCGGAACGCCGCGCGATGTTGGTGGCTGATCGAGGATTCGCACCATGACACGATCTTGAGGCAGGACGACAGGACCGCAGTACGGGTCGCGGCGTCGTGAAACTCCAGCGATCTGGCAAAGCTTTCCAGTGTCAGTTTGGTCACGGCAATGGCGTCAAACCGGCGATCCCCGGCGGTTGCGGTGATTTGCTGACGCAGATAGCGGCGGAAGTAGGTGAAGCAGGGCGACATGACGAAGGACACGGTCTGCGCGGCGGACATCAGGTTGGTGTGGAAGAAGATGTCTTCAAAGAAATGGCCGTTCGGAAAGGTGACGCCAGAGGCGCGCAGGAAGTCGGTGCGGATCGCCTTGTTGGCTGACTGCGGCTCGATGCGCTGCATCAGGGGGCGAGCGCGCATGAACTCTGGCGAGTTGCGCGTGACATGGCCGCTGGGGCAGAGCGACTCGAGCTGAAAGAAGATCGACTTCATCGTAGAACCCGACAAAATCGCCGCGCACTTCGGACAGGGTGCCCCGGCACAGGATCACGTCAGCGGCGTCACGTTCGATGGCCTCATTGATCGCTGCAAACGACCAGTTTGGCCGGACATCATCGGAATCCAGAAAACAGACATAATCGCCGGTGACATGCTGGAACGCCTTGTTCCGCGCACTTGACAGGCCATCATTCGCCTGCCGGATCACGAGAAGTCGCGGATCGTCGAGTTTGGCCAGCACGGCAGGGGTATCGTCATTGGAGCCGTCGTCGACAATAATATACTGAAAATCCACAAAACTCTGCGCCAGAACAGAACGGATGGCGGCCAGGGCTGTCGCGCCGTCATTATAGGTTGTTGTAATGCAAGTAATTTTTGACATCTAGCCGTGTGTCCAGTCTAATTTGCAAACGCGCTTTCGGTCGTCGTCATGAGGGTCGATTTTATTTTGGCCTTGTGCCCGAACTTCTCTAGGGCACTTCCCGCGCCAGTTCAACGTCTGGTGGTGGAACATCGCGTCGCGATCGGGACAGATCAGGGCTATGTTTGCTTTTGCGGCAGATGGCGGCCTTTCGTGGGTGTTTTGGCCTGTAGGCATTGGCAAAAACCCGCAGAGGCGCGCGTAGGCGGGGCGAGAATCGCTATGCTTTCGCAGGGGCGGCCGGGGGCATGTGTTGCGGTGGCCGGATGGCGGTGCTAGAATCCTGAGCAATTGAAGCTTGCAAGTTGGGCCGCAACCGTTGATCCTGAACACTGAATATATCGTTTATCGAATAGCGTTTGTCCGTAAATATGAGGGGTGGTCGATGACTCGCAAGGCGGTCGTGGCATTGGTGCGCAAATCATTGGTCGTGGCGGGGGTTGGCGGTGGCTTGGCGCTGGGTGCGGGCCCTGTTGGCGTTTCGGCACAGGCGGTCGAGGAACATGCTGCTGTTCCGTTGCGCGGACCGCAGTTGACGACACTCAACGCCTCGGCCTTTGCCAGCAGACCACAAGACCCGACGCCGTTTGGTGTTGCGCTAAAAGGTTTGGTGATCGTCGATGCCCATGCCAACGGCGGCAAGTTGGTGCAGCATGGTGCTGAGGGTGGAGTTAACACCACATTTGGCGGGCCGACGGCGCAGAATGCGGCCATGCAGAAGTTGCTGACGAAATACGTCGGGCAGCCGCTGTCGTTCAGCCTGCTGTCGGCCATTCAGACCGATGTGACGCAATTTTACCGCGACAATGGCCGGTCCCTCGTGTCGGTGACGGTGCCGCAACAAGAGATTACGACGGGCGTGGTGCAGATCAACGTGACGGCCTTTGTGCTGGCGACGACGCAGATTGAGGGGGCGGACCCGGCCTCAACCGCGTTCCTGCAACGTCAGGTCCGGGTTAAGCCGGGGCAAGAGGTGGATACCGACCAGTTGCTGGACGATGTGAACTGGCTGAACCAGAACCCGTTCCGCCATGTGTCGGTGGTGTTTGAACCGGGGCAGGCGCGCGACACGACCAATCTGACGTTGCAGGTGCAGACCGGGCGGACTTGGTCGGGCTATGTCGGCATGTCGAATGCGGGGACCGAGGATACCGGGGCGCTGCGGCTGTTTGGCGGGTTCAACATCTCGGCCCTGCCATGGAAGGACCAGCAGCTGTCCTATCAGTTCACCGCAGCACCGGACAGTCTGGGCAATGGCCATCTGTGGGATGCGGGCAAGGACAAGGGCTACTTGTCGCACGCGCTCAGCTATTTCATCCCGATCACCACTGACAGCGGCTTTCGGACCAAGCTGACCTTTGGGGCCAGCCACATCTCCAGCTATTCTGATCCGGGTGGACTGTTCACCTCGGGCACCGAAACGTCGGTGCTGAACAGCGAGATTGCGTTCCCACTGCCCAAGAAGAGCGGCGCGTACAACTTTGTTCCCGAAGTCTATGCCCAGTTGGAATTCAACGACTACGACAACCTGCAGTATTTCAGTGGGATTCCGATCACCGAAGAGCAGACCAGGTTGCTGCATCTGGCGCTTGGGGTGCGGACGGGCATGTCGGGGATGTTGTTCGGCAAGAACTCCAAAGGCAGCGCTGAGGCTAGTTTTGTCATTGGCCGCAGGGATACAGACGGGTTTGCCCAGACCACCTATGCCTATGTCAAAGCCGACGTGAAGGAAGAGATTTTCCTGCCCAAGGACACCTCTATTGCGGTCAGGGTCAGCGGGCAGGCGTCTAACGACCGGCTCCACGCTTTGGAACAGATGGCGCTTGGCGGCGATGGGTCGGTGCGGGGCTATCCGGTGAATGATGTGTCCGGGTCGTCGGCATGGTCGGCGAGTGCGGAGTATCGGCTGGCACCTTGGTCGTTCAACGCCGGTAAGGATGAGGGCAAGTTCCATCCGCATCTGTTCGCAGACTTTGGCTATGCCAAGCAGGATGCGCCCTTTGTCGATCAACACATGGCCTCTGTCGGGTTTGGTGGCAGTTTTGAGGTTGGCAACAATGTCGTTGGGTCGGTTGATATCGCGCAGGCGCTGCGGGCGGCGGGGTCGACCTCTGCCAACACCGCCTCCATCGCGTTCCAACTGACGGCAAGGTTCTGATATGGCGTGGAAATGGGCTATCAGGGGTTTGATTGGCGGCGTGGCGGTTTTGGGGCTTACCGGTGGGCTGGCTTTGGCGCAGTCGGCGACGCCGAGCAGCACGACGGCGACCTATGGCAGTTGGACGGTGACCTGCACGATGCAGGCCGGTGCCGATGCGGCCACGCAAAAGATCTGTCAGATGACGACCAAATTGAACCTCAAAGGCAATGACGGCCAGACCCGGCCCTTGTTGGAGATTGCGATTGGCAAGGCCCCAAAGGCAGAGGTGCCGCGGATTGTCTTGCAGGTGCCGATGGACGTGGCGCTGCGCGAACCGATGACGCTGGCTGTCGGGGTAGCACCCGGTGAGGCGGCGGGGAACAAGCCCGCAGACGCCATTGGCACGGCGAGTTATCTGGCCTGCACCCCGGCGGGTTGCATTGCGGATACGGTGCTGACGGCTGACATGATCGCCAAACTGAAGGCGGCGCCCACGACCAACGTCACCTTCACCGCCCTTGCCGATGGCAAGAAGATCACGGTTCCGGTGGCCATGACGGGCTTTGTCGATGCCTGGGCAGCACTGGAAATGCCTGCGCCATGAGGGGTTTCTGCGTGGCCAAGGCAACGAATCCTCTGCAAGACCATGGAATTTGTGGCAAGCTGTGCCAAACTGCGCTGACGATATAAATTTATGACTTTGCTTGTCTGAACTGGACGAGGTGACCTTATGACGACCAAGATGTTTTGGGCGACGATGCTGGCGGGTACTTGTCTTTGGCCTGCCCTTGCGATGGCTGATGGGCCGCTGCCGGTTAATCCGACGGTGGTGGTGGGCGATGTGACCATTTCGGCGCCGTCCAGCACGCAGATGTTGATTCAGCAATCGGGCGCTGCGGCAATTGTAGATTGGGGCAGCTTTTCAGTCGGCAATGGTTATGGCGTTCAATTCAACAACGGCAGCGGGGCCACGCTGAACCGGGTGACGGGCAATGATGCGTCCAGCATCTTTGGCCAGATTGGTGCGACGGGGTCGGTCTATCTCATCAACCAGAATGGCATCGTGTTTGGTCGGTCTGGGGTGGTGGAGACTGGCGGGCGGTTTGTCGCCTCAACTTTGGATATCACCAATCAGGATTTCCTGAACGGCGGCGGGAATACCTTTGCGGGCGACAGCGAGTCCTATGTGATAAACCTCGGCTCGATTTCGTCACTGGGTGGGGATGTTGCCTTGTTGGCGCGGAATGTGCGCAACGACGGCAAGATCACGGCGCCAAATGGCACGGTCGGTCTGGTCGCCGGGCGTGAGATTTTGATGCGCGATGCGTCGGTTGCGGATGGCATGTTTTCGGTGCGCATCGGGGGCAGCGACACCTCTGTCACCGACAGTGGCGCGATCCGGGCGGCGGCGGCAGAGTTGCGGGCCAATGGCGGCAATGTCTATGCGCTCGCCGGGAATACCGAAGGCACGATCGTTGCCAAGGGCGTTGCCAAGGTCAAAGGGCGCATCTTTCTGACGGGCGGCGACACTGGTCAGGTTCAAGGTTGACAAGAAGGTCAAGGCGACGGCGGCGGATCGCAGCGGTGGCACGATCACGGTGGACGCCGGGCGGGTCGATGTATCCGGGACGCTGGACGCCTCTGGCACCACTGGCGGCGAGGTGCGGATCACCTCGGCGATTGCGACTGTGTTTACGGGTGAGGTGCTGACCTTTGGCTCTGGCCTGCCGTCAACTGGTGGGTTCGCTGAGGTCTCGGGCGCGCAACTGACGTTCAAGGGCATCGTCAACACGGGCGGCGGGGTGCTGTTGATTGACCCCAGCAATATTGAGATCACCGATTCCTCCACCGTTACTGACCGGGGCCTCTGTCATTGATCCCGCAAGCATTCTGTCAGCTTTGATCTCTGGCGACGTAGTGGTGAACTCTGCCAGTTCGGACACCCAGTCCGGGACCATTCTGGTCCGGACACCGCTTGACTATGACAGCCCGTTCAGCCTGAGCCTGTTGGCTGAGGGCGATCTGGTCGTTCTGGGAACCATCCGCAACAGCAATACGGTTGGTGGCGACATCAACCTTGTGGCCGGTTGGGACGGCATCACCGGGGCCAGCACCTTCGATTCCGGCGTCTTCGATGCGGCCACCTTGGGCAGTCAGACCCTGTTCGGGAAAGCGACCAATGCGGCCTACGTGCTGAACGGTGTGCCGTTCGATACCACGGGGTCGGTGTTCATCGGCATGGACACGATGCAGGACGGCGTTGGGGTAGGGGCTTTGACCGGTGACACGCGGGTCTATGCCAATTCGGTCGTTCTGCGCGGATCAGACAATGCGGATGCGTTCAACAGTTTTGCCCAACTTGGCTACAACGCCAATGGGGTTGTCAGCGATCTGGCCACCGGTACGATTTCGGTGCGCGCCGAAAGCGACATCTCGCTGCTGTCCGGGACCAATTTTGCCGCCGCTGCGCAGATCGGCCATGGTGGCCTCAACCCGCAGCCAGAGGTGGCCTCGCTCGATGTCAACGCTGCTATCGTCGTGGAGTTGGGCGGCGATCTGACGATGCAGTCCAGCGGATCAACCACCGCCTACACCCTGATCGGCCACGGCACCTTTGACTTTGGTACGAACCGCACTGGCGGTGACCGTGCCGGGGACATCACGATCACCGCCGGTGGCGAGATCAGTCTTGAGGACAACAATTTCGGCAGCGGAGCCTATATCGGTCATGCGGACCCGGTGTTCGACGCGATCAGCAGCGGGGATCTGAAAATCACGGCGGCGTCGATTGATCAGGATGCCAGCAGCACCGTGGCGCCGGGCGACGATGGCGCCATCGACTTCAGCATGTTGGGCGAAGATCTGGTCTATGGCAATGTTGAGGTCACGACGGTCAACAGTGGCCTTCGCCTGATCGGCAGCACCGGGTCGAGCAGTTGCGAATGTTCGGACGTCACATCGGCGCAGGGCATGATCATCCGGACCTCTGACGCGCTGGTTCTGGACTCCACGTTCTTCTATTCCAACCTCGGCTCCGGCTCGATTGCGCTGGTGGCAGGCGACGGGTTTTTCAACGAGGCTGGTGAGGCGCCGCTGTCAACTTCGGACGGGAAATGGGTGATCTATTCGACTCGACCGGACAAAAACACCGGTGATATTGGCAACTTGGCGCATGATTTCTTGGCCTTTGGCACGGCCTTCGATCCTTCCGATCCCTTCGGCTCGACTTTGCCGGCCGGTAACGGATCGGTGTATTCCGATGCCCCGGTTGTGACGGTGGAATCGCTGACCTCCATCTATGGCGGCCTAGTGGCGACACCCGGCGTCACGGTGACGCTGAACAGCGACAGCAGCACGATTTCGTCGACCGATTTCGGTTTCACGGTCGGGAGCGGCTTTCTCGATACCAGCCTGGTCACCTTTTCAAGTTCCGGCGCCATCAATGCGGGCAGCTATGCGGGCGCGTTGACGGCCAACATCAGTTCGGACAGCGGGGCGGTTCTGTCTGGCGTGATCTTCAATGTCGGCACGCTGACCGTTGATCGCGCCGTCCTGACCGGGACTTTGCTGAGCACGCCAACCAAGGTTTATGACGGAACCACCATCGCAAACCTCACTGCAGGTGACATCAGTCTGTCGGGATTTGTGGCGAGCGAGGGGGCGGTGGTCACGCAGACCGCAGGTGCCTTTGCCACGGCCGATGCCTCGTCCAGCACTGCCGTGACCGTCACCCTGGCGCCGGGCGACTTTACGGCGGACAGTTCCACCGATCTGACGAATTACTTGCTGCCGACGACGGTTGTCGGCAGCGGTGCGATCACGCAAGCGAGTTTGTCGGGGTCGATCATCGGGACGCCGACCAAGGTCTATGATGGGACGACGGCGGCAGTGCTGACTGGGACGGATTACTTGCTGACCGGGTTTATCAGCGGTGAGGGGGCGACGGTGACGCAAGCTGCCGGGAGCTATGCTACGGCGAATGCCTCTGACAGCGTTGCGGTGTCGGTGACTCTGGCGGCGGGCGATTTCACGGCGGACAGCGGGACCAATCTGGCGAATTACGTGCTGCCGACGGTGGCGAGCGGTGCTGGGGTGATCTCGCAGGCCGCGCTGAGCGGGTCGATCATCGGGACGCCGACGAAGGTCTATGACGGGACGACGGCGGCGGTGCTGACCGCGGCCAACCTGTTGCTGAGCGGGTTTGTGACGGGCGAGGGGGCGAGTGTTACGCCGGTCGGGGGCACCTATGCCTCGGCGGATGCTTCGGCGACCAATTCCGTGACGGTGACTTTGGCGGCGGGCGATTTCACGGCGGACAGCGGGACCAATCTGGCGAATTACGTGCTGCCGACGGTGGCGAGCGGTGCTGGGGTGATCTCGCAGGCCGCGCTGAGCGGGTCGATCATCGGGACGCCGACGAAGGTCTATGACGGGACGACGGCGGCGGTGCTGACCGCGGCCAACCTGTTGCTGAGCGGGTTTGTGGAGGGCGAGGGGGCGAGTGTTACGCCGGTCGGGGGCACCTATGCCTCGGCGGATGCTTCGGCGACCAATTCCGTGACGGTGACTTTGGCGGCGGGCGACTTTACGGCGGACAGCGGGACCAATCTGGCGAATTACGTGCTGCCGACGGTGGCGAGCGGTGCTGGGGTGATCTCGCAGGCCGCGCTGAGCGGGGTCGATCATCGGGACGCCGACGAAGGTCTATGATGGGACGACGGCGGCGGTGCTGACCGCGGCCAACCTGTTGCTGAGCGGGTTTGTGGAGGGCGAGGGGGCGAGTGTTACGCCGGTCGGGGGGACTTATGCCTCGGCGAATGCTTCGGCGACCAATTCCGTGACGGTGACTTTGGCGGCGGGCGATTTCACGGCGGACAGCGGGACCAATCTGGCGAATTATGTGCTGCCGACGGTGGCGAGCGGTGCTGGGGTGATCTCGCAGGCGGCCTTGTCGGGGTCGATCATCGGGACGCCGACGAAGGTCTATGACGGGACGACGGCGGCAGTGCTGACCGCGGCCAACCTGTTGCTGAGCGGGTTTGTGACGGGCGAGGGGGCGAGTGTTACGCCGGTCGGGGGCACCTATGCCTCGGCGAATGCTTCGGCGACCAATTCCGTGACGGTGACTTTGGCGGCGGGCGACTTCACGGCGGACAGCGGGACCAATCTGGCGAATTACGTGCTGCCGACGGTGGCGAGCGGTGCTGGGGTGATCTCGCAGGCCGCGCTGAGCGGGTCGATCATCGGGACGCCGACGAAGGTCTATGACGGGACGACGGCGGCGGTGCTGACCGCGGCCAACCTGTTGCTGAGCGGGTTTGTGGACGGGCGAGGGGGCGAGTGTTACGCCGGTCGGGGGCACCTATGCCTCGGCGAATGCTTCGGCGACCAATTCCGTGTCGGTGACTTTGGCGGCGGGCGACTTCACGGCGGACAGCGGGACCAATCTGGCGAATTACGTGCTGCCGACGGTGGCGAGCGGTGCTGGGGTGATCTCGCAGGCCGTCGCTGAGCGGGTCGATCATCGGGACGCCGACGAAGGTCTATGATGGGACGACGGCGGCGGTGCTGACCGCGGCCAACCTGTTGCTGAGCGGGTTTGTGGACGGGCGAGGGGGCGAGTGTTACGCCGGTCGGGGGCACCTATGCCTCGGCGAATGCTTCGGCGACCAATTCCGTGACGGTGACTCTGGCGGCGGGCGACTTCACCGCGGACAGCGGGACCAATCTGGCGAATTATGTGCTGCCGACGGTGGCGAGCGGTGCTGGGGTGATCTCGCAGGCCGCGCTGAGCGGGGTCGATCATCGGGACGCCGACGAAGGTCTATGATGGGACGACGGCGGCGGTGCTGACCGCGGCCAACCTGTTGCTGAGCGGGTTTGTGGAGGGCGAGGGGGCGAGTGTTACGCCGGTCGGGGGCACCTATGCCTCGGCGGATGGTGCGGGGATCTCGCAGGCGGCGCTTGGCGGGGCATCTTCGGGACGCCGACGAAGTTCTGTGACGGGACTACGGCGGCGGCGACGACGGCGAACCTGTGGCGGAGCAGCGGGACCAATCTGGCGAATTATGTGCTGCCGACTGTGGCGAGCGGTGCTGGGGTGATCTCGCAGGCGGCGCTGAGTCGGGGCGATCATCGGGACGCCGACGAAGGTCTATGACGGGACGACGGCGGCGGTGCTGACCGCGGCCAACCTGTTGCTGAGCGGGTTTGTGGAGGGCGAGGGGGCGAGTGTTACGCCGGTCGGGGGCACCTATGCCTCGGCGGATGCTTCGGCGACCAATTCCGTGACGGTGACTTTGGCGGCGGGCGACTTCACGGCGGACAGCGGGACCAATCTGGCGAATTATGTGCTGCCGACGGTGGCGAGCGGTGCTGGGGTGATCTCGCAGGCCTCGCTGACTGGGTCGGTGATTACGGGGACGCCGACCAAGACCTATGATGGCACCACGGCGGCGATCCTGACTGGGGCGAATTTTCTGCTGACTGGGTTTGCGGCGGGTGAGGGAGCGACTGTCTCGGCGGTCTCGGGGACCTATGCCACGGCGAACGCCTCGGCTTCGAATACGGTGACGGTCAATCTGTCGCTTGGGGATTTTACGGCTGTCGGGGCGACCAACCTTGGCAACTATGTGCTTCCCAGCGTCATTTCGGGCGAAGGGGCGATCGATGCTGCTGTGCTGTCCGGGTCGATCATCGGGACGCCGACCAAGGTTTATGACGGCACGACGGTTGCCGACTTGACTGCCGCAAACTTCCTGCTGACGGGCTTTGTCACGGGAGAGGGGGCTACGGTCGGTACGGCGGTTGGAACCTATGCCTCAGCGGATGCGGCGGCGGCGAATAGCGTCACGGCGGCTTTGGCGGTTTCGGATTTTGCGGCCGACAAAGGGACCAATCTGGCCAACTATGTGCTGCCGACGACGGTAAGTGGGACGGGTGCCATCACGCAGGCGACGATCACCGGATCCATCATCGCCACGCCGACCAAGGTCTATGACGGCAGCACGGCGGCGGTGCTGACGGCGGCGAACTTCTCGCTGGCGGGTTTTGTCACCGGGGAGGGGGCGACGGTCAGCCAGTTTGCCGGCACCTATGCCTCGGCTGATGCGGCAGCGGAGATCGCGGTGACCGCAAGTCTTGCCAGCACGGATTTCGTCGCGGCGAGTTCGACCAATCTGGCGAATTATATCCTGCCTACGACGGTGACAGGCTTTGGGGCGATCACACAGGCGACGTTGACGGGCTCCATCACCGGGACGCCGACCAAGGTCTATGACGGCACTACGACGGCTACGCTGACGGCGGCGAATTTCCTGTTGACCGGCTTTGTCGGCGGCGAGTCTGCGACAGTCACCCAGACGACCGGGGCCTATGCTTCGGCCAATGCCTCCAACGCGAATTTGGTGACGGTCACACTGGCGCCAAGCAACTTCGCGGCGGCCGGTGGGACAAATCTGGCGAATTATGTGCTGCCGACATCGGTTAGCGGACTGGGCGTCATCTCGCAGGCGGTGCTGAGCGGGGCGGTCATCGGGGTGCCGACCAAGATCTATGACGGGACGACGGCGGCTGTCTTGACCACGGCGAATTTCCTGCTGACGGGGTTCATTTCCGGTGAGGGGGCGACGATCGGGCAGACGGCAGGCACCTATGCCTCGGCGGACGCCTCTGCGGCCAACACGGTCACGGCGACTTTGGCTGCGGCGGATTTTGCGGCGGGTAGCGGGACCAATCTGGCCAATTATGTGCTGCCGACCAGCGTGAGCGGGACAGGCGCGATCACCCAAGCCACCTTGACCGGGACGGTCGTCGGGACGCCGACCAAGGTTTACGATGGCACCACGGTGGCCACGCTGACGGCAGCGAACTTCTTGCTGTCGGGCTTTGTCACGGGTGAGGGGGCGACTGTGGGCCAGACTGCGGGCGTCTATGCCTCTGCCAATGCCGGTACGGCCAATGCGGTGACGGTTACCTTGGCTGCAGGGGATTTTGCGGCGACGGGGGCCACCAACCTTGCGAACTATGTGCTGCCGACCGCCGTCAGCGGGACGGGAGCGATTGATCAGGCCGTCCTTTCGGCCTCCATCGTTGGGTTGCCATCCAAGGCCTTTGACGGCACGACCATTGCCACGCTGACCTCTGCCAATTTCAACCTTTCGGGCTTTGTTATTGGCGAAGGGGCCTCGATCACGCAGACTCAGGGCACCTATGCCACAGCGGCTGTGGGGGATGGCATTCCGGTCACGGCGCAGCTTTCGGCATCGGATTATGCCGCGAATTCCGGCACGCTGCTTGCCAACTACATCCTGCCCACCACGGCATCAGGACTGGGCCGGATTGGCAACGCGCCACCGCCCTTGCCGCCACCGCCGATAACCCGTGGGCTGGATAGCTTTCCGACCACCACGCTCGGCGCGCCTTCTGGTCCGGCACCGGGGTTGGAGCTGATCTCTACCGAGACGACGCAGCGCATTCTGGATGAAATCCGGGCCGGGTCGGCGTTCTGTAAGGCATTGGTCCATCAGGAATATGTCATCGACTGTCTGAGCGACCGCCTGCAATCGGTGGCAGATGGCTTGTCGGCAGTGGGTGAGTATTCTGAGGTCCGGGCGGCGCTGGAAGATGCGGCGCAGCAGTTGCACGCCTTGGCCCTTGCCAATGCTTCGGCTGATCTGGAACGGTCGATCGCGCGGGCCTCCGGCAACCGCCGCTCGTCACGGCCATTGACAGCGGTGTCGGCAGAGCGGCTTGGGGCGGTGAATGCACAAGCGGCGGCGATCATCAACGGCGCTGAACTGGTCTTGCTGCGGTCCAGTTCGGGCTCTGCCCGGCGCAGCGTGGCCTTCTCGCAGGTCGCGCAGGTCGTGAACTCTACCAAGGTGTTGTTGCGGTCGTCCTGACCTCGATCATCGGACATTGGGCCTTGGGGCACTGGTATTCGCCGGTCCCAAGGCCCATTGCTTACAGGGCGGTCTATGTGCCATTCACAAATCCGAACCCATAGGCCGCAACGGACCCCTGACTGAACATGGTGACGCTCAAGCAAATTGCGACTTCGGTAGGTGTGTCTTCGGCGACGGTTTCGCGCGTGCTGAATTTTGACAGCACGCTGTCGGTCACCCCCCAGACCCGGCAAGCCATCATCGAGACGGCAGAGGCGATGAACTATGCCACGCCGCGGAACCGCAACCGCGCTGCCGCCCCGGCCCCCTTGGCCACCAAAGTCGCGCTGTTCCACTTTCTGCGGCCGGATCAGGAATTGGCAGACCCGTATTACGTCAGCCTGCGATTGGGGATCGAAAGCCGCTGTGCTGCCCTGCAGATCGAAACCGTAAAGATCTATCATGCGGAGACGCTGCCTGATCCCAAGATGCTGAAGGCGGCGTCCGGGGTGATCGCGATCGGGTATCAGGATGAGCCTGTGGTGGCCTGGCTGAAGAAGCACTGCCGCTTTCTGGTCTGCGCCGATTTTACCCCGCCGGATGATGAGGTTGACTCGGTTGCCAGCGACCGGGTCCACGCCATGCAGAAGTTGCTGCGCGCCTTGGACAACATGGCGTACAAACGCATCGGGTTCGTCGGCTGGTGGGACCGGGTTCACTCTGGTCAAACCTCGCAATGGGAAGAGCGGGGGCTGGCCTATGTCGCCTGGATGCGCGACGCCGGAAAGTTCGATCCCAGCATCTGCCGGTTGGACCACAATACCGAGCAAAGCGGCTACACGCTGACCAAGGCGATCCTGTCTGAGCCGAATCGCCCGGACGCCATCGTTGCGGGAAACGACAATATGGCTGTCGGGGCTTACCGGGCCATACATGAGCTGGGTCTTAGGATCCCGGAAGATATCGCCATCGCCAGCTTCAACGACATCTCGGTCGCGCAGTTCCTGAACCCGCCGCTGTCGACCGTCAGACTGCCCTCGGAAGAGATCGGCGAAAGTGCCGTGGACATGCTTTTGGAGCGTATTGCGGGGCGCCGATCTGCCAAACGCGCCACCTTGGCCCCCAAGATTATCTGGCGCGGCAGCACCCGCCAACTCAAGGCCGATTGACCGGATTTTCTATCTCGCAGGTGCAGCGATAAATTTTTACTAAAAAAAATTGCGCAACGATTTTTCCTGCGCTAGCGTTGCTGGGATGAGGCTGACGAAACGGCCTCACATTCTGGGAGGAATACAAAATGATGCATGCCATTAAATGGCACCGTTCCCTGCTGGCTGCCGCAGGGCTGAACATGCTGTTGGCCACCACGGCCATGGCGACCGACGTGACCGTGTGGTGCTGGGACCCCGAGTTCAACGGCGCGGCGATGAATGAAGCCATTTCGCGCTACACCGCCACCCATCCCGATGTGAACATCAAGGTGGTCGACTTTCGCCAAGGCCGATCTTGAGCAAAAGCTGCAGACCCAGCTGGCATCGGGCCAGACCGACGGTCTGCCGGACATCGTGTTGATCGAAGATTACGGCGCCCAGAAGTATCTGCTGTCCTTCCCCGGCGCGTTTGAACCGCTGACCGACAAGATCGATTACAGCCAATTCGCCGACTACAAGGTGGCCTTGGCGACGGTGGACGGTCAGACCTATTCGCTGCCGTTCGATTCCGGCGACCTCGGGGCTGTTCTACCGCTCTGACCTGCTGGCAGAGGCTGGCTAGACGGCTGCCGATCTGCAGGACATCACCTGGGACCAGCTGATCGAGATCGGCAAGGCCGTCAAGGAAAAGACCGGCAAGCCGCTGCTGTCGATTGACCAGAACGATGCCGGCGCGATCCGGATCATGCTGCAATCGGCCGGGTCGTGGTATTTCAACGACGATGGCACGACGAACATCAAGGACAACCCGGTGTTCAAGGCGGCGCTGACAACCTGGGTCAAGATGCTGCAGACCCCCGAGCTCTACAAGCCCGTGTCGGGCTGGGGCGACTATACCGGCGCGTTCAACAACGGTGAGGTTGCTGGCGTGTTTACCGGCGTCTGGATGACCGGCGGCATCAAGGGCAACAACATGCCGGCAAATGGGCGGTTGCGCCGACGCCGCGTCTGGATACTTGAAGGGTCGACCCACTATTCGAACCTCGGCGGTTCCAGCTGGTATGTGCTGTCGTCGGCTCCGGCCAAGGACGCGGCCATCGACTTCCTGAAGACCGTCTGGGGCGGCGACGTCGATTTCTACCAGAAGATCCTGGTCGGGCAGGGCGCGTTCTCGTCCTATCTGCCGGCGCGCGAGGGTGAGGCCTATTCGGCCAAGGATGACTATTTCGGCGGTCAGGCGGTCTGGGCCGACTTCTCGGATTGGCAGGCCAAGATCCCGGCTGTGAACTATGGCATCTTCACCAACGAGGCGGATGCCGCCGTTGTCGACGCAGCTGCCGGGTCTGGTGAAGGGTGGCTCGATCGATGACGCCATCGCGGCCATCGACGCGCAGGTTGAGCAGCAGATCCAGTAAGACTGGCTCCGTCTGGTCTTCGGACCAGACGGGCCAGGGCGACGGGGCTCTGTCCCGCACGGCATCGCGGCCTTGGGTCGCGGTGTCCGTCTGGTCTCTGGCAGTCTGGCCGAACAGAAGGACGGATCATGGCGAGAAGCATGAATGCACGCGGAAACTGGACGGGCTGGGGCTTTGTCGCGCCTGCCATGGTGCTTGTTGGGCCTGTTCATGATCTATCCGATCCTGTGGTCGCTGTGGATGAGCTTTCAGACCGGCAAGGGCATGAACTTCCAGTTCGGCGGCTTTGCCAACATCGTCCGCCTGACCAAAGACCCGGTGTTCCTGCACGCCCTGACCAACACGCTGATCTTCCTGGTGGTTCAGGTGCCGATCATGATCGTGCTGGCGCTGCTGTTCGCCGTGGCGCTGAACAACCCCAAACTGCGGGGCCGTGCGATTCTTGCGCACGGCAATCTTTCTGCCCTGCGTGACCTCGCTGGTCGCCTATTCGGTGCTGTTCAAGTCGATGTTCGCGGTGGACGGCGTGGTGAACGACACGCTTGCTGGCGCTGCACATCATCTCCACCCCGATCGGCTGGCTGATCGATCCGTTCTGGGCCAAGGTCCTGATCATCATGGCGATCACCTGGCGCTGGACCGGCTACAACATGGTCTTCTACCTCGCCGCCCTGCAGAACATCGACCCGTCGATCTATGAGGCGGCCAAGATTGACGGCGTGCCGGCCTGGGCGCGGTTTACCAAGCATCACGGTGCCGATGCTGAAACCGGTGATCCTGTTCACCACGGTCCTGTCGACCATCGGCACGCTGCAACTGTTTGACGAGGTCAACAACATCACGGCCAGCGGCGGCAATGGCGGCACGCCTGCGGACTCCACGCTGACCCTGTCGCTGTACATCTACAACCTGGTGTTCAAGTTCATGCCGTACTTACGGCTATGCCGCGACCGTGTCGTGGCTGATCGTGATCATGGTCGGCATCCTGTCCTGGATTCAGTTCCAGGTCGCAAAGGAGCGCTAGACATGAAAACCCCATCGCCACTGATATCCAGTGTGCTGGCGCAGGCGGCCCTGTGGCTGGCGGCGTTCATCTCGGTGTTTCCGTTCTACTGGATGATCGTCGGGGCCACCAACACCGCCAATGAAATCACCGGCGGCAAGGCGACGCTTCGGCACTGCATCTGTTCGACAACATCGGCAAATTCTTCACCTTGGTCGACGTGCCGCGCATCTTCTGGCAATTCGTTCTTCGTGGCGATCGTCGGCACCGTTCTGACGCTGATCGTCACCTCGCTGGCGGGTTACGGGTTCGAGATGTTCCGCTCCCGCACCCGCGACCGGATTTTTGGCGGGCTGCTGCTGCTGCTGTCGGTGCCCTTCGCCGCGATGATGATCCCGCTGTTCGTGATGTTTTCGCAAGGCGGGGCTGATCAACACCTATATCGCGATCATGCTGCCCGGGCATCGCGTCGATCTTCATGATCTTCTACTTCCGCCAGAACACCAAGGCCTTCCCGCACGAGTTGCGCGACGCCGCCCGGATCGACGGGCTGAAGGAGTGGCAGATCTTCCTCTACATCTACATGCCGGTCATGCGGTCGACCTATGCGGCGGCGATGATCATCGTGTTCATGACCAACTGGAACACCTATCTCTGGCCGCTGATCGTGCTGCAAACCAACGAGATGAAGACCATCACGCTGGTCGTCGCCTCGCTCGCCTCGGCCTATACCCCCGACTACGGCTTGATCATGGTGGCCAATGTGCTGGCCACCCTGCCGACCATCCTCGTCTTCTTCCTCCTCCAGCGCCGCTTCGTCGAAGGCATGCTGGGCTCTGTCAAATAAGGTTCATCAGAATGCGAATGACTGACTTCAACGACAACTGGCTGTTCGATGGCCGCGACACGGTCCGCCTGCCGCACAACGGCCGTCGAATTGCCGTTTTCCTATTTCGATGAAAAGGTTTACCAGCGGACCTTCACCTATGAAAAGACCTTTGACGCCGAGCCCGGACTGGGCGGGCCAAGAGGTGTCGGTGGTGTTTGACGGCGCCATGGCCAATGCGCAGGTGTCGTCTGAACGGCGCGCTGCTGACCCGTCACAAGGACGGCTATACCCCGTTCGAGGCGCGGCTGACCGGGTTGTTCAAACCGACGGGCAACCGGCTGACCGTGGTGATCGACGGGTCCGAAAACCCCGAGATCCCGCCCTTTGGCGGGGCGATCGACTATCTGACCTACGCCGGCATTTACCGTGAGGTCTGGATGAAGGTGACCTCCCCGGTGTCCATCGGGCTGACCAAGGTCGAGACGCCGGATGTGCTGGCGGACCGCAAGTCGGTCACGATTGTGACGACCCTGACCAACCCGCAGGACTTGCCCCTGTCCGGCACGCTGACGGCGGCCTGCGTGACGGCGCGGGCAAGGAACTGGCGACGGTTTCGACGGCGGTAACCGTCTGCGACGGTCAATCTGGCGTTCAGCGACCTGGCCGACATCCACCTGTGGGACATCAAGACGCCCGCACTTTATACCGTGGACCTGACGCTGGAAACGGCGCGCGGGGGTGGATCGCACCTCAACCCGGTTCGGTTTCCGCTCGGTCGAATTCACGACCGATGGCTTCCATCTGAACGGGCAAGCCGCTGAAGATCCGCGGGCTGAACCGGCATCAGTCGTTCCCCTATTCCGGCTATGCCCTGGGCCGCGCCGCGCAGGAGCGGGATGCCGAGATCCTGAAATATGACCTGCGTCTGAACCTCGTCCGCACCTCGCATTACCCGCAATCGACCTATTTCCTGAACCGCTGCGACGAGCTTGGGCCTGCTGGTGTTCGAGGAGATCCCCGGCTGGCAGCATATCGGCGGGGCGGCGTGGAAGCTGGAGTCGGTGGAGAATGTGCGCCGCATGATCCGCCGCGACTGGAACCATCCCTCCATCGTGATCTGGGGCGTGCGGATCAACGAAAGTGCCAGGACGATCACGATTTCTACGTGCAGACCAATGCGGCGGCCCATGCGCTTGACACAACCCGCCCGACCGGCGGCGTGCGCTACATCACCGACAGCGAGTTGCTGGAAGACGTCTACACGATGAACGATTTCGTGCTTGGGAATGAGGAAAACGGCGGCAATCGGCCCCGCACTCCGCTGCGGCCCCAGCAAGAGGTCACCGGGCTGAAGCATCTGGTGCCCTATATGATCACCGAATTTGGCGGCCATATGTACCCGACCAAAAGCAACGATCAGGAACAGCGTCAGGCCGAACACGTCACGCGGCATCTTGAGGTGATGAACGCCATGTACGGCGACCCGCAGATCGCGGGCTGCATCGGCTGGTGCGCGTTTGACTACAACACCCACAAGGATTTCGGCTCGGGCGACCGCTTGTGCCACCACGGCGTGATGGACATGTTCCGCGAACCGAAATTCGCGGCCTATGCCTATGCCAGCCAGTCAGACCCGGATGAGGGCGTCATCCTGAAACCGGTCACCTTCTGGGCGCGGGGCGAGCGGAACATCGGCGGCGTGCTGCCGCTGATCATCCTGACCAATTGTGATGAGGTGGAACTGCGCTACGGCAACCATCCGCCCAAACGGGTGAAGGCTGACCGCGAACGGTTCCCGCACCTGCCGCATCCGCCGATCATTCTGGACCGCCGCCATTTCAGCGGCGACGAATTGGGCCTGTGGGGCATGACGTGGGAGACATGGCGAGGTGACGGGCTATATGGACGGCAAGCCTGTCGCCACGGCCCGGTTCATCGCGGATCAGGTGGCCACGACCCTGCAAGTTGACCCTGACACCACCACCATCGCAGCGCATCAATCGACGCGGGTGATGGTGCGGGCCTTGGATCAGATCGGCAACAAGCTGCCGTTCTTCCCGGAGCCAGTGGCGATTTCGGTGACCGGGGCGGGCCGTCTGCTTGGCCCAAGTCTGGTGCCGCTGCGGGCCGGGTCAACCGGGTTCTGGGTTCAGGCGACCGGGTCGGGGCCGATTGAGGTGACCGTCACCAGCGACCGTCTGGGCACACAAACCTTGCAATTACACGCGGAATGAAGGGGTTAGCATGAGCAGCTTGTCACTACGCGGGGTCCGCAAGAAATTCGGCGCGGTAGAGGTTATCAAGGGCGTCGACCTCGACATCGAACAGGGTGAGTTCGTCGTTTTTGTCGGGCCATCGGGTTGTGGCAAGTCCACGCTGTTGCGAATGATCGCGGGGTTGGAGAATATCACGGCGGGCAAGCTGACCATCGGCGACAGGGTGGTGAATGAGGTTGACCCGTCGCAACGCGGCATCGCGATGGTGTTCCAATCCTACGCGCTTTACCCCCATATGACGGTGCGCGAAAACATGGGGTTCGCGCTGCGCTTTGCCGGGAAATCCAAGACTGAAATCGCGGCTCAGGTCGAGGAAGCGGCCCGCATCCTCGAACTTGGCGCGCTGCTGGATCGCAAGCCCAGCGCCTTGTCGGGTGGGCAGCGGCAGCGCGTTGCCATCGGTCGCGCCATCGTGCGTCACCCTGAGGTGTTCTTGTTCGACGAACCGCTGTCAAACCTCGACGCCGAGTTGCGGGTCCATATGCGGATTGAGATTGCCCGCCTGCACCGCGAACTGGCGGCCACGATCATCTATGTGACCCATGATCAGGTTGAGGCGATGACCCTGGCCGACAAGATCGTGGTGCTGCGCAGCGGGGTGGTCGAACAGGCGGGCCCGCCGCTGACGCTGTATGATGACCCGGACAACATCTTTGTCGCGGGCTTCATCGGGTCGCCCAAAATGAACTTTCTGCAGGGTCGGATTCAGGGCAATCAGATCATCCTGCCGGAATTTGGCGATCAGGCCATCCCGCTGAGCAAGTTGAACCTGCCGCCGGATGAGGGGATGCAGGTCACGGTCGGCATCCGGCCCGAAGCGTTCAAGCATGGCGGCGATGCCTCGCTGACCTTGGTGGTTGAGATTGTTGAGCATCTTGGCGATGAAACCTACGCTTATGCGCGGCAGGACGGCGGTCAGGTCGTAACGGTGGCGATCATTGGCGGACGAGAGCTACGGCAGGGCCAAACCATCACAGCCCGTTTTGACGCGGCGCGCGTGCTGATTTTCGACAAGGCTGGGCGGCGGCTTCGCTAGAGCGGGTGGCTGTCTAACCGCCCATGGAGAAACGATTTTACCGCATTATTCCGCCAGCTGTGGGTCGGTCTGCCTAAATCTCGACACAATTTTGGCGCAATCTGTAGCCTGAGGCAAACCCGGGCGCAGATCCGGTCAGTACGAGCAGGCACAAAAGTTGGTCACACTTACCGGCGGCAGCGGGAACGATACCCTTACGGGTTCGAAGAATTCTGATCTCATCTACGGCGGCGCCGGGAACGACTTGCTCTATGGAGCGAACGGCAACGACAACCTGTATGGCGGTGACGGCAACGACACGCTGTTTGGCGGCTCGGGGTCTGACCTTCTGGACGGCGGTGCGGGAACTGACACGGCGGATTATTCCGCGTCCGGTTCAGGGGTCAACGTCGACCTTGGGGCGGGGCGTGGCTATGGTGGCGACGCCTCGGGCGACACGCTGGTCGGGATCGAAAATGTCATCGGGTCCAGTTACAACGACACGCTGACCGGCGACGATGGCGACAACGCGCTGTACGGTGGCGCAGGCAACGACACCCTGATGGGCGGCGGCGGCGCTGACTATCTCGATGGCGGAACTGGCGTCGACTATGCGTCCTATACAACCTCTGGCAGCGGCGTATGGGTCAACCTCGCAACTGGTGTTGGGTCCGGCGGAGACGCCGAGGGGGACACGCTTGTCGCCATTTCGGGGCTGTTTGGCTCTGATTTTGATGACACGCTGATCGGCAACAGCAGTGCGAACACGTTGTACGGCGGCGCGGGCAATGATGTCCTGATCGGTGGCGGCGGGGCGGACCGGCTGGACGGTGGCGCTGGGATCGACACGGCTGATTATTCGGCGTCAACGTCCGGGGTTTCGGTCAACCTTGCCACGGGGTCCGGGTCGGGCGGCGATGCCGCTGGCGATACGTTGAGCAGTATTGAGAATCTGGTTGGGTCCAACCTGGCCGATACCCTGACGGGCGACAGCAACGCGAACGACCTTTATGGCGGCGGCGGCAATGATCTGCTGTACGGCGGGGCTGGAAACGACGACCTTTACGGCGGTGCGGGCAATGACACGCTTTATGGCGGGTCTGGCGCGGATTTGCTGGATGGTGGCACCGGGAATGATATGGCCGACTATTCGGCCTCTACATCCGGCGTCTCGGTCAATCTGGAAACCGGCCTCGGCTCTGGTGGCGATGCGGCGGGTGACACGCTGGTTGGCATCGAAAATCTGACAGGGTCGTCCTACAGTGACAGCCTGACCGGCGATGCCGGGGCCAACTCACTTTACGGCGGTTCGGGCAACGACACCTTGGTCGGTGGGGCCGGGGCGGATTATCTGGACGGCGGTTCCGGGACGGATACGGCGGACTATGGCACGTCTGGTGCAGGTGTTTCGGTCAACCTTACCACGGGACTGGGCTATGGCGGCGATGCGGCAGGCGATACGCTGAACAGTATCGAGAACCTGATCGGGTCGGCCTACAATGACAGCCTGACGGGTGACTCTGGCGGTAACGTGCTTACCGGCGGCGCGGGCAATGACGCGCTGTACGGCCTTGCCGGGAATGACACGCTGTATGGCGGCGATGGCAATGACACGCTGGTGGGCGGGTCGGGGTCGGACCGGCTCGACGGCGGCGCGGGGAGCGACACTGCCGACTACTCGGCGTCAACCAGCGCCGTTTATGTCAACCTTGCGACCGGGTCTGGCAGCGGCGGCGATGCCGCTGGCGATACGCTGACCAGCATCGAGAACCTGATCGGGTCGGCCTATAACGACAGTCTGTACGGGGATTCCAACGACAACTATCTGTCGGGCGGCGCGGGCAACGACTATATTTCGGCCGGAGATGGGGACGATACACTGGCCGGCGGGGCCGGGGCTGACACGCTCTACGGCGGCGCGGGCATGGACTATCTCGACTATTCGGCATCCAATGCCGGGGTCTATGTGAACCTTGGCACCGGTGTCGCCCTTTACGGCGATGCACAGGGTGACGTCCTGTCTGGCGTGGACGGGATCATCGGCACCAACTTCAACGACACCCTGATCGGCTTTGACAACCAAGGGCTGTCCGTCGATATCTACACCAACATATTCTACGGCGGCCTCGGCAATGACTATCTCGACGGCGCCGGATCAAACGACATCCTCTATGGCGGGGCCGACAACGACACGGTGATCGGCGGCGCCGGTGATGATGAGATCTATGGCGGCGACGGCAACGACAGCATGGTCGGCGGCGATGGCAACGATCTGGTCGATGGTGGGGCTGGCAACGACTCGATGACCGGCGATGCCGGGTCCGACACCATGTACGGCGGTGACGGCAACGACACGATGGACGGCGGCGCGGACAATGACTGGCTCGACGGTGGGGCCGGAAGCGACAGTCTGTTCGGCGGTCTGGGCAACGACACGGTCTATGGCGGTACGGGCAATGACAGCCTCTACGGCGGCGACGGCAATGATTTGCTGGATGGCGGCGATGGCAATGACTTGGTCGATGGCGGGGCGGGCAACGACAGCCTGATCGGCGGTTTGGGTGACGACACGCTGCTGGGTGGGGCGGGCAATGACAGCCTGTACGGCGGCAGCGGCAATGATGTGCTGGATGGCGGCGACAGCAATGACCTGATCGACGGCGGGATCGGCAACGACAGCCTGATCGGCGGTCTGGGCGACGACACGGTATACGGCGGGGCTGGCAACGACACGCTCTATGGTGGCGACGGCAATGACCTGTTGGACGGTGGCGACGGCAATGACTCTCTCGACGGTGGCAATGGCAATGACAGCCTGCTGGGTGGCGCGGGGAATGACACGCTGTACGGTGGCGAGGGCAATGACACCCTTGACGGCGGCGACGGCAATGACTCGCTCGATGGCGGGGCCGGGAACGACAGCCTGCTCGGCGGCGCGGGGAATGACACGCTCTACGGTGGTGAGGGCAATGACACCATCGACGGTGGTGCGGATGCAGACTCGATCGACGGCGGCAATGGCAGCGATAGCCTGTCAGGCGGCACGGGCAACGATACGATCTACGGCGGCAGCGGCAATGACAGCCTCTTTGGTGGCGACGGCAATGACGTGCTGGACGGCGGCGCGGACAATGACCTGTTGGACGGTGGGGCCGGCAATGACACGCTGTATGGCGGCGATGGCAATGATACTCTGGATGGCGGCTTGGATAGCGACGTCCTGTTCGGCGGTATCGGCAATGACAGCCTGCTGGGCAGTGCGGGCAACGACACGCTCTATGGTGGCGATGGCAATGACACCCTAGATGGCGGCGCGGACAATGACTCGCTCGACGGTGGGACGGGCAATGACAGCCTGATCGGTGGTTTCGGCAACGATACGCTGCTGGGTGGGGCGGGCAATGACACGCTCTATGGCGGCGACGGCAATGACGTGCTGGACGGTGGGGCCGATCACGACCTGCTGGACGGCGGCGCGGGCAATGACACGCTGACCGGCGGATTTGGCAACGACACGCTTTACGGTGGCGACGGCAACGATCTGTTGGATGGTGGCACCGGGAATGACTACCTCGACGGTGGGTCGGGCAATGATACGCTGTTGGGCGGCGATGGCAACGACACGCTGGACGGCGGGGCGGGGGCGGACTCGCTCGACGGGGGCACCGGCAATGATAGCTTGCTCGGCGGTCTGGGGAACGACACGCTGCTGGGTGGGACGGGCAATGACAGCCTGTTCGGTGGTGACGGCAATGATCTGCTTGACGGTGGTGCTGGCAATGACCTGCTGTCGGGGGATGCGGGCAACGATCAGTTGTTCGGCGGCTCTGGGGATGACACCCTGTATGGCGGCGATGGGGATGACTCGCTCTATGGCGGTGACGGCGATGATGTGATCGTCGGCGGGGCTGGCGCTGACTATCTGACAGGCGGTGACGGGTCGGACACCTTCTTTGGCGGCATCGGCGACACCATCGACGGCAATGAAAGCGGCGATGAGACCGACGTGCTGGACCTGTCCGGCAGCTATCCGTTCCGGATCGTCCGTGACCCGCTGAACCCGGAAAACGGCATCGTCAACTTCCTCGACGAGTATGGCAACATTATCGGCCATCTGACCTTCACCAATATTGAGACGATCATCAGCTGCTTTACCCCCGGCGTTCAGATCACCACCCAGACCGGGCCGCGCGCGATAGAGACGTTGCAGGTCGGTGATCTGGTGATGACGCGGGATCATGGGGTGCAGCCGATCCGCTGGATCGGGCGGCGGACCATGTTGGGGCATGAACTGGTGGCGGACCCGTCGTTGCAGCCCATCCTGATCCGTCAGGGTGCGTTGGGGCTGGGTTTGCCGGTGCGGGACATGATGGTGTCGCGGCAGCATCGGATGCTGTTCAGCGGCATCCGGGCAGAGCTGTTGTTCGGCTCGGATGAGGTTCTGGTACGGGCCCAGCATCTGACCAGCCTGCCGGGGATCAGCGCTATTGCGGTGCCTGAGGTGACCTATCTGCACATGATGTTCGATCGCCATGAGGTGGTTCTGGCCGATGGGGCGTGGAGTGAAAGCTTTCAACCCGGTGAGCGGTCTTTGGGCGGGCTTGACGCTGAAGAGCGGGTTGAGCTGTTCAAGATCTTTCCTGAACTGATGGGCAAGGCCATTCCGGGGCAGTTCCATGCCGCCCGTGTCACCCTGAAAGCCTTTGAGGCGAAGGTGCTGTTGGCGGCCTGAGTGGGCCGCTGACTGAGTGGGCGCGAAAAGTGTCCGTCTGCGCGACACTTGGTTTATGCGTTTATTATCAGTATGTTGGGAAATTTTGTTAACCCCATCTTAACCTCGTTGCGAATCGTTCGCAACTGGCGGGCCGGGCATTGGCGCGGGTGCGGCGCAGTTTGATCGGCGGCCAAGCGGTCTGATTTGCGGTGGCGTTGCTGGCGAGGGTTGCGATATTTGGGCCGCGGTCCAAGGCGGACTTAACTGGTGCCGACGGGTCCAACGCGGCAGTTTCATTCAATTAAGTGATGTCAGGACGGCGCCGATGGTTCTGGCCGATATCGGATCGGTTCGGCGGTTTGCGGCGGATATGGCCGGGGCGCTGGGGCGGCTGGATATGCTTATCAACAATGCCGGGATCATGGCCTGCCAGTTGGAGCGGGTTGGTCCGGGGTGGGAGGCGCAGTTCGTCGTCAACCAGCTGGGGCATTTCGCCTTGGCTCAGGGTCTGATGTCTTTGGTGACGCGGGAAGGTGTCCACGTGGTGGCGCTGTCGTCGACCGGGCACAGGATCTCCGACATTCTGCAGGGACGACATTCAGTTTGAGCGGGCCGCCTATGACAAGTGGAAGGCCTGCGGTCAGGCCAAGACGGCGGATGCGCTGGTTGCCAATGCGCTATCGCGGCGGCCACGGCGGCTTTGTTGGCGGGCAAGCCGTGGGGCTATTGTGAGGATTGTGTTGTGGCTATGCCGACCGGGGTGGGCAGCCCTGCGGCGCAGTATCGTGGCGTGGATGCCCATGCGTTCAGCGATGCCTCTGCCGAGCGGTTGTGGGCGGTGAGTGAGGCGCTGTCGGCCTAATATTTGGCGTCGGGCAGGCC
Source organism: uncultured Alphaproteobacteria bacterium (assembly GCA_963781185.1). Lineage (GTDB taxonomy): Bacteria > Pseudomonadota > Alphaproteobacteria > Rhodobacterales > Rhodobacteraceae > Stagnihabitans. The sequence goes on from CAWAEL010000037.1 coordinate 174,549, forward strand.
GCAGAACGCATCTACGGGGCTGTGCTGGTTCCAATCGGCGCGGCCCATCAGGCAATCGACCACGGCGGATTGCATGGTGGGCATGGTGGCGTAGGCGTTGATATAGGTCGGCACGCGGGGCGCATCGTAGAGGTAATAGGGGTAGCCGAAAGAGATCATCACGGTGGGGATGTCGTGCCAATGCCGCGCCATCGCCTCACCGAAATTGCCGGTGAGTTTCAGCCAGTCGAGGAAGATGCGGCCCCGTGTCAGCAGGGTTTCCTCACCAAACAGGTAGATCATCAGGTCGTAATCTGTGGCGTTGGGGGTCATGCCGGGTGTGTAGAGCGTGACCTCAAACCCCTCAGCCCGCAGCATGTCGGGCAGGTCGAAGGGGATGGGGTTCGGGAAGAATGGGACGACGACGCCGGTGGAGACGACCAGCACGCGGCGGGTTTTGGCGGGCGACAGGGGCAGGGTGTTCGCCGTGTCCTTGACGAGGGTCGGCGCGCGGGCGGTGATGGTGCGGGCGGCGGCTTTGTTTGTGTCGGTCGCGAGGGCGGCTTGGTTGACCTTTTGGGGGGTCTTGTGGAGGCCGAGCCCAGGCCTTGAGGCCGAGGACGCGGGTCAGGGCCTCATCCAAGCGGCGGGCGGAGATGCGGCCATCGGCGACGGCCTCGGTTATCAGCGCCACGTCGGCGGCGGCGTCGCGGGAGAACAGGATGATGTCGCAGCCGTTTTCGATGACTTCGGGCAGCATTTCTGCGCGCGGGCCCCACGCGCCGAAACCGGCCATCGGGGTGGCGTCGGATACGATGAGGCCGTTGAAGCCGAGTTCGCCACGGAGGAGGTCGATGTTCAGGGCGCGGCTGGTGGTGGCGGGGCGGTAGGCCTCGACCCCCGCATCGGGGTTTTTGGACAGGATATAGGCGGGCAGGGCGATGTGGGCGGACATGACCGACATGACGCCGTTGGCGATGGCGGCGCGGTAGAGGCGGCCAAAGCTGGCGTTCCACTGGTCCATCGTCAGCGGGTTGATGGTGGTCACTAGGTGCTGGTCGCGGTCGTCATAACCTTCGCCGGGCCAGTGTTTGACGGTGGCGGCGACGCCTGCGGCCTGAAACTCGGCAATCTGGGCGAGGGCTTGTTGTTCGATGGTGTCGACGTCGGAGCCAAAGCCACGGGTGGCGACGATGGCAGAGCGGAAGGCGGCGTTGATGTCGATGACCGGGGTGAAGGACCAGTTGATACCGATGGCGCGCGCCTCTTCCGCCATGATGCGCGGAGATTTGGCGGGAGGCTTGCAGGTCGTTCACGGCGGCAAGGGCAAGGGGGTTGGGAACCTCGGTGCCGAGTGCCAGGCTCATCCGGCTGCCTTCGAGATCGGCGGAGATGAACATGGGGACGTTGGCCGCCGCCTGCATGGTTTCGACGAACTGCGTCTCATAGGCGAGGTCGGGGGTGAAGTTGCGGGTGATGCCAGCGGGTTTCAGCGCGGCGAGGCGGTCCAGTTCGGTGGGGTCTTTGCCCATCGAGTGGAAGACGAACAACTGGCCGATCTGCTCGGCGGGTGTCAGGCTGGCCTTGACCGATTTGACCCAAGCGATGGCCGCGTCATCGAGGTTGAAGGGGGCGTGGCGCAGAAGGTCGGTGCTGTCTGGCATGGTGTCCCGCATCTGGTGAAGATGGAGGCGAGTATCGGAATCGAACCGATCTTCACGGATTTGCAATCCGGTGCGTAACCTCTCCGCCAACTCGCCTCAGCCTCGGCTTCATTAAGTTTTTCAAAGATCAGGGTCAAGGGGGTATCACTCTGCTTGGCGGGTTCGGGTTTCGGTCAGGGAGGTTTTTCTGGGCTGGTCGGGTTTGGATCGTCCGATGCGTCCGGCCTGTGTCGTTGGGAAAGCCGGCCTTTGGGGCAGGCGGGGTAGCGTGGTGGCGGTTCAACCAGTGATTGTGTTGCGTGGAGATGAGGATTGTGATGTTCCGGCCCACAAACCGATGTGAAAAGCCCGCGCGCGGCTCATTTGATTGGCCGTTTCACAGCGCGGCGTTGATTACTTGGGCCTGATGGTGCAGAAGCCCGGTGTAGTTTTTGTGGGAGCCGGTGTTTGTGGCACAAGTCAGGTCTGTTTCCGAATTGAGTGTTTCCTTTCCGGAAATGGATCGCCTGACGGGATTGCCGGGGCGCGCTTGGATGGGCGAAGCACTGGCGCGGCAGCAACCTTCGGTTGATTTGGGATCGGTGCTTTGTGTCCTTGACCTTGACCAACTCAGGTTCCTGAACCTGATTGCTGGCACGGAGGTCGGTGACATCGCTTTGCGCGATATTGCGGCACTGCTGAAATCGCTGATGCGGGTGGACGACCTGATTGCGCGGACCGGCGACGATGAGTTTTCGGTGGTCTTTGTCGGCTGTGACCTGACGGAGGCCCGGGGCAGGGCGGCCGATCTTTTGGCTGCGGTGTCGGCCTATCATTTGCCGAAACCGCATGAGACCTACTCTTTGACGGCCAGTGCCGGGCTGATGGTGATGGCTCCGGGTGATGCGCCGAGGTCTTGGCTGACGGGGGCCGTGGCGGCCTGCACCGCGGCCAAGGATTTGGGGCGCGGCAGGCTGGTCTTTGCCGGTGATGCCGAATGCCTGTTTTCGCATCAAGAGATTGAGGCCCGGATTCTGATGGGGTTGAAATCTGCCATCGCGGATGACCGGTTGCAGCTTTATGCCCAAGAAATCATCTGTTTCGACCCGCTTTGCACCGATATGCAGTTTGAGGTTCTGGTTCATATGGTGGACCGGGATGGGACGAAGTTCCTGCCTGCCTCTGTCATTCCGGCGGCAGAGCGGCATGGCTACATTCGCGAACTGGATCGCTGGGTGATGAAGGCGGTGCTGGTTGACTGTGCGGCCATCCTGCACGGCAATCCGAAACTTTGCCTGTCTTTGAACCTGTCGGGCCAGTCGCTCGGCGATCCGGGGTTGTGGCCCTATATCGCGGGTCTGTTTGAAAAGTCGGGTGTTCCGGGCCACCGGATTCAGTTTGAGATTACGGAAACCTCGGCAATTTCTGACATGGCGGTGGCACTTGCCTTTGTCACGGCGGCGCGTGGGCACGGCTGCCGGGTGGCGCTGGATGACTTTGGCTCCGGGTTGTCGAGCTTTCTCTATTTGCGAACATTCCCTGTGGACTGCATCAAGATCGACGGGGCGTTTGTCGGCAATGTCACCGATCCCAACAGCATTGATCGCGCGATTGTCCGGGCGATCGTGGGCGTGGCCCATGACCTTGGGCTTGACGTGGTCGCCGAACATGTTGACAGCACGGGTGTATTGAAGACGTTGGGCGAGCTGGGTGTGGATATGGTGCAGGGATTCCTGATCGCGCAACCGCGCCCATTCCTAGAGATGTTCAAATAGAGATCAGTTAAACCTTAGATTGTGGTATAATGGCAACCTCTTCCCCTCCACCCCACCTGTGTCCCATCCCGCTGTTTAACTTGCGGTCACCGCGCCGTATTAACGGCGTTGAAGCACGGGACGCGTGATGTTGAACAAGGCGAATTCTTCGGACTGGACTGGGAAAACAACACTGCGGGCAGCTGGTCTGTTCGCCTTGACGCTGGCGTTGTCGGCCTGCGAATGGGTCGTGCCGCAAGCCCCGCAAACGCTGGCCGAGATTGAGAGCACGACGCAGTTCGTCACCATTCCGCTGAATCAGGCTTGGGTCTATGCGCCCGGGGCCGTCACGGCATTGCAGCGCGGTTTGTTGGACAGTTCAGAGCAGCGCATTGCCCTGCCAAACCACACGACGGTGTTGGGCGACAACATGCTGCTGCTGCGCGCCCGCTATGTTCCGGGGCAGGACATGGGGCGGTTCAAATATGAAGAGTTCTTGGGGCGGATCGGTGAGTTGCCGGCGCCCTTTCAGGCGATGAAATCCGGCGATCTGTTGTCTGGCGAAGATGAGCTTGGGGCCTATTTCTGGGCAGAGCAACGGCTTGGCGAAAGCACCGTCTGCGTGCTGGGCCTGCGTCGGCTGAGCAATGGTATGCGTCAGATGCCCGACAACACCCGGGCGCTGGACGTGATGCTGCGCAACTGCGTCAACGGCACGGTTGAGGAGGCGCTGAAGCCAATCAGCGCCGCGAATATCGCCAATTATCCGGGTGGCAGCACCGCAGGCTCGGTCGGGCCGATCAGGATGCTGTCGCCGCTGGCAGGCCCGACACCGCAATGAAGCGCCACTCGGCTGGCTTGATGTCCGCGTTGCAACTGGTCTCGGCACGAAAGAGAGAGTGAATTGAAAAGTACCAAACTTGGCGGATACGGACTGCTTCTGTGCTGGCTTCTGTTGATGTTGCCGACGTTGGTGCTGGCATCACTTCCGTCATCCTCGGCGGCGCAGGCGTTGCTGGGGGTTGCGGCCATTGCCATCATTGTGGCGCTGAAACCGTTTGTGACCAACACCTTGGTGCGGTTTGCGCTGATGGCGGTGGCGAGTGTGATCGTCGTTCGGTACTGGATCTGGCGTCTGACGGAGACGCTGCCTGAGGCCGGTCTGACGGTGTCGTTCGTGCTGGCGATGATCTTGTTTATCATCGAATCCTATTCGATCCTGATCTTCTTTTTGAACGCCTTCATCACCGCCGACCCGACCGAACGTGCCGAACCGCCACGGGTTGCGGTTGAAGATCTGCCCACCGTGGACATTCTGGTTCCGTCCTACAACGAGCCGTCCGAAATGCTGAGCATCACGTTGTCGGCGGCCAAGAACATGATCTATCCGCGCGACAAACGGCGGGTGGTTTTGTGCGATGACGGTGGCACGGATCAGCGCTGCAACTCGACCGACCCGGTACTGGCCAAGCAGTCGCAAGAGCGGCGGGCTGAGTTGCAGCAGCTGTGCAAGGATCTGGGGATCATCTATTCGACGCGGGCGCGGAACGAACACGCCAAAGCCGGTAACATGAGCGCCGCGCTGGAGAAGTTGGACGGCGATCTGGTGGCGGTGTTTGACGCCGACCACGTGCCGACGCGGGATTTTCTGGCCCGCACCGTTGGCTATTTCGTTGAGGACCCACGGCTGTTTCTGGTCCAGACCCCGCACTACTTCATCAACAAAGACCCGATTGAGCGTAACCTCGGCCTGAAATGCCCGCCAGAGAACGAGATGTTCTACAGCATGATCCACCGTGGGCTGGACCGTTGGGGCGGGGCGTTCTTTTGCGGGTCGGCTGCGGTTCTGCGTCGCAAGGCGTTGGATTCTGTGGGTGGGTTTGCCGGTGAGACCATCACCGAAGACGCCGAAACCGCGTTGGAGATCCATTCGAACGGCTGGCGCAGTCTGTACCTCGACTTTGCGATGATCGCCGGGTTGCAGCCGGAGACATTCGCCTCATTCATCCAGCAGCGGGGCCGTTGGGCTGCGGGCATGATGCAGATGCTGATGCTGAAGAACCCGCTGTTCCGGCGCGGTTTGGGGATATTGCAGCGGCTTTGCTACATCAATTCGATGTCGTTCTGGCTGTTTCCGATCATCCGGCTGGTCTATCTGCTCGCCCCGTTGACCTATCTGTTCTTTGGCGTGGAAATCTTCGTTTCAACCTTTCAGGACGCGATGGTCTACACGCTCAGCTACATGGCGGTCAGTCTTCTGGTGCAGAACGCCTTGTTCGCCCGTTTTCGCTGGCCCATGATTTCTGAGGTCTATGAGGTGGCGCAGGCCCCCTATCTGGCGCGGGCCATCCTGCGGACGATCCTGAAGCCGCGCGGGGCCAAGTTCAACGTGACCGCCAAGGATGAGACGCTGGCCGAGGATTACATCTCGCCGATCTATGGCCCGATGCTGACACTGTTCTTGCTGATGTTGGCGGGGATCGTGGCACTGATCTTCCGCTGGATCGCCTATCCCGGCGACCATAGCGTGCTGGGGGTGGTTGGCACCTGGGCTGTTATCAACTTCTTGCTGGTATCGCTTTCGCTGCGGGCCGTGTCGGAAAAGCAGCAGCGCCGGGCATCGCCGCGTGTCGAAATGCGGGCGCAGGCGACGATGTGGTGGGACGGGTCGGGCGAAAAGCCGCTGGAGGGCGTTGTGCTGGATGCGTCGACCAGTGGCGCGCGGTTGCAACTGACCAAGGTTCCCGATGGCGCGCGTGGGTTGCGGATGGTTGCTGTCGGCGACGTGATCCACTTTCGCCCGTGCTTTGCTGATGCCGCGCATCTGGAGCGTCCGGTCAAGGCCAAGGTCCGGCAGGTATTTGAGAGTGCGGAGGGCATGATCCTTGGCCTGCTGTTCGTTCCGGATCAGCCGATGGAAGTGCGCGAAACCGTCGCCTTTCTGATCTTTGGGTCAAGCGAGAACTGGCTGAAACTGCGGCAGGCGACGCGCGGCAATAAGGGTCTGATTGCCGGGATTTTGTACGTCGTCTGGCTGAGCCTGTCGTCGCTGCCACAGACGGTGGCGGACTTTATCAGGGAACCGGCCCGGCGTCGCAGGGCTTCACTGAAGGCTGAGGTTCAAAAGAAACCGGCCCATCTGGTGGCCTTTGGGGCAGATTTTCAGGAAATGAACACGGGCCCGGACGCGACACCAGAAGTCAGTTTCGCCGGGGAGGGTGCACGATGACCGTCCTTCGCCGCGTCACCATCGGACTGTGCCTGTCGGTGCTGGCTAGTATGGCACTAGCCCAAGAAGCGCCACTGATCCGAATCGCGCCGACCGCGCCCGACGCGTCGCAAGCGCCTGTGGTTCAAGAAACGCAGAGCGGGGCAGCGGTGCCGGGTTTGGTTGTGCCAAGTCAGGCGCCGACCGTCCCGGCGGGGGACTCTCCGCGTATTGAGATTGCGCCGCTGGTCACCGATCCGGTGCCGGCAGCGGATGTGCCGGTAGTGCCGACTGACGTGGTTCAGGATCAACCGGCCCCAGAACCTGTCGCAGTCGCAGATTGGCGGTTGGTGCTGGTTCCGGCGGCGGGTTTCTTGCCGACAGAGGTTCGGATCGGAAGCAGTATGCCTTTGCCGCATCACCTGCGCCTCAGTGGCGAGTTGGCGAGCGCCGATTTTATCCTGACGCTGCCAGAGGGGGTGACGCCGCCGACGGATTTGCTGCTGTCGCTGCGGTCGAGTGCCAATGTTTTGCCAGAGAGTTCGGGCCTGACGGTTCAGGTCAATGACGTGGAAACCGGGACCGCACCGCTCGACAATATCGGCGGGTTTGCGGACCGCCATGTGCCGGTGACGGGCCTTGTGCCGGGTGCCAACCGAATTCGGATTTCCGTTGTGCAGACCCACCGGATTTTTTGCGGCCCTGACGCCTCTTTTGCGGTTTGGACTGAGATCGACCTTGGCCAAAGTGGGGTTGCGGTGCGCCCGGACGCCGTGCCGGTGACGGCGCAGGGCTTCCTTGCCGCGCTGCAATCGCAGGTCGCGGATGGCGGGGCGCTTGAGATTTTGACTGACACCAAGACCGACGCCGCCCTCATCCGGAATGTGGCGAATGTGGTGTCGGGCGCGATTGATGGTGCGGCAGAGGTCAGCATCCAGTCGTTCTATCAGGTTGAAAAGGGATCAGAGGCCAAGGCCCGTGTGGCGCTGATCCCGGCGGCGGCACCTAAGGTGAGTTTTCAGCGCGGTTCAGGCGGGGCTATCGTTCTGCAGATCGAATTCGCGGGTGCGGTCTTGCCGGATCTGGCGGCGCTGCTGCCGCCGTATCTGCCCGACGCGGTGCCCACCCTGACCCCCGGCCGTGCAACCAGCCTGAGCGAGCTTGGCGCTGAGGAGATTTTGGGCAACACCCGTTACTTCCGGCAGGACGTCAATTTCATGTTGCCGGACGATTGGCTGTTGCTGGCGTCGCAAAAGGCGCAGTTCACGCTGCATTATGGCTTTTCCGCCGATCTGGCCCAAGGCGCGCTGTTGCTGGTCAAGGTCAACGGCAAGACCATCCGTCTGTTGCCGCTGGACCGCGAGGGCGGCAAGGTTCTGCCGCCGCTGGACATGACGTTCCGCGCCAACGGGCTTAACCCGGGGCTGAACACGCTGACGTTTGAGATGTCGGTGCCGGGCGATCCGCCGGACCTGCCGTGCACCCCGCGCCGGACCGATATGCTGGTGATCCTTGGCGACAGCACGCTGACCGTGCCGCCGTCGCCCAGTATGCGGCAGGCGGATATCCTGCACAGTCTGGCGCAGTTGGGCGGGGATGGTATCGAGATCCCGGCAGAGGTTGCCGACCCGGTGCAGGATTTGCCAACCTTGATCGCCTTTGGCTCGTTGTTTCGCCCGCTGACCGCACAGGCTGCGCCGGTTCGGTTGCACATTGTCGGGGCCGAGTCTGCCGGGCTTGTGCCACGCGGCACGACGGATGTGACGCGCCGGATGCTGCAGACTGCGGTCTTTGCGCCGGTGGTGGCAAGTTTGCCGGATACTGCCGCCAATGCGATCGGACGGACGGCCAAATTCAGTCTGGCCGACAGTGAGGGCCTGCCGACCACAGCGGCACCCCAGCCCGTGCCGGACAGCGATACCTTCTGGCAGAGCCTTGGCCATTTGTGGTCGGCGGATGGCTGGATTGCAGGTCAGATCGCCTACATGGACAGTCAGGTGTTTCCCGGTGGAACAGGGCTGGCTGAATGGCTGGACGGGAAATCCGGGCTGGCGATGGTGATGCAACTTGATCCGACACAGCCCGATGACATCTGGCTGATTGCCGGGCCGGATATCAAGATGACGGATCTGGCCCAACAGCTCGACCGGTTCCGCCGCGACCAGCACCATGATCTGCGCGGGCAGGCGGCCTTGCTGCAACGCGACGGCACTTGGGTAAGTTGGTCTGAGAACCGGCGACCGGAATTGCTGGAGCCGTTGTCGCTGTCCAACCTGCGTTCGGTGCTGGGAAATTATGCGTCGTGGTCGCCGCTGGCCTTTACGCTGCTGACCATCCTGTTTGCGCTGATCTCATTGATACCGGCGCTGATCTTCGTGCTGATTACCCGGCGCAAGGGAAGCCGGACATGAACCGCCGCCGGTTCGTGGCGTCGTTGGGGGGGGCGGTTGCCGGGGCGGCGCTGCCGCGGCAGGCTTGGTCCGGGCCGGTGCGCAGTATCGCCGGGGCCATTGCCGCCGATCATCCGCTGCAGGCCGCTTGGGCGGCGTGGAAAACGCTGTGTTTGTCACCCGATGGGCGCATCATCGATGGGCGGCAGAATTCCAACAGCCATTCGGAAGGGCAGGGCTATGGTCTGGCCCTTGCCGCCGCTTTTGATGATCTTGAAGCGTTTGATGCCATTCGTGCGTGGACCGAGAAGAACCTGGCCATTCGGCAGGATGCCCTGCTGGCTTGGCGGTGGGAGCATGACAAGACCCCGGCCGTGCCCGATTTGAACAATGCCAGCGATGGCGATTTGTTCTACGCTTGGGCGATGGCTGCGATGGCAACACGGCACAATCAGGCTGAGTTGGGCAAGAGGGCGCGGGCGATTGCCACGGATCTGGCGCGGCTGTGTGTGGTGGACCATCCCGATGGCAGCGGGGCGAAGCTGCTTTTGCCGGGGGTGCAGGGTTTTGCCGACGACACGGGGCTTATCCTGAATCTGTCCTACTATTTCCCGCGCGCCTTGAAAGACCTTGCTGCGGCGACCGGCGTCGAAATACTGGACCGGGTGGCGGATGACGGTCTGAGCTTGATGAACAGCATTGCCGAGAGCCAGCTGGTGCCCGACTGGATCGCGTTGACCGCGCAGGGCTGGACGGTGGCGCCCGACAGGTTTTCGGCCAATGCGGGGTATGAGGCGATGCGGGTGCCGCTCTATGCCGTTTGGTCGGGCCGTGCCGATGTGCCAGAGGTTCAGCGCTATATCGCGGCGGTTGCGGCGGCTGGTGGTGGTGATGCGGTCACGGTTTTTGACGCCAAGACCGGCGCCGCACTGGAACGCAGCCCCGATCAGGGGTATCAGGCGATTGTTGCTCTGGCCGCTTGTGCCGGTACGGGATCGGTTGGTGCCGCAATACCGGCCTTTTCCACAGCGCAGCCCTATTACCCGGCGACGCTGCACCTCATGGCGCTGGTCGCCCAGGCAGAGATGTATCCGCAATGTGTGCCCATATGACCCGACCTATCCTGATTGCCCTGCTGCTGCTGACCGGGATGCCGGCATTGGCGCAAACGACGCTGAGCCCGTCCCAGACCATGCCGCAGGCCACGGTGGCCGCGACCGTGCCGTCAGAGCAGGATTTGCAGGCGTTGAACTTCTATCTGGAGCAAAAGGATCAGGCCTCGGCCAATGCCGAGTTGCGGCGGTTGAGGCTGCAGTATCCGGCTTGGGTGCCGCCGGAGGATCTGGGCAAACTGGCGATCACCCAGCCCACGACGGAAATCGACACGATCTACCGGCAGATCGCGGCGGGCCAATTGACTGAGGCGCGCGCGACCATTGCGGCGGCGCAGACGGAATATCCCAACTGGACCGCACCGGATGAGATGATCTTGCTGTTGGAAACCGCCGAGGGTCAGCTAAAGCTCGACGCGGCCCTCGATGCTGGCAATGCTGCCGAGGCGCTGCAGATCGCCTCTGACACCGCTGGATTGTTGCGCTGTGACCGGGTGAACAACGCGTGGCGCATTGCCAAAGCGCAAGAGGCGCAGCAGGCGGGCAAAGCGGCCTTGGCGACCTATACCGGAATCCTGAACGCCTGCACCAATTTCCCGGATATCATGTCGACGCTGGAAAAATCGGACAGCGTCACGAGCGATGCGGAACTGTCTGACTTGATCACCATAGCGCAGACCCGCTTTCCCGAGAAGGCTATCGAGCTTTCGGCGCTGCAGGCCAAGCTATTGGCGGGGCGCGGCAATGCGCCTGCTGATATTGCAATCCAGACCGGCGTCACGAGCGGGACACTGGCAGGTGCGGCGGGTGACGTGCCAAATATCCGGCCCGAAAGCACGGCCCGCGCCTAGCGCCCGCAAAGCTGCCAAGACCGCGCCATCGAACCAGACCGCGCCATCGAACCAGACCGCGACCGAGAGCAGCGCAACCCCGGCGCAGGGGCGGACCATGAGCCCGGCCCAATGTCTGGCTGCCACCGCAGGCGCCCGTTCGGCATCGGCCTTGGCCCAACGTGGCTGGTGCGCCTACAACCTTGAGCGGCCGATGGAGGCCCTCGCGGCCTTCAAAAGCGCTGAGGGGAAGCTGGGCGCGGCTGAACGGCGCGATGCACGGTTCGGCATGGCGCTGTCCTATCTGAAGCTGAACATGACTGAGGAAGCATCGCGGATCGCGGCGACCACGGGTTTGACGCATCAGCAGCGGGTCGAGACCGAGTTGATCATCCTGAACCAGCGCGGCGTGCTGGCCTACAAGCAAAAGCAGTTTACCAAGGCGATCGCCTATTTCGATGCGCTGGAACAGATGAAGGGCACCTTGCCGCGCGATCTGGCGATCCTGCGCGGCTATGCCTATCTGAACGCGGGCAACAAGCCCAAGGCGCGCGCGATCTTTCAGGCGTTGCACAATCAGCTGGCGACGGCGGAAACCATGGCGGCCTTGCAGGCGAGCCGCTGATTACCAGCGCAAGGCATCAAAGCGGACGGTGACCGACACAAGGTCATAGCGGAAGAACGCTATGCTGGATTGGTTGACGGTGTAGCCAATCTGCGTCGTAAGGCCGGATGGCAGTTCGTAGGACAGCCCGATGCCGGTGGCGGTATCTGTGCGTGGGCTGCCCAGAAACGCCCCGCCGTCCGCCTGTTGTTGCCAGAGGTTAAGGCCGACATTGCGCCCCCGCCACGGCCATTTCACGCCAGCCTCGATCCGGCGGCGCAGGGCGGTTTCGCCTTGGATCGGTTCAGCGAGGGTGAGCGAGATATCGGTCGTGGCGTGGTCCCAGACCGCAGTCCACGACAGGCCGACAGAGGTTTGCCGCCCGATATCATAGGAAGATTGCGACAGGGTGGCGGTGAGTTCGTGGTAGCCACCGGCCTCAAACAGCTGGCTCAACGACAGGTCGGTCGATTGCGACAGGTTGGTGCCAAGGTCGCGCGATGTGCGGGACAGGCTGTGGCACAGGTCGAGAAAGGTCCAGCCGGTCAGGTGGTTTTGGCTGCAGATGTCGGCCTGCGCGTTGCCGCGACCGATCTGATATTCGGGCGACCAGACCGCCTCGCCCCGGGTGCTGAGTTCGACAAAACGGCCATTGTCCCACGCCAGACGCGCAGCGCTGCCAGCGGACAGCCCGGCGATAAGCCCGGACTTGGCGCGAAACTCTGGTGCGGCCTCATAGACAAAGCCGTTGAAGTTGAAGCTGTCCCGCAGAACACCGCCGTTGATATTGCCATCAAAGCCGAGGATTGGGGCGGCCCAAGCGTCCATGGCGATCAAGCGCTGGTTGCCGCCATCGTAGTAGAACCCCTGACGGGCCAGTTCCTGTTTCATGCGTTGCACGGCGGATCTTGGTGCGGTGCCGGTATCCAGCAGTTTGCCATAGGCGAACAGGCGCAAACGCTCTGACCCGGCGATGTCGGAGATGTGGGCGCGGCTTGTCTCATCCGCGATGGCAGGTGGGGCGGCAGACAGGATCAGGCAGAACAGCGCAGGCCAGACTTGGCCGGGGCTAGTGGGCATTCGGGTCTTTTCCAACGAAAACCCCATCGACGACGACTTGCGTTGCGCCATCGGTTCCGGTGGCGGTGTAAAGCCCTGAGGTCGTCATCCCGTGCGCGCCTGCCGCGTAATCCGGCGTGCCGCCGATATTGCCGCGCAGAGAGCCGTCGATGGCAAATATGGCGCTGCTGTCAGGGTCAGAGACCTGGATCGTCACATCGCCGCCGTAAGCCCCGGTGGTGATGTTGAACGGCAGACCGTTGGCCGAGATTTCGGTGCGGATGTCAGAGGTCGCCGTTACCCCGGTGCGCAACGAGATGTCGGCGGTTTGCGCGTCGAAATCCAGCACCAGATTGACCAACCCGTCGCTGTCGCTGCCACTGCGGATCGGATCGCCGTTGATCGAGACCCAAACGAAGTTCTGACCGCGCAGGTAGTACTTCCCGGTGGCCACAATCAGGGCGTCGCGTTTGACATTCAGAAACGGCGTCTGATCCGCGGTCAGGCGCAGCAGGCGGGTGACCTGCTCTGTCGTGCCGCTGTTATCAACCTGACCGATGACTTCGATGATGACCTTGCCGTCATAGGCCGCATCGGACAGGGCAATCAGATTGCGATAGCCCGCAGGGTCTGCCGGGTCGGCATCTTCAAATTGGGCGAGGACGGCTGCATCACCGGCGTCGGCGTAGTTCCGCCGTATGCGGTTGAATCCGTTGTCACTTCGGGCATAATTCTCAAAGGCGGGGGTGGTGACATCGACGCCCTCTGGCACGGAAAGGTTGCCGCACCCACACAACAAGGTGAGCAAGGCGATTCGCGCTATGGAGGCAAAAGATTTCACGAGACATCCTTAGGTTCGGAAGTTATTGGGGTCAATCTTCTGCGGAAATCTTGCGGGGAAGCCGGATTTTGCGCTCAAACAGCCACAATGCCAGTGCAAGGTTCGCGGGCGCTGCGTCTTGAAGGATACGACCGTAGGCGGGTAAATGTGCAAGTGCAGTAAAGGTTGGATTGTATGATTGAAGAGCAAAAGCGCCTCGCCGCGCTGCATGATCTGGAAATCCTGAGCGGGCCGCGTGAGCCTGCGCTGGACCAGATCGCGAAGATGGCGCAGACGGAATTCAACGCCCAGCACGCCGGGATCATGATGGTCGACAGCACAACTGCCGATTTCGTGGCCCGCGCCAATATCAAGATCAAATCGATCCCGCGCCAGCAGGCCTTTTGCAACGTCGCCATTCAGCGCAGCGTGCCGTTGATCATTCCCGACACCCGGCTGGACCCCCGTTTCAGCGGTTTCCCGCATGTTTCCTTGGGCGTGCGCAGCTATGCGGGCATTCCGTTGCGGACGCGGTCTGGCTATAACATCGGCTCGCTTTGTGTCTTCGGCTCTGAGCCGATGGATTTTGCGCCGGAAAAAATCAGGAAATTACAAGACCTTGCAAAGCTGGCGATGCATTGCATCGAGTTGCGGCAGCTTGCCATTCAGGACCATTTGACCGGGTGTCTGAACCGTCGCGGATTCATGATGGAATTTGAACGCCAGTTGCCGCGTTTGGACCGCGATATGGGGGCGTTGTCGCTGGCGGTCTTGGATATTGACCATTTCAAACAGGTCAATGATCAGTTTGGTCATCCGGTGGGCGACCTTGTCTTGCAGGCTGTGGTGGCGCTTGCCGCAGAGCATGTCAGCAGCACGGATCTTTACGGGCGGCTGGGCGGCGAAGAGTTCGGGATTCTGCTACCGGGGTTGGATGGGGCCGCGGCGTTTGCCGTGGTCGAACGGCTTCGCCACGCCATTGAGTTGATGAGATTGCCGAGTGAGCCGACGCTGCGGGTTACCGCAAGTTTCGGCATTGCCGAGGCCAGCCCGGCGGTTGCGCAGAGTTCGGCCCTGATGGCACTGGCTGACGCGGCGCTTTACAGTGCCAAGGTGAACGGCCGGAACCGGACAGAAATGGCCGAGGGGCAGGCCGGTGACGTGGTGCAGGCGAAACCTGTGCAATCGGTCACGGGTAGCGTCGCCTGATCTGTCGTCAAAACTGACTTCAGGGTTGGACCATGACCGCGCCTTTCCGCTGGTCAATTCCACCTGTTCACCCGGAATTTCCATCAGCTTCGCGACCCGCGAAACCACACAACATCGCTTCATTGCCGCAATTTGGCCATCACGCTGCCGCGCGTTTCCGACAATCTCCGACCAAGCCTTAACGGGTGATTAACGAGATCTCCGGTGCGTGCCGGATCGTGGTTCATCGACCGTCATTTCTGGAGGTCGAAGCGAGGTCCAAGTGATGTTCCAAGACGCATTCTTCATGTCGCTGCATGCCATTGGAATGATGGCACTTTGTACCGTGGCCTATGGGATGATCCAGAAGTCGATCACCACCAAATACATCCGACACATCCTGTTTGGCATGGCCATGGGGGCGGGTGCGATGTTGCTGATGCTGCAACCGGTCAAGATCGCCGAAGGATTCCAGATGGACGGGCGCAGCGTTTTCATTGGAATCGCTGCGACGTTTGGCGGGCCAATTGCGGCAGCCGTTGCGGCAGTTATCACCGCATTGATGCGCATCGCGATCGGCGGACAGGGCGCTTTCCTCGGCTGCTGGATCATCCTCATCACGGCGTCTATGGCGAGTGTGTGGAGCACATTTCGGGGTGGGCATCGCAAGCGGACGCTTCTGGACTGGTGCGCGCTGTCGGCCATGCTGATGTTGCCGCAGTTCCTGGTTGTTCTTGCGCCGATACCCAACAAGGTCGAGGTGGTCTTTGTCCTGCTGATCCTGACGGTGTCCAATGTGTTGATATTCGGCAGGTTGATGGAGGCAGAGCAGCGTCGTGGCCGTCGTGAGCGCGAGCTTAATCTTGCGGCGAACACTGATGCGCTGACCCAACTGCCCAACCGTCGCAGTTTCTTGAGCAAGACCTCGTTGGCCGAGCAGAACCAACAAACCAGCAAGGGGCTGCTGCTGGTCGATATTGATCACTTCAAGCGGGTCAATGACACCTATGGGCACGACGCCGGGGATGAGATTTTGCGCTTTGTCGGACGGCTTCTCGCCCGGACGACACGGCAGTCGGATGTCGTGGCGCGGTTTGGGGGCGAGGAATTCGCCTTGCTGGTCGACGCCCAGGATGAGGCCGATCTTGGCAACATCGCGGAACGGGTGCGTCGGGCGCTGGACGTCATTGTGCGCTATAAAAAGATCGCAATTCCGTTGTCGGTCAGCATTGGGGGCACGTTCTGCGGCGACCGGCCGTTCAATTTTGACCGGGCCTATCTCGATGCGGATCGTAGCCTGTACCACGCCAAAGAGCGGGGGCGTGCAAGGTCCGTGATAACGCATCTTGCGGCGGCGTGACGCGCGGACTGGCTCGACTGGGTCGGAAGCTGGCTAAAGCGCCTTGAGGAATTTCCGGGTCACGCCCTCTGCGATGTTCGCGGCTAGGCGCGGGCCGGATATGAGGCAGAACGCAAGGCGGAGCGTGGGTCGGGTCAGGCTCAACGGTGCGCGTGTGAGGTTGCTGGCCATGGAGACCGGCAGGAAGGCCTGACAAAACCCGGCTTCGACAGCATCGCGCAGGGCTGCGACGGTGGCGGCCTGCAAGACTAGGTTATGCGCGCCGGGGCCGTCCTTGAGGTCGCGCAAGCGCGCGGTCCCGCAGAACACAATCCGTGGTCAGCACGCCGACACGGGGTGTGCCATGTGCATCCACCGCCGAGCCGAACCACGCGATTTCTTCCACCCAGAGTTCGCGGCCCTCTTCGGTGCCGGGTTCCCGCGCCACGATGGCCATGTCGAGGGTTCCGGCAGTGACCTTCGGGCGCAGGGATCGGCTCGGCTCCAGCACGATATTGGGCGACAGGCCGGGGAATTCGCGTTGAAAGATCGGCAATAGTTTTTGCAGCAATGTCGGTGCGTAGTCGGTTGGCGCGCCGAATTTCAACTGCCCGGACAGTTCATTTTCGCGCAGATCGCCCAGCAGTTCGTAGTTGAGGGACATGAGCCGCAGGCCCTTTTCCTTCAGAACCTCGCCTGCTGCGGTCAGCGAGATGCCTTGATTGCTACGCTCCAGCACCCGCCTTCCCACGGCATCCTCCAGCCGTTTGATCTGCTGGCTTATGGCGGCGGGTGTCTTGTGCAACTGTTCTGCGGCGGCTTTGAACCCCTTCGCCTCAACCACGGTGAGGAAGGTCTTGATAAGCTCCAGATCCAGTGCGAGGGGCATGGTTAAATTTCCGTTGTCTAGTGGTTAAGGTAGTTTCGTTTGATTTAACTACCGGAACCGACCAGATAGGGGAAGTCCCTTAAGGAGGGTGTTTGATGCTGGACCTGCCGCACATCATCGACGAGCCGCGCGTGCGTGCCTATCGGTTGAACCGCACGCGCGACCTGTTGGCGCAGTTCAAGATGGATGCGGCGGTGCTGTTTGACCCGTTGAACCTGCGCTATGCGACCGGGTGCCGGAACATGCAGGTCTGGACCTCGCATCATCTGGCGCGCTACGTCTTTGTGCCGGTCGAGGGGCCGGTGGTTTTGTTCGACTACGGCGGGGCCAAGCATCTGTCCGACGACCTTGAGACGATTGACGAGACCCGCCCGGCCAAAAGCTGGGACTACTTCGGGTCCGGTCACCGCGCCGAGGAACATGCCAACAAATGGGCGGATGAGATTGTGGACCTGCTGCACAGGTCGTGCGGGCGTGGGGCGACCTTGGGCATCGACCGGGCTGATCTGCTGCCGATGCTGGCGCTGCAACAGCGTGGCATCAAGATGAAGGACGCCAAGGGACCGTTGGAGATGGCCCGCTCGATCAAGTCGATGGACGAGGTGGCGCTCATCCGCAACTCGATGCAGGTCTGCACCGATGCCATTGGCTTCATGCGCCAGCATGCTTTGCCGGGGGTGACCGAGAACTACCTTTTGTCGCTGATGAACCAGTACAACATCGAACATGGCGGCGAATATCAGGAAACCCGCCTGCTGGCCTCGGGCACCCATACCAACCCTTGGTTCACCGAGACCGGCAACAAGATCATCGAGACCGGCGAAATGCTGGTGTTTGACAGCGATCTGATCGGTCCGGATGGCGTTTTTGCCGACCAGACCCGCGCCTTTGTGATTGGCGACCGCAAACCGACCGATGAGCAGCGCGTCCTTTACGCCCATGCGCATGAGCAGTTGCAGCACAACATGGCGCTGCTGCGCCCCGGCATGACCTTTGAAGAGTTCGGCGAGCGCAGCTGGAAAATGCACGATATCTACGTCCCCAACCGCTATGCCGAGATGATCCACGGCATCGGGTTTGGCGTCGAATATCCGCTGATCTACTACCCCGAAGACCATGAGACCTGGCAATACTCGGGCACCTTCATGGAGGGGATGACGGTTTGCGTCGAAAGTTACATCGGCCCGGTCGGCGGCGATGAGGGGGTCAAACTTGAGCAGCCCGTGCTGATCACCAAGGATGGTCCGGTCGCGCTGACCGATTGCCCATTTGAGGAAGACTATCTGTGAGCAAGGACTACGACTTCATCATCGTCGGCGCGGGGACTGCGGGTTGCGTTTTGGCGCATCGGCTCAGTGAGGATGGCAGGTTTTCGGTTCTGCTGCTGGAACATGGCGGCGATGATCGCAGTTGGATCCTGCAAATGCCTGCCGGATTGCGCTCTGCCTTCAAGCCGACCAGCAAATACAATTACTGGTACAAGACGACGCCGCAAAAGCACCTGAACAACCGCGAGATTGATCAGCCACGCGGCAAGGCTTTGGGCGGGTCATCCTCGATCAACGGCATGACATTCTTGCGCGGCAACCCGCGGGACTATGACGATTGGGCCAGTGTTGAGGGCTGCGAGGGTTGGTCCTTTGCCGACTGCCTGCCGTATTTCAAGAAATTTGAACGGCGCGACGGGCCGGTCGACGCCTTCCGTGGCAACGCGGGCTTGGTTGGCGTCAAGGTCCAGCACGACCTGAACCCGCTGAACGCCGCCTTCCTTGCCGCAGGCCAACAGGCCGGTCATGCGCTGAGCGCGGACGTCAACGGCTACGCCCAAGAAGGCGTCAGCCGGTTTGAGATGTCGGTCGAGGGCGGCTATCGCAGCTCTGCCGCGCGGGCCTATCTGCACACACAGGCAAAGCGTGCGAACCTTGAGGTGATGACTGGCGTCAAGGTTTTGCGGGTTTTGGTCGAGAAGAACCGCGCCGTGGGGGTGGAGTTTTCCAAGGGCCGCGCGACCCAGCAGGTTCGCGTCAACCGCGAGGTGATCCTGTCGGCCGGAACGTTCGGGACGCCGCATCTGTTGCTGCTGTCGGGCATCGGGCCCGAGGCGCAGTTGCGCGAGCTTGGCCTGCCGGTGGTGTTCAACGCGCCAAATGTCGGTGAAAACCTGCAAGACCATCTTGAGGCGCATGTGCAGGTCGAGACCGACAAGCCGGTCTCGCTGAACAAATACCTCAAGCCGCATCTGATGCTTTGGGCGGGGATCCAGTGGTTCGGCTGGAAAGGCGGGGTGGCGGCGGTCAACCAGTGCCACGTTGGCGCCTTTCTGCGATCAACGCCGCAGACGACGCACCCCGACATTCAGTTCCATTTCTTTCCGATCCTGTTTGGTGCGAACTGGATTCCCGATCCGGCCAAGAATGGCTACCGGTTGGGTGCGGGACCAATGCGGCCTGAAAGCCGTGGCACGGTGCGGCTGGCCTCGGCCAACCCGAACGACGCGCCCTTGATCGACCCGAACTACCTTGCCACCGATCACGACTGGTTTGTGATGCGCGAGGGGCTGAAACTGGGGCGCGAGCTGTTGGCGCAACCCGCGTTCAAGGACTATCACAAACGCGAAGACCTGCCGGGCGACCATATCCGCACCGATGCGGATTGGGATGATTTCATCCGCGAAGACGCCTCTTCGGCCTATCATCCGTGCGGCACGGCGCGGATGGGGGCCGATGGCGATGCGCGCGCCGTGGTCGATCTGGACCTGAGGTTTCGCGGGATTGATGGCTTGCGGATCGTCGATGCCTCGGTGATCCCGGCGGTGCCAAGCGCCAATATCAATGCCTGCGTCTTCATGATCGCCGAAAAGGCCGCCGACAAAATCCTCGGTCGCAGCCCGTTGCCGCCTGAAGTGGTGGCGTACCATCGTGCCATCTGAAAGGGCCCCAAGATGAGACTGAACGAACGCCTTCTGGATGCCGCCCAGTTCAAGCGGCGCAAAGCCACCGAGGACACCAAACGCAAGATCGCGGGGTGGGAGGTTTGGGATTGTGCCGACCCGACCTTCAGCCACGACTACGACCGGACGGTGACGATGTATGTCCATGACGGTGCCGCCGTTCTGACCTTTGCCGACGGTACGACGGTTGATGTGCAGCCGGGCGATACGCTGACCGTGCAGAAGGGTGCCAGTGCCACCTGGACGATCAGCGCGCCGATCCGCAACAGCTATTGCTACCATGACAGCTTTGTCTCGGCATCGAACCGGGCGGCGCAGGTGCGTGGCAAGGTGGGTTGAGGTCGATGGGTGTTCCTCCCGTGGGATTTATTCATGACCTGACGTTCGAGGACATTCCCGCCGCTGCACTTCACATGGCGCGCCGGTGCCTTGTCGATACGCTCGCGGTTTGGGCGGCGGGGGTTTCGACCGAACCCAGCCGCATCGCGCGGCGTCATGCGGCAAAGCGCTATGCCGGGCAGGTGCCGATGCCGTTTGACGGGCGGCGGGTCAATCCGCCGGGCTTTGCCTTTGCCGGGGCCGCGACGATTGACGCCATCGACGGGCATGACGGGCATCAGCTGTGCAAGGGCCACGCGAGCGTCGCGCTTGTGCCCGCATTGCTGGCCGAGTTGGGGGCGGCTCCGTCCTGCGAAATGGATGAGATGCTGGCGCATTTTGTCGTGGGGCATGAGATTGCGATCCGGGCGGGGCTGTCTTTGCATGCCACGGTGCCGGACTATCATTCCTCTGGCGCGTGGAGCGCGTTGGGCTGTGCGGCGGTAGCGGCGCGGATTCGCGGCCTGTCGCCGGACCAGACGCGCCACGCCTTGGGTATTGCGGAATACTATGGCCCGCGGGCGCAAATGATGCGCTGCATCGATCATCCGACGATGGTGAAGGACAGCAGCAGTTGGGGGGCCTTGGTCGGCATCTCAGCGGCCGATCTGGCGGAGGACGGTTTTACCGGCGCGCCTGCCATCACCTGTGAGGCGGCTGAGGTCGCGGGGATCTGGGGCGACCTTGGGCAAAACTGGCGGATTTTGGAGAGCAATTTCAAGGCCTATCCCGTATGCCGCTGGGCGCATCCTCCGGTCGAGGCGGTGCTGGCGCTGGTTCGGGCGCATGATGTTGCGCCGGATGCGGTTGAGGGGATTGTCGTGACGACCTTTCATGAGGCAACCCGCCTTACGACCCGCCGCCCGGTGGCTGGCGACGCAGCCCAGTACAGCCTGCCGCTTTGTGTCGCCTTGGCTTTGCGGCACGGCACCATTCTGCCCGACCATATGCTGCCCGCACATTATGACCAGCCAGAGGTTTGGGGCTTGGTGGACAAGGTGAGCTTCGCGGAGTCGCAGGCCTACAATGCTGCCTTTCCGGCCGAGCGTTGCGCCGATGTGACGCTGGTATTGGCGGGCGGTCGCCGGTTGCAGTCTGACATGGCGGTGGCCCGGGGCAATCATGACGCGCCGCTGTCAGACCGTGAGTTGTTGGAAAAGCTGGAGGTTTACGCCGCCGCTCTGCCGGAAAGCTCTCGTCACGCAATCGCGGCCATTCTGACGGACCCATCCCACGCCCCGACGCCGATGGCCCTGATTGCGATGCTTCAGCCAAGGGTGTGACATTTGGGTTTCCACTTGGGGCGGTGTAGCCACAGAGTGCTGTGAGGCGCAGGGTCCATGTCGCAGCGTGCGGGTGTTGCTGACAGGGTTTGGGCGGGGCATGATCCTGTCAAGGGAGGCGGGATGATGGAACCACGGGTGCAGGTGCGGCTGATCTTTGCGGATGGCACGAGTTTCGGGCCGGGCAAGGCTGAGTTGTTGACGCTGATCCAGACCGCAGGCTCTATCGCGGCGGCGGGGCGGGGCATGAAGATGAGCTACAAGCGGGCGTGGGATCTGGTGGAAGAGATGAACCGCTGTTTCCGCGAGCCGCTGGTCACGACAGAGCGGGGCGGCGCTGCGCGTGGCGGGGCGCAGGTGACGGCGGCGGGGGCGGCGGTGCTGGCGCGGTATCGGGCGTTGGAGGCGCAGGCGGCAGCGGCAGCGGCGGGATTTGCCGAGGCGGGTGGGGGCTTGTCGGAGGGGGGCGATCCCGATATGTTTGGCGAAACATAACGGGGTATTGGCGATGCTGAGGGTTGGAATTGCGCTGGTGCTAGGCCTTTGGGCGGGCATGGCGGGGGCTGAGACGATCACGGTCTTTGCGGCGAGCAGTCTGAAGGCGGCGCTCGACCCGGTCGCGGCGGCTTGGAAGGCCGAAACCGGGAACTCGGCGGTGATGTCCTATGGCAGCAGCGGGACGCTGGCCAAGCAGATTGAGGCGGGGGCGCCGGCGGATGTGTTTGTCTCGGCTGCGGTCAACTGGATGGATGCGGTGGACGGGTTGATGGTGCCGGGCAGCAGGCGGGATTTGTTTGGCAACGGGCTGTCGATCATCGCGCATGATGCGGGCGCGGTGCCGTTTGGGGTGGATGGATCGATGGATCTGGGCGCGCGGATTGGGACGGACCGGCTGGCGATTGCCAACGTCCAATCGGCCCCGGCGGGGCAATATGGCAAGGAGGCATTGACGGCGCTGGGTCAGTGGGAGGGCGTTGCCCCCAAGCTGGTGCAGACGGCGGATGATGCGGGGACGGTGGCGCTGGTCTCGGCCGGTGAGGTGGGGTTCGGGTTGGTCTATACCACCGATGCCGTGGCGGCTGAGGCCGAGGGGCGCGGGGTAGAGGTCAGCCGGTTGCCTGCGGACAGCCATCGGCCCATCGTTTATCCCGGCGCGGTGGTGGCTGGGTCTGGCAAAGCCGAGGCCGGGGCGTTCTTGGACTATCTGACCGGCCCCGCTGCGCGTGAGATTTTCGCGGCGCAGGGTTTTGTGATTTTGTCGCAGTGACGGGGTTCTCGCCTGAGGAATGGACGGCGATTGCCCTTTCGGCGCGGGTGGCGCTGTGGGCGACGGTGTTGAGCCTGCCATTCGGGATTGCGGTGGCATGGGCTTTGGCGCGGCGGCGGTTTTGGGGCTGGCAGGCGGTGAATGCCTTGGTGCATCTGCCCTTGGTGCTGCCGCCTGTGGTGACGGGCTATCTGCTGTTGCTGACCTTTGGCCGCAATGGGCTGGGCGGGCGTTTTCTGGAGCAGGTGTTCGGGGTGACGCTGGCCTTTCGCTGGACGGGGGCGGTGTTGGCGGCGGCGATCATGGCATTTCCCTTGATGGTGCGGGCGATCAGGCTGGGGTTTGAGGCAGTCGATGTGGGGTTGGAGCAGGCGGCTTCGACGTTGGGAGCCTCGCCGGTTTGGGTGTTTGTGACGGTGACTTTGCCGCTGATCCTGCCGGGGGTGATTGCGGGGGCGGTGCTGGCCTTTGCCAAGGCGATTGGCGAGTTTGGCGCGACGATCACCTTTGTCGCCAATATTCCGGGTGAGACGCAGACCATGCCGACCGCGATTTACGCGCTGTTGCAGGTGCCGGGGCAGGATGCGGCGGCGTTTCGGTTGGTGCTGGTGTCGGTGGTGATTGCGGTGGGGGCGCTGGTCGCGTCCGAAGTGTTGGCGCGGGCGGTGCAGCGCCGGATCGGGGGGCGGTGATGTTGCAGGCCGCCTTGGCGCATCGGTTTGCGGGGTTTGATCTGGATGTGCGTTTTGCGGTGCCCGAGGGGGTGACGGCGCTGTTCGGTCGGTCTGGGGCGGGCAAGACGACGGTGGTGCGGGCAATTGCGGGGTTGATGCGTTGTGACCGGGCAGAGGTGCGGCTGGGCGAGCGGGTGCTGGATGGCGGTCGGGGCTCATGTGCCGCCGCACCGCCGCAGGATAGGCTATGTGTTTCAGGATGCACGGTTGTTTCCGCATCTGACGGTGCGGCAGAACCTGTTGTACGGGCGCTGGTTTGCCGGGCGGGGCGGGGTTCCATTCGACGATGTGGTGGCGCTGCTGGGGCTGGGCGCGCTGTTGCCGCGCGGGCCGGGGAACCTGTCGGGCGGTGAGAAATCGCGGGTGGCGATTGGGCGGGCGCTGTTGTCGGACCCGGAGTTGCTGCTGTTGGATGAGCCTTTGGCCGCGCTGGATGAGGCGCATAAGGCTGAGATTCTGCCCTATCTCGAAGGCCTGCGCGATGGGGTGCGGTTGCCGATGATCTATGTCAGCCATGCGCTGCCAGAGGTGGCGCGGCTCGCGACCTCTATCGTCGTGATGGAGGGGGGGCGGGTGCTGCGGGCGGGGAAGGCGGAGGATATCTTGTCAGACCCCGAATCTGGCCCCGGTGATGGGGTTGCGCGATGCGGGGGCGGTGATTGCGGCGCGGGTGTTGGGGTATGAGGCGGACGGGTTGGCGGTGTTGGAGACGGCGGGGGGGCAGATCTTTCTGCCGGGGCTGACGGCGGCGGTTGGGGCTACGGTGCGGCTGCGAATCCCGGCGCAGGATGTGATCCTGTCGCGGGCGCGGCCTGAGGGGTTGTCGGCGCTGAATATTTTGGCCGCTGAGGTGGTGGCGCTGACGGAGGTGGAGGGGGCGGCGGTGCTGGTGACGCTGCGATTGGCGGATCAGCGGATCTTGGCGCGGATCACGCGGCGGTCGGCCTTGGCTTTGGGATTGGCGCCGGGGGTGGAGTGTTTTGCGATATTGAAGACTGTGGCGATTGCGGGGGTGGTTTGAGGGTCGACGGCTAGCTCGCATGTGTGCCGTCGGATTTGGATATTTATGCCAAATTGTAAGGGGTCAGGCTGGCTTTTGGGCGGATAGATGGGTGGGGCAGTGTTCGCCGCTGTCGAGAACCGGGATCATGCGGGACCAGATGGCGATGTTTTGGTCGACGAAATCCTGGCCGACGATTTTGGCGGCAGCGCGGCCCGCGTCCCCTTGCAGGCGGGCGAGTTCGGTACGGGACTGCTCACGGTACCATTCGTTGCGGGAGCGGGTTTCGATGTTCTGGAAGCCCGCTTTTTGCATGGCGTCCGTATAGGTGGCGGGGCTGGCCATGCCGAAA
The DNA here is from genome assembly GCA_963781185.1 of uncultured Alphaproteobacteria bacterium. GTDB lineage: Bacteria > Pseudomonadota > Alphaproteobacteria > Rhodobacterales > Rhodobacteraceae > Stagnihabitans. Next base: position 199,328 of record CAWAEL010000037.1, read on the forward strand.
TCGAGGCCTTCAGCCGCGATATAGGCGGTCATTTCCGGGCTGGGCGGGCCGTCGCGGCCAATCAGCCAGTCGGAGGCGAGGAACCAGCCGCCGGGGCGCAGGACGCGGAACACCTCTGCCATCAGGGCGTGTTTGTCGGTTATGTGGACGATGGAGTCCTTGGAGAACACCACGTCGAAGGTGGCGGGAGGCACGGGCAGCGGGCCGGGCGCGACCTTGACGACGCCGATATGGTGGGTCAGATCGGCTTTGGCGATCAGGGTGCGGGCGTGGGCCAGCACGGGGTCTTCGACGTCCAGCCCCATCACATAGGCGGCACCGTGGTTGCAGGACGAGGGCGAGGTCGATGCCGCCTGCGCCGCAGCCGATGTCGAGGACGGTTTTGCCGGTCAGGTCATGCGAACCGAGGACGCGGGCAACCTCTTCCGGGCCGCCGGGGGAGAGGAAGCCCTCGCCCCAGATCGCCTGCAGCATGGTTATCATGCGGGATGGGTAATGGTCGTCAGACATGGGGGCCTCCGGTGTCGGTCAGGCGCAGCGCCTCTAGTTCGGGCCAGTCTTGGGCCGGGATGACGATGGCCGGGGAGTGGTTGTCCTGCGTCCAGGTGAAGATGCAGAGAAAGGGCACGGGGCCGACCTTGGTCAGGTGCGGGCGGTGCGGCGGGTTCCAGACGGGGGTATGGGCGGGCAGGATCGTCAGCGGGCTGATCCGGGCCGAAGCGCCAGCCGTGCGGGCCGGTGAGGGGGGCGTAAAGCTCTGGCGCGGCGTGGTGGTGGTCGCGGTACAGGATATGCGGGGCGATCAGGAACAGGCCAAGGTCGATAGTCCGGGGCCGGAGATGGGGGCGTCTTCACCGATCAGGGAGGCATAGGCGTGGTTCTGGGCGAAGTCGGCGCCAATCTCGGCTGGGTCGTAGCCGTCATAGGTGATCCAGGTCAGGTAGGGCGCGGCCGCGGCGATGGCGGCGCCGAGGGGCGTGGGCAGGGTTTGCAGGGCGGGGGCCAGGTGTTGGGCGACGACCGGGTTGGCGCGGGGCCGGGGCGTGGCGGGGCCGTTGCGCCAGTGGTTCAGGCCGTGCGCGCACCTGCGGCCACGCCGGGGCCGGGCAGGGTGGCGAGGTAGCGGTCGATCTGGGTCAGCAGGGTGCGGATGGCCAGTTCGGCGTCGATGCGTTGGGGGATGTCTTGGGGTTGGTGCGCCTCTGCCAGCAGCGGGGCGGGGTCGTCGCGGTCGAGGAGGGAGCAGATGCGGTAAACCTCAAGCGCTGCGGGCGACAGGCGTGCCTTGTTGGTAGAGTGTCATGGCGGCGGCATAGCGGTCGCGGCCAGAGTGTCTGGCGGCGGTCATTGGTTGGCCTGATAGGCAAGGCGGCGTTCGGCCTCGCGTCGCCGTTCGGCCCGGGTCATCAGGCAGCCGGCGGTGAAGACGCAGATGCCGACCACCAGCACGATCAGCGTGGCCATGGCGTTGATGTCCGGCGTCACGCCGAGTTTGACCTTGGACCAGATCAGGATCGGCAGCGTGGTCGTGCCGGGGCCGGTGGTGAAGGTGGTGATGACCACATCGTCCATGGAGATGGTGAAGGCCAGCAGCCAGCCCGACATGATCGCCGGGAAGATCACCGGCAGGGTCACGTCCTCATCACCTGCCACGGGCGCGAGCCGAGGTCCATCGCGGCCTCTTCGATCGCGCGGTCGGCGGACAGCATTCGGGATTGCACGATGGTGGTCACATAGACCATCGAGAAGGTGATATGGGCGAGGGTGACGGTCGGAAAGCCGCGCTGCGCGGGCCAGCCGATGTATTGCGCCATCAGGATGAAGAAGATCAGCAGGGATATGCCGGTGATGACGTCGGGCATGATGAGCGGCGCGTTGACGAGGCCGGAAAACACCGTGCGGCCCCGAAAGCGGGTGAAGCGGGCCAGCGCGATGCCCGGCCATGGTGCCGAGGATGGTGGCCACGGTGGCCGAGATGAGGGCGATTTCGACCGACAACAGCAGGGCGCGGCCGACTTGGGCGTTGCTGAACAGGGCCACGTACCACTTGGTCGAAAAGCCGCCCCAGACCGTGGCGAGGCGCGATCCGTTGAAGGAATAGACGATCATCGACAGGATCGGGATGTAGAAAAATGCAAATCCGAAGGCGAGGACAGAGATCAGGAAGGTGGGGCGCCGTTTCATTTCATCCCCTCTGCCCGGGCCTGGTAATGCGAATAGAGCATCATCGGGCCGACCATCAGGAACAGCAGCGCCACGGCGACGCTGGAGGCCATTGGCCAGTCACGCGCCGAGGCGAATTCATCCGAGATCACCCGACCGATCATCGGGGAAGAGGCAGAGCCGACCAGCGATGGGGATGACAAGCTCTCCCGCTGCCGGGATGAACACCAGAAGGCCGCCTGCGATGATGCCGGGCACAGATTGCGGCAGGGTCACGTCCCAGAACACGCCAAAGGGTTTGGTGCCGAGGTCCATCGCCGCCTCATCCAGCGTTGGGTCGAGGCGTTCAAGGTTGGCGTACAGCGGCAGGATCATGAAGGGCAGGTAGGTGTAGACCATCACCAGCACCACGGCGAAGTTGCGTGTGCATCATGGGGATGGAGTGGATCGCCCAAGCCTGCGGCACCAGCCAGTTCCAGCCATCGGTCAGCATGTTGTTGAACCAGCTGTTCGAGCCCATCAGCCCCATCCACGCATAGACCCGCAGCAGGAACGAGGTCCAGAAGGGCAGTATCACCAGCATCAGCAGGATGTTGCGCCAGCCCTTGTCGACCCTGGTCAGGCCGAGCGCCATGGGGTAGCCGATGGCAAGGCACAGCACCATGGCGACGAAGGCGTTCAGAAGCGAGGTGATGAAGGCCCGGATATAGAGGTTGTCGTGAATAAGGCGGGCATAGCCGGCGAGGTTCAGCACCGGGTTCTCGCCGCCATAGCCGTAGGGCGGCGCGGTGGGGGTGCGGGTTGCAAAGCTCATCGCGATGACGATCAGGAAGGGGACGAGGAAGAAGATCAGCAGCCAGATATAGGGGGCTGCGATCACGATGTCGGACCAGCCACGGCGGTTGAACCAGTGCGACAGGCGGCTCATCTGGTCAACACGATCGCGGCTGCGGGATCAAAGCGGAGCCAGACCTTTTCGTCCCACTCGGCCACCTCATCGCTGCCTGACCCACGCCGGGCGTTGACTGCATGGACCGCGATCAGCGCGCCGGTTGGCAGGGCGATGCGGTACAGGCTGTCCTTGCCGAAATAGGCGAGGTCTTTGACGTGACCTTCGAACACATTCAGCCCCTCTAGCGCGGTGCGGCTGATTTGCAGCTTTTCCGGGCGGACGGCGACGGTGACGGATTGGCCGGGCACAAGATCGGGGACCGAGCGGGCGTGGATGGTGATGCCGAGGTCGGGGACGGTGAGGGTGGTTTCATTGTCGGCCACGGTCTGCACCGTCGCCTCGAGCGAGGTCACCGAACCGATGAAGCCCGCGACAAAGCGGGAATTGGGGTATTCGTAGACCTCGGCTGGCGATCCGACCTGTTTGACCTGACCCTTGTCCATGACGGCGATGCGGTCGGCCAGCGTCATCGCCTCTTCCTGATCGTGGGTGACGACGATGAAGGTGACGCCGGTGCGCTGCTGGATCGACATCAGTTCGAACTGGGTGTGTTCGCGCAGCTTCTTGTCGAGGGCGGCGAGCGGTTCGTCCAGCAGCAGCAGCTTGGGTTGCCGGGCGAGGGCGCGGGCGAGGGCGACGCGCTGCCGCTGACCGCCAGAGATCTGGTGCGGTTTGCGAGTGGCGAATTCAGTCAGTTGCACGAGGTCCAGCATTTCGTGCAACGCGGGATTGCCGCTGGGCCGGGGTCATCTTTTCGTGTTTCAGCCCGTAGCCCACGTTCTTTTCCACCGTCATATGGGGGAAAAGGGCGTAGCTTTGGAACATCATGTGGACGGGTCGGTCCCATGGCGGGACCGACCCCATATCCTGGCCGTCGATGAAGATGCGACCGGCGGACACATCCTCAAACCCCGCCAGCATCCGCAACAGCGTGGTCTTGCCGCAGCCAGAGCCACCGAGAAGGGCGAAAATTTCACCCTTGTCGATGGTCAGGCTGACATCCTTGACCGCCTGAAAGGTGCCAAACATTTTCGACACGTTTTCAATGCGGATCAGCGGTTCTGTCACGATTCAACCCGCCTTGATCTCGGTCCAGGCGCGGGTCATCTCGCGGTCCTGTTCCTCGGTCTGCGGCTTGGGCGTGTACATCCGGCTAAGGGTTTCAGCGTCGGGATAGATCGCGGGGTCGCTGCTGACAGAGGGGTCAACCAGCGGGGTCGCGGCGCTGTTGGCATTGGCATAGCCGGTGAAGTCTGTGCAAGCGGCAATGACTTCGGGCTGCAGCATGTAGTTCAGGAAGGTATAGGCGTTCTCGGCATTCGGCGCATCAGCCGGGACGCACCACAGGTCGAACCAGGCAGGCGCGCCGGTCTTGGGCACGAAATATTGCAGGTTCAGCTCAATCCCCGCCTCTGCCGCGCGGGACTTGGCGACGCCGTAGTCACCCGACCAAGAGTTGGCCACGCAAAGCTCTTTATTCGGCAGGGTGGTCAGATAGTTGGCGTTGTCGAAGGTGGTGATGTATTTGCGGATCGGTTTGAACGCCTCGACCATCTTGGCATAGTCGTCGGGGCCTGCGGTGGCCGGATCAATGCCCAGCCAGCTGAGCACCATGTAGCCGATGTCGGTCGGGCTGTCCAGAATCGAGATGCCGCAATCGGCCAGTTTGGCCGCGTTTTCCGGGTTCATGATCGCATCAAGGCTGTTCAGATCGACGTCGGGCAGGCGTTCTTTGACCATGTCCATGTTGTAGGTCATGCCGACCGATCCCCACATATAGGGTTCACCGAATTGGTTGCCGGGGTCAAACCCCTCAACGATCTTCAGGATCTTGGGGTCGAGATTGCCCCAGTTGGTCAGTTTGCTGCGGTCGAGTTTCTGATAGACCCCGGCCGTGAGTTTGTTGGGCAGGTCCATGCCGGATTGAATGACCACATCATAGCCGGTCGATCCTGCCAGCATCTTGGCCTGCATCTCTTCGGCCGAGGCATAAAGGTCATAGACGACAGACAGGCCGGTCGCTGCCTCAAAATCCGCGATTGTGGTTTCGCCGATGTAGTCGGACCAGTTGTAGATGTTGACCGAACCGGAGGCTGCCCAGGCTGGGCGAACCCATGGAGCGGCAAGGCTGGCGCCAAGCGCTGCGAGAGTGGTGCGACGTGTAAGGTTCATCGGTCGTCTCCTCTTGTTGGGTGCAGTCTTCAGGCTGCGCTGGTTGGGTAAACTGTGACTTGGCCTTTGTTATCTGCCAAGCATTTCTGCATTGATCCGGGCGATTTCAGCCTCAGGTGGGCGTGTTTCTTGGGTCATCACCGGCAAAACGCTGCGCAACTGGTCGTGGTGGCGGCGCACGCCGTATTCGAGGTCGGACAGGTGAAAGCCTTCAAACGCGCTCGACTTCATGGATTCGTTCGACCAGATCGACAGTTGCTGATCCTCTTGCGAGGTTTCACGGTCGATCCGTAGTTGCGAGATAGCGGGCGAGGCGGGTGGCGCGGTCTTCGTCCTGGCGGCGGTAAGAGCGGCCCGTCAGGCGGGTCAGACCGGGAGAGACTGGGAATTCCTGATAGAACTGTATCGATTCCGGGGTGAAGGAAAACACGGCGTTGGGAAACATGCCGTAATAGGTCCAGTCGTTGGCCAGCCGCTCTGGCAGCCAATCCTGTTTCGGGGCGAGGTTCACATAGTTGCGGACCGACCATTTGCGGCCCGGCACATCGCCAAACTCGCCAATCGACATGGAGAGGGCACCGTCGAGGCTGTAGTCCTTGTAGGTGCGACCATAGAGGTCTTGCAGGCCGGGATGGGCCATGGCGACGTGATAGCCCTCGTTGTCGACATCGCGGACCGACTTCCAGTTGACCGGCAGGTCGGTGGCCCAGCTCGGGGGTCGGGACGGGCAGGATTTCGGTCAGGCGGTAGGCGGTGAAGTCGGTGTCGAAGGGGGCGAGCATGGTGGCGACATCGGGCTGTGGGCCGGGGTGGAAGCGCAGGAAGATGAAGCCGTGGAAGGTTTCCATCTCAATGGGTTTCAGGCCGAACTTCGCACGGTCCATATCGCCGAAGCTGGTGGGCACGCGCAGCGCCCCGCAGGGTGCCGTCGAGGTTGTAGACCCAGCCGTGGAACGGGCAGACCACGGCCTTGCGGCAATTGCCCTGCACGCCGTCGACCACCCGCGCGCCACGGTGGCGGCACAGGTTGTGAAAGGCGCGGATCACGCCGTCCTGACCCGCGCATCACCACCGCCCGTTCGCCCAGCATGTCAAAGGCCAGCCAGTCGCCGGGGTCGGGCAGGTCGCATTCATGGCCCGACGACCTGCCAGTGGGTCAGGAACAGATTTTGCCGTTCCAGTTCGAACATCGCTTGGGAATGATAGGTCCAGGCGGGCAGGCCGCGGCGGTCCCAGTCGTTCGGGATGGTCAGGGGTTGGAAAGGTCAGGTCGTTCATGGTGGCCTCCAGTTCGTGCAGGACCCATTGGTGAAAGCGGTGGATGTCGAATTCTTGCGGCATCAGGCGGCCGTGCTGGTAGGCGGGCGAGCGGATGCCGCGTTGGTTCATCTCGGCGGCGTCGGCGTCCTGTTCCAGCACGATCTTGGCGAAAGCCGGCAACCTCGGCCGGGTCAAAACCGGGTTGCGCGAGGGTTTCGGGGGCGAAATGCCATTCGGCGATCAGCCGCGTCTGTTCGGGGCCGAGGGGTTCCAGCCGGACCGAGCGGACGTAATCGACATGGGCGACGATATAGGTGGAGGGGTAGAGCGTGACGAAGGTGTAGCCGTCCTGACGCTGCTGCGCGGTCAGGTCGGGGAAGGTCGGGGCCGCAGGCGGCGCCGGTCATCGTCCAGCTTTGCGCGCCGGGTTTCAGGTTCGGGCCGGTCGGCTGGTCAGGGGTCCAATCGGCGGCCTCTGGCGCGGACATGATGCCCTTGCCGTAGATCGGCACCATGTCGCAGAGTTCGGGGTGGATGCCGGGGCAGTGCAGGCATTCGTTGTAGTTTTCCCAGAACACCTTCCAGTTGCAGTTGAGCAGGCGCTCGTGGCGGTGGCCGGTCAGCAGGCTGTCCATCGGCCAGTTGTCCAGCGCGTTCAGGCCCATGTCAGGGGCCAGCGGGCCGGGGGCCTCGGACAGGTTCAGGAAGATGAAACCGTTCCAGATCGGTATGAGCAACGGGGCGCAACCCATGATCCTGCTTGTGGAAATCATCCGTAGGGGTGGCGAAGGCAGTGGAGACGAGGTGGCCATCGGACGCGGCATAGGACCAGGCGTGATAGGGGCAGGTGATCAGCTTGCCGAGGGCGGTTTCGCTGGCGCAAAGTTCTGAACCGCGGTGGCGGCAGGTGTTGTGATAGGCGGCAAGCGTCGCCGTCCGGCATTGCGGGCCAGCAGGACCGACGCGCCGCCGACAGTCACCGGGCGCAGGGTGCCGGGGGGCAGGTCGTTCAACCGCCCGACGCAGACCCAATGGCGCGCGCCAGATCGCCGCAATCTCACGCGCCATACCAGCCCGCGTCGAGATAGGCGGCGCGGGGCAGGGTTTCGGGGCAATGGTTGAGCAGGGGCGAGAAATGTTCGGTCATCAAAACCTCGCCGGCGGTGTGGCGCGTTTGCGGGGCGGGTTGAAGAAGGGGCGGTCCACCACGGTCACTTGCAGCATCAGTTTGACATATTGCAGTTCGCGCAGCGCATAGATTTCGACCCAGAGGTCATCACCTTTCCGGTATTTGCGCCTGCACCTGCGCGATGGCGACAGACCGTTTGGTGCTGGGCGACCAGGCGGCGGCGGTGATGAAACCGGCCTCACGCTTTTTGCCGTGGTAGAGGATCGACCCTTCGGCCGAGATGTTGCCGGGCACGTCAAGGCCGACCATGGCCCAGGCGGAGCCCTGTGTCCCGTTCGGCCAGCAGGGCGCGGCGGCCGGTGAAATGGCCCTTGTCCCAGTCGATCATCCAGTCGAGACCGAGTTCGAACGGGCGAGCGGGTGCGATCCTCGCGCACGGCCTGATCGGCGGGGATGAAATCCATGTTGGTGATGATGAACCCGGCCTCGATCCGGGCGAGGTTCAGCGCGTCGCGACCCGATGGGGCGCAGGCCGTAGGGCGCGCCCGTGGTCGAACAGGTGGTCCCAGAGGGCCAGGGCATGGTCGGGCGTCGTCCAGAGTTCATAGCCGAGGTCGCCGGTGAACCCGGTGCGGGAGATGGTCAGATCTCGCCGTTGCCGAAGGGGAAGGTTTGCATGCGGAAGGGCTTCAGCGCCCAGATGTCAAAGCCGGCGGCGTCCAGCACGGTGGCCGCGCAGGGGCCCTTGCAGGGACAGGGCGGCGATGGTGTTCGGTGACCTCTCGGCACCGTGCACGTCAAAGCCGGGCCGAGGCGTGCAGCCAGGGCAGGTGGCGTTCCTGACAGCAGAGCAGGTAGTCGCGCGGGCCATGGCGGAACAGCGTGCCGTCGTCGAGCACTTGCCCGTCGTCATCGCACCAGGCGGTGTAATGGACCGAGCCGACCGGCAGTTTGGCGGCGTTGCGCAGGGTCAGGCGGTTCAGGTAGTCGGCCGCGTCCGGCCCGGTGATGCGGTATTTGATCATCGGGCAGAGGTCATAGACCGAGGCGGCGTTGCGGATGGCGGTGTACTCCATGTCCGTGTCGCCAAAGCACAGCGGCGGTCATGTAGCCCGCCCATGGCCCCCAGCGGTTCAGCGCGTTGGCGGCGGCGGTGCGGGGGTGGAACGGGGTTTTGCAGGAGCGGGGTTTTGTAATGGGTCATGTGCGCCCTCAGGATCTGCTTCGGCGGCGTTCCAGCCTGCGGTGCCGTTGATGCCGCCGCCGGGATGGCTGCCTGCGCCGGCGAGATAGAGGCCGGGCAGCGGGGTGGCGTACTGCGCGGCCTCGCGCAGCGGGCGCAGGAACAGCATCTGTTCGACCGCGAGTTCGCCGTGATGCCAGTTGCCGCCCGACCATGCCGAAGCGGGCCTCGATGTCCTGCGGCATCAAGAGTTCGGCATGGGCGATCAGGGCGCGCAGGCCGGGGACGTGGGTTTCCAGCGTGGCGAGGGTGTTTTCCAGCATCTCGGCCCGGGCGGCGTCCAGGCCGGCCTTGGGGTCATGGGGGGCGAATTGGACGATGGCGGACAGGATGTGCTGATCGTCGGGGGCGAGGTGCGGGTCGTAGGCGGTGGGGAAGATGAACTCCATCACCGGGGATTTGGGGACTTCGCCGTATTTCACCGGGTTGAAGGCGCTCTCCACCGCGTCCACCGAGGGGGCGATCACGAAGCGGGCCTTCAGGTCGCCGAGGTCGGGCGCGGATTTCAGGGCCAGATGTCAGCTTGGCGGCGGCCCCGCGGCGAGCGGATGAACTGGGTGCGGTTGTAGAAGCCTGCATCGAGATGCGCGCGGGCCGACGAGGGATTGAAACGTGGTGCGCGGGTGAGATGGCGGAGATGATGAGGGGGGCGCGGCAGCGGCTCTTGGCCTGACGATCTCGACACCCGACGGCGCGGTCGCCTTCGGTCAGGATGCGGGTGACGCGGTGGTTGCAGCGGATGTCGACCCCGGCGGCGCGTGGCGGCTTGGGTCATCGCCTGGCCACGGCGGCCATGCCGCCCTTGGGGAGCAGGATATCCGGGCCGATGGCCAGGTGATTGAGCAGCAGGATCAGGGTGTTGGGCGAGCGCGGGCCAGCCCAGGCGCCCAAGCGTGGCGTCAAAGGCCAGGAGGCCGCTGCAGGCGGTCGTCGGTCAGCTCATCCTCGGCCACATCGGCCACGTTGATCAGGATCATCCGCAGAAACTCGCGGAAATCGTCGCGGCCCAAGGGCGCGGATGCCAAGGCCAAGGCGGGCGAGGCGGGCCCAGTCGTTGCCCTTGGTGGTCAGGCGGGGCGGGCGTGCAGTGGCGGAAGGGGGCGAGGACGCGGGCGAAATCGGTGAGTTTGGCGTAAAGGGCGGCAAAGGCGGCGGCGTCGGGGCCGGTGGTGTCGCCGCGCGCTGTACGGTCAAGGGCGGGCCGCCCAGCACGGTGGTGGGCAGGGCGGGGTGGAAGGCCAGGCCGTGGCGGGCAAGGTCCATGCCCGCCATCACGCGGGGGTCGATGCCGCGGGTGGTGTGGGCAGGCGGGGTGGAACCGGGCGAATCTGCAGCGCCCGCCGCCCGGGGTGGGTGCGGCTTCCAGCAGCGGTGACGCTGCGGCCCTTTTGGCGCAAGGCGGGCGGCGCAGGCAAGGCCGTTGGTGCCGCCGCCGATGATGATGGCATCACAGGACGGCATAGGCGTCGCTCATCGTGTTGGGCAGTTTTGCCTCGCGCAGAACTTCGGCGGCGGCGTTGCGGCCGGGGGCGCCCATGACGCCACCACCGGGATGGGTGGAGGAGCCGCAGATCCACAGGTCGCTTGATCGGGCTGCGGTACTGGGCATAGCCGGGGACGGGGCGGTTGAAGAGCAGTTGGTCGAAGGTCAGCTCACCCTGAAAGATGTTGCCTTCGGTCAGGCCGACCTCGGCCTCCAGTTCGCGCGGCGTGCGAACTTCGACGTGCAAGACCTTGTTTTTAAATCCGGGTGAGTATTTTTCGATCTGGTCCAGGCAGGTCTGGCCAAAGGCGTCGCGGTCGGCATCGGTCCATTCGTGCCCGGCGATTTTCGGCGGGGCGTATTGCACGAAACAGGACATGAAATGCTTGCCGGGCGGCGTCATGGTCGGGTCGATCATGGTGGGGATCATCACGTCCTGAAACGGGTCGCGGCTGAACTGACCGGCTTTCCAGTCGTCATAGGCGCGTTCCATCTTCTCGATGCTGTCGGTGAAGTGCAGGTCGCCTTTCAGGTTCGGGGCACCCAGCGGCAGGGCGGGGAATTCGGGGGCGCTGTCCAGCGCGATGTTCAGCTTGCCCGAGGAGCCACGGATCTTGAACGCCTTGACGCGCTTGACGAAATCGGTGGGCAGGGTCGGCCTCGGCGACGTGTTTCAGGAAGGTGCGTTTGACATCCATGTTCGAGATGACGCGGCGCGCCCGGATGTCGTCGCCATTGTCCAGAACCACGCCCACGGCCTGCCCGCCGCGCACTAGAATCTCGGCCACGCCAGACCCGGCGCGAATCTCGCCGCCCGACGCCGCCAGCGATTTGGCCAGGGCCTGCGTGATCGACCCCATGCCGCCACGGGCAAAACCCCAAGCCCCGACATTGCCATCCACATCGCCCATATAGTGGTGCAGCAGGACATAGGCCGACCCCGGTGACATGGGGCCAAGGGCGGTGCCGATGATGGCGGACACGGCAAGATAGGCCTTGATCACCTTGTTTTCGAAGTATTCATCCAGAAAGTCGGAAATCGACATGGTCCAGAACCGGACCATTTCGGCCATCTGCCGTTCGGACATTTCGCCCATCTTGCGGCCCAGCCATAGCAGTTCGGCAATGTCGCGGGGTTTGAACGATGACGGGTCGGGCGGCGTGCGCATCAGCATGGGACGGATGAAGCGGCAAAACCGCATGATGTCGCGGGAATAGCGGTCGTAGGCCTCGGCATCGCGGGGGGAATGGCGGGCGAATTCGCGGCGGTTGGCGTCGTGGTCGCGGTACATGCCCAGATAGCCGCCATCCTCGGTGAACACCGCGCCGCCTTCATAGGGCAGGATTTGCAGGCCATGTTTCGGCAGTTCCAGATCGCGCATGATCTCGGGGCGGAAGAGGCGAGCAGACGTAGGAGCAGTTGGAATAGGTGAAGCCGGGGTACAGTTCGCGCGACTGACGGCGGCACCGCCGATCCAGTCGTTTTTCTCGACCACGCAGACCTTCATGCCCGCGCGGGCCAGATAGCAGGCGGTGACCAGGCCGTTGTGACCGGCACCGATGATCAGGGCATCATAGGTCAAGGCTGGCCTCGCGTTGCGTCTGTTCCAGCGTCAGGTCCACGGCGGTTTCGACGGCCTTCAGGGTGTCGGTCAGGCAGGTGGGGTCCAGACCATGCGCCTCGCACATGAACCAGGGTTCGCGGCTGTCGGGTTCGACGATGATGCCAAGGTCATGCAGGTAATAGGCCATCGTGTCGTAGAAGGTGTAGTCGGAGGTCTTCCAGTCGCGGTAGTTGTCGGGCGCGTTTTCGGCGAAGAACAGGCCGAACATCGAGGGATGGCCGGTGTAGGAATGCACGATTCCCCGGGCGTTCAGGATCGCGGAAATGCCCGCCATCAGGTTGGTGCCGTGTTTGGCGAGGGTTTCGAGGGCGGGGGTTTCATCGAGGATGCGAAGGCATTCCTCGGCGGCCGCCAGCGAAACGGAATGGGCGGTGTAGGTGCCGCCATGCGACGCGCCGCCATAGCGGAAGATGGCGCATGACTTCCTCGCGCCCGGCCACCAGCGAGATGGGATAGCCGTTGGCGACGGCCTTGGCGAAGGTGGTGATGTCGGGGTGGACGCCCATGATGCCCTGGATGCCGCCCTTGCCCACACGAAAGCCGGTTTTCACCTCGTCAATGATCAGCAGGACGCCGTATTGGTCGCAAAGCGCGCGGGCAAGTTGGACATATTCAACGCGGCGCCATGATGCCGCAGCAGTTGCCCTGAATGGGTTCGATCAGCATGGCGGCCAGTTGGTCGCCATGGCGGCGGAAGGTATCCTCCAGCCGCTGCATATCGTTCATCGGGATCAGATGGGCGAGTTGTTTGACGGTGTTGGGGATGCCCTTGCCATAGGGGACCATGTCGGGGTCGGTGTTCGAGCCCTGATCCCAATCCTCGACATTTGCCATCCACATCGCGGCGTCGAACAGGCCGTGATAGCCGCCCTCGACCAGCAAGTAGCTTTCGCGGCCGGTATAGGCGCGGGCGAGGCGCAGGGCGGCCATCACCGCCTCGGTCCCGGAGTTGGAAAAGCGGACCAGTTCGGCGGCGGGGACCATCTTGGCGATGCGGTCGGCGACCACCAGTTCGCTTTTCGGTGGACAGGGCGAAGACGCCGCCCACCTCCATCCCGCGCATCGCGGCGGCATCGACCCGGTCATCGGCATAGCCCAGGATCGCCGGGCCATAGCCCAGCCGGTAGTCGACATAGTTGTTGCCGTCGATATCCCAGGTCCGCCCGCCCTTGCCGTGATGGACATAGATCGTGCGGTCATCGCCCCAGTAGCGGAAGGTCGACGACACCCCCAGCGGCAGCCGCTTGACGGCCTTTTGGAACTGGGCGTTGGATTTGGTCAGGGTCCGGGTCGGCGGAGCGCACATGGGATAGCCTCTCTTGGCAGGGTTGCCATCAGGGTGGCAGGATATTTGACTGGCCTGTCAATCAAAATGCGGACTAGGGTCGAATCTGCATCGAGTTTTCCCTGTTTTCCGATGCGCTATTTGCCGACTAAAGTGATGGACTGATCAGGAGCCTGACCGATGCCTGACAGACGCAGACGCACAACCGCAACCCCGCCGCCGCGCAAGATGAGCCGCGAGACGCGTCGCCAGCAGCTGATTGACGCCACGATCGAGACGTCTGGCGCTGCGCGGCTATGCCAGCACGACGCTGACCGAGGTGGCCCGGACGGCAGGGCTGTCGCATGGATTGGTGAACTTTCATTTCGAACGAAGGAAAAGCTGCTGACCGAGACGCTGCTCTATCATGACGGAGGAGTACCGGCAGAACTGGATGGCCTATCTGGCGGCGGTCGGACGATGAGCCTGCCGCGCAGCTGGATGCGCTGCTGCGGGCCGATCTGGACCCGCGCATCTGCACGCCCGGCCGTCTGTCGGCCTGGCTGGCCTTTTGGGGTGAGGCGCAGGGACGGCCGCTCGTATCAGGAGCGCGCCGGGGCGAATGACGACGAAATACATCGCCGCTGATGGAGGATATCTGTCGCCCGCCTGATGGCAGAGGGCGGCTATCAGGGCCATGTGCAGCGGATCGCCCGTGTGTTGCGCGTGACGACCGAAGGGGTCTGGCTGGACATGATGTCGATGACGACACCCTATGACATCGCCGAAAGCCAGGCGACGATCTATGCCTGCGCGGCCGCGTTCTTTCCGCGCCATTTCGGGCCGGAGGGCTTGCTGTACACCGCGTTGACTTGTCCCCCCGGGCCCGTCCATCATGCGGCAAAGGGGGCGGGACATGACACCAGAGGACCGGGTGAGAGCGCTGCCGATCTGGACAGGGCCGGTACAGGTCGCACCCTTGGGCGGCGGCATCACCAACTCTCAACTTTGTCGTGCGCGGATGCGCGCGCGCAAGCCGTGGTGCGGATCGGCGATGACATTCCGCTGCATCAGATCTTGCGGTTCAACGAATTGGCCGCCAGCCGCGCGGCCCATGCCGCCGGGGTGTCGCCTGCCGTGCTGCACCACGAACCGGGCGTGCTGGTGATCGACTTCATCGAGGGGCGCACCCTGACCGCGGCCGATCTGCGACAGGACGCAGCACTGCTGGATCAGGCGCTGGCGCTGATCCTGCGCGCCCATCAGACGATCCCGCACATTCCTGCGCGGCCCGGTGCAGATGTTCTGGGCGTTCCATGTGATCCGCGACTATGCCGCCACCCTGCGCGACGGGGCCAGCCGCGCATGTGCCGCTGTTGCCCGCGCTGTTGGCTGAGGCGGCGGCGTGCTGGAACGCGCCGTCGGGCCGATTGATCTGGTCTTTGGCCATAACGACCTGCTGCCCGCCAATTTCCTGCATGACGGCAGCCGGCTGTGGCTGATCGACTGGGACTATGCCGGGTTCAACTCGCCGCTGTTCGACCTTGGCGGGCTGGCCGCCAACAACGGGCTGAGCCGCCGCACAAGAGGCCCATGTGCTGACCACGCTATTTCGGCCGCACGCCGGATGCCGACCTGCTGGCGCCGCTACCGCGCGATGAAGGCGGCGGCGGCCCTGCGCGAGACGCTGTGGTCGATGGTGTCCGAAATCCATTCCGACACTGGATTTCGACTATGCCGCCTATACGGCGGACCAACCTTGCCACCTATCGCGCGTCCTATGACGCCTGTCCGCAAAGCTGAGGACCCCATGACCGACCTTCCCACCACCGCCCGCGCCGTCATCATCGGCGGCGGCATCATCGGCTGTTCGGTCGCCTATCACATGGGCAAGCTGGGCTGGACCGACACGGTGCTGCTGGAGCGGAAGAAGCTGACCTCCGGCACCACCTTCCACGCGGCGGGGCTGGTCGGGCAGTTGCGCACCTCGGCCAATATCACGCAGCTGCTGGGCTATTCGGTCGACCTGTACAAGCGGCTGGAGGCTGAGACCGGCCTGCAGACCGGCTGGAAGATGAACGGCGGCTTGCGGCTGGCCTGCAACGAGCGAACGCTGGATCGAGGTCAAGCGGCAGGCCACCACCGCGCATACCTTCGGGCTGGAGATGCACCTGCTGACCCCGCAAGAGGCGCAGGATCTGTGGCCGCTGATGACGATCGACGATCTGGTCGGCGCGGCCTATCTGCCGACCGACGGGCAGGCCAACCCGTCCGACATCACGCAAGTCCTGCGCCAAGGGCGCGCGGATGGCGGGGGTGAAGATCTTCGAGGATACGCCCGTCACGCGGATCATCGTCGAGGATGGCCGGATCACGGGGCGTGGAAACGCCCTTCGGGCGTGATCGAATGCGAAAAGGTGATCTGCTGCGCCGGTCAGTGGACGCGGACGCTGGCCGCCACGGTGGGGGTGAACGTGCCGCTGGTGTCGGTCGAGCATCAATACATGATCACCGAGAAGATCCCCGGCGTGACGCCGAACCTGCCGACCCTGCGCGACCCGGACCGGCTGACCTATTGGAAAGAGGATGTCGGCGGCCTGGTCTGGGGCGGCTATGAGCCGAACCCGAAACCCTGGGCGGTGAATGGCATCCCCGAGGGGTTCCATTTCGACCTGCTGACCTCGGACTACGACCACTACGCCCAGTTCATGGAAAACGCGATTGCCCGGGTTCCGGCGCTTGGAACATGCCGGGGTCAAGCAGCTGCTGAACGGGCCGGAAAGCTTCACCCCCGACGGCAATTTCATCCTGGGCGAGGCGCCGGAGCTGCGGAATTTCTACGTCGGCGCCGGGTTCAACGCCTTTGGCATCGCGTCGGGCGGCGGGGCGGGGATGGCGCTGGCGGAATGGGCGGCCAAGGGCGAGGCGCCCTATGACCTGTGGCCGGTCGATATCCGCCGCTTTGGGCAGGTGCATCGGTCGATCGATTGGGTGCGCGCCCGCACGACTGGAGGCTTATGGCAAGCACTACACCATCGCCTGGCCGTCCGAGGAGATGCAGTCGGCCCGGCCCACGCGCCGCTCGCCCCTGTATGCGCATCTCAAGGCGGCAGGGGCGTGTTTTGGCGAGAAGCTGGGCTGGGAGCGGCCGAACTGGTTCGCGGCTGAGGGGGAGGAGGCGGTGGACCGCTATTCCTATCTGCGCCCCGGCTGGTTTGACGCCGTCGCCCGCGAACATCGGGCGGCGCGGGAAGGGGCGGTGGTGATCGACCAGACCTCGTTCGCCAAGTTCCGGCTGAAGGGGCCGGATGCGGTGACGGCTCTGTCCTGGATCGCGGCGGGCAGTGTGGATCGGCCGGTGGGGAGCCTGACCTACACCCAGCTGTTGAACGACCGGGGCGGGATCGAGGCGGATGTGACGGTGGCGCGGGTGGCGGAGGATGAGTTCTACATCGTCACCGGCACCGGCTTTGCCACGCATGATTTCGACTGGATCACCCGCAACCTGACCGGGGATTGTCAGCTGACCGACGTGACCTCCGGCACCGCCGTGCTGTCGCTTGATGGGGCCGAAGGCGCGGGAGGTTTTGGCGCGGCTCTGCCCGGATGATCTGTCGAACGCAGGGTTCCCGTTTGGCACGGCCCGGTGGATTTCGGTCGCGCGCTGCCCGGTGCTGGCCCTGCGGGTGACCTATGTGGGGGAGCTTGGCTGGGAACTTGCACATGCCGGTCGAGGTTGCGGTGACGGTCTATGAGGCGCTGGTCGGCCGACGGGGGTGGTCAACGCGGGCTACCGGGCGATTGAAACCCTGCGGCTGGAGAAGGGCTACCGCGCCTGGGGGTCGGATATCGGGCCGGATCATACGCCGGTCGAGGCGGGGCTGCTTTGGGCCTGCAAGATGAAATCGGGCCAGCCGTTCCTGGGGCGGGAGGCGTTGGAGCGGCAGGTGGCGGGTGGGGTGAAGAAGCGGCTGGCCACGTTTACGGTCGATGACCCGGCGGTGATCCTGCTGGGGCGCGAGACGATCTACCGCGATGGGGTGCGGGTCGGCTGGCTGTCCTCGGGCGGGTTTGGGCATACTGTGGGCCTGCCGATTGGGATGGGGTATGTCCGGGCCGAGGGGGTGGATGAGGGGTTCTTGACCTCTGGCACCTATGAGTTGGAGGTCGCCTCGGAACGGGTGCCGGCCCGGCTGCATCTGGGGGCGCTGTATGATCCCTCGGGGGCGCGGGTGAAGGGGTGAGGGCGTCCAGATCTGGACATTTTGGAAAAGTGTGGGAAATCAAGGGGTTGGGTTTGAGAAATTAAGGAAGTGGAAAGGTTTTGCGGGGTGGTGCGATGAACCTGGCCACAGGTTGCTCAATCTGGCGTCAAAGTTCAGCCAAGTTGATGAGTTGCCGCATGCGATTACTATGGTCAAGATATTCCTGCGTACACTAGGGCCGTATGGGCAGCTAGGCTTGGTAAGTTTTCGGTATTGAATCGAAAAGAAGTCGAACCTTTCGTGACGAGCTCGAAGTACGCACATTTAATTGCATCGAGCCTGATATTGGGGCTTCCAGGAAGTACGTCCATCTTGCAATCTGACCGGCGCGTTCAATGAGTCCAAGTAGTCATATGCCGATCGAAGTCTTGATCAATGTTCGCGAATGTTACGAATCGATTGAAGACTCGAGCCACTATCGGACTGCCAGAGACAAATCATTTTGCGGTTTTCGACAACGGTCCGAGTCTCGCAGACTCGTCAGTCTTTGCGTAGATGCGATGCGGCGCGCTCGACAATTACATGCCGAAGTGCGTCACGAGATTAGGCAGACAAGCCGCGATGGCTCGTGACTGGTAGGACTTTGCCGCGGGATTTGATATCGCGTCTGACCTCGAGGATACGGAATGTCAGGCTGAAGTGAAGTCGTTCCCGAGGCGCACAGGCCGAATATTCGGTTGCCTAGAATGAGATAAAGTTGACATCAATAGTCAAAGCCATCGATCGAGGAAGTAGGCAGAGTTGCCGTCTACTAGGATCTCCTCGAGGTGATGCTCAGCAGAACTATCCTTCGCAGATAGACGGCCTTTGAAACGACATCTTCGAGAATGTTGGCATCGCGAATCGATCGAGTTCGGGGATAGCTCTACGTCGGCGGTAGCGAAGTAATTGCCGGAAACTAGTATTAGCTGACGACCGCAATTGCGGCTTTTGCTCGCTCTCCAGATCAACTTCCACAGGGATGAAAGTTCTTGCATCAAGTCTGAACTGCTACGCAAGTTGGAGTCGATTGATCGAGCCGATCTAGGCCTTTTGTCGAAGTCACAAGTCCAGTGCCTAATCCACGATGGGCATTCGATTCGTCAGACTCGGACATGAGACCTCAGCGGCTTTGTCTCGGCATGTTTGCTAGACCATGGATTCTGATCGGATCGGCTTCGACCCGTGTTACTGTCGAACTCCAGGCTGCAAACGCGCTCGAGTGAGTATTTCGATACTCGCGTTGACCGAATCCAACTCTCGTCAGAGTAGACATTCATCGAGCGCTCATTAGCCCAGTGTCAAAAGAAGTTGGGAGGTCATGGATTGAAGAGATGTCAATGGTCCAAGTTAGTATTACGAAGACTGGCACCCTGAAGAATTAGCGCCAAGAGAACTGAGCAATCTTCTCAATCTAAACCCTCAACCCCCGCATCCTGATAATCTGCTTCACCAGACCCACGGGCGGCACGGCTTTGAACAGGTCGCGCATCATTTTGGCGTCGGCTTTTACGCCGGTCCAGAGGCCGTATTTCTTGGACTTTAATGGGGAGATGACGCCGGGCCAGCGGGTTACGGCGATCCTCGCGTTTTGGGTCAGGATGAGGGAGTTCAGGAAGACCTCAAACCCGAATTTGGGGAGGTTTTGCAGGGTGGTGTGGTGGTCAGTCAGCAGGGATTTGTGGAGGACTCGCTCACCCGAGATGTAGTCGAGGCCGATCCAGCGCCAGAGGAAGGGGGCGTTGTCGCGGAGGGAGATGGATACCTCGGCGCGGCCTGAGGTGACGGGGGTGATGAGGGCGGTCAGGTGGGCGGGGGAGAGGCCGACGAGGTCGGCGTCGACGAGGAGGATGTGGTCGCCCGAAGCCTCTGCCAGACCACGGGCGAGGGCGGCGGTTTTGCCGACGTTGGGGCTCAGGGTTATCAGGCGGGCGGTGGGGTGGCCGCGGACAACCTCTGACGTGGCGTCGGAGGAGCCGTCGTCGATCACCAGCACCTCATCAATCAGGGGGTGGCCGAGGACGGCCTCCAGCACGGCGGCGATGCGGGCCTCTTCATTATAGGCGGGGATCAGGCAGGTCAGGGTCATGGTTTGGCGCGGCGTCGGTAAAGCCAGATGCCGACGACGATCACCACCGCCAGCAGCACGAGGGAAATGCGGTAGATATAGGCGTCAATCGACGCATAGGCGTGGCCGAGGAAATAGCCGAGGATGACGAAGACCAGCGTTTTGGGGACGGTGCCGACGAAGTTATACCACATGTAGGACAGAAAGTTCATGTGGCCCATGCCGGAGGCGATCATGATGGGCAGGCCGGCAGAATGGGTCCATTTGCCGAACAACAGCGTGCGGCCGCCCTTTTCGGCAAAATGGTTGCCCAGCGACAATTTGCGGGCGGCGGTCATGCCGAGCCTTGTTTGCCAGCGTTCGGACAGGATCTGCGGGCCAAAGCGGCCGAGGCCGTAGTAGAAGGCGTCGCCAATCAGATCTCCCATGATGCAGACCAGATAGACGCCGACCACGGGCATGTAGCCGAGGCGGGCGAGGTAGGCGCCGATCACGGTGACGATCGGGCCTTCGAGGATGGAAAACGGGGCCAGCAGCCAGAGGCCGTGCGACTGAAGCAGTTGCAGCGCACTGTCGAGGGTTATCAAGGGCTCAGGCTCCGTGAATTGGGGTCTCGGCGGGGGAGTCCCCGTCTGGGTCGTCCGGGATATCTTCGGTCGTCATCACATTGCCGCGCCATTCGAAGCTGCTCGACGCCCAAGAGGCGAACCAGAGCGGCGGCAGGAGGGCGTCGCGCAGGGCCCAGGCTGTCAGGTCAGCAGGGCTGCGCGGCCAGTCGCCGAGGCGGGCCATGAGATACTCGGCCCCATACCACAGGATCAGGAGGGCGGGAATGGCCCAAGGGGTGAGACCGTTTGCCACAAGGATCAGGGTGGCGAGGAACGGGAAGGCGGCACCGGCGAAGAGTTCGGGCAGGAAGATTGGCAGAAAGCCGAGGCGGCGGACGCGGGCCCAGCGCACCTGGCGCGTCCAGACGGCGGTGTAGCTGCGGCGGCCGATGGGTTGGGCGAAGAAGCGGCCGGGCAGGCGGACCTTCAGGCCAGCGGCGCGGACGACCTTGGTGGAGGCGACATCTTCGGCCATTTCGCGACCCAGCACCTCGATGCCGCCGGCTTTCTCCAGCACGTCGCGCTGCCAGAACAGCATTTTGCCTTGGGCAAAGCCGTTGCCGATCCGGGCGGAGGCAAGCTGCCAGCGGGCCTGAAAGCTGTTGAGGAAGGCGCATTCGAGGCGGGCCCAGAAGCCCTCAGGCTGCGATGCCGATGGGGGGCGAGGAGACGAGGCCGGTGCCGGGGGTCCATTGGTCCAGCAGGCGGGTCAGGTAGTCGGGCGGCAAGAGGACGTTGCTGTCGGCCAGCAGGATGTAGTCGTAGGCGGCGGCGTGCCAGCCCTTGACGCAGTTGTTCAGCTTGGGGTTGCCGCTGATCTTGTCATCGCCGATCAGCAGGCGGGCGTTCACATGGGGGTGGGCGGCGATCAGGCGTTGGGCGAGGGGGATGGCGGGGTCAGCCGCGTCGGCCACACAGAACAGGATCTCAAACTCAGGATAGTCGGCTTGGAAGGTGGTGGTCAGCGTCTCTTCCAGCAGGTTTTCCAAGCCGCAGAGCGGGCGGATCACGGTGATGCCGGGGCGGTCGCGGCGGCGGTTTGCTGGGGCCGGGCGGGTCATGGCGGACATGGCAAGGCCAATCCCGGCGAGGTGCAGGATCAGACAAATCAAGTACGAAAGCTGCAAGCCAACCGAGGGCTGCCGTCATGTCAGATGCCTTTGGCCGTTGCCCCGTAGCCCGAATGGGCCTCTACGACCGTAGTTTCCTGCCCATGGCCAGTCCAGTCAAGCAACAGCAACCGACCAGAGGCCGTTTCGGCCAAGGCTGTGCCGTTTTCCACCCAGTCGCCGCAATTGGCATAGGCGACGCCGTGGTCGGAATGCAGGTCGGGCTTGTGGAAATGGCCGCAGATCACGCCGTCGGCCCCATGCGCGCGGGCGAGGTCCGACAGCCGCAGGTCGAAATTGTCGAGGGCGCGGATCTGGTCGTTGACCCATTTCACCGCCCGTTCGGCCACGGTCCAATCCGCCCAGACCACGACGGCGGCGCAGGCGGTTGGCAAAGCCGATCAGGCCACGAAACTTGACATCCAGCTGCGCGCCGAGCAGCGCCAGCAGGGGATATTTCTCACCAAATTCATCCGCGCTGTCGCCGTGGATCACCAGATAGCGGGTGCCATCGGCGGCGGCGTGGATGATGTGGTCGACAACCTCTACCCCGGCGATGTGCTGGCCGCAGTATTTGCGGAAAAAGGCGTCATGGTTGCCGGGGGTATAGACCATCCGCGTGCCCGACTTGGCCCGTTCCAGCAACAGCGACAGGATGCTGTGCTGGGTGTCCGTCCAATGCGACCCAACCGCCGTCCATGTGTCGATGATGTCGCCCACCAGATAGATCGTGTCGGCGGTATGGGCGGTCAGAAAGGCCAGCAGCGCATCCTCGCGGCAGGCCCGGGAGCCGAGGTGCATGTCCGACAGGAAAAGCACTGGGAAGTGGCGGGTTGGGGCCTTGCGCCGCACGGGCGCGGAGAGTTCGAACAGGTGGTGATCCACGAGGAAGGAAGTAATGGCTTGCGTCATGTTGTTCTGTCCCGACCGTTTCTACGGTTCGTCCCAACTGCTGACCTGCGTTCGTCGCAGGTATTGACCTATATACGCTACAGCTTGGGCGTTCCGTCGCTGGAATCTCGCTAGTTCCCTATACTGTTAACAACGAAGAGTTTGTGACAAAGTTCCATGATCTATGTCATGCGAGTTGAGAATGGCTGATCTGTGCCGATTGGGCGGGGTGCGTGTGGCAAAGAGGTGTTCTGTTTACGTTCTGTTCAGTGTAGGCTGTTTGGCAACGACCGGGGACGGGTCGGCACGGGGCAGTTGGGCAGGAGGCAGGCATGGGCTATCTGGACAAGTTGAACGACAGGCAGCGTCAGGCAGTTGAGTTTGGGGTTGGGCCGGAATTTGTCGCCGCCGCTTGCTGGTGATTGCCGGGGCGGGGTCGGGCAAGACCAACACGCTGGCGCATAGGGTGGCGCATCTGCTGGTCAACGGGGCGGACCCACGACGGATTTTGCTGATGACGTTTTCGCGCCGTGCCGCGTCTGAGTTGACGCGGCGGGTGGAGCGGATCACCGCGCAGGCGATGGGGGCGGGCTATGCGGCTGAGGCGCTGGCATGGGCCGGGACGTTTCACGGCATCGGGGCGCGGATTTTGCGCGAACATGCGCTGGAGATTGGGCTGAACCCGGATTTCACCATCCATGACCGCGAGGATTCCGCCGATCTGATGAATTTGGTGCGGCATGGGTTGGATCTGTCGAAAACCGAGGCGCGGTTTCCGTCCAAGGGCACCTGTCTGTCGATCTATTCCCGGGTGGTGAATTCAGAGGAGCCGTTGGCGGCGGTGTTGCGCCAGCACTTTCCGTGGTGTTCGGCTTGGGAGGCCGAGTTGATGCGGCTGTTTGGCGGCTATGTTGCGGCCAAGCAGGCGCAGAATGTGCTGGATTATGACGATTTGCTGCTGGCTTGGGCGCAGGTGATGGAGCATCCGGCCTTTGCCGCCCATATCGGCGCGACGTGGGACCATGTGCTGATCGACGAATATCAAGATACCAACCGGTTGCAGGCGCGGATTCTGCTGGCCTTGCGCCCGGATGGCCGGGGGCTGACGGTGGTCGGCGATGACGCGCAGTCGATCTATGCGTTCCGGGCGGCGACGGTGCGGAATATTCTGGACTTTCCCTTGGCGTTTGAGCCTGCGGCTGAGGTGATCACCCTGGACCGCAACTATCGGTCTACGCAGCCGATCCTCGCGGCGGCCAATGCGGTGATCGAACAGGCGCGGGAGCGGTTTACCAAGTCTTTGTGGACGGAGCGGGAGTTGGCGGTGTTGCCGCGTTTGGTGACGCTGTTGAATGAGGCGGATCAGGCGCGGTATTTCGTCGATCAGATATTGGCGGCGCGGGAGACGGGGACGCGGTTGATCCAGCAGGCGGTGTTGTTTCGTACCAGCAGCCACTCGGGGCAGTTGGAGGTGGAGTTGACGCGGCGCAATGTGCCGTTCGTCAAGTTTGGCGGCTTGAAGTTTTTGGATTCGGCCCATGTGAAGGACTTGCTGGCGTTGCTGCGGTTCGCGCAGAACCCGCGCGATCAGGTGGCGGGGTTTCGGGTGTTGCAACTGGTGCCGGGGGTGGGGCCGACCTCAGCCGGGCGGGCGTTGGAGGCGATTGCGCCCCATGCGGATGCGATGACGGCGTTGGCCAATCTGCCCGCGCCGCGTCGGGCTGGGGAGGAGTGGACGTCGTTGGTGGCGGCCTTGGCGGGGATGGGGGCTGAGGATTGGCCAGCGGCGATTGGCCGGGCGCGGGGCTGGTATGACGCGCAGTTGGAGCGGATCCATGAGGATGCGGAAACCCGGCGCGGGGATTTGTTGCAGTTGGAGCAGATTGCGGCGGGTTATCCGTCGCGGGAGCGGTTTCTGACCGACCTGACGCTGGACCCGCCGGATGCGACCGGGGGGCAGGCCGGTGTGCCGCTGAAGGATGAGGACTATCTGATCCTGTCCACCATCCATTCCGCCAAGGGGCAGGAGTGGAAGGCGGTTTACGTGTTGAATGTGGTGGATGGATGCATCCCCTCTGACCTTTCCACCGGGACCACGGCGGAAATCGAAGAGGAGCGGCGGTTGCTCTATGTCGCCATGACGCGGGCGAAGGATGAGCTGACCTTGGGGGTGCCGCTCAGGTTCTATGTGACGCAGCAGACGCGGAACGGCGAGCGGCATGTCCATGCCTCACGCAGCCGGTTCATCTCTCGCGATATGCTGAACGGGTTTGAGGTGGTGCATTGGTCGCCGCCGGTGATGGGGACGGTGCGGCCTGTGGCGGCGCTGCCTGCCATTGATATCGGCGCGCGGATGCGGGGGATGTGGGACGCCTAGAGCGTGTCGCGTTAGATCGAATTCACGATGCCCCCCGAACGCGACACGCCCTAGAAGCCCCAGGCTTTGCGGACCAGCAGGAACTGCTCGCAAAACACGCGGGTGTTGTTGGTGGTCATCAGATAGGTCTGCATCTCGGTCGTCCAGACGGACAGGTCGGTGAACTGCTGATCGGTCAGTTTGCCTGCGGCATGGGCGGCGGGCAGGGCGGTGATGAAATCCTTGCCGACCTCCATCCACTGATCGCCGCTGGCGCAGATGGCAGGGTCGGGCAGGGTTTGCGCCGCAAGGGTGGTGGGGATGGACAGGCAGAGGGCGAGGGCGGTTTTGTGCATGGTATGGCCTTTCCCAAAGGGGCCGGGCCCGTGCGGCGGCCCGGCCAGTTGTCCCGGTCAGAAGCCCGCAGGCATCAGTTGCAGCCCGGCCATTTGCCACGCCTGCAACCCGCCGCGATACCAGTAGACGTTGGTATAGCCCGCAGCCACGATGCGTAGGGCGGCATTATAGCTCATCCAGCAATGCGGGTCGGAGCAGTAGACCACGATGGCCAGCGATTTGTCACCGCGCGACAGTTGTGCAAGCCAAGAGACTGCCTGCTGTTGGACCCGGTCGCGGTAGTTGCCGCCCTGCGCCAATCCGGGGGCCATGATCGCGCCGGGCAGGCTGTATTGGCCGCCCAAAGCATCGATCAGCAGCATTTGCATGCCGCTGTTGATTGCCCCTGCGACGGCCTCTGTCCCCACGGTTTGCGCTCCGGGGATGGCGGTGGGGGTGGGGGAGTGGAACTCTCCCGCGCGGAGGCGGTCGGTGGGGGGGATGCCGAAGTCACGCATTTCGAAGGCGGCGATTTCGGGCGCTATGGTGAAGGACGGGCCGGGTGGTGGTGGTGGGGTTGGTTCGGGTTGGGGCGGCTGAGGCTGGCGGCTGAGGCTGGGGTTGCGGCGGTTGGGGGTTGATCGGAGGGGCAGTGCCGCCGTCGTCAAAAGAGCCGCCGCCGAAATCGCCGCCACCGGGGGTTGCCGGGGGTTGCTGTGGGGTTGCCGGGTCGGGTGTGACGCCGGGTTGCGGTGGCATGGGCGGTTTGGGTGGGGCGGGTTCCTGCGGGGTGGCGGGTGTGCCGCCTGCATCGAACGAGCCGTCGTCAAAGCCGCCACCGAAATCGCCGCCGGTTTGGGCGGGCGGGGTCGCTGGGGCTGCCGCGCCGCCACCATCGAAACTGCCATCGTCAAAGCTGGACTGTGCGATGGCGGTCCCGGTGGACAGTGAAAGCATCACAGGAAGAGCGCAGAGTAAGTTTTTGAAATCATAAGTCATTTTGAAATCCCTTTCCTCTGCGCCTATTGGGTTCTGATCTTGTCAGCGATCCAGTCGTAATAGTTGGAGACCCTTGTGAACACGGCATAGAGGTCGGGGTTGCCGCAGCGCCGTCCGCCGTCCAGCGGGCGACGGCCCCAGCTGACGATACCGACTTGCAGCCATTTGCCGTCCGCTTGGTGGATCATCAGCGGCCCACCGCTGTCACCGTTGCAAGAGGTGCGCGCGCCGCTGGCCACCCCGGCGCAGATCATGTTGTCGCTGAGCGCCGCGCCGAGGTTGCTGGCGATGATGGAATAGGCCTCTTCCAGCTTTGCCTGAGGCACGCGGTTGGAGGTGCCCATGCTCATCAGGAACGACCCCAGATCGCGTTTGGTCTGTTCGGCCATGCCCTTGTTGCAGGTGGCGTTGGGCACCACGTCGATATCGGTTTCCATCAGGTCGATGGGCTGCTTGTCATCCTCAGTCAGGCCCCAGCCGGTGACGACGGCGGGGCCATCGGGCAGCGCCTGACCCTGACCCTGCACCCGGATTGCGCCGACCGGGCCATTTGTCTGACCGATAGGTTCGGCCAGTTTCAGCAGGGCGACGTCGTTGTCGATGACCTGCGGGTTGTAGTTTTCATGGGCGATGACCTTGGCGACGGCCCTGAGATCGCCGCCCTCAACGATGGAATTGCTGCCGGTCAGGACGGCAATCGAGTTGGGCGCGGATAGCTTGCCATCGGGGCCAAAGACGCAATGGGCTGCAGTCAGGATCCATTGGCGTGAGATGATGCTGCCACCGCAGAATTGAAAATACGATTTGCCGCCCTGACCGTCCTGATCGTCGCGGGGGGCGAGCAGGGCGACTTGGTTGGGCCAACCGCCGGCTGCGGCCTTGCGTCCGCCATAGACCCGGGCGGCGGTATCGCCATCGACCTTGGTGGCCCGTGCCCGCGCCGTCTGCATGTAGCTTTGCACATTGTCGGCACTGGCGTCGGGTATGGCGATGGCGTCGAAGGCCGATTGTGCCGCGGCTGGGGCTGCCCAACTGCACAGCGCGCAGAGGGCCAGAGTAAGGCGAATACCGGTGGATTTATGCATCTGATGCTCCTTACGTCGGTTTGAAATCAGGGAGAATTTGGCGAGGCGAACAGCACTTGTTTCGGCACGACCTGCCATTGGTAACGGGTGACCCAGACATTGCTGATCGACAGGCCGCCGAAGGCACCGCGTGTGTCAGGGCGGCGGCCAAGGGCGGTCAGGAAATCGATAGCCTGGGTGGCGGCCCCACGGGTGGCGGTGGGCGCACCGCAATTTTCGACGAGGCCTTCGAGGTTGAGGGGTTCGGCATTGTCGGCGGATTCGGTCACGATGACGAACAGCTGCTCGGTTCCGGCTGAATAACCGTCGGGACAGTCGGAACACATGTCCATCGGGGGGCCAAGCTGGGTGGTGGCTGTGGCATCCTCAATCTGGGCATGGGCGGCGTGGATGCAGAACTGTGCGTCGATATGGATGCGGTTGACGTCGCGGGCGCCCTGCACCTCGCCCTTGGCGGCAAAGCTGAGGCGGTCGCATTGTTTGAGGTCGGTGACATCGGCGAGCGGGGTTTGGGTGGGGTCAGCGGCGGCGAGGGCGCGGCGACATTCGCGGGCGGCGGTGCGGCCATTGCCGGGCGGGTCGAGGTCGGTCAGGCGGCTGGCCAGCACCTCGGCGTCTACCGTCACTGGGCTGGGGTTCATGATGGACGCGGTGTCAGCGACAGATTGCAGCATGGCGGACAACTGCTCGGCCTTGGCGATGCGGCGCAGGATTTGCGGCAGGGGTTCGGCGTCTTGGTTCCAGGACAGGCCGACCGGGGTTTGGCCGATTTCGGTTTTATGGCCGAACCAGAGGGTGTTGCCGTCGGCGGCGACGTCGATGTCATAGGCGGCGGGGTCGATGGCGATTTGAACGTCGGCGCCCGCGTTCACCTCGGCGATGGCGGCGGTGAGGGTTTGGGCTGGAGCGGAGTTCGGGGGCAGGACTGCGCCGGTGGTCAGATCGCGCGGCGGGGCGAGGCGCAGGATCAGGTCGCGCGGGCGGGCGACAGGGCGGGCAAAGCGGGCGGTGTCGGGCAGGGTTCCGGTGGCGGGGCAGAGGGTGGTGGAAAGGGGGATGCAGTCGGGGGCCACGGGGCGCAGGTAGGCTTGGGTCGCCTCGGTATCCTCCATCTGCGCGTAGGACAGGATGGCGTCGGGGGGCGAGGCGGCATCGGGCACGAGGGCGAGCAGGGTGCCGTTGCCGAGGCCTTGGACCAGCCCTGCCGCCACCTGATCTGCGGTGACGGCGTATTGGCGCAGGCCCGTGGTGGCGCGGCCGCCCAGTACGGCGGCGTCAATCAGATTGCCCTCCCATCCCGGGGTCTGCATCCGGGCGCCGCCGGGGACAGAGGCATCGTTCATGTCGGAGAGGACAGCTTGAAACAGTTGGCGGTAGCTGAGCGCGCCGCCTTGTTGCAGACGGGCGGCGAGGCGGGAGGTGAAGAGGCCGTACCAGCCAGCATCGCCGGGTTGGTCGGGGGTCAGATTGACCTCTCGTGCCACCTCAGACGAGCGGGCGGCGTAGAAGGCGACAACCTGACCGGGGGGATTTTCGGTGGTGGTGTCGATCAGGCCGGAACCGGTTTCGGGGGCGGCGGTGTCGGTGATGCCCAGCACAGCGGGATCGACCCAGCGGGCGGCGGTGTCCTGCTCACCTCCGCGCAGGCCGGAACCGGAGTGGCAACTGTCCATCACCAGCCAGACATCGGCGCCGGTCTGGCGGATGGCGAGGACAGCCGCGCCGATCTCATCGTCAATCAGGGCGTTGGGGATGAAGCGGGCACCGGGTTCGGCGCGGGCAGTGTCGGCGGGCAGGAACACCTCATCCAACCCATCGGTTTCGTCGCCGTTGTCGTCGGGCTGGCGGGTGCCATGGCCTGACAGGGTGATGATGGTGAGGTCGCCGGCTTGGCTGCTGTGGGCGAGGTCGGTCAGGGCGGACAGGATGGCGGCGTGGGTGGGGCGTGGGCTGTCTTCGATGCCATCGGCCAGCACGGTGATCTGGGTGACGCCGCGCCCGGTCAGCACATCGCGCAGCAGGGCCACGTCATGGGCGGGGCCACGCAGGGAGGCAAGGCCGATGCTTTCGTCATATTGGGACACGCCGACCAGCAGAGCGCGCGTCTCGGCCAGAGCGGGCAGAACCGAGCAGATCAAGGCAAGACATGGCAACCAAAAGCGCATTGGAAAATCTTTCGTGACGGCCAAAAATGCCGCGATGGGGGGCAGGCTAGACCGATTCTCCATTTCGCCCAAATCTTTTCATTGGACGCAATCGGGCTTTGGGGCGAAGCTGGGGGCAAATGGAGGAAGAGGTTGATGGTCCCGAAAATCGCGGCACGATGCGCGGGGGTGGCGCTGCTGGTGGCCCTGAGTTTCGGGCCGCTGCGGGCTGAGGACCGGGTGTCGGGCGATCTGTCCTTGCTGTCGCTGTCAAGCCTCGCGGTGGAAGATCCGGCTGCGGCTTTGGTGGCGATTGAGGCGGCGCTGCGTGATCCTGCGGTGGCGGGCGATCTGCGGTTGGCGTTTGATCTGAACCGGCTGGCGGCAGAGACTTTGGCGGCTGAGGGTCAACATGGTGAGGCGGCCAAGCTGTGGTTTCAGCTGGGGCAATTCGCGCAGCGCAACCGTGCGGTCTTGCAGGCCGATCCCGTTATTCTGCTACGGCAGAGTGTGGCGGAATATCTAGTGGCGGGGGATAGTGCTGCGGCCTTGCGGGTGCAGCAGGCTGTGGTGGCTGAGTTGCAGGACGGCGGTTTGACCGGGCCGGTGTTGGCTGAGGCGCTGACCAAGCTCGCCGATCTGACGCGGGCCGCTGGGGATGCAGACAAGGCTGGGCAGATTGCCGAGGCGGCGCAGCAGGCGTTGAAACCTTTCCATGAGGACGGGGCCACAAGGGGGCCGGGTGAGGGGTTCAGCCGGGTGGAGGTGTTCTATGCCACCGATCGGGCGCGGACGGGGGAAAGCTATCCGGCTGCCTCTACGGCGCGGGACGCGGGCCGATGGACTATGGCACACTGGAGGTAACGATACCTGACAGCCACCGGGCGGGCGCAATTGAGGCGCCGTCGATCTGGCGGTTGGAGTTCGGGCCGACCGCCTCCAAACACATCATCCTGCAATCGGTGACGCCGGTGGCGAAGGATGCGTTTTTCGGCAAGATGAATGGGCAGATTGCGGGCCGTGACCGCAAAGAGGTGTTTGTCTTCATCCATGGCTACAATGTCAGCTTTGAGGCGGCGGCGATGCGGGCGGCGCAACTGACCCATGACATGAACTATGCCGGGGTACCGGTGCTGTATTCCTGGCCCTCGGTCGGGTCGACGCTGGGCTATATGTCGGACACAGCGGTGGTGCAGTTGAGCGGGCGGCATCTGTCGGCGTTTCTGGATGAGTTGGTGGCGAAATCCGGGGCCACAACGATCAACATTGTCGCGCATTCGATGGGCAACCGGGCGCTGACCGAGGCGTTGGAGCTGATGGCGCTGCGCGATGGGCAAAAGACGGGCATGGCGCCGCTGTTCAACCAGATCATCTTTGCCGCGCCCGATGTAGACGCGGGGCTGTTCGCCGAGATGTTGCCGACGATCCGGCCATTGGCGCGGCGATTGACGCTGTATGCGTCAGAGAACGACTGGGCGCTGGTCACCTCCCGCAAACTGCATGGCGATGCGCCGCGCGCCGGGCAGGGTGGGTTGGACACTCTGGCGCTGTCCACGATTGACTCGGTCGATATGTCGGCGCTGGGCGATGACATGCTGGCGCACAGCTATTTCGCGTCGGACAGTTCGGCGCTGGTCGATCTGGTGTCGTTGTTCTGGCAGAACCTCGCCCCCGAACGGCGCTGCGGGCTGGAGCGGGAGACGGCGGTGGATGGCCTGCCGGTCTGGAAATATGTCCGCGATATTTGCCCGGACAATGCGGTGCTGGCGGTGATTGCGTCGATGAACCAAGAGGGCAGTTCCTCACCCGCCGAGGCGCGGCGGATCGTGGCGCAGGTGGTGCCGGATGCCGCTGAGGCGAAGTTGGTAGAACCGATGGTGCTGCGGATGCTGTCGCCCTAGCTGTTTGGGCCGCTATTGGCGGATCATGTCGATGAAGGCGGCGTGCTGTTTGTCGGCCGCCTCTTGCCGGGCCTTGTTTGCGGCGGCGGCGGCTGCATTGGCCTCTGCCCGATCCTTTTGGCGCTGTTGGTTGCGGGCGTTCTGAACCTCACGCACCTTGGCGAGCCAGGTGGTGTCGGCCTGCATGCCCTTCAGGGCGGCCTCAGCCAAGGCAAGGTCGGCGGGGCGGTCGGCGGGGGCCCAGATCAGGGTGATGGGGTCAACGAAGGTGGCCTGATAGATGATCCGGGGCATGCCTGCGACCTGCATGGCGGGATCATCGGTGAACATGTACCACGAGAGGGTGTCGCGCTCTGCCACCGGGCCATTGGCACCGGGGTAGGTCAGGTGGACAATCACGGCGTCATAGTAGGTCTTGCCGCCGGGTTGGTTGGCGAAGGTCTGGGCATAGGTGGCACGCAGGGCCTCATTCGGCTCTATCGCCGTGACCTTGGCGCCGGCGGGGCGTTTGGCGAGGATCAGGTTGTCGATCAGTTGCTGGGTGCTGGTGACCTGCCCGACATGGCAGTTGGAGTTGCGGAACTGGGTGCGCTGGTCATTGCGCAGGGCGTCGGCTTGGGCAACGGACATCTGGGCGATGTAGGGATCGACGCCGGTCACATCGACATCGTTCCAGTTGATGAGGTGGCCCGGCATGATCCGCAACCCGCTTTGCCCATCGGGGGAGGTGGCTGAGAACAGGATCTCATAAAACTCATTGCCGCTGCAGGGTTTGTTCCAGGCGACACGGCCATTGCCCTGCCAGCCGGGCGGCAGGGTGATGGTGGCGGCGGTCATCTGCTGGGCAAAGCCCTCATTATCCAGAATTGCCGTGGGGTCGGCGAGGGTTGGTTGGGCGAAAAGCAGGCTGGCGGCCAGCACGGCGGCGCGGTGGGACAGGGGCATGGCGCTTTCCCTTTGGTGATTTGTTGAGGGAATAGTAAGGAAAGGGACCTGTTCTGTCGATCCGGCATTGAGGGAGGGGTTGGGATGCGCTGGCTGTGCTGTCTTGTCCTGTGGCTGGTCGTGATGACCGGGGCCGCCCTTGCTGAGGCAGACACGCGGCTGGATGAGGCGTTGAGCCTCGCCGATAGTGGGGATTACGTCGGCGCGCGGCATCTGGCCGAGGCGGCGTTGCAGGGCGCCCGGACCCCGGAGGCGAGGTTTGACGCCGGTGAGACGCTGCTGCTGATCGCGCATTGGCAGGGCAAGGATGCGGAGGCCATGGCGCTTGCCGTGCCGTTGCTGGCCGACGGGGCTGAGGAGTTTGGCGCGGACAGCCCGCGTCTGGTGACGGCGCTGCGGGTGATGGGGTTCTCGCAGGGCAATCTGGGGGATGATGCGGCGGCTTTGCAGACCGGGATACGGGCGGTGCGGCTGGCGCGCGGGGATGTGGACAGCGAGGCTTTGCAGGTCACCTTGGGCGATCTGGGGCGCGTCGCGCTGGATTTGGGGTTGAACGAGGCGGCGGCGCTGATCGGGGCCGAGGCGGAGATTCAGGGTGCTGTCGATGGCGGGCAGAACGCGATGGCTGAGGAGGACCAGCTGATCCGCGCGTTGGCGCATTTGCGGATGGGGCATCCGGTAGAGGCGGTGGCGCAGGCCATGGCGGTGACCGACCTGGCGCCGACGGACGTGACCGAGGATGCTGCCGATCTGATGGACTTGTTTGAGGAAGAGCTGACGGACCTTGCCGCGCAACAGGGTACGACTACGGCGGTGATCGCGGGATGGACAAGGCAGGCGCGGTCGGCGGGCAGTGTGGCCGAGATGGAGGCGTTGACCGAGGCGATGATTCCGTTGATGCAGGCGTTGCAGGCGGGCGACGGTCTGATGGCGGATGAGGTCGGGCGGCGGGTGCTGCAAAGGGTGCGGGCGGATGACCCGGTCGCGATCAACGCTTATTTCGGGTTGTTGGCGGCCACGCTGTCGGCGGGGCGACCCGATTTGGCGGCCGCTTGGGCGGGGCGGTTGGCTGAGGTTCCGCCGGAATACCTTGCTACACTGCCGACCGATCCTGCTGGACCGCTGCGGGAAGTGGCGAACTGGTTGATGGACAAGGGCCGCGCGGAAGAGGCTGTCGGGCTGGGGCAGGCCATGGTGGCGGGGGCGCGGTTGCGGGGCGATGCGGAAGGGCTGCCTTGGGCGTTGACGGTGCTGGGTGAGGCTGAGCGGCGGGCGATGCAGTGGCAGGCTGCAGCGCGGGATCTGGGCGAGGCTGTGACGCTGGGGGGAGAGCATCCCAGCGGGCGGCAGGCCAAGGTCAAGGTGCAGGCCTTGGTGCAACTGGGGCTGCTCAGCGAGGATCAGGGTCAAACGGCTGCGGCAGAGCGCGCCTATACCGGGGCGATGGCGATCTTGCAGGCGACCGATGCCGGGGCCGATGCGGATGGCTGGGCCTATGTGTTGGGGCAGTTGGGGGCGCTTTATGTCTCTGCCGGGCGGTTGGATGAGGCGGAGGTTTTGTTGCAGAAATCGCTGTCGTTGGCCACGCAAAGGGACGGTGAGGCTGGGCGGAATGTGGCGCTGGCGCTGTATGAACTGGCGCGGTTTCAGGTCTATGCCGGGCGGTTGGCGGCGGCAGAGGCTACTTCGGCGCGGGCGTTGCAGGTGGCGCAGGCCAGTTTGGCGGCGGATGATCCGCAACTTGCGGCGGTCTATCTGATGCGGGCTGCGGTGCTGGAACGGCTGGGGCAGGCCGACGCGGCGCGGGCGGCGATGGCGCAGGCGGTGGGGTTGGGCGGCGATGCGGCGCTGGTGATGCAGCAGGCGGTGCTGGATGCCAATGCTGGCGACTATGCGACGGCGCGGCGGCTGATGGCGGGTGCCCTGCATGACACGCAACCGGAAGACCCGATCTATGCGCGGCTACAGGCGGCGGCGGGGGCGATGGCGTTGAAGGATGGCGATTTGACCGCCGCGCTGGACCTGTTCCGTGGGGCGACGCAGCGGTTGACCATGGCGGACCGGCGCGATGAACCGGATGCGCGGGACCATCTGCCGCTGCATGTCGCCACCGCGCGGCGGTTGGCTGAGGTGGCGACGGGCAGTGCTGCGGATAATCTGATGGCTGAGGCCTTTGCCGTGGCGCAGCGGGTCAACGATCTGTCGGCGGGGCAGGCGCTGACCAAGGCGGCGGCGCGGTTGCAGGGTGGCTCGGCTGAGCTTTCCGATCTGGCGCGGGATGTGGAAATGCAGGCACGGGCCGTGGCCGAGGCGCGGGCGCGGTTGTTGGCGGCTGTGGCGGGTGGGGCGTCTGGCGTTGCCGAGCGGGCGGATTTTGCGGCGGCAGAGGCCGGGTATGACACGGCGGCGGCGGCGGTGGCCGCACAGTTCCCGCGCTATGCAAGTTTCGCCGATCCCAAGCCGCAGGACTTGGTGGCCACCATGCAGATGTTGGGGCCGGATGAGGTGCTGGTGTTGTTCGCCACCTCTGACATGACGGGGTTTGGCGCGGCGGACAGCAGTTCGGTGATTGCCCTGACGCGAGAGGGCTATGTCTCAGCCGGGTTGCCGCCCCGGGCGGAGGTAGAGGCGCTGGCCCGTGCGTTTCGGTGCAGCGCCGCGCTGACCGACCGGCACTGTGGGGTGGCGGGGGGCAAGACGCGGGGGGCGTTCAGTCTGGATGCGGCGGCAGAGGGGCCGGTGTTCGATCTGGATCTGGCGCAGCGGGCCTATGACATGCTGCTGGGGCCGATTGATGCGGCCTTTGCGGGCAAGACGACGCTGATTGTGGTGCCGGATAAGGCGCTTGCCGCGGTGCCGTTTCATCTGATGCTGACCGCGCCCGCCGGGGATGCAAGCCTGCGCGACGCGCCGTGGTTGATCCGCAAGATGGCGGTGATGGTGGTGCCGACGGTGACCAGTTTGGCCAGTCTGCGCGGGCCGGACGCAAGGCCCAGTCAGGCGCGCAAACCGTTTCTGGGGATTGGTGACCCGGTGTTGGGGGCGGGTGACGTGTCGGTGGACTGTGCAGCGCCTGAGTTGATGGTTGCGGCGTTGACGCCACCGGATGTGCCTGTGCTGCGCGACGGGGCGGCGGTGGATCTGTCCAATCTGCCGCCGCTGCCAGAGACGCGCTGCGAGTTGCAGGCCATTGCGCGGCAGTTGGGGACGCCGAAAGCGCTGCTGCTGGGTGGGCAGGCGACGGAAACTGCGGTGAAGCGGTTGAGCGGGCAGGGTGATCTGCTCGACTACCGGGTGATCTCCTTTGCGACGCATGGGCTGATCGCGGGTGAGATTGGCCGCAACAACGCTGGTCTGGTCCTGACGCCACCTGCGGTGCCTGAGGCGGGCGACGATGGGCTGTTGACCACGGCAGAGATTGCCAACCTGCGGCTGGACGCCGATTTCGTGCTGTTGTCGGCCTGCAATACGGCGGCAGGGGCGACTGGGCGGGATGAGGGCTTGTCCGGACTGGCGAGTGCGTTCTTTCTGGCGGGGGCGCGGAGCCTGCTGGTGTCGCATTGGCCGGTTTATTCCGATGCGGCGACACGGCTGACCACGGCAACCTTTGACGCGCTTGCTGCTGATCCGGGGATTGGCCGGGCAGAGGCGCTGCGCCGCGCGATGTTGGGCGTGCTCGACGACCCTGCGGCGACGCCAGAGATGTTGCATCCGGCGTGGTGGGGTCCGTTCATGGTGGCGGGCGAGGGTGGGCGCGGGCGCTAGGTCCAGATATGGCCGCGGCCCAAGACCAGTGGTGCGATCATCAGATAGCCGACCAGCAGCCAGACCAGCACCAGCAGGGATGTGCGACCCCAGATCTGTGGCCTGTAATTGCGTGAGGTGATCCAAGCGAAACTGGCGCCGCCCGCCACCGGCGTGCCAAAGGCCAAGAGATCCTGATTGACGCGGCTTAGCCCATCAAAGGTTTCGCGGTGGCTGAGATAAGAGCTGACGAGGTTGAAGGTGTAGAAGCCGAACACCAGCAGGCGGGCGGTGGCATAGGTTTCGGGCTGGCCCGCGAAGAAGATCATCACACCAATCAGGGCGGCGTGCAGGTTGATGACCCGTTGCCACTCTGCCTCAGACTTGCCGCGCAGTTGTTGAGACAGGTTGACCAGTTCTGCGACGCTCATATGCGACACTTTGGGCGGCGGGGTCGCGGGTCCGGTAGGGTCCATGGCGGCAGCTCCAGTTGGTGGGGGCGCTTGTGTTGATTGAACAGATGGATTTTGCGCTGTCAATCTGGCCGAGGGTTTTGCTGGCCAAAGGAGGGCGATGGCCAAGTCCAGCAAGGTGTTTCGCATTCAGGGATGGTCAATGCCCATTTCGCAGATGCCGGATTTTTCACCAGTAAATCCGACTGCCGGATGTATAACGGTTTTGATTGGTTTTGATGTGTTTCGTTTCGGCGGCAAATTTTGGTGGAGTGGGCAAATATTCAGGGCTTGGCGTTGCCGTGATGGGCTGAGTCATGAGGGAATTCGGCTGAGTCATTCGTAAAGGTAAGCGTATACAATATGTTGAGAGATTGAATTCACCTGCTTCTCGACTTCAGGAGCTGTGCCGCGCAACTCAAAAAACAAAACTAAACGCGAATAAATGGAGATAAATCTATTGACAAACTCAGCTGTTTGGCCTCCGTTTAGGGTAGAGGCACGGGGGGCAGCAGGAGTATCTGGAGGAAAGACCGCGCCATCTCAGCAGGATTGGCCGTTTTTGGCAGCAAATCTGCATGGGGAGGGCATCTGGCCCCAACGGCGGCAAGGGACGGGCTGGTCCATGAAGACCCAGTTTTCATTGGCCGGTCATGGCAGACACAACTCTCCGGGATGCTGGCACGCGGCGAGAGGGCAATCACAACAAGCCAGACGACACTCTGTCGACGGGACGGCTGGCCGCAGGGTCTGACCATGACCGTCGGAAATATCAATGGTGAGGAGGACCAAAATGAAACTGAAACTGTTGCTCGCGGCGACGGCTG
Organism: uncultured Alphaproteobacteria bacterium; assembly: GCA_963781185.1. GTDB lineage: Bacteria > Pseudomonadota > Alphaproteobacteria > Rhodobacterales > Rhodobacteraceae > Stagnihabitans. Next base: position 236,328 of record CAWAEL010000037.1, read on the forward strand.
CGGCCCTGACACTGGGGTCAAGCAGTGCTTTTGCCTATGATCAGGGCGATCTGATCAAGCCGATCGACAAGACGCTGACCATCGTTTTCATCCCCAAGGTCGTGCACCCTTGGTATGACGTGGTCGCCGCCGGTGCTGCCAAAGCGGTTGAGGAGTTGAAGGTCGACGGCATCAATGTCGATGTGATCTGGGATTCGCCGCCGCAGGCCGATGTGGCCGACCAGAACCGTCGGATTGAAACCAATATCGGGCGGCATCCGGATGGGTTGGCGGTGTCGTGCCTCGATCCGGGCACCAACGTGCAGCTTTTGGGTGAGGCCGTGGCTGCCGGGGTCAACGTGATGACCTTTGACACGTTCTGCTCTGACGATTTCAACTTTGTCGGCCACAAGGGCGACGAACAGGATGGCGCTGATCTGGCGAAGTTCCTCGCCGAAAAGATCGGGGATGAGGGTAAGGTTGGCATTCTGTCGGGCAGCCTGACCGCCTCTAACCACGTGGCGCGGGTCAAGGGTTTCAAAGAGGAAATGGCCAAGCACCCGAACATCGAGATCGTGTTTGAGCAGCCTGACAATGACGACCTCGACAAGGCCGTCAGCCTGACCGAGAACGCCTTGCAGGCCAACCCGGATCTGAAGGGCATCTTCGGCTCCAACGCCTCTAACCCGATCGGGGCGGCGCGGGCTGTCAAGAACGCGGGGCTGGCCGGTAAGGTCACCATCGTCGGCATGGACGATCTGCCGGAGACGCTGGATTTCATCCGCGAAGGCGTGATCGCGGGCGTCAAAGCCCAGCGCCAGTGGGAGATTGGCTACTGGGTGGTGAAGTATCTGGTCGCCGTGAACCAGAACCACACTGTGCCGCATTACCATGCGACCGGGTCGCAGATCATCACCAAGGACCTCTTGGGTAATTGAACCAATTGGCCCGGCGGGTTGATCCTGCCGGGCCGCATCCGGGGTCCGCGCGATGATGTTTGAAGCACGTGATATTTCGAAGAGCTTTGGCGTGGTCCGGGCGCTTTCGAATGTGTCGCTCAGTCTGGCTGAGGGCGAAGTCCATGCTGTGATTGGCGAAAACGGCGCCGGCAAAAGTACGTTGATGAACATAATCTGCGGGCGGTTCGGGCCGGACAGCGGGCAGTTGCTGCGAGATGGTGTGGCGGTCAATTTCCGTTCGCCGCGCGATGCACAGGCCGCCGGGATCGCGATTGCGCCGCAAGAGATCAACCTCGTTCCGGGGCTGAGCGTGGCTGAGAATATCCTGCTCGGGGCCCATCAGCGCGGGGCTTTGGGGATTGTCGACTGGAAATCCACCCGCGATACGGCCATTCGCCATTTGAACGAGGTGGATCAGTCGATTGATCCCGACCAAGCGGCGGGCACGCTGAGCAAGGCCGAGCAGCAGCTGGTGCAAATTGCGCGGGCGGCAGCGACCTCGGCGCGCATCCTGATTTTTGATGAGCCGACCGCCGCGCTGACCACGCGTGAGACGGAAAAGCTGTTCACCTTCATTCGCAGCTACCGGGCGGCGGGGAATTCGATCTTCTACATCTCTCACCGGTTGGATGAGATTCTGGAGCTGTCACAGCGGATTACCGTTCTGCGCGATGGTGCGTTTGTGACTGAACTGGACCCCGCCAAGACCGATAAGCAAGAGATGGTCCGCCATATGGCCGGGCGAAAGGTGATTTCGGCACAGCGCCGGACAGCGGAGCGGGTTTCGGACGAGGTGGTCCTGTCGGTTCAGGGTTTGAGTCGCCCGCAAGAGTTTCGCGACATCAGCTTTGATCTGCACCGCGGTGAGGTGTTGGGCGTGGCGGGTCTGGTCGGGGCCGGACGGACCGAATTGGGGCGCTGTCTGTTCGGCGTGACCAAGGCCACCTCAGGCCATGTGCAGATATTCGGCAAGTCGGTGAAGGTGTCCCATCCGGCCGACGCCATTGCCGCCGGGCTGGTCTATCTGCCGGAAGAGCGCAAGCAGGACGGGATATTCCCGCTGCTCAGCATCCGCGAGAACATGACGATTTCGGTGCTGGAACGGTTTCGCGGCCTGCTGGGCATCCGGTTTTCGCAGATGGTGGAAGAGGTCGGCGACTATGTCGGGCGGCTGCAGATCAAGATCGGCGGGCAAGAAGACCCGATTTCCAGCCTTAGCGGTGGCAACCAGCAGAAGGTCATTCTGGCCCGCTGGTTGATGAAGCAGAGCCGGATCCTGATTCTGGATGAGCCGACGCGGGGCATCGACGTGAATGCCAAGGGCGAGATTCAGACGGTGCTGCTGGATCTGGCGAAGCAGGGGCTGTCGATCATCTATATTTCGTCAGAGCTGCAGGAGGTGATCGACGTGTCGGACCGCATCTTGGTTCTGCATGAGGGGCGGTTGCGCGGCACTGTGCCTGCCGAAGGTGCGACGCAGGAAGGTCTGCTCGCGATTGCAATGGGTTAAGGAGAGACCAGATGACCACAGCTGAACAACGCCGCGGCACGAAATCGGTCGGGCTGCTGACCCGGTTTCGTCGCTGGGAGGCCAGCGGCGTTCTGGTGGCGTTGATCGCGCTATGTGTCGCTCTTGGCGCTGCTGACCCCGTCATTCATGTCGCAATATAACCTGAGCGTGGTGGCCCGGCAGGCATCGTTCGTGGGGTTGGTGGCGCTGGGGCAGACCTTGGTGTTGCTGACCGGGGGGATTGATCTGTCGGTGGGTGCTGCGGCGGGGCTTTCGGCGATTTTCGGGTCGTTGTTGCTGACCCAGACCGGCATTCACCCCTATCTGGTGCTGCCGTTGACGGCCGGGTTCGGCATGTCTTTGGGATTCATCAACGGGTTCTTCGTTTCGGTCCTGCGGCTTAACCCGTTCATCGTGACGCTCGCCTCATGGGAGGTGTTTGCCGGGGTGACGCTGTTGGTCACCAAGGGGGTGCCGGTGCGGCCGCTGGGCGACACCTTTGCCGTCTTTGGGCAGGGCAGCATTCTCAGCATTCCGGTGCCGGTGTGGATCTTTCTGGCGGCGGGGGCAGTGCTGACCTTTGTGCTGGCGCGGACCCGGTTTGGCCGCAACATCTATGCCGTCGGCGGCAACCGTGATGCGGCGGAACTGGTCGGCATCCGGACCTGGCGGGTGGAGTTCATGGTCTTTGGGTTGGCGGGGATGTTCGCGGCCTTGGCTGGTATCCTGTACGCCAGCCGGATGGATTCCGGCCAGCCCTCGGTCGGGGAAGGCTGGCTGATGGGGGCGATCACGGCGGCGATCATCGGCGGCACCAGTCTGAAGGGCGGGCAGGGCACGATTGTCGGCACGGTGTTGGGCGCGCTGTTGATGGCGGTGTTGGCGAATGGCATCGTGCTGATGAACGTCTCGGGCTATTGGGAGCGGATCATCGTCGGGCTGGTCGTTCTGGTCGCCATTCTGGTGGATTTGTTGCGCCGTCGGTAGCGGCGGTCAACCTTGGGCGAACCGTTTCAGATAGGCCTCACACAGCCCGATTGTGCCTTGGGTATAGGCCACGCCCATCGACTGGGCGAGGTCGGTTTCAGAATGCGACCCGATCCACGCCACCAGCAACAGGCGGCGCAGCATGATGAAGGTTGGGATTTCGGTCACTTCGGCGTCGCTTAACGGGGCCTCACGACGATAGCCGCGCACCCAGGCGTCGATCAACTCTGGCACCTTGGGGTCATGTTCATAGAACGAAACCGCGGTGGCTGCATCGTAGAGGAACCACGAAAAGCCGCTGTCGTCGAAGTCGATCACCTTCACGGTCGGCCCGTCGATCAGCAGATTGGCCAGTCGCAGATCGCAATGGGCCAGACCGAAGCGGTCCGGGCCGCTGCCGAACTGCGCCAGACGCTCGCCGATCAGGGCGACCGTGCGGGCGAACAGGGCGGCAATCTCTGGCGTCACCCCCATGCCGTCGCGCCAGCGGCCCCAGTGCGGGGCTGTGTCACCCAAGGCGGTTTCGAAGTTCCAGATCAGGCGGGTGAAACCGGGGGGGCTGATCCAATTGCGGGCATGGGCGTGCATGCGGGCGGTCACCGCACCCAGTTTTTCAAACGGGGCGATCAGGTCGTCGTCAATGCTGGGTTCGGCCCCGGTTTCCCAGTCAAACAGGACGACGGCGCGGGGGCGGGGCAACAGGGGATGGCCGACATGGGCGATGGTGCGACCGTCGCGGGTCCAGATCGGGCGCGGGGTGATGACAACGCCTGCTTCACGCAGCGCCACCAGCCAAGACAGTTCAGACGCAATGGCCGAGGGGGAATGATAACCGTCGCGGTGGATGCGTATGGCGTAGCGGCGGTCGCCACCCTCTACCGCATAGGTGGCGTTTTCGGACAGGTTCAGCAGGCGGACACGCGGGGTGCCGCCGATGTCATAAAGGGCCAACGCAGTCTGCGCCACCTCGGCCAGAACGACCAGTTGATCGGGATGGGGAAGGGCGTCGAAGTGCGCGCTCATGCAGTCTGTCCAATCAACGCGCCGGGTTTGACCTGCAAAACACGTTGGGCGAGCGATGAGGGAAGTGCCCAAACACCGTTTTCATCCAGCGCGCGTGAGGCGTGGACAGCACCATCCCGGCCCGCAAATTCAACACCCATCACCAGCCCCTTCTGCCGCAACCCGACGACCACATCGCCATACAGCGCAATAAGCCGGGCAAAAGCAGATGTAAAATAGTCTGAGGTTTCGACCACATTGGAGTTTCTGTCCGCGCAATAATCTCCTGTGTTTTCGACCCGACGAGACGGCCCAGTTCAGAGCCGATTCTGTTCGATACATGGGCAGCCCGATGCTCATGGATTGAACCCGCCAGCACCTCTGCCTTCGAGGCGAGGTTATAGAGCGTTGCAACGGAGGGAGTGTGGTGTTTGTGGTATGTCGGTCATATTTGACGGCTGATTTCGCGGCTTTGCCTTGCTGAAATTGACCGCTCCACTTAAAGCTGTTCAAAGGTGGTGAAGATGGGCAGCGAATACCGTTACGCGAAAGCCGCGCGTCAGCAGCGCATTCTGGCGGAATTGGCCGGGTCGCCCGCATTGCGGATGAATGAACTGTCCGCGGTGCTGGGTGTGTCGACAGAAACGATCCGCCGCGATCTGCGAGAGCTTGATCTGCGCGGGTTGGTCAGCCGGACCTATGGCGGCGCCGTCCGCTCCTTTGTCAACGAGCCCGCCATTGCCGAGCGTCGCCGTTTGATGACCCGTGAGCGTGAGGCGATTGCAGCCGCCGTCTCTGCCACCATCCAGCCGGGGCAGGTTTTGATGTTTGGCGCGGGGGCGACAACGCTGCATGTGGCGAGAAGAATTGCCAAAGATCATAATAACTTGACCATCATTACTCATGCGATTGATGTGATTGTCGCACTGGGGGCGAATGAGAGTTTCATCGTCATTTCAACACCGGGCCATTTCGACCCGCGCGAGGGGCATCTGATCGGGCAGGACACGGTTGATTTCCTGCATGGCTATCAGGCAGACCGCGCAATTCTGGGGGCCAGCGGCATCACCGAAGAAGGGTTTTCGAATGCCGAGGCCCATGCTGCGTCGGTTTATACCGCGATGATGGGGCGGTCCTCGGCCACAACCATCGTGGCGGACTGTGAGAAATTCGGTGTGCGGGCCCTGCGTAACTATGGCACCTGGGGCCCGCAGGTCACTTTGGCCACAGATAGCATGCCGGACCCACCTCTTGCTGCGGCGATCTGGCGGCGTGGTGCTGCCATTATTGTCGCTGAAACGTCGTAGCGCTGCGCAATCGGGGGCGGGATTCGCAATTTCTGCCCATTTGTTGAACATACCTCAAATATTTTGGAACTCGCCGCAACTTTGTGGCATGCTGTGCTTGTCTGGTAATGAGGATGGCTGACGCATAGAGTGAATTCAAGATCAACTGACCACTGCATAGGGGGTTCTGATGGCAACATTTTCGCGTCGAGACGTAATGCGGTTTTTCGGGGCAGGGGCAGTGGCCTTTGCGGGGCCAATGGTCGGGGCGCAGCGTGCCTTGGCGGCGGGGCGCGAAAAGGAACTGAACATCCTGTGTTGGGAGGGCTATAATTCGGCGCAGGTGCTGGACCCGTTCCGCACCGACAAGGGCGCTGAGGTCCGGGCTGAATCGCTGACCAATGACCCGACCATGATAAACCGTCTGCGGGCTGGCGAGACGAACACCTGGGATCTGATCAACGTCAACAACCCTTGGGCGCGCAAGGTGATGCTGCCAGAGGGGCTTATCACGCCGCTGGATCGTACGACGTTTGAGCCGTTCTTTGACAAGATGATGCCGGACTTCAAGGCGCCGTACCGCTGGGCGATGTCTGAGGATCAAAGCCAGTTGATCGGCATGGCGCAACGTTTTGGCCCCTATTCCTTTGTCGTCAACACCGACAAGATCAGTCGTGAGGCGTCGGAAGATCAGGGGTGGGATCTGTGGAACGATCCGGCCAATGACGGCAAATACGGCATTCTGGAAAGCGACGATTGGAACGTGTTCAACATGTTCATGATCGCGGGCATTGACCCGTTCAAGATGCACACCCCAGAGGAGCTGACGAAATTCTCTGACACGGCCAAGCGGGTGTTCAAGGGGGCCAAGCTGATCGGGGATATTGCCACGATGAACCAGTCGCTGGTGTCGGGTGAGATTGATTTCCACCTGACAGGTGGCACCTATTCCGTCTCGCCCGCCCGCGCCGATGGCAACCCGCAGCTGCGTGGGATTACCCCGAAAACCAGCGTTATTCCGGGCAAGGGCGGGATTTCGTGGATTGAGATCACCTCAACCGTCAACAACCCGAACCTGTCGCCGCTGGCCACCGAATTCCTCGCCTTTGTGCAGGGGCCAGAGGTGGCGCATACCGTGGCTTTTGCTGAGGGCACCTATAATCCGGTGGCGCAGATGGGCAATCCGGACTGCTTCAACCTGTTCAGCAAGGAAGAGTTGGATGCGATCCAGTGGGACAGTCTTGAGGAAGAAATGGCGCGGTCGGCGGAATATGATATCGTTCCGGACTACGATGCGGCACTTGATCTGATGACAGCCGCCAAGCGCGACCGCGGTTGATCGGATTGGGAATGCAGGGGTACTGCCCGTCTGAAGGCTGGTGCTGCGAAAGGGTTTGCGGATGAAGTCACAGCTTTCGGTGGTTGCAGATGGCGCGGCCCCGGCACCGCCGTCCGTGTTGCAGATTGCAGCGCTGGTCAAGGAGTTTGGACCGGCCACCGCCGTCGACCACATCGATCTTGATGTGCGGAATGGCGAGTTTCTGACGATCGTCGGCCCCTCTGGTTGCGGCAAGACCACCTTGCTGCGGATGCTGGCGGGGCTGGAGGCGCCGACCTCGGGCGATATCCTGTTGAACGGGGCGCGGATCAACGATCTGCCGCCCAACAAGCGACCGACCTGTATGGTGTTTCAATCGCTCGCCCTGTTCCCGCATCGGTCGGTCGGCGAAAACATCGCCTTCCCGCTGAAGGTTCGGGGGGTCGACAAGGCGACGCAGATGGCGCGGGTGTTGGAGCTGATGAAGCTGATGCGGCTGCCCGCTGACTACTTCGACCCGCAACGTGATGAAATGCTCGGGTGGCGAGCGGCAGCGCGTCGCGTTGGCGCGGGCCTTTGCCTATGACCCTGAAATCCTGTTCTTTGACGAGCCGCTGTCGGCGCTGGATTACAAGCTGAAGAAGGCGTTGGAGAAGGAGTTGAAGGACATCCACAAGGAAACCGGCAAGACCTTCATCTACATCACCCACTCGTTGGAAGAGGCGATGGTGATGTCGGACCGGATCGCGGTGATGAACGCGGGCAAGATCGTGCAGATCGGCACGCCGGAAGACATTTACACCCGACCCGTCAACCGCTTTGTCGCCGAATTCATGGGCGAGGTGAATGTGTTCCCGGTCCGCCGCCGCGCGGGTGGGATCTATGAAGGCACTGATACGCCGGGCAGTTTCAAGGTCTGCGGCGGGGACGGCGGGCGATGGCTATATCGTGGTGCGGCCCGAGTTCATGCGCCTGCTGCGCCGCCCGGATGAGGCCGATAATGTCATGGAGGCCAGCCTGTATAACTCTTACTCCTTGGGGAGCCGGATGCAGTATCGCCTGACCGCCGGGACCAAAGCGTTGATTGTGGAACAGTCGCGCGCGGCGGCCCCGCAGGCCACCGATGACAAGATGCTGGTCGGCTGGGATGCAGCCGATGCGCTGTTTGTCGGGGATTAGCGATGGCCCAGGCCGCCCCAGAACGCCTGCTTCGGATGCTGTCGGTTGGCGCGCGCTGTTCGCTGCCGGTCTATCTGCTGCTGGTCGCGGGCTTCATCGCGCCGCTGTTGACAGTGCTGGCCTATTCCTTCGCCACACCGCGCAGCTTTGCCGCCTTTCGCAGCTTTACCCTCGAAAACTATGCGACGATCTTTGATCCGGCGAACACGGTCTGGATGTCTTTCGCGTGGTCGTTGGCGCTGTCCTGCCTTGTGGTCGCGATCTTGACGGTGGTGGCCTATCCTATCGCCTATGGTCTCGCCCATACCTTTGGCCGTTGGTCCAGTTTGATGTCGTTGTTCTTTGTCTTTCCGCTGTTCGTGTCGGAGAACATCCGGCTTTATGGCTGGGTGCTGTTCTTCATCAAGGGTGGCGTGCTGGATGGCAGCCTGAAATGGCTGGGGTTCGCGGGCGGGCCTGATGTGCTGTTCACCTATGGGGCCACGTTGTTCGGGATGGTTTATGTCTACCTGCCGTTCATGCTGTTCCCGATCACGCTGGGCCTGTCGACCGTGCCGCGCGATCTGATTGAGGCGGGGCGCGATATGGGTGCATCCCGGTTCCAGATCTGGCGGGAGATCGAACTGCCGCTGGCCATGCCGGGCATCTTGATCGGGATGCTGTTGACCTTTGTGTTGGCCGTGGGCGCTGTGGCAGAGGCCAAGGTGCTGGGCGGGCAGTCGATCATCGTGATCACCCATGACATCGAGATCGCGTTTACCTATGCGCAGAACTGGCCGCTGGGGTCGGCGCTGTCGGTGCTGCTGATGATCTTGGTCGGCACGCTGTCGATCCTTGGCATCGGTCGGCTGGATCTTGACCGCATTCTGGGGCGACGCTGATGGCGGGCCCTATCCAACGCGCCGAACGCCGGACCGGACGTTTTATCTGGGCTTGGGCTATCTTTGTGGTCGTGGCGATCTATTTGCCGGTGGCCTGCGGGTTTCTGGCGTCCTTGGGCAAATCGCGGTATTTCACCTTTCCGATCAAGCAGTTCTCGTTCGACTGGTGGCAGCGGACGATCGATTCCATCGAAATTTCGCAGCTGCTGAAGACCTCGCTGCTGATGGCGGCGCTTGTGACGCTGGTTGCCGTTGTCATCGCGTTCTTCGGGGCGCTCGCCTATGCCCGCTACGACTGGCGCGGTCGTAAGCTGTTCCAGAAGATCGTGCTGCTGCCGATCTTCTTTCCGCAACCGGTTTTGGGGCTGGCGCTGCTGTTGTGGTTCAACGCTTTGGGGATGCAGATGTCGTGGAAGACCGCGGTTTTTGCCCATCTGGTGTGGATTGTGCCGGTGGTCACGCTGGTCATGGCGATCCAGATGTATGCCTTTGACCCCGCGCTGGAAGAGGCTGCCGCTGATCTTGGGGCCTCACGGGTTCAGGTTTTGCGTGAGGTGACCTTGCCGATCTTGTGGCCCGGGATCTGGTCAGGCGCGCTGTTCGCGTTTCTGCTGTCGTGGGGCAATTTCCCGCTGTCGCTTTACACTACCGGGGCGGATACGGCGGTGCCGGAATGGCTCTATGCCAAGATGGTGGCGGGATATACGCCGATGGTTCCGGCCTTGGGGTCGATGGCGACCATCGGGGCCGCAGCGCTTTTGGTGATCGGCGGGGCAATCGGCACGGTTCTGCGGCGGAGGCGGGCATGAAAGAGGCGGGGGCCAATCGCTGGCAAAGATATGCGGATTGGGACGCAAGGTCGCTGCGGCTGGACCGGTTCGCCCGTGAAGACCCGGAACAGGGCTTTTCGGCCATGCACAGTCCGAAAGACCCCGCACCCGGCATTGACATTTCGGCGGGCAAGATCGCGGGAATGGACGGCGTGGCTGAGGCGGATTTCGACATGATCGACCGCTTCATCGCGACCTATCACCTTGATCCTGAGGTTGCGGTAGAGGCGATGGCGATCCCGCCGCTGGACCTCGCCCGGATGCTGGTCGATATGAATGTCCCGCGCACCACGCTGACCCGGCTGGCCCATGGCCTGACGCCGGCCCGGTTGGCTGAGGTTGTGGGCCATCTGTCGGCGCTGGAGATCGCCTTTGCCTATTCCAAGATGCGGGCGCGGCGGGCGCCGGGCAATCAGGGCCATGTGACGAATGCCAAGGACGACCCGCTGCAACTCGCCGCCGACGCTGCCGTGGCGGTGGCCTTGGGGTTTGATGAGATTGAGACGACCCAGCGCGTCGCCCGCAATGCGTGGTCCAACGCGCTTGCCTGTGCGGTGGGGGCTTCGGTTGGCCGGTGGGGGACTGTTGTTCCAGTGTTCCAGTGAAGAGGCTGAGGAGTTGCGGATCGCGATGGCGGGCTTCACCTCCTATGCCGAGACGGTGTCGGTCTATGGGTCAGAGGGCGCGTTCATCGATGGTGATGATACGCCGTGGTCCAAGGCGTTTCTGACGGCGGCCTATGCTTCGCGCGGGGTCAAGATGCGCTGCACCTCGGGGGCGGGGTCGGAACTGCTGATGGGGTTTCACCAGTCGCAATCGCTGCTTGTATCTTGAGGCGCGCTGCCTGTGTCTGCAACGGGCGATGGGGGTGCAGGGCACGCAGAACGGCGGGATCGACGGCGCGCCGGTGACGATGTCTGTGCAGGGTGGCGCGCGCGAGTTGATGGCCGAAAACCTGATCGCGGTCTGGCTGGATCTGGAATGCGCCTCGGGCAATGACGCGCGGCCGACGGAAAGCGAAATCCGGGTCGGGGCCAAGATCGCGCCCTATCTGATGGCGGGGTCGGACCTGATCTGTTCGGGTTTCGGGACGATCCTGAAATATGACAATTCCTTTAACCCGTCGCTGTTGAACGGTGAGGAGTTGGAAGAGTTTCTGGTCCTGCAGCGCGATTATGAGGCTGATGGCGGGTTGACCCCCTTGGGCGAGGACCGCGCGCTGGACCTGCGGCGGCGGGCGTTGGAGGCGGTTTCGGCGGTGCTGGAGGAGTTGGACCTGGCCCAGCCCACCGCAAGCCATGCGTCAGAGCGTGGCCTTCGCCTCTGGGTCCAACGACACCGACAGTTTTACCGCCGGGGATGCGTCCGACATTTCGGCGCGGATTGAGGCGCGGGGGATCGATGTTACCGATGTGATCCGCGCGCTGCACAAGCGTGGTTTTGGGGTTGAGGCGCAGAACCTGTTGAACCTCGTCCGGCTGCGGCTGTCGGGGGACTATCTGCAAACCTCGGCTCTGATCCGGGATGGTAGGGTGATGTCGGCGGTGAATGATCCCAACAGCCTATCTCGGCCCCGGTTCTGGCTACCGCGTTACGCCGGAACGCCGGGTTGAGATCGGCGCGATCCGCGATCAGATCGACCGGACCGAAGTGCTGCGATCACAGGCGATATTTGAGAAAGCTGAGGCGCGGCGTGTGTTGTATGAGGCTGTGGGGGATGCTGGCCCCGGCACCGCGATGGGTGAGGTGGTTATCGGCATCAGTCCCGCTTTTGGCACCGATATCTACCGCTCAATGGCCGGGCATCCGGTTTCGGCGATGCTTGAGGCGGTAATCCGCGGCATCACGGAGGCGGGCGGTATGGCGCGGGTGGTGCGGATGCGTCACACGGCGGACACCTCTTTCCTCGGGCTGTCGGCTGCCGGGTTGGCGGGGTCTGGCGTGGGGATCGGTCTGCAAGCCAAGGGCACCGCCGTCATCCATCGCAGCGACCGACTGCCGCATCATAACCTTGAGCTGTTCTCCAACGCGCCGGTCACGACGCTGGAGCATTACCGCCAGCTTGGTGCCAACGCCGCTGCCTATGCCTTTGGCCGCAACCCCGAACCCATTGTGGTGCCGACCGGTGGCATGGCGCTGGGGGCGCGGTTTCACGCCGAGGTGGCGATGCTTTACGCTGTCGAAACGGGCCTCTGCGTGGATGGCGCGGCGCCAGAGGAAATCGCGGTCCACTTCACCAAGGAGGCCATATGAGCGCGCCTTTTACGTTGAGCGACTATCCTATTGCCGAAAAGCGGCCTGACACTGTGCGCGCGCGGTCGGGAAAGGCGTTGGAGGATATCACGCTGGACGCCGTGGTTGCGGGTGAAGTCGATATGGCGGACTTGGCAATCCACCCGGAAACCCTGCTCCGGCAAGCGGAGATTGCCCGTGCGGCGGGTCGGCCAACGCTGGCGCAGAATTTCGAACGGGCGGCGGATCTGGTGGGTGTGCCGCAAGATCTGGTGATGCAGGCCTATGAAATCTTGCGGCCGGGGCGGGCGCGGAGCAAGGCCGAAATCCTTGCGGTGGCTGAGACGTTGCGGACGGCCTACGGGGCGGCACGTATTGCCGATTTCATGGCCGAGGCGGCCGAGGTTTATGATAAACGCGGTTTGTTCCGCTTTCGTTATTAGGTGGGTCATGGGCTGGAAGACTGATTTTCGTTCGCTGTACTATCTTGGGGCACCAGAGCCGGATGACCCGGTTATCGTCCCCGCCGAGACCGCGCTCTTGGTGATCGACGTACAAAACACCTATCTGGAGCGTCCCGACCGCGCCACTTTGTCTGGTGCGGAGCTGGAGCGCTACGACGCATGGACGCCGTTCCATAGCCGGATGCAGACCCAAGTCATCCCGCGCACCGCTGCCTTGCTGGCGCATTGCCGGGCGATTGGCATCGAATGCCTGTTCGCGCGGATCGCCTGCCACAAGGATGATGGCCGTGACCGGTCCTTGTCGCAAAAGCTGCCGGGTTGGAACAATTTGTTGCTGCCCAAGGGCGGTGCGCCGTCGCAACTGGTGCCGGAACTGGCCCCGTTGGGGGATGAGATTGTGGTGACGAAAACCACCGATTCCGCGCTGACCGGCACCAATCTGCGGCTGATCTTGTCCAATATGGGCATTCGCACGGTGGTTTGCGCGGGGATTTTCACCGACCAGTGCATATCCTCGACCGTTCGTTCGCTTGCCGATGAAAGTTTCGCGGTGCTGGTGCTAGAGGATTGCTGCGCCGCCGCCAGTGACGCGCTGCACCGCCATGAGTTGGAGATTATCAACATGATCTATTGTCACGTCATGGGCTCTGCGGATTTTATCGCTTTGTCGCAAGGGGTTTAGGATGGCGCATTCTATCGCTGGCCGCTCAGTCGTGGTTACGGGCGGCTCCAAGGGCATCGGCAAAGGCATAGCGCGGGTGTTCGCCGGGGCAGGGGCCAAGGTCGCGATTTTGGCGCGCGGGCTGGTCGAAGCAGAGGCTGCCGCGCAGGAGATTGGCGCAGGCGCGATGGCACTGGCCTGTGATGTCACCGATGAAGCCGCCCTTGCCGCCGCAATGCAGGCGGTGGCTGCACCAGTTCGGCGGTATCGACGTGCTATGCGCCAATGCCGGGATCTTTCCGCAGGCCAGGTTGGAGGTGATGACGGGCGACGATTGGGACCATGTGGTCGGAACCAATCTGAAGGGCACCTTTCTGTCGGTGAAGGCTGCGCTGCCGTATTTGAAACAGTCAGATCAGGGGCGGGTCGTTATCACCTCTTCGATCACTGGCCCGGTCACCGGCTACCCCGGTTGGGCGCATTATGGGGCATCGAAGGCTGGCCAGTTGGGTTTCATGCGGACCGCCTGCATCGAGCTTGCCCCCTATGGCATAACGGTGAACGCTGTCATGCCCGGCAACATCAAGACAGAGGCGTTTGTCAGTCTGGGGTCCGCCCACGAGGCGGCCATGACTGCGGCGATACCCTTGAAACGGTTGGGCATTGTTGAAGATCTCGGCCATGCTGCGCTGTATTTCGCGTCGCGCGAAGCTGGGTATGTCACAGGTCAGACCATCATTGTGGACGGCGGTCAGATCATCCCGGAATCGCTTGGGGCGATGAGTGATTGACGCCTGAACGCGGGCGAAGCGGGACGGGTGAGCGTCGTCGCACTGGTCGTGGCGTGAGGGTTTATCCCGTGCGCTGACTGGCAGACAAATCTGAATGGTCAACGGGGCCGTGATGGTCCCGAAGGGCTACAGATCAGATAAGCCAAAATCTCGGGATCAGCCCTGTCACGGAGGCAATCCGCCAATTCGAAATCGTTGCGTTTTTGTAAGATTCGGGCAAGTGGCCCGTCAGGTTCAGAGGCGAAAGTCGCTGCATGCAACATACGGGTTGCGGCAACCAACTTAGGGAATTAAATCATGAACCGCACTTCGAACCTGTCCGCCTTCGTATTCGCTGGCGTGACTGCTGCCCTGCTTTCCAGCTCTGCCTTCGTCGCCAACGCTGGGACTGTCACCATGGGCAATGCCGGGGCTGTCCAGATGGAAGCTGAGCTGAAGGCCGATCTGTCTGGCGTTGGCTTGAAATATCCTTCTGCCGAAGTCCTGACCTTGGCACAGGTCGAAGACTGCTGGCGGTGTTCGACATGAAAGATACCGATGCCATCAAACATGCGTCTGATCCGGCCGTAGCCCGTGCCGCCGCCGAAGCAGGCGCCGCATCGGCCATGATCGCGCAATTCTGACCGGGTCGGAGAGCGATATCTGGTTTGGAAGACGAAGCGTTTCCAATGGGAAGCAGCGCGCAAGCTCTGCTTCCCATATCCATTTTGTCTGGTTGAATGCGGCAAGACTATGGGACCAGAGGTCTGCAAAACCATATCTGTACTGAATGTAATCTTCGGTGCAATTGGTCGCAAACTTGGCCAGCTATCCTTGGAATTACGGGTTGAAACCTCCGAAGCCGGGAGTTTGCCCCCAACACAAGGACGCTTCATCATGTACGACCGCACATTCAAATCTGGCATTGCTTTGGCGTTGCTGTCGGGGCTGGTTGTTGCCCTGCCGGTTGTCAGTGCCTCGGCAGAGACCATATTCGTGCCGCCTCCGGCCAGTTATGTCGGCATTGTGGGGCCGCTTGGCTGGGAAAAGCGGCGGGAAATGGCGGATGTCGGGATCTATCATCATGTCTATGAGGCCAACCGGATCTACCATGACGGCGGGTGGTTTGCTGGTCCGGGTTGGAAATATCGGGCTTGGGCGCTGGATGAAACGCTTCCCGTGACGGCCTTTGCGCCGGAGCGGGTGATCGCAGACTACTGGCTGTTCAACCTCGAAACGCCACCGGTGGGCTATGACTGGGTGCGCTATGGGCCGGACGCCTTGTTGGTTAAGATGGGCAACGGCAAGATCCTTGAGATCGTCCGCCATGTCTTCGTATAGGGTGGGCCGTGACGCGCGGTGCTGTCTGGACAGATGATCCGCCCTTTGTCCGTGATTGCGCATCGCCGATTGGGGTGGCGTCGTTCGGATGGCTTGGACAACGTCGCCCCGAAATGGTTTGCTTGGATGTGGGTTTGTAGGCATAGGAAATTGGGCTGCCCTGTGTCGCAATCCGTGCAGATCACGGTCGCCGCACAGGCAGAATAGGTTCAATATGAAGATCCTCTTGGCGGAAGATGACCAGAAGGTTGCTGATTTCATTTCGGCGGGTCTGACGGAAAACGGCCATTCGGTTGATCATGTGACGGATGGCCGGGACGCGCTGACCTATTGCCTCTACAATGACTGCGATTTGGCAATTCTGGACCGGATGATGCCGGGCATGGATGGGCTGTCGGTTTTGCGCGCCTTGCGTGCTGCGCGAAAGGATCTGCCGGTGTTGTTCCTGACGGCGATGGCCGACGTGTCCGAACGGGTCGAAGGGTTGGCGGCGGGGGCAGATGATTATCTGGTAAAGCCGTTCCATTTCTCTGAACTTCTGGCTCGGGTCGGGGCGCTGTCGCGGCGGCGCAAAGAGGTGGCGGATGTGGCGGTCCTGACGGTTCATGACCTGACGCTCGATCTGTTGGCGCGGACAGCACGGCGTCAGGGCGCAGTGATTGAGTTGCAGAACAAGGAATTCGCCCTGCTGGAGATTTTGATGCGCAATGCGGGGCGTACCGTCACGCGCACCATGATGTTGGAACAGGTGTGGAATTTCAATTTTGAGCCGAACACCACCGTCGTCGAAACCCATATGAGCCGGTTGCGGACCAAGATCGACAAGCCGTTCGACGTGGCCCTGATCCATACAGTACGCAACATGGGATATTGCATTCATGGACCGCGGTAGCGTCACCTCTGGCGCCGCGTTCAAGACGGCGATCCGGGCGACCCTGTTCTTTGCCGCAGTTCTGATGATCGCCAGTGTCGTGGCCTTCAACTATATTCAGCTGGAGCTTCGCAATGGCCTGATGGCCCAGATTTCTGGACGATCATGACTTTCTAAAGCAGATCTATCATGAAGGCGGTGAGGCGCAGCTGATCGGCACGATTGAGCAGATCAATCAGTCGAAAATCGGCAAGTTGCACGCCTTTGGTCTGTTTGGTCCTGATGGGGAAAGGATGGCCGGTGATGTCGAAACCCTGCCAGTCGCGTCGGGATGGAGCGACCAGCAACTGACACTACTGCCGGCCATTGGGGCCAAGGGCGCGCCAAAGAAGCAGGCGTATCAGTTGCTTACGGGGCGGATGGGTCGGTTGACGCTGGTGGTTGGCGTCAGCCTTGAAAACACGCTTACCCAAGAACGCCGGATGCTGGAAGCCTTCATCATCCTGGGATTGGTGTTGAGTGCGACGTTTCTTGCCATCGGGTTCTTCGGCAGTTTGCAAAGCTATCGCAAGCTGGAACAGATGGCCGACACGCTTGACCGTGTGTCCCGTGGGGCGTCGGACAGCCGGCTGGAGGTTTCCAAAGCCAATGATCAGATCGACCGGGTTTCGCGGGCGATGAACAGCCATCTGGAACGGCTCTCTACGCTGATGGCGATGACCAAGGCAAGTGCGGCATCGATCGCGCATGACCTTCGCACGCCGCTATCACGGGCGGTTCTCGCGGTTGAGCGGGCCATTGATCTGCCTGACACACCGCCCGCCGCGCAAAGTGCTTTGCAGGATGTTGAGGCCGAATTGACCCGGCTTCGCGGCATCTTTGACGCCATTCTGCGAATATCCCGGCTTGAGACCAGTGCGGCGCAGGTGAAGCGTCAGTCAGTAAGCATTGCTGGGGTCTTGGCGGATCTGGAAGAGACCTTTGCCGCTGTGGCCGAGGATAAGGGGCAGACACTGACCGTCGCCCCTTTCGATGCGGATCTGGCTGCGATGACGGACGGCGGGATGCTGCTGCAATTGCTGGCCAATCTGACCCAAAACGCCATCAATCATTGTCCCGGCGGTACGGCCATAACCCTCGGCTGCATTGTGGCAGACGACAAGGTTGTGTTGTCTGTCAGCGATACGGGCCCGGGCATCCCTGAAGCCGAGCGTGAGCGGGTTTTTGAGCTGTTCTATCAAGCTGATCCAACCCGCACCAAAGGCAGCAGCGGGCTCGGCTTGGCGCTGGTCAAGGCGATTGCGGAACGGTTGGGGGCTGCGCTGTCGTTGAAAGATGCCAATCCCGGCCTACGAGTCGAAATTCAACTGGACCGCGATTTGAACCGTAGCACTGGCCAAGCATCTGACTAACCTTGCAGAAATGTAATCTTCGGCAAAGCTGTTGGCAAAGCTGATCTGCAAAAAATGGTGGTGCGCAGCGATGATGCTGCACCAGATCCAAGGGATACCAGATCATGAAGTTCCTGTCTTCCGCCGCGACATTGGTTGTCGTCAGCGCCGCCGCTGTCTTGATTGGGGGCACAGCGTCGTTCGCTGCGGCGACGTCCTACAGCGCGTTCGATCAGTCTGTGAAATCCGATCTTGCGACGTTGAAGGTGCCGTCAATTGGCCTTGGCCAACTGACTGTGACCGAAGTTGCACAACTGTCTGACGTACTGAACGGTTCCCGGAAGGCGCCGTTCAAAACTGCATGGTCCGAATTCGTGATTGGCGAGGCGCTTGCGCCTGCGACCGTCGATCTGAACAGTGCTGACGGGCAAAAGATGGTCAGCGACCTGAAAGCAAAACTGGCGGCGCTCAATTTGACGTATCCCACCAAGCCGCTGACTGGCCCGCAAGTTCAGGCCCTGCTTGGCGTTCTTGGCAACGCGCCGAGCAGTTCCAAGCATGAGGCCAAGGTGATCGGCTTTGTCCTGACGGCGATCAACCATCCGGCAAAGGCCGCCGCTACCCCGTCGCCAATCATCGGCATGGAAGCGGATCTGGATGCCAAAGTGACGGCACTTGGCCTGAATGCACCGAAAGCAGGTACGATGATCTATGATCAGGTCGGCCAGTTGGAGGCGATCTTTGCGGGCAGCGGTCAGGCTGCGGATCAGAAAGCGGCCGTTATGAAGGTGCTGAACCTCGCCTAGGAAAGCGAGGCGACTGCATCCAGCGGACAAAGGCGCGCCTGAGGGCCACCTTAGTCCGCTTTCGTTTGCTTGCGGCACAAAACAATAACCAACAAAGTGTAAGGCCCTTCGCAGGGGTCTGCGAAGGGCGTTGGCTGTGGGGCTGTCAGGCGTCTATTGCATGAACCAGCCGTGGCTGACGACCAGAGATTGCCCTGTCAGCGCGTTGCTGGGGAAGGCGGCAAAGAGATGCGCCACCTCGGCCACGTCTTCGATCGTGGTAAACTCATGATCGACAGTTTCGCCCAGCATGACCTTTTCAACCACCTCCTTTTCCGAAATGCCCAGCGTCTTGGCCTGTTCCGGGATCTGCTTTTCGACCAGCGGGGTCCGTACAAAGCCGGGGCAGATCACATTGGCGCGGACGCCGTGGGCCGCACCCTCTTTGGCGATGACCTTGGCCAGCCCCAGCAACCCGTGCTTGGCGGTGACATAGGCCGACTTCAGCGCCGACGCTTCATGCGAATGCACCGATCCCATGAAGATGATGGCCCCAGAGCCTGCGGCATACATATAGGGCAGGCAGGCTTTGGAGGTCAGAAACGCGCCGTCCAGGTGGATGGAAAGCAGCTTTTTCCAATCGGCAAAGGGGAACTCCTCCAACTTGTGGACGATCTGGATGCCTGCATTTGAAATCAGCACGTCCACCTTGCCCCATTTGGCGATGACCTCTGTCACACCGGCATTCACCATCGCCTCATCCATGACGTTCATTGCAACGCCGATGGCCTTGCCCGGTCCGGTGGCCGTCAGCTTTGCGGCGGCGGCATTGGCCGCGGCCAGATCCAGATCGGCAATCGCCACCAATGCGCCATCCGCGACATAGCGCTCGGCAATGCCAAAGCCGATCCCGCTGGCACCGCCGGTGATGATGCAAACTTTGTCCTTCAAGCTTATGGAAACACTCATCTTATCAGTCCTTTTCAACAGTGGAGCGGCCAAATGACCACATTTCAGCAAGGCTCTTGTCGAGCCCGTAGTGATGGAACAGCGACGTCAGCCCGTGGCCCAGCAGATAGACCCAGACCAGATCGCCCATGACGTGGTGCAGCCGTATCTGCGACCAACACCAACGCCGCGTTTTCCGCGCCGGATTGCAACGCGGCTTGCCAGATGACCCCGGTTGCGGCCATCGCAGTTACTAACAGCAGACCCAAACCGTGCATTGCTGCCGCAAAGGGACCAGCCTCTTGGTACGGCGGCAATTGATGGGCCCGCAGGCCGGCAATATGCGCCCTGAGATCCAGCCAGAATGCCTCTCGCCGCTGGGCGTTGAACCAAGGCAACAGCAGCCCGGGTTTGGTTCCAGTCCGGCGCAGCAGGATGATGCCCCAGAGCGTTAACGCGAGGCCGCCGACCAGCCAGCCGCAGTCCCGGTGGACCAAGTAGTAGAAGTTGGCGGGGTAATCCTGCGTCGGGGATCGCGCGATGATGCTGCTCAGCAGGTCCACCCCGACGGCCATCGCAAGGCCCGCATGGGCAAGGCGTGTCGCAAAGGAATGTTGAACCGCTGAAGCCTTGGTCACTTTCGTGGACCCAGATAATCATGCACGACCTCACCCAGACCAAGCGTCAGGTCCGACAGGATATGGACGGCCGACACCACCTCCAGCACGGGCAGATCGGACACGGCGGCCATGGCGTGGGCGTGCAATTCCAGCCCCGCCGGACCCGACCAAGCACCTTTGACGGTGATATCCTTCAGGTAGTAGCGGACCAATTCGCAGATGCGCGGGGTGCAATCCACATCAGGGATGATCTTCAGCAGAAAGCTCGGTGCTTCAAGAGCGGCTTTGATCGGGCCTGCATCCAAGGTGCGATGCTTGTAGCCCATCGTGCCGGTCGCCACCCGGACAGATCCCACATCGAGCGTACCGAGCAACGTGTCTTTCTCGACGCGCAGGGCCGGATCGGCCAGCTTCTTGGGAAATCCCCAAATCTCACGACCGCCCGCAATCGGGGATTCGTCGTTGAGGTACATAGAGTGGACATAGCCACCCTTCTGGCCCTGAAAGCTGACCGGGATCACCTGACCGCTTTCGGTATAGTCGCCAAAGCCGGTGCTGTCGGGCATGCGGATGAATTCGAACTTAACCAGCGGATCGGTCACTTCCAACGGCTCTGGCACCACGGCGCGTAGCGCCTCCATGTCGGTGCGATATGTGATGATGAGGAATTCGCGGTTCACAAAACGATACGGCCCCGGCGGATAGGACGGGTTGGTCAACGGCATCGAGAAGGCGCGTTTGGTAACGTCAGCGATTTTCATTGGATTGATCCTTCAGACATCGCCGGGCTTGTTGCTCAGGTCAAAGATTCTGAGCCCGTCCCAGTCGATCGTGCGGTTTCGCCATGCGTTATGGGCAAAGGTCTTCTTCACATCGCCCTGACCGGCGGCCCAATGTTGCTCCATCGACAGGCGCGAAAACTCATAGTCCTTTGAGGCGCCTTCAAAACTTTCCTTGCGGTGGATCAGGTGAACCAAGGTCACCGGGCACCCCGGCCCGGACTTCAGCAAGACAGCAAGATCAGGGTCATTGGCGAGGCTTTCCGGCAACTTGGCCGCCAGTCGAACCGCTGCGGCGCGTATTTCGTGCAACTGGCGAAAACGGTCGGTCGTCAAGCGTGTCCGGCTGGAAAACCGGATGTCCTTTTCGCGTTGCGACACCTCTGCGATGGTTTCCGGTTTGGGGCCGCGGGCCGAAAACAGATCAACCTGAAACACGCAAAGCGGCTCCGTTCCGGCATTTTCCAGCACGTATTGCAGCGGGGTGTTGGATACGAGGCCGCCGTCCCAATACTGCCGACCGGCGATTTCCACCGCTGGAAAGCCCGGCGGCAGCGCGCCGCTGGCCATGATATGCTCTGGGCCGATGCGCATCTTGCTGCTGTCGAAATAGGCGAAGTTGCCGGTTTCAACATCCACCGCCCCGACGCTGAGGCGCGGGCCGTGGTCGTTCAGATAGTCGAAATCCACCAGCCGTAGCAGCGTCTCGCGCAGCGGTTCCGTGTCATAGAAACTCGCCCCAGTCGGGCCGCCAAAGCCATAGGGTGCGCCCCAGTTCATGCGCGGCTGAAAGAATCCCGGCACCCCAAGTGACATCACTGTGGCAGCCGCCAGATCTGTGTAGAGTTGCCGCATTCCAAAGGCATCTATCAAACCCGTGGCGGCAAATCCGACGCTGACGCCGCTCCAGAATTCTTGCAAGCGGGTCACCCGCCTGTCTTCAGGATTGCCACAAATGATGGCGGCATTGATTGCCCCAATCGAAATGCCGGCCACCCAGTTCATATGGTGTCCGGCCTGCGTCAATTGATCCAGTGCGCCAGCCTGATAGGCGCCCAAGGCGCCGCCGCCCTGCAAGACCAGAACGTTGATCTCGGCGCCGGGCAGCATCTTTGGTGGAGCTTTGGTATCCACGGGTTTCGACTGGGCCATGGTCTTTTCTTCCTTCAATTCTTAACTTCTGAGGGGAGGGATAGCGGCCCTGCTTGAAGTCCTTTTTGCGGGAAGTTTAACTTTTTGTAAGAATTGGGAGTTTTGTCGACTGTGTGGGACTGCCTGAAACCGGAGGAAGCGGCAGGGGTTGCCGATCAGGCGACCCGACCGGGGCCGCGAGCTTCGGGCACCGGAAGATCGCTCTGAATGCGGGTACGCGCATGTGCTAAATCCGCCGCCTTGTGGGCGACGGATCGTTGGGTCTTTCTAAAACTTTGCTCGTCGGATCAGGCTTCAGGCCCCGGCGATTTGCTTGGCCTTCGCCACCAGCACTTCGGCCTGACGGATGGACGCATAGTCGATCAGACGCCCGTCAAGTGAAACGGCGCCCTTGCCCTCGGCGGCCGCCTGTTCCATCGCGGCAAGGATACGTTGGGCGCGGGTGACTTCGGCAGCAGAGGGGGTCATCACCTCATTTGCGAGGGCGATCTGGCTGGGGTGAATGGCCCATTTGCCTTCGCATCCCAGCACGGCGGCGCGTTTGGCGGCAGCGCGGTAGCCGTCTGGATCGGAGAAATCGCCAAAGGGGCCATCCACCGGCCGCAAGCCATTTGCACGCGCCGCGACCACCATTCGGGCAAGCGCGTAGTGCCACATATCGCCCCAATGCACGGCCCGGCTGCCGTCATCCAGCGGGTCGGTCAGCACCGCATAGTCGGGATTGACGCCACCGATAATCGTGGTCCGCGCCCGGGTTGATGCGGCATAATCGGCAACCCCAAAATGCAGACTTTCGTTGCGTTTTGACGCGCCCGCAATCTCGGTCACGTTCTGCATTCCGAGCGCGGTTTCGATGATATGTTCGAACCCGATCCGCTTTTTGTAGCCCTTTGCGTCCTCGATCTGGGTGACCATCATATCGACCGCGTAGACGTCGGCGGCGGTCCCGACTTTCGGGATCATGATCAGGTCAAGCCGCTCTCCGGCCTGTTCGACAACGTCCACAACGTCCCGGTACATGTAGTGCGTGTCCAGTCCGTTGATTCGGAGGGACATGGTTTTCTTGCCCCAGTCGAGCTCATTCAGGGCCTTGATGATGTTCTTTCGGGCCTGGACTTTGTCATCCGGGGCGACCGCATCCTCAAGGTCCAGGAAGATCACGTCGGCCTCTGATTGTGCTGCCTTTTCAAACATTTGTGGGGCGCTGCCGGGAACTGCCAGCTCACTCCGATTGAGGCGGGCGGCGGCTTGTTGAATGACGTGAAAGGACATCGGTGGGCTCCATGATTTTGGGAGGGTGCGTCGGCCCCCAAGGGATCATTCATAAAATACTTTCATGTCAAGGAAAATTATTTTACCATAAGGAAAATAAAAACGACCCCTCAGAAGTCACCACGAGAGGCCCGATTGGCGTAATAAAACGCGATCGCCTGCGTCCGATTTTTGACCGAAAGCTTCTCAAACAGGTTGGACAGGTGGAACTTGACGGTGTTCTCGCTGATGTCAAATTCCTTGGCCAACTCACGGTTCGTGAGGCCCCTCGACAGCGCCTCAAGCAGGGTCCGTTCGCGTCGTGAAAGCTGATCGATCGGGTCGTGCTGCAGGCTGCGGACATCGAGGAACGGGAAGACCATTTGCCCCTTGGAAACCGACAGGCACGCTTCAAGCAAATGCTCCACCGAACCTGACCGCGATGCAAAGCCAGCAGCACCCGCCGACATCGCCTTGCGCGGTGTGTCCGACGTCTCATCGCCGTAAACGACCAGCCGGGGCGCATTGGGTTGGGCGCGCAGCACGTCGATCAGCTTGGCCCCGCCGAGGGCCGGCAGATTCCAGTCGATCACGCCGACCTGAACTGGCATCCGCATGATTGCCCCAAGAAAGCCCTCAGCCGTCGAGGAGGTCGCGACCAAAGAGAATCGGGGATCCTTTTCAAAGATCGCCGACATGGCCGTGAGGACCAACGGATTGTTATCCGCTAACATGACGGTGACGACGGCTTCTTTGGATTTCGGCAGCCAATTTGTCATGGAAACCTCCAAAACCTACCCGTTCTGGTAGGGGCGCTTTCGGTATGCGGCAGTATATCCACCCGTATTGGTAGGTATTTCCCTATCCAAATAGATACCCAAAAGCAGGATATAGGAATGTTGCGCAAATTGTCGAGCAGCGATTTCATGGACGGAAGGAAACTTGCCTGAAGGTGAACATGATGGCGCCCGTCTCTGCTCTCGTTGCTCCGAATGCCCGGTTTTCTTGTTCCTACGGTCCCACCCGAAATTTTGGTGATGCCCCCACGCGCTGTGGGGTTGCTGTGTTTCGGGGTTCATTCCAATTGCAACCGCAAGGCTGACTGATGACACAAACTGCGATATTCCCCCGGCTTGAAATTCCCGAAACATTGGCCGCAGGGCCGGGGCCGGGCAATACCGATGCGCGGGTGCTTGCCAGCTTTGCGAATGCCGGGCTGGCCGATCACATGCAGGCCGATGTGCTGCGTGGCATGATTGAGTGCAAAGAGATGCTGCGGACCGTTTGGGGCACGCGGAACGTCTACACTTTCGGGGTCGGCGGAACCGGCTTCAGCGGCCTAGACTGCCTATTCAGCGCGATCTTGCCGGGCGATGAGGTTGTTGCGTTCACCAACGGAACGTTCAGCGGCATTGATGCGCTGACGATCCGGATGAAGGCGTCGAGCCGCGAAGACCTGCGTGCCAACCCGTTTGACCCCAAACCTGCGAATGTCACGGTGGTCACGGTGCCGCATGGCCAGTCTGTGGCCGCTGAGGTGATTGACGCCGCGCTGAAGCAGAAAACGCCGAAATGGGCCTTCATGGCGCATTGGGAAACCGGATCGGGCCGGATCAACGATCTGCGCGCCTTTTCGGATGCCTGCGAACGTCATGGCGTCATGGGTCTTGTCGATGCGGTGTCGTCGCTGGGGATCGAAAACTTCGACATTGACGATTTTCCCGGCGTGGTCGGTTGGGCCTCTTGTCCGCAAAAGGGCGTGCTGTGCTTGCCGCTGACCTATGCGCCCGTCAGCTTTAGCGACCGCTATATCGCTGAGATCAAGGCCACGGGCTGCTACAGCTATGTCCATCACCCCGTGCTGGAGGCGCGCCATTGGGGCATTGTCGAGGGTAAGGATGTTGCGGCTGGCAGTTATCACCGCACCCATTCGGGCTATGCCGTCGCAGCGTTTCATGAGGCGCTGCGGATCAACCTTCAGCATGGCAAGGCGCAAAAGGCGCAGGACTATGCCCATCATGAGGCTGCGCTGCGGCTGGCAGTTACCGCGATGGGCTGCGATGTGACCTCCAATATGACGAGCCTTGTGGTCATGAACCTGCCCGCGTCGTTGGCCGGTCGGGAAAAGGAACTTGTGCAAGCCTGCCGCGCCAAGGGGTTTGGCATCTGGCCAACCCTGTCAGAGCCGGTTCAAATCCGGATTGGCATTCTCAACCAACTCTCTGAAGCGGCCATTGTCGACATTGCCTCACGATTTGCGGTGGCGATGAATGCGATGGGGGCAGGGGTGGATATCGACAAGATCGCGGACATGATGCGCGGCTACTACGTCAATCAGATGGCCGCAGAATAGCGAAACGGAGGGAGGCGACGATGGATATCCATGAATACCAAGCCAAGGAGATCCTGGCGAAATTCGGTGTGGCTGTGCCTCCGGGTGGGTTGGCCTATAGCCCGGAACAGGCGGCCTATCGCGGTCGGGAACTGGGCGGAAACCGTTGGATCGTCAAGGCGCAGGTCCACGCAGGCGGGCGCGGCAAGGCTGGCGGCGTGAAGCTGTGCAATTCAGAGCATGAAATTCATGACGCAACCAACGCCATGTTCGGTCGCAAACTGGTGACACATCAGACAGGCCCGGAAGGCAAAGGCATCTACCGCGTTTACGTCGAAAACGCCGTGGATTTTGACCGTGAAATCTATCTGGGTTTTGTGCTCGACCGGACATCCCAGCGGGTGATGATCGTGGCATCGTCCGAAGGCGGGATGGAGATCGAAGAGATTTCTGCAAACAAACCGGGCTCCATCGTGCGCTCTACTGTGGAACCGGCCGTGGGTCTGCAAGAGTTTCAGGCCCGTGAGATCGCCTTTGCCTTGAAGATCCCAACCGCACTGACCCAGCAAATGGTCCGCACTTTGCTGGGCTGCTACCGCGCCTTTCGCGAGTTGGATGCGACGATGGTCGAAATAAACCCGCTGGTGATCACGACAGACAACCGAATTCTGGCGCTTGACGCCAAGATGACGTTTGATACCAATGCTTTGTTCCGCCACCCGCATGTTGCGGAATTGCGCGACAAGAGCCAGGAAGACCCGCGTGAGGCGCGCGCTGCTGACCGCGGTCTGGCCTATATCGGCTTGACCGGGAACATTGGCTGCATCGTCAATGGGGCCGGGCTTGCGATGGCGACGATGGACACAATCAAACTCGCCGGAGGGGAGCCTGCGAACTTCCTCGACATCGGTGGTGGGGCGACGCCCGAGCGGGTCGCCAAAGCCTTCCGTTTGGTGATGTCGGATGAAAATGTTGAGGCGATCCTTGTCAATATCTTTGCCGGGATCAACCGCTGCGACTGGGTGGCCGAAGGCGTCGTGCAGGCGCTGCGCGCGAACCCTGTCGATGTGCCCGTGATTGTTCGCCTTGCCGGAACGAATGTGGAAGAGGGGCAGAAAATCCTCGCGGAATCCGGGCTGCCGATCATCCGCGCCGGCTCGCTCATGCAGGCGGCAGAACGTTCGGTCACCGCATGGAAAAATGACAAACTGCAAAACACCAAGATGAGGGCAAAGGGATGAGCATTTTTCTCGACAGAGCAAGCCGGGTCATGGTGCAGGGCATCACCGGCCGGATGGCGCGGTTCCACACCAAGGAAATGCTGGACTACGGAACCAACGTCGTGGCTGGCGTGGTGCCGGGGAAGGGTGGCGAGACGGTATGCGGCGTTCCGGTGTTTGACACGGTCAAGGAGGCAGTCGCGGCAACTGGTGCGGACACCAGCCTCGTCTTCGTGCCACCGCCCTTTGCGGCCGACAGCATCATGGAGGCCGCCGATGGTGGCATACGCTACTGCGCCTGCATCACTGACGGCATCCCCGCGCAGGACATGATTTCGGTCAAACGCTACATGATGCGCTATCCGCGCGAACGCCGCATGGTTCTGACTGGCCCGAATTGCGCCGGAACGATCAGCCCCGGCAAAGCGATGCTGGGTATCATGCCGGGACACATCTATTTGCCCGGCCATGTTGGAATTGTCGGACGTTCCGGCACTCTGGGTTACGAAGCCGCCCAGCAGCTCAAGGATCGCGGCATCGGGGTTTCGACCAGCGTGGGCATCGGCGGTGACCCGATCAATGGCTCCTCCTTCCGGGACATTCTGGAGCGGTTTGAGGCCGACCCGGACACCCATATCATTTGCCTGATTGGTGAAATCGGTGGCCCACAAGAGGCCGAGGCCGCGCAATATATCCAACAGCATATGTCCAAACCGGTCATCGCCTATATCGCAGGCCTGACCGCCCCCAAGGGCCGCACGATGGGCCATGCAGGGGCGATCATCTCTGCCTTTGGCGAAAGCGCCTCTGAAAAGGTTGAGATTTTGACCTCGGCAGGCGTCACGATCGCGGAGAACCCATCGGTGATTGGAGAGACCGTCGCGCTGGTGATGAACAAGCGGGCAGCCTGAACACTTCGTGTGGAATGCCGAACACATGCCCGTGTCGTGTAGTCCTCATTTCAGCCGCCCAAAACCCGCGCGGCCAAGGCACTTGTCCTTGGTTTCGCGGGCACTTTATCGCGCGGCGAGGTTTCGTCACACGTTGGAAAACCACGTCGAGACAATGCCTACCTGATTAGTGTCTTGCCTCAGTGGTCAAATCCGACCACCGGGAAAGTTCCCTTTCCATGGAGCTTTCTTGACCCTGCATGAAAAAGCCAAAGTCAGATACCCGCCCTAGGTCAAGGCAACAGCACCGTGGAGCCGGTGGTTCGGCGGCCCTCCAAATCAGCGTGGGCCAAGGCGGCCTCTTGAAGCGGACGGCAGTGCGGCGGCTGAGTGTGCAGGCTGCCGTCAACCAGTCGATTGAAAAGATCACGGCTCCGCCCCACCAATTCATCGCGGTTGGCGATATAGTCGAAAAGTACCGGCCGGTTGGCCGACAATGAACCGCCACGGGCCAGATCAGACAGCGTGAATCCGGTAATCATCCCCGAAGACTGGCCGAAACTGACGAACATGCCGCGCCGCTGCAAGCACTTCAGCGACCCGGCCCATGTATCCTGACCCACCGAATCGTACACCACCGCCACCCCTTGGCCGGATGTCAGATCCCGTACCTGAGCGACAAAGTCTTGGCTGCGGTAGTTGATGACATGCGCGTAGCCATGTTGCCGGGCCAGTGCCACTTTTTCGTCCGAACCTGCGGTGCCGATAGCGGTAGCCCCAAGCGCCTTCAGCCATTGGCCGAGAAGAAGGCCAACACCGCCCGCCGCCGCATGTACCAGCACCCAGTCGCCCGGTTGCACGGCATGGCAAGTCGTCACCAGATATTGCGCGGTCAGGCCTTTTAGCAGCACTCCGGCGATCTGGGCATCGCTCACGCCGTCCGGAAGGGCCAAAAGCCGCTCTGCCGGCACCACACGGCGTTGGCGATAGCCGCCGTGTGGCAGAACATAGGCCACCCGGTCGCCAACAGAAAAATCCTGCACGCCGGGGCCGACTTCCTCGACCAGTCCCGCAGCCTCGGCCCCTGGAATCATCGTCGGCGTGGTCCAAGGGTAGAGGCCGGAGCGGTGATAGATATCGAGGAAATTGACACCGATAGCCGTTTGCCGCAGCAGCACCTCGCCTTGCCCCGGCGAGGGGGTGGCAATGTCCTGCCACTTCATCACCTCAGGGCCGCCGGGGGTATGGGCGATCAGGGCCTTGTCCATGGCTTCAGCTTTCGATCAGAAAGGCGGGGTCGACTGGTACCTGCATCGCAGTCACCAGATGGTTGGTCTGAGCGGCAAGGCCGATGATCGCCATGAGTTCAGCGTGCTGTGCATCGGTCATGCCCTTGGCGCGGGCGGCGGCGGTGTGGGAATGAACGCAATAGCTGCAACCATTGGCGGTCGAGACGGCGATATAGATCATCTCTTGCACGGCACGGCCCAGCACGGTTTCCCCCGCCATAACCTGTTTCAGGCTGCCCCAGGTCCGCTCCAGCAAGGCCGGATCATTGGCGGCGGCGCGCCAGAAATTGTTGACGAAATCCGATTTGCGGGTGGCGCGAATGTCGTCAAAGACCGCCTTCACACGGGGGGACGCGTCGGCCTCGGCGTCAGTCAGCAGTTTCACGGTTGCCATGATGTCCTCCTCTCAGGCCTTCGCCCAGTCCATATAGAGTTTGCGTGCCTTCTGGGCGATTGGCCCATAGGCTAGGGCCTTGTCATCAAACCCAATCACCGGAACCACTTTCGAGACGTTTCCGGTCGAGAAGATTTCATCGGCCTCACGGAAATCCTGCACGGTCAGGGTGGTTTCCGTGACGGTGAGCCCTGCGCCGCGCAAAAGTGCGATGACACGCTGACGGGTAATGCCATCAAGGAAGGTGCCGTTGGGCATCGGCGTGAAGACCTCTCCGCCCTTGACCATGAAGACGTTGGCGGTGGCCAGTTCGGCCACATTGCCGTTGGAGTCGCAAACCAGCGCGTTGTTGTAGCCCTTGGCTTGCGCCTCACGCATCATGCGGGCGTTGTTGGGGTAAAGGCAGGCGGCCTTGGCATTGACCGGCATCACCTCAAGCGTCGGGCGGCGATAGCGCGTGGTGGTGATGGTAAAGCCAGTGGGCACGACCATCGGCATTTCCTCAAGGCAGAGTGCAAAATCCGTCGAGGCGGGTTTGGGTGGCAGGATGCCTATGTCGCTTTCTTCGGCCCAATACATCGGGCGAATGTAGACGGCGGCATCGGCTGCGAACTTCTTCAGGCCTTCACGGCAAAGCGCCTCGATCTCGGGCCCGCTCAGGGTCGGCGTCAATCCGAGCGCATGAGCCAAGTCGTTGACGCGGGCGCAATGGCGGTCAAGGTCGGGGGT
Organism: uncultured Alphaproteobacteria bacterium; assembly: GCA_963781185.1. Classification (GTDB taxonomy): domain Bacteria; phylum Pseudomonadota; class Alphaproteobacteria; order Rhodobacterales; family Rhodobacteraceae; genus Stagnihabitans. Next base: position 266,378 of record CAWAEL010000037.1, read on the forward strand.
CACACCTTCAAACTGGCGCGCACCGTCAAACACCAGCGAGCCAAGCCAGGTGGCATGCGATGAGGCACCAAGAATGCGTACATCGCCTTCTTGCCATGCGCCCTTGTAATAGGTCCATGTGGTTCTGGTCATCGGTCAGCTCCGGTTTTTGGGCAGCGCATCAATGCACCGCGGCATACATGATTTTTTCTTCGGTCGCCTGGGTCGGCGACAGTTCTTCGACAATGCGGCCCTGACGACAGACCAGAATGCGGTCAGACAGATTCAGAACCTCGGGCAGATAGCTGGAAATCACCACGACGGCGAGGCCGGCATCGGCCAGGCCATTGATGATCTGGTGAATCTCGGCGATCGCGGCCACATCGACGCCGCGCGTGGGCTCATCAAAGATCACCACGCGCGGGGACTGAACCAGCCCCTTGCCGATGACAACCTTTTGCTGATTGCCGCCTGACAATTCCACGACGCGTGCGTTGTCATTGATTGCGCGGATGTTCAGCCGTGCCGTCCACTCTGCCGCCAGTGCCTTGATGTCGGCAAGCCGCACCACCTGCGCCTTGGTCTTCCCGGAGGCGAGCAGGCCGCCGAACAGGTTCTCGCCAATGCTCATCGTCTCGAAGATGCCTTCGGATTTGCGGTCCTCGGTCACATAGACGATGCCGTCGCGCACCGCCGCATGCGGGGTAACGTAGCGCACCGGCTTGTCGTCCAGCAAAATGGTTCCGCCGCGCAGAAAATCGCGCTTGGCGATGCCTGCGACGATCTTGAACGTCTCAGTCCGGCCCGATCCGATCAGGCCGAAGACGCCGGTGATCTGGCCTTCGAACACCGAAAACGAGGTGTTGTGCACCATGGCGCCCATTGAAATATCCTGCACCGACAAGACTTTGCGCCCCGGCTTGCGCAGCAAGGCATCATCGCGCGACTTGTAGATCGAATTCGACAGGCTGCGCCCGACCATGGCGGCGATTATGCTGTCACGAGTGAAGGCGGCGGTGTTGTCTGTCACGACCAAGGCTCCATCGCGCAGAATTGTGATGCGGTCAGAGATTGCCAGTGCCTCTTCCAGCGCGTGGCTGATGAAGATGATGGAGACGCCCGCGGCCTTCAGCCGCCGCAAGAGCGCAAAGAAATGCCTCTTTTCTTCCGGGGTCAGGGTGGCTGTCGGTTCATCAAAGATGATCACTTCAGCGTTGTGATGAACGGCACGGGCGATTTCGACCATCTGGCGCTTGGCGGCACCCAGAGTTTCGACCATCGCTGTCGGGTCGACACTGAAGTTCAGCGACTGCAGAAACTGCTGGGTGGAAATGGTGATGCCGCGCAACCGGTTCAAAAAGCGTTCTGAACCAAGGTAAAGATTCTGCGCCACGGTCATCGACGGCACCAGCGAAGTTTCCTGAAACACCATCGCAATGCCGGAAGCAAGCGCGTCATTCGGGGTGGCAAAAGTGGTTTCTGTGCCGTGATGGATGATCTTGCCAGAGCTTGGCTGCACCACACCGGCCATGATCTTGGTCAGCGTGGATTTTCCGGCGCCATTCTCCCCTAACAGCGCGTGAATTTCGCCCGGCATCAGGGTGAAGTCGACACCGCTTACGGCGGGCACATTGCGGTAAGATTTTGAGACGGCCTGCAGTTTCAGGATCGGTTCCATTCAGACGTTCCCTGTTTCGGTGTGCCCGCCGGTCACGATGCAATCGCTGCCCTTGCAAGCGACATGAAGCTGGCCTTGATGCTCCAACACCGAGGTCACGCCATGGCGGGTGCCATTGGCGCGGCTGTGTAGGCTGAACAACGGCGACATGTCGGCCCCAAGCCGCACCACCAACCCGAAGGACCGCGATGGCGACCAGGCCTTGTGCACCCCCAACATGCGGATGCCGCCGCACTGCAATGGCTCCAGAAAACTGCGACCGGAGGCAAGGGCAGGGGCGATCCAGAATTCGGGTGGCACTTCGGCCATCATCGCCAGACGGTAATGGGTCTCCTGCAATACGAATTCAATCAGACGGTTGCGCGGCGCAAACACCGCCAGCCACGCGCCACCCCCCGCAGCAGGGGTCAGCCGCGCAGGGTAACCCGGCAGGCTTTCCAGTACCGGGCGGGGTTTGCCCGCGCCCAAGCGCAGCAGCCGATGCCGCCAGCTTTCGGCAACGATCACGCCTTGCCCCTCAGGAAGAAGACCACAGGGCCAAGCCAACCCTGCCGCCACCTTGCGCCAACTGGCGTCATGGACCCAAACCGAACCCGAGGCGTTTTTCATCATCAAGTCCATCGCCCATTGCGACGGTTGAACGGTTGCCGAGCCATTGGCCAGCCACAACTGTCCATCGGCGCCGAAGGCAAGTGCGGTGATGCAGCGTACATCGGCAGGCAGGGGCATCGAGGCGCCATTGATGGTCAGGCTGCCGTCTTCCAAACCGACGACCAGTTCCCCTTTCGGCGATACGGCCAACGCCGTGACATCAGCGGCAAAGGTTCGCAGAACCTCGCCGTCCGGTGCCAACAAGGTTTTGCCGGAACTGGCAATCAATTTGCCCTGCCAGAACACCAGATTGTCGGGGCCCGGCATCTGCGCAAAGATTGGCGCGTCGTCAAGCGCGGTGTTTGGGCGGAAGGCGCCGTCCATGGGCGGGATCGTCACCGCCTTGCCGCGGAAGATGTCCAATATAGGGTCAAAGATCATTTGCCTGCGCCCCAATACGACTTCATCCCGCTCCACCCCGCGTCGGCACCTTCGACAGTGAACCGACCGATGCGATTGTTGAAGATCCCGCCGATGAAAAGCTGACCCTTATGTTCGCGCATTGAGGTCACCATCGAGTGCGACGCCCCGGTCAGATCGCCCATGGTCTGCATAATCCGGCCTGCCTCGTCGAATTTCACCACGCCACCAGTGTTGATGTTGGGAAACAGCCAATCGTCCTGCGGCAGCCGTCGCGCCATGCGTTTGCGCATCGCAGGATGGCGCAAAGACAGATCGAAGCTTGGGGTGCGCATGCCCAGCCAAGCCATCCAGTATGTGCCGTCCGAGGCGCGGTTGATGTTGTCGGGATACCCCGGCATGTCACGGATCACGCATTCGGCGGTGCCCGCCTTCGGGCCGTCCAGCCAATAACGATGAATCCGGCAGGCCCAACTTTCGGCAAAGAACAGCGATCGGTTGTCATGCGCCATGCAGACACCGTTGGTATAGCGGTAGCCGTCCAGCAGGGTTTTTGTGCTGCCATCCTTGGGGTCATAGACCAGCAGCCGCCCGGTGGCGCGGTTCTCAATGCTGTCCAGCGTCCAGTCATGCGCGTCGTAGCGCTTGGTCGAGTCAGTGAAATAGATCTTGCCGTCGGGGGCAATATCCAGATCGTTGGGGTCGCGCAGACGGGCGTCATCGACGATTGAGGTCAGCGACCGCGCGGTTTCCGCCGACAGTTTGGTAACCTGACGTTCGGGCGAGATGGCGTAAAGCCCCATCGCCCCGACACAGGTAATCAGATTGCCCTTGGCATCAAAAGCCAGCCCAAGGGGGAAGCCGCCGACATGGGCAAACACCTCGGATCTTACGTAATCGGGTGCGAAAAAGCGGATGATCTCGCCGTGCCTTGTGCCGCAATAAAGGTGATCGTCGGCGTCGAGGATCACGTCCTCTGGCCCCTCCAATTCACCCAGCCCGATCGCGTCGGCATGGGAGAGACGGTTGTTCAGCGCATAGGGTGTACCGGAATCCGGCTCTGCCGATTGCGTCGGGCCCATCGCCAGGTAGACCGGGGCCACATAAACCTCGTTCAGAACCTTGTGGCGGTTCTTCAGCCAGCGGATGTCGATGGTAACGGCAGTGGCCAGCAACAGGCCCAGCACCATCTGGTTGGTGCCGGTGCCATAGCCCAACCGGATCAACCCGTTGGTCATCACCAGAACGATGATCGCACCCATCATGCCTTTGGCCACCGATCCGCGCCCGCCGCCCAGCGAGTTGCCCCCCACCACCGCAGCGGTCAGGGCGGCAATCTCTAGCCCCTGTCCGGTGCCGGGGCCTGCGCCCGACAGCCGCGTGGCAATCAGAAAGCCTGCGGCAGAGGCGCAGAGGCCCGAGAAAACGTAGGTCAGAAACACCGTCCGCCGCACCTTGATGCCGGCGTTATAGGCCGAACGGCGCGAGCCACCCACTGCCAGCACATGCCAGCCGGGCCGAGAGCGCGTCAACGCTACATGGGTGATTATACCCAGCACCAGCGCCGACCAGACCGGAATCGATATCCCCAGCGCCACGCCGTCACCGATGAAATCCCAGACATCCGAGGTGGCAGAGGACATCTGGACCAGTGACGCGAAATTCACGACCAGAATGTCATAGATCGCGCGTCCGATGATGAAGGTAACAAGCGTCGTCAGAAAAGCGCGCAATCGCAGATAGCCGATCAGATAGCCATTGATGGCCCCAAATGCGACGCCGACGCTGAGCGAGGCGAGTAATGCCACCCAGACTGGAAGCTCAAAAATGAAAAAGCACGTCACAGCTGCAAATGCCGACAGCGCAAAGATCGATCCCACCGCGAGGTCGATGCCGCCGCCCAGCATCACAACGGTCAGGCCCGTCACCACCAGCGAAAACTCTCCCAACTGCCGCGTGCTTTCCTGCAGCGACAGCGGTTTGAAAAAGCCAGGGATCAGCGTGCCGAACGTTGCCACGGTGATCACAAGCGCCATGAAGGGAATGGCGTTGTCGGTCCAGCGCTTGGTGAGGATTTCGCCGATCAGATGATCAGGGACAAGATTGTAGCGCCAGGCTTGCAGCCGCTCGCGGAAACGCATCAGATATGCTCGATCAGGGGCAGGAGGGCAGGGGCAGTAGGACGGAAATCAAGGGCGCCGCAGGTTGCGCGGCGCCCCGATCAGACAGCGGATCAGTTGCCCGCAGCGGCTTGCAGGGCCTTGAGATCCCAGCAGGTATCCGGCGCGAGGTCGGCCTTGGTCGTGGCCTTCAGCAGTGTGTAGATATAGGGCGAGGACGTGCCGGCAGGCTGTCCGCTTTGCAGCAGGTACTTGATCATCGCAACCATGTCGCCGGATTCACGCGCAAGGTCCGTCATCACCACCGCGCCATAGGTGCCATCCTCCAGTGTCGCGCAATCGGCGGTCTTTTCGCCGCCGCCCGTGGTCACGAGGAACACCTTGTCGGCCAGACCGGCATCGCGGATCGCCGCCGCAGTGCCGGTGGCATCGCCATCCCAGAAGTCGATGATGCCGCAGATATCGGGGTTCTGTTGCAGCATGGTCGTGGTCACATTGCGGGCCGTGGTGGCGTCCCAGTTGCTGTCAGGCTTGGCCACGACGGTAAAGTCCGGGTGTGATTCCAGTACCTTCATGATGCCCGCATATTGGTACAGCGAGGTGGCGTTGACCTCGTCGCCCTGAACCAGGCCGATCTTCTTGGACGACCCTTCGCCACAGCCCTTGATCACCGCCTCGGCCTCCAACTGACCCAGCTTGTTCCAATCGCTGCCGACATAGGCATCGGCGGGGAAGTTGGCGGGGTTGTCGATCAAGATCACATAGATCCCGGCATCTTGCGCCTTCTTCAGGATCTTGGCGAAGGAGTTCAGATCGGGCGACATCACCACCAGTACATCCGGGTGCGGGTCGGACGAGATCGCTTCGGTCAGGGCCTGCGCCCCCGCTTCAGTGCTCCAGTTCGGGTCGCGCGTTTCGAACGTGCCGCCAAAGGCCTCAACCTCGCGCTTGAGGATGGCGGACCAGCCTTGCGCCAAATCGAACCCCATGGCGAGCGGCACCAGAAGCACACGCTTGCCTGACAAGGCCGAGGAGTAGGCGGCCGGGCCGGGATCTTCGGCCAAAACCGGAGTGGTTGTCAGAAGCGATACCGCGAGGGCGGTCGCAGCAACCATTGTCTTCACGAAATCCATGTCATGTCCTTCTGGGTCAGAGTGGCTAGATGTCGCCCTGCTGGGCGGTTTGTTCATCGCGTGGGTTGATCACGCCATCGAAGATGATGGCGACAAGCAGGATCGTAGATTTGATGAGGTTTTGATACAAAAGCGGGATGTCGAGGATGGTCATCGCATTCAGCATGATGCCGATCAATGCGGCACCATAGAGCACGTTGCGCACGCCACCCTTACCGCCCGAAAGGCCGATGCCGCCGATCACCACGACCAACACGATGTCATAGAGCAGCGTCGAATTGACCACTCGGCTGTTGATGGATTGCAGGCTGGCCGCCGTCAGCAGCCCGGCGACAAACGCCGATAGGGCCGAGACGACGTAGCGCAGCACCAACATCGGCCGCACTGGCATGCCGATATTGCGGGCAGCCGCCGGGTTGTCTCCGGCATAATAGACGAAACGGCCCCAACGGGTGAACCGCAGAAACACAAAGGCCACGAAGGCCAGCGCCGCAAACAGGAACACCTCAGGCGGCACTGATGCCAGTCGCAACTGCCCCAGCGCCTCTACCCAGTGGCCATGCGGAACCATGACCGCGTCTTGCGATATCAGTTGCGAGCGCACAAAACCAAAGACAAAAGAGCCTGAGGCAAGTGTCACGAAAATCGGCGGTACCTCGGCATAGGCGATCAGAAACCCATTGATCAGCCCGATGCTGACCACGCCTGCCAACGCGAGCGCAAAGGCAGTGGTATCTGCGACGCCATTGCCCAACATCTGCAGATACCAAGCCACTGACATCGCCATCACCGCCACGATCGACAGATCAATACCCCGACCGATGATGACCACAGCCATGCCCAAAGACAGAATCCCCAGCACAGAAACAGACCGCAGAATTGCCACCAGATTGCCTGTGGTCAGAAATCCCGGCAGCCCTGCGGATGCGACGACAAACAAACAAACCGCGATCGCCAGTACAATGCGTTCCTGGTTCAAAGTCTTCCAACCAGCGCTGCGTTCCATTGTCCAGGCATCCTAATGCTATCTGCGTCCCGGTCATGCGGGACAGCAGGCGCAAGTCTAGTGTCAGTCAAAACCATACGTCCAATGAATTATTTTCGTACAAACCTATGCGCTATACGCATGTATCGTCAGGCAATTCGAAGGGCGTTCAGGGCAACGACCGCGGGTTCTTCTTGCCGCATATGGCTGGCGAGGTCGGCCATAAATCGGCGGCCATACAAAGGCAGCGGGGCGCGGCTGTTCCACATGGCGCCGATTGCGAATTCAATCAGTGTGCCGCGCAGTGCAATCGGACGCGACATCAGTGACTTTGGCGGCACTTGGGCTGAAGATGGGACCACCGCAACGCCATTCCCACCCGCCGCCATTGCAAACAGTGTCGACGGCGCACTGCTTTCCAGAACCACCTGTGGCACCGCGCCAAGCAATCGACAGGCTGCATCGAACACCTCGCGTGAGGCGTGACGCCGGTTCAACGTCAGGATCGGCAGGGTCATAAGTTGGGAAATCTCCACTGCCCCTATCCCGGGCGGCAGATGCTCTGAAGTGGCAACGGCCAGAAAGCCAAGCTTGCCAATCGGCAGTGTCTCGAACAGCGCGATCGGTGCGGCAGGCATCGCACTGACGATCAGTTGCACCTCGCCAGCTCGCAGCTTTTCGGCCAATTCCGGGCCGCCACCATCTTCGATGCGAATATCGATCGCCGGGTTGCGCGCCCGCCACTCTGGCAGGAACGAAGGCAGGAATTTCTCGATCAACTGAGAGCAAAAACCGATCTTCAACAGGCCGGTTTGGTTGTTGGCAATGTCATCAGCAAAGGTGCGCAACGTCCTGTCTGCGATCAAAACCGCATTGACGCGCGAAAACAGCGCGTGACCGGCTGTGGTTAGCCGGATATTGCGCCCTACCTTTTCGAAGAGATCGACGCCAAGGGATTCCTCTAACGATTTGATCTGGCGTGATAAAGCTGACTGCGTAAGATTCAGGCGGCGCGCAGCATTCGTTATATTCATCGCCTCTGCGGCGGCCACAAAGCCACTATAGGCCCGAAGATCCATCCCAAACTCCCCGCGCATCTGGTGGTAACGACCAACTTTAGGGCGCAGTCCTCGGAACTGTCAATTCTTGCCGCACTTGCGGGCGCGCACGGGCTCGGCAGAGGAAAGTTTCTTGAGCGGGGCAAGGTGGTCGCTTGGCTTTGCGGAAAAACCCGGCGCTCCCTCTGCTGGTACTTCAATACCTCGCCCGATATCATCCGCCTGGCGGTGATAACTTAAGTTCTGTTCCCTTTGCCGCCAGTCAAACCATGACTTGTCAACGGAAAGCGCGTGCAGCAGCTCGTGATTCAGAAAATCGGCAGCGTTTCGAACCGATCCTCTCCGGGCGACGTAGTCTGGCGAGGCAACCGGGATGATGCATTCGCGGAATAGCAGGCGCGAGGTGCATCCCGGCCAGGTGCCGCGCCCGAACCGGATCGCGACGTCGATGCCCGCGTCCAGCGAGGCCAGGCCCTGATAGGTGGTCACCATGTTGACCTGGATGTTCGGATGCGCCGCGTGAAAGTCTTTCAACCTCGGCAGCAGCCAGTAATTTCCATAGGCCAGATTGCAGGACACAGTCAGCACATCGTCGGCCTTGCGCCGCCGCAGCGTTTCGGCCTCTGCCGCAAGCAGACCAAAGCAATTCCGCAAGGTGGCAACGTAGGCCTCGCCGTCCGGCGTCAGGCGTAGCGGTCGGGTAGAACGGTCGATCAGTGGCGCGTCAAGAAATTCCTCTGCTGTGGCAACGGCATGGCTGACTGCGGATTGGCTGACATTCAACTCGGTCGCGGCCCGCGAGAAGCTGGCATGACGCGCTGCTGCCTCAAGGGCGAGCAACGCCTTCATCGGCGGGATATGCTTCCAGTACCACATCATGAATCTCCTTCATGGTATGGTGAAGCGTTCCGGAATGTTCGTCCACGAAATTAAGTTCAAAACTGGGCCAATGCAAACTCCTTCCCCGTATCACCCAATATCGCAACATGAATGAATTGGAGAAAGCCATGGCCGACCGCGTCCGGGTGACTATCAACGGTGGCGTGATGGAACTGGCGATGAACCGGCCGCCGGTCAACGCAATTGACATTGCGTTGAGCCGAGAGATGTATGCCGCCTTCAAGGCGTTTGACGACGCCCCCGAACTTCGAGTCGCCATCCTGTCGGGTGCAGGAAATGAGAAGAATATCTTCTCTGCTGGATGGGACTTGAAGGCCTTGGCGACCGGGGAGGGCCGCACGGATGAGGGCGGATTTGACCTTGGCCCGGGTGGGCTGGGCGGCCTGCCCGAGTTCTTTGGGCTGTACAAGCCAGTCATCGTCGCTGTCGTTGGCGGCGCAATTGGTGGCGGCTTCGAACTGGCCCTTGGCGGCGATATCATCATCTGCTCTGAAGACGCCTATTTCTGGCTGCCTGAAATGCGGCACGGTTTTCTGCCGGATGGCGGCGCGATCCAGAAACTGCATCACCGTATACCCTACAATGTCGCGACAGAGCTGATCCTGACCGGTCGCAAAATGTATGCCGACAAGGCGAAACACTGGGGTCTTGTGCGGGATGTCGTTCCCGCAGACCGGCTGATGGCGTTGGCGCACGACATTGCCGCGACAATTGCCAAGGGTGCGCCCTTGGTCCCGCGCGCGTTGAAAGAGTTCATGCGCAAGCACGCCTATGACTCGCCCGAGGCTGCCCATGCTGCCACACACCGCGCCTGGGAAGGCAAGAGCGATATGGTGCTTTATGAACGCATGCTGTGCTCGGACGACTACACCGAAGGATTTATGGCCTTTGCCGAAAAGCGTAACCCCAACTTCAAAGGCTGAGATGATGACGCACAGATTGTCTGCGATGTTCGAGGGTCGTTCTATGGCGATTGTAGGGGCTTCGGCCCTGCCCGGCTCATTCGGCGCACGGCTGGCCGCCTCGGCCATGAGCCGGGGCTTTGGCGGCCGTATCGACTTCATCAACCGGAGTGGCGGCGAGATCCTCGGCCACCCGATCCGAGCACATATCTCAGAACTTGACGACGCACCGGATATTGCCGTTCTGGGCATCGGCGGACCCAACCTGGAAGGGGCGCTGCTGGATGCCATTGCCGCAGGGGCCCGCTCGGCAGTGATCTTCGATGGGTGTCACGGGCAAACCGCCGATGGCACCCCGATCTTGCAACGGCTGAGAGATATCGCACGCGACGCGGGCATCCCGGTCTGCGGCGGGTCCGGCATGGGGTTCATCAACACTCATTCCGGCGCGGTGGCGAGCTTTTATCCGGTGGGCTGTTAATTTGCACGCAAAACTGACCCGGGATTTGCATCGAGAACTGACCCACCAGCGGGTTATGTTCCGGCGGTCAGGTTGTGGTCAAGGCATGAGTGACCTCCTTCTTTTTCCGGGTTGCCGCGGCTGAGCTGGCCTTGAAGCGGAAGCTGTCATTTCCGGTCTCTAGGATGTGGCAACGGTGGGTGAGGCGATCGAGCAAGGCGGTGGTCATCTTTGCGTCACCGAAGACGGTTGCCCACTCGCTGAAGCTCAGGTTGGTGGTGATTATGACGCTGGTGCGCTCGTAGAGCTTGCTCAGGAGATGGAAGAGCAGCGCGCCGCCCGAGGCGCTGAACGGCAGGTAGCCCAGCTCGTCCAGGATGATCAAGTCAAGTTTCGTGAGACTTTCAGCGATCTGGCCGGCCTTACCCTTGGTCTTCTCCTGTTCGAGGGCATTGACCAGTTCGATGGTCGAGAAGAAGCGGACCTTGCGGCGATGGTGCTCGATGGCCTGGACGCCGAGGGCCGTGGCGGCATGGGTCTTTCCGGTGCCCGGGCCGCCGATCAGAACGACGTTCTCGGCACCATCCAGGAACTCGCATTTGTGCAGTTGACGCAATGTGGCCTCGTTGATCTCACTGGCCATGAAGTCGAAGCCGGAGAGGTCTTTGTAGGCCGGGAAGCGCGCGGCCTTCATGTGGTAGGCAATGGAGCGCACCTCGCGTTCAGCCAACTCGGCCTTCAGGAGCTGCGACAGGATCGGCACCGATGACTCGAAAGCAGGGGCGCCCTGTTCTGTCAGGTCGGTGACGGCCTGAGCCATGCCATACATCTTCAGGCTTCTAAGCATGATGACGATGGCGGCACTGGCGGGATCATGACGCATGGCGCCCCCCAGCGATCTGGGCGCGCAAGCCGTCATAGCGTTCGACATTGGCCTTTGGTTCACGGTGCAACGTCAGGGCCTGAGGCGTGTCGATGTTTGGCCCATTGGTCGTCTTGCCGTCAATCAGCCGGTGCAACAGGTTCAGCACATGGGTTTTGGTCGGGACACCTGCTTCCAGCGCCAGTTCGACGGCGGTCAACACGGCCTGTTCATCGTGATGCAGAACCAATGCTAGGATGTCGACCATCTCGCGATCGCCACCCGGCTTGCGCAACATGTGATCCTGCAACTGTCTGAACGCCTTTGGCAATTCTGCGAATGGCGCGCCATTGCGAAGCGCGCCGGGCTTGCGTTGAACGACAGCCAGATAGTGCCGCCAGTCGTAAATCGTGCGCGACGGCAGGTCATGAGATCGCTGGATCAGGCGCGCGTGCTCACACAGGATCTGGCCTTCGGCGGCAACAACCAGACGCTCGGGATAGATCCTCAGGCTGACCGGGCGGTTGGCGAAAGACGCCGGAACACTGTAGCGATTGCGGTCAAAGCTGATCAGGCAAGTCGGCGACACACGTTTGCTCTTCTCGACAAAGCCATCAAAAGCCTGTGGCAGCGGCATCAACGCCGCCTGTTCTTCGGTCCAGACATCGGCGATCGTGCCGGGCAGAGCGCCATGCGGAATCTCGCGCCACAACTCCATGCAGCGCTGTTCCAGCCAGGCGTTCAGGGCTGCCAGATCTGGGAAGTTCGGCATCGGCAGCCAAAGACGCGGCCGGGAATCCTGCACGTTCTTCTCAACCTGGCCTTTCTCCCAGCCCGATGCCGGGTTGCAGAACTGGGGCTCGAATACATAGTGATTGGTCATCGCAAGGAACCGGGCGTTGACCTGACGCTCCTTGCCGCGACCAACCCGGTCCACCGCCGTCTTCATGTTGTCAAAGATCCCGCGGTCCGGAACACCGCCGAACACACGGAACCCGTGCCAATGGGCGTCAAACAGCATCTCATGGGTTTGAAGAAGATAGGCCCGGACCAGAAAAGCCCGGCTGTGTGACAGCTTGATGTGAGCGACCTGCAGCTTTGTCCGCTCGCCACCGAGGAGGGCAAAATCCTCGCTCCAATCAAACTGAAACGCCTCCCCCGGGCGAAAAGCCAGGGGAACGAACGTGCCACGCCCCGTCGTTTGTTGCTCTCGCTGCCGATCCGCCCGCCAATCTCGGGCAAAGGCCGCAACCCGGCTGTAGGACCCGGTGAAGCCCAGTGCCACCAGTTCGGCATGCAACTGCTTCAGCGTTCGGCGCTGCTTGCGCGACTTGCCGGCCTCCGACTTCAGCCAGCCCGCAAGCTTCTCCGCGAAAGGGTCAAGCTTGCTTGGACGATCTGAGATGGCGAACTTCGGTTCGACCGTGTCCGCCTTCAGATGCTTCTTGACGGTATTGCGCGATAACCCGGTTCGTCGTGCAATCTCGCGGATCGGCAGCTTCAGGCGCAGCGACATGCGCCGGATCACGTTTAAAAGTTCCATGTTGATCACTCCATTGCCCCCCGCGGCGCGATGCCTTGGGGGAAGGGTCACATGGGTCAATTCTCAATGGAAATTACGTGCCCAACTGGGTCACTTCTGGGTGCAAATCAACAGCTAACCTCACAGATTGAAAAGGCAAGTGTTTTCAACCTTGTGCGTGCTTCTCTTGCTCTGAAATCATCAGCGAAGGAACCGATAGAACGCTGGGGTGCCGCACCGATGGAAATTGCGTTGCGCCGCGCAGAAGCAGAGTTGGATCAGACCTTGCAGCAGCTTCCTGGGGACATTCATCTCGATGTGCGAACTCGGGACCAGGTCACGAAAGCACTACCCGCGATTGCCGGGGTCAGCCTGATTGGTGCTTCGGTTGCGGCAATTCCTGCCGTCCTCACTTTTACAACGGCAGTTCCGGCCTCACGGGGTCTTCAGATTCTTCGAATCACTTCGATTGTTCCTTTTGTTTCAGTTGCTGCGGTCCCAGTGCTTGCATTTGGCGCCGTCGGTATTGGTGTTGCAGCGCTTGCCGGATCGCAGTCGCTCGAGTTCGCGCGGGAAAAGGCACGGGCCAAACTCCGCGACCGTCTACATAGCGAAGCCGAACGGCAGATCTTCGGCATCGGCCAGAAACCAAGCGTGCGCTGTATTTTGAGCGATATTCAAGCTGCTGTTGCGAAGGCAGGACAGAACAAGATTGAGGGAATGACATGACAGTCTTCTTGCGTCGTATGACTTCCCTTTAGTCTGCGCGTCTGGCGGGCCCGACCATTGGTTTGCCGCCACCAGCGTCGTGGCCGCGTCACCCAAATTCAAGCTTAGCTCTCGCTGAACGGTGCGTGCGTTCGCGCCATGTTCGGCACAGGCGACAGCCCGGCGCGCGCCGACCGCCATGGCCCCGTCGATTGGGGCAACAATCTCCTGGCGATCCGGGGTTGGAGCTCCAGTCACCGTCGTCATCCAGATTGGTCCCCTGAGCGGCTGAAGACTGGGCCGGGGAGATCGGGTCATATATCGCGACGCTGATCGAGGTGATCCTGGGCGACCGCATCCACCCAGAACAGGGCTTCTGCTCCCGCCTCGGCACTATGCGCTTCGCCAAACGCTGCGGCCGGAGGCATTGGAAGCGGCCAACGAGTGGGCGCTGCCCAGGACTTGCACCCGGTCCTAGTCATCGGTCCATTCGATTTAGGAAATGAAGCCGTCGAGGTGCCACCTTTGCGAGCCCGATGCCGAACGCTCTTCACCTGGCCCGAAACCAGCCGCATCGTCGATCGATCGCGGCCTTTGCACAGAGCCCCCAACCGGGCGCCCTGCAGCACAGGCACCAAGCGTGACCAGAGCCTATGCATGTCGCTTGACCGGGGAAGGGGCAGGTATGAGCTGACCGGAATTGTGACAATCTACTCCAACCGAGGGGCCCTCGGGCGAGCTCAAGTTTCTGTGAGGGAAGCCTGCCATGCCAGATGATTTCTACGTCATAAACCTGATCGCCAAAGACGGAGAGACCGTCACGCGGGACGATCAGCTGCCCAACCCCGATTGGCTGGTGCTGACGGGATCGTTCGATGCGCGCTCCGATATTCGGCTGAGTTGGGACAGCGGCTTCGGCACCACTTTCGCCGCTCGGCATCTATTACGTCAAGACCGGTGACGTTCTGGTTGGCAGCCGTCTCATTATCGACGCCCTGGTCGAGAACGCCCAAGGCTCCGACAGCAAGGATTTCATCCAGGGGAACGAGGTAGGCAACATCCTCTACGGCGATGGAACTGCCGATGGCGTGGGCGGCGATGACGTTTCTCTGGGGGGCTGACGGGAATGACACAATCTATGGCGGAGCCGGTCGGATGACGTGTCGGGTGACGCGGGCGATGACCTGCTATTCGGCAACGCAGGTCGAGATTCCATAACCGGGAATGATGGCGTCGACACGATCGAAGGTGGGGCCGGCAAAGACGATCTCTATGGCGGTGCCAATGCCGGCGACACGGTGGCCTATACGGGGTCTCACGCGGGGGTGACGGTCCGCATCACCTACGGGTCGGCCACGATCGGCAAGGGCGGCGACGCAAGGGGCGATCTGATCGGGGGCTTTACCGATGCCATCGGCAGCGCCCATAACGACCGGATCACCGACACCGTTTCGGGTACCGTGGCCTATGGCGGCAACGACAACACCTTGACGGCGGCAATGGCAATGACCGGCTTGCACTCGGCGGCGGCAATGACACGGGCCTTGGAGGGAATGGGCCGGACGACAAGATCTTCGGCGGTCTTGGCGATGATGTGCTAAAGGGCGGGACTGGTAACAATTCCTGCGAGGGCGGCGCGGATCGTGACGTACTGATGGGGCAGGGAGGGCGCGACAGCCTCTTTGGGGGCGCCGGGGCCGACCAGCTCATCGGTGGCGATGGCAACGATGAGCTGACTGGCGGCAATGGCCCCGATACATTCGTTTATCTCGACCGCAAAGAGGGTCACGACCGGATACTCGATTTCAAGGATGGCACCGATCTGATCGACCTTTCGGCGACAGGCCGCGGCTTCGGATCACTGCAGATCACCGATACCGGCAACGACACGCTGATCGAATTCGGCAAGAGCAGCATCACGTTGGTACATTTCGATGCCGCGCTGATTTCAGCGTCGGATTTCATATTCGCCTGACCTGATCGACACTGTGGGTGACGGCAGACCTGGCTTTTGGGACTTGCTGCGCGAGGATGCAGATCGCGGCGCAGTGGCGGGGATGCCTCACTAATTGTTCATTGTATTTTGCTTTTACTTGCCATCACGATCAACTACTGGGCATCGATGATCTCGGTTCTGGAAACGATGTTTGAGGGAGTCAACCGAAACCCGCCTTCTGACGGCGGCTCAGCGTGCTGATGTTCGGCACCGTCCAGTGCAGACCGCTCAACCGCAGCAAGCTCTCGACGAAGCCTTTCGTCTGGCGGAGCGCCATGCCGAACAGAACCTTCATCGTCAGGC
The DNA here is from genome assembly GCA_963781185.1 of uncultured Alphaproteobacteria bacterium. GTDB lineage: Bacteria > Pseudomonadota > Alphaproteobacteria > Rhodobacterales > Rhodobacteraceae > Stagnihabitans. The sequence goes on from CAWAEL010000037.1 coordinate 281,995, forward strand.
AGGTCTGGATCGACGCACCGCTGTAGTCGGGCTGTCGGCCGAATTTGCCGGTCGCGCAGCCTCCCAAGTCACGCCTGCCCCAGGCGGATAACCCGTCCACAGCCTATGCCGCGCAGAAAGACAGCACGCCCGGTCCGCGGTAAATCAGGATTTTCGGTCAGAGAGGGGCGCCAATCTGGTGCCGCCGCAGACTTTGAGGCCTGCCATGTCTGCCTGTCGCCGTCGA
>CAWAEL010000038.1:0-18689 GCA_963781185.1 uncultured Alphaproteobacteria bacterium
GCAAGTTCAAGAATGTTGGCCGGCGCAGGTTTCAGCACGATCTGGAACTGGTAGTAATGCTGCAAGCGGTTGGGATTCTCACCATAGCGGCCATCCTTTGGACGGCGCGAAGGCGAACATAGGCTGCGCCGCCACGGCTCAGGGCCGAGTGCGCGCAAAAAAGTGGCGGTATGCGACGTGCCCGCGCCGACCTCCATGTCGTAAGGTTGCAACAAGGCACAGCCCTGTTTGTCCCAATAATTCTGTAATGTCAGGATGATTTGCTGAAAGGTAAGCATGGCTTTGGTCATGTGCAATGGCAAAGCGCACATTTTACGGGTTTTGCCCTGCCGCGTCAGCACAACGTGCGATGAGCACGGCTATCCATATACAATCAGACCGTTCAGAGTGGCGCTCATGTCGCGGGTCACGCATACTGGTCTCCATTATGGCAACGTCTACCCGCGTACAATGCAGAATTAAACGGACACAACATGAAATGGCTCAAACGATCTCTGATCGCACTCGCACTGCTGCTGACCATTGCGCTGGCACTGCCATTTTTCATCACGCTCGACGATTACATTCCGCAGATTGAAAAAGCCGTATCGGCGAGACTCAAGGAGCCGGTCTCCATCGCCAGCATCCGCTTCACGGCCTTGCCCCTGCCGCACGTCACGATCGAAGGCATCACGGTCGGAAAAAGCAATGACGTCAACCTGGGCAAGGTGACCGTGACCGCCCGTCTTTTCTCGACGGCAGCCGACACGGGTTATCAAAAGCATAGCGATCGATTGGTTGGCCGCCTCTGCCGCCAAGCGCGCGGCGAGCAGCGCGGCCTCTTGCTCCTTGGATTGGGTGATATCCACCCGCAAACCGACACGACCGCCATCCGGCGTCGGATGGTCCTGCGTGCGGATCCAACGGCCATCGCCCAACTGCTGTTCCAGCGGTCCGGCATGGTCGTGGTGCTGCTCCAACCGTTCGGCCAGCCACTCTTCCTCTCGCCCATCGGATGTGGGGTATTGGTCATGGGCCAGACCATAGCGCAGGATATCTTCGAACTTGGCGCCGGTCTGAATGGCAGGGCCTGAGGCGGCGTAGATGTCACGGTAGCGTTGGTTGCAGATCAAAAGCCGATCCTCCCTGTCAAATAGCACAAATCCATCTGGAATAGCCTCTATCGCGGCCCAAATCCGCATCTGTTCGGTGATGTCGACCGCCAGCGTCACCATGTCGCCGTCCCGCGCGCGGCGGTTGACCAGCCTGATCCACACCCCATTGTGCATCTGCAGGGTAACTGGCTCAATCGGGTCGTCGTCCAGCCGGGCAACCAGATCGGCGGCGAAATCGGCCGCACTGATGCCGCCCATCTCAAACCGGCCCTGACTGGCGGCCAGCGCGAACAGGTCGGCATAGGTGATCCCCGGCGCCACCGGCAGGCCGTCGCACAGCGCCAGAAAGGCCCGGTTTGCCGCGACCAGCCGCAGATCGGCGTCAAACACCGCGAAACCGTCGTTGATGGTGTTGATCGAATCCCACAGCCGCCGTTCGGCCATCACCGCTGTCGTATGGGCGCGGTCCAGATCCTGAACGAAGCGAGAGTTCTGGCCCTTCAAATTCTCAGCCTCAGTCAGGGCAGAGCGGGTCACCTCACGCTGTTCGACGATCTGGTCCGACAGCGATCTGGCATGCAGACCCAGCTTGGCATTGGCGGCAAACAGTTCGCGGCTCTTCTGTTCCAGCAGCCGTTCGGCTGCCAATCTTGCCCGTCGTTCCTTGGACAGCCGTTCCGCAATATCCATCTAAACCGTGCCGCCCACTGCCATGTCATTCTTCCATGGTCCCGTCTGGTCCGGGTACCCCGCCTGATCTGGGTACATTGTCGCAAACCGGTGAATCAGGGCTTAACGTGTCAACAATTTTCGGCGACGTTCAGCACAATCAGAATCCTTGCAGGATCGCGCATCCCCATGCGATGTTTGCCGAAAGAATTTGCGGAGGTATTTCGATGCGTGGTTTTCAATTTTTGGCATCTGCCATTTTGGCGCTTGGGCTTGCCGTTTCGGCCACCATCGCCACAGCGGACAACCTGATCCCGCCGAAACGCTTTGCCATCAGCGAGAATACCGACCTGCCCGGCGGCGATATCGGTTCGATTTTCGACACCACGTTGGATGCCTGCGAAACCGCCTGCCTGACCAACAAGCAATGTCAGGCTTTCACCTTCAACACCCGCAACGGATCATGCTTCACCAAGAAGGATCAGGGCGCTGCGGCCTATTTTGACAGGGCCTACTCCGGCTATGTGATCCGCGCCGACAAAGGGGCTGAGGATCTGGCCAAGACCCGTCGCGCCGAACTGACCTTTCTGCCGGATTGGGATTTTGGCCCGGCCACCTCGCTCGCCGCGAGCCTCCACAACATGCATGTGACCAACGGTTACAGTGTCGATGACAACCTGACCGAGGCCCGCGATGCTGAGAAGAACGGCAATTACGACAGCGCCTACCGCTTCATGGGGGCCGCCACGGTTCTGCAGGACTCAGCCGACAACTGGCTGGAATATGCCCGGCTGCAACTGCTCGCCGCCAACAGTGACAAGAACAACGCCAGCAACCTGCGTGATTGGGCCTTCCGCGCCACCGTCAACGCCTACCTGCGGTCGCGTAACGTCGCCCAACAGCACAATATTCTGGTGATGATGGGGCAGGCGCTTGAGGCGTCCGGCCGTGGCAGCGACACCGTGCGCGCCCTGCTGCTCGCCCAGCAACTGCAACCGCGTGACGACACTTCGGCCCTGCTGGACGATGCCATCGGCAAATACGGCTTCCGCGTGGTCGACAATCAGGTGCAGACCGACACCGACCGCCCGCGCATCTGCGTCAACTTCTCTGACGATCTGGTGAAATCTGGCGTCGATTATTCGACCTTTGTCCAACTGCCCGATCCCGGCATGTCGGTGTCGTCCGACGGCTACCGCCAGCTGTGTGTAGAGGGGGTCGAACCCGGCGCGCGCTATACTGTGACCTTCCGCGCCGGTCTGCCCGCCGCTGATGGCCAGTCGCTCGCCAAATCCATCCCGATCACCGCCTATATCAAGGACCGCAGCCCCGGCGTCCGCTTTACCGGGCGCGGCTATGTCCTGCCGCGCACTGGCAGTGCCGCCATTCCGGTCGTGACCGTGAACACCACCAAACTGGATCTACAGGTCTACCGCGTCACCGACCGCAACCTGCTGCGCATCATGCAAAACGGCTATTTCGACTCGCCGATGTACGACTATGACGAGTATCAATTCAAAGGCCAGATGGGCACCAAGATCTGGACCGGCACCGCCACCGTCGGCCAGACCGTCAACAAGGACGTCACCACCCGCCTGCCGCTGGATGAGGCGATCAAGGATCAACCCGCTGGCATCTACGCCCTGCGCGCCGCCGTTCCGGGGGTGGATGAATACACCATCGCGCCGTCGTGGCAGTGGTTCGTCGTGTCTGATCTTGGCATGACCACGCTGTCCGGCGTCGATGGCCTGCACGTCTTTGTCCGCTCTCTCGGCACGGCTGAGGCTAAGACAGGCGTCACCCTTGAACTGCTGTCGGTCGCCAACGAAGTCCTCGGCACCGCCACCACCGACGACACCGGCTATGCCAAGTTTGACGCTGGCCTGATCCGTGGCATCGATTCCGCCGCCCCGGCAATGGTCGTCGCCAAAGATGCCACCGACACCGCCTTCCTGTCGCTGACTGACCCAGAGTTTGACCTGTCCGATCGTGGCGTCGAAGGGCGTCAGGCCGCGCCGCCCGTCGATGTGTTCCTGACCACCGACCGCGGCGCCTACCGTGCGGGCGAAACCGTCCACGCCACGGCCCTTGCCCGTGACAGCGAAACCGCCGCCATCCCCGGCCTGCCGCTGACGGCAATCCTGTCCCGCCCCGATGGCGTCGAATATGTCCGCGCCTTGGCCGAAGACGTCGGCGCAGGCGGCCATGTCTACGACTTCCCCATCGCCAGCAGCGCCCCGCGCGGCATGTGGAAAATGGAGGTCTACAGCGACCTCGCCGCCCCGGCGCTGACCTCCAAATCCTTCTTGGTAGAGGATTTCCTGCCAGAACGGATCGACTTCAAACTGGCGCTGTCCGATGCCCCGATCCGTCTGGGCGACGTGCCTGCCCTCAACATTGACGCCAAATACCTGTTCGGCGCACCGGGTGCCGACCTCGCCATCGAGGGTGAGGTGCTGCTGCGCGCCGCCAAAAGCCTTGACGCTTGGCCGGGCTATATCTTTGGTAAATATGACGAACCCTTTGACACCCGCGTCGCCAGCTTTAGCGACTACCGCACGGATGAGGCTGGTCAGGCGACCGTAGACGTCGCCCTGCCCGACGTGACCGACCCCAAACGTCCGCTCGAAGGGCTGTTCGTTGCCCGCGTCGCCGAAGGTTCCGGCCGCCCGGTTGAACGTCGCATCACCCGCCTGCTGACCCCCTCTGCCCCGATGATCGGCGTGAAACCAATGTTCGACGCCGTCGTGCCTGAGGGTGATGAGGCCCGCTTCAATCTGGTCGGCATCGGCCCCGACACCAAAGCCACCCCGATGAAAGTGCATTGGGAGATGACCCGAATTGAAACCCACTATCAGTGGTATCAAGAAAACGGTTCATGGAACTGGCAGTCCGTCACCGCCCGCAACCGCGTGGCTGACGGCGATGTCGACCTTGGCACCGAACCCACCGCCATCTCGGCCCCGGTCCAGTGGGGCGAATATGAACTGACTGTCGCCCGGATTGATGGGGAACAGGCCGCAACCTCCACCACCTTCTACGCCGGTTGGTACGCGCCTGCCGATGTGTCTTCGACCCCCGACACACTGGAACTGTCGCTGGATAAGCCTGACTACAAGGCAGGCGACACCGCCATGCTGCGGATCGTCCCGCGCGCCGCTGGCACCGCCCTTGTCACCGTCATGTCCAACCGCCTGATTTCGATGAAGGCGGTCGAGGTTAAGGAGGGTGAAAACCTGATCCCGCTCGACGTGACCGACGATTGGGGCACTGGCGTCTATGTCTCGGCCTCTGTCCTGCGCCCGATGGACGTGGCCGCTGGCCGCAACCCCGCCCGCGCCCTCGGCCTGTCCTATGCCAAGATCGACCCCGGCACCCGTGCCCTCGCGACCACCATTGAGACGGCACCAGAGGCTGCCCCACGTGGCCCGCTGAACGTCGCGGTCAAGGTCGATGGCGTCCTGCCCGGCGACACCGCCTATGTCACCATTGCCGCCGTCGATGTCGGCATCCTGAACCTGACCGGCTTTACCGCCCCCGACCCGATGGACCACTACTTCGGCCAACGCAAACTCGGCATCGGCATCCGGGATATCTATGGCCGGTTGATTGACGGTCTGAACGGGGCCGAAGGTCAGGTCCGCTCTGGCGGTGACGCTGGCGCCCAAGCCCGCCTGCAATCCCCCCCGCCGACAGAAGAACTGGTGTCCTATTTCGCCGGCCCGATCGAGGTTGGCACCGACGGCTACGCCCGCGCCAGCTTTGACCTGCCGTCGTTCAATGGCACGGTCAAGGTCATGGCCGTGGCATGGTCCAAGCGCGGCGTCGGTCAAGCCAGCGCCGACGTTCTGGTCCGTGACCCGGTCGTGGTGACCGCCATCGCTGCCCCGCTTCCTGCAACCCGGCGACAAAACCCGCCTGCTGCTGGAAATCGTCCACGCCACCGGCCCCTCGGGTCAGATGCAACTCGCCGTCACCTCGACCGGCGTGACCCTCGGCAAAGTGCCAACCACCTTCACCCTCGGCGACCTGCAAAAGACCACCATCGAAATCCCGGTCACCGCTGGCCCCACCGGTCTGCAAACCATTGAGGTCGCGCTGACCACCCCCGATGGCAAGGTGCTGACCAAAGACCTGAAGATCCCGGTTGACGTGAACGACCCCGTGGTCGCCCACACCACCCGCCTCGACCTCGCCAAAGGCCAGAGCTTCACCTTCGATGAGGCGGTGTTTGACGGCCTGATGCCCGGCACCGGCCGCGCCACCATGGCCATCGGCCCCATCGCCCGCCTGAACGCGCCGGGCGTATTGGCCGCGCTGAACGCCTATCCCTACGGCTGCACCGAGCAGATCACCTCCAAGGCCTGCCTCTGCTCTACTTCGATCAGGTCGCCCAGGCGATGGACCTGCCCGGCGCGGATGACCTCAAAGGCCGGATCGAACAGGCGATCACCGCCGTCCTGACCAACCAAAGCTCCAACGGCGGGTTCGGCCTGTGGCAGCCGTCTGACGGCGACATGTGGCTGGATGCCTACGTCACCGACTTCCTGTCCCGCGCCAAGGCCCAAGGCTTTGCGGTGCCCGACAAGGCCTTCCGCGCGGCGCTCGATAACCTGCGCAACCAAGTCAACTACTACTCTGACTTCGACAAAGGCGGCGAACCCTTGGCCTATGCGCTGATGGTTCTCGCCCGCGAAGGGGCCGCCGCCGTGGGTGACCTGCGCTACTATGCCGACGTCAAGGGCGACGCTTTCGCCACCCCGATGGCGATGGCCCAACTCGGCGCGGCGCTTGCCAGCTACGGCGACCAACCCCGCGCCGACGCCATGTTCACCCGTGCGGCGAACGCGCTGAACGCCCTGCCCAAGAAGGATACCGACCAATTCTTCCGCGCCGACTATGGCACCACCTACCGCGACACCGCCGCCGTCCTGACCCTCGCGGTTGAGGCCGGATCGAACACCGTGGACCGTGAGGCGCTGACCGACCGCCTCGCCAACACCACCAACCTGTCGACCCAAGAGGCGACCTGGGCCCTGCTCGCCGCCAACGCGCTGATCGATCGCAACGGCGGCAAGAACATCACCCTGAACGGCGAACCGGCCACCGGCCCGCTGGTCAAGGTGCTGGACGCCAACTACCGCGACCCGGTTGTGGTGCAAAACGACGGCAAGAAAACCACCCTGACCGTCACCACCTTCGGCGTGCCCGTCGGTGCCCGAACCCGCTGGCGGCACCGGCTACGCCATCACCCGCAGCTACTATACGATGGACGGCCAACCCTCGTCGCTTGACGGGATGAAGTCCGGCGACCGCCTCGTCGCCGTTCTGGAAATCACCCCCTTCGGCAAGGGTGAGGCCCGTCTGATGGTCACCGATCCGCTGCCTGCCGGGCTGGAGATTGACAACCCCAACCTGATCACCGGCGGCTCTGTCTCGGCCCTCGACTTCCTCGACCTCGCCACCGATGTCGCGCATTCAGAGTTCCGGCAGGACCGTTTCCTGACCGCCATCGACCGCAACGACAACACGCCGTTCCGGTCTGGCCTACATCGTTCGCGCCGTGTCGCCGGGCACCTTCCACCAACCCGCCGCCTCGGTCGAGGATATGTACCGCCCCGACTTCACCGCCCATACCGATGCGGGCACCGTCACCATCTCCAAGTGAAGGCAAGATGGTTCATAGTACTGGCGGCGGGCCTCACGCTCGCCGCCTATACCCGTGACAGGGCGGATCTGTGGATTGACGCCACCGATCTGCCCAACCTGACGCTGCAAACCTCGAACGAAGTCCTCGACCGCAATGGCGCCCTGCTGCGCGCCTATACCGTCGCCGATGGCCGCTGGCGGCTGGCCGTCGACCCCCGCCGATGTCGACCCGTTCTTCGTGAAACTGCTGCTGGCTTATGAGGATAAGCGCTTCTACACCCACCCCGGCGTTGACCCGCAGGCGATGGCGCGCGCGGCCCTGCAAGCCATCGCCACCCTGCACATCACCTCCGGCGGATCGACCCTGACCATGCAGGTCGCCCGTCTGTTGGAGGAATCCGGCACCGGGAAACTAGACGGGCAAACTGCGCCAAATCCGCGTCGCCCTCGCCCTCGAACGCCACCTGACCAAAGAGCAGATCCTGGCGCTGTACCTCAACCTCGCCCCCTATGGCGGCAATGTCGAAGGCATCCGCGCCGCCTCCCTCGCCTATTTCGGCAAGGAACCCCGCCGCCTGACCCCGGCTGAGGCCGCGCTGCTGGTCGCCATCCCGCAAAGCCCCGAAACCCGCCGCCCTGACCGCGCCTCTGCCAACGCCACACTGGCCCGCGCCCGCGTGCTGGACCGCGCCTTGGGCGACCATCTGATCGACGCCGACCAATCCCGCGCCGCCCAGACCGAACCCGTCCCCACCGCCCGCCGCCCCTTCCCGGCCCTCGCCCCCCACCTGTCCGACCGCGTGATTGCCGAGGATAAGACCAGCACCCGCCACCAAACCACCCTCGACCGCACCCTACAAATCAGCCTCGAACGCCTCGCCGCCGATACCGTCCGCGGCCAAGGCGACCGCCTGCAAGTCGCCATCGTGGTCGCCGATCACACCAACGGCGAAATCCTCGCCTCCGTCGGGTCCGCCGCCTACAACGCCGACCAGCGGCAGGGTTTTGTCGACATGACCACGGCCCTCGCTCGCCCGGTTCGACCCTGAAAGCCGCTGATTTACGGCCTCGCCTTTGACGAAGGCCTCGCCCATCCCGAAACCCTGATCGACGACAAACCGACCGATTTCAACGGCTACCGTCCGCAAAATTTCGACCGCCAGTTCCGTGGCACGATCCGCGTGCGCGAGGCGCTGCAACTGTCGCTGAACCTGCCCGTCGTCGCCCTGACCGAGGCGCTGGGCCCCGCCAAACTGCTGCAGGCGATGGACCGCGCCCAGATGCATTTCGCCCTGCCCACCGGCCAACCCGGCCTCGCCGTGGCCTTGGGCGGCATCGGTGTGACGCTGGAAGATATGGTGCAACTTTACGCCGCCATCGCCCACGGCGGGATGGAGCGCCCGCTGACCCATACCCTCGGGCAGGACCATGACGAAAGCCAACGGGTGCTGACCGCGACCTCGGCCTGGCAGGTCGCTGACATCCTCGCTGGCCTCGCCCCGCCACCCGGCGCCCCCGAAAACCGGCTGGCCTACAAGACCGGCACCTCTTACGGCCACCGCGACGCTTGGGCCATCGGGTTTGACGGCCAGAATGTCATCGGCGTCTGGATGGGCCGCCCCGATGGCACCCCCGTCCCCGGCGCGTTCGGCGCCGACCTCGCCGCGCCAGTGCTGTTCCAGGCCTTCGCCCGCCTGAAACCCGCGCTAACCCCACAGCCCCCCGCCCCCGCCCGCAACCCTGCTGGTCGCCAACGCCCAACTGCCGCAACCCCTGCGCCACTTCCGCTCCCGCTCAGCCGCGTTTCAGCCAGAGGCCGACGCCCCCGCCATCGGCTTCCCGCCCGACGGATCAGAGGTGGAATTGCTGCCCGAGGGCCTGATGGTCCGCGTCGAAGGCGGCACCGCGCCCTTCACCTGGCTGGCCAACGGCTCCCCGGTCATCACCGGCGGCGACAAGCGTGAGGCAATGTTGGCGGCCCTCGGCAAGGGGTTCATCACCCTGTCAGTGATCGACAGCGAAGGCCGCTCCGCCCGCAGTTCTGTCCGGCTGCGGTGACCCGATGGCCGCCGTGACAGGTTAAAATGTGGTAAACGAAAACCACTATCTATCTGATAATATTACACCTTCCAAAGCGTCCAGATCTGGACACGCCAATCCACCCGCCCCAGAAAGCCCCCCAATGCCAACAGATCCGCAAAGCAAAACGCGCCAGTCCCTGCTGGCTGCGGGCCTATTGGGGTTCCTGCTGCTCGGGGCGGGTCAGGCCGTGATGGGCCCCGCCCTGCCGGTGTTTCAACGCCTCTTCTCCGTGGATGTCGCGACGGCCAGCTGGCTGATTTCCGCCCTGGGGATCGGCGGTTTCAGTGGGCTGGTGGGTCTGTATTTCTTCGGCCGCTACGCCACCCCCAGCCGCGCGCTCGCCGTGATGACCGTCGGGGCCGCCCTGATCGCCGTCGCGCCAAACTTCCCAACATCGGTGCTGGCCTGTGTCGTGTTCGGTCTGGGCTACGGCAGCGTCGCCTCTCAATTCAACGCCCGCATCCTAGCCGATTTCGGCATCAGAGGCCCCTCGATGCTCAGCCTGCTGAATGCCGGTTACTCGGTGGGGGCCATCGCCGCGCCGCTGGTTTTCATCGCCCTTGGCAGCAGTCCGCGGCTGCTGTTCACCCTCATCGCCGCCCTGACCGCCCTGTCGATCCTGATCAGCGGCAAGACGGGCCGCAGCAAACCCGCCGTGCAAGCCGCGGACATCCCGTCAAATTTCCGCTTCCACTTCCCCATCCTTGCCTTCGGTCTGGTTGGCATCGGGGTTGAGATCAGCCTGACCGGCCTCGGCCCGACCGGATTGATCCGCGCCGGCATCGACCCCGAGCGCGCGGCGGGGCTGCTGTCAGCCTTCTTCGTGGCGTTTCTCGCCGGTCGCATCGTCCTGACCCTGCTGGCCGACCGCATTCCGCCCTTTGCCATCTTCATCGTCGCAACCGTCGGCACCGCCCTCTGCGCCCTCGGCTGCGCGCTGATTAGTCCGGAGTGGTTCTACCCGCTGACCGGCCTCAGCGCGGGTCTGCTGTTTCCGGGCTATTTCGTGACGGCGGTTGCCATGATGGGCAGCGACAGCCGGGTCGCGCCGGTGATCCTCGCCACCACGCAGATCGGCGCGGTGACCGCCCCGCTGATCGTGGCGCATCTGGTGCCCTACATGGGGGATCACGGCTTCTTCTGGCTGATGGCCCTGACGTCCGGCGCCATCAGCGTGGTCGCGATTGCCAGCTACCGCCAGATTTCATGCTCGGCTGTCGGCACCGGAACGCGCCCCGCCTCGGTCAGCAAATAGGCCTGCCGCCCTTCGATCACCACGGCGCTGAGCGGCCCACCATAGGCGGCACCCGAATCGAGGTTCAGCCGGTTGCCGTAATGCGTCGCACGGTCAATCGCGGTGTGGCCATGCACGATCAGCGCGCCAAAATCGGCGGTGTATTCGAGGAACGGTTTGCGGATCCAGACCAGATCATCCTCTACCTGCGCGTCGAGGGCCACGCCGGGACGCACCCCGGCATGGACAAAGAAGCACTCACCCCGGTGCAGGCTGGTCGGCAGCGCCGCCAGAAAGGCCCGATGCTCGGCGGGCACAGCGGCCACCGCCTCAACATGAACCTTCTTCAACGGCCGGTCAGCGGCATTTAGCACACCGTAGGACTGCAAAGTCGTCGCGCCGCCGATCTTGTAGTGCAGATAGGACATATCGGGCCGCAGCCCTGAGTCCTGCCAATACATGTCGTCCAGAAACTTGGCGAACAGGCGGTCATGGTTGCCCTTCAACACGACCCAATTGCGCCCTGCCGCGATGCCGGTACGCAGGTATTCAATCACGCCACGGCTGTCCTCACCCCGGTCCACAAGATCACCGATGTGGACAATCGGGGCATCGCCAAATCGGGACTGATCCCGTGCGATCAGGTCATGTGCCTGCTGCAAAAGGTCGAGATGGCCGTGAATATCGCCAATGGCATAGGTCTGCATATCAGTTTCCCAAAAATCAGGGCGGAGAATTTGCTTCCCCGCCCTTTTGCTGCATTTCCTCGGAAAGCTAAAGCCTTAGGCGACGTCGAATTGCAGCGGCATCACCTGCTGGAACATGCCGGTGGACTCCAGCGTCTCGACCACCTTGGGATCAATCGCCTGATCCAGATACAGGATCGCGATGGCATCCTGACCCACGCCCGACCGGCCAAGGGTAAAGTTGGCGATGTTGACGTTGTTCTTGCCCATCGTGTTACCGAGCAGACCGATGATCCCCGGCACGTCGTCATTGGTGGTGTAGAGCATATGCGCCCCGATCTCGGCATCGATGTTGATGCCCTTGATCTGGATGAAGCGCGGCTTGCCATCGCTGAAACAGGTGCCCGCGACCGAACGCTCACGCTTGTCCGTCACCATCGTCACCTTGATATAGGCGTCAAACACACCGGTCTTGTCCTGCCGGGTGGTCGACACGTGAATGCCCTTTTCCTTGGCCACGATCGGCGCGGAGACGAGGTTCACATCCGGGTTCTGCGTTTTCAACACGCCCGCAATCACGGCAGAGTTCAGCGCGGCAAGGTTCATCTCGGCAACCGTGCCGTCATAGAGGATGTTCAACGCCTTGATCGGCTCATCCGTCATCTGGCCGATGAAGGCGCCCAGATGGCTGGCAAGCTTGATCCACGGCCCCATGACGACGGCTTCTTCCGCCGTGACGTTGGGCATGTTCAGCGCGTTCGACACGGCCCCGGTCAGCAGGTAGTCCGACATCTGCTCAGCCACTTGCAGCGCGACATTTTCCTGCGCCTCTGAGGTTGAGGCACCCAGATGCGGCGTGCAGACCACGTTGGGCAGGTTGAACAGCGGGTTGTCGGTGGCAGGCTCTACCTCAAACACATCCAAAGCGGCCCCGGCAACCTGACCCGATTTCAGCGCGTCGACCAAGGCCGCCTCATCAATCAAACCACCACGGGCGCAGTTGATGATCCGCACACCCTTTTTGGTTTTGGCCAGATTTTCGCGCGACAGGATATTGCGGGTCTTTTCGGTCAGCGGCACATGCAGGGTGATGAAATCAGCACGGGCCAACAGCTCAGGCAACTCTACCTTGGTGACGCCCAACTGCGCGGCGCGTTCGTCGGACAGGAAGGGGTCATAGGCCACGACCTTCATGTGCAACCCAACGGCGCGGTCGCAAACGATCCCGCCGATATTGCCTGCGCCGATCACGCCGAGGGTCTTGTTGAACAGCTCCACCCCCATGAAACGCGACTTCTCCCACTTGCCAGCCTGGGTGGAGGCGTTGGCCTCAGGCAGTTGCCGCGCCACGGCGAACATCATCGCGATGGCATGTTCGGCAGTGGTGATGGAGTTGCCGAAGGGCGTGTTCATCACGATCACGCCCTTCTTGGACGCCGCCGGAATGTCGACATTGTCGACACCAATCCCGGCGCGGCCCACGACCTTGAGGTTGGTCGCAAGGGCCAGCAGCTTGTCGGTGACCTTGGTGGCGGACCGGATGGCAAGGCCGTCATACTGACCGATGATCTCAGCCAGCTTTTCCTTGTCCTTGCCGAGTTTCGGCATGTAATCCACCTCGACCCCACGGTCGCGGAAGATTTGCACGGCGGTTTCGGACAGTTCGTCGGATACGAGTACGCGGGGGGCCATGATGGGCTCCTATGATGTGAGGGCGATGGGCCGGATGGCCCATCCTACCAAGGGATAGATCGCGCTATTGGGCGGCGATTTCGGCCTGAAACGCATAGGCGATCCACGGCATCAGGGCGGCGACATCGGCGGTTTCCACCGTCGAGCCACACCAGATCCGCAGGCCGGGGGGCGCGTCGCGGTAGGCGCCCATGTCCAGACCAGCCCCGGCCTTTTCGATGCGCTTGGCGACAGCCTTGGCAAAGGCCGCACCGTCCTTGATGCGCGGATCGAAGAACTTGAGACAAACGCTGGTGGTCGAGGCGATGTCAGCCGTTTCGGCCAGATTGGCGACCCACGGGTTGACGGCGCAGAAATCCCAGATCACCTGCGCATTGGCATTGGCGCGGTCCACGAGGCCCTGAAGCCCGCCCACCGATTTCGCCCATTTCAGCGAGACGAGGTAATCTTCGACCGCCAGCATGGAGGGGGTGTTGATCGTTTCCCCCACGAAGATGCCCTCAATCAACTTACCTTTGGAGGTAAGGCGGAAAATCTTCGGCAGCGGCCAAGCGGGGGTATAGCTTTCCAACCGCTCCACCGCGCGGGGCGACAGGATCAGCATGCCATGCGCACCCTCACCGCCCAGCACCTTCTGCCAAGAGAAGGTGGTCACATCCAGCTTGTCCCACGGCAATTCCATCGCAAAGGCGGCAGAGGTCGCGTCACAGATCGTCAGGCCAGCACGGGTCGCCGGGATCGCATCGCCATTCGGCAGGCGGCAGCCAGAGGTGGTGCCGTTCCAAGTGAAGACCACGTCGCTGTCAAAATCGACCGTCATAAGATCGACGATCTGACCATAGGGCGCGACCTTGACCTTGGCATCCAGCTTCAGCTGCTTGACCACATCGGTCACCCAGCCCTCACCAAAGCTTTCCCACGCCAGCATTTCAACCGGGCGGGCGCCCAGCAGCGACCACATCGCCATTTCCATCGCGCCGGTGTCGGACGCGGGCACAATGCCGATGCGGTAATCGGCGGGCACGCCGAGAATTTCGCGGGTCAGGTCAATCGCCTCAGCCAGCTTGGCCTTGCCAACCGCAGCGCGGTGCGACCGCCCAAGGGGCGCGTCAGCCAGCATGTCGAGGGAGAAACCGGGAACCTTGGCACAGGGGCCAGAGGAGAAACGCGGGTTTGCCGGCCGCGTGGCCGGGGTCTGCAGATCAGACATGGTATCCTTCCAGATAAATCGCCCCCCGTTGGGGAGGGGTGTCCCGCCGCCGGGAATATCGGAAGCGGGACTGGAAGGGCAAGACGGATAATCAGCGCATAGCGTCGTTATCAGACATTTTCCGGGCGAGAGCGACTACGATCGGAAACTCGTCGGGTGGTCGGGGCCTTGCAGGCAGTCTGGCGCCGCCCGCGCTTTCGTGATTAATCCGTAGCGCCTGTGCCAAAGGACCGCCCATGTTCATCACCAGCCTGCTGACCAACCCCGCCCGCCCGACGCTAGACCGTGTGACGGTGGAATCCCTCCGCAATGCCTGGGGTGGTGGTGAGGCGGTCTGGCTCGACCCCGGCATCGCGGCAGAATTTGCGCTGCCCGCTCTGCCTGAAAACCAATGGCAAGTCTGGGACGATCTGCAAAGCCTCGGCATCGATATGGCGATCCAGCCCGCTGATGGGCGGCGCAAGCGTCTGTTGCTGGCCGACATGGACAGCACCATGATCCAGCAGGAATGCATCGACGAATTGGCCGACATGGCCGGGGTCGGTGCCCATGTCGCCGGGATCACCGCCCGCGCGATGAATGGTGAGCTGGATTTTGAGGCGGCACTGCGCGAACGCGTCGGCCTGCTGACCGGGTTGAATGCCAGCGTGATTCAGGATGTCTTGCGCGACCGGATCACCCTGATGCCCGGCGGCCCCGCCCTGCTGGCGACGATGAAGGCGCATGGTGCCTTTGCCGCGCTGGTCTCGGGCGGGTTCACCGATTTCACCGCGCAGGTCGCGGCGCAACTCGGCTTTGATGAAAACCGGGCGAATACCCTGATAATCAAGGACGGCGCTTTGACGGGTGAGGTCAGCGATCCGATCCTCGGCAAAGCCGCCAAGGTGCAGGCGTTGCAGGATATTTCGGCCCGGCTTGGCATCTCACCAGCCGAGGCGATTGCGGTTGGTGACGGCGCGAATGACCTCGGGATGTTGGGTCTGGCCGGGATGGGCGTGGCGCTGCATGCCAAACCCTCGGTCGCGGCCCAGTGCAATCTGCGCGTCAACCACGGCGACCTGACCGCGCTTCTGTATCTGCAAGGCTATACACGGGCGGAGTTTGCGGCTTGATCGTCCGCCCTGCCACCCCCGCCGATGCCGCCGACATGGCCGCGCTGTTGAATGAGATCATCGCGATTGGCGGCACAACCGCGCATCAGCGCCCGAAAACGGTGGAGGCTGTCCTGTCGGATTACATCACCGGTCCCGATGTCCTGTCCACGGTCGTGGCAGAGGATCAGGGTCAGCTTGTCGGCTGGCAATCGGTCGATTTGTGGCAGGGCGACGCGCATATCGGCAGCTTCGTGCGGCCCGGCGTGCAGGCCAAAGGCATCGGCGCTGCGCTGTTTGCGCTGACCCTGCCGACCCTGCGTGCGGCGGGCGTCCGCAGCATCATCGCCAGCATCCGGGCCGACAATGTGCCGGGTCTGGCCTATTACGCCCGCTTGGGCTTTGTCGAATTCGCACGGGACGCTGATTTTGCGCTGAACGATGGTCAGGTCGTTGGCCGCGTGCATCGGCGCTTCGATGTGGTTTGAGGTTGCGCCCCATCTCGCCCTACTGCTGATCGCTGCAGCGTTTCTGGCTGGTTTCGTTGACTCCATCGCGGGTGGCGGCGGGTTGATAACCGTGCCCGTCCTGCTGCTGGCGGGTGCGTCGCCGCTGCAAGCACTCGCCACGAACAAACTTCAGGGCGCGTTTGGGGCCGCAACTGCGGTCGTGACCTATGCCCGGGCCGGGCAGGTGAACCCGCGCGGCCAGTTGGGCATGGCGCTGGTGGCCGCTGTGGCCGGGGCCGTCGGCGCGTTGATTGTCCATGCGGTGCCGGTCGATGTGTTGCGGCTGGTGATGCCTGTCGTCCTGATCGGGATCGCCCTGTTCTTCGCCCTGAAACCCGGCCTGACCGATGACGCGCGGGTGCAGCGGATCACGCCCGCCCTGTTCGCCGTGACCGCCGTGCCCTTGATCGCGGCCTATGATGGGTTTTTCGGGCCGGGCACCGGGTCGTTCTACATGATGGCCTTCGTCCTGCTCGCCGGGTTTGGCGTGCTGAAGGCGACTGCTCATACCAAGATGCTGAACCTCGCCTCAAACCTCGGTTCGCTGGCGGTCTTTGCGACCACCGGCGCGACATGGTGGGTGGTGGGTCTGGCGATGGCGGCGGCCCAGATTGCTGGCGCGGCGATCGGGGCGCGATTGGCCGTCCGCATCGGCGCGCGGGTCATCAAACCGCTGCTCGTCGTCACCTCAACCGCGATGGCCCTGCGACTGTTGTGGCAGGCGTTTGGCTAACGATCAGTCCTGATCGCCCCAATCCGCATCCTGCATTTCCCGCAACCGCGAGGCTGTGCGGGCAAATTCAAACGCACCCTCACCCTCCAGATACAGCCGCTCTGGCGCATCGGCAGCCGAGCAAATCAGCCGGGTCTTCGCCTCATACAGCGCGTCGATCAGGGTCACAAACCGCTTGGCTTCATTGTAATTGCTGGCCGACAGTTGCGGGACATCCTCCAGCACCAACACCCGAACCGCCTCAGCAATCGCGAGAAAATCGGCTGGTCCCAAGGGCTTGGCGCATAGCTCCCAAAAGCTGGCCCGCGCCACGCCGTTGACATATTGCGCCAGCGTGACGGTGCGGCCATTGACCGTCAGGTTGTACGGATGCGGCTTCGCCCCGCCGGTCAGATCCTGCCAGATCGCGTCAATCTGCGCCCGCGCCCGTGTGGCCGGATGGAAATAAACCTGCGCCCCGGTCAGACGGTGCTGGCGATAATCATTGGGGCTGTCCAGCTCGACAACCTCCATCTTCTCGCGCAGCATGGCGATGAAGGGCAGAAACAGCGCCCGGTTCAGCCCGTTTTTATACAAATCCTCCGGCGGGCGGTTAGAGGTGACAACGATCACGACCCCCGCCGCCATCAGCTTTTCAAACAGCCGCCCCACAATCATCGCATCGGTGATATCGGTGATCTGCATCTCGTCAAAGGCGAGCAGCCGCAGCTTTGCAACCTCGGCCGCAAAGGGGGCAAGCGCATCCTCCACCCCGGTTTTGCGCGCCTCATGCATGGCGTGGTGAACCTCTTGCATGAAGGCGTGGAAATGCACCCGGCGCTTTTGCGGAATATCGGTGTGCTCGGTAAACAGGTCCATCAGCATCGACTTGCCGCGCCCAACGCCACCCCAGATGTAGTAGCCCTTGGGCGGTTGCGGCGCTTTGGCAAACAGGCCGCCCAACAGTCCGGGGCGACGAGCGGCCTGCGCCTGCAACCAGTTGCGCAACGTCTCCAACTGCCCGGCAATGGCAAGTTGCGGGGGATCAGCGCGCAGGTGGCCAAGAGCCACTTTGTGCTGCAACAGGTCGGGCAAAGATTTGGTCATAGCGCTGCTTAACAACTTGCTGCGCTGCGGAAAAGGCCAACTTTATGTAGTTTTCAGCGGCTTACCCCAGTTTCTGCACCGGATCAGGGTCGAGTTCGGCAATCGCCTCAATCTCCACCCGCATTTTGGGATAGATCAGATAGGGAAACCCGGCCAGCACCGCAGGCACATCCCCCGACGCCAGATCGCGCAACGCCCGCGCGCCGGGATCATCCGACCCCAAACCACCCAGCGGAACCTCGCAATAGATCCCAAGATGCAACAACCGCGATCTGCCGCCAAACCCAGCCAGGACCTTGTCGATATTCGCCAAACTGCGCACCACCTGACGGTCCAGATGGTCGGGATCAATGACCTCAGCCTTGGCATCCAGCGACACCTGCCCACCAACAAACGCCAACCCATCACAGGCCAATCCATGCTTATAGGGCAGATGGATCGGCCAGTCCCACATGCCATCCGGCCAGGAGTGCCGCTTGGGCAGCGGACTGCCATCCTCCGCCAACATCGCCATCAATTCGATCTGTATGGCCCGGTTCCCCGGCAGTGCCACGGGCAGCGAAATCGCCGTCGCGATCGGGACCGGGCTCGACATAACACTCCGCGACGGCCCGCGCCGACGGCTCCCATTCATCCTTGGAGCCTACCCCATGATACCAGCGGTTCATCCGCACGACATCACCAAAGCCGGCGCCAAGCGCCTTCAGAATGCCGCGCAACCGCGCCATAACCTCATGGCTTTCGGGGAGCAATCCGGCAGCACCATGCGATCTGGCTGCCTCTGTAAAAACAAACCGCCCGCGCCGGATACCCTCAGCAAAGGCGCCATCTGTCGGGCCGGCTAAGCGGCTGACACTGCCCTGAACGGCAACCGCCTCAACACAAAGATCACCGCCGCCCGTCGCCGTGACGGGAACGAGGGTCAGCACCGGCCGCGCGCGCCCCTGCAGAGCC
>CAWAEL010000039.1:5000-95289 GCA_963781185.1 uncultured Alphaproteobacteria bacterium
TCCTAGCCAAACACGAAGTCAGCGCCGGTTATCATTCCACTGCTGCCAAAGTCGGATTCCAGGTAGCCATCCAGCAGGATCGACTTGTGGCCGACAGAGATCAGGGCAAAGCCGCTGTCCAGGTCGGTCGACAGGTGATGGTTCATCAGGTCGCGGAATCCCGTGATCTTGCCCCCGGAGCTGATCACCAGATCCTCCCGGTTGCCGGCCTCAAAGTCGGTGACGACGTCTTGGCCCCACTTGCCCTTGAAGATGAACTTGTCATTGCCACCCCCGCCGATCAGCACATCGCTGCCATCATCGGTGAAGAATTCCGGATCAACGGTGAAGCCCGCCTGAAACACGTTCGGATTCGGATCGGGGCGGTCCTTGATCAGCGGCAGCAGCTTATCGCCATAGCCGCCGAAGATGATGTCGTTGCCGCTGAGGCCGGTGAACTTGTCGTCATGGAACGAACCGATGATCCGGTCATCGCCCGAGAACACCATATCAAGGAACTCCGGCCAGGTCGCCGCGTGCAGATCAACCAGTGACACCGCGATCCGGTCGATCGTCACATCCTGGGTGTTGCCGCCACTGAAGTCGACGTTGATGGAATTCACCGTCCCGGCAGTAGGAACATGCTGCCCGTCAACAAAGTTGGTCTGAAAGCCAGAGCCGGAATAGAAGCCGTGGCCGCCGCCATCCAGAAAGGCTGTCGCAAATTGAAAGTGGTTGCCATCGAACTGGCCATTGCTATTCGGCCCGCTCGGCAAGAACTGCAGTCCTTCGGAAGACAGGATCTGCTATCACCTGCCCCCCGCAGGAACATAGCATTTTAGCCAATCAGCATCCGCCGCGGCCCCATCTTCACCAACCGCACCGCCAGCAGGCTGGCGACAATGCGCGGCATAGATCAGCACCTCCCAAGTGTAGACTTTCCCCACCATCAGGAAATGGATCATCGCCAACCCGGTGGCGAGGTAGGCGAGCTTGTGCAGCCGGTTCCAATTCTGCGCGCCCATCTTGCGGATCGACCAGTTGTTCGACGTCACCGCCAACGGGATCAGCAGCACCAAGGCCGACATCCCGATCACGATATACCACCTCTTATATAGGTCCTTCAGGATCTGGTCCCAGCGCAGCCCCATATCGATGGTCAGCCACGATGCGAAATGCAGCACGACATAGGCAAACGCGACCAACCCCAACTGCCGCCGAAACCGCAGCAGGTTCAGCCCCACCCAGCGCAGCGGGCTGATGAACAGCGTTGCGATCAACAACCGCACCGCCCACAGGCCCAGCCCCCACTCTATATCCCGCACCGGATCAATCGCCTGCAATGCATTATATATGACCCAGACAGCCGGCAGCACGCCAAGGATGTAGATCACCCAAGGGGGCACCCGTCGCAGGGTGCGGTTGATTGTGTCCAGCATCAGAAGTTCTTTGCCAAATCCATGCCGGCATACAGGCTGGCCACCTGATCGCCGTAGCCGTTGAACATCAGCGTATCCTCACGCCCCGCCAACAGCCCCGCACCGATCCGCCGTTCCGACGCCTGGCTCCAACGCGGGTGATCCACCTCAGGGTTCACATTGGCATAGAAGCCGTACTCATTGGCCGCCATCATGTTCCACGTCGTCTGGGGCATCTTGTCGGTAAAGCTGATCTTCACAATCGCCTTGATGCTTTTGAAGCCGTATTTCCACGGCGTCACCAGCCGGATCGGCGCGCCGTTCTGGTTGGCCAGCGGTTTGCCATATATCCCCGTCGCGATCAGCGTCAGCGGATTCATCGCCTCATCCATCCGCAGCCCCTCACGGTAGGGCCAGTCGAGGATGCGGCTTTTCTGCCCAACCATCTCTTCCGGCCGGACCACGGTTTCAAAGGCGACATACTTCGCCCCCGCCTGCGGGCCGAGTTTGTTCAGCAGCGCCGACAGTTGGAACCCTTCCCAAGGAATGATCATCGACCACGCCTCAACACAACGGAACCGGTAAATCCGCTCTTCTATAGTAAGGCCGGAAATCAGGTCGCCCAGATCATAGGTGCCGGGCTTGTCCACCATGCCATCGACGACCACCGACCACGGGCTGGCCGTGAACCCGCCCGCATTGGCCGCAGGGTCGCCCTTGCCGGTGCCAAACTCATAATAGTTGTTATAGTTGGTGATCTCATCCAGCGTGTTCGGCTTTGTCAGAGGTTGAATACTGACTGGCTGCCCAAACTGGCGTGCCAAGGGCCGCAGCCCCAGCGGCAGCTGCCCCGGCGGCGATAATCTGACGACGATTGAAAAAGGCTTCTTTCGGGGTCACATCGGACCACTTGAATTTGGATTTGAAAGACATCGCGGGCTCCTCATTACGGCTTCACATGAAGATGACGCATTTGCGAGAAAAGACAAAATCATCTTGTCTCACAAACGCGGCAGGCGGATGAAACATGGCCGGGTGTAGGCGCCCGACAGGTCAAGACACCCTTAACCTATTGATCTGGCGAAATTCTGGCGCATTTTCCAACCCGATTTGACCCAAACCGCCCGCGCCCGACGTCGCCGCCCGCCATTTCGTTACAACCCCGGTTTTCACTTCGCCCAGTCGGATTGTTTCAACCCCTCTGCGCCGCGATCACGGACTTGAGGGCAGCCACCACCCCCCGATCCGTCCGCCGCTCATCCCCAGACACAAAGCCAAACTCCACCCCGCGCCCGGTCGCCTTGACCGGCACGGCGCAGCTCGCATGAACCTCATGAACCCCCAACCCCGCCAAAACAGGCCAGGTCGCCACCGAAACGCCAGAGCCCGGCATCACACTCAACCGCCCCGCCGCAACCCGGATCATCTGCGCCAACCGCGCCACCCCCTCCGGCGCGACCCTTGCCCCACCCGACGACAGTATCCGCCGGAACCCCAACCGCACCGCCACCTCAACCGCCGCCGCAACATCCGGCGTCAGATCAATCACCCGGTGCAACGTCAAATCCAGCCCAGCAGCCTCCGCCACCAACTCCCGCAACACCGCCTCATCCAACCGCCCATCCGGCAGCGACGCGCCGAGCACCACCCCCGTCAACCCAGCCGCCCGCGCCGCCCGAATGTCGGCCCGCATCACCGCAACCTCATCCGCGCCCAAACACAAAATCCCCCGACCGTGGCCGGATCATCGGATAGCACGGCACGCCACAGCCCGCCGCCACAGCCATCAACCCGGCAGAGGGCGTCAGCCCGCCAATCCCCAAGGCGGCACACAACTCCACCCGGTCCGCCCCGCCCGCGACAGCCTCAGCCAGCCCAAGCGCGTCATCCACACAAACCTCAAGCAACAAATTCCACCTCCCCGGCCGCCGCCGCCCCAATCAACCCCGCATCCGCCGACACCTGCGCCACCACAACCAACGGCGCATCCGTCGCCCGCAATATCCGCGCCCGCACCGCAAGATCCAAGGCCGCAATCAACGGCCCGACATTCGCCAAGCCACCCCCCACCGGCACCACCGAAGCGCCGGTCAAATTCACCACCATCGCCAAAACGCCCGAGACCAGCCCCAACCACTGATCCACCGCCGCGACAGCCTCCCCACCAACCCACCGCGCCAGGATCGCCACCGAATCCGCCGCCTCACCCGTCGCCAACAGATGCAACCGCTCCAACCCCCGCGCCGAGCCGACCGTGTCCAGACACCCCACCTGCCCGCACCCACAGGCCAGAGCCGGAGACTGTATCACCGGCCCATGCCCCCATTCCCCGGCATAGCCCCCCGCGCCCTGCACAATCCGCCCGTCAATCACCAACCCACCGCCCACGCCGGACCCAAGGATAATGGCAAACACATTCCGATGCCCCCGCCCCGCCCCCTGCGCCACCTCGGCCAACGCAAAGCAATCGGCGTCGTTCAACAGCAACACGGGCAACCCCAACGCCGCCCGCAGATCCACGGCAAGTTCCCGGCCATCCAGACAGGGAATGTTCGCCACCTTGGCCCGCCCCACCATCGGCACCACCCCGGTCAGCGAAATCGCCACCCCCCGCTCGCCACCAACCACAAACCCGCGCAACGCCGCGACAAAGGCGGCAAAGTCATGCAACGGCGTCGCCACCTCACCCAACATCACCCCATCCCGCGCCGCCTTGATCCGCGAGCCGCCAATGTCGAACGCCAAAATCATCCCGCAATCCCCGTGCCCTGCCGCGACCAGACACCACGACCGGCCCACCTGTCCAGTGATCGCGATGGGCCGGATGGCCCATCCTACCCATGGACAGCACGGCGCTGCGCCTTGACACAGCCGCCTCATCCCGCCATTACGCCAAAAATGGAGACTGCCATGTCAGATGACCGCCTGATCGTTGCCCTCGATGTCCCCAACCTGCTGCAAGGCATGGAATTGACCAAACGCCTCGGCGATGCTGTCAGTTTCTACAAGATCGGCCTTGGCATGCTGACCGGGGGTGGCCTCGCCCTTGCCAATGAGTTGAAGCATGACTTCGGCAAGCGCATCTTCCTCGACATGAAGCTGTTCGACATCGGCGCCACGGTAGAGGCTGCGGTGCGCGGCCTGTCGCAATATGACCTCGATTTCCTGACCGTCCACGGCGACCCGCAGGTCGTGCGCGCCGCGATGCAGGGCAAGGGCGACACGATGAAGATCCTCGCGGTGACCGTCCTCACCTCGCTCGACCGGGCCGATCTGGACGCCAATCTCATCAAACCGGGCGATCTGGCTGAGATTACCGTCGAACGCGCCGCCCGCGCGTTGGAGGCTGGGGCCGATGGCGTCATCACCTCTCCACTAGAGGCTGCCCGCATCCGCGCCCTGCCGCAGGCCCGTGGCAAGCTGATCGTGACGCCGGGGGTTCGCCCGGCTGGCGCTGCTTTGGGTGATCAGAAACGTGTCGCGACCCCGCGTCAGGCGCTGACCGATGGGGCAGACCATCTCGTCATCGGTCGCCCGATCTGGGCCGCCAAAGACCCGGCCGCCGCCGCCCGCGCCATTCTGGCCGACCTGCCCGAACTGCAAACGGCATAGAAAAACCCCCCGAACCGTCAGGTCCGGGGGGCTGATTTCAGCCTGTCAGTGCCAACCGATCAGTGTACGGCTGCCGCCGCAGGCCGGTCGCGCTTGGTCTGCATCACGCGGTCGCCCACGATCAGCCCATCTGCCCCGGCGCTGATCACGACGGTCGACCCGTCCATCACATCGCCCGCCAGAATCATCTGCGCCAACTGATCCTGCAAATTGCGCTGGATCACCCGCTTCAGCGGACGCGCGCCATAGACCGGATCATAGCCTTCATCCGCCAGCCATTGCTTGGCCGGCGCGTCCAGCTCCAGCGTGATCTTGCGCGAGGCCAGCCGCTTTTCCAACAGATGCAGCTGGATATCGACAATCGCGCCCATATCCTCACGGCCCAGCCGTTCAAAGATCACCGTCTCATCCAACCGGTTCAGGAATTCTGGCCGGAAATGCGCCCGGACAGCCTCCATCACCTCAGCCCGCGCTTGGGTCGGGTCGGCCCCGTCCGGCAACTGGCTTAGCGCATAGGCGCCAAGGTTGGACGTCAGGATGATAAGCGTCTGCTTGAAGTCGACCGTGCGGCCCTGACCATCGGTCAGCACACCGTCATCCAACACCTGAAGCAGGACGTTGAACACGTCGGGGTGGGCCTTTTCGACCTCATCAAACAGCACAACCTGATACGGACGACGGCGAACAGCCTCAGTCAGAACGCCACCCTCATCATAGCCGACATAGCCGGGCGGGGCACCGATCAGACGCGACACGGCGTGTTTCTCCATGAATTCACTCATGTCGATCCGCACCATGGCCGCATCATCATCGAACAGATAGGCCGCCAAGGCCTTGGTCAATTCGGTCTTACCCACACCGGTTGGCCCGAGGAACAAGAAGCTGCCCAGCGGCCGCCCCTCATCATTCAGACCGGCCCGCGCACGACGCACGGCGTTAGATACCGCCAGAACGGCAGCCTGTTGGCCGACGACCCGCTTGCCCAAGCTCCTCTTCCATCCGCAGCAGCTTTTCACGGTCACCTTCCAGCATCTTGCTGGTCGGAATCCCGGTCCAACGCTCCACCACTTCGGCGATCTGCTCTGGCCACACAGCCTCACTGACCAAAGCGTCACCCTCACGGGCCTCTGCCTCAACCAGCTTTTTCTCCAGCCCCGGAATGATGCCATAAGACAGCTCACCCGCGCGGCCGAGATTGCCTTCGCGCTTCATCTGGTCAAGTTCGGCCCGTGCCTTGTCGAGCTGCTCTTTCAGATCGCGAGACGCCTCAAGTGCGGACCGTTCGGCCTGCCATTTCGCCGTCATCTCTGCCGAACGCTCCATCAACTCGGCCAGTTCTTTTTCCAGCCGTTCCAACCGGTCCTTCGAGGCTGCGTCTTCTTCTTTCTTCAACGCCTCTGCTTCGATCTGCAATTGCATGATGTCGCGGTCCAGCTGGTCCAATTCCTCGGGCTTGCTGTCGACTTCCATCCGCAAACGGCTGGCCGCCTCATCCACAAGGTCAATCGCCTTGTCGGGCAGGAAACGGTCGGTGATGTAGCGATGGCTAAGCGTCGCCGCCGCAACCAAGGCGCTGTCAGAAATCCGCACGCCGTGGTGCAGCTCATACTTCTCTTTGATACCGCGCAGGATAGAGATCGTATCCTCAACCGTCGGCTCCGACACCATCACAGGCTGGAACCGCCGCGCCAAAGCCGCGTCCTTCTCCACATATTTGCGGTATTCGTCGAGGGTCGTGGCCCCAACGCAATGCAACTCACCCCGCGCCAAGGCTGGCTTGATGAGGTTGGCCGCATCCATCGCGCCGTCCGACTTACCGGCACCAACCAGCGTGTGCATCTCATCGATGAACAGGATGATCTCGCCATCGGCACTGGTCACTTCGCTGAGAACCGCCTTCAGCCGCTCTTCAAACTCACCGCGATACTTCGACCCGGCGATCAGCGACCCCATATCCAGCGCCATCAGCTTCTTGTTGCGCAAGCTCTCCGGCACATCGCCATTGATGATCCGCAGCGCCAAACCCTCGGCAATCGCGGTCTTACCCACGCCGGGCTCCCCGATCAGAACCGGGTTGTTCTTGGTCCGCCGCGACAGCACCTGCATGGTGCGCCGAATCTCATCATCGCGGCCAATGATCGGGTCAATCTTGCCCTGCTCTGCCGCTTCGGTCAGATCCCGCGCATATTTCTTCAGCGCATCATAGCCAGACTCAGCACTGGCCGAGTCCGCCGTCCGCCCCTTGCGAATGTCATTGATGGCGGAATTCAGCTTCTGCGCCGTCACAGCCCCCGCATCCAAGGCATCCTTGGCCTTCGACGGCGTCATCGCCAGCGCCATCAAGATCCGCTCAACCGGCACGAAACTGTCGCCAGCTTTCTTGGCAACCTTCTCAGCCTCATCCAGCACCTTGGCCAGACCGGGGTCCATAAAGGGCTGGGCGTCGCCCGTCACCTTGGGCAGCTTGGCAATGCTCAGCGCCAGCGCCTCTGTCACCCGCTCAGGCTCACCACCCGAACGGCGGATCAGGTTGGCCGCAAGCCCCTGCTCATCATCCATGATCGCCTTCAGCAGATGCTCCGGCGACAAGCGCTGATGGCTTTCGCGCATCGCAATCGTCTGGGCCGCGTTCAGAAAACCGCGCGACCGTTCGGTGAATTTTTCCAGATTCATAGGTAGTCTCCTGTACAGCACCTTTGCGGTCGCCCTAGACAGGCACGACCGCGTTGGCCTCAATTGACACTTGGGTAGCGGCTTTGCATTTTGCAATATCTGAGGCGGGTTGGCCCGATGATTTCCTGCACAACCCTCGCCGCCAGCCGCCCTGTCATGCTACATAACCCCATGACCGCCGAATTCAAAACCCGCCTGCACGCCCAAGCCCTGACAGAGGGCTTTTCCGCCATGGGCATCTGCGCCCCCGACGCCATACCAGAGGCCGCCGACCGCCTGCGCAGCTTCCTCGCCGCAGACCGCCACGGGCAGATGCAATGGCTCGCCGACCGCGAATCCTGGCGCGCCTCCCCCGCCACCCTGTGGCCCGACGCCCGCTCCGTCATCATGCTGGCCGAAACCTACACCCCCGAAACCGACCCGCTGGACGTCCTCAACCACCCCGACCGCGCCGCGATCTCGGTTTACGCCCAAGGCCGCGACTACCACGACCTCGTCAAGAAAGCGCCTCAAACGCCTCGGCCGCTGGCTGATCGACGTGCAGCCGTGTGAGATCAAGGTCTTCGTCGACACCGCCCCGGTGATGGAGAAACCCCTCGCTCAGGCTGCCGGTCTCGGCTGGCAGGGCAAACACACCAACCTCCTCAGCCGCGACTTCGGCAACTGGGTCTTCCTCGGCGCCATCTTCACCACCCTCGACCTGCCCAAGGACGCACCCGAAACCTCCCACTGCGGCACCTGCACCGCCTGCCTCGACATCTGCCCGACCAAGGCCTTCCCAGCCCCCTACCAACTCGACGCCCGCCGCTGCATCTCTTACCTGACCATCGAACACCACGGCCCGATCGACCCTGACCTGCGCCCCCTGCTCGGCAACCGAATCTATGGCTGCGACGACTGCCTCGCCATCTGCCCGTGGAACAAATTCGCCCAAGCCGCGACTGAGATCGGCTATCAAAGCCGCACCGGCACCCCTGATCTCGCCGACCTCGCCAACCCTGGACGACGCCGCCTTCCGCGCGCGGTTCTCTGGCAGCCCGGTCAAACGCATCGGCCGCAACCGTTTCATCCGCAACACACTCTACGCCATCGGCAATTCCGGCCTGCCCCACCTGCGCCCCAGCGCCACGGCGCTCCTCAATGACCCAGACCCCACCGTCGCCGACGCCGCCCAATGGGCCGTGCAACGCCTGTCCACTTAACCAATCACACAGGCGAACCCGGGGCGACATTCCGCACAATCCGGCATTGGAATTTGGTTGGCAGCCAGTTCTGTGCTACGCTCACGGTCCATTCCCAAGCAAGGAGCAGCGTATGTCCAGACATTTGGCTGATCACCTCAGCGATAGCACCGCGGGCCGGACCGAGCATTTTCTCCGGATCGACCGCAGCCAATCCCAGTCGATTTGGCAACAGGCGCGACAGACCCGCCCCGCCCCCGTGCCCGATGGCAGGCGCGTGGTTGAATTTGCCCGTATCGAACGGCAAGAACAGGTCGATTGACAGACAGCCTGACCTAGCGTAAATGGCGGCCGGGGCTCGGGCCCCCGCCGCCTGCAGGCTTATGCCACGGTGAAGCCCCGATCTGACCCGTATTCGCTTTTGCACCGGGACGTTTGGCAACGCAGGCTCCAGACCACATTCCCGGTGATGAGGGGATATATGGGACAAAAACCCACGTTAAACGGCGCCAAGGCCCAAGCCAAAGCGCTACGTGCCGCGCTCGCAGAACAGGGCCGCGACATCACCCACAGTCAGGCGCTGGAACTGGTGGCCAAAAGCCACGGCCACCATGACTGGAACACCCTGCACGCCGCCATCGGCAACCGCCCGCCAGACCCGGTAACGCTGGGCCAGATCGTCGAGGGTCACTACCTGAAACAGCCCTTCATGGCAGAGGTGCTCGGCGTCAAACACCTGTCCGAAGGCCGGTATGAGGTGACGCTCCACTTCGACCACCCGGTCGACGTCGTCACCTTCGACAGCTTTTCCAACTTCCGTACCCGGGTCACCAAAATCATCGGCCCCGACGGACGCACAGTGGAAACCACCTCCGACGGCACCCCGCATCTGGTCCTGAACCTCTAAAACAAGTCTAAAATTTGCGCCTTACATTTTGGCACAAATATCCTGCGGGGGAGGTCGCATTGGTGAAACCAATGCGACTTGGGGGTGCAAAACCCCCACCACCCTCACCACAAATGCCCCGCCACCAGTTGCGAACCATTCGCAACGTGGTGAATATGGGGTTAACAAAAATCAGCAAATATCTGATTTAAAACACTAAAAGCTAGTGTCGCGCAGTCGGACGCTTTCACCCTGACCGGCAAGGAAAGGCGGGGAAACCCCCGCCCTACCCCAATTTCAGCGGGCATCCTTCTCAAGGTTCAGCCACAAGATCTCAGCCTCGGTCAGCTTCAGCGCCGCCCCCGGCAGGGTCGACATGATCTCCCCCGGCGACCGCGGCCCGATCAGCGCGAGCGAGGGGAAGCTCTGCCCCAAAACCCAGGCCGTCGCGATGTTATGCGCCGAAACCCCCTTCTCGGCAGCCAGAGCCTCGGCCCTGCGCCGACGCTCGGCATTGGCCGGGCTGCCAAAACAGGTCTCCGGCGCCGTATCCGCCGGCAACCGGTTCCGCAGCGCCTCGGGCAGGAAATACCCCCGCGCCTGCGACGACCACGACAGATGCGTCATCCCGGTCTGCCGCGCAGGAAGCCCAGCATCTCGGCGGTGTTCGAGGTGACACAGCCGGCCCAAACCGGCTTCTCCATCACCGCCAGCGACAGGTTGTTGTTCAAGATCCGGAACGGCTCCAACCCCTTCGTCGCCGCATAGTCATTCGCCTCGGCAATCCGCGCCGGGGTCCAGTTTGACCCGCCAAAGATCCCGATCTTCCCGCCTTCTTCAGCGCATTCAAAGCCTCGACAAACTCCCCGACCGGCACGGCCGGATTATCGCGGTGCATGATATAGATCGGCGCGTACGTCAGCCCCAACCGCTCCAAAGAGATATCGAGCTGAATCCCAATCGCCCGCGGCGTGCAATACGGCGAATGCGCCCCCTTCACGACGACGACCACATCCTTGGCCACCCCCCGTGCGGCCATCCACTCGCCCAGCACCTTCTCATGCAACCCACCGCCATAGACAAAGCCGGTGTCAAACGCGTTGCCCCCGGCCTCCATCCAAGCATCCCAAACCACCGCCCCCTCAGCAATCGTATTGCGATTGTCGCAGCCCAGGATCAGCTGCGACACCGGCTGCGAAACCCCCTCCAACCGGATCTTCGGCATGGCAGGCAACCCAGCAGGCACCACCCCCGGCAAAACCCGGTTGCTGGCCGGGATCTCGGCAAAGGTCTTGTACCCCACCTCGGCCCGCCACTTGTCCAGCAGCTCATTATTCCCAATGCTGTCCGCATGGCTCGGCGCGGGGTAAGGTGCCTGCAACTGCACCCGCAGCAATAGCCCGACTGACATGCTCCGCCTCAAAGGCGAACAACATGCGCGGGTCACGCAGCACCTCGTCCCGGGTTTCCTTGCCGACCGTGATGTGGATCGTCGCATCCGATGGCCCAACATTCCGCCCCGGCACCCAAGGATCATCAATCACAATGCTGCCCAGCGACCCGGTGATCACCGCCCGATTGTCCATATTCCGCGCCACCGCCACCGCAATCTCGGCGGTAAACCCCGAGGCAAACCCCAGCAGCCCATAGGCCACCGCATCCACCCCCGTCTCGGCCAACACCCCGGTCCCCTTCACCGAAACCGGATTGGCAAACGGCGCCCCAATCGCCGCCCCGGCGATCAACCGGGCGAGCGAGGCCGGATAGCCGCCCACATCCAATATCCCACCGCCGCCCAACGCCAGCTCATACAGCCGCGACCCCGGTTTATAGGGCGCATTGAACCCGAAATGGGTCTTGATATGCTGCAACGCCCCGATCTCACCGCTCTTGATGATCTCCAGCACCCGGGCGATCTGGGGATGGCAGCGGTACATGAAGGCTTCCATGAAGAAGCGCCCCTCTTGCGCCGCAACCTCGGTCACCGCCGTCACCTCAGCCGCATTCATCCCGCGCAGGCTTTTCGCACAACACATGCTTGCCCGCCCGCAGCGCCGCAATCGACAGTTCAGCATGCCACGGATGCGGGGTCGAGACATAGATCGCATCCACCTCAGGGTCCGCCAAAATCCCGGCATAGTCGGCATACCGCTTGCCCTCGGCGATGCCATACTTGTCGCCAAAACTTTTACGCCGCGCAGCATCTCGGCTTGCGATGGCGGTCAAAACTCCGCTTTCCGCCTGCGCCAAACCGTCGGCATAGTTGTTGGCGATCGCGCCCGGCCCGATGATGCCCCAGCGTATGGTCATGGTATCCTCCCCTATTTGCAGCATTGGTAGCAGCGCAAACTCGGACTGCGAAGGGGATTCTTTTACTAAAATTTCACGCACTCAACCGCGCCACCGCAACGCCTCAACCAACAGCGCAAAAGCGGCAGAGGGTTGGCGGCGGCTGGGATAGTAGAGGTGATAGCCCGCGAAATCCGGGCTCCAGTCTTGCAGGACATGGGTCAGGCGGCCTGCCGCAATATCCCCCGCCACCCGGTCCAGCGGCACATAGGCGAGCCCAAGTCCCAGCAACGCCGCCCCGGTAATCTGCGCGACCCGGTTGCACACCAATGGCCCGTCAACCTTGACCCGCAGCGAACGCCCGTCCTTGGCAAACTCCCATGAATACAAACCGCCCTGAGTTGTCAGCCGCAGATTGATGCAAGCGTGCTGGGTCAGGTCTTGCGGGACCGTGGGCACCGGCCGTTCCGCAAAATACCCGGGCGCCGCAACCACGGCGAGGCGAAGCGGCGGGGCAACCGGGACGGCGATCATATCGCGGTCGACATCCTCTCCCAGCCGGATTCCGGCGTCATAACCCTGCGCGACGATATCGGTAAAGCCGTTGTCCACCCCAATCTCTATCCGGATATCCGGGTAGCGGGCGAGAAAGGCGCTAAGAACCGGCAAGATCACCGTGTCGGCGGCATGGTCGCTGCAAGACAGCCGGATGGTGCCCGCAGGCTTGTCGCGCAGGTCACCCAAGGCGGCCAGTTCAGCCTCTATCTCCTCCAACCGGGGCGCGAGGGTTTCCAGCAACCGGGCACCGGCGGCGGTGGGGGCGACGCTGCGGGTGGTGCGCGACAACAGGCGCAGGCCAAGGTCCGCCTCCAACCCCCGAATGGTATGGCTGAGCGCGGATTGCGACACACCCAGTTTGACCGCCGCCTTGGTAAAGCTGCCCTCTTTGGCGATGGCGACAAAGGCGATCAGATTGGCGAAGGTATCGCGCTGCATTCATGCACCAAGCTCATGGGTTCATGCGAATTATCGTGGATTATCGCAAGAGTTGGCAAGGTGTATTGCTGATGGACCAAGGAGAACGCCATGTCCAAACCCGAGCCGGGCCAAAGTGCAGTGAAGGGCGTCATGCTGGTCGTGCTGGCAACGCTGTTCTTCGCCTTGGCCGACACGCTGACCAAACAACTTGCCACCGTCTACGGCGTGATTCTGGTCGCGGCGATGCGCTATGCCGTCAATTTTGGCCTGATGGGGATGGCGCTGGGGCCGCGGATGGGCCGGTCGCTGTGGCGGACCAATCGCACACTGTTGGTGCTGGTGCGCGGCCTCTGCCTTGCGGCGGCGACCTTGACGATGGGCATGGCTTTGCGGGTGATGCCGGTGGCCGAGACGGTGGCGATTGTCTATCTGGCCCCGATTGGCGTGATGATCTTTGCGGCTCTGTTACTGCGCGAAAAGGTCAGCCCTGCTGGTTGGATTGCGGCGGCTGTCGGCTTTTGCGGGGTGCTGTTGATCGTCCGCCCCGGCACCGGGCTTGACCCATTGGGTGTCGTCCTGTCGCTGGTCAACGCCGGGCTGTCGACCACCTACCATCTGTTGACCCGCGTCTTGGCCAAGACGGAAACCACCCTGTCGATGCTGTTTAACACGGCTATCGTGGGAAGCGTCGTGTTCTGGGGCATCCTGCCATTCCAACCACCCCTCGCCACGCCGAATCTGCCCGACCTCGGCCTGATGGTGGTTCTGGGCTGCCTGATGACCGCCGGGCATTTCCTGTTCACCGCCGCCTACCGTGAAGCGCCAGCCTCGGTTCTGGCCCCGGTCAACTATCTGCACCTCGTCTGGGCCGGCGTGCTCGGCTGGATGGTGTTCGGCCATATTCCCGATGCCATCACCGCCCTTGGCATGGGGCTTGTCACCGCCGCCGGCGTCACCGTGGCGCTGCGGGCGCGGGCAGGACGTTCCTGACCCGCGCCCACCGTAAGTATCAGGCGCGAACCAGCGCCTCGTATTGCATCGCGATCTTCTTGGTCAGATCGCCCACGACGAAATGGAAATCACCGATTTGGCCGACCGGGGTGACCTCTGCCGCCGTGCCGGTCAGCCAGCACTGTTCAAAACCCGCCAGCTCTTCCGGCATGATGTGCCGCTCATGCACCGTGATCTTCATGTCCTTCAGCATCTGGATGACGGTCTGCCGGGTGATGCCGTTCAGGATGCAATCGGGCTTGGGGGTATGCACCTCACCATCCTTGACGAAGAAGATGTTGGCCCCGGTCGCCTCAGCCACATAGCCGCGATAATCGAACATCATGGCGTCAGAACAGCCCTTGGCCTCTGCCGCGTGTTTGGACATGGTGCAGATCATATACAGACCCGCCGCCTTGGCCGCATGAGGGATCGTCTCGGGCGAAGGCCGCTTCCACTTGGCGATGTCCAGCTTCGCCCCCTTCATCTTGGCGTCACCGTAATAGCTGCCCCAGGTCCAGCAGGCCACGGCCAGCCG
Source organism: uncultured Alphaproteobacteria bacterium (assembly GCA_963781185.1). Lineage (GTDB taxonomy): Bacteria > Pseudomonadota > Alphaproteobacteria > Rhodobacterales > Rhodobacteraceae > Stagnihabitans. Next base: position 19,545 of record CAWAEL010000039.1, read on the forward strand.
GATCGGGTTGCGCTTCGACGCGACGCCCATATCCTCACCCGCGCCACGCCATGCAATCGCACGGACATAGGCGTCGGTCAGGTTGTTGGCCTTCAGCACCGCCTCTTTCGCGGCCTCAATGTCATCAACCGAATAGGGCAGCTCCATATCCAGCAATTCACCCGACATCCGCAGCCGTGCCGAATGTTCGCGCGATTTGAAGATCTTGCCGTTATAGCACCGCTCCCCCTCAAACACCGCAGAGGCATAGTGCAGCGCATGGGTCAGCACATGGACATTGGCGCCGCGCCAATCGACCAGTTTGCCGTCCATCCAGATAAATCCGTCCCGATCGTCATACCCTGCCATCTCGGCCTCCAGCTTTGCGAAAGTTGCGCCAGATAGGTCCGCAATGGACATAATCTTGCGTGAAATCGACCGCTGGCTAACAGTCACGTCTTGGAATGTCAACAAGGCTGACGTACCTTGGGCCAGCGGAGGACGACATGGCAGAGACGGCAACAGGCAGCGAAGGCCTGCTTTTCCTGACGGATGAGCAGTTGCGCAAAGGCATCGAGGCGATGTTCTTTGCCTATCGCGGCTTCACGGCCGACCCCGACCGCATCCTGTCGACGCTCGACTACGGCCGCGCCCATCACCGCGCCGTGCATTTCATCAACCGCTCACCCGGCCTGACGGTGTCGCAACTGCTCGCCATCCTCGGCGTGACCAAGCAGAGCCTGAACCGGGTGCTGCGGACCCTGTTCGAGGATGGCATGGTCGAGGCGCGGGTCGGCAAGAAGGACAAACGCGAACGCTGGCTGCACCTGACCGAAAAGGGTGCGGCGCTGGAACGGTCACTGTCCGACGCCCAACGGGCACGGATGCGGGCAGCCTACCGGGCGGCGGGGCCAGAGGCCGTGCAGGGGTTCCGCACCGTTCTGGAAGCGATGATGGACCCGGAGATGCGGCGGCAGTATCAGGGCCTGAAGGAGGATGGCAAATGAACGAATTACAGGCCCATCTTCTGGTCGTTGACGATGACGAACGTATCCGCGGCCTGTTGCAGAAATTCCTGATCCGCAACGGTTTTCTCGTCTCGACCGCCCGCGATGCCGCGCAGGCGCGGCGGCTGCTGGGCGGCTTGGATTTCGACATGCTGGTGCTGGACGTGATGATGCCGGGCGAAGATGGCATCACCCTGACCCGCGATCTGCGCCGCACCATGGCGACGCCGATCCTGCTGCTGACCGCCAAGGGCGAAACCTCAAACCGGATCGAGGGGTTGGAGGCCGGGGCAGACGACTATCTGGTCAAACCGTTTGAGCCCAAGGAATTGCTGCTGCGGATCAACGCGATCCTGCGCCGGGTGCCGCAAGCGAAACCGCCAGGAAACGGCCCCCAAGTCGATGCAACTCGGCGCCGTCCGCTATGACCCGGAGCGCGGCGAGTTGTGGCGCGGCGCCGATCTGATCCGCCTGACCGCGACCGAGGCGCAACTGATGCGGATCTTCGCCGCAGCCCCCGGTTCCCCCATCCCACGCGAACGGCTGGTCGGTGACATGGACCGCGAGGCGGGCGGCGGCGACCGGGCGGTCGATGTCCAGATCACCCGCCTGCGCCGCAAGATCGAGGATGACCCCAAGCAACCGCGCTACCTGCAAACCGTGCGCGGCGAAGGCTATATGCTGCAACCGGACTGAACGGTTTTTGCCGACAGACCGGGGGTTTCACACCCCCGGGCCACATTGATTCAATGTGGCCTCCCCCGTGGGATATTTGCGCCAAAATGAAAGGGGCGGGGTGGACTTGGCCCCAAGCCCGCAGCATTCTCCGCCAGAAATCGACGCGGAGGAACCCCCATGCCCAGCTACCTTCCCCTTGAAATGCGCCTGCGCCGGATGACCAAGCGGCTGGAGGAGTTGGAGCGGTGGGTCGTGCGTGAGGCGGTGCCGCTGACCGGCTGGACGCTGGACGGGCGCGCCTGTCGAAAAGGGCCATCGCTGGCAGGATCAGGGCACGCCGCTGGCCTTTGCCCATCCTGAGATTGAGGTTCCGGCGCATTGGCCGTTGGCCGAGACACGGCTGCATCTGTGGCTGGGCGGTGAGGGGCTGGTGCGGCTGATCGGGGATGGCGTGGCCAGTTTCGGGCTGAACCCGCCGCACAAGGACTTTCTGCCGCGCGAACGCAAGTTCCGGATTGAGGCCGACTGCGTGGCCCGTCTGCCCCAAGGCGTGCCGAATTATGATGCGGCGGTTGGGCGGACGGAACTGGTCTGGCTGGAAACCGATCTGGCCGACCTGATCCGCATGTTGGCGCAGGTGGTTGAGATGGTCCGCGCGCTGGGCGGGCATGAGGTCGAACCTTGGCCGGTGCCCAATTACTTCCCGAACCGCAAACACCCGCAGCATTCCGAGCCCCATCCCGCCTGCAAACCGATCATGGATCTGGCAGAGGCCGCGTTTCATCTGCTCGACTGGCCGACCGAAACCCAAGCCTATCTGCGGCGGATCATGGCGGCCACGGAAACCCAGTCGATCTGGGTACTGCCGCAAACTGGAGGGCGCGCTGGAGCCGTTGCCAGACACGGCCCGCGCCTCAGTCGTTGCAGCCCGCGATCATCTGCGGGATGGGTTGAAGTCGTTGCAGACCCGGTTCCCGCAAGAAGGCTCCATCGTCGCCACCGGTCATGCCCATATCGACCTCGCTTGGCTGTGGCCGATGGTCGAAACCCGGCGCAAGGCGGTGCGGACCTTCCACACCGCCCTTCAACTGATGGACCAGTTCCCCGAGTTTCAGTTCAACCACTCCACTGCGCAGCTCTATGATTTCATTGGGCAAGACGACCCCGAGCTGCTGACCGCGATCACGGACAAGGTGAAGGCGGGCCAGTGGGAGCCGATCGGCGCGATGTGGGTCGAACCTGACACCAACATGCCGTCGGGCGAATCGCTGATCCGGCAGTTGCTCTACGGTATCCGCTATTTCGACCGTCAGTTCGGCAAACGCAGCACGGTGCTGTGGCTGCCCGATGTATTCGGATTCTCACCCGTGCTGCCACAGTTGTTGCGCAGCGTGGGTATGACTAGCGTGTTCACCATCAAGACCAACTGGTCGGAGAAAAACAAACTGCCGCATGACCTGTTCCACTGGCAGGGGCTGGATGGGTCGGAGGTCATCATGCACACCTTTGAGAACCCCGCCGATGGCTATAACGCCGAAATGGGGCCACGGGCGACGCTGGGGACTTGGGGGAACTATCAGGACAAAGAACTGCTGCCCGGAAAGCCTGCTCTGCTATGGTCATGGCGACGGCGGTGGTGGCCCGACCGAGGATTACGTGCTGCGCCTGCGCCAGATGCAGGACTTCCCGGTGGTGCCGAAGATCGAACATGTCAACGTGTCGGACTGGTTCGCGGGGGTCCCCAGCCGCACGACGGCCCCCATGCCGAAATGGGTGGGTGAGATTTATCTCGAATACCACCGCGGCACGCTGACCACCCAAAGCCGCACCAAATACCTGCACCGCCGCGCCGAGCGTGCGCTGGTCACAGCCGAGGTGCTTGTCGTCAATGGCCGTGCTGCGCGGTGCTGCTATGCCCGCCTCATTGGAAACCGACTGGCATGTGCTGCTGCGCAATGAATTCCACGACATCCTGCCCGGCTCGTCGATCCGTGAGGTGTATGAGGTGGCCGAGGCCGAGCTGGCCGCAGTGGTGGCCGCAGGTCAGGCGCGGCAGGCCGAGGCGATGTCAACTTTGGTGACGGGCTTCGCCGGGGGTGACGCCGATGGCCTGATCGTGGTCAACCCGGACTTGTCGCCAAAACCGCTGCGCCTGACCTCGCCTTCCGCCTTGCCCGGCGGGCAAACAGTGGAAGGTGGCCAAATCCTCGCCGCCCCGGCGCTGATTGGCGGGCTGTCGGTACTGGCTGTCAAATCCGCATCGCTGCCAGTTTCGGCTGGGCTTTCCGTGTCGCCGCTGCGGTTGGAGAATGAGTTTGTGAAGGTCCGGCTGAACGCCGATGGCACGCTCGCCAGCCTGTGGGACAAACGCACCCAGCGGGAATGTCTGGCCGGACGCGGCAACCAGATCTGGGCCTTTGTCGACAAACCACGCTTTTTCGACGCTTGGGACATTGAAGAGGATTACGCCGAGAACGGGCAGGAATTGCTGTCCATAGGCAACGCCAAGGTTGTTGAGACCGGCCCGCACCGTGTCGCCGTGCGGATCGAACGCAAGTTCGGTGCCAGCACCATCACCCAGACCATCCGCCTGTGGGCCAACTCGCCGCGCGTCGAATTCAAGACCGATCTGGATTGGCACGACCGCCGCATCCTGCTGAAATCCCGCACGCCGCTGGCGATCCACGCCGACCACGCCACCTTTGAATGCGCCTGCGGCGTGATCCGCCGCCCGACCCACCGCAACACGCCGTGGGATGCCGCGAAATATGAGGTGGCGGGCCACCGCTTTGCCGATCTGTCGGAAAACGGCTTTGGCGTCGCGCTGCTGAACGACGGCAAATATGGCCATGATGTTGCGGGCAATGTGATGGGCCTCAGCCTGCTCCGCTCTCCGGTTTTCCCGGATTTGCTGGCCGATGAGGGCAAGCAAAGCTTTACCTACGCCCTGCTACCCCATTCCGGCGACTGGTTTGAAGGCGGCGTTCTGGCCGAGGCTGAGGATCTGAACCAGCCCCTACTCGTGGCCCCGGCAAAGGTGGCGCTGGATCAGTCTTGGTCTGCGGTCGCGGTGAATGGCCGCCCATTGGCCCTGTCCGCCCTGAAACCGGATGAGGATGGCAATGGGCTGATCCTGCGGCTCTATGAACCCTCAGGTGGGCGCAGTCAGCCGCAACTGACCTTGCCCGATGGCTGGCAGATCGCCGGTCAGGTCAACCTGCTGGAGGAACCGCTGGAAGATTCGGACACGACCTTTGCCCCGTTCCAGATCCGCAGCCTGCGGTTGACACGTCGGGCCTAGACCGCATCGCCCAGCAATAGGCCGCCTACCCGGCCCAAAATGCACAAAAGCCCCGACGAGCGGGGCTTTTGGTGGGCAGGATCGGTGTGGTTCCGCGAAAGCGTCAGATCGCCTTGTCGGACAGCCGGTCCATCCACATGCGAATGGCGTGTTCCAGCTTGCTGACGTGATGACCCTCTGTCTCGGCCACGACTTCCTCGCGGTCAACCTGACGCTTCAGCGCCTCATACTGCACCAGAAGCTCTTGTTCAGTTTTGAGGTGGTCATCACTGATAACGGCACGTTCCCGCAAACGATCTTGCGCCTGTGCAAGGCTGCGCCCGAGGGCGTCAAGCCGAGCCTGTGTCACGACGTCTGTCATTTGGAATTCCTTTCGACAGTCTTGAAGTTGATAACGCATGGATACCTAAAAGGTTCCAAAAGAAAAACGCTTGCGGCGCATTTTTTCGACAACAACCCGGTTGTCAGGCGCCAGCCTGCGTCAACACGGCCAGATCTTCGGCCGAAAGCTGCAACCGCGCGCCCCTCGCCAGGCTTTCGACCTGACTGACCGAGGTGGCCGAGGCAATCGGTGCCGTGATGCCCGGTTGCGCGATGATCCAGGCTAGGGCGATTTCCGCCAGACTTGCCCCAGTCCGCGCCGCAACCCCATCCATCGCCGCCAGAATTGCCAGCCCGCGTGGGTTCAGATATTTCCCCATGCTCCCGCCACGCTGGCTTTTGCCAAAATCGGCCTCACTGCGGTACTTGCCGGTCAAAAAGCCTGAGGCGAGCCCGAAATAGGTGATCGCGCCCAGCCCCTCAGCCACGACCATATCCTGCACCGGACCTTCATAGCTGCTGCGGCTGTAAAGGTTGTATTCATTCTGCAGCGTCTCATAGCGCGGCAGGCCTTTGGTGGCCGACAGGGTCAGCGCGTTCGACAGCAGCTTGGTGTCATAGTTGGAACAGCCAATCGCCCGCACCTTCCCGGCCTTTATCAGCTTGTCATAGGCGCCCAAAGTCTCCTCTTCCGGCGTCTCAGGGTCGGGCCAATGGGTCTGATACAGGTCAATCACATCGGTTTGCAGCCGGGTCAGACTATCCTCAACCGCTTTGACGATCCACGACGCCCGCAGATCCTTGCGGCCCTGCCCCATATCGGACCCGACCTTGGTGGCGATGATAACCTTGTCCCGATTGCCCCGCGCGGCCAGCCAGCGGCCAATCACCCGCTCACTCTCACTGTCATTGCCCGGCACCCAGCGCGAATAGACATCCGCCGTATCAATCCCGGTGAATCCCTCAGCCACAAACGCGTCCATCACGGCAAACGACGCAGCCTCATCCGCCGTCCAGCCAAACACGTTAGAGCCGAGCATCAGCGGCGCGATGGATAGTCCGGAACGTCCCAAGGGGCGCAGTTGCATGACATGGCCTTTCATTAGTTGCGCCGACAATTCACCACGCCACCCCGGCAGAGTCGAGGGTCCGAACCCAACCGTTCGGCATTTGGGGCGACACAAAAAGTTGCTGACAATCCTGCGGGTGAGGATCAAGAATGCCCGCAATCGGGTCAATCGGCTGACGCCATGGCCAGATGCGACGGAGGATACCATGAGACTTTATGAAAATCCCGGCTGGGGTTCGGCGCTGATAGAGGCGCAATTGGCCATCTTGGGTCTGGACTGCGACCTGATCCCGGCGGGCGACATCTATACCGATTTGGCCGCGCGCGAAGCCTTGGCCCAATCCAACCCAATCATTCAAATCCCCACCCTGATTCTCGACTCGGGTGAGGTGATGACCGAAAGCGCCGCGATCACCCTATATCTCGCCGACCTGACCGATAGCACCGTGCTGGTGCCGCCCGCCGATGACAAGGACCGCGCCGCCTTCCTCCGCTGGCTGGTCTTCATCGTCGCCAATATCTACCCCTGCTACACCTTCGCCGACGTGCCAACCCGCTTTGTCCCGGAGGCCGAGGCGCAGGCCTACAAAGACCGCGTGACCGACCACGCAATCCGCCTATGGCTGGTGTTTCAAGCTGAGGCAGAGCGGCGCGGCGGCCCGTGGTTCTTGGGTGAACGATTCTCGGCGCTCGATATCTTTGTCGCCGTCATGGTGAACTGGCGACCCGGACGCGCGGTGTTTGAAAAGGAGGCGCCGCTGCTGGCCCAAATCGCCGCCCGCGCAGCCGCACGGCCCGACATGGCCGCCGTGATGGCCCGGAACTTCCCGTGATCGACTTTGTTGGCTGCAAACTGGTTCTGGTGAATGGCGGCGACCTGCTGACCTATCTGCGCGACGACAAGCCGGGCCTGCCTTGGGCCGCGATGTGGGACTTGCCGGGCGGTGGGCGTGAGGGCGACGAATCCCCCGAAGACTGCGTCCTGCGAGAGTTGGAAGAGGAATTCGGCCTGCGCTTCGGGCCGCACAGGCTGGAATGGCGGCAAATCCTGCCGTCAATGATGGACACCAGCCGCGCTTCGGCTTTCTATGCCGGGCGAATCACTGCCGATGAAATCGCCACGATCCGCTTCGGGGATGAAGGCCAGTTCTGGCGCATGATGCCGGTGGTTGAGTTTTTGGGCGACCCCCGCGCGGTGCCAGAGTTGCAGCGCCGCGTGGCCCTCGCCATGGCAGAGCTAGGATGGGAACTATGATAGAAAACGGCATGTCGATACAGGATCTGGAAACGCCGGTGGTGCTGGTCGATCTGGACGTGGTTGATCGCAATATAGCGCAGGCGCAGAGCCTGTTTGACACCCTGGGCATCGGCTTTCGTCCCCATATCAAAACCCACAAAATCCCCTATTTGGCCGAATTGCAGATCAAGGCCGGCGCCATCGGCATCGCGACGCAAAAGGTGTCAGAGGCAGAGGTTTTCGTGAAGGCCGGCTGCACCGATGTCTTGCTATGCTTCAACATCCTGTCGCCCGCCAAGATTGCTCGCGCCCGGGCACTGATGGACCATTGCCACCTGACCGTCGTGGCCGACAATCCAACCGTGGTGCAGGCGCTGTCGGCGGGCATGGCGGGGACCGAACTCGACGTGCTGGTCGAATGTGACACCGGGATGGGCCGCTGCGGCGTACAGACGCCAGAGGCCGCGCGCGATCTGGCCGTGGCGATCCACGCCGCACCCGGCCTGCGCTTTGCCGGGCTGATGACCTATCCACCCAACGGCGCCACTGCTCAGGTTGAATCCTTTCTCCGCGCCGCGCGGGATCTTTGTGTCGCGGCGGTCGGCTCCTGTGATGTGGTATCGGGCGGCGGGACGCCTTCGCTGACCGAGGCGGGCCAGTCCCCCATCCTGACCGAATACCGCGCCGGGACTTATATCTACAACGACCGCTCCCTTGTGGCGCTGGGCACCTGTGCGCTGACGGATTGCGCCCTCACCGTTCTGGCAACCGTGGTCAGTCGGCCAACTGACGGGCGGGCCATCCTCGATTCAGGCTCTAAATCGCTGACCTCTGACCTGTTGGGCCTGACCGGCTACGGCACCATCCTTGGCTTTCCCGCAGCGCAGATCACCGGCCTGTCCGAAGAACACGGCCATGTCGATGTCAGCCATTGCGCGACCCGGCCCAAGGTTGGGCAAAAGGTGCAGATCGTGCCGAACCACGTCTGCCCAGTCAGCAATCTGTTCGACAGCGTGGTCTTTCACCGCAGCGGCACGGTCCTGCGTGAGGTCGAAGTGGCGGCGCGCGGCATGGTCGTCTAACCGGCCTGCGCCTCCAGCCTTGCCCGTTGAAACGCAATCATATCGGCGGGCGGCTGGTTTTCTTCCAGGAACACCAGAAACGGGTCATCGACATCGGTGCGGATGCCGGACAACTCCTCAACCACCGCATGGGCGCAGAACGGCACCACAGCCTCCGAATACCCGCCCTCATGCGCGATGACGAGGCGCCCACCACACAGATCGGCGGCAAGGGCTTTGATGCGGGCGGTCATCTGGCGAAAAGTGGCAGAGGTGGCAAGCATCCGGGCCAGCGGGTCATAACCATTGGCATCCAGCCCGCAGGCGACGACGATCAGATCGGGTTTGAAGGCACGCAAGGCAGGTTCAACCAGCAGGTCAAACGCATCCATATAGGCCTGATGCCCCGACCCCGGCAGCAGCGGAATGTTCAGGTTGGCACCCAGCCCTTCCCCAGCCCCACGCTCGGAAATCAGACCCTGAAAGGCCGGAAAACAGTTTTCCTGATGCAGCGAAATCGTCAGCGTGTCGGCGCGGTGGTAGTAGATGGTCTGCGTCCCGTTGCCGTGATGTACGTCCCAATCAACCACCGCCACCTTCAGCGGGCCATGCACGGCACGTGCGGCCTCCAACGCGACGGGAATGTTGGCCAATAGACAAAACCCCATCGCCGCATCGGGCAGACAATGGTGCCCCGGCGGCCGCGACAGTGCATAGGCGTTCGGCAGATCGCCCGACAGCACATCCAGCACCGCCCGTTTCACAAGCCCCGCAGACTGCGCCGCAATCTCATAGCCACCGCGACCAAACGGCGAATCCTCTGCCAATGCCCCACCGCCCGCGTCCGACATGGCCTTAAAACGGCGCAGATAGTCCGCCGTGTGAACCCGCATCAGGTCTTCCTCAGTCGCCGGATCGGCAGAGCGCAGGTCCAATTGTCGCGCCAAACCCGACACTTCCAGCAGATTGCGAAAGCGGCGTTTGGTTTCCGGATTCTCGGATTGCCCGCCACTCATCGGCTGCAAATAGCCCGAAATCGGCAGGAACAGAGCCTGTTCGCCCGTCGAATGCCACATGCACCGTTCGTCGTGATAGAACCCTGTCGACATAGTCCACCTCCGTTTGCCGCAGAGTGACCAGTCAAACCGCCAAGGTCCAGCCCCTTGCACGGGCCCGCCAAATTCGGTCTGATGGTCACAGCAGAAAGGCCCACCATGACCCTCGTCTACGCCTATCCCTCAGCCGCCCGCCACATCACCCCGCCCGGACACCCCGAACGGGTGGACCGTCTGGCCGCCGTCGAAAAAGGTCTGGCGGGTCTGGTGGTAGAGCGACGGCAAGCCCCCTTGGCGGCAGAGGAGGATATCCTGCTCTGCCACCCCGCCGCCTATCTGGCACGGATCAAGACGGCGGAACCGACTGCCGGGATCTCCCAACTCGACGCCGACACATGGATGTCGCCGGGTTCGTTTGAGGCCGCCTCTCATGCTGTGGGCGGTGCTTGTGCGGCGGTGGATGCCGTGCTGGACGGCGAGGCTAAGAACGCTTTCGTCATTTCGCGACCGCCCGGCCACCATGCCGAAACCGCAACTCCGATGGGGTTTTGCCTGTTCAGCACCGTGGGCATCGCGGCAAAACATGCTCTCAAACGGCTGAACAGGGTCGCAATCGTCGATTTCGACGTCCACCACGGCAATGGCACCCAAGACGTCCTGTGGGATGAAAGCCGCGTGCTGTTTGCCACTTCACAGCAAATGCCGCTCTGGCCCGGAACTGGCGACCGCAGCGAACGCGGCGCACATGGCCAGATCCTCAACATCCCCCTCGATCCGGGGTCGGATGGCGCGGTGATGCAGGCCGCTTATGAGGCTGAGGTCTTCCCCGCCATCGACGCCTTCAAGCCCGAACTGATCCTGATTTCCGCTGGCTTTGATGCCCATACCGACGACCCGCTGGCCGGATTGAACTGGCATGCGGCGGATTACACTTGGCTGACCCAACGCCTGTGCGATCTGGCCGACCGCCATTGTCAGGGCCGGGTGGTATCCTGCCTGGAGGGCGGCTATGATCTTGACGCGCTGACCCGTTCGGTCGCCGCCCATGTTGGTGTTTTGCAGGAGCGTTCCAATGGCTGACAAACCCGTCGCCGAAATGAGCTTTGAAGAGGCGATGCAGGCTTTGGAAGCCGTCGTCAGTCAGTTGGAAAAGGGCGATGTCGCGCTAGAGGCGTCAATTGCCCTCTATGAACGCGGCGCCGCGCTGAAAAAGCATTGCGCCGACAAGCTGAAGGATGCCGAGGAAAAGGTCGAACTGATCCGCGCCGCTGAGGGCCGTGCCGTGGGCACCACCCCGGTGGAGGGGATGTGAGCTTCGCTGACCTGCTGGCCGCCGACGCGCGGCTGATCCAATCCCACCTGAACGCGGTCCTGCAAGACCGCGCTGACCAACCGGTGATCCACGCCATGCGCTACGCCCTGCAAGGCGGCAAGCGCCTGCGCGGGTTTCTGGTGCTGGAAAGTGCCCGGATGCTGGGCGTGCCCCCAACCCAAGCCCTGCCAGCGCGCAGCGGCGGTCGAGGCGTTGCACGCCTATTCCCTGATCCACGATGACCTGCCCGCGATGGACAACGACGACCTGCGCCGGGGTCAGCCGACCGTCCACCGCAAATGGGATGAGGCGACCGCGATTCTGGCAGGCGATGCCCTGCAAACCCTCGCCTTCGAACTGCTGACCGACCCCGTTTTGGGCAGCGCCGAAACCCGGATTGCGCTGGTACAGGGTCTTGCCACGGCCTCTGGCGCCGAAGGGATGGTGCTGGGTCAGGCCCTCGACATGGCCGCCGAAACCTCGCCCCCGCTGACCCTGCAACAGATCACCGAACTGCAGGCTGGCAAGACTGGCGCCCTGATCCGCTTCTCTGCCGAAGCTGGGGCGATACTTGCCCAGACCGACCGCAAACCCCTGCGCGACTATGCCACCGCCCTCGGCCTCGCCTTCCAGATTGCCGACGACATCCTCGATGTGACCGGCGACGCGACCAAAGCGGGCAAACGGCTTGGCAAGGATGCGGCGGCGGGCAAGGCGACGTTCGTCTCGCTGCTTGGGCTGCAAGCCGCCCAAACCCGCGCCCGCGACCTGATCGCGCAGGCCGAAGCCGCCCTTTCCCCCTATCCTGCCGCGCAGAACCTGATAGACGCAGCCCGCTTTGTAATTTCACGCGACAGCTAAGGCAAAACTGCACAAACCCGCGCTACGCTGGCCCAAACTATCCGAAAGAAACCTATGCCCGACCGTCCGAAAACCCCGATGCTCGACCGCGTGCACGCTGCCCGCCGACATGAAGTCACTGACCGACCGGGAACTGCACCAACTCGCCGACGAACTCCGCGCTGAGACGATCAGCGCGGTTTCCGTGACGGGCGGGCATCTCGGCGCAGGGCTGGGCGTTGTCGAACTGACGGTCGCCCTCCATGCGGTATTTGACGCGCCGCGCGACAAGATCATCTGGGACGTCGGCCACCAATGCTATCCGCACAAGATCCTGACCGGACGCCGCGACCGCATCCGCACCCTGCGGACCGAGGGCGGCCTTAGTCCGGCTTCACCAAACGCAGCGAATCGCCCTATGACCCCTTCGGCGCGGCGCACAGCTCTACCTCCATCTCCGCCGCCTTGGGCTTTGCGATGGCGGCGGAACTTGGCGGCGATCCGGGCGATGCCGTCGCCGTGATCGGCGACGGTGCCATGTCCGCCGGCATGGCGTTTGAGGCGATGAACAACGCCGGCCACCTGAAACGCCGCCTGTTCGTCATCCTGAACGACAACGAAATGTCCATCGCCCCGCCAGTCGGCGCCATGTCGGCCTACCTGAGCCGCATCTACGCGGGTGACCCGTTCCAGGAGCTGAAATCCGCCGCCAAGGGCATGGTCTCCCTGCTGCCCGAACCGTTCCAAGACGGCGCACGCCGGGCCAAGGAGATGCTCAAAGGCATGACCGTCGGCGGCACCCTGTTCGAGGAGCTGGGCTTCTCCTACATCGGCCCGATCGACGGCCACGACCTCGACCAGCTGCTGCCAGTCCTGCGGACGGTCCACGACCCGCGCCACCGGCCCGATTCTGATCCATGTGCTGACCAAAAAGGGCAAAGGCTACGCCCCCGCCGAAAACGCCCGCGACAAAGGCCATGCGACGGGCAAGTTTGATGTGCTGACCGGGGTGCAGGCCAAGGCGGCGTCGAATGCGCCGAGCTATACCAAGGTCTTTGCCCAATCCCTGATTCAGGAGGCTGAGGCTGACAGCAAAATCGTCGCCATCACCGCAGCGATGCCCGATGGCACCGGGCTGGACCAGTTCGCCAGCCGCTTCCCCAAACGCCTGTTTGACGTCGGTATCGCCGAACAGCACGCCGTCACCTTCGCGGCGGGGCTTGCAGCGGGCGGCATGAAACCGTTCTGCGCGATCTATTCGACCTTCCTGCAGCGCGGCTATGACCAAGTCGTCCACGACGTCGCCATCCAGCGCCTGCCCGTCCGCTTTGCCATCGACCGCGCCGGGTTGGTCGGGGCTGACGGTGCCACCCATGCCGGTGCCTTCGACGTCGCCTTCCTGTCCAACCTGCCCGGTTTCGTGGTGATGGCCGCCGCGGATGAGGCGGAACTGGTCCACATGGTCGCCACCGCCGCCGCCCACAACTCCGGCCCCATCGCCTTCCGCTATCCGCGTGGCGAAGGCACCGGGGTCGAGATGCCCACCAGAGGCATCCCGCTCGAAATCGGCAAAGGCCGGATCATCCAGCAAGGCAAACGCGTCGCCCTGCTGTCCTTTGGCACCCGCTTGGCCGAGGTGCAAAAGGCCGCCGAGAACCTCGCCGCCAAGGGCCTGACCCCCACCATCGCCGACGCCCGCTTTGCCAAACCGCTCGACCGCGAGATGATTCTGACCCTCGCCCACAGCCATGAATCCCTGATCACGATTGAAGAGGGCGCCATCGGCGGCTTCGGCTCTCACGTCGCGCAACTGCTGGCCGATGAGGGGGTTTTTGATTCGGGCCTGAAATTCCGCTCGATGGTTTTGCCCGACATTTTCATCGACCAAGCCAGCCCGGAGGCGATGTACCACGTCGCCGGCATGGACGCCGCGCAGATAGAGGCCAAGGTGTTGGAAACATTGGGTGTTGCGGTGGTAGGCAAACGGGCCTAATGGCATTTCACCAGCCCAAAGCGAAGCCCCATTTTGCGGGCAATCCGACGGAAATCATCCCGATAGGCTAAATTTAGCCTATGATTTCAATGGTTTAGCGGAAATCAGCCTATGCAGGCTAAACCCGCCTCACATCACGAAAATGCGACTGGAAGTGCCCCTCACAGCACGCCTAACGATCCGCCATGCCCGCATTTCGCAGGGCATACCAACTAGGATCAAACTATGAAAATCGCTCTCTCCGCTCTCGCACTGGTTCTGATGTCCGTTCCGGCTTTCGCGGATGTCGACGCTGCCACCCTGACCTGCAAAGACTTCGTCGCTGCTGACGAAGCAACCGCCACTGCCGACACCGCCGCTGTCAAAGCTGCCGTTGCAGAAGACGCAAAGCTGTCGGCTCTGTCCGACGCTGACCTGCTGGCTGCGATCCAGGCTGCTTGCGCTGCCAACGCTGACGCGACCGTTCTGGACGCTGTGAAAATGTGATGACTTGGGGCGCCTTGCAAAAGGCGCCCCACCTTCCGTCAGCTCGCGACTGAGCGGGTTTTCCACAGCGACACCGCCACCCCGGCCCCCAGCAATCCCAATGTCACCGCCAATGACAGCGACGCGGGAAACTTCTCCCAGCCCATCAGGTCGGCCACGAATATCTTGGACCCGATAAAGATCAACAGGGCTGACAAAGCGTATTTCAGATAGGCAAAGCGGTGCAGAATCGCGGCCAATGCGAAATACAGCGCCCTCAGACCCAAAATCGCAAAGATGTTCGACGTATAGACCAGAAACGGGTCCGTCGTGATCGCAAACACCGCAGGCACCGAATCCACCGCGAACAGCAGATCCGCCATCTCAATCATCATCAGGGCGAGGAACAGCGGCGTCACATGCCACAACATCTTGCCCGCCACCGGACGGCGCAGAAAGAAGGCGTTGCTCTCAATCCCCTCAGTCGTGCGAAACACCCGCCGCATCAGGCGCAGCGGCAGACTTCCCGCAATGTCAGGCTCTTTCTCGTTCGCCACCAGCATCTTGATACCCGTGGCCACCAAAAACGCCGCAAACACATAAAGCAGCCAGTGATATTGCGCGATCAATGCCGTCCCGAGGCCAATCATCAGCCCGCGCAGCACGATCACCCCCAGAATACCCCAGAACAGCACCCGATGCTGATAGACCCGCGGCACGGCAAAGGCGGAAAAGATCAGCGCGATGACGAACACGTTGTCCATCGACAGGGTCTTTTCCACCACAAACGCGGTCAGATAGGCCGCCGTCGCAGCCCCCCCCATCTGCCAATAGACAAAGCCGGAAAACGCCACCCCAAGGCTGATATACATCGCCGACATTTTCAGGCTCTCGGCGACGCCAATCTCATGGTCGCCCTTGTGCAGCAGCCCCAGATCCAGAACCAACAGGCCCAGAACCAATGCCATAAAGGTCAGCCACATCCACAGCGGCGTCCCCAAAACCAAACCAAACAGAATTTCCATCCCAGACCTCTCTTGTTTTCACGCCGAGGTCAGCCAGAAAACGGGCATCCCATCGAGCGCACTCGATGCGGTCCGACATCACAGCAACCGCTGTCAGAGGGGCCCGTCCCGCCTCGACAAGGTGGACATGGGCCTAAAGGCTTTCAACCCCCGCCGCCGATTTTTCCGTCGCAAGCAGCCCCTGTAGCCCCTCACGATAGGTCGGGTACAACAGTTTCACACCAAGTTCGGCCTTGATCCGGTCATTCCTGACCCGCTTGTTCTCGGCATAAAACGACCGCGCCATCGGGGTCATTTCGGCATCCTCATAGGGCACCATCGGCGGCTCTGGCAGGCCCAGCAACTCGGCGGCCAGCGACAGCACATCCTCGGGTGAGGCCGGGTCATCATCGCAGACACTATAGATCGCCCCCGGATCGGGCCGAAGCAGAGACGCCTCCAGCACCTGCGCGATATCCTCAACATGGATGCGGCTGAACACCTGACCGGGTTTCAGGATGCGCCGGGCGGTGCCGTCGCGCACCTTTTCAAACGGCCCACGCCCCGGCCCGTAAATCCCGGCCAGCCGGAAGATGTGCAGCGGCAGACCCAGCGCCGCCCACTCCGCCTCAGCCTTCACCCGCGCCGCACCACGCGCCGTCGTGGGGGCCAGCGCAGTCGCCTCATCCACCCAATCGCCGTTGTGATGGCCATAAACCGCCGTGGTCGACAGATAGCCAACCCACTGCAACCCCGCCGCCGCAATCTGCCCGCCCAACGCCCGCACCACCGGATCACCCTCGGCATCCGGCGCAACGGAGGTCAGAATATGCGTCGCCTGCCCCAGCGCCTCAGCAATATCCACTGCCCAAGGATCGGGCCAAATCAAAGCCTCCACCCCCATCGCCGCCAACCGCGCCGCCTTGTCCGCCGAGCGCGTCGTGCCAATCACCCGCCAACCCTGCGGGATCAGCCGCCGAGACAGCGCCTGCGCCGAATAACCGTGTCCGATAGAAAGCAAAGTGTTCATGCAGCCCTTATCCCCGCTGCAACGCGGCACGGCAAGCGGGTTGATTTTGGCACGGATTGCACCAAATATCAGTCCATGACCAAACCTGATCTGACGGCAGCTCTGGCTTCAAGCGACCCGCAGGCCACCCGGCGGCTCTACAAAGACTGGGCCGCGACCTATGACAGCGACTTCGCCAGCAGCATGGAATACCGCCTGCCCGCCCATGTCGCCGCCGCCTTTGTCGCAGCCAACGGTCGGGGTCCGGTGCTGGATGTTGGCGCGGGGACGGGTCTGCTGGCCCAATCCCTGCGCGAAATGGGCTTTGACGGCCAGATCGACGGCCTCGATTTCTCAGGCGAAATGCTGGCCCGCGCCGCCGAAAAGCATATCTACACCGGCCTGTTTCGCGCCGATGTGACCGAACCCCTGCCGATGAAGCGCATCTACAACGGCGTCACGTCCTCTGGCACCTTCACCGCTGGCCATGTCGGCCCCGCAGCCTTTGCCCCGATGCTGGCCGTCGCCCTGCCCGGCGCGTTGTTTGCCCTGTCGATCAACCAACGGGTCTGGACCGAACTCAGCTTCGACATCGCGCTGAATGACCTGCTCGATGGCGGCGAAATCCGCGACTTTGACCTGATAGAGGTGGATGTCTACGGTCAGGCCGCCCACGGCATGGACCCCGAACACGCCAGCGACCGCGCCTATATCGCCATGTTCCACGCCGCCTGAGCCGATCAAAACGCCGTCACGTTCATCACATCGTCACTTGCCAGCGCGACACAGTCGGCCTTAGATGGCCGATCAAATTTGCAAAGATGATAAAATGAACGACGACACCACAATGATCCTGACGCCCGAGCGTCAGGAAAGCCAGTCTTTCACCGATGCCGCACGCGGCCGTGGCCCGCTTGGAACAGCTTTATGCTCAGGCCACCGGCTTCCTGATCCAGAACTTTCCGCGATGCCGTCGACCAATGGCAAACCGCAGACCCAGATCCGCGCCTTTTACCCCGAAATCCGCCTGACCGTCACCAGCCATGACAAGATCGACAGCCGCCTGTCCTTTGGCCATGTCTCACGTCCCGGCACCTATTCCACGACCATCACCCGGCCCGACCTGTTCCGCAACTACCTGACCCAGCAAATCGGCCTGCTGATGGAAAACCACAATGTGCCGGTGCAGATTGGCGTCTCTGACACGCCGATCCCGGTGCATTTCGCCGTCGCGGGCAAGCCCGAACTGCATGTGCCGCACGAAGGCTCGCTGGACTTTTCCCTGCGCGATGTGTTCGACGTGCCCGACCTTGCCACCACCAATGACGACATCGTCAACGGCACCCGCACCCACAACCCCGACGGCTCGCGCCCGCTCGCCCCCTTCACGGCGCAGCGGGTCGATTACAGCCTGTCGCGCCTGTCGCATTACACCGCGACCGACGCGATCCACTTTCAGAACTATGTGCTGTTCACCAACTATCAGTTCTATGTGCGATGAGTTCGAGGCGATTGCCCGCGCCTGCCCTGGCCGACCCAGTCGCTGGGCTATACCGAGTTTGTGACCGGCGGCAACGCGTCGATCACCGAGGCCCGATCAGGAAATTCGCGCCTCGGGCAAGATGCCGCAGATGCCGACCTATCACCTGAAACGCGCCAATGGCGACGGCATCACGCTGGTCAACATCGGTGTCGGCCCGTCCAACGCCAAGACCGCCACCGACCATATCGCCGTCCTGCGCCCCCATGCCTGGCTGATGGTCGGCCATTGCGCGGGCCTGCGCAACAGCCAGCGCCTTGGCGATTTCTGCCTCGCCCACGCCTATCTGCGCGAAGATCACGTGCTGGACGACGACCTGCCGATCTGGGTGCCGATCCCGGCCTTGGCCGAAATTCAGATCGCCCTGCAAGAGGCGGTGGCCGAGGTGACGCAGCTGGACGGCTATGACCTGAAAGCGCATCATGCGCACCGGCACCGTCGCCACCATCGACAACCGCAACTGGGAACTGCGCGACCAGTCCGGCCCGGTCCGCCGCCTGTCGCAATCCCGCGCCATCGCGCTGGATATGGAATCCGCCACCATCGCCGCCAACGGCTTCCGGTTCCGCGTGCCCTATGGCACCCTGCTCTGCGTCTCCGACAAGCCGCTGCATGGCGAGTTGAAACTGCCCGGCATGGCGACCGAGTTCTACAAGACCCAAGTCAGCCGCCACCTGCAAATCGGTGTCCGCGCGATGGAGCATCTGCGCGATATGCCTCTGGGCGAGATTCACAGCCGCAAACTGCGTAGTTTTGAGGAAACCGCCTTCCTGTGACGTCGCGCATTTTCCGCCGAAACGGTGAAAAATACTTGCTTTGTTCAGAAAAACCTGTGTAGCGAGGCGACGCAGGCCGATCACGGCCCCAATGAATTCCGCTCATCAAGGCGGATCCGAACAAAGGGACAAGACAATGTCGAAACCGATGACCAAGACCCAGCTGGTCGCCGCCCTGGCCGATGCCATGGGCTCGGACAAGAAAACCGCCAGCGCCGCACTGGACGCGATCGCCGCTGTCGTGACGCGCGAAGTGGCCGCTGGTGGCGCCGTGACGCTGCCGGGTCTGGGCAAGATCGTCTGCCGTGAGCGCCCCGAGCGTCAGGTTCGCAACCCGGCCACCGGCGAAACCGTGACCAAGGCCGCTGACAAGCAGGTCAAGTTCGCGATCGCCAAGGCGCTGAAAGACAGCGTCAACGCCTGACGCTTTCGGCACCGCCCGTCTTTCGGTGGCTTGCCAGTACCGACAAGTTTTGAAATGGTCGCCCCAATCGGGCGACCATTTTTTTGGCGCACCCGCCCGGCAATAGGAGGCATCAATGGCACGCATCACCGGCATCGGCGGCATCTTCTTTCGCGCCAAAGACCCCGACGCCCTGACTGCATGGTATGATCGCCACCTGCTAAAGCGGGCCAACCCCTACGAATGGAACCAGGATGCCGGCCCGACCGTCTTTGCCCCGTTCCGCAACGACAGCGACTACTTCCCCGCTGACCGCCAATTCATGCTGAACCTGCGGGTGGATGCGCTGGATGATCTGATCGCCGACCTGAAGGCCGATGGCATCGCGGTCGAAACCCGCGCCGAATGGGATGGCGACTACGGCAAATTCGCCCGGATTCATGATCCTGAGGGCAACCCCATCGAACTCTGGCAGCCCCCCGCCAAATGAAATTTGATTTCCGCGCCCTCGCGATGGGCCTGACCTTTTCGCTGATGTGGTCCTCGGCCTTTGCGACCGCCCGGATCATCGTGGCCGATGCCCCGCCGCTCTGGGCGCTGACCTTCCGCTTTGCCGCCTCTGGCCTGATCGCCGTGGCCTTGGCCCGCGCCCTCGGGCAAAGCTGGCACCTGACCCGGCCGGTGAAACGGTCGGTGCTGATCTTCGGCATCAGCCAGAACGCAATCTACCTCGGCCTGAACTTTGTCGCACTGCAATGGGTGCAGGCCTCACTCGCCTCGATCATCGCCGCCTCCATGCCGCTGATCGTGGCGCTGCTTGGCTGGACCTTTCGGGGCGAAAGGGTTGGCACGCTGGGCACCTTCGGCCTCGCCCTCGGCTTTGCCGGGGTCGCGCTGATCATGGGCACGCGGCTGACTGGCGGCACCGATCCCCTCGGCATCGCGATGTGCGTGGTCGGCGCAACCGCACTGGCCGTCGCCACCCTGACCGTCCGCTCGGTCTCATCCGGTGGCAATCTGCTGATGGTCGTCGGCCTGCAAATGTGGGTGGGCGCGGTCGCCCTCGGCCTCATTTCCGCCGTGACAGAGCCGTTGGAGATCACCCTCAGCCCCGAACTGATCGCCGCCTTCCTGTACCAACTTCTGGTCCCCGGTCTGGCCGCAACCCTGCTGTGGTTCTCATTGGTCAAGCGGGTGGGGGCGGTTCGCGCCTCCACCTACCATTTCCTCAACCCGTTCTTCGGCGTGACCATCGCCGCGCTGTTGCTGGGTGAGCATATCAGCACCACCGACATCATCGGCGTGCTGATCGCCATGGCCGGGATCTTGGCCGTCCAACTGTCGCGTCAGGCGGCAGCCAAGCCCGCGTCATAATCCTTGGCCTTGGCCAACGCAGCCCGCGCCTGATACCGCGCCACCCAATCGCGGATCAGATCGTCGTCCGGCACAAACTGCGGCATGAACGTGAAGGCAGAGGCGCAGATCAGATCCGCCGCCGTGAAGTCGTCCCCACACAACCACGGCCCCTTTTCCAGCGCGTCATGCAGCCGCGCCGCAATCTCATCCAGACCCCGGAAATTGCGCGTCAAACCGGGATGTTTCAGCCCGAACGCCTCGGTCATCATCACCGGCTCCATCACGCCCTGATACCAGAACAGCCATGTCAGATACTCCCCGCGCTTGGCCGTGCCGGGTTTGGGCGCCAACCCGCTGTCGGGAAACAGCGCCGTCAGATACAGCATGACCGCCGCGCTCTCGGTGATCACCGTGCCATCATGGATCAGCGCAGGCACCTTGCCCTCGGGATGCGGGTTGGCCGGATCACGGCGGCCGGTGCCATCATTGCGGATCAGATCGACCGTCTTGATCGTCGATCTTGTCCCAAATCCCCATCTCGTCGATCAGGGCCAAAATCCGGGTGGACCGAGAGTTCGGGGCGTGAATCAGGGTCAGCATGTCAATCTCCTTGCGTGTTTTCATGCCCCCCTTATGCTCCCCCCATCCTGTCAGAAACCGTCAGCATCCCATGGCCCGCCCCGATCGCCTGTTCCGCCTGCTCACCGCGCTGCGAACCCTGCCGCAGCCGGTCACCGCCGCACGTCTGGCAGAGGAGACCGAGGTTTCCGAACGTACTCTATACCGCGACATAGACACGCTTCGCGCAGGTGGCGCCCTGATCGACGGCGCGGCGGGCGTGGGCTATACCCTGACCGAAGACCCCGCCCTGCCGCCGCAGATGTTCACCAAGGCTGGAGGTCGAGGCGCTGGTTCTCGGTCTGGCCGAGGTCCGGCTGGCCGGCGACCCCGCGCTCGCCAAGGCTGCCGAAGTGGCGCTCGCCAAAATCACCGCCACCCTGCCCGAACGGGTGCAGCGTCAGGCGATCCACGCCGTCCAGCAAACCTACCGCTTTGAAAAACGCCCCCCCGCCCCGGCCCATCTGGCCGTGATCCGTCAGGCCTGCTGGGACGAATGCGCCATCGACCTCAACTATACCGACGCCCGACGGCGCCAAGTCCCAGCGCCGCATCTGGCCGCTGTCGGTGGTGTTCCTCGACCGCACTCTGATGCTGCTGGCATGGTGCACCCTGCGTCAGGACTTCCGCCGTTTCCGGCTCGACCTGATGTCAGACGTGACCCTGACCGACGCCAGCTTCCGCCCGCGCCGTGTGCCATTGCTTCGCGATTTCCTGAAACAGATGCGGGGTGAGGCGCAGCGCGGGATTAACCGCGCCGCCTCCTGAACCCGCTCAGATGTTCTCGACCGGACCGCCGCCTTCAACCCAGTCCGTGAACCCACCTAGGTTGAACACCTGCGTATAACCCATGTCCAGCAACAGCTTGCCCGCCAAAGCAGACCGGCCACCGGAGGCACAGTGCAGCATGACAGGCCGATCCGGGTGCAACCGCGGGTCATACATGGCATGGGTCGGGTCGGCCTTGAACTCCAATATCCCGCGCGGAATGTGGACAGCGCCAACGGCCTTGCCACCGGCCTGCAATTCGAGACCGTCGCGGACATCCAGCAACACGGCCCCGGCGGCCAACTTGGCCTGCGCCTCAGCCCCAGAGATGCGGGGCACGGCGGCATTGGCAGCGTCGAGCAGTTCTTTCGCGGTTACGGGCATATAAACCTCCTGTTGATTGTGCAGACTAACCCGGCGGGCCTATGGCGGCAACCGATAGCGGATATAGGCAAAGGCGCCACCATCCGGCGCCCAGCACGGCACGTTGATGCTACCCTGCCCGCCAGTCATCTCCACCACCCGGCGGCGGTTCTGGCCATCCGGGTCCATCAGACACAACGCAACCTGCAGATCACGCGGATGCCCCTCGGTCCCCGGCGGATAGGACAGGTACAGGATATGCCGCCCATCCGGCGAAGGATGGGGAAACCAGTTCACCCGGTCATCGGCAAACAGCTGTCGCTGCCCCGACCCATCCGCCTGCATCACCCAGATCTGCGCATGTCCACCCCGGTCGCAATTGTAATAGATCCGCGCCCCATCCGCGCTGAACTCCGGCCCATCACACTGGCCCTCTGACCCCGTCAACAGGATCTCCGGGCCATTCAGAGCCTTTTTGCAGACATCAATCACCCGCTTGCCACCCCGCGCCGCAACATAAACGACCGAGTGTCCCGCCGGATGCCAGCCATGAAACCATGACGGCGCATCGGGCACGATCAACGCGGCCTCTCCCCCACCAGCGGGCATCAGAAACATCTCTGCCCCATTGCCGCGATGACAGCAGAACGCGATGCTCTGCCCGTCCGGGCTAAACCCATGATCGTTGTTGCAGCGGTCCAACGCGCCAGTGTCCAGCAGCACCAGCCGGGGCCGCTCAACCGGCACCCGGTACAACCGACCGCCCATGTTGACCAGAAAACCAGCCCCCGTCGGGTCCCAGTTCGGCGCCTCGATCACCTCATCCGATTGCAGAACGACCCGTGAGGTGCCCGACGCAAGGTCATAAACCTCCAGCGAGACTGCGCACGTTACCCTTTGACCTTGGGCGTCAACAGCTTCTCTGGCCGCAGCGCCTCAGCCGCCTTGAACAGGCTGAAGGTCTGGTTGACGTAGTTCACCACACCGCCGATCTGCTCCATATACTTCGCCAGTTCCGGCGTCCGCTCAGCCTCAACCACCTGCACCGGGCGGTCCGGCCCCTCAGCCTCAAACTGGCAATAGAACAGCGGCTCGCCCCGGCGCAGCACGATGTCCTTTTCCGGCTCATGCCACTCAAACGCCCACATCAACGGACGCGGCCAGACGTTCAGCGGGAACCGCCCGCCAAAGATCGTACCGGGCAGCGGGTCGCGTCGGTAATGGGCAAAGGTGCCGATCTGGGTGATATAGACCAGCTCATCCGCGATGAAACAGTAGGGCAGCACCATCTGCACCGTGGGCCGGTCGGGATAGCGCCACTCGGCCTCATTCACCAAGGTCAGCAATTCGTTCAGCTTGTTGCCCCGCACCGGCGACGCAACGCCCGCCCGGTTGATCAGATGCGCCTTGCCCTTGTCGTCGCGGCCAAAGCCCAGCGTCATGTCAAACGGGCATTTGATGACGAAATACCGGCTTTCCATCTGGATAACCGCCGGGCAGCGGCTGGCGCTTTTGGCATGGGCCTTGTTGGTCTGACGGAAAATCAACCGCTCCGGCGGCTCGTACAGAATCGCCCCCTTGTCAGAGGTCAGGAACCAGCCCACCGACACCGGCCCTGCCTTCGGCCCATCATCAGGCCGGTCGAAACTTACGTTGATTTCCATGCGGTGCCCCTGCGTTTTGCCGCCAGAGTCGCCGCATCGACGCGGGCTGTCAATGCCGGACCAGCCCCGACCCCGCCGTCCGCGCCATCCGGGCAAAGAAGTACGCCGAGCCGAGCGACAGCGCCGTGATGACCCCAAACACCACCGGGAAATTCCCCAGATCGGTAGAGGATACACCGCGCAGCCACCCCGTCCCCTCCAACACCATCGCGGCAAGCGTAATGCCCAACGACCCGGACAGTTGTTGCAGGACAGAGGTAAAGCTGGTGGCCTGGCTCAACCTCGGCGCATCGACCTCGGCATAGGCGATCGCGTTGAGCGAGGTGAACTGCAACGACCGCGCCAACCCGCCGACGAACAGCACCACCATCATCAACATGACCGGCGTGGCCGGGGTAAAGAACGCAGGCCCACCCAGCAACACCGCCCCAATCACCGCATTGCCCGTCAACACCCCGCGAAAACCAAAACGGCGCAGCAGCGGCTGGGCCATGAACTTCATCAACATCGCCCCCATGCCGGACACAAAGGTCAGCGTCCCCGACTGAAACGCCGTCATCCCGAACCCGACCTGCAACATCAACGGCAACAGAAACGGCAGCGAGCCTGTCGCGACCCGGAACATCGTGCCCCCCACCGCCGCCACCCGAAACGTCGGCAGGCTTAGCAGGCTCAGGTCAATGATCGGCGCCACAACCCGCCCGGCGTGCCGCACATACAGCACCAACAGGGCCAGCCCCGCCCCGGTCATCGCCACAATCACCGTCGGGGTCGTCAACGCCAATCCGGCGAGCGTCACCCCGGTCAACAACATGGCCAGCCCCGGCCCCATCAGCAAAAACCCCTTGGCATCAAACGCCCGGACCTTTTCCTCGCGGATATTGGGGATCAGCCACGACACCAGAATAATCCCCAACACCGCCAGCGGAATGTTGATCCAGAAAATCCAGCGCCAGTTCCAATAGGTGGTGATATAGCCCCCCAGCGGCGGCCCCAGCACTGGCCCCATCAGCGCAGGCACCGTCAGCCAAGCCAGCGCCTCTACCAACCCGTCTCGCGGAACGGCGCGCAGCAGGATCAAACGCCCCACCGGCACCATCATCGCGCCGCCAATCCCCTGCAACACCCGCGCCGCCACCAGCTCCAACAGACCCTGCGACAGCGCACAGGCAATAGACCCCGCCGCAAACACCGCAATCGCCCAGCGAAACACCACCCGCGCCCCAAACCTGTCCGCCACCCAGCCCGAGGCCGGAATAAACACCGCCAGCGCCAGCAAATAGGTCGTCAGCACCAGCTTCAGGTGAATGGGGTCAGAGCCAAAGTCCCGCGCAATATCCGGCAATGACGTCGCCAAAACCGAGGCGTCGATATTCTCCATCAACAGCGCCACCGCCACAATCAGCGGAACCACACGGGTATTCGATGCAGGCATGGGCACGGATGACATGGCCGGACATTCGTACAGCCGCGCGCCGTTCGCAAGACCCGCCGAAGCCAACAACGGCGCTTGCCCCGCAAGCAAAATCACCGCAACATCGCCCGCATGGCGTCCCAATCGGAAGTGTCGGATGATACGGTTTCTTGATGCCACCCTGGGCCGATGGTTGCGGCACTTCCTGTTCTTACTGGTGCGAACCTATTACGCGTTGTTTTACAACGTCAGCTGCTCCAACAAGGTCTTGCTACAGGATCAACCCGGCACGCTGATCCTCGCAACCCATGTCAGCCGCCACGACGGCCCACTGATCGCCGCGATCCTCTACACCACCGTCCGCATCCGGCCCACCGTCCACTATGACGAATACTACAGCTTGGCCCAATGGCTCCCGATGTTCATAGTCTCCGCCATCCCGATGAGCTCACCCAAATCCTGGCCCGATGACAAACGAAGGGAGCGTAAGAAGCAGACGATAGAGGTCATTCACCGCGTCCTGACCAACGGCAACTCCATCCTGGTCTTCCCCGCCGGCAAGATCCGCACCACGCCGAAAGAGGTTGTCGAACCCTACCTGTCCGGTGTGCACGAAATCCTGCGGGCCAACCCGAAAACCCCGGTAGTGCTGCTGCGGCTGGATGGCCTCGGCAAATACCAATACGCCAAATACGATGGGTTCTACAGCTTTCTGGGCATCAAAAACGGCCGCCGCCACATCAGCGTGACCATCGAACCCGTCACCGACCTTGACCCCGCCATGGACCTCGCCCCATTCAACGCCCGGCTGGAGACCCTGCTGAACACCTGACCGCGCACCGCGTCAGAGCATGACGTCGCTGGCGTCGAACACATCGCCATTAAAGCTGCGGAATTCGCGCAGCGTCAACGTACCCCGCCCCGGCAGGTCAATCTCGGTCCCGAACCCGGTCTCGGCGGTCAAAGCCTCAACCTCGGCAAAACTGCCAAATTGGAACGCCCGCAGGTCGAGAACATCGACCCCATCCGTGAAGTCATTGACCGTGTCGCTGCCACCACCCTTCTTGAAGACGAATATGTCCTTGGATTGCGGCCCGAACAGATCATCCCCCGTCAGCGTATCATCGCCTTTACCGCCGATCAGCCGGTCGCGCCCGTCACCGCCGCGCAGAATGTCCGGCCCATTGCCGCCATACAGCTTGTCATTGCCAGCGCCGCCGCTTAGCGGATCACGCCCCGCCCCGCCGTGCAGAACGTCAGCTCTCGGACCACCAACGAAATAATCGGCCTCAGCCGTCCCGACAAATAACAGCTTCTTACTGCCCGCAAATGCGTCATAAATCGGCCGAAAATCCTGATCCACCGTAACGTCCGCCAGCTTCGCCCCGGCAATCAAGTCCGACAGATCGGCCGCCAGTCCGGTTGCTTTCAGATGCTTCTGCCCGCCAATCCAGATCTCGATCCTCGTGATGCTGCCATCTTCCAACCCGCCACCCGCAGCATAGGTGATGCCGTCGCCAAAGAACTTGAACTTCAACGGGTCCGACCAGACATTGTCGCTGTTGTCGCGCGACGGAACCTTCACGGTGAACCTGGAGCCAGTCGAATGAGTCAACGGGTTGGATGCATCACTCAGTGAATCAGCCAGAGCGTAAAAGAACGCCGAGCCAGAGACGATCCCCGGATAGTCACTGAGCGCCTCACTATAGGGCGTGAGAACCGTAACCTTGGCAACCATGACGCACCTCCCGACTGACTTCCCTCAAATGACTCGTCCTCAAACGTCAGGGTCGCGCAGTTTTCCCAACGGGTCAACTTTCTTGGGCGGTTGGGAGGGTCTGGTCGACTTGGCCAATCACTTCATCGCGCTGAGACAACCGATTAGATCGAGTTGCTCTGGACTATCGACGCGAAAAACGTTGAAGTGAAACCCCGAATTGCAACTCGCTACCCCCTGAACAGCCCAACCACAAACCTCTGCGGAATGCGGTTCTTCTGCTAATCGCACAAAAAACCCTTGATTTGGAGTGAAGATTGCGCGACGATTGCAATAGCAACTATGTTGCCCTCAGACGGCCAGCTCGTGACCTTTGGGCACGGGCATATGATTGGAGAATTGGGTATGAGCAGTTTACGCCATATCCCAGTGCCAATTTGAGCTGCGTAGATCACCCAAAGAATTAGGAGATTGAAGAAATGCAACAGATCAAGACAATCATTTTGGCTACAGCGTGCTCCATTGGGTTCGCGGCCCCTTCTTTGGCGGCGGTCATCACGTTTGACGAGTTTGGCCTCATCAATGATGGCTCTAATGGCGGTGAGGTTACCGGCAATGAGTGGGCTGCCTCGGGGGTGGTTTTTTCGACGCCAGACCTTCAGCTCAACCTTGGCGCCACAACCGGGAGCGCGCCTAACGCACTTGGTGCCGATGTAAGCAACAACGACTTCGACGGCCAAATCAACATCAATTTCACTGGTGGCCTGTCTTACACTGACGTGATGTTCACGATCTTTAATACTCCGTTTCAGGCACAAGCCTTTGATATCGGTGGTAGCCTGCTGACGACCCTTACTTCGGGGACGGATTTCACTCAACTGTTTGATTTTTCAGGCTTTGCTGTGAACAAACTCGTAGTGACGGGCTCATTCTACGCAATCGACGACCTGTCGTTCAGTACGGTCAGCACGGTTCCAGTTCCAGCGGGATTGCCGCTATTGACCGGTGGACTTGCCCTGATGGGTTTTGTCGGGTCTCGTCGCCGCAAAGCACGGAAATAGGGTAACGCGCCAGATACCTTGGTGCTTGTAGCACCAAGTTTCGGATTGGGATCGCTGCGGGATGGAGATCCTGTGGCGATCTTTCTTGGCTTGTTTGCTAAAACTGCGTCAAACTATTTGTTCGTGCTGGACAAAGCCAAAGATGGGCCATCCGAACATTACAACGCTGACTTCTTACGGCGCATCCAATTCCTTGTTCTCTCGCTGGGTAGACGCGTCGGAAATATCGTACTGTTACTTCCCCTCTCGCTGAGACAAAGGGGAGATTCGAAAATGACATGCCCTCG
This sequence comes from uncultured Alphaproteobacteria bacterium, assembly GCA_963781185.1. GTDB lineage: Bacteria > Pseudomonadota > Alphaproteobacteria > Rhodobacterales > Rhodobacteraceae > Stagnihabitans. The sequence continues at coordinate 47,843 of CAWAEL010000039.1, forward strand.
CTTAGAGTGAGCCCTCAAATCGCGCCAAAGTACAATTCCCTCTAAGTTCAATGAAGGCTAGTTGGGCAATTCCCAGTCTCTGATTTCTCCAGTCCGTCCGCGCATGAACACCCCATGCGGGGCGTTTCCGAGCAGCCAAAGCACACCCCTCACCCATTGATATCCTTGTCCCACAGCTTCACCTGCCCCGGCGTGACGCCCACCACCCGGCGCAGTCCCAGAAACGCCACCAGCGACAGCAGGGCAAAGACCAGCACCAGCAGCGGCGCGTTGGCGCCGAGCACGCCAATCGCGACCAGCCCGCCCGTCACCACCGCCCCGACGGCAAAGCCGAGGAAGATGAACCCCGGCACCAGCACCTCCAGCAGGCCCAGCGCCACGCCGAACACCACCCAGACCCACCAGATCGTCCAGAACTCCAGTCATCCCATCCGCCCTTTCAGCATCTTGAACGCATCGCCAAACGCATCCAGCGCCGAGCGCCGGCACGATAACCATCTGCTTGCCCTCACCCTTGCCGACCGCCGTCAGCGCCTCCACCTGTTTCAGCGCCACCTGATACTGCGCCGCCTCAATCCCGTTCTCCTTGATCGCCACCGCAATCACCTCGCGTCGCATAGGCCTCGGCATCCGCCAGCACCCGCCGCGCCTTGGCCCCCTGCTCGGCCGCATAAAGCTCGGCATCGGCGTTCAGTTCGACCGACCGCTTCTTGCCCTCGGCCTCCGTCACCTGCGCCCGCCGCGCCCGTTCCGCGTTCAGCTGCTGCAACATCGCATGCCGCGTCGCATCATCCAGCGCCACGTCCAGAATCTCGGCCCGCGTCACCTCGATCCCCCACTCATCCACCATCGCCTTCACATGCTCGCGGATATTCGCCGTCAGCGCGTTCCGGTTCGACTGCACCTGATCCAGCTCCATCTTGCCGATCTCAGACCGCACGATCCCCGCCACCGTCGTCGCAATCGCCGCATCCACATCGCGGATCCGGTACACCGTCTTCTCCGGCTCCGTCATCCGGTAGAACACCGATCGTCTCGACCTTCACCAGCACGTTGTCCGTCGTGATCGCGTCCTGCTGCGCCGTCGGCAACTGCCGCTCCAGGATCGAGATCTTGTGCGCCACCCGGTCCACAAACGGCACCGTAAAGTTGATCCCCGGCCCCAGCACCGCGCGCAGCCGCCCAAACCGCTCCACCACATACTTCATGCTCTGCGGCACGATCCGCACCGACTTGAACAGCGTCACGACGATCAGCAGCGCCACCGCCACCAGAACTATGCTTCCACCCTGCATCGCAATCTCCCTTGAAAATCTTCCCCCCACATTACCCCTTAACCCACCGCACGCAACAACTCCCGCATCGGCAACACCCCCAAACCCCGTGCTATCGTGCCGCGATAGAGGAGTTTCCCATGACCGAGATCACCACCCTCCCCCTCACCGCCATTGACGCGAACGCCCTGCCCCGCGACCGCACCACCCTCGACCCCGCCGCGTTGGAGGAGCTGCACGCCTCCATCGCCCGCGACGGCCTGCGCCAACCGATCGAGGTTTGGCGCCTCTCGACCCCGGACATTGGCCCCGACGGCCCCATCACCCACGGCCTGATTTCCGGCCTCCGCCGCCTCACCGCGATGCGAGAGCTGGCCGCCCTGCGCCGCGACAACTCCCTCACCACCATCGAGGCCTTCATCCGCACCCCCGCCGACTATACTGAGGCCCTCGCCGCCATGGTCGCCGAGAATGAGATCCGCGCCGACCCCTCCCCCTGGGACCGCGGCCGCATCCTCGTCGAGATGCGTGTCCCAAGGCATATTCGAGACCCTCGACGCCGCCACCACCGCCCTGCACCCCAACGCCAGCCGCCAAAAACGCGCCCGCCTCCGCGCCTGCGCCTCGGTGGTGGAGGAGTTGGACAGCCTCATCACCACCCCCGAACACCTGACCGAAAACCGCCTCCTCCGCCTCGCCTCCGCCCTGCGCGGCGGCTTCGTCCGACCTGATCCGTGCAGATCCTGCACGAAGACCGCGGCCAAAGCCTCGAAACCCAATGGTCCGCCCTGCTGCCAACCCTGATCGAGGCCGACCGCGGCGAAGAAGAAATCCCCGCCACCCCCTACACCCCCGCCCGCCCCCGCCGAATGCTGCACCTGCCCCAAGGCCTGACCATCCGCCGCGAGGAAACCCCGAACGGCTACATCCTGCGGTTCTCTGGGCCAGAAGGCGAAGCGCGGCGGCCTGATGGATGACGTGATGGACCATGTGGAGCGGTGGTTTCAGCCGCATTGAAGCAGTCGCCTATCGAAAATGGAATTAACTTGTTCCATAGTATTTGCTATTGTACTCGTTGTTCTGAAAGCGAGGTATTCGGCATGCTAATACAACCTTCGTTGCTTAGCTCGGAGGCGCGGGGCCTGCCCGTTAGAGTGTTCATTTGCGGGCCAGGATTTCGGATCAACGGGTATCGACCTAAGGGACACAGTTCGGAAGACACTCTCTTTCTAATTTAAATGTCAAAACTGTTTATGGCGAGGAGATTGAACAAGACTTTTCTTACAATCAAAGCGGGTAGACCTTCAAACCTTAGAAGTGCAATTCGCTCACGACGTCGATTTTACCTTCTTAGCTTAAGTCCCCGGGATCGATGGCTGAACTTGGTACATTTACACAGATTCCCGGGGATTCGCGGAAGATTAGTTGTGCTTGTTGCGGACAGATTTTTCCGAGCCGAGAGCTATATTGCACGCGGCCCTTTAAGTCTTCTTTCGGCCAAGAACATCGGTAACGTGATTTACTTTAGCTCAGGCAATCTCGATGATTTAAAAAGAAGAGTATTGTATTTGCTGACGTTCTATAAGTTTGTTCGGCAACGGCACGGCCTTGCATACGTAGATGCGACAAGGATCTCCAAGACCAAATCGCCCACTGCAACAACGGGATACGAGAGGTTTATGGCACCCTACAGGCGAGAGTACAACAGAAGCACCATCCTAGCCTGCATTCTGTTGTTAGAGAAGCCAACCTATTCAGAGCTTCTACTGAATACCGGATTAGACCCGAAACACCTGAATACTGGTCTCACTTCACTGTTCACTGTTGGAGAAATTGTAAAGGCCGCTGGGCGCTACACCTCTTTAAGAGGTTATCGATCTGCCGTCCTGTCGCCTTTTAGCACAACCGAACTTAGCAGGCAGCGATCGCTCTTGATCGCCAAGACTTGACTTGCTACCTGCCCTGCGGTAATTAATCGTCACTTCCTAGCAATTCCCGTTCATTCGGGGGACGCAATGCTATCGTTGCGGGCACGAAAAGTACGCAGAAACCTGTCTTCCAATCAAAAGGAACGATTCTTCATCGTTCAATTTGATTGAAAGCCATCGATGAAGAGTAGAAGTAGGAAGATGATCGCTGCGGCGCGACCTAGCGATTTGGAGGAAATTTGCCAATTCCTTGGGTTCGCGCCGCAGCATATATTTTATTTGGTTGAGAACTCTCATTTGCTGTACTCAACAATTGAGATACCAAAGCACAACAATCCATCAGAAGTTAGAACGCTTGATATTCCATCTTCGGAACTCAAAGGCGTTCAACGAGCTATTCTAAGGTCAATCTTAAGCACGGTAACGCTCTCACCACAGGTTTATTCGTATGTCAGTGGTCGTTCTGTTGTGTCTGCCTGCGCAAACTTTTGCCCGGGGAAAGCTGTACTTCATATGGACATCCGAGGCTTCTTCCCAGCTATTAATTTTGGCAGAGTCTTTGGATTATTTATGTCTCTCGGATACAACAGTTCCGTTTCATTTATTCTTACAAGACTATGCGTGAAGGGGAATACCCTCTCCCAAGGCGCTCCAACGAGCCCGGCTTTATCGAACATTGTCTGCAGGAAACTTGATAGAAATCTGTCTAAACTCTCAAAAAGCTGGGAGCTTGAATTTTGAGATATAAGTGACGACCTATTCTTCTACAAAGCCAGAAACTTTAATCATCCAGATTTGTCAGTTCGCGTCGATCAAGTCGTTGCGCTCAATGGGTTCGAAATCAACAGCGACAAGACCAAATATCACCCATTGGGGCTTCCGCGCATTACCTTGGGTTTGTTGACCCATCAGTCCACCCCCCAACTTCCAGGGCGAACAAGGCGAGGTTACCGCGCGGCGTTTTACAGGGCATCCCAAGATGTTAATTGGGGATTTCTGGAAAGAATGAGACTGAAAGGCATGCTTGAGTGGTATAAATGTATAAATGGCAGGGATGGCGCATATTTGGAGTATCTTGAGGTTCTGAGGAACATCAATCGATTAAAGCATCATGACTCGTACAAGAGCCGTTAGCAAGGGCAGGGACCAGATCCATCCCGCACAACTGAAACCCAATGATTTAAATCTGGTTAACAGAAAATCACAACCCATTGATCTAAAACACTTTCCCAAAGTGTCCACATGTGGACACCTCACCAAAACCCTCCATACTCCCCCCATCATGCCCGCCCTCTGCCGCGATTGCCTCACTCTTTTTCCGACCGGCACGCGCTGCCCCGCCTGCCGTCAGCCCCCGTCTGCTTGCCCATCCCGAGCTTGAAACCCTCTCCATCGCCCACATGGACTGCGACGCCTTTTATGCCAGCGTCGAAAAGCGCGACAATCCGGCCCTGCGGGACCAGCCCGTCATCGTCGGCGGCGGCACCCGGGGGGTCGTCTCCACCTGCTGCTACCTCGCCCGCATCCACGGCGTCCGCTCCGCCATGCCGATGTTTCAGGCCCTGAAACTGTGCCCCCAGGCCGTCGTCGTCAAACCCCGCTTCCCCGCCTATATCGAAGCAAGCCGCGCCATCCGCGCCCTGATGGAAGCAGCTGACCCCCGCCATCGAACCCCTCTCGTCTCGACGAGGCGTTCCTCGACCTGACCGGCACCCAACGCCTCCACGGCCACCCCCCCGCCGTGATGCTGGCCGGGCTGGTCCGCGACATGGAGGCCCAACTGGGCCTGACCGGCTCCAGTCGGCCTGTCCCACAACAAGTACCTCGCCAAGATCGCCAGCGACCTCGACAAACCCCGCGGCTTCTCGATCATCGGCAGGGCCGAGACGGAAGCGTTCCTGAAACCCAAACCCGTGCGGATCATCTGGGGCGTCGGCACCGCCACCCAAGCCCGTCTGGAAGCGGCCGGCATCCGCACCATCGCCGACCTCCTGCGGTGGAGCCGCCAAGACCTGCGCGCCCGTTTCGGCCAGATGGGCGAGCGGCTGTATTCCCTGGCCCGGGGTCAGGATACCCGGCGGGTGATGCGGGATGAAAAGCTGAAGTCGATCAGCAAGGAGACGACGTTCCACGAAGACACCTCCGACCCCGACCTGCTGGACGGCCACATCTGGCGGCTGTCCGAACAGGTCGCCGACCGGGCCAAGGCCAAGCAGCTGTCGGGCCGCACCGTCACCCTGAAACTGAAGCGCGGCGATTTCCAGACCATCACCCGCCGCCACTCCCTGACCGACCCGACCCAGCTGACCGACCGCATCTACCGCGCCGCCCGCGACCTGTTCGCCCAGGCGCCCCAGGGCCCGTTCCGTCTGATCGGCGTCGGCATCAGCGACCTCGCCCCCGAAGCCGAGGCGGACCTGTCGCGGCGACCTCCTGGACCCCGACGCAGCCAAACGCGCCAAGGCCGAACGCGCCGCCGATGCGATCCGCGCCAAGTTCGGCACCGAGGCGATCATCAAGGGCCGCGCGCTGCGCTAGCGATCGAGGGGGGAACCTACTCTGCCGCCAACGGGCAGAGGCTTGGCGGCCGATCCGCGGCAATCTCGGCCACCACCCGGTTCATGCGGACGACAAAACTGGCAAAGTTCGGGCCGGGCTCGACCCGCGCCTCATCCAGATAAAGGCGCGCGGTCGATCTCGACCTGAACCACATGCTTGCGGGTCAGGGGACGACCGTAGTGCTGGGCGATAAAGGCGCCGGCGAAGGGCGAATTGCGGACGACACGAAACCCGGCGGTGGCAAAGGCGGCCTCGACCTGATCGACCACCTCGCGCCCGGCCGCGGCACCAAACCGATCGCCCAGCACAATCTCGGGCTTGGGTTGGCCGGGGCGGGCATGGGCCTCAATCGCCTCATGCGGCATCGAGTGGCAGTCGATCAGGATCGCCTCGCCAAAACCGGCATGGGTTTCGTCGATCAGCGACTTCAGGGCGTCGTGGTAGGGGTGCCCAGTGCTCGGCCAGCCGTCTTTGCGCGCCTCGTCCACGGCGATCTTGCCGGAATAGATCGCACGCCCCCCGGCGACGACGCGGGGAATGACACCCAGACCCGACGACACGCGGGGATTATGGGCCAGACTTGTCGACGCCCTCGATCACGGCCGGGTCAAATTCGTCTGGGGCGCGGTTCAGGTCAATATAGGCGCGCGGGGCAGCGCGCAGAGCAGGGGCGCCCGAACAAGGGGGCCCGGGCGATCAGCCGGTCGACATAGGCATCCTCAGACGAGCGCAGTTGCAGGGTTTCCAACTGGCTTGCGGCCAGAAAATCGGCCGGATAGTCGCGCCCGGAATGGGGGGACGCGAAGATCACGCTGGTCTCTTGCCGTGCGGGTCGGATCAGCCGAAATGCGTTTGGGGATCATGCTCACCTCATCTCCTATAGCTATAGCCGGTAAATTGCTGTCGGAAAGCCCTTGATACAGGGCGACGACTCTATTTATAGCACACGACACCGACGCGGTTCCGCCCGCGTCCTTTTATTTGGCCGGGGCGCGGTTGCGCCCTTGTTTATTTAGAAGCTCTGGGCGGGATCAAAGGCGCGTGGGGGGTTAGCTCAGCGGTAGAGCACTACGTTGACATCGTAGTGGCCACCAGTTCGATCCTGGTACCCCCCACCATTCACCGCCCTTCGGGGTAGATTTCAACTGGTGCGAAGACGCACCGCGAACTGAAGGAGACAGCCATGAAGGTTGCAAACTCGCTCCGCTCGCTGAAGACGCGTCATCGCGATTGCCAGATCGTGCGCCGCAAAGGCCGCGTCTATGTGATCAACAAGACGCAAAAGCGCTACAAGGCCCGTCAGGGTTGAGGCGCTTTCAGCACGGATGATGGGCCGCCAGGGGGAACCTTCGGCGGCTTTTTCATGTCCAGTCAAAGGTTTGCCATGCATCCCAACCCCGCCTTCCGCAAAACGCCGACTGATGAAAACCTGAGCTTTGCCCGCGCCCGCGGCTTTGGCATTCTGTCGGTGAACGGGGATTTGGGCCCGGTTCTGGCGCATGTGCCATTTCTTCTGTCTGATGACGGCAACCATGCTGACCTGCATCTGGCGCGATCAAACCCGCTGATCGCGGCGGTTCCGGGAGCGGCAGTTCTGGCTGTATCTGGGCCCGACGCCTATATCTCACCGGATTGGTACGGGCTGGAGGATCAGGTTCCGACGTGGAATTACATCGCCGTCCATCTGCGCGGCGACCTGATCGCCCTGCCGCCTGAGGACTTGCGGCAGCATCTGGATGACCTTTCCTTTTGGCAGGAATCCAAACTCGCACCCAAGCCCGCGTGGGCCTCGGCCAAGATGACCGAGGGCGTCATGGACCGGATGATGCGGATGATTCTGCCGTTCCGGCTGAACATCACTTCGGTTGATGGCACTTGGAAGCTGAACCAGAACAAACCGCACGGCTGCACGGACTGGCGTCATTTCGGCGCTTGAGCATCTGGGTGGCCCCGCAGCGCCCGTGGCACAAGCCATGCGCGATCTGGGCGACGACTGATCCGATCAGAGCCGGATGGACAGGCCCGGGGACCTGACCTAGGGTTCGCACCGTGTCACGCAGGAGTTTGGGATGCTGCTTTATTCGTCACCGGCCACACCCTTTGGCCGCAAGGCCGCCATCGTTGTGCATGAGGCGGGGCTGTCGGACAGGGTTGAGATCGTCAATGTCTCAGGCAACGTCGTCAACCTGGCACGATGCCGATTGACCGCAACCCGTTGGGCAAGGTTCCGGCGCTGGTGTGTGACGATGGCCGAACGCTCTATGACAGCCGGGTGATTTGCCGCTATCTTGCGGACCTCGCCATGCCGAGCCTGTACCCGTCAGGTGCTGCGCAATGGGACACCCTGACGCTGGAGGCGACGGCGGATGGCATTCTGGATGCCGGCGATTCTGATGGTTTATGAAAGCCGACTGCGCCCCGAGGAGTTGCGCTTTGCCCCTTGGGTTGAGGGGCAATGGGCCAAGATTGCGCGCGCGCTGGATGCGGTCGAAGATCAGTGGATGGGCCATCTGGACGGGCCCATGGATATTGCCCATATCGCCATGGGCTGCGTCGCCGGTCATCTTGATCTGCGCCACGCAGCCCGCAACTGGCGGGAGGGGCGCCCGAAACTGGCGGCGTGGGAGGCTGGATTCGCCCTGCGGCCAGCAATGCAGGCCACAATCCCGGTCGCTTAGCCCTAAAAGGGCGCGCAATATGGGGTCAAGTTGCGCGCCTTCAAGGTCACACAGCCTGAAAACCCGAATATGAGCGGCCCTGCGCCGCTTTGTCCGCTGGACTGCCCGCGCAATCCTTGTCTAAAACCCGCCCGACAAGGCTGCGTTATTCCGTGGCCCAACAGAGTCATAGCGGTCGCAAACCTTGCGGCCACCGGAAGGGAGAAGCATTCGTGTCCCATGCTGACGATCACTCAGGAACCCGCAGGGATTTCCTGTATTACGCGACCGCCGGGGCTGGCGTCGTGGCAACTGGTGCTGCGGTCTGGCCGCTGGTCAACCAGATGAACCCTTCGGACGACGTCAAGGCGCTTGGCCTCGATCGACGTTGACATCAGCGGCGTCGCCGAGGGCACGCAACTGACCGTCAAATGGCGCGGCAAGCCCGTGTTCATCCGCCACCGCACCGCCGACGAGATCACGGCCGCCCGTGATGTGACGATTGAGCGATCTGGTCGATCACGAACTCGCGAGAACGACGAACCTGCCGGGCACCGACGCGTCCGACGCCAACCGCGCGCTGGACGACGATGGCAAGTGGCTGGTGATGATGGGCGTTTGCACCCATCTGGGCTGCGTGCCGCTGGGCGATGGTGCTGGCGACTTCGGCGGCTGGTTCTGCCCGTGCCACGGTTCGCAATACGACACGTCGGGTCGCATCCGCAAAGGCCCCGCGCCCGCGCAATCTGGAAGTGCCGATCGCGGCCTTCGTCAACTGAAACAACGATCAAGCTCGGGTAAGGAACGACAAGATGGCCGGTATCCCGCACGACCACTACGAGCCCAAAACGGGCTTTGAGAAATGGCTCCACAGCCGCCTTCCCATTGTCAGCCTGCTGTATGACACGCTGATGATCCCGACGCCCAAGAACCTGAACTGGATGTGGATCTGGGGCATCGTTCTGACCTTCTGTCTGGCGCTGCAAATCGTGACCGGCATCGTGCTGGCCATGCATTACACGCCAAATGTCGACATGGCCTTTGCCTCGGTCGAGCATATCATGCGCGACGTGAATGGCGGCGTGATGCTGCGCTATCTGCACGCCAATGGCGCGTCGCTGTTCTTCTTTGCCGTCTACCTGCACATCTTCCGCGGCCTGTACTACGGCAGCTACAAAGCCCCGCGTGAGGTGACCTGGGTCATCGGCATGATCATCTACTTCCTGATGATCGCGACCGCCTTCATGGGCTACGTTCTGCCTTGGGGCCAGATGTCGTTCTGGGGTGCCACGGTGATCACCGGCCTGTTCGGCGCGATCCCCGGTGTCGGCACCGCGCTGCAGGAATGGCTGCTGGGTGGCTTTGCCGTCGACAACGCCGACGCTGAACCGCTTCTTCAGCCTGCACTACCTGCTGCCCTTCGTGATCGCCGCGCTGGTCGCGGTTCACATCTGGGCCTTCCACACCACCGGCAACAACAACCCGACGGGTGTTGAAGTGCGCCGCGGGTCCAAGGCGGAAGCCGAGGCCGACACCCTGCCCTTCTGGCCCTATTTCGTGATCAAGGACCTGTTCGCGCTGGCCGTGATCCTGATGCTGTTCTTTGCGGTTGTGGGCTTCATGCCCAACTACCTCGGCGACCCGGACAACTACATCCAGGCCAACCCGCTGGCGACGCCCGCGCACATCGTGCCGGAATGGTATCTGCTGCCGTTCTACGCGATCCTGCGGACCTTCGATAACACGGTCTGGGCCGTGCAACTGGTGCAGTTCCTGACCTTTGGCATCGTCGACAGCAAGCTGTTCGGCGTGCTGGCCATGGCAGGTGCCATCGTCGCGATGGCTCTGGCGCCCTGGCTGGACACCTCGTCGGTCCGTTCGGGCCGCTATCGCCCGATGTTCAAATGGTGGTTCGCCATTCTGGTCGTCGACTTCGTCGTGCTGATGTGGGTCGGCTCGCCAGGTGCCCAGCCCGCTGACCAGCTGGATCGGCCTGATCGCCTCGACCTACTGGTTCGCCTATTTCTTCGTGTCCTGCCGCTGCTGGGTGTGCTTGAAAAGCCGCTGCTGCAACCGGCCACGATCGAAGAAGACTTCAAGTCGCACTACGCCGATCCGGCCGAGTGAGAGAAAGGAACTGACTGAGATGTTTCGCAAAATCGCAATCAGCGCTGTCTCTGCTCTGACCCTGTCACGGGATGGCCTATGGGCCGCGGGTGAGGTCCATGACCGAGGATGTCGCCTTCAGCTTTGAAGGCCCGTTCGGCACCTTTGACAACCACCAGCTGCAACGCGGCCTTCAGGTGTTCACCGAGGTGTGCTCGGCCTGCCACGGGCTCAAGTTCCTGACGCATCGGCACCTTGGCCGACCCGGGCGGACCCGATACTGCCCGAAGAGCAGGTCAAGGCCTATGCCAAGACCCTGACCGTCATCGACAAGGAAACCGGCGAAGAGCGTCGCTGCCACCCCGGCGGACCGCTTCCCGGCCAACACCGGCGCCAATGCACCTGACCTGTCGGTCATGGCCAAGGCACGGACGGGTTTCCAAGGCCCCTATGGCCTGGGCACCAACCAGCTGTTCCGAGGCATGGGCGGCCCGGAGCATATCTATTCGGTTCTGACCGGGTATACCGGCGAGGCACGAAGGATAATCGGCCGGGGACGACCTTCTACGAAAACCACGCCTTCGCGAGTGGCGCTGGATCTCGATGCCCCCGCCGCTGTCAGCCGATCAGGTGACCTATGCCGACGGCACCGAGCGTTCGGTCGAGAACTATGTCCGAGGACGTTTCTGCCTTCCTGATGTGGGCGGCCGAGCCGAAGATGATGGTCCGCAAGGAATCGGGCTTCAAGGCAGTGCTGTTGCTCGGCCTGCTGTCGGTGCTGCTTTACCTGACCAACAAGCGCCTGTGGGCCGAGCGTCAAAGGCAAGAAGAAAACCGCCTGATCTCTATCAGACATGTACGACTGAAAACCCCGCCTTCTGGCGGGGTTTTTGTTTGTCAGCCGCCCAGATAGTCCCGCAACGCCTGGGCGGGTTGGCGAACAGCTCCAGCCGTTGCCATTGGCGGCAAGGCCACGCCATCCGCCACCAGAACCGTACGTCCGGCAAAGCGTTGGGCATCCCTCGGATCGTGGGTGACCAGCAGCACCAGGCCTCGGTCTCGGCCGCCAGATCGCGCACCAGCTCCAGAAGATCGGTCTTCAGCGCGGGACCAAGCGCGGCAAAAGGCTCATCCAGCAACACGATGGGCCGATCCTGCAACAGCACCCGCCCCAGGGCCGCGCGACCCTGCTGCCCGCCCGACAGATCGGCCGGGCGCCGATCCCCGAGGCCCGACCAGGCCCAAGCCGGTCCAGCACAGCAGCGACCCGTCGCGGCCTGGCTCGCGTTGAGCCGTTGGCCCGCCGACAGGGCGAGGCCCAAGTTCTGCGTGACTGTCAGATGCGGGAACAGGTTCTGGTCCTGAAACAGGATGCTGACGGGTCGTCTGCGCGGGCGGCAAGGGGCCGAGATCTATTCCGTGCCAAAGACCCTACCGGATGTCGGGCGCGAGAAACCCGGCAATCGTCATCAGCAAAGACGATTTCCCGGCGCCGGACGGGCCCGATGATCGCGACAATTCCACCCGCCTCGACCGACCAATTGGCGGTCAAGCGAAACCCGGGAAAAGCGATTCGCAGGTCGTTCAAGGTGCAGCACGGCGACCTCCGGCATCAAACAACAGGAACAACGCCGAAACTCAGGCCCACCAGCACCAGGGACGCCGCCGCTGCCTGATCCATCTTGTAGGCCCCGGCCAGCCTGCGAACCATCAGGGGCAGCGTGGCATTGCCGTCCCCGGCGAACAGGGCGATCACCCCAAGGTCACCCGCCGACAACGCCGCGGCAATCCCGCTGCCCAAGTCCGAGCGGGCGGGCAAGTCGGGGCAGCGTGACGTAGCGCAGCCGGGCAAGGCCATGCAGGTTCAGGGTGGCACAAAGCCGGGCATAGTCAGCCTCCAGTGCACGCGCCTCGGGCAACAATGCACGATACAGGAAGGGCAGGGCCATGATGGCATTGACCATGATCGTCGCGGGCAGCGCAATGCTTTCGGGCGTTGTGAAAGGGCGCAGGATCAGGAACAGCCCAGTGCCGAGGACGAGGCCAGAGGCCGCCATAGGCAGCATCGCAGACATCTCCATCGCCCAACTCCACCGCGCCTTGCCTGCAACGGCCAAGGCTAGGGCCAAGCCGCCGCCTGTGGCCAGCATGGTAGACGCCAGGGCGATAACCAAGCTCCGCAAGGCCGATTGCCAGACCGAAGATGACAAGTCGACGATTGACGAAACGCCACCAATAACGATGGAAGCCAGCGGCAGTATCAGAAAGACCGCGACGACGATCAGCAGCGCAGCGTCCACCACACGGTACCATCCCCCGGGTGCCGGGATACTCCCCTCCCGATCACGCCCCGCGCCCATCCCGGCAGCTATTGTAAATCTGCCAGCCAAAAGCACCGCAATGGCGCAGCAGCCGAATTGCAGCAGCGCCAACAGGGCCGCACGACCAAGGTCAAAGTCGAAACGGATTGCCTGATAGATCGCCAGCTCCAACGTCGTGGCTTTGGGCCCGCCGCCGAGTGTCAACGACACGACAAAACTCGTCAGGCATAGCAGGAACACCACCACAAACGCCCCCGGCAACACCTCTCGTAGCATCGGGGTCTCTATGTGGCGACGGATGGCCCGGGGCGACAGCCCCAAGGTCTCGGCAAGGCGAAATCGTTCGGTCGGGATGGCGTACCAACCGTTGAGCAGAATACGTGTCGCCAATGGCAGGTCAAAGAACACGTTCGTCAACACGACGCCGTGCAGGCCAAAGATCGAGAACGGTGGCAGGTGGAGGAAGGCCAGCACCTGATTGGCAATGCCACTGCGCCCATAGATCGCCAGCATTCCGATTACAGCAACCACGGTTGGCAATAGGAACGGCGCCCCCATCAGGGCAATCAGGGCGCCACGGCCGCGAAATCTGCGCCGCGCCAAGGCCCGAGCGGTCGGGACGGCAAGCACGCAGGCAAAGAAGGCGGATAGCGCGGCCTGCTTCAACGTGAACAGAAGTGCCGCCCATTCGGCCGGGCGCAGCGTGAAGGCATCGGCTCTGACCGCCAATGCCAAAACTGTTCCCAGCACAAATGCGGCAAGTGCGCCGGCAATCGCCGACGCACCTAACCTTACCGGGAGAGCGCGGTCTGCCATTCTTCTACCGCAGACTGACGCACTGCCTCTGCCTCAACCGAAGAAAGCAGCATGGACTTCGCCGGCTTGATCAGCGTCTCAAAACCAGCAGGCAGACCAGCAGCCGGGGTTTTCGCCGGGTACATCCAGTTCGTCGTCGGCAGCACAGCCTGCGCCTCATCCGACCCAAGATAGGTCAAGAAAGAACGGGCCAGATCGGCGTGCTTGCTGGATTTCAGCATCCCGGCGACCTCTACCTGCATGTAGTGCCCTTCGGTGAACGCAGCAGCGGCCTTGCTGTCATCCTGCTCCGCGATCAGGTGATAGGCGGGCGAAGTGGTGTAGCTAAGCACCATGTCCGCCTCACCCTTCAGGAACAGGCCATAGGCCTCATCCCAAGACGGGGCGACGGTGACGATGTTGTCAGACAGCCCGTGCCAAATCTCGGCAGCCTTGTCGCCGTAGGCCGCTTTGACCCACATGACCAGACCAAGGCCCGGTGTGGATGAGCGCGGATCCTCAATCACAATCTTGAGGTCGGAGGCTGCCAGTTCAGGGAAAGAGGTTGGGGGCGTTGCGACTTTGGCCTTGTCATAGACGAAGGCAAACCAGCCCCAGTCAAACGGCACAAACTCGGCGTCGACAAACGGTACCGGCAGGTCGTTGGCCAGTGTCAGGCCATGCGCCGCAAACAGACCCGTTTGCCGCGCGTTCTCAGTCAACGACGTGTCGAGGCCAAGCACGACATCGGCATCCGACTTGTCGCCCTCTAGCTTCACACGCGACAGAACTGCAGCCCCATCGCCAGCCGTCACGAATTGCAGATCGCAGGCACAGGTCGCCTCAAATCCCTTTTCGATGGCAGGGCCGGGGCCCCACTCGGCGGCGAAGCTGTCGTAGGTCAGCACTTTCAACACGGGTGTTTCCGCAAAGGCCATGGTGGCCAAGGGGACAAACGCCAGTGCAAGATGGATAGGTTTCATCACAGTCTCCATGTTGCGACGGGCGGGAATGGAGATGGGAAACCCAGCACCTTCCCTCCGCCGGTATGATCCGGGTCAGGTTCAACGGGTCCGCTTTCGCATCTCAGCCGATTAAGGCACCCCGAGGTAGGGCGGAACATAAGCCAAAGGCTGGCAAGCACAAGGGATCAAAACGAAGCGCCCCGGGATTTTCTGACGACGCAATGGACGGAGTTGCTTGGTGTCGCATGTCGTCTCGGGTCTGGACCTTGGGGAACAGCGTCACTTTTGGCCGCTCAGGCAGTTGAACTGAATCGCAACATTGTGGGGTGTGGCCCGACACTAGGTGCTGTGCGAAGACCTTCTCAGCATCTGATCCGTAGCCAGATTAGCGGCAGGGCTTACTTCGAAACGGCGGCGGGCAACGGTAAAGCGGTCCGACCCGTGGATGGGTTCAGAGTTGAGCGGAGTGCAGTTGCTGACGGTGAATGACTATCATGCTTCCCAATATTTGGCGCGGTATGAGCTGTTTCGCCGGTCAGGCCGGACGAGGTGCCAAGCAACGGTAGGGCTAATTTCGGTCAAACAAGGGCTCATTTGCGCGTGGCAAAAGGGAAGACAGTGGCCCTACGGCATAGCTACAGTGCTGAATCGAAGTTTGGACCAAATCACTCATCAGATTTTGGGCGCGAGTGTTCCAAGGCAACCTCGACACAAAGGGGGGGGGCAGGAACTGGGCTGGATAAAAGAAAAGCCGTTTAACCCATCGGGGTTAAACGGCTTTTTCTGCGATATTGGTGCCCGGAAGAGGACTCGAACCTCCACGTCTTGCAACACTGGTACCTGAAACCAGCGCGTCTACCAATTCCGCCATCCGGGCGTACGGCGCGATGTAGCTAAGGCCGCGAGGGGTGTCAACGGGGTCCAGCAAAAATCGCATCGGATTAGGGGGGCGTTGTTAGAATGGCCCAGTCGCGCACCTAGTCCGACCTGGGAAACTGACACTCCACGGTGCCAGCAGTTGTC
This sequence comes from uncultured Alphaproteobacteria bacterium, assembly GCA_963781185.1. Taxonomy (GTDB): domain Bacteria; phylum Pseudomonadota; class Alphaproteobacteria; order Rhodobacterales; family Rhodobacteraceae; genus Stagnihabitans. The sequence continues at coordinate 63,471 of CAWAEL010000039.1, forward strand.
CGCCCTTGGGATTTGTTCTTGCTGGCAGGGCTTTGCGAAGGTAATCAGTCTGCAACTTCGGCACGCTAGATTGGGGTTCTCATGAGCAAGCTGGTCACGATCTTCGGCGGTTCGGGTTTTGTCGGTCGCTATATCGCCCGGCGCATGGCGAAAGAAGGCTGGCGCGTTCGCGTCGCCTGCCGTCGCCCGAATGAGGCGCTGTTTGTCAGGTCTTACGGCGCGGTCGGGCAGGTTGCTCCGGTGTTCTGCAACATCCGCGACGATGCTTCGGTGAAAGCCGCGCTCGCCGGGGCTGATGCCGCTGTCAATTGCGTCGGGACGTTCAGCAAGGGCGGCGCCAACAATTTTGATGCGGTGCAAACGGATGGTGCCGGTCGCATTGCCCGGCTGGCGGCAGAGGCCGGGTTGGAGGCCTTGGTGCAGATTTCGGCACTTGGGGCCGACGTGAACGCGTCCAGCGACTATGCACGGTCAAAGGGCGAGGGTGAGGCGGCGGTTCTGGCGGCTTTCCCCAACGCCATGATCCTGCGCCCCTCGGTCATCTTCGGCAACGAGGACGGGTTCTTCAACCGATTTGCTGCGATGTCTCGGCTTGGGCCGGTCCTGCCATTGGTCGGCGGGGCAACCAAATTCCAACCCGTCTACGTTGAGGATGTTGCCCAAGCTGCGGTGGCGGGTCTGACAACGGACGCGTCTGGCATCTACGAACTCGGCGGACCTGATGTCGACAGCCTGCAGTGGCCTGATCGGGAAGATGTTGGCAGTGGTTCAGCGCCGCCGTCTGGTTCTCAACCTGCCGTTCTGGATGGGCTCGGCTGTCGCAGCGGTTCTTGGGGCTGGCTCTGCTCTGACCTTGGGTCTTGTGCAGAATACGATCCTCACGTCGGATCAGGTGCGTCAATTGCGGTCTGACAACATCGTTTCCCCGGGTGCGAAAACGCTCTCCGATTTGGGCATCACGCCGACCAGCTTTGCGGGTATCATCCCTGACTATCTGTGGCGCTACCGTCCGTCGGGCCAGTATGCCGCCATCAAGGACTCTGCCAAGAACTTGAAGAAGGCCTAAGGCCAAGGAGACTGCTTTGAGCCTGCTCAATGACCTTCTGCTCGGGGTGATCGAAGGCATCACCGAGTTCTTGCCGATTTCCAGCACCGGGCACCTGATTATCGCAGAGCATTGGCTTGGGGTACGGTCCGACACCTACAACGTCGTCATCCAAGCCGGGGCGATTCTGGCTGTGACCTTGATCTATTGGCGCCGGATCGTCGAATTGCTGACCGGGTGGCGTCAGCCAGACAACCGGGACTACCTGCTGAAGATCATCATCGCCTTTTTGATTACGGCCGTTCTGGGTCTGGTGGTCAAGAAACTGGGCTTCGAACTGCCGACGGCGATCATGCCTATCGCCTTGGCACTGGTTATCGGTGGGGTCTGGATGATTGCGGCTGAGGCGTTTGCCGGACGTCTGCCGGACAGCGCCAAGATCACCCTGCGCGTGGCTGTTGCTGTCGGGCTGGCGCAAATTGTGGCGGCTGTCTTTCCGGGCACTTCACGTTCAGCCACGACGATATTCGTCGCCATGCTGTTGGGGACGACCAATCGGGCGGCGGCCACCGATTTTGCCTTTCTGGTCGGAATTCCGACGATGTATGCCGCCAGCGGCTATGAGATATACAGCCAGATCAAACACGGCACGGCCTCTGCGGATTGGGGAATGCCGCTGGTTGTGGCTTTTGTCGCCTCAGCCGTGACGGCTTTCATCGCGGTAAAGTGGCTGTTGGGGTTTATCCGAATGCACCGGTTCACCGGGTTTGCGGTCTACCGCATCATCTTTGGTGCGGCGCTTATCGCGATGTCAGGGCTGGGTCTGCTTGGGGTAAAAGGCGCGGTGAAGCGGCTTTCGAATCATTTTCGGCTAGGCGGATCGCAGCGGTTTTGCAGGGTTTTTGCGATATAGGGAAACCATACTGTCCTATTTATTGAAAAATAGTTCGGAAACCCACCCTCTGACCGCAAAAATCCCACAAATAGGTAAACCATGCTGACTTTTATTTAGTCTGAAGTCAGGCTATTACACGGCTCCCGAAACATCGGACTGGGAGTCCTTGTCATGGCCGTGCAACGCATGCTGAAATTCGTGACCATCGGCAAGGAAACGCCCGAAAAGCGCCCTGCTTCTTTGCGGTCCGAAGATTTTCACGAGATCTACCGCCAGTACGCCGCCGACAAAGCGGCCGAGCAGGCTGCGCGTTGCAGCCAGTGCGGTGTCCCCTATTGCCAGTCGCATTGCCCGCTGCACAACAACATCCCAGACTGGTTGCGCCTGACCGCCGAGGGCCGTCTGCAAGAGGCCTATGAGATGTCTCAGGCCACAAACACATTCCCTGAGGTCTGCGGTCGGATATGTCCGCAAGACCGCTTGTGCGAAGGCAACTGTGTCATTGAGCAATCCGGCCATGGCACCGTCACCATTGGGGCTGTCGAGAAATACCTGACCGACCTTGCATGGGAAAACGGCTGGGTCAAACCGATCCGCCCCCATGCTGAGCGGACCGAAAGCGTTGGCATCATCGGGGCCGGGCCGGGTGGTCTTGCGGCAGCGGATGTTCTGCGGCGGCAGGGTATCCAGGTGACCGTCTATGACCGCTACGACCGTGCGGGCGGGCTGATGACCTATGGTATCCCGGGCTTCAAACTCGAAAAGCCTGTTGTCATGCAGCGCATCGAACAGCTGGAGGCTGGCGGGGTTCAGTTCGTGATGAACTGCCGCGTGGGCGAAGATCTGACCTTTGACGCTATCCGCGGCCAGCATGACGCTGTGTTGATCGCGACCGGCGTCTACAAATCACGCGACATTCAGGCGCCGGGTGTCGGCGCCAAAGGGATTGTGAGGGCGTTGGACTATCTGACCGCCAGCAACCGCAAGAGCTTTGGCGACGACGTAGAGGCGTTTGACAGTGGCGAGTTGAATGCCGATGGCAAGCGTGTCGTGGTCATCGGCGGCGGCGATACCGCGATGGATTGCGTGCGGACTGCTATCCGCCAAGGCGCGCAATCGGTGAAATGCCTCTACCGCCGCGACAAGGCCAACATGCCCGGCTCGCAACGCGAAGTGCAGAATGCCGAGGAAGAGGGCGTCGATTTCGTCTGGCTGACCGCTCCCAAGGGTTTCACTGGCAGCGAAACGGTTGAAGGTGTGATGGTGCAACGGATGCGTCTGGGCGACCCGGACGCCTCTGGCCGCCAAAGCCCTGAGGTGATCGAAGACGCCGACTACATCGAACCCGCGGATCTGGTCGTTCAGGCCCTTGGGTTTGAGCCGGAGGATCTGCCGACCCTTTGGGGGGTCAAAGAGCTGGCCGTCACCCGTTGGGGCACCATCAAGGCAGATTTCCGCAGCCATGCCACCAGCCTGCCGGGCGTCTATGCCGCCGGGGATATCGTGCGCGGCGCGTCTTTGGTGGTCTGGGCGATCCGCGATGGGCGTGATGCAGCCGAGTCCATTCTGGCATTTCTCGCCCAACCCGCCTCTGTCGCGGCAGAGTGATTTTACCGTGGCGGAAATCGCCCTACACTGCGCCGCGAACCCGCCTCAGGGTTCGATGCAACCGTAGAACTGAACCGTCAGCCATCCTGACTCAGTCGGAGACCTTCCATGCGTAAGTCTGTGCTTCTTCCCCTGCTCTTTCTGGCCGCCCCCGCTATGGCCGGAACCTTCACCGCACCTGAGGGTTGCCAGGCCACGCTGACCATTCAGTCCCGTGGCTGTACCGTGTCGCATTACTACACCTGCGAAAAGGATCCGGCTGGCAACAAGTGGCGCGCCGACTATGACGCACAAGGTCCCTATTATCTGTCGATGGTCGATAGTGAGACGCAATGGATCGAAAGCTATGAGCTTGATCTGACGGGTTCAAAGCCCACGATCAAGGAAACGCTGGACCCAAACCCCAAAGATCCGGCCTCATTCAGTGAGTTGTTGGACACCGGGCTGGATTCCTTCGACTTCAATCTGACCAAGGAAACCGGCGAGCGCACTCATATCACAGGGTTTGACAAGCTGACCGGCAAAACCGCCGTGATCGACGGCGTGACGCTGCAGCAGACCGAATACGAATACACCCAGACTGATGAAAAAGGCACCGTTCTGCGGCACGCCAAGGGCAACGAATTCGTCAACAAGGATTGGCGGATGTTTTTCTCTGGCCATTCGGAAATGCAGGCCGAAGATGGGTCATGGGTGATGATCGAAGGTGCCCCGATCTCCTTCATCAGCCCCGGCGAACCCGGCTTTGAATCGACCACACCCCTATTTGAATGCGACGCGCAAATGTCGTCGCTGTCCCTGAAACTGGAGGACCCTGCACATGACAATCTATGACGAATCCTGGGTCGCCGCCGAAGAGGCAAAGCGCGCTTGGCTTGACGCCAATGGCCTGTACAGGGCCGAGGATGAACATTCATCCTGCGGCGTCGGTCTGGTCGTTTCGATTTCCGGCAAGCCCAGCCGCAAGGTCGTGGAAAGCGGCATTGCGGCGCTAAAGGCTGTCTGGCACCGCGGAGCTGTTGACGCCGATGGCAAGACAGGTGACGGCGCGGGCATCCATGTCCAAATCCCGGTCCGCTTCTACTACGATCAGGTCCGCCGCACCGGGCATGAGCCTGACACCAAAAAGCTGATTGCCGTCGGCCAGGTCTTCCTGCCGCGCACCGACTTTGGCGCGCAGGAACGCTGCCGGACCATCGTTGAGGCTGAGGTCCTGCGGATGGGCCACTACATCTATGGCTGGCGCCATGTGCCGGTCGACATAACCGTGCTGGGCGAAAAGGCCAATGCAACCCGGCCTGAGATTGAACAGATTCTGATCCGCTGCGAAAACGGCGCTGAGGCAGAGCAGTTTGAACGCGACCTCTACATCATCCGCCGCCGCATCGAAAAGGCCGCACTGGCCGCGCAAATTCAGGGTATGTATGTCTGCTCGCTGTCCTGCCGGTCGATCATCTACAAGGGCATGATGCTGGCCGAACAGGTCGCTGTGTTCTATCCCGACCTGATGGACGAACGCTTTGAAAGCGCTTTTGCCATCTATCACCAGCGCTATTCCACCAACACCTTCCCGCAGTGGTGGCTCGCCCAGCCGTTCCGCATGTTGGCCCATAACGGCGAAATCAACACGCTGAAGGGCAACGTCAACTGGATGAAGTCCCACGAAATCCGCATGGCCTCCAACAACTTTGGTGAGGCTGCTGAGGATATCAAGCCGATCATCCCGTCAGGCACCTCGGACTCGGGCGCGTTGGATGCGGTGTTCGAGGCTCTGGTTCGCTCTGGTCGTTCGGCCCCGATGGCCAAGACAATGATGATCCCAGAGGCGTGGTCCAAGGCGACCACCAACATGCCCAAGGCATGGTCAGACATGTATTCCTACTGCAACTCAGTCATGGAGCCGTGGGACGGGCCAGCGGCCCTTGCCATGACCGATGGCCGCTGGGTCTGCGGCGGGCTCGACCGCAACGGCCTGCGCCCAATGCGCTATGTGATCACCGGTGACGGCATGCTGATCGCCGGGTCAGAGGCCGGCATGGTGCCGATCGACGAAAGCACTGTGCGGGAAAAAGGCGCGCTTGGACCGGGGCAGATGATTGCCGTCGATATGCTTGAGGGCAAACTGTACCATGACGTCGCGATCAAGGACAAACTCGCCGCCGCACAGCCCTATGGCGATTGGGTCGGCAAGATCATCGACCTGAACGCCTTGCTGCTCGATGTGCCTGAAGCTGCGTTGTTCACCGGCCCCGAACTGCGCAAGCGGCAGATCGCGGCTGGCTACACGCTGGAAGAGCTGGAGCAGATCCTAGCGCCGATGGCTGAGGATGGCAAGGAAGTGCTGGCATCGATGGGTGACGACACGCCCGCCGCCGTGCTGTCCAGCCAATATCGCCCGCTCAGCCACTATTTCCGCCAGAACTTCAGCCAGGTCACCAACCCGCCGATCGACTCCTTGCGCGAAGGTCGGGTGATGAGCCTGAAGACCCGCTTCGGCAACCTGAAGAACGTGCTGGACGAAAACGGCAGCCAGACCGAGATTCTGGTGCTGGAAAGCCCGTTCATCGGCAATGGTGAGTTTGAGGTTCTGGCCGAGCGCTTTGGCGAGCAGATCGCCTTCATCGACTGTTCCTTCGCCGCCGGTGCCGAACACGACGCCCTGCGCAAGGGGCTGGAGCGTATCCGGGCCGAGGCCGAGGATGCGGTCCGGTCCGGTGCCGGTCAGTTGGTGCTGACCGATCAGCATCAATCCGAAGACCGCGTGGCCATGCCGATGATCCTGGCCACTTCCGCCGTTCATAGCTGGCTGACCCGCAAGGGCCTGCGGACGTTCTGCTCGATCAACGTCCGCTCGGCGGAGTGTATCGACCCGCATTACTTCGCCGTGCTGATCGGTTGCGGCGCGACCACCGTGAACGCCTATCTGGCCGAAGACAGCATTGCTGACCGGGTTGACCGCGGCCTGCTGGAAGGCACGCTGCTGGACTCGATGCGCCGCTACCGCGATGCCATCGACGCTGGTCTGTTGAAGATCATGTCGAAGATGGGGATTTCGGTGATCTCGTCCTATCGCGGCGGGTTGAACTTTGAGGCGGTGGGCCTGTCCCGCGCCATGGTGGCCGAATATTTCCCCGGCATGCAAAGCCGCATCTCTGGCATCGGCCTGACCGGCATCCAGAAGGAGAGCGAAGAGGTTCACGCCAAAGGCTGGCTCAGCCAGACCGACGTGCTGCCGGTCGGCGGGTTCTACAAGGCACGCCGCTCGGGTGAAAAGCACGCTTGGGAAGCGCAGACGATGCACATGCTGCAATCGGCCTGCGACCGCGCCAGCTATGACATCTGGAAGCAGTATTCCGCCGCGATGCGGGCCAACCCGCCGATCCACATCCGCGACCTGCTGGACATCAAACCACTGGGCAAGGCCGTGCCGATCGAAGAGGTGGAAAGCATCACCTCGATCCGCAAACGGTTCGTGACGCCGGGCATGTCGCTGGGCGCACTGTCGCCCGAGGCGCACAAGACCCTGAACGTCGCGATGAACCGCATCGGCGCGAAATCCGACAGTGGTGAGGGCGGCGAAGATCCGGCGCATTTCCTCCCGGAACCGAATGGCGACAACCCTTCGGCCAAGATCAAACAGGTCGCCTCAGGCCGTTTTGGCGTCACCGCCGAATATCTGAACGCCTGTGAAGAGCTGGAGATCAAGGTCGCACAGGGCGCCAAGCCCGGCGAGGGTGGCCAGTTGCCCGGCATGAAGGTGACCGCAACTGATCGCCCGCCTGCGCCACTCCACCCCCGGCGTGACCCTGATCAGCCCGCCGCCGCACCACGACATCTACTCGATCGAAGACCTCGCCCAGCTGATCTACGACCTGAAGCAGATCAACCCGCGCGCCAAGGTGACGGTCAAACTGGTCTCGGCCAGCGGCGTCGGGACGATTGCGGCGGGCGTGGCCAAGGCCAAGGCCGACGTCATCCTGATCTCCGGCCACAATGGCGGCACCGGCGCCTCTCCGGCGACCAGCATCAAATACGCCGGTCTGCCGTGGGAAATGGGCCTGACCGAGGCGCATCAGGTTCTGGCGATGAACAACCTGCGCGAGCGGGTGATGCTGCGCACCGACGGCGGCCTCAGAACCGGGCGTGACATTGTCATGGCCGCGATGATGGGCGCAGAGGAGTATGGCATCGGCACCGCTGCGCTGATCGCCATGGGCTGCATTATGGTGCGTCAGTGCCAGTCGAACACCTGCCCGGTCGGCGTCTGCACCCAGAACCCGGTGCTGCGCGACAAGTTCACCGGCACGGCGGACAAGGTGGTCAACCTGATCACCTTCTACGCGCAAGAGGTCCGCGAAATCCTCGCCTCCATCGGGGCGCGGTCGATTGATGAGATCATCGGTCGGGCGGACTTGCTCAGCCAGGTCAGCCGTGGGGCCGAACATCTCGATGACCTCGACCTGAACCCGCTGCTGATCTCGGTCGATAGCGCCCAGAAGATCACCTACGACCGGTCCAAGCCGCGCAACCACGTCCCCGATACGCTTGACGCCGAAATCGTCAAGGACGGCGCACGGTTCTTTGAGGATGGCGAGAAGATGCAGCTGTCCTATGCCGTCCGCAACACGCTGCGGACCATCGGCACCCGCGCCAGCAGCCATATCGTCAAGAAGTTCGGCATGCGTAACAGCCTGCAACCCGACCATCTGACGGTTAAGCTGACGGGCTCTTGCGGGCAGTCTCTGGGGGCCTTCGCGGTTCGCGGGTTGAAGCTGGAGGTGATGGGTGACGCCAACGACTATGTCGGCAAGGGGCTGTCCGGCGGCACGATCACCGTGCGCCCGCCGATGTCCAGCCCGCTGGTCGCGGCTGACAACACCATCATCGGCAACACCGTACTTTACGGCGCGACGGCGGGCTATCTGTTTGCGGCTGGCAAGGCGGGTGAGCGTTTCGGCGTCCGCAACTCTGGCGCGTCGGTGGTGGTTGAGGGCTGCGGCTCCAACGGTTGTGAATACATGACTGGTGGCGTCGCTGTAATCTTGGGCGGGATCGGGGCCAACTTTGGTGCCGGGATGACCGGGGGCATGGCCTATATCTACGATCCGAAAGGCGTGGCCGAGGACTTCATCAACCTCGAAACCCTCGTCACCTGTGCCGTGTCGCATCCCCATTGGGAGACGCAGTTGCGCGGTTTGATCGAGCGTCACGCCGCCGAAACCGGCTCACGCCATGGCGAACGGATTCTGGCAAATTGGGAAGGTGAGCGGATGAATTTCCTGCAGATCTGCCCCAAGGAAATGCTGGTCCATCTGCCCCATCCCCTGTCGGATGAAGCTGTCAAAGTTCCGGCAGAATAGCGGCACATCTGCCACAATCGGAACGAAAACGCCCCCGAACCATCAGGTTCGGGGGCGTTCTTTTTTGGGTAAGCATCTGAATTCTTGGGGCGATAAGCCTTTGCAAATAAGGTTCTAATTGCAACTATATGCACCCCGCCCGCCACAGCCCGCCAGGTTTCCGGCCCATTTCGGCCACATTCTCGCCCCAATCATTTTCTAGCGCCGAGATAAGATTGTTTCGAAAGCCGGTCCAATGCCCACAAATTACATCGATCAGTTCTATATTTTCGATCCATTCCTGCCACCGACACCGGGATCTGACCTGATCGTTTCGGCGCTGACGATCACGGATTCCAACAACAATGGCGTGCTGCGGGCGTCGGATTGGGCGCGTGTCGGCCATTCGCGCGTGTATGACCAGATCAACGGAAGCCGGATCACGGCCGTCTGGAATGGTGATACTGTCACCGTGATGCACAACGATGGCACTATAGAGAGCATTACGGGCGTCACCTTCTATACGACCGATGGCCATGCCTATTTCTCGCCCCTCAGCGCCAGCCACCTCTCCAACGCGACGTTGGTTTCAACGACATGGACACCCTACGACACCCAAGTCACGATCGGAGCGATGGGCCCGCCTTGTTTCGTGGCCGGAACCCGTATTCAGACCCCGACAGGATGGCGTCTGGTCGAAGATCTCAAACCCGGCGATCTGGTGATGACGCTGGACAATGGGGCCAAGCCCCTGACTTGGGTGGGTTCACGCACCGTGCCGGGTTACGGGCGGTTCGCGCCGATCCGCTTTTGCAAGGGCGCGCTTGGCAATCAGCGCCCGCTCCTCGTCTCACCGCAGCACCGCATGCTCCTCCGAGGTGCGCGGGCAGAGTTCTACCTTGGGATGGCTGAGGTTCTGGTGGCGGCCAAGCATCTGGTCAACGACAGCACCATTGAGATCGCGCCCTGCCCCGAGGTGACCTACTGCCACTTCATGTTCGACCAGCATGAAATCATTCGGGCTGAGGGTACGCTCGCCGAAAGCTTCCACCCCGGCGCGACGATCCTGAACAGCGATACCGACCTGCGGCAAGAGTTGACTGAGCTGTTCCCGGATCTGGCCAACGATGCCACCCCGGATTGGCGGATGGCACGACCGGTGATTAAGGCGCATGAGGCGCAGGTCCTGTTGTCAGCCTGATCTGTGGTGTTTTCGCGCAAATCCCCTTTTCAACATCCACCGCCGATGCTTTAGGGTGCGGGAATGGCGAGCAAGACTGCAACCACCCGAAAGAAGAAACCGGCCGCGGTTGCGGTTTCTCCGCGCCGTCCGCTGTGGCGGCGGATCTTGCGGTGGCTTACGCGGATATTTCTGGGAATCGCGGCATTCTACCTCGTGGTGATCTTCCTGTTCTCATTCCTGCCGCCACCCGGCAACCTGTATCAATGGCAGGAAAGCTGGCGGCTCGGCGGGATAGAGCGGGACTGGGTGAATATCGAAGACATTGCCCCCGCGATGGCGCGGTCGGTCGTGGCCGGTGAGGATGCGAACTTCTGCCTGCACTGGGGCTTTGATATGGAGGCGATCCGCGCCGCCATTCAGGAGGGGTCCAAGCGGGGGGCGTCGACGCTGGATCAGCAGGTCGTCAAGAATGTGCTGCTGTGGCAGGGCCGGTCTTGGACTCGCAAGGCGATGGAAGCGATGCTGGTGCCGGTGATTGAGGTGATCTGGTCCAAACAGCGCATCCTGGAACTGTACCTGAATGAGGCAGAGTTCTCAGAGGGCGTCTTTGGCGTGCAGGCGGCGGCGCGGGTGTTGTTCAAGACTGACGCCCGCAGCCTGACCCCGACCCAGGCCGCGCGGCTTGCAGCGTCTTTGCCCAACCCGAAGGAATACAACGCCGCCAAACCCGGCCCCTATGTCCGCAATCGGGCGCGGCAGATCATGGCGGGGGCCGATACGATTGCGGTGGATGGGCGGTCTGACTGTTTTGAGGTCAAGGACTGACCTGAACCGCGCTAGGTGGTTGAATTCTGCGTGATAGCGGGGCATTGAAGGTCATGCGTTCCGCAAAGGCCTGTGCAATGATCCGTCTCTATCATTTCCCCCTCTCTCCGTTCTGCCGCAAAGTTCGTCTGACCCTTGCGGAGAAAAAGCTGGAGGTGGAGCTGGTGGAAGAGCGGTACTGGGAAGGCTCCCCCGACTTTCTGCGCCGCAACCCGGCGGGCAAGGTTCCGGTCCTGCGGATCGACAGCAAGGTCATGTCAGAAAGTCAGGCGATTTGTGAGTATCTGGATGAGACCGTCGCTATCAATCCGTTGATGCCGCGCGACCCGGACAGCCGGTATGAGGTTCGCCGCCTGTGTGCGTGGTTTGACGACAAGTTCCACGATGAGGTGACGTCAAAGCTGCTGTATGAGCGGATCCACAAGAAGATCATGGGGCAGGGTTACCCGGACAGCAAGAATGTCAAATCGGGTGCCGCGCGGATCAAGCAACATCTGGACTATATGCATGGTTTGCTGGAGCAGCGGCGTTGGTTGGCTGGGGATGTGATGACGCTGGCTGATTTCGCGGCTGCGGCGCATCTGAGCTCGCTCGACTATATTTCGGACGTGAATTGGCCTAAATATCCGGCGGTGAAGGATTGGTATGCGAAGATCAAATCGCGGCCCTCTTTCCGGACTTTGCTGGCCGATCAGGTGCCGGGATTTCCGCCGCCGGCCCACTATGCGGACCTTGATTTCTAAAAGCGTCCGACTGCGCGACAGGAGTGGTTATTGATTACTTTCAATGACTTGCCGTTTCGCATTAACCACATCTTAAGAAATCTGCGCGTGTTTGGCTGGCGCCGGATGGGGGTTTCACACCCCCAGGCGGGACTGGCCAAGGCCAATCCCGCCGCCCCCGTGGGATATTTGTCCCAAAATGAAAGGGGCAAATTTTAGATAAAGTTTAGGGGTTTGCTGCGGCTTACCTGAGTGCGGCGCCGCCGGGTTGGAACCAGAATTCGATCTTGTCCATCACGTCGTCCATCAAGCCACCCTTGCGCGCCTGAGGGCCCGAAAAACGCAGGAGCCAGCCGTCCTTGTGCAATTCCCGCCGGATGGTCATGCCCTGTTTCAATTCCAGCAGACGGCGGGGACGTTCTGGGGAATTGTGGGAGGTGGGGGTTTCGGGTTCGTTCAGGTCGGCCTCTTGCAAGGTGGGGAGTAGGGACTGCCATTGATCGGTCAGGGACTGACCCCGCGTTTCCTTGAGGATCTGATGGATCAGCGGGATCAACCCGCCGCGCAGGGCCGAGGCGAGGTGCAGCATCTGGCGTTGGGATAAGTTTTCCGGGGTGGTCAGATGGCCCTCAAGCTCATCCACCACGAAAGCGAGACTGCGGAGCAGACCGCGTTTCTGGCGGGTGGCGGTGGGGTGGAGTTCATTTGCGGCAGCTTCGATGGTATCAAACATGCCGTCCTGCACGGCGGCGGCGATGACGCGGCCTTTGTCCCATGGGCTGAGGTCGGCGCGGATTTCGTTTTCCGCGATCATCGCAGCCATTGCGGCGGGGATGGATTTCGGACTGCGGATGAAGGCCGGGATGGTGGTGAAGGCGTCCGGGCGCAGGCGGTTCAGGGTATTATGCGCGGTCAGGCGGCGCAGGCCGGAGATCAGGCCGTATTCGAAGCCATCGTGCGGGGTGGAGAGTTTCCAGACCTCAATCGGTTGTTTGAGGCCGTCGGCGACGATGGAGCTTTGCAGGTCGTCCATCGCATTGGCGTCGAGGGTGGAGCGGTCGCGCGGCAGGGCGTCCATCCAGATGGTGGACAGAGGGATGTTGAGTGAGCGGGTCCATGATGCCTCCTGAGCAAAGGCGCAGGATAGCATTGGGTTGGGGGGTGTTGCCGTTTCGGCGGTTCGAGCGTGCGGCGTGTTAGCCGATGTGGCCGCGGATGCCACCGGTTTGGGCGCGGTCGAGCAGGATGTGATCGGCGAGGACGCAGGCCATCATCGCCTCACCCACGGGGACGGCGCGGATGCCGACGCAGGGGTCGTGGCGGCCTTTGGTGACGAGGTCGATTTCGTCGCCGAGGTCGTTGATGGTGCGGCGCGGGGTCAGGATGGAGGAGGTGGGTTTGACGGCGAAGCGGACGACGACGGGCTGGCCGGAGGAGATGCCGCCGAGGATGCCGCCCGCGTGGTTGGACAGGAATTCGGGGCCGTTTTCGCCCATGCGGATTTCGTCGGCATTCTCGACCCCGGTCAGGGCGGCGGCGGCCATGCCTTCGCCGATTTCAACGCCTTTGACGGCGTTGATCGACATCATGGCGGCGGCGAGGTCGCTGTCGAGTTTGGCATAGACCGGCGCGCCGAGGCCGGGCGGGGTGTTCTCGGCGATGACTTCGATGACGGCACCGATGGAGTTGCCGGATTTGCGGAGGTCATCGAGGTATTCGGCCCAGAGGTTCGCGGTGATCGCGTCGGGGCACCAGAAGGGGTTTTGGTCGATCTGCGCCATGCTGAGGCGGCTGCGGTCGATCTGGTGGGGGCCCATCTGGACCATGTAGCCGGTGATTTTGAGCGTCGGGGCGAGGGATTGCAGGATCACGCGGGCGATGCCGCCTGCGGCCACGCGCGAGGCGGTTTCGCGGGCGGAGGAGCGGCCGCCGCCGCGGTGGTCGCGCAGGCCGTATTTCTGGATATAGGTGATGTCGGCGTGACCGGGGCGGAACGACTGCGCGATATTGCTGTAGTCTTTCGACCGTTGGTCGGTGTTTTCGATCATCAGTTGGATCGGGGTGCCGGTGGTGCGGCCTTCGAACACGCCCGACAGGATGCGGACCTGATCAGCCTCTTGCCGTTGGGTGGTGAATTTGGAGGTGCCGGGTTTGCGGCGGTCGAGCCAGGGTTGCAGGTCGGCTTCCGTCAGGGCCAGGCCGGGGGGGCAGCCGTCGACGGTGCAGCCGATGGCCGGGCCGTGGCTTTCGCCCCAGGTGGTGACGCGGAACAGGTGGCCGAAGGTGTTCAGGCTCATGTGCAGGCTCCCTTTGCCCAGTCGCATAGGGCAAATCGGGGTCTAGGTGAAGGGGTCAGCCGCCGAAGCGATGCTCCTTCTCAGCGATTGGGGTCAGCCAGACGGTGGCGCCTTGGGTGAGGTCGGTGTCGCCGTGGGTGCGGGCGATCAGGGTGCCCACGGGACCGGCGTCGCAGTGCAGGATGGCGTCGGCGCCGAGGTGTTCGATGTGGCGGATGCGGGCTTGCCACAGGCCTTCGGTGCGCGAGGTGGTCAGGTGTTCGGGGCGGATGCCGTAGGTGTTGCAGCCCATCGCGCGGGCGTTGTCGCCGGTCAACAGGTTCATCTTGCGGGCTGCCGATGAAACCCGCCACAAAGGGGGTGGCGGGGTGGTTGTACAGCTCCATCGGGCGTGCCGACCTGTTCGATCTGGCCGGCGTTCAGCACGACGATCTTGTCGGCCATCGTCATCGCCTCGACCTGATCATGGGTGACATAGATCATCGTGGCGCCCAGGGTGGCGGTGCAGGTCGGAAAGTTCGATCCGCATCTGGCGCGCGCAGGGCGGCGTCGAGGTTCGACAGCGGCTCGTCGAACAGGAACACCTTGGGGTCGCGCACGATGGCGCGGCCGATGGCGACGCGCTGACGCTGGCCGCCGGACAGGGCCTTGGGCTTGCGGTCGAGGTAGCGGGGTCAGTTGCAGGGCGGCGGCGGCGGCTTCGACCTTTGCGGCGATCTCGGCCTTGGGCATCTTGGCCAGGGACAGGCCGAAGCCGATGTTGTCGCGCACCGATCAGGTGGGGGTAAAGCGCATAGCATTGGAACACCATCGCGATGCCGCGTTCCGAGGGTTCGGCGTCGGACACCTCCGGCCGCCGATGTGCATCGTGCCCGAGGTGGCGTCTTCCAGCCCCGCGATCATGCCGCAGCAGGGTGGATTTGCCGCAGCCGGACGGGCCGACGAAGACGCAGAATTCGCCGGGCTCGACGGTCAGGTTGATGCCCTTGATCACATCGACCGCGCCAAAGCTTTTGCGTGATGGCTTTCAGGACGACAGAGCATTCGGCCATGGATTACCCTTTCACGGCGCCGGCGGTCATGCCGGCCACGATCTGACGGTTGAAGAAGATGAAGACGATCAGCGGCGGAATCGTCACCAGCAGGATGTTCATGAACAGAAGGTTGAACTGGCGTCTGAAACTGGCTTTGGAAGTTGAACAGCGTCAGCTGGACCGTCACGTTTTCCTTGCCCGGCAGATAGTACAGCGGGTTGGTGAAGTCGTTGAAGATGGCGATGGACTGCACCACGATCAGCGTCACGGTCACCGGCTTCAGCAGGGGCAGGATCACCCGGAAGAAGATCTGCCAGGGCTTTGCGCCGTCGATGATGGCCGCCTCGTCCAGATCGCGCGGGATGGTGGCGATGAAGCTGCGGAACAGCAGGACCGAGAAGGCCAGGCCGTAGGCGACCTGGATCAGGATCATGCCGTGGATGGTCTTGAACAGGCCCAGCCCCTGCAGCACCCAGATCGTCGGCACCACGGCGGGCGGCACGATCAGCCCGACCAGGACGCAGGCCATAGATCACCTTGTTCCAGCCGCGAATGGCGACGTTGCAGCACATAGCCCACCATCGCGCCGAAGATGATCAGCAGGGTCACCGCGCCGACGGTGATGACGGTCGAGTTGAAATAGGCCAGCAGCAGCATGTAGTTGCGGGCCTTGAACCACCTCGACCAGGTTGGCCCAGAGATGCCATTGCGACGGCCAGGAGAACAGGAACAGCGCCGCCTCCTGCTTGGTCTTCACCGCCATCAGGAAGATGTAGAGGAACGGCACGATGAAGATGACCAGTGGCGACGGCGGTGGCGATCAGGCCGGTGTTGCGTTGGCGGGACGGCGTCACAGGTCCACCTCGCGCCGGTTGAACCAGCAGGTCAGCGGCAGGATGATGAGCGGCGATCAGCAGGAACAGGATGACGTTGCCGGCCGTGGCCAGACCGTAGAACCCGGCCTGATATTGCTTGTAGATCACGATGGCCAGCACATCCGAGGAAAAGCCGGGGCCGCCGCGCGTGGTGGCCCAGATGATGTCAAACGACCGCAGGCCGCCGATCAGCGACAGGGTGATGACGGTCACGGTGGCCGGGCGCACCAGCGGCACCGTCACGCGCCAGAACTGCTGGATGCGGGTGGCGCCGTCGATGCGGGCGGCCTCGTAATATTCGGGCGAGATGGCGGCAAGACCGGCGATGTAGATCAGGGTGGCCAGCCCGACGCCCTTCCACAGGTCGATGAAGGCCACGGAATACAGCGCCAGCGCCGGGTCGGACAGCCAGGCCGGCCCGTCGATGCCGATGGCAGCAAGGCCGAGGTTGATCACGCCCTTGGTCGGGTGCATCAGCGCCTGAAAGGTGATGCCGACGCCGATGGTCGACACCAGCACCGGAAAGAACACGACCGACCGCAGGAAGCCCTGCCACAGGATGCCGAGGTCAGCAGCACCGCCAGCAGCAAGCCCCAGCACCGTTTTGGTGGCCGAGGTCAGAACGGCATAGATCAGCGTGTTGACCAGGCCCTGCACCAGGAAGGGTTCCTTGAAGAACTGGCGGTAATTGTCCCAGCCGATGAAGGTCGGCGTGAACAGGTCCCAGCGGGTCAGGCTGAACCAGAAGCTGGCGATGGTCGGCACCAGAAACAGCGTGACGAAGACCACGGCGGCCGGCAGCACGAACCAGTAGGGATAGGGCGAAGGGCGTCGGGTTGCCATGGGCCTCACGCGGTGGCCGGAAAGCGCCCCCCGCCCGGAGGTCTATGCGGCGGCAGGGACGCTGGACTCGGCGTCGGGACTCGGTCTTCACCGGGGGAGTTACCAGTTCGGCAGGCCGAGTTGCTTGGCCTGCTTTTCGACGTCCTGGTCATAAAGCGCCGCGCGCCTCGGCGGCCGGGCGGATGCCCGAGCCAACCTCGACCGTGATCTGCTCCAGCGCCGGGCCCTTGATCGGCGACAGGAATTCCAGCGCCGGGGCGGTCATGCCTTCGGTCTGGAAGTAGGGCAGCATGTCGGCCACGATGCGCCGGGCACGTCGGCAGGCAGGGTCGCAGCCCTTGATCAGATAGGGACCGGTCGCGCCATTGGCGCCGATCATCGATGTTGCAGCCCTCGACCGAGGCGACGAAGTCCAGGAAGTCCTTGCGCCTCGTCGATGTTCGCGAGGCTGCCGGGATATAGAGGCCCGGCGGCATCCAGACGGTCAGGCCGTTCTTGGCGGCGTCGTCGCCGGGCTGGGCAAAGAAGCCGACATCGTTCGAGGTTGTCGGGGAAGTTCTGCTTGATGTTGGCCAGCGCGAAGGTCAGCATCGGGTAATGCGCCGCCTCGCCGGTGGCGACCATGCGCACGCCGTCGTCAAACTTGGCGACGCCGAAGTCTTCGTTCAGATAGCCGGCCTTGAACACGTCCTCCAGATGCTGAAAGCCCGCCATGGCCGCCGGGGTGGTGGCATATTTCGCCTTGTTCGCGGTGTAGTCGGCGGCAAAGGTCGGCTCGGCGGCCTGCACGTTGAAGAAGTCGGCCAGAACGAACAGCTGGCTGGTCCAGGTGTCGCCATAGGTCTGCGCAACGGCGACCTTGCCAGCGGCCTTGATCTTTTCGTTGTTGGCCATGAACTCGGCCCAGGTCTTGGGCACCGACAGGCCCAGTTCGGCATAGATCTTCTTGTTGTAATAGATGCCGCCGCCCATCGCCGGCGCCAAAGGGCACGCCGCGGACGGTGCCGTCGGTGCCGTGACAACCGACTTGAAGCTGTCGATGACATTGGCCTGGCTCGCCAGATCGATCAGGTCGGCCAAGGTGTTCGGTCGGGCTTCAGCGCCTGAAACAGCGAGCCGGAGTTGTATTGCAGGATGTCGCCAGCCTCGCCCGTCGCCAGACGGGTCTTGACCAGGTTGTCGCCATCAGCGCCGCCGGGACGGTTTTCGATCTCGAAGGTCACGTCGGGATGGGCGGCGGTATAGGCGGCGGTCAGCGCCGTCCATCGCGGCAAGGTTTCGGCGTTGCCGTCCGTGGTCGACAGGACAGCAGCGTCGTATCGGCCTGGGCCAGACCCGCAACCAGCGGAAACGCGGACAGAAGGGCCGCACTTGGGATCAGTTTCATGGTCTTTTCTCCTCCATGGACCAGTTGAGAGTGTCGGGCGGTTTGCCGCCCGGTATTGCTGCCGCGTCAGATGCGGAAGGTGATGGTGTGGGTGCCGGGCGGCCAGCAGGCCGGCTTCGGACCGTGACGGGCTGTGCCGTCGATCGTGCACGTCGCGGCGGTTGCGGGTTCGGCGGCAGATGGCCTTGTGCGCCCGGCGGCAGGGTGACGCGTGTAGGTGACGGTGTCGCCCTCCAGCACCCAGCCCGCCTCGATCCGGCCATGGCGGCAGTCGTGCCAGGCGGCGACGGGCGACAGGGCGGGCAGGATCAGCGGGTCGAGCGTGACCACGTCAAAGCCCGGGATCTTCGGCCACCGGGGCGACACCGGCGACACCTTCGAACAGCCACTGGCACACCGCGCCATAGGCATAGTGGTTGTAGCTGTTCATGTCGGGGTCATAGATCGTGCCATCCTCGCCCAGCGCGTCCCAGCGTTCCCAGATCGTGGTGGCGCCGCGGTCGACCTGATAGAGCCAGCCCGGCACCTTGCGGTTCAGGAACAGTCTTCTCGGCCAGATCGGCCATGCCGTGCAGGGTCAGCGCGGGCAGCAGGGCGGGCGTGCCGATGAAGCCGGTGCCGATCAGCCCATCGGCATCCTCGACCACCTGGCGGAAATAGGCTTTGCCCGCCTCGTAAGTATTCGGGCGGCACCAGGCCGTACAGGAAGGCCAGCGCCCAGGAGGTCTGGTCGTTGTGCGCGATCCGGCCCGAGGGCGCGAAGAATTCATGCTTGAACGCCGCGCGGATCGTCCTCGGCCCGTTTGCGCAGGCGGCGGCCTCGTTCGGTCTCGCCCAGCACAGCCGCGATCTTGGCGGCCAGGTCGGTCGAGATGAAGTGATACATCGTCGCCGCGCAATCGTCGGCGATGGTCGGGCGCGGTTTGCGGTTGTCGCCGACCGGCTGCAATCCAGTCGCCGAAGGTAAAGCCCTTGGCCGCCCCAGACCGCCGAGGGCGGATGATCGGGCCGTCCGAGATGGCCCACAGATAATCCAGCCAGCGCAGCATGGCGGGGAAGTATTCCGCCAGCACGGCCGTGTCGCCGTAATGCAGGTACAACTGCCACGGAATGATGACGATCGCATCGCCCCAACCGGTCGACCCGGCCCAGTCGCCCCGGCCCGGATCGGGGTGCAGCCGGGTCGGGTCGGGCGAGAAATGCGGGACCGCGCCATTCGGCGCGCTGATCGTGCCATCACGTCGCGCAGGTATTTCCTCAGGAACCGCTCACTATCGGCCAGCCAGCAGGCGGTGCCGGCAAAGACCTGCGCGTCGCCGGTCCAGCCCAGCCGCTCATCCCGCTGCGGGCAGTCGGTGGGCACTTCGATGAAGTTCGACCGTTGCGACCAGATGGTGTTCAGCACCAGCCGGTTGACCGCAGGCTCGCCACAGGTGAAGCCGCCCGCCTGCACCGGGACCGAGGAGATCGGGACCAGTTCGGCCTGCGTCACGGTCGGCCTTGCCGGTCACG
Organism: uncultured Alphaproteobacteria bacterium; assembly: GCA_963781185.1. Classification (GTDB taxonomy): domain Bacteria; phylum Pseudomonadota; class Alphaproteobacteria; order Rhodobacterales; family Rhodobacteraceae; genus Stagnihabitans. The sequence goes on from CAWAEL010000039.1 coordinate 83,036, forward strand.
GTGACGCGGGCGTAGCGAAAGCCAAAGAAGGTGAACAGCGGCGCGTAGGTTTCAGGCGCGCCGCCTTTCAGCGTGTAGTGCAGTTCGGCGCGGGCCGAGCGGTAGTTGCGGTTGTCGAAATGGCGGTTGGGGCCCAGCACCTCGGAATGTTCGACCCGCAGTGTGGCCCCGGCTTCGCCTTGCACGGTGAAGCGCAGGTAGCCGCCGCGTTCTGGCCAAAGTCATAGACGCGGGCCGCCTCGTCATCCCAAGCCTCGACCGCCGGCAGGGCGGGCAGTTCGACAACCGGCGTCGCCTCATGCGGGACCAGCAGGGCATAGTCGAAGGCAAGACTTCTGACCCCGGTGGTGGCCTGCGGGGTGATGCGGGCGTCATAATCCTCACCATAGTAGATGCCGGATTGCGGTGACGGGCAGCAGGCCGCTAGCCCAGGTCGCATCGGTGGACAGGGTGACAGCGCCAGCGGCCTCCAGATCGGCCAAAGCGGCAATCCGGTCGCCCCAGCAGTTATAGATCGGCGTTCAGGGCCCACATCATCTGCGACCGCTACCAGCCGTCGCCCAGCCAGATTTCGATACGGTTGGCGCCGGGTTTCAGCAGGTCGGTCACGTCATAGGTCTGATAGGCGATGCGGTCGTCATAGCAGGTCCAGCCGGGGGTCAGCAGATCTTGGCCGACGCGGGTGCCGTTGATAAAGGCGCGGTACAGACCCTGTGCGGTGATGTGCAGCAAGCGTGGGCGCCACCTCGGCAAGGTCAAAATCCTTGGCGACAAAGCTGGCTTGGGTGCCCTGCCCCGCATCGGCCATTGGCGCGATCATTTTGCCAGTCCATGCGCGGCCAGCGTAAGCGTCTCCGCCCGCAGCGGCGCTGCGGATGTTCCCTTGCAGGGTCATAGGTCGTCCTCCCCATGGTCCACCCTGCCTCCTCGCAGTTTGTGTGGACCGTTCTATATATAACGTTCTACAAAAATCTTTTGCATTGCAAGTGTTTTCTTTGTAGCGTTTGAAGAGGGCCGAGACCGGCTCTGGATTGCAAAAAAAATGAATGAAATAAAGCCAGCGAAACGCAATGAGCGGGTGACCATCCGGACGGTCGCGGCGGATGCGGGCGTGTCGGTGGCGGCGGTGTCGAAGGTGTTGCGCAACGCCTATGGCGTGAGTGATTCGCTGCGCCAGCGGGTTCTGGCGTCGATCGAAACGCTGGGCTATCGGCCCAGTGTGGCGGCGCGGGGGATGCGGGGGCAGACCTATACGATTGGCATTCTGCTGGTCGAAATCGCCAACCCGTTCATTCCCGAAGTGGTGGCTGGCATCAACGGTGTGTTGGAGCCGTCGAACTACAAGGCGCTGATGGGGATGGGCCATTCCACGACGGTGATTGAGGCGACGCTGATCGAATCGATGATCGACAACCGGATGGACGGATTGATTCTGGTCGCGCCGCAGATGGTTGGTGAGACGCTGGCGCGGTTTGCCCGGCAAATCCCGATGGTGGCGATCGGGCATCACGAAGCCTCAGCCAAGGAATTCGACACTGTGAACTCGGATGACCGGCAGGGCGTGGAGCTTGCAGTGCAGGCGCTGCGGGATCTGGGGCATGAGGATATCATGATGGTCAGCCTCGACGCGACGACGGCGACCGAGGCGAATGTCGTGTATGAGCGGGAGTGCGGTTATCTGGCGAAGATGGCCGCGTTGGGGCTGGAGCGGTTTGCGCGGGTGCACCGGGTTGGCCGGGCGCATGAGGGCCATATTGCGGAAATAGAGACTATTTTGGCGATGAAGGACCGGCCCAGCGCGATATTTGCGTGGTCGGATCTGGACGGCATCACGCTGATCAATGCGGCCAAGATGCGGGGCCTTCGGGTGCCTGAGGATCTGGCGATCATCGGTTATGACAACTCTCAGGTGGCCGCCCTGCCCCTGATCGGCTTGTCGAGCATTGACCAGCAGGGGCAGCATCTCGGCGCTTTGGCGACGGAAATGTTGCTTAGCCGGATCGGAGGGCGGGCGACGGCGCAGCATGTGCTGGTAGAGCCGCATCTGGTGCGACGGTCCAGCATTTAGCCGGGTTACAGAGTCTCACGTTCGATTGAGGTGAGGCGTGCGGGCTGGACAGCGCCCGCGAAACCCCTGCTGTATGGCCGCAGTTTTCAGGAGGGTTCATGGCGGATTGCGACGAGGGCGTGTTGATCGGACAGCTGGTCGCCGGCGAGCGGGCGGCGTTTGAGGTGCTGTACCGGCGCCACACGCCTGCGCTGATCCGGGTCGCCTCAGGGATCGTGCAAAGCCGGGCGGTCGCGGAAGAGGTGGCGCAGGACACCTGGGTGGCCGTGTTGCAAAGCATTGCGGGGTTTGAAGGGCGGTCGTCGCTGGCGAGTTGGATCTATGCCATCCTCATCAACAAGGCGCGCAGTCGGGCCACGCGGGATGGGCGGATGGTGTCGTTTGATGCCGGGGGTGAGGATGACAATCTGGCCGCGGCCTTTGACGGGCGCGGCCATTGGAAAGACATTCCGGAACTGTGGGACGAGGTGACGGCGGAGCGTATTCTGGCCGGACGCTCAGCCCTAGCGCAGGTGACGGTCGCCATTGATGCGTTGCCCGCCGGGCAGCGGGCCGTCCTGATCCTGCGCGCGCAGGAGGGGCTGGAGGCGGGTGAGGTTTGCGCGGCCTTGGGGATTACAGAGGTGAACATGCGGGTTTTGCTGCACCGGGCGCGGCTGGCGGTCAGGGCGCATCTGGATGGTTTGGTGCGGGGGGCCGGGGCATGAACTATCTTCTGCAGGTCTGTAACAAAGATCAGTTTCGCGTGTCTAACCTTTATGGATTGCCGGGAAGGGATGGCTGCGGATGTTAAGCTGCAAAGAGGTTGTCGCCCGCGCCAGTGCCCTGCTCGACGATGAGTTGACGCTGTGGGAGCGGATGCAGATGCGGTTGCATCTGGCGATCTGCAAGGGCTGTGGTGCGTTCATTGCGCAGATGCGGGTGACGCGGGCGCTGACAGCGATCCCGGTTGAAGAGCCTATGCCCGATGCCGATGCACGGATTGCCGCGATCTTGGCGGCGGCTGGAAAACAGCTATAGCGCCTGCAGATCGACCACCGGACCGCCAGCAGCCTCGGCGTCGGCGGGGTCGTGGGTGACCATCAGCGTCGGAATGGCGCGCATCTTCACATGGGCAAAGGTGAACTCTCGGATGTCGTCGCGCAGGGCGGCGTCCAGCTTGGCGAAGGGTTCATCCAGCAACAGCGCCAGCGGCTGCGCCAGCAGCGATCGCATCAGCGCAGCACGGGCGCGTTGGCCACCGGATAGCGTCGCGGGGTCGCGGTTATAGAGACCGGACAGGCCCGCCTGGTCCAGTGCCGCGTCAACCTCAGCCCGGCGGGTGGCGCTGCCCTTCAGGGTCTGCGGCAGGCCGAAGGCGAGGTTGTCGCCCACCGACAGATGCGGGAACAGCATGGCGTCCTGGAACACCAGACCGATGCGGCGCGACTCGGCTGGGACATGGGTCACATCGCGACCATTCAGCGTCACGGTACCGGTCAGGCGGAAGCCATGCGCCAGATGGCCGCCGATCCCGTCGAGCAGGGTCGATTTGCCGACACCAGAGGGGCCCATGACGGTCACCACCTCACCCGGTTGCACCTGTAGGGACAGGGGGGCAAACAGACCCATGCCTGCGGTGTTGCGGATGCAGATGTCGGTCAGATCAAGGCTCATGCGTGGAAAGCTCCGGTCAGGGCGCGGCGGTTGCGGTGGACCAGCGCCGGGACGGCGAAGGCGAGGAAGTAGGCGGCGAACGGCAGGGCGGCTTGCAGGGTGGCATAGACACCGGTGACGCGGCGGTCGGAACCGGAGGACAGCGTCACCGCCTCTGTCGTCAGGGTGGCGATGCGGCCTGCACCCATGAACAGCGTCGGCAGGTATTGCGCGACCGATACGGCCACACCAACGGCGGCGGCGGTCAGGATGGGGCGCAGCAGGATCGGCAGTTTCACGGTGAACAGACGCCGCCACGGGCCTGCGCCAAGCGCGGCGGCGGTGGCGGTGATACGCGGGTCCAAGGCGCGCCACGGGTCGGACAGGGTTATCATCACATAGGGGAACACGAACAGCGCCTGCGCCCAGATCACGGCGGGCAGGCCGCTCGACAAGCCGGCCCGCAGGAAGATGATGTTCAGGCAATAGAGGAAGCCGATCTGCGGGATCAGCAGGGGCAGGTAGATCAGCGCCTCGGCCCACGGGGCGCGCTTGCGGCGGGCGCGATCCTCACCCTCCAGCCATGCCACGGCGAGGGCCAGCGACAGGGCGGTGGTGGTCACGGCGAGGGTGACGGTGTTCATCAGCGCGCGGGACCAGTCGTCGGTATGAGAGGTCCACGGTTTCAGCGACCAGCTTTCGGGCAGCAGTTGCGGGAACGACCAGCGCCAGCTGAGCGACCAGACCAGCAGCGACAGCATGGCAAGCAGGCCCGCACCCATCAGGGCCATTGTGGCAACGGTGGCGAGCCAGAGGCCGGGTTCCGCGGACGAGCCGCGCCCGCCGCGCCTGATCCACCAGCGGCCAAGGGGCGCTGCGGCGCGTTCGGCCAGCCAGAACAGCGCGACGCCCAGCAGCACCACGACCGCCTGCAGGATGGCCCCGGCGGCGGCGGGGCGGATCATCGCCAGATCGGGGTTGGTGAACCAGCGCATGATGGCGACGGCGAGGGTGGGCGGGTTCGACGGGCCGAGGATGATCGCCATATCCACCGCCGACAGCGCATAGGCCAGCACCACCCAGACCGGCAGCCGGATCAGCGGCCAGACCTGCGGCATGATGATCTTGACCCAGATCACCCCACGCCCATAGCCGAGCGCCCGACCTGCGGCCATCTGCCGGGCGACCGGGATCTGCGACAGCGCTGACAGGATCACCAGCAGGATAAACGGCAGCTCTTTCACCATCAGCCCGACCATCAGCGCCATGCCCCAGACATCGTTGACCGTGGCCATATCGGGCGGCGTGGCCCAGCCTGTGACGCGGGGCCAAGGCGCGGGCGATCCAGCCCGAGGGGGCCAGCAGAAACGCCAGACCCACGGCCATCGCGGCATGGGGAATGGCGAGGTAGGGCGTCAGAAACCGCGCGTTGTTGCCGGGCATCCGGGAATGGACGATGGCGCAGAACCCGGTGGCCAGCAGCAGGGCCAGCACGGTTGAGCCGAGGCCGGTCACAAGCGTCAGGCGCAGGCTGGTGGCAAAGCCGGGCAGGTCGGCCAGCATCCCCCAAGGCTCTAACGACAGGGTGCGGTAGCCGAGTTCGGGCAAGATGCCGAAGGCGGCCAGCGAGGTCAGGCCGAGGCCCATGACGATGGGGGCGATCAGGCCGAGGCCGACCACACCCAGCACGAACAGTCTGAGGGGGCGGCCGTCGGGACTCATTTCGTGTAACGCTTGGCCCATTCTGCGGTCAGCATGGTCATCCAGCTGGCATGCGGCTCCAACAAGGTCGGGCCGAGGTCGGCGAGGCTGGGCAGCGCAGGGGCGGTCGGCAGGGCGGCAAAGGCGGCGATGCCGGGGTCGTCCAGCTTGGCGTCATCAAGGACGGAGAAAGAGCCGAGCACCTCTATATTCTGCATATGGGCTTGGGTGGCGGGGTTGAGCAGGAAGTTCGCGACCACCTCCGCCCCGGCGGCATGGGCGGCGTTGTAGGGGATGGCGACGTAAGCAGATATTGCCGATGGAACCGCCAGCGGGGACAAACACCCGGGCGGTGTCGGGCAGCAGGCCTTGGGCGATGGCGGCGGCGGTGGAGGCGGGGTCGAAGGACATCGACATGTCCACCTCACCATCGTTCAGCAGCTGTTGCTGGACGGATTGGTTGGCCGGGAAAGTGTCGCCCTGGTGCCAGAGATTGGGGCGCAGGGCGTCGTACCATGCCCACAGCGGCGCGGTGGCGGCGGCGAAATTGGCGTCGGTCGCGGGCTGTTGCAGGACGGCCGGGTCGGGCGTCAGTTCGATCAGCGCCTGCTTCAGGAAGGTGGCGCCCATGAAATCGGTCGGGTCGGGTGGGTGAAGCGGCCGGGATGGGCGGCGGCCCAAGCCGGGAAATCGGCCATGGTTTTCGGCGGATCGGTCACGCGGGCGCTGTCGTAGGTGAAGACGAACTTCGCCAGCCGCCACGGGCTTTCCATGCCATCGACCGGCGTCGGTGAAATCGACCGACGCGGCAGAGGTTGGCGACAGGTCGAGGTATTGCGCGTTCGGCAGGTCGGCGACAAAGGGGCCGTGCAGCAGGCCCTGTTCCTTCATCGCGAGGAAGTTGGGGCCGTTGATCCAGATCATGTCGACCGAGCCGTCTTGGTCATGGCCAGCGGCTTTCTCGGACACGACGCGGGTGACAGCCTCGGCGGTGTCGGTCAGTTTGACCTGTTCGACTTTGACGCCGTATTTCGCCTCGGTCTGCTCACCCACCCAGGTGATGAAGGCGTTGGTACGCTCATCGCCGCCCCAGGCGTTCCAATAGACGGTCTGGCCCTTGGCGGCGTCTAGGGTTTGCTGCCAGTCGGCCAAGGCGGGGGTGGCGGTCAGGGTCAGTAGGGCGAGGAGGGTCAGTTTCATGGTTGCTCCGTTGGGGGGCTTGTGAACGCGGTCCAGCCTTGGTGCCAGCGTAGCGCGGTCGTCAGGGTGCAGGCGGCGGCGTAGAGGTAGGCGAGGGGCGGGAAGGCGTTGGGGAACAGCGTGAATAGGGCGAAGAGGGCGATCGTCTCGGCCCCTTCGGTCAGGCCGCCGAGGTAGTAGATGCCTTTGGTCGGGTAGGCGGCGGCGGTTTTGCCGCGTTTGGCGGCGATGGTGGCGAAGGCGAGGAAGGACGATCCGGTGCCGACGAACGATGCGATCAGGACGGCGGCAGGGAGGGCGTTTGTGGCAGGGTTCGCGAGGGCGAAACCGAGCGGGAACAGGGCGTAGAAGACGAAATCCAGCGCGATGTCGAGGAAGGCACCCCTGTCGGTCGGGCCGGACAGGCGGGCGACGGCACCGTCTAGCCCGTCGGCAATGCGGTTCAGGGCCAAGAGGACCAGTGCGATTGTGTAGTGCTGGGTCGCGAGGGCCGGGACCGCAAGCGCACCAAGGGCGAAACCGGCGAGGGTGATGTGGTCAGCCGAGATCCCCTGCCCCGCCAACAGACGGGCCGGTGCTGCCAACAGGCGGCGTTGCAGGGGCAAAAGGGCGGCGTCAATCATCCGGGGCTTTCTGCGGCTAGGGTTTGGCGACTGGTTTGGCGCAAATCGGATCGCTTTGCCAGTCGCCGCGATCAGGCTGAGGCTGCGATCAGGCTGAGGCTAGGGCAGTATCGAGCAGCGCCTTGATGTCAGCCTCTGACGTGCCTGCGACGATGCGGCCCAGTTCGGTGTTGCCTTTCAGGGCGACCAGGGTCGAACGGCGGGGGATTTTCAGAGCTTTGGACAGGTCGCTGTCAGAATAGACGTCCCAATCGACGGTGATGAAGGTGATCGCCTTGTCATAGGCCGGGTTGGCGTCGCGCAGCGCGTCAATCGCGCGGCCTTGGGCGGCGCAGGTCGAACACCAGTTGGTCCAGAAATCGAGGAACACGATCTGCCCATCGGCCATCGCCTTTTCGGCCAGACCGGGGGTGTAGAACACGCGCTCAGCAGCAAGGGCAGGCATGGACATCAGCGGCAGGGTGATGCCTGCACCGGCGAGGGTCAGAAAGTTACGACGCTTCATGGTGGAACCTTTCACAAAATGACAGATAGATCGACGAACCAGTTGGGCAAGACGGAGAGCAGCCATGCCTCAATCGGGCGGTTGAGGTGGAAGAACAGCATCGCCCCGACCAGCAGGAACACCGCGCCCATGATGGGTTTGGAACGTTCGGCCACGGCACGCAGGGTTGCGGTATGGCGCTGCATGGCGGACCGTGCGGTATAGGCAAGGCCGAGGATCAGGGTCGAAACGCCAAGCGCAAACGCCACCATCACCATAGCGGCATGGCCGAGGTTCTGGCCTTGGGCGGCGAAACCGATGGCGGCACCGAGGGTGGGGCCGATACAGGGGCTCCACACCGCGCCTAGGAGTGCGCCGCCGAGGAATTGGCCCGGCAGGCCGTTGTCGGTGGGAAAGCTGGCATCGGCGCGGGCAGCAAAGCCTGCGGTGGCGGTGGCGAAGCCGGTGCCAAAGGCGGGCACCAGCATGACGACACCAAAGGCCATCATCAGGAAGGCGGCGGCGCGGGCGACGGTTTCCTCTTGCACGCCCAGCGCGGGGCCAAGGGTCGCGACGCCAACGCCGAGAATGACGAAACTAACGCTCATCCCCGCGGCCAGAAACAAGGGCGCACGGCGGTCGGCGCGTAGGCTGGAGGTCAGGACAATGGGCAGGATGGGCAAGACGCAGGGGTTGATTAGCGTCAACAGCCCCGCGAGATAGCCAAAGATGATGTCCATAGTGCTGCCTTCCAAACGGGGACGGTCGCGGCGCTGATCCCTCGCCGCGACCGGTGAAAACTCAGGTCTGCGGAATGTCGCGCATCAGAGCTTCCATCGAGCCTTGGCGCATGGTGCCATCTTCGGCGGCAGGCAGTTCCATCGTCATGCAGGTGCCTTCCGGGACCAGCTTGAACGAATTGCCCTGATAGTCGACCTTGGACGTGCCGGCGCAGGTGGTGCCAGCACCAGCGGCGCAATCGTTCTGGCCAGCAAGGGCCACACCGAAGCATTTTTCCATCTTGGTTTCAGCCAAGGTGGCATGGGCGGACAGAAGGGTCATGGCGCAAGCAAGCGAGGCACCGAGGGTGATGGTCGAGGTTGTCGAGGTCATAGCAATCTCCTGTTGAGCATAGGACGCCGTTCATCGGGTCCATACAGGTTAGTCCGGCTGAGGGGGGCTTTGTTACAGCGTTCACGAAAGGGTGTTCGCTGTGGGGTGATTTGCAGGAAAAAGGGCGGCAGGTCTCCCCGTCGCCCCGTCACTCGTTACAAACCCAGTATACTGGATACTCGTTAACTTTCCTTGATATGGATCACTTCTTACGCACTGGGTCGGCGGAGCCCTTAGCTATGGGCGCCGGGGAGGGGCGCGTTCAGGTAGGGGAACACGCCCATCACGTCTTTGGCCGAAATCGGGGCGCCATCGGTGAAGGGCACATTGCCGACCGGGGCATCCTTGGGACGGCAGAGGCCAAGGTTGATGTTGTCAGATTTCTTATCCTCAACCGCGCCGGGCACGCCGAGTTCGGCACCGAGCGGCAGTTTGTAGCACAACGCGCCCATCATCACGCGCAGGGCGATGTCGACGGTATCGTCGCCCGGACGGCGGCCGTTGGGGAAGCCGGCGAGGTCTTCAGCCACAACGCCGAAGCTGTTCTGCTTGCCGCGCGGGGTTGGCGGGACGCCGGTGTTCAGGCGCATCATCTCTGAACCCGTGACGGTTTTTTGCTGATTGAAGCCGGGGAAGCCGGTCAAGAAGGCGGTGACCAGATCCTGACGCGGAAAGTTCGACGGGGCCAGATCGGGGATGGTGGTGCCAAGGGTGGCGTTGACCGCATCCTTGAACAGCAGGTTCAGCAGGGCAGGCAGCGTCGGGTTGGTGACATAGGTGGCGAACTGCCCGTCGTCCTTGGGTTCGGAGCCGTTGAATTTGTCCTTGTCCTTCAGCCCGATGACAACCTCATTCACCAGCGGGTTGGACAGACGGGACACCTGCACCCAAGGGCCGCTGTTGACGGTCAGATCAATGCCACCGATGCCTGCCGACAGGACACGCTTGGCGGGCAGGCTGGCCGTAGTCCACGCACCGATGACGCCGTTGCCCTTGCCGGTGACGCAGGCAATCGGCACCTCTAGCGCCAGCGAGGTCACGTTGGCCTTGCCGACCAGCGCGTCATTGTCGCGCGATTGGGTGATGCCGCCCGGGAAGCCCTTGCCATCGCTGGCACCCGGCGCGCTGTCACCCTCAATCGGGACGAGGTTCACGAGGTCGAAAATCGGGCCAAGGTTCACGGCGAACGCCTCTGCCCGCTGACCGACGAACACACGGCCGGGGGTGTCGCAGCCGGGGATGTTGACGTTGTAGATGTGCTGGTTGGCATAGGCCGGGTAATCCGGGATGGATTTGGTGCCGATATTGTCGATCGGCTTGAGGAAGGATTTCTGCTTGGGATTGTCGATTGAGCTGAGCGGTTTGGTGGTCGCCGACGCGCCTGTCCCGGTGATCACCTGCACCCGGTAGCTTTCGGTTTCGTTGATCGTGCCATCGCCGGGGTTCATGATGGAGCCCGCGTTGCGCAACGGGATGGCGACGGTTTCGTTGCCGATGGGCAGCGCGATTCCATCACCGCCAGACAGCGCCGATTTGAAGTTGAAGCGGAAGGTCATATCCTCTACCGCGTCGCCGTCGCTGTCGATCTTGATGTCATAGACAGCATTATCGTCGAGTTTGAAGTAGTTCGGGCCGCCATAGGGGGCCTGAATCGGGATGTAATTGGCGATGAAGGTCACATAGTCGGCGCGGCCTTTTTCATAGCTGCGGAACATGTAGAAGTCGGTGCCGTCCACGCGCGGCATTCCGGCGATGCCCGGTGCCTCACGGTGGCTGGAGCCTGACGAAATCTGCGGCACCATGGCGACCGTTCCGGCCAAGGCCACCGCGACGACGGATAATCTTGAACTTTTCATTTTACCTCTCCCACTGTGCTAGGGATGCACTTGTTAAATTCCGTCAGGGGGGCATTTGCGGCGCCGTTTTGCCTGACATCAGCAGCTACGCGGCGGGGCGGGGGGAAGTTTCAGGGTGGGTGCGATTATTTTGATTTATCTTTTGACCGCCGCACTGGCGGGGCTGCTCGGCTGGATCGCGGTGGTGGATTTCCGCGACAGGCGCATTCCCGATTGGGCCAGTCTGCCGCTGATTGCGCTGGGGTTGGGCCTGTCGGGGATGGCGTCGCATATCCCGTTGGCGGACCGGCTGATCGGGGCGGGGGTGGGGTTTTTGCTGCTGTGGGGGATTGGTGAGGCGTTCTATCGCTGGCGCGGGGTTGAGGGGTTGGGGATCGGCGATGCCAAGCTGTTCGCGGCGGCGGGGGCGTGGTTGGGCTGGCAAGCATTGCCGGGGGTGCTGTTGATCGCGGCGGTGATGGGGTTGGTGTTTGCCCTGCTGACGCGGGGGCGAGAGCTGGCCTTTGGGCCTTGGCTGGCGGCGGGGTTCGCGCTGGTCTGGGCGCATGGGGTGATCTGGGGTTAGATCCGTTGCAGCAACCAGAACGCCCCAATGGCGGCAGCGGCGGCACTGCCTGACCACAGCACCCAGCGGCCTGCACCCAGCAGGTAAAGCAGCGGCATGGTCAGCAGCACCAGCGCCACTTGGGCGGATTCGATCCCAAGGTTGAACCCTAGCAGCGCGGTGGCGAGGGCCGCGCCGGACAGGTTCAGCGTGCCGAGGGCCGAGGCAAAGCCAAAGCCGTGGATCGTGCCGAAGAATGCCGCAACAGCAGCGCGGGGCAGACGCAGGAAGGGGCGGATATTGTCGGCGGCGGTGACGATGATCGACAGGGCAATCAGCGCCTCGATCACCGCGGAATTGGGCCGCAGGATTTGGGTGGCGGCGGCGGTCAGCGTCAAGGCGTGGGCAAGTGTAAATCCGGTGACAGCGGCGAGGATACCCAGTGCAGCGGATTTGGCGCCACGGGAAGAGCAGACGAAGGGCAGCATCAGGGCCAGCAGAAACACAATATGGTCGGCGCCGCCCGCCAGATGATCCACCCCGGCGCGGAAATAGGAGGTGAAGGTGGCGAGCCAACCCTGCGCCGCCGCATCCAGCACCAGATCAGGTGCTGCGCGGCTGAGCAGCGCGGTAGAGCGGGTGTGATCCACCATCGCGGTCAGGAACATGCGGTGATCAGGGTCTATATCGGTGAATAGGGTCGAATGTAGGGTGAAGGTGGGATGGGTGTTCTCTGGGCAGGTGCCGGTGAAGGACAGATCGAGGTAGTCGATCCCGGCATCAGTCAGCGTCGCGGCATTCTCGCGGGTGAAGGCGCAGGCGCCCTCTGCCGTGGACAGCGCGACATTGGCCAGAAGATAGGTTTGCACGGCATCCAGACGGCGCTTGGCCTCTCCCCAGGTGATCTGGCCGTCAAGGTTTTCATCCATCCAGACCGCTACCTCGATATCACGGAAGGCGATGCGGAAATCGGCGGTGACGTTGGATTGGTCGGCGGTCAGGGTCAGGTAGGACCGCGTGGTTTCATGCG
>CAWAEL010000040.1:0-15035 GCA_963781185.1 uncultured Alphaproteobacteria bacterium
GTGCTGCACAAGGTCTTGCAGCCGCTGTACTACGCCCGCGAAGACAGCCGCAGCCCGTTTGTCTATGCCGTCATCTCGATGATAACCAACGCGGTGATCGCCATCGGCCTGCTGCCCGTGCTCGGCTTTGCCGCCGCCGCTTGGGCCACCACCCTGTCGGGTTGGATCATGGTGCTGCAACTGTGGCGCGGGTCGCGTCGCATGGGACCAGAGGCCGGGTTTGACGACCGCTTCCGCCAACGCCTGCCCCGCATCATGCTCGCCTCGGCGATCATGGGGGCGGCGCTATGGCTCGGCTCTTGGGCGCTGACCCCGATGCTCGCCGCCCACCTGTGGCGGTTCATGGCGCTGCTGCTGCTGGTCACCCTTGGCATCGTCACCTATTTCGGCACCGGCGCGCTGATCGGCGCGTTCCGCCTGTCAGACTTCGCCAGCCTGCGCCGCCGCCCGCCTGCCACCCCCGAAACCCCGGATACCTAGCCCCGCCGCTTGATCAGATCAGCACCCTTTTCGGCGATCATGATGGTCGGCGCATTGGTGTTGCCGCTGACCATCGTCGGCATCACCGAGGCGTCGCAAATGCTCAGCCCGTCGATCCCATGCACCCGCAAATCAGCGCCCACCACCGCATCCCCCGATGACCCCATCCGGCAAGTGCTGGTCGGATGCCAAATGGTAGAGGCTTTGCGCCGCACGAAATCCGCCATCTCACGGTCGCTTGCAAACTCAGGCTGCGCCACCCCCCGCCGGATCGGCGCGAACGTGGCAGAGTTCAGCATCTCGCGGTCCCACTTCAGCATTTCGATGCTCAGCCGCAGGTCATCCGGTTCGGACAGGTAGTTCGGGTCGATCACCGGCGCATCAAGCGGATTGCCCGAGGCGAGTGTCACACTGCCCCGGCTCTTCGACCGACACGGCCAGCCACCGAGGTAAAACCCGTTGCGATCAGGTGCGCCATCGGTGCGGCCAAACTCGGAAATACCCGGCAGAATGAAGCATTGGCATTGCGGATAAGCCGTCCCCGGATCGACCGAATAAAACGCCCCGGCGTCCAGATGATGCGTCGCCAAAATCCCGCCGCCCGTGGCCTCATATTCAACCAAAGCCGCTTCGAACCCCGCCGGAACCTGCCCATAAAAGGCATCCGGGTCGCGAACATGGGCCGTCAACTCCCCAACGCCGAGGTGGTCTTCCAGGTTCTGCCCAACGCCCGGCATATCCGCCACCGTCCGGATGCCGTGTTCCGCCAGGTGCGCCGCCGGACCAAGACCCGATAGCATCATGATATGCGGCGACCCGATAGAGCCTGCGGCCAGCACCACTTCACGGTCCGCATGCAGGGTCTCGGCGCGGCGCCCATCCAGCAGACAGTCAACCCCAACCGCACGGCCGCCTTGCACCACGATCCGCGTGACATGGGCGTTTTTGATCACCGTCAGATTGGGCCGCCCTTGCGCTGGACCCAAATAGGCCGTCCCGGTGTCCGATCGCCGCCCGCCACGCTGGGTCGCCTGATAATAGCCACAGCCCGCCTGCACCGCACCGTTGAAATCGGGATTGAACGGCACACCCATCGCCACCGCCGCCTGAATAAACAGATCAGCTAGTGGATGGCGGTGAGCGTTGGTCTCAACACTCAACGGCCCGGTTTGGCCGTGATAGGCATCGTCATAGGTGGCGTTGGTTTCGGCCTTGCGGAAATAGGGCAGGACATCGGCATAGGACCAGCCGCTGTTCCCCATCTGGGCCCAGCCGTCATAATCCCCCGCATTGCCCCGCACATAGGCCATGTAGTTCAGGATGCTGGTGCCACCGATCACCCGCCCGCGCGGATAGGCAATGCGCCGACCAAACAACTCCTTTTGCGGCGTGGTGGTAAACGCCCAATCGGCGCGGGTCTTTTGCATATGTGAGGCGGCACCCGGCACCGGCGCCAAACGCGGATCAGGGCTCCCACCCGCCTCTAGAAGCGCGACGGTACAGTCCGAATCCTCACTCAGACGCGCCGCGAGAACACAACCCGCCGATCCGGCCCCGATGATGATATAGTCAAAACCGCGCGACATGCGGAAAGCCTAAGTCAATTCATCCACAAAGCAACAGCCTTTGCACCCGGCGCCCAGCTGGGGAGGCCCGCCTCAAACACCACCGTCGGCCCCGGCGGCCAAAGGCAGATTTGCCGTGCAGGCCAACACCGAAAGAAGGCCTAGCAAGACATAGCGCATGTGGTCCGACCCTTTGGGCAACCTGACGATCTGGCTATGGATACCAGAGCCCTGCGCGCAGGCCATCGACTGCGTGGCGCAGGGTCAGACCCGGCCCAACGCGGGTTGCCACTCTGCGTCATGCCCCCTAACCTTGGCGAACCAACCAAGGGAACCCATGTCCGACCTCGCCTTTCAATCACTCGGCCTCGTCCTGCTGCTGATCGGCATGGGTCTGGTTGAGGCATGGCTTCAGCACCATAACCGGATGTCCGGCGCCCTGCGTCAGGCGCGGTTGCTGGCGGTATTGGCCGGGGTCGGTGGGTTGGTTGGCGCGGTTGCGTGGTGGCAGAACCTGCCCTACGCCTTTGGCTGGACCATGCCCCCCGTCGCCGCGCGCTATCTGTCCATGGCAGGCATCGCCTTTGGTTTCACCGCCCTGCGCGCCGCGCGGATCGGCACCATCGGCCACCTGCGCCTGATCGCCGCGATGCTGGCGGTCTACCTTGGCCCGCTCGCCGTCGCGGCACTGACCCTGCATCTTGACCGCTTTGATCCTGCGGCCCCGGCGACCTATGGCTTCTTCACCACGGTCGTCGTCATGCTGATCGCCGCCATCGCCACCCTGCTGCGCCTGCCCACGAATGAGCGCGGCCTGTCGTCGGATGCGCTGACCTTCATCGGCCTGTCCGCCGGTCTGTGGGGGGTGGTGCTGTTCCTGTGGCCAGACGGCCCGATCCGCACGCTCTGGCCGTGGCCGGATGATCCGCTGACCACCCGCCTGATCGCGTCGATGTTCCTGACCGTCGCCACCGCCTGCCTCATGGCCGAGGGCCGGGCCGAGAGGGTGACGGTAGAGCTGCTCTGCGCCCTCTACAGCACCGGAATCGTGTTCACCACGACCCTCGCCGTGGCGACAGGCAAGCCCGGCTCCTCAACCTATCTGGTGTTCTGGACGCTGGTCGGCATCACCGCCATCCGCGCCTGGATCAGAGGGCGCGTATCTTCGCCACGACCCGGCCCCAACCGCCCGGGCTGA
Source organism: uncultured Alphaproteobacteria bacterium (assembly GCA_963781185.1). Lineage (GTDB taxonomy): Bacteria > Pseudomonadota > Alphaproteobacteria > Rhodobacterales > Rhodobacteraceae > Stagnihabitans. The sequence goes on from CAWAEL010000040.1 coordinate 3,244, forward strand.
CGACGAAGGCCACCGCAAAGCCGCTGACAAACCCCGCCAGATCGGCCACCCATTCCCAGTTGGTGCCCTGCTCAACCCCGTAAATCGCAATCCCCCCGACGGCGAACAGCACCTGAAGCCCCAGCAGAAACCCGATCAACGTGAAACGCGCGCAGCGTATTGGTCCCCGCCCCCGCCAACTGCACCCAGAGCAGGAACGAATAGGCCCCGATCAACCCGTAATCCGGCGGATACCCCCCGATCAGCGCGCCATGCGCCAAGGGCACCATCGTATAGGCCACCGCCCCAACGGCCGAGGCCGTAAAATACGTGATCAACACCGCCCACCATTTGTAGACGACCCCGACATATTTGCCCAATGCCAGCAGGATCACGATCACGAACATCGCATGTGTCACGTCGAGATGGACGAACGGATAGCTGAAGAACCGCCACAACAAGTCCGCCGGGAACTGCTGCAACGCCCACATCTGGCGCAGATAGTCCGGCGCAAAGGCCAGCTCCTGCATCGCCTGCGACCGCCAGCCAATCGCCGCAGGCCCGCCGACCAGCCCCGCCGCCCCGGCACTGACCACCAGCTCCAGCGCGATCATCGGCAACACCAACGCCCACACCACAGGCGGCAACGGGTTCAGCGGGGGGGCATTGATATCGTCGTCCATGGCGCGGCCTTTCATTGACGCCCCCGAATGCCAGCGATAAGCCCCCCCTGCAACCCTTTCCAGATGGAGTACCCCCATGTCCGAGCCGGTCCAAACGCCTCAGACCTTCCCGACCCGCATCTTTTCGGGCATTCAGCCCTCGGGCGGCCTGACCCTTGGCAATTACCTCGGCGCGCTGAAGCGCTTCGTCCAAAAGCAGGACGAGGGGATCGAGACGATCTATTGCCTCGTCGACATGCACGCGATCACCGTCTGGCAAGACCCCGCCAAACTGCGCCAGCAAACCCGCGAGGCGGCAGCAGGCTTCATCGCCGCCGGCATCGACCCGGCGCGGTCGATCCTGTTCAACCAAAGTCCCAGGTTTCCGCCCATGTCGAACTGGCGTGGATCTTCAACTGCGTCGCCCGCATGGGCTGGATGTCGCGGATGACCCAGTTCAAGGACAAGGCGGGCAAGAACTGCCGAGAACGTCTCGCTCGGCCTGTTCGCCTACCCCGCCCTGATGGCCGCCGACATTCTGGCCTACAACGCCACCCATGTCCCGGTGGGCGAGGATCAGAAACAGCATCTCGAACTGACCCGCGACATCGCGATCAAGTTCAACAACGACTACGGCGTCAACTTCTTCCCGATCACCGAACCGGTGATCGAAGGGCGCCGCCACACGCGTGATGTCCCTGCGCGACGGCACCAAAAAGATGTCGAAATCCGATCCGTCGGATCAATAGCCGCATCAACCTGACCGACGACGCCGACACCATCGCCAAGAAAATCCGCAAGGCCAAAACGGATTGCGAACCCCTGCCCGACACGCTCGACGGCCTGAAAGACCGCCCCGATGCGCGCAATCTGGTCAACATCTACGCCGCCCTTGGCCGACATGACCGCCCGATCAGGTCATCACCCAATATGCAGGCGCCCAGTTCGGCACCTTCAAACCCGCGCTCGCCGATCTGGCCGTCGCCAAACTGTCGCCGATCACGACCGAGATGACCCGCCTGATGCAAGACCCGGCCGAGATCGACCGCATCCTTGGCCAAGGCGCCGACCGCGCCGACGCCATCGCCCGGCCCGATCATGGAGCAGGTCTACGACATCGTCGGCATGATCCGCTCGCGCCATGTCTGAGAGCCACGTCTGAAAGCCACGTCTGAAACCATGGGTCGGGACCACCCCGACCCATCCAAACCAGAGGTCGCCATGCCCATCAAAGCCATCGCCTTCGACGCCTACGGCACCCTGTTCGACGTCTATTCCGTCGGTGCCCTTGCCGAAACGCTGTTCCCCGGCAAAGGCGCGCAACTCTCCACCGTCTGGCGCGACAAACAGATCGAATACACCCGCCTGCGGACGCTCTGCGACCAATACGCCGATTTCTGGCAGGTCACCCAAGACGCGCTCGACTTCACCTGCGACCTCATGGGCCTGACGCTGGCCACGGCGGACCGCGACCGCCTGCTCGGCCAATACGCCCGCCTGACCGCCTTTCCCGAGAATGCCGCCGAACTGCACCGCCTGAAATCCGCTGGCATCCCGCTGGCCATCCTGTCCAACGGCACGCCGTGGATGCTGGATCAGGCGACGACCGCCTCCGGCCTGTCCGGCTACTTTGACCACATCCTCAGCGTCGACCCCGTCCGCCGCTTCAAAACCGCACCAGAGGCCTACCAACTCGGCCCCAACACCTTCCGCTGCCCTGCCGCCGAGATCCTGTTCGTATCCTCCAACGGCTGGGACATCTGCGGCGCCACATGGTTCGGCTACCGCACCTGCTGGCTGAACCGCCACAACCTCCCCCTCGACCGCCTCGGCGTCACCCCGCACCATATCGGCAAATCCCTCGCCGACGTCGCCAACTACGCCTTGTCGCTCCATATCTGACCCAATCAAGCCCGCGATGGTTGGACCAAGGGCAGTTCAGCTCCGCCGCCGCAGTCTTTCAATCAGGGCGTACAGGACGGCAGCTGTGCGGACGGAGCGGGCTAAAAACGAACTGAACTATTTACCGATCAAGATCCTTGCGTGAGGCAAGGGAAAGCGCTGCTACCAGTTCATCCGGGATAGGCTTTCGCGGAGAAAAGGTGATGCCGGTTTTGGTCGCCTTGAGTCCGGCCGCTTCAATACCTTTGGCATTCGCGGCTATAGCACCTGCGGAAACGTAGAGACCGCATTGCTTGCTGAAGGCTGCATAGCCCGCAATGATCGATTTCCGATCCGGAACCCGGGCATGTTGTAGGCGATGATTTCCTCAGCGTCAGGCAAAGCGCGAGCGAGCTGTGCGCGCAAGTGAACCAGCAACGGACGGAACGGTTCCGGAGCTGCGGCAATATAGGCGTCATGATCTGCTATCGTTACCATGCCTCATGTTCGTCAATGAGGCCCGATTTCGCAATAGAAATGCGACAATGCATATCATCTGTAACCGATGCCGCCTTGGTCCATTCACAGTATCGCGCGGGTTTTGAACGGCAACTTCGGGCTCAATCCGGACGTCAAAGCCTTGGGCCGCGCGTCGTCGCCAACCCACCCGCCTTCACCCGTATCACCGCGCGAACAATGGGTAGGGCGGGGTTCAGCCCGCCATTCCGACACCATCACCCCAGTTGCGAATCATTCGCAACGTGCTTTCATTCTGGTTAATAGAAAATCTCAAGCCTCTGATATAAAACAAAAATACCAAGTGTCGCGCAGACGGACGCTTTTTCAATTCACCCCCCAAACCCGTCACGAAACCGATTCAAAACCCCGCCATAGTGCCCGCAGAAACCGGGTGCCCGCGACTGTCCCCGCAGCTGGGCAAAGACTTCAAACCCCGGATTGCGCCCCTGATCCCCAAGATCAGGGGCGTCCTTTTTCAGCGGCGCAGCGCCCGTTTTTCAAGCCGATTCCGGCAATGTTCCGCCTTGCCCAGAGGTCAGCCCCTTCCCAGCCCGTCCGGCCAGTGATTAAGTCTGCCCGAACAGAGGAGAACCGCATGGCATTCGGAACAGCAATCCGCACCTTCTGGGAAGGCCGCTGGCATGAGGGCGACGTGGCGGTGATGAAGGCCGCCGATCACGGGATCTGGCAGGGCAGCTCCGTCTTCGATGGCGCCCGCTATTTCGACGGCATGTGCCCCGATCTGGACCTGCACTGCGCCCGGCTGAACCACTCAGCCGAGGCGATGATGATAACCCCGACCCGTGAGGCGGCCGACATGGTCGCCATCATCCGCGAGGGATTGCAGGCCTACGGCGCCGGCCAGGCCGTCTATATCCGGCCGATGTATTGGGCGCTGCACGGCTCCGACCTCGGCATCGCCCCCATGGCTGGTGCCACCGGCTTCGCGATATCGCTTGGAACAGGTCGCCATGCCCGACGCCAACTTTGCGACCCGCGTCACCCGCACCCGTTTCCGCAGGCCGGTGCTTGAGGATGCGGTCTGCAACGCCAAGGCAGGCTGCCTCTACCCCAACAACGCCCGCATGCTGGTAGAGGCGCAGTCCAAAGGCTACGGCAACGCCCTCGTCGGGGACGCGCTCGGCAACCTCGCGGAAAGTGCGACGGCCAACGTCTTCCTCGTCAAGGACGGCGCGGTGTTCACTCCGGTCCCCAACGGCACCTTCCTCGCCGGCATCACCCGCGCCCGCCACATCGCCAACCTGCGGGCCGACGGGGTGGAAGTGTTTGAGACGGTGCTGACCTTCGAAGACGCCCATGATGCCGACGAAATCTTCCTGTCCGGCAACTTCGCCAAGGTGACCTCGGTGAAAGAGTTCGACGGCACGATTTACCGCCGCCGCACAATGACCGACCGGGCACGTCGTCTTTATCTGGACTGGGCCGCCGGTCAGGGTTAGGAGAAGGCGGAGGAGTTCATTCATGCGTAAGTTCCTTGTCGTCCTTGATGATACCCGTGAATGCCTGAACGCGATGCGCTTCGCCGCCCTTCGCGCTGCCCATACCGGCGGCGGGGTGCAGATCCTGTCGATCATCCCGCCGGAAGAGTTTCAGCATTGGATGGGCGTGGCCGATCTGATGCGGGCAGAGGCGCGCGAACGGATTGAGGCGCATTTCGAAGTCTTCGCCAAATGGATGCGCGACAAGCAAGGCGTGAACCCCGAACTGGTGATCCGAGAGGGCGATCCGGTGACCGAAATCCTCGCCCAGGTCCGCGAAGACAGTTCCATCGGGATTCTTGTCCTCGGGGCGAACCACGAGAAGTCGGGCCCCGGACCACTTGTCACCGCCCTCAGCCGCTCTGCCGGCAGCTTGCCGATCCCGGTGACCATCGTGCCCGGCGACATGAGCAAAGAGCGGCTGGAGCGCATTTCCTGACGACCGTCTGGTCGTATCGGGCCGCCCCCAACTCCCGTTCGCGGCATTGACATCAAACACTCATTCCGCAAGCTTCGCGCCATTGATGGATGACCGCCCGGCAGGACCGGGTGATTTGGGAGACTCGCATGTCCAAGCAGTTGCTTTTCTATGAATTGGTGACGCCGATCACCAACGCCCGCCATGCGAACTGGTCTGTTGGGCCGATCACCGACTATCATTTTGCCGCCGGAACCAACTCGGTCCCGCTGACGATACCTGAGTTTCTGCTGGCCGCACAGGAATACCCCATCGTGTTCACCTTCACCGGGGGTGAGGCGATGCCGGCAGCGATCCTTGGGTTTGATGCCGACAAGGGGCTGTTTGTCGCCGAGCAGGGGGCTTGGAATGCCCGCTATATCCCCGCCTTTGTCCGCCGCTATCCGTTCATCTTCTCCACCTCAGAGGACAACCAGACCTTCACCCTTTGCATCGATGAGGCCTGCGAGACCATCGACCGCAAGGGCAAGAAGGGTGAGCGGCTGTTTGCTGACGGGGGCGAGCGGACGCCGTATCTGTCGCGCATGCTGGACTTTGTGAACGCCTATCAGGCCGAGCATCAGCGGACGGCGGCGTTTGGCAAACTGATTTCCGCCCTTGGGTTGCTGGAGCCGCATGAGGCGCGGGCGACCGTGAAGGGCGGGGAGGTCAAGACTTTGACCGGCTTTCATGTGATTAGCCGGGCGAAACTGAAGGCGTTGCCGCCCGAGAAGCTGGCCGAACTGGTTGCGAGCGATGCGCTGGAATTGATCTATCTGCACCTGCAATCCATCGGGAATTTTGAAAAACTGGTGCAGCGCTTGCCGCCCGCTTCGGCCGCAGACTCGCTGCATTAGCAGGGTGGGACGCAAGGGTGTCCACATGTGGACACCCTGACGAACCACGTGTTTTCAATGGGTTAAATGTCTGAATTTACCTGATATTAGCACTTCCCTCGGATCCGGCTCGCCATCGCCCATGCTCCGCGAAAGCCTGCGATCGGCGGGTAGGCGCCCCACCAAACGCAATGCCCCAAGGCCGGGCATGTCCTAAACGCATAGGAAGATTGCAAAATACGCTGTTTCTGCGGCGCAGCATTAGGCGCATCTACAGCGTGGGAGGTGACGCAGAAAAGGAAATACCATGTACAACCCAGATTACGACCGCAGCCCCGCCATTCGGGCCAAACCCGCAGTCCCCGGCCTTGCCTACTACACGCCAGATCTCGCGGCGCCAAAGCGCGCGCCCGAACAATCCCCGCCAAACAGCGTCGCCTTCCTGACGCAGATGTATAGCTATTACGCGGACTGATCGGCGGGCTCTGGCCGCTCTGGCCATGGGTAGGATGGGCCATCCGGCCCATCTTGGGGTCGGTTTAGAACCGTTCCAACCTTGACTTCCCAGCCACCAAGGCGCATATCCGACTGGAATAGTCAGGAGTTTCCCCATGTTCATCCAGACCGAATCCACACCAAACCCCGCCACCCTGAAATTCCTGCCCGGACAGGCTGTGCTGGATCTGGGCACGGCTGATTTTCCCTCGGCGGATACGGCAGGCAAATCGCCGCTGGCCAAGCGGATCTTTGCGGTTTCCGGTGTGACCGGCGTGTTTCTGGGCACTGATTTCGTCACCGTGACCAAGGCTGAGGCCGTCGATTGGCAGCATATCAAGCCCGCCATTCTGGGCGCGATCATGGAGCATTACCAATCGGGTGCCGCCGTCATGGAAGGCGAGCAGGCTGCCCATATGGCGCATGATGGCCCGGACGGCGATGTGGTCAAACAGATCAAGGAATTGCTCGACACCCGCGTGCGTCCTGCTGTGGCGCAGGATGGCGGCGACATCACCTTCCATGGTTTTGAGCGCGGCATTGTCTATCTGAACATGAAGGGCGCCTGTGCGGGCTGCCCGTCCTCGACGCTGACCCTGAAAATGGGCATCGAGAACCTGCTGCGACATTACATCCCAGAAGTGCTTGAAGTGCGCCCTGTAGCTGCCTGAGGCGGGGCCGGTTCTCTTGAAAAGCAAGATCATTCTGGCCTTTGACACATCGGCGGCGCATTGCGCCGCCGCTTTGCTGTGCGGCGACCATGTCACGACCAAGGTCGAGATGATGGCCAAGGGTCAGGCCGAACGCCTTGTCCCGATGCTGGACGAGCTGATGGCCGCTGAGGGCGTCGATTGGGCCGATCTGACCGCGATTGCCGTGGGCGTTGGGCCGGGCAATTTCACCGGCATTCGGATTTCGGTGGCCTTGGCGCGCGGTCTTGCGCTCGGCCTTGGGGTGCCTGCGGTGGGCGTGACGGGGTTTGAGGCGGTGCAGGCGGCCCAAGATGCGGCCCTGCCCTATTCCGTGGTTCTCGACGCCCCGCGCGGCCAGTTCTATGTCCAGCATTTTGGCGATGACATTGGCGAAGCGCAGATTGTGTCAGAGGTCGACGGCCCGGTCGTCCGTCTGGGCGACATCACGGCGGAGCAGTTTGTCGCGGCTGTGGCGCGGGTCGGGCGCGACAAATCGCAGCAGGACCAGCCGCGCCCCAAGCCATTCTACCTGCGGGGTGCCGATGCGGCACCGCCCAGCGACCTGCCGCCGGTCATTCTGCCATGACTGCAGCCATGACTGCGGCCGAACTGGCCCGGCTGCATGCGCAGGCCTTTGTCATGCCGCGCCCGTGGTCGGAGGCCGAGATTGCCGACCTGCTAACCTCGTCCTTTTGTTTCGTTCTGGAAGCGCCGGGCGGGTTTCTGATGGGCCGGGTGGTGGCCGGAGAGGCCGAATTGCTGACGGTGGCGGTTGATCCGGCCCAGCAGGGTCAGGGCATCGGCTCTGCCCTCGTCGCCCGCTTTGTCGCCGAAGCACGGGCGCGGGCGGCGGACACCGCGTTTCTGGAGGTGGCCGCCACCAATGCCGCGGCGCAGGCGGTCTATCGCCGGGCCGGATTTGTCGAAAGCGGGCGGCGGCGGGGCTATTATCACGACGCGAATGGCGCGGCGGTGGACGCCCTTGTGATGACGCTCAAAATTTAGGCCGCTTCCGTTGGGTAAAGTCGCATGGACTTTGACCTGTTGGTCAAGACCTGAGCAGATTTGATGAGATTCCTGTTGACCACCCGCGCCGCATCCTTCCTAAATCAACAACGATCCGCCCGCGAAGGGTTGCCGAGTCTTGTGGCTCGAATCCGACCGTGGACAGGGTGGCGATGATTTTGACAACTGGGAGACAGAGATGACCCTTATGAAACACCTGCTGGGTGCCTCGGCGGTTCTGGCGTTGAGTGCTGTGGCCGCATTGGCCGATCCGGCGATCATTTATGACGTTGGTGGCAAGCACGACAAGTCGTTCAACGAAGCTGCCTATGGCGGTGCTGAGCGTTGGGCCAAGGAAACCGGCGGCACCTATAAAGAGCTGGAAATGCAGAACGAAGCCCAGCGTGAGCAGGCGCTGCGTCAGCTGGCCGAAGGCGGCGCCAACCCGATCGTCATGACCGGCTTTGCGTTTGGCGACGTGCTGAACACCGTGGCCCCGGACTATCCGGACACCAAGTTTGCGATCATCGACATGGTTGTTGAGCAGCCGAACGTGAAATCGGTGGTCTTCACCGAGGATCAGGGTTCGTATCTGGTTGGCATGATGGCTGGCCTTGCGTCGAAGTCCAACGTGGTTGGCTTCATCGGCGGCATGGACATCCCGCTGATCCGTCGCTTTGGTTGCGGCTATGCGCAGGGCGTGAAGGCTGTGAAGCCGGATGCGACCGTGCTTCTGAACATGACCGGCACCGATGGTTCCGCCTGGAACAACCCGGTGAAGGGCGCTGAGATTGCAAAATCACAGCAAAGCCAAGGCGCTGACGTGATCTATGCAGCGGCTGGCGGCACGGGTGTCGGCGTTCTGCAGGCAGCGGCTGACATGAACATCCTGTCGATCGGTGTGGACAGCAACCAGAACTACCTGCACCCCGGCCAGGTTCTGACCTCGATGATGAAGCGCGTGGACAACGCGGTTTATGACGCCTTCAAAGAAGGTGCCGACATGGCGCCGGGCATCAATGTGATGGACCTGAAGGCTGGCGGCGTTGACTATGCGATGGACGAGAACAACGCAGCCTTGGTCACCCCGGAAATGAAGGCAGCTGTTGATGCAGCGGCTGAAAAGATCAAGTCGGGCGAACTGGTTGTGCATGACTACATGGCCGACAACACCTGCCCGGCTGGCACGTTCTAATGACCGCAGGGTCAATCGGGGGGCGGCAGGCAACTGCCGCCCCCAATTCGCCAAATGCCATCGAACTCAAAGGCATCTCCAAGGCCTTTGGTCCGGTCAAGGCGAACCAGGACATCAATTTCCAGGTGCCACGCGGCACCATTCACGGGATCATCGGTGAAAACGGCGCGGGGAAATCCACGCTGATGTCGATCCTGTACGGGTTCTACAAGGCGGATGCCGGGCAGATCCTGATAAACGGTCAGCTGACCCCAATCCCCGACAGCCAGAGCGCCATTCGCGCCGGCATCGGCATGGTGTTTCAGCATTTCAAACTGGTGCAGAACTTTTCGGTTCTGGAAAATGTCATTCTGGGGGCTGAGGATGGCGCGCTGCTGTCGACCTCACTCTCCCGCGCGCGGCGTGAGTTGGAGGCGCTGAGCAAGGAATTCGAACTCGACGTGCATCCCGATGCGCTGATTGAGGATCTGTCAGTCGGCCACCAGCAACGGGTGGAAATCCTGAAGGCGCTGTACCGCAAGGCCGATATCCTGATCCTTGACGAGCCGACGGGCGTGTTGACGCCGGAAGAGGCCGACCATCTGTTCCGCATCCTCGCCGGGCTCAAGGCGCAGGGCAAGACCGTCATCCTCATCACCCACAAACTGCGGGAGATCATGGATACCACTGACAACGTGTCGGTCATGCGGCGCGGGACGATGGTGGCGACGGTCAAGACCGCCGAAACCTCACCCGAGGCCTTGGCTGAGTTGATGGTGGGCCGCAAGGTCCTGTTGGAGGTTGAGAAAAAGCCTGCCACGCCGGGCAAAGTCGTGCTGTCGGTCAAGGATCTGCGCGTCAAGGACGAGCATAAGGTTGAACGGCTGAAGGGGGTTTCCTTCGAAATTCGCGCCGGGGAAATCCTTGGCATTGCCGGGGTGGCCGGGAATGGCCAGTCGGAACTGTTGCAGGCGCTTGGCGGGATCGCGCGCGCGACTGGGCAGGTGGTGATGAACGGTGCCGCCCTGCCATTGTCCGGTTCGGCCGCCAACGGCCAGACCCGCCGCGCTGCTGGCATCGCCCATGTGCCAGAGGACCGGCAATCGCTGGGTCTGGTGATGGATTTCACCGCGTGGGAGAACATCGCCTTCGGCTATCACAACGCGCCGGAATATCAGTACAATGCCCTGCTGATGAACAACGCCGCTGTGAAGGCGGACACGGTCAAGAAGTTTGCGACATTTGATGTGCGACCGCCGAATCCGTCGCTGCATGCCAAAAGCTTCTCTGGCGGCAACCAGCAAAAGATCGTGGTGGCGCGGGAGATAGAGCGCAATCCAGACCTGTTGCTGGTCGGTCAGCCGACGCGCGGTGTGGATATTGGTGCGATTGAGTTTATCCACAAGCAGATCGTGGCACTGCGGGATGCGGGCAAGGCAGTGCTGCTGGTGTCGGTGGAGCTGGATGAAATCATGTCACTGTCCGACCGCATCCTCGTGATGTTCGACGGCCAGTTGATGGGCGAGCGCGACCCGGAAAAGACGGATGAGCGGGAATTGGGGATGATGATGGCAGGCATGACCGGCGCCGCAAAAGGGGCCGCCTGATGGAGAAGATGCCGCGTTGGGCCGATGTTGTTCTGGTGCCCCTGATCTGCCTGCTGATTGCCTTTGTGTTCTGCGGCATCCTGATTTCGGCCATCGGGCAAAGCCCGGTTGAGGCGCTGACGATCATGGTGAAAGGCGCACTCGGGTCGACCTATGGCTGGGGCTATACGCTCTACTATGCGACCAATTTCATGTTCACCGGCCTCGCCGTGTCGATCGCCTTTCAGGCCAGCCTGTTCAACATCGGTGGTGAGGGTCAGGCGAAACTCGGGGCCTTGGGTGTGGCGTTGAGCCTGCTGTATATTCCATGGCCGCATTGGTCGCTGGCACTGGCTGGGTCGATCGTCGCCGCGATGCTGTTTGGCGGGGCTTGGGCGCTGCTTCCGGCATGGTTGCAGGCCAAGCGGGGCAGTCATATCGTCATCACCACGATGATGTTCAACTTCATCGCCAGTTCGCTGATGAACTATCTTCTGGTCAATATCCTGCGTCCGGTGGGCAAGATGGACCCGGCCTCTGCCCGGTTTGACAAGCTGACCTATCTGCCGAAACTGGGCGATATGCTGACCTCTATCGGGATTCCGTTCAGCAACAAGAACCCGGCGAATATCAGTCTGCTGCTCGCCTTGGCCTGCGCGGTGGGCCTGTGGGCGCTGTTGTGGCACACGAGGTTTGGCTTTGCCCTGCGGGCCTTTGGCAAATCCGAAAAGGCGGCCGTTTATGCCGGGATCAACCCGGTCAGGATCACGCTTTACGCGCTGATGCTGTCGGGGGGGATGTCGGGGATGATGGCCATCAACTCTGTTCAGGGTGAGGCGCACCGGCTGCTGCAAGACCCGATTGAGGGTGCGGGCTTTATCGGCATTGCGGTGGCGCTGATGGGGCGGAACCATCCGTTTGGCATTGTGATCGCGTCGATCCTGTTCGGGTTTCTGTTTCAGGGCGGGTCGCAACTGGCGCTGAACACCACGATCCCGCGAGAGGTT
>CAWAEL010000041.1:0-96839 GCA_963781185.1 uncultured Alphaproteobacteria bacterium
GCGTCGCCGACATCGCTGGTGGTGAACCCGGCAGCCCGGATTTCCAGCGTTTGCTCGTCGATCCCGATGTGGATCTTGCGCCAGACACGACGTTTTGTGCCGCCATGCTTGCGCGCATTCCACTCCCCTTCACCCTCGACCTTGATGCCCGTGCTGTCGATCAAAAGATGCAGCGGGCCCTGCGAACCACGAAAGGGCATGTTGACCTCCAAGCTCTTCTGGCGACGGCTGAGGGTGCTGAAATTCGGCACCTCCCAGTCCAGACCGATCAGTTGCAACAGGCTTTCGACGAACCCAGTCGTCTGCCTCAGCGCCATGCCGAACAGCACCTTCATCGTCAGGCAGGCCTGGATCGCTGTATCACTGTAGCTGGGCTGCCGCCCTCGTTTGCCGGTCGGCACGGCCTCCCAGGTCATAGTGGGGTCGAACCAAATCGTCATCGAGCCGCGACGCTTCAGCGCTTTGTTATAGGCGGGCCAGTTCCTGGTCTTGTAGGCGGGGGGCGTGGGTCTGCTCATGCCGCTCAGCTACCATGCTGGATTCACAAGATGAATCCCTCACCCGATTTGTGCAACAGAGCCCCAGCATGAACCGAAATCCATAATCAGAGGTGGCTCACTTCTGGGTGAAAATCAACAATGGGCGACCTGAAGCTTTGTCCGCTCGCCGCCGACGAGTGCATAATCCTCACTCCAGTCGAACTGGAATGCTTCACCCGGGCGAAAAGCCAATGGAACGAAAGTGCCGCGCCCAGACGTTTGTTGCTCTCGTTGCCGATCCGCCCGCCAGTCACGGGCAAAGGCCGCAACCCGGCTGTAAGACCCCGTAAATCCGAGGGCCACAAGATCGGCATGCAACTGCTTCAGCGTCCGACGCTGCTTGCGCGACTTCCCAGCCTCAGACTTAAGCCAGCTGCCGAGCTTCTCAGCGAACGGGTCGAGCTTGCTCGGACGGTCCGAAATGGCGAACATCGGCTCCACCGTATCCGTCGTGAGATGCTTCTTCACCGTATTGCACGACAGCCCAGTTCGACGTGCGATCTCTCGGATCGGCAGTTTCAGTCGCAACGACATGCGCCGGATCACGTTCAAAAGTTCCATGTTGATCACTCAATTGCCCCCGCGGCAAACTGCCTTGGGGGAAAAGTCACATGGGTCAATTCTCAATGGAAATTACGTGCCCAAGTGGGTCAATTCCGGGTGCAAATCAACACCAATCACCCAAATCTGCCCCAAGCGTTGCCCTAGATGGGGGAGACAAGGGACCTGTCCATCCAAGTCCCAGCAAGTGCCACATGCCGCAAGTGTTTCTGACGGGGCGCTGCAAACAAGTCTACTCAATCAGAATTACCCCCTCCGGCCCAGGACCGAATGACTTTGAGACTTGCGAGATCCAAATTTCGAACGGAGATGATATGACATCATCCAACTGCATCCCCGAAGAGTAGACCCACATTGGAACTCCCACTTCAGCTTCCCGCAAAATGGTACTGTTCTTCAGAACTTTGACAAGGTAATTTTCCGATTCTTCACCCAAAGGAACGTCGGCAGACATCCAAGTATCGCCATCAATCCGACTCCGTCGCACCCAAGAAATGTTGAGAGAATTGTCTTCACCTCGGCTGGCGAGCAACTGACAAACAGAAAAAGGGCGAATGCCAATTGAATTGAAAGAGGTTTGAATCGCAATGGCATCTTGATCAGCGTATCCTCTACTTGCCACGCCCACCCGATAATTCCTGTCTAACCCGCGCAGAGCGGAAGAAAATTCGATTTGCCGAACTGAGGAATCCAACAAAACAACTAAAGATCCTGCTGGCCAAAAATCCGGGCCAATCGAATCAGTTCCGGACAATCCCCGAAGAAGGAGGGAGAGTTCATACATATCCTCGCCGACAAGAACTGCGTTTACAAACTGAAATATCTCCCAGTTTCCAGGAGAGCCGTCTCCTATTGCCGCTATGTTGGCACCGTTCAAAACATCGATCTCGGATTTTGAAGTAAGCGCTCCTGATGAAACCTTCACCCGCACGACTGATCCTCGATCCCAATGCGATGAAGGCGCCGCACCCAACTGATCCAGGGTAACGCCAACGGTTGCCGAAGAATTTATTGTGGAATTTAGAGTAAACCCGCTTTCTGCTGCGGAGTTCCAAACTGAAACAGAACCTAGCCAAGGCGCAGCAGAAACTGCGATATGAGGCGCGTATGGATCATCTGAACCCTGTATAATTGGCAGATCCAAGAAAACTCCGAAGACTGGTGTTGCAGTAGTTATCGCTGGTCGGGCGGGAGAGGTGCCAACTTCCTCGGTGGGAATGCTAGAACTGGCCCCCACACGAACGGCGTCTACAGAAAGAAAATCTCGGTCTTCAATACCCACAATTCTGTAATTTCGCTCAGATATGGACAATACATCTCCTAAGCTCAATCCCATCTGTGATAGCGGAACAGAGAAATGAACTGAACTGCCGGCCAGAACGGTCTCATTCAGCAGGCTCTCCGCAGCCCAAAACGCCTCCTCCTCCGTCAAGAGAACCATAGCTTCTGTAGACAATGCCGCAGAATAGCCTGTGGATGGTCGCAGATCTTCAACATACTTCATGTCGAAATTATTTTCTGCTTCGACATAGGTCAGACTAGATTTAGTAGGGTTTTCCAGACCTGAAACGCGGAAGTATTCTAAGCTAGTGCCAGCTTCATTCTGCTGCACGACCGCCGATAGTTCTTGGGTTTTCTTCGGCTCACCAATCTTTTTGAAGAACACCAAATCTCCATCAGACTCGCCGACATCAAAACCAAAACATGTGGAAAAAGTCTGCAGTTTGTCGCGTGCCGATTTTGTACTTTCAACTGAGAAACCATGCACCGTATCAGAAATACCTCTGAAAACTGGGGCCACACCCAAGTGCGCCGACTCACAAATTTCAACTACGATCGACATCAAAGTTTGGTTCGCGGCACGCCCATTTAACCAGTGCCCTCGAAAGTAGTTTTTCGCATCAGACCAAACACTCAAGTTTCCGGGGAAATCAGGAAATGGTCGCGAATCCCACGCCCAGACATGCGAACGCTCGATGTCAAGCATTGGACCCGAGTATATATTAGAAACCGGATTATTGTGTGCAGAACGCCAATATTGTGAAATTGCTGCGAGGTACTGTGACTGAATATAGTCGTCACGATGCCCATTTGACCCTCTGGGAAGAGCGGACTCGGAAGAATATAAATCAATGAATTTGTTCGGCTCGTTGGTTGCCAAATTCAATGCGGCGCAACCATATTCCGTAAACCGAATGGGCTTGAGTTGCGGAATCCAATCCGTTGCCACAGGAGATCGAACTCCAGAAACTCTATCATGATGGCTATGGCTCCACCAATTCAGAATGTCCTTCGATTTGTAGACCCAGTCCTCTCCAAACTCGATGTCTCTTATTTCGGTGCGATTTTGCAGCTCTGCGGCTTCAGCGGTCTCATAGTACCAATCATAACCTTCTCCCCCAGCAATGTTGGCGCTCAAATAGTTGATGTCGTAGGGTGACTGAAACGCCGAATCAGCGTTCGCAGCTCCATTTCTCCAATCTGACAAGGGCATGTAGTTGTCTATCCCAATGAAGTCGATATTTTCATCACTCCAAAGTGGATCCAAATTGAATATGAAGTCACCATTGGACTGAAGGCCACGATACTCTGTCCAGTCGGCTGCATAGGAAATCTTGGTGTTTGGCCCGAGAATTTCCCGCACTTCGGCTGCAAGCGCCTTGAGTGCCGAGACCATAGGGAACTGACCAAGCGCCGACTGAATTTGAGTAAGGCCCCTCAACTCAGAACCAATGCAGAATGCATCGACTCCACCAGCGACCGCACAGAGATTTGCGTAATGCAATATGAAGCGGCGATAGCCCCATCCAGCGGGCCCTGAGTAGGAAACGGTGTCCGACTCCTGAACAAAATGAATTGGCAGCGCCTGCCCGAGGAATGCATCTATTTCGCTTTCGGCCATCGCCGTCTTATTCGGCGTGCCCGTTCTGCCTGGCGCGATTGATGTGGTGATGCGCCCTCTCCATGGCAGTTTTGGCTGTCCGACCTGCTCATCCCAAGGGTTTGGCAAGCTGTTGTCTGAAAGTTGGTCCATCAGAATGAATGGATAGAACATGACTTCCATCCCAGAGTTGCGGATACGTTGGATGGCCTGAATAACCGACTGGTCCGTCGGTGTACCGCCATAGACCGGCTTTCCTTCATTCTGTGGGACCAGTTTCGCATGGAACCTGTCAACTCCGGAAACTTTCCATGGCATTCTGACGCCATCATTTTCCATTTGATCGACTTTTGGCTGGACGACACATTCGCCGCATCTCAAGTCATCCCCGAACCAGCACACAACAAGGGAAATCGATTTACAATTGGGTAGCTCGTCGTTCAATTGTTGCAAGGACACGTCGAGATCGCTTTGCCCTTGGACGGAATGCACATTGGCTGACACGTTCTTGCCGGGGCCGAAATTGAAATATTCCTGTTGTGTCGCCAGCTGGTATTCGCCTGACCCAGGGATCATTGCAACGCCATGCACGCTACTTGCCAGGTCAGTCAGGTCATCAGAATTGGCAATATTGGCGCGTCGTATGACTTCAAAGGAAAGCGCAGGAACTCTATTTCCAAAACGGGCGAGTTGAAGTTCCTCGATCACGACATAGGCGATGCCGCGGTAACTCGGGGCGTTTCCTGCACCTTCGACGGCCTCAATTTTAGCGTCCGGAAGCTGGGTTTCGCTGCCCGGGTAGAACCTCATGTCTAGGCTGTCTCTCGCAATTTCGATACCATCCGCCCAAACGCGTCCGACCGCACTCGCCTGGCCAATGCAAAGACCGACGGCAAGGCTGACGGAGTAGGAGTACGAATTGCCCGCTGAACGGCGTGTTCCTTTTCCGCCACCAGATGATTGGGACGATTCCAGAAAACGCGACGCCCAAATGATTTGACCTGCAATTCGCATCCGGCCCCAAACTTCTTGGACAGGAATGCCGTAGCCGACCGACGGGATTCGAAAGCGATCAATCTTGCCACTTTGACCTGCTTGCGCGCCGCCTTGCAGCACGTTTTGGTCGATCGCCCTGCCTGCCGTTGCCCCGATTGCTCGGCCGAGGACCGCTCCGGAAAGGCCAAGAACTGATCCGCCGAACCCAGAACCGATTGCCGCGCCAGCTGAAGAGAGGAGGATGGTTGCCATTTATTTTTCTCCAGAGGGGAATTCAAATCTCGCCACGATGCGACGAGCCCAGGGCAAAGTCAGATAGGTTTCCACGACGCCGTGGCCGGTATAGGCGTGTATAAATGTCGGTTGGTTCTGGCAGACTGCGGCAATGCCCAGATGCTTGGCGACGTTGTTTGATCGCATGCGAAACACCAGAACATCGCCGATATCTGACGACGAAAGCGGCTTCGGAACTAACCAAATACCGGCGGCGGCCAACAACGACTCTTCACCCGTAGGTTCCGACCAGTCTTCGGTATAGGGCGGTATTGTGGTTGGCTCGGTCCCGATTAACGAGCGCCAAATACCACGTATGAGGCCAAGACAGTCTGTTCCGGCATTGATCCGTGTCGCCTGATGGCGATAGGGTGTACCGATCCATTTGCGAGCTTCGGCAACGACCGCGTCCTTGCCTATCATTTCATGCGGCTCCCGCCGTCATTGATCTGGTTCGATACCGGGTAAGAGGTGGCCCAGTCCGTACTTGGGATATGGGGAAACCCCCGGTAATTCAGAAAGTTGCTGAATTTGGCCCGACATGTCTCGACCAGTTTGTCGCATCCCGGTTCAAGCCGAATTATATCTCCGACCAATGGCGCGATTCCGAAGTCGATCCACAGCTCAATTTGGCGGTGCGTTCCGTCCAACTTGTCAAACTTGATGTTTCCCATCAGACCTTGCGCCTCCCCGGTCAGCACCGTCGCGGTTCCTCTTTCAAACCAGCGGCCCACTTGGTTGGAGCCGGTCGACAGCCGGTATGTGCCCTGCTCAGAAATGGCAGTGATCGTTCCCTGGGCGGAGTATCCGGGTGTCGCCATGTCGAACTTGCATTGTTTGTCGCCCAGTTCAGCCGAACAATTCTTTTGATAGACACGTCCTCGCGACTGATTGAGCGCCTCAGTCAGGCCGCGCAATTCGACGGTGAATTTGCCCGAGTTGTACCGGATCTCGCCGAAGTTGCCCTTAAAACGGATCGTCCGTTGCGCCGTATTCGCCCAATTGACCAGCCAGTTTGTCACCATTGCGCCATCGAACCGCCCGGCGGCGAGGTCAATTTCGCGGATCGCATCATCGCTGAAGGCACCCACAACTTCCGTGTTGTCGACTGCGAAACCGGCCGAGGTCTGCAGAGCCCCTGCCGTCAAACCTGTACCGGCTTTGAACACGATCCCCTCAAACGTCAGGTCCTGATCGTGGTCGGTAAAACCATAGACCCGGCCATCCTTGCGGATGACCGACCAAGCACGGCATGTCGTCGTCGCTGCGGTTTCCAGATGCGCGATGAGATCATCTTTTGCAGTCATCAAAGCCTCACTTCGATCACAGGGATGCTGGGCACTTCGCCAGCATTGAACGTCGCCAACGAGGTCTGGATCCGGTCGGTGTCAAACCGCACGGGCACGTCAAATTCGAAACCAGCCGTGATGCGGACATCAATGTCTGGCGGATGCGGAAAGGTGACTTCGCCCGTTTCGGTGTTGACGCTGTATTCGATTGTGTCGACTTTCGGATCTCCCGCGAGGGCGACCCGCACGCTGCCCTTCACGGGTTTGGTGATGGTCCGCGTGTAAGTCTGATCGCCCGACGCATAGGTCTTGACCAGTTGGAACACCTGCGTTTGACCGTCGCCCCGACCTATGTCCTGATCCAGCGCTCCGACATCGCGAGAAGGCTGGCAGGATTTGAAATCGGTCCAGTCCTTCCACCGAAACCCGTACAGCTGACCCCGCCGCGCTTCGAAGAACGCAATCAAAGCCTCCACGTCGTCCATCGTCCGCATCCCAACCCCAGCGTCATAGTGCCGACGGGAATGCGCCCAAGGGGTGTTGCGGTGTTCAAATCCGTTGACCAACGTCACGATGTCAGTGCGACGCTCGGGTCCGCCGGTGGAGCCGAAGCTCAGGCTGGTCGGAAAGCGAATTTCATGAAAGTTCATTCTGTCCTCACCGGTTACGTTGGCCACGCGACAGCGCCCGCAACGCCTGCGCGGCGATCTGGCTCTGGCTGCGTTGGAAGCCCTGTACGTCAGGGGTCGAAATGTTCATCACAACCGTGACCGGCCGCGCCGACCCGGCGGATTGCACGCCCAAGCCGCCCGTCAGGCCCGCGCGCCAAGGGCATGATCGCCTCTGGCCCCGCTTCACCCATCAGCCCGGTACCCTGCCGCATCCCGAAATTGGTGGGCTGCGAGACGACCCCGCCCTTGGCGAAGGGCATCACCTGACCTTGCGAAAACACCCCGCCCTTGGCGAAGGGCATCGCACTGCTCAGCAGGTTGTTCAGCCCGTTCGCCAGAAACCCGCCGACCGCGTTCTGCACCGGCTTCATCGCCGTGTTGAACACGGTTTCGGACATGCTCTTGGCAACGCCCTTCAGCGCGTCCGACAGTTTCATCCCGTCAAACACCACGCCGTCAAAGGCCCGCCGCAACCCGCCGCTGAACCCGCTGGCCAAGCGACCCAACTTCGTGCCCGGTAAACACCAGACTGTCCTGCATCTTGCGACAACTCGCCATCAAAGGCCGACGACCATCCCGACGGTCCCGCCCAGCGAGGTTTCAAGCGCGGCGATCTGGTCTGTCAGATCCACGATATCCGTCATCGTCTCCTGCCTTTCTTGCATCGGGGAAAGCGGCGGCCAATTCGTCCAGCCGCGCCCGCGTCAGGGCCGGAGAGGTGCGATCCGCCCCCAGCATGATTTTCAATTCGATCGGCGTCAGCCGCCAGAACGCCTCGGCGTCAGGCCCAAGCCCGTCAGGCCCACCCGCATCAGGCCGGGCCAGTCGATGGCGTTCATGTCTCGCCCGGCAGGGCGAAGGCGCGGGCCAGCAGCATCGCCGCCACCTTCGCCGCCTCCATCGGCCCGCCCGCCGATCTCGACCCGCAACAGGTCCGCCGCCGTTCCCTGCCAGCCGCCGCCCCGCAAGCCCGCGACGACCAGCGCCAGCACATCGCGGGTGGAAAAGCGATGGCTTTCGAACCGTTCGACCAGTTCCACCAGCGAGCCTGTCTCCAGCGCCGCCTCCAGTTCGGCCAAGGCGCCCAGCGTCAGCTTGGCGACATGGCGCTGCCCGTCCAGGGTCAGCGCCACTTCTCCTGCATAGGGGTTCGCCATCAGATCGCCGTGAACGTCAGAAGACCGGCCGAGGCGAACGACATGTCGTAGGTCGCCTCACCATTGTAATTGCCGGAATACTCGATGGCGGTGATCTGGAACGGCCCCTGCATGATGCCGAAAGCTCGGGATCACCACCTGAAAATCCGGCATCTCACCGTCAAAGAAGATCTGCCGCGCCCGCTCGTCGGTGTTGGCATCGCGGAACACGCCCGACCCCGACAATCGAGGCCGACTTGACCCCCGCCCCCGCCAGCAGCTCGCGCCAACCGCCCGCAGAATCCAGTGAGGTCACGTCCACCGTTTCGGCGTTGAACCCGATCTTGGTGGCGCGCAGCCCCGCCATCGTCACAAACTGCCCGTCACCGATCAGATCCACCTTGATCAGCAGGTCCTTGCCGTTTTGCACAGCCATGTCATCTCTCCGTATTGAACCGGCACGCCCAAGGCCTGCGGTTGGTTTGCTGAAATCGTCAGAAAGCGCTCAGAAGTCGATCCGGGCGCGGAAGGTCAGGTCGATGCGCCGGCTGCTCGCCCTCCTTCAGGCGGCGGGCATTGGCGCGGACGAACGACAGATCGACCAGCCGCCCCGTCGACAGCGTCAGGTGCGCCCCCACCAGAGCATCCGACACATGGCCGGCGATCACCTTGGCGCTCAGAAACCCGGTTTCATCGCTGATGACCGACGACCTGAAACTGATGCTCGGCCCCTGCCCCCGACTTGTCGCCCTTGTCGCTGGCGGTTTCCGGACCCAGCAAGATGAACTTGCCCTTGCCCGTCCCCGGCGCCACGGCATCCACGACCGTGACCCCGGCCAGAGCCGGCAAAACTGGTCAGCCGGGCGATAGACTGCCGATCTGCAGCGCGGCTGCTGCTGCATAGCTCATTGCGGCACCTCCTCGCGGGCGAAACAGGTCAGATACAGCCCGTCCGCATCCCGCTCGGTCACCGCCAGAATGTGATAGACCCGCACCCCGTCGCGGAACCGCTGCTCCGGCAACGGGCGGCGCGGCGACCCAACCGGTGCGCCCCGCACCGTGATGCGGTACGGGACCGAGGCCAGCGTGATCTCCACCCCCGCCGGATCGCGCCCGCTGCCCGACGCACCTCGCCCCACAGCGTGCCGACCGTGGTCCAGGTCTAGGGCAAAGCCCCCGGCCCCGTCTGCCACCTGCGCCGGCGCCTCCAGCACCAGAGCCCGGTTCAGAGTTGGGCTCGCTCATGCCGACCCCCCACCCAGAACCCGCACGATCCGCCACCGCTCGATCAGCGACTGCACCGGATAGCGGCAGCGCCCGGCGTCGCCTCGGCAAACTCGTTGCGATGCTCATAGATAATGCGCGGCCATCAGCAGCACGGCCTGCTGCAGATCGGCCGGCACATTGGCCCAGGTCGCGCCGAACCCCGCGTCAAACACCACCTCGATCCGGCCATCAGCCGGCACCGTCGGCAGCAGATACCCGACCGCCGCCAGCTTGGGCCGATGCGTGTCCTGCACCAGCCGATAGCGGTTCGCCGCCAGCACCGTCGCCGACCCCGGCCACATCGAACAGCGTCACCGACACCACCGCACTGACCGGTGCCACCGGCAGCGTCTGCTCTGACGCATCGCGCCAATCCTCCAGCGTCAGCTTGAACTGCCGCGTCATCAGCGCCTTGCCGATCCGCCCCTCAATCGCAGCCATCGCCGACCGCAGATAGCCTTCGAGCAGCCCATCCTGCATGCCGCTGTCCGAAAACCCGGTGCCCAGCCGCAGATGGTCCTTCAACCCCTGTACCGGCAGCGCGACCGCCGCCACCGTCGTCAGTTCGGTCAACAACATCGTCGCTGTCCTTTCCCCTAAAAGCCTGGGCCATGCCCGAAAGGCCCGACCCCCACGACTGGGGGTCGGGCAGTGGTCAAGATCAGGAAATCAGCAACCTTCAGCAGCTTGATCGCCGCAAAGTCGGTGATGTCGCCGCCCACACGCTTGGAGGCATAGAACAGCACGTTCGGCTTGGCCGAGAACGGGTCGCGCAGGATGCGCAGGTCCGGGCGCTCCGCGATGGTGTAACCCGCGTTGAAATCGCCAAACGCGATCGGATAGGTGTTGGTCGCCAATGTCCGGCATGTCTTCCGATACCAGCACGCGGTAGCCCATCAGCGTCGCCGGCTGACCCGCCGCCAGCCCGTCCGTCCACATGAACCGGCCATCGGTGTCCTTGATCTTGCGGACGGCGCCCGCGGTCTTGCAGTTCATCACAAAGGTCGCATTGGCACGGTAATCGGCGGCCAGCGCGTAGACCAGCGTCACGAGGCAATCGATCGGGTTGGTCGAGGCGAAATCGCGTCGCCGCCCCCGTCGGGATGTAGCCCAGATTGCCCCAGGTCCAGGACGCATTGGCCACCTTGGTCGGCAGCATGATGCCCTTGGGCTGATCGACGCCCGTGCCGTTGATGAACGCTGACGCCTCGGCGCGGATGAACCGGGTGGCGATCTTGCTCGCCAGCCAGCCTTCCACGTCGAACGCGGCATCATCCAGCAACCGCTGGCTGGCCTTCGGCATCGCCGACAGGTCGTTCAGCTTGATCGAGATGCGGTTGATGTTCGGCGTGGTGGTTTCGGTCACCGCCGCAGCTTCCGTCTGCCAGCCCGAACCTACATCGCGTGTTGTCGACGATCACGTCATACGACGTGGCGTCGATCTGCACCACATTGGCGATCGACCGCAGCGAGGCCGTCGACGACAGCATCGACTGGATGTTTTCCGCTCATCTGCGGGTTCAGCAGATAGCCACCATCCGCCGAAACGGCGGTGGACATGGCCTTGCCTTCCAGGTTCAGGCCACGCAGGCCGTCATCATCGCCGGTGCGCAGATAGGCGCCAAGCGCCTTCTTGTGCGACAGGTCCATCTCGGTATGCGCCGACAGCGCGGGGCGGGCATAGCTCATGGTTTTGCGATCCAGCATGGTCAAACGCTCTTCCTGTTGTTGCAATGATTGTTTCACGTCGTCTTGAAAGCCCTTGAAGGCGTTCACAAATCCGGCCATCGCGGATTTCACTTCCGCACCCGGATGCAGGGCCCGCGGGTGACAAATCTTCCCCGGCCCGAGCCTTAGTCTCGGTCATATCGTGTTCCCTCAGGTTGGTCGTGAAAGGCCGCTTACCGCTCGGCCAGGATCTGGCGGCGTCGTCAAAGATCGCCGCCATCTCGCGCCAGAAGTCGGCGTCCGGGCGTATCGCCCTTGGCCGAAACCCGCGCCTCGGGAAGCATCGGGAAGGTCACCAGTGACACCTCCCAAAGCTCCAGCTCCGACAACAGGCGCTGCCCCTTGCCATCGCGTTCCGCCTTGACGGTCCGGTAGCCGATCGACAACCCGTCAATCGCCCCCGCCGCCAGCAAGGCCGCCGCCTCGCGGCCCTTTTCCACCTCGGTCAGGATGCGGCCCTTGACGTACAGGCCCGTCGCATCCTCGCGCACCTCGTCCCAGACGCCGATGGGCTGGGTCGGGTCATGCTGCCACAGCATTTTGACCTGCCGCCCCGCCGCCGCCATCGCCTTCAGGCTGGCCGCATAGGCCCCCTTCTGCACGGTATCGCCGCCCTGATCCTTCAACCCGAACAGGCTGGCATAGCCCGCCACCACCTGCCCCTCGGTCACGGTCAACGCCG
This sequence comes from uncultured Alphaproteobacteria bacterium, assembly GCA_963781185.1. Classification (GTDB taxonomy): domain Bacteria; phylum Pseudomonadota; class Alphaproteobacteria; order Rhodobacterales; family Rhodobacteraceae; genus Stagnihabitans. The sequence continues at coordinate 12,023 of CAWAEL010000041.1, forward strand.
CCTCGCCGGCTGGGTGTATTTGCGCTCTGGCGCGCCTTCCATCTTCCAGTGCATCTCGCATCCTCACTTTGTGGCTGCCGCGATGATCGCCTCGGCCATCTGCGACAGCAAAAATGCCGCAACCCCGTAAACGCCCAGCCAGATGCGCTTTTCCAACCGCTCCAGCGCCGCGTCGATCAGTTCCAACCGGTAGTCGAGCGCCACCCAGCGCTCTTCGGCCACACGCTCATTCGCCTCGATCCGCGCTGCGGCCGGATCGAACCCCTCATATAAAAAGCGTGACCCCTCAGGCGGTCGCCGCGGCGTCATGCGCCCTGCGTCAACGGCGGCAGACCCAGCAGCACGCGCTTTTCATCCGCCGTCAGAAAATCCGCCGCCCCAACCCGCGCCCATTGCTGATCCCGCTCCACCGCCAGCGCCGGGATCTGGTCCAGATCGGGCCGCAGCTCAATCATGCTCGCCGGTAAACTGCGACAGCCATGCCGAAATCCCCGCCGTCACCCGCGTCGCCAGCGGCAGGACGGTCAGCCGGAAGAACGCCCGGTTCGCCTCTTGATAATTGGCATAGGTCGCGTCGCCGGGGATCCCGATCAGCATCGGCGGCACGCCAAAGGCAATCGCAATTTCCCGCGCCGCCGCCTCTTTGGTCTTCTGGAACTCCATGTCACTGGGCGAGAACCCCATCGGCTTCCAGTCCAGACCGCCTTCCAGCAACATCGGCCGCCCGGCATTGCGCGCGCCCTGATGGTGCATCTCCATCTCGCTCACCAGCCGGTCATACTGGTCGGTGGTCAGCTGACCCCTGCCCGTCCGCGCCCTTGTAAACCATCGCCCCCGAAGGCCGCGCCGCATTGTCCAGCAGCGCCTTCGACCAGGCCGCAGCCGAGCCATGCACATCGACCGACACCGCCGCCGCCTGCATCGGTGACAGACCGTAATGGTCGTCCTGCGGGTGAAAGCTTTTGATATGGCAGATCGGCGTATAGTCCTCAGACACCGCAAACCGGTGCGTCCGCCCGCCGACCACATAGTCATAGGCGACCGGCCAGCCATCCACCCCCGGCACCACATTCATCCGGTCCGACCGCAGCACATGCAACTCGCCCGGCAGCTTCTGCGCCCCCGGCACCGCCTCGACATAGGCGTTGCCGGTCAGCAGCAGATAGCCATACAGCGCCTCAAACAGTTCTGCCCGGCCCTGCGCGGCATTCGGCTGCCGGATCAGGTCGAGCAGCGGATGCAGGTCATACCGCGTGTTCTGATCCTGCAAGATCAACGGCAACGCCGCCGCCGCCTCGGAAATCACCTTGACCGCCCGAAACCCGATCGGGTTGCCCAAGAACCCGGTCTTGGTCAGGCTGGTCACGTCGCGCGGGCTCCACGCCACCCGGCCCGACGACCCCCAGGCCACCACCCGCCCCGTAGCCGAGGCCTTCTTCTCTGCCGCCATATTCGGCGGCGGCCCCGCCTCAGGTGCCCGCCGTAGGAAATCGAAGACCATCCGTCCACTCCTCTGTCCATCCGGGCATAACCCAGCTCGCCACGCCCATCGGGTTGCAGCGGTTTTGCTTCAATTTAGTTAAAATCTTCGTATTGCAGCGCGCGCTCTAAAGCGGCCGCATCAGAGGGGCCGCATTTGCGGCCGACGAAAGCTCTCCGACGGCTCCACCACCAGATCGGTCAGCGCCCAGACCAAGGCATCCACCCGGTCCGGCGAGCCCTTGCCGACATAGCCCATAGAGGTCATCTGGCACATCTGATCCTCCAGCTTGGTCAGCCCCGCGACATGCGAAACCCGCCCCTGTTCGTACAGCGCCGCCACCGGCTCGGCCCGCACCGTCTTGCCCCGCGTGGCCCGGACAGCCGCGGTACGGCACCAAGGGATCAATCTGCCGGATCATCCGCTCCACCAGATCGCCACCCTGATTGACCTCAGCCACCAACCGGTCCGCCTTGTGCCGGTCCATCGCCGCAATCGCCGCCCGCGCCCATTGCTCCGGGCTGGCCCCGGTCACCGAGGCATCCTCCAACACCACGGCCCGCCAATCCTGCGGCGGCCCCTCGGTAAAGGCGCCCACCACCACGATCCCACATTCATCGCTGCCCTTGTGCCCCGTCACCGGCGGGTCCACCGCCACGACGATCCGGTTCAGATGCGGCACCACGTCCACCCGGTGCGGCGTCAAACTGCACCTGCGCCCACATCGCGCCGTCCACCTCCTCCACCAACTCGCCCTCCAACTCCTGCCGGCCCAGCGAAGACCCGGCATAGCGCGTCTGCACCTCCTCCAGAAACGAGGCCGCCAGATACGCCCGGTTCGCCGCCGTCGGGGCATGGGTCGTCACGGTCGAGGGGTTCTTCAGAATCGCCTTCAACACCCCCACATTCTGCGGCGTCGTCGTCACCACCTGACGCGGGTTCTCCCCCAGCCGCAGCGCAAACTGCAACTGATCCCAGGTCTCCTGCCCCTTCTTCCACTTGGCCAACTCATCCACCCAGGCCGCATCGAACTGCGGCCCCCGCAAACTATCCGGCTCATGCGCCGAAAACACCTGCGCCACCGCCCCGTTCGGCCAGACCAGCTGCTTGCGCCCCGCCTGCCATTCCGGCCGGCGATCCGGCGGCGAGCAGGCCAAAATCCCGCTCTCGCCGAAAGATCATCACCTCGCGCACCTGATCGACCGTCTCGCCGACCAGCGCCACCCGCCGCGCCGACACCCGGCATCAAGCGGCAACGCCCCCTCAACCTGCGCCCGCACCCATTCCGCCCCGGCCCGCGTCTTGCCCGCCCCGCGCCCGCCCATGATCACCCAGGTCTTCCAGGCCCCCTCCGGCGGCAATTGATGCGGCAGCGCCCAGAACTCGAACATCCACGGCAGCGCCAGCAGCGCGTTGTCGCTCAGACCCCTGCAGAAACTCGTCAACCTGGTCCTGCGTCGCGGAGGCGAGCCAGCCTGCGCCCGATCTCATCCCGCGCGGCGTGAAAGTCGAGCGCTGCGCGGTTCCGACAGTCCCGGTAACCTGTTTGCGGAGTTTTTCAACATCGGCCTCTCTTCCATTACCAGCTGCCAACGCAGCCGTTGCAGTCCTTAACCGCCTCGGGCGTCGCCTTCGCTTCCTCGAAACTTGCCCGCCTTGATCCGGTTGATCACCCGCGTCAGCTCTTCGGCCGCCTCCCGACAACGATCGTTTCGGTCGTGCTGCCAGCACATCTACCGGTTCTTCGTCTCCGGCGGAGAAATTGATGCTCATACCTGCCCAACCCGCCTATCTTGCCTGATGTCGCCGGAAATGAAAAAGCGGCCCCGGGGTTTCCCCCGCGCCGCTTGCCCACCTCTTCCAGCATGTCACAATCTATACTTTGGACCGGACGCAAAGTCAAACGAAAAACCAGCAGTATCAATGGCTTACCGCACGCGCCCTTAACCTTTCGTTAACCCCAACCCGCAAACCCCCTAAACTTAATCTAAAATTTGCGCCCCTTTCAATTTGGCCCAAATATCCCACGGGGGGCTAGATTGGCCAAAGCCAATCTAGCTTGGGGGTGTGAAACCCCCATCCGCCCCAAACATCAGTTCCCAGTGTCGGCAGCAGTGCCAGTTCCCGTCACATCAGGTGCCGCCCCCTGCGCCGCCTCAATCGCCCGCCACTTGGCGACATTCTTGTTGTGCTCTTCCAAGCGTGGCGGCAAAGGCATGCCCCCCCGTGCCATCCGCCACAAAGAACAGATAGTCCGTCGTCGCCGGGTTCAGCGCGGCCTCAATCGACAACCGCCCCGGATTGGCAATCGGCGTCGCGGGCAGGCCCGTCGATCACATAGGTGTTCCACGGCGTCTCACGGCGCAGCTCGCTCTGCCTGAGCCCGCGGCCCAGAATGCCCTGCCCCTTGGTCACCCCGTAAATCACCGTCGGGTCGGTCTGCAGCTTGATCCCCTGCGCCAGACGGTTGAGGAAGACCGACGCCACATCTCACGCTCTGCCGCGACCCCGGTTTCCTTTTCAACGATCGACGCCATGATCAACGCGTCCTGCATGGTCTTGTAGGGCAGGCCATCGACCCGCCGCGCCCACAACTCTTCCAGCGTGGCGGTCTGCCGCGCCTCCATCGTCGCGATCAGGTCGTTGCGGTCGCTGCCCTTGTCCACGTCATAGCTCTCGGGCTGCAACGTCCCCTCCAGCGGCACCGAAGGAATGTCGCCCTTCAGGAAATCGGCCTGTTTCAACGCCTCGACCACGTTCCACGACGTCACGCCCTCGGCCAGCGTGACGCGCCACCGCAGGTCGCTGCCCTGCTCGGCCTCGGTATAGTCGGCCGGAACCGGGTCGGTCGCCGGGTTGAACTTGGCCACCTCGACATAGCGGTTGGTCGCCGGGTCCAGCTTTTGCATCACGATCAGCGCCTGAGGCGACCCCGATCACATAGTTGACCTCTTGGCCGCAGGTCGATTTGCCGCCCGTCGGTCAGCCGCGCCACGATATCCTGCATCGAAGCTGCCGGGGTCGATCAGATACGATCCGAACTTCAGCTTTGACGCCTGACCCGAGTAATTCGCCCCAATGCGAAAGATCCGCCCGTCACTGATCGCGCCCTGCTGCAACAGCCCCTGACTGACCGCGCTAAACGTGGCGCCCTTGTTCCACCTTGAAACAGATCGCTTGCGGCCAACGGACCCGGATCGACATACATCTGCCGCGCCATGGTCAGCAGGCCGGACATCAGGACCAGCACGACGATGAACAGCGTCAGCGCGTTCGAGGCGATGTTGCGCCACATCAACGGTTACCCGACCGAGCACAAGGCTGGCATTGGTGCCGCCAAAGCCGAACGAGTTCGACAGCGCCACATCCACCCGCCGCTTCACCGGCGCATTGGCCGCCAGATCCAGCTGCGGCGCCACGGCCGGATTGTCCAGGTTGATGGTCGGCGGCGCCACCTGATCGCGGATCGCCAGCACACAGAAAATCGCCTCAACCGCGCCCGCCGCCCCCAGCAGGTGCCCAATCGACGATTTGGTCGACGACATCGTCGCCCTGCCGCCGCATCGCCCAACAACCGCTCGACCGCGCCCAGTTCGATCGTGTCCGCCATGGTCGATGTGCCATGCGCGTTGATATAGTCGATCTGATCCGGCCGCATCCCAGCCCGTTTCAGCGCCATCTGCATGACTGCGATAGCCGCCCTCGCCATCCTCGGACGGCGCGGTGATGTGATGGCGTCGCCCGACAGGCCATAGCCCAGCACTTCGGCATAGATCTTGGCGCCGCGCGCCTTGGCGTGCTCGTATTCCTCCAGCACCACAACCCCGGCACCTTCGCCCATGACAAACCCGTCGCGGTCGGCGTCATAGGGGCGGCTCGCCTTGGTCGGATCATCGGCGCGCTTGGTCGACAGCGCCTTGCAGGCGTTGAACCCGGCAATGCCAATCTCGCAGATCGGGCTTTCCGCGCCGCCCGCGATCATCACATCCGCGTCGCCCCACTGGATCAACCGCGCCGCGTCGCCAATGGCATGGGCACCCGTCGAACAGGCGGTCACAACGGCATGGTTCGGCCCCTTGAAGCCAAACCGGATGGAAACCTGCCCCGAGATCAGGTTGATCAAAGAGCCCGGAATAAAGAACGGCGACACCCGCTTGGCGCCCTTTTCCTTGATCAGCAGCGCGGTGTCCGCAATCATCTGCAACCCGCCGATGCCCGACCCGATCATCACACCGGTCCGGCAACGCTCTTCTTCATTGGCCGGCTCCCAGCCCGAATCCCGCACCGCCTGCACCGCAGCGGTCATGCCATAGATGATGAAATCATCGACCTTGCGCTGATCCTTCGGCTCCATCCAATCATCGGGATTGAAGGTGCCATCTGCTGCCATCGCCGCGCGGGATTTCGCAGGCATATTGCGTGATCACGCCCGACGGATCGAACCGCGTGATCTCACCCGCCCCGGATTGCCCCGCCAACAGACGTTCCCACGTCGCCTCGACACCCGCAAGCCAGCGGCGTGACCATTCCCAGACCCGTGACAACAACCCGACGCATCATTCCGCAGCTCCCGCAGCTTATTCAAGTCCCAGCGGTGATACACGGCCCTGTTGTCCACTGCAACAATGGCAGGAACGCCCTGATTTTGTTTGCCTGACGCTGCATCGCGGCAAAAACAGCACTTCTCATGTCAATGTGAATACTATATACATCGTCGCAATCTGCCCCCTCTTGACCTTTCAGCGAAAATCTATATGCGGTGAATGAACGTTCATTCTCAGCCTTTCACGGACCCCGATGCAACTTGCCCCTCGCCCAGCCCAGCCGACCAACGCAGCGCCGAGATTCTCGCCTCGGTCCGCCAGGCCTTTGTCGAAAAGGGCTTTGACGGCGCGTCGATGCAGGACCTCGCCCGCGCGGCCGGGATGAGCGTTGGCAATTTTTACCGCTATTTCCCGTCGAAGGCCGCCATCATCAAGGCGATGATCGAGGTGGATCTGGCCGAGATTCAGCGCGATTTTGCCACCATCCTCGGCTCGCGCCGACCCGATGGGGACGCTGCGCGAGGTCATCGCGCCACCGCATCCTGTCCAACCACGCCCAAAGCCACGACGAACTGTGGACCGAGATTCGAGGCCGCCGCCCCCGCTCACCCGAAATCGGTGCCGCAGCGCAGCAAATGGAGACGACCGTCACCGCCTCGTTGATCGCGATCTTTGCCGTCGAAACCGGTTTGACTGACAAAAGAAGCACTGAAACAGTTTTCCGCCACCGCAAGCTTCATAATGGTCATGTTCAAGGCCGCCTCCTGCCTGAATTGCGCGCAAGAGGTTGATCAAAGTGAACTGAAATCCATGATCATCCGTACCATAGAACAGACGCTGGATGACGTCGTAAATTCTGCCCAGAAAGCCTGATCCCATGCGCTTCGCCCTGCCCGCCGCTGAATGCTCTCCGCTACCCTGCTTTCCGGCCTGCTGACTGTCCCGGCTTTTGCCCAGACGGCCACAACCGCCGCAGAGCCGCGACTCCTGCGGCCGAAACCGCCAGCGACCTGCCCGCCATCACCGTCGTCACCGTCGTCGAACGCCGGATGGAGGATCACGTGCTGGCCTCTGGCCTGATCGGTCCCGTCGAACAGGTCACCGTCGCGCCGCTGATCGAGGGGCAACAGATCGAGACCCTGCTGACGCCGATGTCGGTGACACCGTGACCGCAGGCCAGGTCCTCGCCACCCTGTCCACCGCAACGCTGACCCTGCAAAAGAGCCAGCTTCAGGCCAGTGACGCCTCGGTCAAGGCCGCCATCGCCCAGGCGCAGGCCCAGTTGACCAATGCCCAGAACGCAGCCGCCGATGCGAAAAAGACCGCAGACCGCAGCGCCGCCTTGCTGAAACAGGGCGCGACCTCGACCGCCGCGAATGACCAGATCCAGACCGCCGCAACCGCTGCTGCCAATGGCGTGGTCGTGGCGGAACAGGGTCTGGCCTCTGCCAAGGCGCAGCAGGATCTGATGGCCGCGCAGATGGCCAATGTCGATTTGCAACTGAACCGCACCAATGTTGTGGCCACGGTCTCCGGCATTATCTCTGCCCGCAACGCGCAGGTCGGCTCCATCGCCTCGGCGGCGGGGCAGCCCATGTTCGTCATCATCCGCGACGGCGCGCTCGAACTGCGCGCCGATGTGGCTGAGGCTGACATCGCCCGCATCGCCGTGGATCAACCCGCCAGCCTGACGCTGGCCTCATCGAACGATCCGATCACCGGCAAGGTCCGTCTGGTGGAACCGACCGTCGACATCACCACCCGCCTCGGCCGCGCCCGCATCTGGCTTGACGCCAATCCCATCGTCCGCTCTGGCATGTTTGCCGAGGCTGATATTCTGGTGAACGCCCATGACGCCCTTGCCGTGCCGGTCACGGCGGTCGGCTCTTCCGGGCTGGAAACCACTGTGATGGCGGTCAAGGACGGTGTTGTCACGCGCGTCGCGGTCAAGACCGGCATCCGTCAGGCCGGCTGGGTCGAAATTCTGTCCGGCCTGTCCAAAGGTGACACTATCGTTGCCAAAGCCGGGGCTTTTGTGGCCACGGGCGACAAGATCAATCCCATTCCATCCGAAACGAACTGACGTAGGGCGCAGATATGAACTTCTCAGCTTGGTCCATCCGCAATCCCGTCGGGCCGCTTTTGGCCTTCGCGATGTTGCTTCTGGTCGGCATTCAGGCGTTTTACGCGCTGCCGATCACCCGCTTCCCCAATATCGACGTGCCCATCATCATCGTCTCGGCCAACCAGCCGGGTGCCGCCCCCGCTGAGCTGGAGGGTCAGGTCACCAAGGTGATCGAGGATGCCGTGGCCGGGGTCGCAGGCGTCAAGAACATCAACGCCAACATCTCGGACGGCAACGCGACCGTTCTGGTCGAATTCCGCATGGAAGTGGCCACCGCCAAGGCCCTGCAAGACATCAAGGACGTGGTCGACCGCATCAAGTCCGACCTGCCCGCCGATGTCGAAACCCCCAATGTCACCCAGTTGGACATTGAAGGTCAGGCCATCATGAGCTTTGCGGTGTCCTCACCCGACATGACCTTTCAGGATCTGTCGTGGTTCGTCGCCGACACCATCAAGCGCAGCCTGCAAGGCAAACCCGGCATTGGCCGGATCGACGTCGCAGGCGGTGCCGACCGTGAGGTTCTGATCGAACTTGACCCGATCAAGCTCGACAGCTTTGGCATCACCGCCAATGCCGTCAGCGGCCAGTTGCGCGCCACCAACACCAACCTCGGCGGTGGCCGGGCAGAGTTTGGCTCGGGCGAACAGGCCATCCGCACCATGGGCGACACCAAGGACGTGGCCCTACTTGCCGCCACCCCCATCGCCCTGCCCAACGGCCACCATGTCACGCTGGCCGATCTGGGCACCGTGACCGATGGCAACAAGGAACTGCGCAGCTTCGCCGTCGCTGGCGACACAGCCGGTCGTGACCTTCTCTGTCTACCGCTCCAAAGGCGCGTCAGAGGTGTCTGCGGCAGAGGTCGCCAATGCCGAAATCGACAAGATCATCGCCGCCCATCCTGAGGTGAAGATCACCAAAGTCGACGACATGGTCCACTTCACCTATGGCAACTACGAAGCCGCCATCCACACCCTGCTGGAAGGCGCGCTGCTGGCCGTGATCGTGGTGTTCCTGTTCCTGCGCAACTGGCGCGCGACCCTGATCTCTGCCATCGCCCTGCCCCTGTCCGCCATCCCGACCTTCTGGGTGATGGACATGCTCGGCTTCTCGCTGAACCTCGTGTCGTTCCTGTCCCTGACCCTCGCCACCGGCATTCTGGTGGACGACGCGATTGTGGAGATTGAGAACGTCGCCCGCCACATCCGCATGGGCAAAACCCCCTACAACGCCGCGATGGAGGCCGCCGACGAAATCGGCCTCGCCGTGATCGCGACCTCTGCCACCATCATCGCGGTGTTTGTGCCGGTGTCCTTCATGCCCGGCATCCCCGGCCAGTATTTCCGACAATTCGGGATAACCGTGGCCGTCGCCGTCGCCTTCTCGCTGCTGGTGGCGCGACTGATCACGCCCATGATGGCCGCCTATTTCATGCGGTCGACCGACGGCGGCACCGAACACGACCACCGCGACGGCTTCATCATGAAGGGCTACATGCGCTTCATCAAAGCCACCACCTCGCACCGCTGGTACTATGCGACGCTGGGTGCGGCGCTCGTGGCTGTGGCGTTCTCACTGTACCTGATGTCCACCATCCCCGGCTCCTTTATCCCGCCGGATGACTCTGGCCGCGTCACGGTGTCCGTGCAACTGCCGCCCGGCTCCACGCTGGACGACACCCGCAAGACCACCGGGACGATCTACACCATGCTCAAGGACATTCCTTACGTGGAATCGATCCTGACGATGGGCGGCACCTCGCCCACCGGCGACCTTGACGTGCGCAACGCCGCCATCACGCTGATCCTTGAACCCAAAGACCAAAGCCTGCTGCTGAAACTCAGCCAGGTCATCTCGCGCACCCCCCTCATCGGCCAGTTCCTGCCGACGATCAAGGATACGGGCCGCCCGATCGCACAAGGTGACATCTCGGCTGAGGTGTTCAAACGGCTGGCCTCTGTCCCCGACATCCGGGTGCAAAAGGTCGACGAACGTGGCAACCATGAATTCTCCTACGCCATCCTCGCCGACAACGAAAAAGACCTGAACGGCGCCGTCAAACTGGTGCTCGACCGCCTGCGCACCGTGCCGACACTGGCCGATGTGGTGGCCGACGGTGCCCTGCCCCGGCCAGAGGTGCAGATCACCCCCCGGCCAGAAGAGGCGGCCCGTCTCGGCATCACCGCTTCTGCCATCGCCGCCACCGTCCGTGTGGCGACCGTGGGTGACTATGACGCCGCCCTCGCCAAGGTCTCGCTCGACAGCCGCCTGATCCCGGTTCTGGTCCGTCTCAGCGACATCAGCCGCGAGGACATCACCCGGATCTCGGCGCTGAAGATTCAGACCAACACCGGCGCCACGGTGCCGCTGTCCACCGTGGCCGACATCAAACTCGGCGAAGGCCCGGCCACCGTGATCCGCTACAACCGTCAGCGGCTTGCGATGATCGGCGCCAGCCTGCCGGTCGGGGTGGCACTCGGCACCGCGACCAAGGACTTCGACGCTGCGGTCGCAGAACTGACCCTGCCCGGCACCGCCCGCCTGTCCGCCTCTGGCGACAGTGAGGTGCAGGACGAAATGACAGCCTCCTTCGGCAACGCCATGCTGATGGGCCTGTTCCTGATGCTGTCGGTGCTGATCCTGCTGTTCCGCTCGGCCATTCAGCCCTTCACCATCCTGTTCTCGCTGCCGCTGTCCATCGGCGGCGTGGCGGTGGCGCTGATCCTGACCGGCTCGGCTCTGTCGATGCCCGTGCTGATCGGCCTCTTGATGCTGATGGGGATTGTCGCCAAGAACGCCATCCTGCTGATCGACTTTGCCATCGAAATGCGCGCCCGTGGCATGTCCCGCGCCGCAGCGGTGGTAGAGGCTGGCCACAAACGCGCCCGTCCCATCGTGATGACCTCCATCGCGATGTCGGCAGGCATGTTGCCCTCAGCCCTCGGCGTCGGTGAGGGCGGCAGCTTCCGCGCACCGATGGCGACAGCCGTGATCGGCGGTATCATCGTGTCGACCGTGCTGTCCCTCGTCGTCGTGCCGTCGTTCTACATGATCATGGATGACCTCGGCTGGCTCTTGGGCAAGGTCTTCGGCAAACTGATCGGCAAGAAAGAAGAAGAACCGGCCGAGGAAGACAACGCCGTCCTCACCGAACGCATCGCCCTTCTGGCCGCCGATCAGTCCGACCTGCGCGAACGCGTGGCCCAACTGACCGAAGAGGCAGAGGCGCAGGAAAGGCTCAACCGCCCCAATATGGCGGCCGAATAGCGCCTAGCCCAGCAACACCGCAACCGCCGCCCCCACCGGGCGGCGGTTTCGTTTTGTCCGCTTGTCAGACCCACGCCTTCGGCCCTAAACTCTGACCAAGCTCCGACAAATCGATATCTCTCAAACCCCAGAGGCAATCATGGCGGACTATCTTCAAACAGGCGTGAACACCTCCATTTCCGGGTCGTACAACTTCTTCTCAAATGACTGGATCTACATACTGCCCACCGGGGCCGTGATCCTGTCCGGCCCGGCCACGGTGCTTGGCACGGCACCCGGGGCGACCGGGATTTCCTATACGATCCACGGCCAGATTGACGTCGCATCGTTCTATCTCGGCGCGGACAGCACCCTGATGATCGGGCAAACCGGCAGCCTGACGACCCACGGCAAAGCCAACAATAACAACCTGATCGTCGGCGGCACGGCGGGCGGAACCTTGGTCTACAATCAGGGCGATATCACCGTCCAGCACAACTACGGCCTTGCCCTGATCGGCGGGTCCAATCAGGTCATCAACAGCGGCAGGATTTTCGGCGACGACACCGCCATCAGCCTTGGGGCCGGCTATGCCACGGGTGACAAGTTGAACAACAGCGGCTGGATTCAGTCGAACAACTTTCAGGCGGTTGAAATGAAGGGCGGCTTGGAACAGCTGACCAATTCCGGCACCATCACCAGCCTGTCGGGCGTCGCAATCTACGTCCTTGGTGAGAATGACGGCACGACGATCCGGGCGACCTCGCAGAGCGTTACCAATTCCGGCCTGATCCAGTCCGACAATGCCGAGGCAGTCTACGTCCTGATGTCACAGGCAGCCTCCATCTTCACCCTGCACAATTCCGGCACCCTGCGTGGTGAGACCTACGCGGTCTACGCCTCCGCCGAAATCGACCAGATCTTCAACACCGGCACACTCGACGGTCTGGTCGGACTGGGCGATGGGGCCGACATTCTCGACACCCGTGGCGGCACCGTGACCGGCGACATCTACTTGGGCAGCGGGTCCGACACCTTCCTCGGCATCGGCGCGACCATACACGGCACCGTCGTCGGCGGCTCTGGCAATGACACCTATTCCACCGACGACGCCCTGCTGCGTATTCAGGAGACGGCCACCCCCGGCGAAATCGACACCGTCTACGCCGCCGTCACCTTCCGCCTTGCCGATAATATTGAGGCGCTGACCCTGACCGGCACCGCCAATTTCAACGGCTTTGGCAACGGCGGCAAGAACACCCTGACAGGCAATGTCGGCGACAACCGTCTGGTCGGGCTGAATGGCAACGACGTGCTGAACGGCGATCTGGGCAATGACCGTCTGCTCGGCGGCAACCAGAATGACAAGCTGGGCGGCGATGACGGCGATGACACCCTGATCGGCAATGGCGGCAAAGATGTGCTGAGCGGTGGTGACGGCGATGATGTGCTGATCGGCGGTCTGGGCAAAGACAAACTGACCGGCGGCGCCGACGCCGACACCTTCGTCTTTGCCACCCTCGCCCAATCCGGTGCCTCCAAGATCAAGGCCGACCTGATCCTCGATTTCACCCAAGGCACCGACCACATCGACCTGTCCGCCATCGACGCGAAAAGCACCAACGGCAACCCGGACGACGCCTTCACCTTCATCGGCACCACTGGATTCAGCGATGTGGCAGGCCAGCTGCGCTATGTGCAGACCGGCGGCAAAACGCTGGTGGCGATGGATGTGGACGGCGATGGCCGGGCCGACAGCATGATCCTGCTGTCCGGCACCATCGACCTCACCGCCGCGGATTTCGTGCTATGATCGGATGGGTCGAAAGGTTTCGCTAAGGTTAACGACCCCATTATTACACCGCCAAATCAACCACATAGCAAAGCGTCCAGATCTGGACGCTAAACCCTCTGCCGCGCAATCACCCCCAAAACCCCCGCCAACAACTGCGCCGCAAGCAAAGCCCCCTGCCCATCAATATCCCGCGACGGCATCAGCTCCACCATATCAACCCCGGCAATCCGCGCCCGCTCTGCCACGGCCCCGATCAACTCCAACACCTGCCAATAATTGAGCCCCCCCGCCGTCCGCCCGATCACCGCAGGCATGATCGCCGGATCAAACGCGTCGAGGTCAAGACAGACGATCACCTCAGCCCCCTCAGGCACCAGATCCACCGCCCGCCACACCCCATCGCGCGCCACCTCTCCGCCCGGAATGAAGGTGACGCCCCAATCCACCGCATCCTGCACATCACTGGCCCGCGCCGACCCGATCCCCCGCTGCCCGACCTGAATGATCTGCACGACATGCGCCATCTCCGACGCGCGCCGCATGGTTGAGGACAGGCCCAACCGCTCACCATCCACCTCATCGCGCCAGTCGATATGGGCGTCGATCTGCAGGATCACAAACTTCCGACCCCGCGCGCCGAACGCCTCCAACATCGGAATCGGGATGGAATCGTCGCCACCAATCAGCACCGGAACAGCCCCGCCATCCAGCACCTGACTGACCGCGCCAAAGATCCGCGCCCGGTTGCCCGGTGGGTCCGCCGGATCCTGCGGCAAATCCCCGCCATCGACCGCCACCACCCCCAAAGGCAGCACCGGCCCGCCCAGATCGAAATTCATATGCCCCAGCGCCGCGCCATAGGCGACACCCGCCTCCCGGATCGCCGCAGGCCCGCCCGCGCAATAGAACCCGACCGACCGGTACGGCGTACACCCCGCCGCCCCGATCAGCACGATACCGGCATCCATCCGGCCCATATCGCGGCCCAGATCACGACAAGCCGGCAGGCCCAGAAAGGTCTGCCCCCCACGCGCCGCGCCAAACATTTCGCCCAAAGTTGCCATATCGCCCCCGAAGTCCTGTGGTGAGTGTCGGTTGTGATCCCGCTGTTGGACAAGCCCATTTTTGACCAACTCAGCACGAACCCGCCGATTTTCGCATCATACTGCGCTGCGGTCCATGGCAGCTCCGCTATTCTTGGGTGCGCGCCCGGCGCTTCGCCCGTCGTTCCCGACGTTCTTGTAACGGTGCGTCAGGCCGGCGGTCGGCCTTGGAAGCCTCGGCGCGCCGCGCCTTGGGGCCGATCCCGTCCACGGCACTCTGCAACAGGTGGCCAAGGATGCGGTCACGTCGGGTGGTGTCCAGTTCGAACAGCATGTCGATCGTCGGGGGGGATTCGTCTGTGACAGCGGCCTCCTCATCGCTACCGCCTGCCGCAATCGCCGCCTCGTATTCGGGAAAGGTGATACCGTGAACATCCCGCAACCAAGTGTAGTCCACCGAGGAAAGCCGAACCTGACGGGCAACCTCGGGACGTAGCACCGGACGTGCAGGCCCCTCACCGGCCGCCTCAATCGCTGCAATCCGGTTGATCAGCTTTCGTGTGCCCGGATGGGCAAGACCGACCCTGTCGCTGGCCATGTGCTGGCGGTAGATTTCGATGATGGCACAGGCTTCAGCCGAGATTGATGCATTTCGATCCGCCGGTTTCATATGCACCAGTAGATCCGGCCGCTGCATGGCATGCGTGACGAAGTCAGTGACAATCTCGCCACCCTCCATAGCGTCGCGCTGGAATGCACGCATGGTCACCGGACCAAACACCGAACCCAACAACTCCAATGATTTGCGTATTTCCTGAGTGCCGGGCCCCTTCAACGACCGCCCCATCTTGACGTTCTGCTGGCAGGCAGAAGCGTACCAACTGGCCGGTTCGCGCAGGTACACAACGGGTGAAACCGTGCCACCCAATGCGTCCAACGCCTCTGCCATGTCGCGCAATTCCGCTGCGTTCAGGCTTTGGAACAGATATTCGCAGGACAGCACAATCAGATCGGGCTTGGTTTTCGCCACTTCCGCGCAAAGGGCATCAAAGAAGATATGCCCGTTCTTGACCGCCATTTTCTCGCCGCCAAGCCCCTGACTGATCCCCTTGCTCACACGGTTCTTGCCGACAAACCGGGCAATCAGCCCAAGATGAGAGTTCAGACCAAACATGGGGTCAGGATATAGAACGCCATGTTCGGCAAGGGCTTGGCGGAACTCGTTCAGACACCCCTGCAGGCTCGTTGTACCGGTCTTGGCCGTTCCGCAATGGAGGATAATCTTCACAGGCACCCCGTCCGCTTCAAAAGGCGTCTTCCTCAGAAGACGTAACCCAAATCAAATAGACAAAAAAAATTGCACTCTTGCGAGTGCAATTCTTCATTTTTCACCCGTTAATGGGCAATATTCAGGAGGCGGAGGTGATGAACTTTACCGCGTCGCCGAAGGTCTGGATGGTTTCAGCGGCGTCATCCGGAATCTCGATCCCGAATTCTTCTTCAAACGCCATGACCAGTTCAACCGTGTCGAGGCTGTCAGCGCCCAGATCATCAATGAACGAGGCATTTTCGGTTACCTTGTCGGCCTCGACGCCAAGATGCTCGACGACGATCTTCTTCACACGATCAGCGATGTCGCTCATGTTTCTTCCTCTATCGTTGCGGGCGCAGCCTGGCCCAAATCTCTAGCTGCATCAGGCCTACCAAAAAGGTCGGACACATCGTTCACGGGCCTATAACAAGGCGGGTGGCGCAAGGCAACAGAACAATTCACGTCAGCAGGCGGCATTTTCATTCCGGTCCTGCTTGACGCGACGGCGTCCATGCGTTGCGCGACGTTCCCAGATGTTGGCCCTGAAAGTCAAGGATTTGCAGCAAATTGTTGGCGCTTGGTGCGGACAATTTGCACCGGGGTTTGGGCCAATGCGCCGCCCACTGGGTCAAGTCTGGCCGCAATTGCTGTTTGCGCCCACAGGCTTAGGCCCGCCGAATGCCGGCCGCCCGGTGTCGCCGCCCCCACCACCTGCCCGCCAAACGCTCAAATCCAACCTGATTCCTAAAGCTGACCGAAACCCCAATTCCCTAGCCTTGCCCCAACCGAACCAGTTGGAGGCCAGAATGGTCGACGCCGCACGCACCATCCCGATCATCGTTCTCGCCGGTCAATCCAATGCCAACTCCATCGGCATCGGTCAGGCGGTGTTTGATGAGGTTGCAGCCGAGGGTGGCCTCTATATCCACGCCGCCGTCAACGGCACCCCGGTGTCACCCGTGCTCGACACCGGCGATGGCGATTGGAGCGCGTCTGGCGTGGCTGGTGGCGGAGAGCTGTTTCGCAACCTGTCCGCCCAGATCGCCGCCCTGACCGACCCCAAATCCCCCAGCTACGTACCCGGCGCCTATCTGGCGAAAGTGGTCTGGGTGCAGGGAGAGGCGGACACCTGGTGGACCGGTGCCGCTGCCAATTACCTCAAAGAGATGCAGGCCTTTCACAAGGCGATGACCGCGCAGTTCGGCAGCCATGATCTGGTGATCTCCGCCCTGTCTGACGCCGCCATCACCGGCACCAACACCACCGACAACCACCGCGCCAACTGGGCCACCGTCCAACGCGCCCAACTGGCCCTCGCGGCGGGGGATAGCACGATCCAGCTGGTTGACCCCGATGCCGTGGCCAGCAGGGGCCATTTCACCCCAGCCCAGATGCTGATGTCGGACCACCTGCATTATAACACCGCCACCGGCTATGCCTATGCCCTTGGTCAGGCCCTCGCCGGGGGCCATACCGCCCCGGCCTTCCCCGCCAGCAACACCCCCACCTCCGCCCTGCACTACACCACCGGGACCGAGGGCAACGACCTGCTGCGCGTGTCCGCCAACGGCCTCGGTCAGGCCTTCGGCAGCGGCGGCACCGACCGGGTGATCCTGACTGACCGCAGCACAGGCGTCTGTGTCGGCCCCGCTGGCCTCGATGCCGTCCGCGTCACGGCCAACGGCGGCCCGGCGCTGCAAATCGACCTGATCTCGGTCGAGAGCCTGACCCTGACCAATGCCGCCGACAAGGTAATGATGACCGCCGTCCTCCGCCGGGTCGAGGCGTTGGGCGGCAACGACTGGGTCAACGGCCGCAACGGCGACGACACCATCCTGCTCGGCTCTGGCGCCGACCTTGGCCACGGCGGCAGCGGCAATGACACGATTTATGGCGGCAACGGTTCTGACCTGATCTACGGCAGCTATGGCAATGACTGGCTCGACGGTGGCGCGCAGAATGACAGGCTGTTTGGCGGTGCGGGGAATGACCGTCTGATCGGCGGCACTGGCAATGACACACTTGTCAGGCGGCAGCGGCGCCGATGTCTTTGTCTTCACCCAAGGCAGCGGCACCGATCACATCACCGACTTTGAAAACGGCACCGACCGCATCCTGCTGCAAGGTGCCCGCCCCGGCGACATCCACATCACCGCATCCGGCGGCGATACCCTGGTCCAATGGGGCAATGTCACCCTGATCCTCGACCACATCGCGGCCAATCAGATCACCACAGCCGATTTCACCTATGCCTGACGCGCCGCCATCCGTTCGGCCAACCGCGTCCGGTACAACGGCGACAACCGCCGCGCCTCTACATGCAGGGCGTGGTACAGCGACACCTCCGACTTGCCCATGAAGGCGAGGTCGCGCAGCTTGCCATAGACCGGCGTCTCCAGCATCACCTGCGTCGCCGGATGCCCCGCCAAGGGCATCGCCACCGGGAACAGCTTTGGTGCCTGCTCCTCAATCAACCGAGCGTGCCACTTGTCCACCACCACCGTCGGATCATACAGCACCACACCGCGCAGCTTGCCCGACACATGCTGCGCCAGATCGCCATGCTCCATCACCAGCCCCTTCGCCTCAGCCCGGTAGCGCGTGTCAAACGGTGCCACCTTGGGAAACGGCGACCATTGCGGCGATATCAGCACCGCATTGCGCAGCCGCAACGGCCGGCTCAGCAGCAGCGCCGCAAACCCACCCATCGAAAACGCAAACGTCCGCACCGTCCGGTAAGGCTTGGTGAAATCCTTCAACACCCGCCGCAGTGCATCCAACTCACGGTTCAGATACCAGTCATTCTGCGCCGTCTTGATCACCAACTCAGCAAAACCATAGCCCGCCATCGTTCGCGACGGCTGCCACTCGGCAAAGCCATCGCGGTCGCGCCGCCAGCGGTCAAAGGTCACAAACAGCACCTCGGCGTCCGGGTTATAGACCTCGGCATGCAGCAAGGCCCCGGCAAACAGTACGACCGAAGTGGTCACACCATAGCGCCGCCGCCGTTGACGTGCAGCGTCGCCCCCGTGACATAGGCCGCCTCTTCGCTCGCCAGATACAGCACCGCCGCCGCAATCTCATGCGGCGACCCCATGCGCCCGGCGGGGATCGACCCCAGAATAGCCGCCCGCTGCGTCTCATTCAGCTTGTCGGTCATCGCCGTCGCAATCATCCCCGGTGCCACACAGTTCACCGTGATATTCCGCGACGCCACTTCCATCGCCAGCGACTTCGACATGCCCACCATCCCGGCCTTGGACGGCCGCATAGTTGCCCTGCCCCGGATTGCCCGTGGTGCCGACGACCGAGGAAATATTGATGATCCGCCCCCAACGCGCCTTCATCATGCCGCGCAAAACCCCCCGGCAGAGGCGAAAGGTCGAGGTCAGGTTCACGTCGATCACCGACGACCATTCGTCATCGCTCATCCGCATGAACAGGTTGTCTTTGGTGATCCCTGCGTTGTTGACCAGAATGTCCAACGACCCCATCGCCGCCGCCGCCGCCTTGGGCAGCGCCTCAACTGAGGCGGCATCCGCCAGATTGCAGGTCAGCACATGGACCCGGTCGCCCAACTCGGCGGCCAGTGCCTCCAACGGCTCCAACCGCGTGCCCGACAGCGTCACCGTCGCCCCCGCGCCGTGCAGCACCCGGGCAATCTCACCACCGATGCCGCCCGAAGCGCCCGTTACCAAAGCCGTCTTGCCTGTCAGATCAAACATGTCTGTCTCCTGTTCTTTGCCGATAGATAACAACCCTTGCCGCGCCGCGCCACCCATCTGCGAAAACCGGTCAGCGGCCTTTCAGCGCCATCCAGATCCCACCACCCGTCAGGAACACCCCCGACACCACCTCAATCACCCGGATGCGCGACCGTGACAGCCACGTCCCCGCCTTGCCAGCGGCCAAGGCATAGACCGTGTCGGTAACAGCCGCGATCACCGCGAAAGATGGTGCCAAGCATCAACGTTTCCTGCATCGCATTGCCGCCACGGGTCAGAAACGGCGGAATCATCGCCCCGAACAGCACCAGAATCTTGGGGTTCGACATGATCACGATAAAGCCCTGCAGAAAGAACGAGCCATTCGGCCGCGCCCGGTTCACCGCAACCGCCAGATCGCCCTTGGACCGGAACAGCTTGATCCCCAGCCAGATCAGATAGGCCGCCCCGGCATAGCGCAGCAGGTCAAACCAACTGCCCATCAGCGCAATCAACGCCGTCAACCCGACCGAGGCAAGGCCGAGCCAGATCAACACACCCGCCTGCGTCCCCACAATGTTCATCAGCCCGGCCCGCGTGCCATAGCGCAGCGAATTGGCAATGATGACGGTCAACGTCGGCCCCGGCACCACCGCCAGCCCCACCGCCGCCAAACAGAACGTCAGATACGAATCCAAAGTCATCCCAACCCCCTCCGCCACTTGCGAACCATTCGCAACATGCTTTCATTCTGGTTAACAGAAATCACCAAGACATTGTAATGTAACACAAAAGACAGGTGTCGCGCAGACGGACACTCAGGCTTTCAAAGCCGCAATATCGTCAGGAGAGCCGACATTCTTCGTCACGGCCTCTTTGAAACACCGCTTGATCATGCCCGACAAAGCCTTGCCCGCCCCAATCTCCCAGAACTCCGTCACGCCCGCAGACTGCATCCAAAGCACCGACTCGCGCCACCGAACCGACCCAGTCACCTGCGCCACCAAAAGGGCGCGGATCTTGTCCGCCTCAGTCACCGCCTCAGCCCGGACGTTGACCACGACCGGAACCGAGGGTGCCGCGATATTCACCGCAGCCAAAGCCTCAGCCATCACAGCCGCAGCAGGCTGCATCAAACTGCAATGGAAAGGGGCGCTGACTGGCAGCAGAATGGCCCGCTTGGCCCCCTTGGCCTTGGCAATCTCCAACGCCCGCTCAACCGCGCCACGATGCCCCGACACGACGACCTGCCCCGGATCATTATCATTGGCCGCCTGACAAACCTCACCCTGCGCCGCCTCAAGCGCCACCTCAGTCGCGGCTTCAAAGTCCATCCCCAGCAGGGCCGCCATCGCCCCCACCCCGACCGGAACCGCCTCCTGCATGGCCCGCCCACGAATGCGCAGCAACCGCGCCGTATCACCCAACTCCAGCGACCCGGCAGCACAAAGCGCCGAATATTCGCCCAGCGAGTGCCCGGCCACGAAACTGACGCCCTCCATCCCCAGCCCCTCAGCCTCCAAGGCGCGCAGGGCAGCGATAGAGGTCGCCATCAACGCAGGCTGGGCATTCTGGGTCAGGGTCAGCTCTTCAATCGTGCCGTCCCAGATCAGGCTGGACAGCTTCTCGCCCAAGGCGTCATCCACCTCATCAAACACAGCCTTCGCGGCCGGATAGGCCTCAGCCAAGGCCCGACCCATCCCGATCGTCTGGGCACCCTGTCCCGGAAATACAAATGCACGGCTCATCCAAGTTCCCCCGATTTCTTTGTTTTGACTTACCTTGCCCACGCCCCCCACGCAACTGCTTGACCCCGGTCAATACAGCCACCACAACCACCGCCATGACACCGATGATCCGCAAAACCCTGTTCGCCGTCAGCTTTGAATCGTTCGGTGTCCTGTTGGCCACCGGGTTTCTTTTGCTGGTGTCTGAAGCCTCAACCAGCCAATCGCTGGTCCTGTCGGCCATCAATGCCACAGTCGCCCTCGCATGGAACTTCACCTTCAACACGGTGTTTGAATATTGGGAGGCCCGCCAACCCGTCAAAGGTCGCCCCCTTGCCATGCGGGCGATCCATGCCCTGTTGTTTGAAGGCGGGCTGACCTTGATCATGGTGCCCTTCATGGCGTGGTGGCTGGCCGTGACCCTTTGGCAATCCTTCACCTATGAGGCCGGGTTGATCGTATTGTTCCTGATCTATACCTATGTCTTCACGTGGGGCTTTGACCGCCTGTTCGGCCTGCCACAATCGGCCCGGTCAACCTGACCTCAAACCGCTGCGGGCCTTGCATCCTGCACCGTTCCCGCTATAAGGCCCCATCTTTCCGCAATCCCACGTAATGGCGTTGCCTCTCGTGGACGGGCCGTGGAAAGTGTTTGCCCGTCCTATGAAGCCGCCCAGAAGATGATCGGAGTACACATGCCGCTTTACGAGCATGTCTTCATTTCGCGTCAGGATCTTGTCCTCCGCGCAGGCCGAAAGCCTCATCGAACATTTCACTGCAGTGGTCACGGACAACGGCGGCAAGGTCGTTGAAAATGAATACTGGGGCGTCAAGACGATGGCCTACAAGATCAACAAGAACCGCAAGGGCCACTATGCCTTTCTGAAGACCGATGCCCCTCCGGCAGCGATCCAGGAAATGGAACGCCTGATGCGTTTGCATGACGACGTCATGCGCGTCCTGACGATCAAAGTTGATGCACATGCAGAGGGCCCGTCGGTCCAGATGCAAAAGCGTGACGACCGTGAGCGCGGTGATCGCCCTGAGGGTGGTTTCGGCGGCGGTGATCGTCCGCAGCGCAGCTTTGGCGGCGACCGTCCCGAGCGTTCGGGTGGCGGCTTTGGTGGCGACCGCGGAGCTCCGTCGAGCTTCGGCGGCAACCGTCGTTGATCAGGCATAGGAAAGGACAATAACCATGGCGAACAAACCGTTCTTCCGCCGCCGCAAGGTCTGCCCGTTCTCGGGCGACAATGCTCCGGCCATCGACTACAAAGACACGCGCTTGCTGCAACGCTACATCTCTGAGCGTGGCAAGATCGTCCCGTCCCGTATCACCGCGGTCTCGGCCAAGAAGCAACGCGAGCTGGCAACTGCCATCAAGCGCGCCCGCTTCCTCGCCCTGCTGCCCTATGCCGTGAAATAAGGAGCACATAATATGCAAGTGATCCTGTTGGAACGCGTGGCCAAACTGGGCCAAATGGGTGAAGTCGTCACCGTAAAAGACGGGTTTGCCCGCAACTTCCTCTTGCCGCAAGGCAAGGCGCTGCGTGCAAGCGAAAGCAACATCAAGTCGTTCGAGGCCAAGAAAGTTCAGCTTCAGGTCGAAAACCTTGAGACCAAGAAAGAAGCCGAAGCAGTTGGCGCCAAGCTCGACGGTCAGATCTTCCTGATCATCCGCTCGGCTTCCGATGCTGGCGCTCTGTACGGCTCGGTCACCACCCGTGACGCGGCCGAAGCTGCGACTGCGGATGGCTTCACCGTCAACCGCGCTCAGGTCGTTCTGGACCGCCCGATCAAAGAACTCGGCATGCACACGGTTTCGGTCGTGCTGCACCCTGAGGTCGCCGTGAAGGTGAAACTGAACGTTGCCCGTTCGAAGGAAGAGGCTGAACTGCAAGCTGCAGGCAAGTCGATCCAGGAACTGGCGGCCGAAGCCGAAG
Organism: uncultured Alphaproteobacteria bacterium; assembly: GCA_963781185.1. GTDB lineage: Bacteria > Pseudomonadota > Alphaproteobacteria > Rhodobacterales > Rhodobacteraceae > Stagnihabitans. The sequence continues at coordinate 34,942 of CAWAEL010000041.1, forward strand.
CTGCGGCAGAGTTCGAAATCGCCGAATTGTTCGAAGATATCGGCGCTGCCAACGACTTCGACCCGCGCGACGAGCGCTGAGGTCTAAGACATCGACCAAACCGCGCCGGGGCAACCTGGCGCGGTTTTTCTTTGCGCGGTTCATGGTCTTTTGCTAGCATTTCCACAGGGTGCCCAGCGTATTCAATGGCATCAGATTTGATGGAATTGGCTTCTCGCAAAGGATTTGAACATGGTGGTCAAGAATGGCTCTCCTGATCCTGACACGCTGATCGGCAGCTCGGATGATGACATATTGCGCGGGCGCGGCGGCGACGACCAACTCTTTGGTGGCGCAGGCAATGACCTTCTCTACGGCGGCACCGGGAATGATGAGATTTATGCGGGCGGCGGCGCGGATCAGGTCTATGGCGGGGCCGACGACGATGTGCTGGTCTTTTCAGATTTAACGGGCGGCACGGCCTATGGCGGCGGCGGGCTGGACACGCTGCGCGTGATCCTTGAAGCTGGCCCCAGCATGTTCCTCGACTTTCAAGATGGGATGGCGACCCAGACCGGAACCGTTCCGGGCAACCTTACCTTCTCGGGGATGGAGCGGCTGGTGCTCACCTCGCTCGCCGATGGGGACACGGTTTTCGGCAGCAGCGGCGATGACGAGATCACCTTTTCCGGACGCGGTGGCGAGATCCATGCCCGTGGCGGCAACGACGCCGTCTACTACATTCCCCATGTCGCGGCCACGCTGGACGGCGGGCTGGGCGAGGACACTTTGACAGTCAACGCCTATGACAACGTCCTCTATTTCATTGTCGACAGGTTTGCGAACACCGTCGACGATGGCCAACTGTCGCAAATCTCCGGCTTTGAGACCTATCGCGCCTATGGTGGCATCCAGAACGACATCGCCTCGTTTGACAGCGGCGACGATCTGTTTCGCGGTCAGGACGGCAATGATACCGCCTTTGGGGCATCCGGCGATGACAGCCTCTGGGGAGAGCGTGGCGCAGACAGTCTGATCGGTGGCACAGGGGGCGACCAACTGTTCGGTGGCACCCAAAATGACACCCTTCTGGGGGGACACGGCGCGGACACGTTGAAAGGCGGGCGCGGGTCGGATGAGATTTTCGGCGGCTCCGGCCACGACCGCATTCTGCTCAACCTCGGCAATGATACGGTGACTGGCGGCGACGGAAACGACCGGTTCGTCTTCAACCGAAATCAGACCGGTCTGCACACCTTCACCGACTTTACCACGGGCGCCGACCATCTGGTTATCAACGACATCCTGTTGCAGTTCGGCCCATCGCCGGGCAACCTTGATCCGACGTTGTTTTCCGTCGGTGCAGCGGTTGGCGCCGAGGCCCAGTTCGTCTTGACCTATGACGCCACGACTGATGTCAGCACCCTGCACTGGGATCCGAACGGCGAAGATCCGGCAGGCGGCACCTATGCGATGGCGAGGTTCACCGGACAGGTTGATCTGACGGCCTCAGACATATTGATAATCTAGCGACAGCGCGCCCACACAGCACGAAATCGCCAGTATCGCCGTCGCGAATGGGCCAGAAAATCCGCCAAGTCGTCCTAATTTGGCGGCATGGTCCTGTCGTCCAAATCCCTTGCTGTCCTGTGCCTCTGTGGGGGCATTGCGATCTTTTCCGTTCAGGATCTGATCCTGAAACTGCTGTCAGGCAGCTATCCGTTGTATGAGGCGATGGTGCTGCGGTCGCTGGTGGCAATTCCCTGCATGATGGCGATCACCTATTGGTCCGACGGCACGCTGCGAACCTTGCTGACCCCGCGTTGGCCCTCTCTGCTCGGGCGTGGCTTGCTGAATTTCACCGCTTACACGGCTTACTATCTGGCGCTTGCCGCGCTGCCGATGGCGACGACGGTGTCACTCTATTTCACGGCCCCCCTGTTCATCACCCTGCTCTCTGTCGTGCTGCTGAAAGAGGTGGTCAGCCTCAACCGCTGGGTCGCCGTGCTGGCGGGTTTTGGTGGGGTCATCGTCATGGTGCGGCCCGGCGGCGCGATGTTTGATTGGGCCGCGCTGCTGCCGATCTTCTGCGGCTTTGCCTATGGCATGTCGATGGTGATGGCGCGGACGATGGGAACACGGGATTCCGCGGCCGCCATGTCGTTCTGGGGCAACAACGCCTTCCTGCTGTGCAGCTTTGGCCTGATGGCCGTGTTCGGTGCAGGTGACCGGGCAGAGAACCTGCACCCCAGCCTCGCCTTCCTCAGCCGTGGATGGGTGACGCCGACGACGCTGGACCTGTTGCTGATGGGGGCCTGTGGCGTCATCGCCGCCATTGGGCTGACCCTGCTGACACAGGCCTACCGGATCGGCCAATCCTCCGTCGTCGCCCCGTTCGAGTTTACCTTCGCCTTCTGGGGCCTGCTCTGGGGTTGGATGTTCTGGGGCACGCTGCCCGATGGCCTCGGCTGGTTCGGCATCGCGATCATCATGCTGGCTGGCATCTACGTGGTGCGGTCGGAGTCCCAGTCAGCCTCCCGCGCCACAGCGCTGCCCGACGCACACACATCACCCTTGACCGGTTCAGAGCCCACAGGCGCCTAACCGAGCGGCCCAAACCGCTCTTTCACCCGCAAAGCATGAGGGCGCAAGGCGGCCACATCCTCCCATTGCCGCAAGACATCGGCCCAGCGTATCGCCACAAAGGTCACGCTATCGCCTGCCACGCGCCCGGCGAAATCGGCAACCTCCTCGCGGTGCAATGCCAGCCGCCCGGCATCCACTGGTTTGCCAGAGGCCCATTGTGCAGGCTCTGCGTAAAGATAGACCAGCACCGCCCCCGTGGCCTTCTTCTCGGCACGGGTCAGCAACCCATAGGCGTCTTTGATCAGCTGAACCGCATCCAGCGTGTCATACCACACCGCACCCGACACCAGATCGTCGCGCAATTGGGTGAACCGCCCCAACCGTTCCCGCCAAACCGGCCGGTCAATCACCTCGGCAAACCCGCTGCGCTTTTGCGGCCGGTAGGGCTCATACCGCGTCGCTTCGACCCCGATCAACGTGGTCGGCGTCTCGATCCCGACATCAAGCCACGGATGCCGCCCACCCCGCCACGGAAACCGCATCTCCGCCTCCAGCGTCACCGAAAGGGGCTGACCTGCAGGCACACCGGGCAAAGCAGGCAGTGCGGTGGGCCGGTCCAGAAACCAGCCAAAGGCATTGGCAACCAGAGCCGAGGACGAGTCCGGATTGTCAAACTTGCCGGTATTCAATTCATGGCCCGGCGACGGACGCAGACATCCCAGGATGCGGTCTTCGGGCAAGTCCGGCAGAAAGGTGGTCACGGCAAATCCCCTTCAGAATGCAAAGGGCCACCCCGAAGGGCGGCCCAGATTTTTCGCAGAAAAATCGAACGATTACATCTCGTCCAGAGCCTCGACCAGCTTCTGCAGCTCTTCCTTGGTGATTTCCTTGTCGGTCACCTTGGCATCAGCCACGATATGGTCAACGACCTTGTCTTCGAAGATCGGCGCGCGCAGCTGCTGCTGCACTTGCTGGTTCTTCTGGACGAACTCGAAGTACTGACGCTCTTGCCCCGGATATTGACGGGCAGCAGCCAGCACCGCCTGGGTCATCTCGGCGTCGGTAACGGTCACTTCGGCCTTGCGGCCAACTTCGGCCAGAACCAGGCCCAGACGCACCCGACGCTCGGCCAGCTTGCGGTGCTCGTCGGTGGTTTCGATATGGTCATGGTTGTGGCCATGCTCTTCCGGATGCTCTTCATGCCACAGCTGGTGGGCAATCTGCGACGCCTCGGCATCAACCAAAGAGGCCGGCAGGTCGAATTTGACCATCTCGTCCAACTGGTCCAGCAAGGCCCGCTTCATCACGGCGCGGGCAGCGCCCTTGTATTCGTTCTCAAGGCTGGTCGCGATCTGACCCTTCAGCGCGGCCAGATCCTCGGCCCCGTACTTCTTGGCCAGTTCGTCGTCGATCTTCGCCGGAATCGACTTCTTCACCGCTTTGACCGTGCAGGCAAACACAGCCGCCTTGCCAGCCAGATGGGCCGCACCATAGGCTTCCGGGAAGGTCACGTTGACCGTCACTTCATCGCCAGCCACTGCGCCGACCAGCTGGGCCTCAAAGCCCGGGATGAACGAGTTGGAGCCGAGAACCAGCGGATAATCCTCGCCCGCGCCGCCTTCGAACGGCACACCGTCGACCGAGCCCTTGAAGTCGATCACGACCTGATCGCCGTCCTTGGCCTTGGCCGCCTGCCTTGCGGTCGTCGAAGACCTGCGACGAGGCTGCAAGGTTCTTCAGCGCTTCGTCAACCGAGGCTTCGTCCGCCTTGACCGACAGACGGTCCAAGCGTGACTTTGCCGGCATCGACTTCCGGAATCGGCGGCAGGGCTTCGTAGGTCATCTCGACCACAACATCCTGGCCCTCTTTCCAGGCTGTCGCCGCCGACCATCTTGACGTCGGGCTGCAACGCCGGGCGGTCGCCGGTCGTGTCGAAATGCGACTTCATCGCAGCGTCGATCGCCTCTTGCATGGCGTCGCCCATGATGCGCTGACCGAACTGCTTGCGCAGGATCGCCATCGGGACCTTGCCCTTGCGAAAGCCCTTGATCTCGACATCGGGCTGCGCCTCGAGCAGCTTTTCGGTGACTTTGGCGTCCAGCTCCGCCGCTGTCACCGTGATGGTGTAGCCGCGCTTCAAGCCGTCTTTAAGGGTCTCGGTGACCTGCATGTTTTCGTCCTTCTCATCCCAATCTGGTGCGGGTGGAGGGACTTGAACCCCCACGCCTTGCGGCGCCAGAACCTAAATCTGGTGCGTCTGCCAATTTCGCCACACCCGCATATGTCAACAAGACGCACCCCCACCCGCCTTAAGGCCGGTCAGGATGCGCCTTGAAATCCGCGCCCTTCTAGCAAAGCCCCGGCAGGGATGCGAGAGGAAAAAGCATTTGGCGCAATTCGACCTCGTCTAAGGCCAGATCATCGCCAAAAAGGCTCGCTCTCAACTAAATCTTGCCATAATCTTGGTGAAAAAAGATAAGGCAGATCAGAATGAGGGATCATCATGACGCAGGCACAGTCGACGCTAGGTACGGGCACGTCCATTTCGGCGGGGTTGCAGGCCGTTCTTGCGGGCACACCGATCCTGACACTCGATGGTGAATTGCCGGTAGAGTTTCTGAATCCCGGCGACCGCGATGCTGACACGGGCCGGGTGCGCGGCGGTTGAAGCAGGTTGCGGTGACGGTCGTTCAGAACGCCCGCGTCGTGCGGATCAGCGCACGGCACGCTGGGCGTTGAGCGTCCGGCTGAGGATGTGACGGTTTCGGCGGCACAGCAGATTTTGGTGCGCGACTGGCGGGCCAAGGCTTTGGCTGGCGGCTCCGCAGGCGATGATTGCCGCCGTCAAGCTGGCCGACGGCGAGTATATCCGGGCTGAGACGGTCGCTGAGGCGCGGTTTTTCAGCCTGTCGTTTGAAGAGGATGCCGTGATCTATGCCGGCGGTCTGGAACTGGCTTGCCCGGCCTTGGTCACGGCCTGATTTTCGGCCCGGCGGGGAAACCTCGCCCTACACGTTGAATGGAAAGTGTCCGCATGTGGACACTTTTTTATTTTGTGCGATATCATAGGCTTAGGTTTTTCTGTTAACCAGATCTTAACCTTCCAGCGCCGTCATAGACCCAGAGCGCGAAAGACTTTCGGCAGCTCCTCGGGCAAATCCTCGGCGATCAATCCCGGCCCGAAACGACCGCGCGCATTCGACATGCAGCCAGGCCCCGGTTTCGGCCGCCTGCTGCGGTGCAAAGCCGCGCGCCAAAAGCCCGGTGATGAACCCCGCCAGCACATCGCCTGAACCTGCCGTGGCGAGCCAGGGGGCGGCGCGGTCATAGGCGGCGGAGTTGATGGCGCAGGTGCCGTCGGGCGAGGCGATGACGGTGTCCGGGCCCTTGAACAGCACCACGCAGCCGGCGCGGGCGGCGGCCTCTCGGGTGGCGTCCACCTTGGAATAGGCGGGGCCGTTGGTGGCGGGGGCGTCCAGTTTGGCGGCGATGTCGGGGAACAGGCGGGCGAATTCGCCGCCGTGGGGGGTGAGGACGCAGTTTTCGTGCAGCAGGGCGAAGAGGGTCGGGTCGCGGGAGATCAGGGTCAGGGCGTCGGCGTCGAGCGGTGAGGGAGAGTGTCGGGCTGTCAGCCCCGACCTACGAGGGCTGCGCGTACCAACTCTGCCGCCCGCGCATCCAGCCCCAGGCCCGGCCCAAGACACAGCGCATTGATCCGCGGGTCGGCCAGCACCTCGGCCAACCCTGTCCCATCCGCCACAGTCCTCAACATGATCGCATCGAGCCGCCCGGCGTTTTCGGCCAAGGCCTCGGGCGGGCAGGCCAAGGTCACCAGCCCTGCCCCGATCCGCAGCGCGCCGCGTGCGGTCATCCGGGCAGCGCCGCCGTGGCCGGGCGGGCCGGAGAGGATGAGGGCGTGGCCGTGGGAGAATTTGTGGCCCGCCTTCGCCCGATAGCTCTGCGACTGCTCAAGGTCTTCAGTTCGGACGCGTAAGGTCAAGTCTATTCGCGACGCACTGGCCGATGATCCGACTGGGAGCGCCACATCGGAATGGCCGAGTCAAACCAAGTCCAACTCGCGCAGCTAGGCCAAACTTGCGGACCGTCAGCCAAGACGTGCCCCATCTTCCGGCGATGAAAGGTCACAGTCAGATCGGCATGCATACGGCTCCATTGGCGAACCCTGCGCCGTGTCGCGTATCGCAGTCCTCGACACCGAATACGCGCACTGTCGGAACCGATCACTGTGCGAACAATGCGCGGATGGTCGGCTCGCGCCACTCACCAACAGCGCGCATGTGAACTGTCAGGGCAATGTCCAGCGTCTCCGGATCGGCAGCCGGTCGCGTGCGAGACCCGATACCAAACAGAGCATCAACGATCAAGTCGGCACTCCGTCGTGCCATGCTTGCGGACCCTGTCGTCTAGCCCGCTCACCTCCCCCATCCCCACCCACCGCTCATAATTCACCCGCGCATCCGGCGGCAGCCTTCGCGGCGTCGCCATAGAGGAACACCTCCACCTCCCAGCCCCACTCCTTCAACAGCCGCGCCACCACAAACCCGTCGCCGCCGTTGTTGCCCGGGCCGCACAGCACCACGGCGCGGAACGACCCGGCGCGCAAGCTCGGGCCATTCGGCAAACACCGCCTCGACCACGCCGCGCCCTGCCCGCTCCATCAACTCCAGCCCGGTCACCTCACCTGAGGCGATGGCGGCGGCCTCGATGGCGCGCATCTGGGCGGCGGTCAGGAGTTCGGTCATGTTTCAGTGCCTTTTGTTTGCAAACTGCTCAATTAAGCATCGCCGCGATTAAAACTTGGTCGCAGCGACCAGATTCCAGCCGACAGGTACCGCAACGACAGCCTAGTCAATTGTCCCGTCCGAAAGGAAGTGATGTGACGGTCTCAGACGAAAATTCGCTGGGGGAGTCGGCCCATGAAGAAGATCGAAGCTATCATCAAGCCGTTCAAGCTGGATGAGGTCAAAGAGGCGCTGCAAGAGGCTGGCATTCAGGGCCTGTCTGTCACTGAGGTCAAGGGTTTTGGCCGTCAGAAGGGCCATACCGAACTGTACCGCGGCGCGGAATATGTCGTGGACTTCCTGCCCAAGGTGAAAATCGAAGTGGTGCTGACCGATGACATGGTCGACACCGCCATCGCTGCCATCATCTCGGCGGCGCGCACCGACAAGATCGGTGACGGCAAGATTTTCGTCAGCCCCGTCGAACAGGCCATCCGGATCCGCACCGGCGAGATCGGGCGACGACGCAATTTAACCTGAAATCCCCGGTCCCAACCGGACCAGAGACATCAGTTTAAGGATCACCGGGCCGCAAGGCCCAAAGGAAACCCAAACCGAAAGGCAGCATGATGAGCGCAGTTGCGAAAGCTCTGAAACTGATCAAGGACGAGGAGGTCGAATATGTCGACATCCGCTTTACCGACCCCAAGGGCAAGCTGCAGCATGTGACGCTGGTGGCTGATCTTGTGGACGAAGACTTCTTCGAAGAAGGCTTCATGTTCGACGGCTCTTCCATCGCTGGGTGGAAGTCGATCGACCAGTCGGACATGAAGCTGATGCCGGATGCGACCTCGGTCTATCTGGATCCGTTCTACGCCGAAAAAACCCTGTGCGTGCATTGCAACGTCGCAGAGCCTGACACGGGCGAGTTGTATGACCGTTGCCCGCGTGCCGTGGCGCACCGTGCCGAGGCCTACCTGAAATCCTCTGGCGTCGGCGATGAGGCCTACTTCGGGCCGGAAGCCGAATTCTTCATTTTCGACGACGTGCGCTATTCGGTGACGCCGCAGAAAGTGTCGTTCCAGATTGACGCAGAAGATGCGGCCTGGAACACGGATGCGTCGTTTGAGGGCGGCAACCTCGCCCACCGCGCGGCCGCACAAGGGCGGCTACTTCCCGGTCAACCCGATCGACACCGCACAAGACCTGCGCGGCGAGATGCTGTCGACCATGAAGCGCATGGGCATCAAGGTGGACAAGCACCACCATGAAGTTGCGACCTGCCAGCACGAACTCGGCATGATCTTTGGCGGTCTGGTCGAACAGGCCGACAACATCCAGAAGTACAAGTACGTCATCCACAACGTCGCGGCTGCCTATGGCAAGACCGTTACGTTCATGCCGAAACCCATGAAGGGTGACAACGGCTCGGGGATGCACGTCAACATGTCGATCTGGAAGGGCGGCAAGCCGCTGTTCGCAGGCGACAAATATGCTGACCTGTCGCAGGAGGCGCTGTACTTCATCGGCGGTATCCTGAAGCACGCCAAGGCGCTGAACGCGCTGACCAACCCGGCGACCAACAGCTACAAGCGTCTGATCCCCGGGTTCGAAGCACCGGTTCTGCGCGCGTATTCGGCTCGCAACCGGTCGGGCTGCGTTCGTATTCCGTGGACCGAATCGCCGAAAGCCAAGCGGGTTGAGGCGCGTTTCCCCGATCCGGCAGCCAACCCCTATCTGGCGTTTGCCGCGTTGTTGATGGCCGGTCTTGACGGCATCAAGAACAAGATCGATCCGGGCCCGGCTTCGGACAAGGACCTGTATGATCTGCCGCCCGAAGAACTGGCAGCGATCCCGACGGTTTGCGGCAGCCTGCGTGAAGCGCTGCAAGAGCTGGACAAGGATATGGACTTCCTGCTGGTCGGCGGCGTGTTCTCACGCGACATGCTGGAAAGCTACATGGGTCTGAAGTGGGAAGAGGTTTACGCCTACGAACACACGCCGCACCCGGTTGAGTATGCTTTGTATTATTCCTGCTGATCCCTCGTCAGTCGGGGATTGGGGCGCCTTCGGGCGCCCCTTTCTATTTGGCCAGCTCTGCGCGCAATGCGGCCAGATGCGGGGCGATTGTCACGGCATAGGCGGTGCCATGACCGCTGGAGGACACCACCGCAACCAAGGTCGGCGGCTCTTCCGCTGCGCGGCTCAGCACCATCGCGCCGCCGGACAGGCCTGAAATCACGCTGCAATTGGCGATGTTCACACCGTCCTGACTGTCCAGCACCATGCAGCCTTCGCGGATTGTCACGGCACTGGGGCCGCCACGTTCATAGCCCAGAATATCGACAAATTCGCCAATCGGGTTCGGCCAGTCGGCCACTGTCATCGGGACGACGTCCTCCGGCGCGACGGGCTTGGCAAGGCGCATCAAGGCCAGATCATTGCCGATCTTCTCGACCGTATTCCCCCCCTCTGAAACCAAATACCCCGGCAGCACGGCAGAGGCCGCGATGCCATAGTCCGAGCCTGACCCATCAGAAATCTGGCCGAGGTTCACCCGGTACAGGCCAACCGGACGCAGACCGCCGGTCAGGCCTTCGATGGCGCAGTGGGCGGCCGTGATGATCTCATCCGGTGAAATCAGGATCGCCGTGCAGGCCTCTGCCCCCAACACGTTCAGCGAGCCTACCGCCCGCCACCGCGCCGCCTCTTCCGACTCTAACACCCGCCTTGTGGTTTGGGAGTGGCCCGGCCCGGCCATTGCGGCCAGCACGACCCCGGCCAGCACCCACCGCCAATGGCTGGATCTTGCGGCGCGGTCGTTGGCGGACATCAGGCGGGTCGGGGTCATGGCGTCGTCCTGTCTGGGGCAATCAGTTTGCGCAGGTCCGCCAGATGCGGCGCGACCGATACGGCAAGCGCGCTGTCGGAATTGACCGGGCTGCCGACCATCGCCGAGACGACGGCGACCAGCTTTCGCCCCGGCAGGGTCACTGGCGCGCCAGACAGACCCGGCACCACCTCACAATACAACAAGGCCACGCCATTCGCCTTGTCCAGCACCTCACATCCCGGGCGGATGGAGGCCATGAAGGGCCGGTCACGGCCATAGCCCACAACGTCCACCGTGACGGCACTTGCGGTCTTGGCCGGCCAGTCTGTCACCTCCAACGGTGTGGCCTCTGTCGCCGACACCGGGGCGTCGAGTTTCAGCAGCGCCACATCCAGTTCGACCGAGTCAATCGCGCTTTGGTGGCCGCTATAGACGAAGCCCGGCAGGATCGCGGTCGCCGTCACCCCGCGCAGGGCGGCATAGCTGTCGCGGCGTTGGCCGATCACGAAATGGATGTCAGAGGGCACAGCACGGTGCAAAGTCTGCGAGTTGAACAGGCAATGCGCCGCCGTGACCGCCTCTGTCGGTGAAATCAGGGTGGCGGTGCAGCTGCGGTTGCCCGCGACATTCAACGGCCCGACCGCCTGCCACAGCGGTGCTGCGTCGTCGGTTATCATCTGCTGCGTGACCTCTGCCACCCCGCCCGCTGCGCTTAGGATCAGGGATGCGGACAGGCAGGCCCACAAAGTCAGTCTTGGCCTGCTACGGGTCACTTGGGCACCTTGGGTTCAACGGTTTCCGGCGGACGCTAGAGGCCGCAGGTCCAGTCTGTCAATTCGGGCCAGTAAAATCAGGCCCATCATTTCTGGACGCTCTGGCACGCTGGCCCCCTGCCACCACGCCGCCGCGATTTTGCCATCGCCGCGCCGGATTTGGAAGCATACTGCCACAGACACGCGCACAGTGCCATGGAGCGCAGACCTATGACCGCCGCAGACCGCAAGAAGAAGCCAGAGATCGTGCCGACCGATGTTTATCTGTCGCAGCCCAAGATATGGGTGGATGGTCGCCAGAAGCCGCGTTTTGACTTCAGCGCCTATCGAAGCGTCAGCCTCGCCATCGCCCGCCGTGACCTGAAGCCAGAGATGGTCGATGCTGCTCAACGGTTGCAGCATTTCGGCCAGTCGGTCGCTGCGGGTGAGCGGCGGGTCAATCTGGCAAGGCTCGGGCGGGTGGCAAGGCTTGTGCCGTCACATCAATGGGTTGGTCGCAGGTTGCTGTCCTTGGGGCGGTTGTTTGCCGAAGCAGGCGATCTGGTGCTGCCACCGCCGGCCCCGGAAGAGCCCATCGCCTATCCCAATCTGATCCGCCCCAGTTTTGCCAAGCAGCCCGTGGTTCCACAGCGCCCGACGCCCCAGCCAAAGCCGGTCCGGGATGAGCCCACGCTGCACGCGATCCGCAGCGCCATCGGCACGCCGTCGCATCGGTTTGAGCATGAGATGCCGCCGCCTTCAGAGGCCGCGGTGGATGAGGCCACAGATGCTGCATCCCCGGGAATGCTGCGGCGCGGCATGGGTTGGACGCTTGCAGCAATTTGCCTGACCTTCGCGCTGCCTGCCGGGGCCATTCGGGCGCTGATGTTCCATCTCGACGGCGGCGATCTGCGCGACTGGTTCTGAGACCACCCGCACTGGCCAAGCGGTCAAAAGGCGGTATGATCGGCCCAAGGCCCCTGCCCGGCCCGCCGATAAGGACATGACGCTTGCCCAAGACGCCCTCGCCCCGCCCGACCCTGTTCTTTTGCGTGGGCGCGACCAAAGCCGGGACCAGTTGGCTGCACAGCCAGTTGCAGGGGCATCCTGACTGCCATCTGCGCACCATCAAAGAGCTGCACTATTTCTCGCTGACCACCGAGGCCCAGTTCGCCCGGGCGATCAAACAGGCCAAGGCCGAAGCGGCGGGGGTGCGCGACAAGGCGAAAACCGCGCCGCTTGACCGCCTGCCCTATATGCAGCGCCGGATTTCCGATCTGGAGGACTGGGTTCAGGTCTTGCAGGCAGGCTATGGCGCGCATGACCGCTATCTCGATTATCTGACAGCGGGTGCCGGAACGCGCCGTGTCGTGGGCGACGTGACCCCCGCCTATGGCCTGCTGCCGCCCGAAATGCTGACAACCATGGCCGGGCTGACGGCGGATGTACGCTTTGTCTATCTGATGCGCGATCCGGTTGACCGGTTGTGGAGCCATGTGCGGATGAACTGCGCCCGCGCCAATCGCGCCACATTTGCCGAGGCCAGCCTGCAGATGATGGAGGACATTCTGGCTGGCAACCTGACGCCCGAGATGGACGGCATCCTGCGGCGCGGCGATTACGTCGCCATTCTGGACAAATTGCGCATGGCGATTCCCGCCGGACAGGTCTTGTCGGTTGTTTACGAAAACATGTTCAATAATGGAGGGCTGGATCAGATCACCGGCTTTCTCGGCCTGACCCCGATTCCCCCCAAGGTTGAGTCGCGCGTTCACGCCGGCTTGCCGCTGAGCCTGCCGTCAGATCTGAAATCCCGCGCACGGAAATTTCTGGACCCGCAATATCAAGGGGTTAGGGAACGTCTCGCTGATTTCCCCGAGTCTTGGCGCCGCTAATTCGGCATCGTTTCCAGTTCTGCTGGAATTCTAGGCAACCAATGAATTTGTCTTTGTGGCAGAAACAAAGCATTTCACATCGTTAAAATCTTACTAATTCCACAATTGTTTCCAGTTCTGCCCACAGTTGCAAGCCAAGGTTGCTAAGATGTAGTGGGAGAAACACCATGACGAATCGTGGTCAAAGTACAATTGCACAACTTGTGTTCCCCCCAAGCGGTTCGCTTGACTTCGCCCGGATCGTTTCGGAGCTCGAATCAGTCTTGTCGCGACTGCGAGGCGATGAGGTTGAAATCGAATGGGATTGTGACGATCTCGTCACATTTGACATTCCAGGCACGCGAATCCTGCTCGCCTGGTCCGAAGTTGCCCGGCGGTGTCGGTTCGGATGTCTGACCGTTTCGGTTGGTCCCGGTCTGGTGCCGCGTGGCGACTATGAACATGCAGATCATGAAATCCTGTGCAGCCGTCTGGTGGAACGTATCCAGACCCGCTTTGATCCGACAGCCGTGTTGTGGTGTCTGATTGATGGTGGCGTGGATGCCGAACAGGTTGACACTTTGGTGGAGGAACTTCCCGATATGGGCGCTGATTTACCCCCGGTGGACAGCATCTTGGACAGCTTGTCCCGCACCGATGCCTTTATGGCCACCCGCAAGGCCGCAGCCCCCAGCGAAGCCATGCTGGAGCGGACCATGCGGGCAGCGGCACTTGCCGCGCAACGCCGCGTGTTGCCCAAGATTGCCGATATCCCCAGCCAGACGAAGGCCACGCAGGCAGCTTTGCAACCTGATGGCCCGAATTCACACCAAACCCCGCCCGGCGAAGCGGCCAACGACACGCCCGACCTGCCGCCGATGCAGCTGAATGAGTTGTACCGTCTGCGTGAGGCGCTCTATCCGGTGGATCTGGGTGAAGAACAGGTTGTCTATTCCACCCAGATGCGGCTGGCCGCGCATTGCATGAACGCCACGCTGATATTGGTCTGGGCCCCGCTCGGGGCTGCGGTGATGACCTATTCGGTGCTGCGGGGCGAAAACATGCGCCTGTCGTCACGTCTGATGGCGATGTCCGGCACCGTCTTTGCCCTTGCCCATTCGCCCATTGGTGAAACGATGGCCGCGATGGCACAGGGCTTGGTCTGACAGATCCGGCTCTGAAATTCAGAGCCGGGCCTGCTCCAACGCGGCACGCTCTGCCGCAGTCAGGTTGTCCAGCAGGACGACCCAAGAGTGGACGGCGAAAACCACCGCATTGGTTTTTGGCAGCCGCACCATCGTCTGGCGTTCAGAGCGGACATATTTGCCATTGCGCCGTTCGGTGCGCGGGGCGGTTTCGCTGCCCGGCTGGTGCAGGTCCGGGTTCACATAGATCAGCGCATTGGCCCGCCACATCGGTTGCCCAACCCGCACATTATCAAACAGCCGCTGCACCCGCTTGGCCACCCCATCGTCATAGTCCTTGACGGTCCGGTGCACCCCGGTCAGTGGCCGACCGAGCTTCTCTTGCAGCGACCAACTGGCTGGAAAGCACAGGCAAGCCGCAGTCAGCACATGTTCATCGCCCTGATGCTGCAGCAGAACCAGATCCTCTTGCACCAACCGCCCCAGCACCCGCAACGGATCGTCCCGGTCCAGCGCCACGGTAACGCCGTCAGGCCGGATCACCTCATCCGGCCCCACCACATAACCGGGTGACGTCGTCAACTGGGTCAACACCATTTCCAGCAACTCTGCCGCCGCAGCCTCTGCCCCCGGCAATTGCGCCAGAACGACCTGAGGTTTCTCGGCGATCAGTTGATCGCGCAGCGCCATCTGCCCGGCAAAAGCCTCATCCACCAGCAACCAATCCGGCCCCACCACCGGTTGCACACCCGGCAATCGCGCCGTGCGATCCTCCATCCACGGGGCAAAGGGCAGATGGGTTTGCAGGATTGGTGGCATCAGGTTCAGACTCCGGTGAATTGCGCTGATGTTAACCAGCCCCGCGCAGGGGCGTCGACCCAATTCCGACATCCCACGTCGCCCGCAGCAAAGCGGTTCCCGGCCCGTGACCGAAGCTGCCCGCAACAGGAGGATCATCATGGACCACAGCTACGCCAGCCGCCGCAAGATTGACCCAAGCCGGGGTGCCACGATGGCGGACGGCAGTCCCAATGACAATGACCGGGTAGAGATCGGGCCGACCCAGCTGGCCTTTGCCGAATGGCAGTCGGTGGGCCTGACACCGCCCAATCTGGCCGCGATGCGCGACTTCCGCTGGCGGCGGATGACGGAGGCCATTGTCGACGCGGGGCTACGGCGGGATCTTGATGTTCGACCCGCTCAACATCCGCTACGCCACCGACACCACCAACATGCAGCTGTGGAACAGCCACAACCCGTTCCGCGCCTGCCTGATCTGTGCCGATGGTCATATGGTGATGTGGGAATACAAGAACTCGCCCTTCCTCACGGCCTTTAACCCGCTGGTGAAAGAAGTGCGCAGCGGTGCCTCGTTCTTCTACTTTGCCACCGGCGACCGTTCGGACAACGACGCCCATAGCTTCGCCAAACAGGTGGATGAGGTGATGCGCGCCCATGCCGGCACCAACCGCCGCCTCGCCGTGGACAAGATCATGATCCACGGCTTGCGCGCCCTTGAGCGTGAGGGGTTTGAGGTGATGGACGGCGAAGAGGTCACCGAGCGGACCCGCGTCGATCAAAGGCCCCGACGATATCGCCGCCATGCGCTGCGCCCACGATGCCTGCGAAGCGGGCTATCGCCGAGATGGAGGTGTTCGCCCGCACCAACGTCCCCAACTGGCACCGTGTCCGAAGATGCGATCTGGGCCGAACTGCACGCCGGCAACATCCGCCGCGGCGGTGAGTGGATTGAGACGCGACTTCTGGCCTCTGGCCCGCGCACCAACCCGTGGTTTCAGGAATGCGGCCCGCGGATCGTGCAAAACAACGAAATCGTCGGCTTTCGACACCGATCTGATTGGCTGCTACGGCATGTGCATCGACATTTCGCGCACGTGGTGGATCGGCGACCGCAAACCGCGTCCAGGACATGATCGACGCCATGCTGCACGCCCGCGACCATATCACCATCAACATGGAGATGCTGAAACCCGGCGTGTCGATCCACGATCTGGTACACAAGGGCCATCAACTGGCCGACCCAGAACTGGGCGCAGAAATACTCGTGCAAGATGCACGGCGTGGGCTTGTGTGATGAGTGGCCGCTGTGTGCCCTATCCCGACAGTTGGGTCGACGGCGCCTTCGATACACGTGCTGAGCCCGGCATGACCCTGTGTGTCGAGGCGCTGGTGTCGCCGCGAAGGCAGCGATTTCTCGATCAAGCTGGAAGATCAGGTGCTGATCACCGAGACCGGCTATGAAAACCTGACCAAATACCCGTTCGACGCCGCCTTGATGGGCCAATAGCCTTCATTTTGGCGAAAATATCCTGCAGGGGCAGCACATTGGCCTTGCCAATGTGATCTGCCCGGTTGGCAACGCCAATCGGGCTTGGGGGTGCAAAACCCCCATCCACCCCTCACTCCGCGACGAACCCCGCCGCCTTGTGGCTGCTATCGCAATAGGGTTTGTTCTTCGATTGCCCGCAGCGGCACAAAAACAGCTGCGTCGCCCGGTTGATCGTGTGGCCCGTGCCCGACACCACCTCAAGATTGCCGACCACCTTCAACGATCCATTGGGCTGCGGCTGCAAATCCACCGCGCCATCCCGTGCGGCCAAAGCCTCTGACGGTTTCTCGGCAGGCTCTCCGGTTGCGGTAAACCCGATCTTGCTATGGCTGCCATCACAGAACGGCTTGTTGGCCGAGGCACCACAGCGGCACAGCGTCGCGCGCGGGCTGTCCAGTCGGCACACCGCGCAACAGCATCGGTGCTTCCATCGCCAAGGGCCCGTTCTCGCGCACCCGCACCGTGTTGACCTTGGGCGCCGCATCTGACCCGGCGGCACCATCGTTCCGCGAAACCCGGATCGCCCCCGACGGGCAGTTCAGCCCGATCCGCACCACATCGGCCGCTGGGGCCGCATCCGGGAAAATCCACTCGCCCTTCACATTGGGCACAAAGACCTCGGGATGGCTCAGCACGCAATTGCGCGAATGCACGCAGCGCTTGCCATCGAACATCACGGTCACTTCACGACCGACCACCGTTTCAACCATCACCATCTCCTTGATCTGCCCGCCCTAAATTGAGCGCATTTTCAGACAATGCTGTGTGCCTCGCGCTTGTTCAAGCCCCAAGGACCTGCCACCGAAATCCGAAAGGAACCTGCCATGCTGCGCCTTATGTTGGCCCTCTGCCTGCTGCCCCTCGCCGCTTGCGAAACCAGGGCGCACAAGATCGCGCCGACCGTCAACAACCCGGCCTCGGTCAATTGCCGCGAACATGGCGGGCATCTGGTGGTCAAGCTGACCTCGCAGGGGCAGAAGGCCTATTGCATGTTGCACGACGGCCGCACGCTGGATGTCTGGGAATATTACCGCCAGACCAGTGGCTGATCCGGTGCCACGACGCCTGTGGCTTGCACCCAACAGTCAGGCGCTTTAAGGGAACCCTGTCCCCCAGAAAAGGCGTCCCCGATGATCCCGCGCTATTCCCGTCCCGACATGGTTGCCCTGTGGTCCCCTGAGGCCAAATTCAAGATCTGGTTTGAGATCGAGGCCCATGCCTGCGACGCGCAGGCCGCGATCGGCGTGATCCCCAAAGCCAATGCCGAGGCTGTCTGGAAGGCAAAGGACGTCACCTTTGACGTCGCCCGGATTGATGAGATCGAGGCCGTCACCAAACATGACGTCATCGCCTTTCTGACCCATCTGGCCGAGATTGTCGGCGCCGATGCCGCGCGGTTTGTCCATCAGGGCATGACCTCATCCGACGTGCTGGACACCACCTTCAACGTGCAACTGGTGCGGGCGACCGACCTGCTGCTGGTCGGCCTTGACCGGGTTCTGGCCGCGCTGAAATCCCGCGCGATGGAGCATAAGGACACCGTTCGCATCGGGCGCAGCCACGGCATCCACGCCGAGCCGACCACGATGGGCCTGACCTTCGCCCGCTTTTACGCCGAAATGGCCCGCAACCGGGCGCGTCTTGTGGCAGCACGGGCTGAGGTCGCCACCGGCGCCATCTCCGGCGCTGTCGGCACCTTCGCCAACATCGACCCCTCGGTCGAGGAGCATGTCTGCAAGATGCTCGGCCTGACGCCCGAGCCGATCTCGCACCCAGGTCATCCCGCGCGACCGCCACGCGATGTATTTCGCGATTCTGGGCGTGATTGCCAGTCGTCCATCGAAAACGTCGCCATCGAAATCCGCCACATGCAGCGGACCGAGGTGCTGGAGGCGGAGGAGTTCTTTTCCCCCGGCCAAAAGGGGTCGTCGGCCATGCCGCACAAACGCAACCCGGTGCTGTCGGAAAACCTGACGGGCCTTGCGCGTCTGGTCCGCATGTCGGTGATCCCGGCGCTGGAGAATGTGGCGCTGTGGCATGAACGCGACATCTCGCCATTCGTCGGTCGAACGCGCCATCGGCCCGGATACCACCATCACCCTGGATTTCGCCCTGCACCGTCTGGCGGGACTGGTGGAAAAGCTGGTGATCTATCCGGAGAACATGCTGGCCAACAT
Organism: uncultured Alphaproteobacteria bacterium; assembly: GCA_963781185.1. Classification (GTDB taxonomy): domain Bacteria; phylum Pseudomonadota; class Alphaproteobacteria; order Rhodobacterales; family Rhodobacteraceae; genus Stagnihabitans. The sequence continues at coordinate 53,381 of CAWAEL010000041.1, forward strand.
GAACAAATTCCGCGGCTTGGTGATGAGCCAGCGGGTGCTGCTGGCCCTGACCCAGGCCGGTGTCAGCCGCGAGGACAGCTACCGTCTGGTGCAGCGCAACGCGATGAAGGTCTGGGAAAAGGGCGCCGATTTCAAGACCGAGCTGCTGGCCGACCCCGAGGTGACCGCCGCCCTGTCGCCCGCCGAGATCGAGGAAAAGTTCGACCTTGGCTATCACACCAAGCATGTCGACACGATTTTCGCCCGGGTTTTCGGGGCCTGATCGGCGGCTGTTCACTCGGCCTTAACGACGACCTGCGACCCTGCCCTTCAGTTCAGAAGAATCGGAGGTGCCATGTCCGCCACACCGGCCATGTTGGCCCGGCTATCCAGCCCGGCCAGCTTTCTGCCCGCAATTGAGCAGGCGCCACGCCGCAAGGTTTCGGCCACGAGAAAAGGCCGCCATCATCGTGCGGCTGCTTCTGGCCGAAGGATCGCCGCTGCCAATCACCACGCTGCCCGAGGAAATGCAGACCTCTCTCGCCGCCCAGATGGGCAAGATGCGCCGGGTTGACCGCGCCACGCTGCAATGCGGTGGTGCGGGAATTCCTGTCCGAACTGGATGAGGTCGGCCTGTCCTTCCCCGGTGGCATCGAAGGGGCCCTGTCGATCATGGACGGCCATATCTCCGCCACCGCCGCCACACGGCTGCGCCGGATGAATGGCGGCCACTCCTCGGTTGACCCGTGGGAACGGCTGATGGCCATCCCGCTCGACGTGCTGGCCGAGACGTTGAAGGACGAAAGCGATCGAGGTCGCCGCCGTTGCCCTGTCAAAACTGCCGGTGCCAAGGCGGCGGAACTGTTGGGCAAATTTCCCGGCGACCGGGCGCGGGCGGTGGCCTATGCTGTGTCGCAGACCGGCAATATCGACCCAGACACGGTGCGCCGCATCGGCCTGTCGCTCGCCAGCGCAGATCGAGTCCCAGCCGATCAAGGCGTTTGAGGTGGACCCCGGCGAACGCGTCGGCGCCATCTTGAACATCGCCGCCGCCCTGACCCGGGACGATGTGCTGAAAGGGTTGCAGGAAACCGACGCCAGCTTTGCCGAGATTGTGCGCAAGTCGATCTTCACCTTCGAACATATCAAGGCGCGGCTGGCCCCGCGCGATGTGCCCAAGGTGGTCCGCATCGTCGATCAGACCCAGTGCTGGTCACCGCCCTCGCCGCAGCCCCAGACCAACCCCGAACAGCGCCGCCTCTGCCGAACATATCCTCGCCAATCTGTCGCAACGCATGGCGCAAACCCTGCGCGAAGAAATCGCGGCGCGGGGCAAGATCAAGGACAAGGATGCCGAAGAGGCGATGTCGACCATCGTCATGGCCATCCGGCAGTTGGAAGGCTCGGGTGAGGTGGTGCTGGTGACCCCCGAAGATTAACCATTGCACCTTGCGTCTGGCACGGCGTGACCCTAGCGTCCGCCGGGTCAGATCCGAGGTCAGAATTGCCCGCCCTTTCCCAACAATCCGTCGCTGCCACCGGCAAGGGCGTCGCGATGATGGTCTTCGCCGTGTTCTGCTTTACCGCCATGGACGCGGTGGCCAAAGCGCTGATGCAGGACTACCCCACCGCCGTGGTGATCTGGGCGCGCTTTGCCGGGCATTTCCTGTTTGTCGCTGCTCTACTTGCGCCGCCGTTTCATCCCCTCATTGCGGACCAATATGCCGTGGTGGCATGCCGCAAGGTCGCTCACGCAACTGGGGGCGACGGTGTTCTTTTTCGTCAGCCTGAACTTCATCGGTCTGGCCGAGGCGACGGCACTGGCCGATATCAACCCGCTGCTGATCACCCTCGGCGCCAGCCTGTTTCTGGGTGAGCGGCTGGGCGTTCAACGCATCATCGGCGTTGTGGCCGCCCTTGTCGGCGCGCTGATCGTGATCCGGCCCGGCATGGGCGTGTTCACCCCGGCGGCCATTGCTGCCGCTGATCTGCGCTGTCTGCTATGCCGCCAACATGCTGCTGACCCGTCTTGTCGGCAGCCGGGAAAGCCCCTGGGCCGCGATGATCTATGCCTCCCTCGCGGGCACCATCGCCACCTCGCTGATCCTGCCGTTCTACTGGCAACCCATTGCGCTGCATGACGTTCCGATGTTCCTGCTGATGGGCGGGCTGGGGGCCGTCGCGCAATTGTTCATCATCCGCGCCTTTTCGGTGGCTGAGGCGAGTTCGATGGCCCCGTTCGGCTATACCGACATCGTCTTTGCGACATTCTGGTCGATCACCGCCTTTGGCGTCTATCCCGACCGCATGACTTTGGTCGGGGCGCTTGTGATCGCGGCGGCGGGTCTCTATGTCTGGAAACAGGAACTTCATGGCGCAAAGCCAAAACCTGTGGTCTGATGCGCTGTGGTCAAGACGTCTTCCCCCTTCTTCCTGCCTCTGGCCTACGCCCAGAACGTGGTCGTGTCCGGCCTGATCGGCGGGCTGCGGCTGTTGCCCTACCGCCAGCGGGTGCCGTTCAGCGGCTGGGTGCTGCGCGGTTATCGTCGGGCCCATCGCGGGTTATCGCAAGCGGGTGCGCGACAATCTGGCGCTGATCTGGCCTGACCTGCCGCCAGAGCGCGTCGCCAAACTGACCTATGATGTGCTGGACAATGTGGGCCGCACGCTGGCCGAACTCTACTCCCCGGTGGAGTTCAAGGCCAATGTCGCCAACTGCCCGATCCACGGCGTCGGTCTGGCTGAGATCGAGGCGGCGCAGGCGGCGGGGCGCGGCGTCATCATGGTCTCCGGCCATTTCGGCAACCACGACATCGCCCGCGCCGTTCTTGCGACGCGCGGCAAGGCGGTGGCGGCGCTCTACCGTCCGCAGCGCAACCCCTATTTCGACCGGCATTTCGCCGCGACCATCCGCGCCATATCAGAGCCGCTGTTCCCGCGCGGGCGGCGCGGTTTGGCCGATCTGGTGACCCATCTGCGCAAAGGCGGAATGCTGGGGATGCTGATGGATCAGCAGCTTACGGCACGGGCACGCCGCTGACATTTCTCGGCCACCGGGCGCTGACTGCGCTGTCGGCGGCGGAATCTGGCGTTGAAATACAACTGCTTGCTGGTGCCGGTCTATGGCATCCGCCAGCCCGACGGCATCCATTTCGAACTGCTGGTGGAGCCGTCGATCCCGCACACCACGGCGGCAGAGATGACCCAGGCTCTCAACAACTCACTCGGCGCGCAGGTAAAGGCGCATCCCGGTCAATGGTTCTGGGTCCACCGCCGTTGGAAGTAGCACGACTTTCAGCGCAACTCGGCCGCCGCATAGATCCGCCCCGGCCCCTCGGCCTGCAAGATCACCACGACCGGATCGGCCCCCTGCACCGGCACATTCATCCGAAAATCGGCAGTGCCCGTCCACTCACCAACCCGCGTCCAAGAGGTGACGATATTGGTGTACTCGATACTGCGCCCTTGGCATTTTCGCCATATTCAATCTCAACCACCTCTGAGGGACGATAGCGCACCAGCTGCACGATCAGCTTTTGCCCCAGCATCCGCCTTGGCTGACGCGTGGATCGTCACCGACCCGCCCGAGCGCATCAGTTGCAGCACCACCATCGACTCGGCCGTCTGATGGCGTCGAATATCACCCTCAACCTTGTTGGGATCGCCGCCCTCTACCCGGTCAACGCCCGAGACGATCATTTGCGGCGTGTAGATCGTGTTGCTTTTGATCGCCCGCGCATAGGCCTTCTGCCGGTCGGTAAACTTCGGGTTGGCGAATTTGTCCGCCCAGCCAATGTAGTCCCAGTAGTCGACATGCAGCGCCAAGGCGATGACGCCCGGTTCCTGCGCCAGTTTCGCCAGATAGGCATCGGCGGGCGGGCATGACGAACACCCCTGTGAGGTGTAAAGTTCGACGACGGTGCCCGATGCCCCCTGCGCCAAGACGGGCCCTGCAAAGCATATCGCAGCGACGCCCAAAGATTTGGCAAAGGCCTGCATCATTTCCAATCGTCCCCTTGTTCTGCTTTAGCTCTACCCAAACCTATGCCATCCTACCAATCAAGGTTTTGCGAGCCTATGGGGATACGGAGTTCACACAATCGTGGCAAGTCTGACCCTATCTGTATTGCAGGGCCGAGTTTTCCCTCTGGTCTGGCCCCTCTGGCAATCCGGCATACAATGGTATACAATGTCGCCCAGACCTGAATGATTCCTCGGCTGAACAAGCCTTCGGCCAAATCCAAACCTGACAGGAGCCTATTATGACCGTCACCGTCGGACACGACAGCGCCAAAACCCGCAGCACCCTGACCGCAGGCGGCCAAACGGTATCCTATTATTCGATCCCCGCCGCCGAAAAGGCTGGCTTGGGCGAGTTTTCGCGCCTGCCCGCCGCGCTGAAGGTGGTGCTGGAAAACATGCTGCGGTTTGAAGATGGCAAGACCGTCACGCTGGACGACATCCGCGCGTTTTCCGACTGGGGCAAGATGGCGGGCAAGAACCCGCGCGAAATCGCCTACCGCCCTGCCCGCGTGCTGATGCAGGATTTCACCGGCGTTCCGGCTGTGGTTGACCTTGCCGCGATGCGTGACGGCATCCTCGGCCTTGGCGGCGATGCACAGGCGATCAACCCGCTCGCCCCGGTTGATCTGGTCATCGACCATTCGGTGATGATCGACGAATTCGGCACGCCGCGCGCGTTTCAGGCCAACGTTGACCGCGAATACGAACGGAACATGGAACGCTATGTCTTCCTGAAATGGGGTCAAAAGGCGTTCAACAACTTCCGCGTCGTGCCGCCGGGCACCGGCATCTGCCATCAGGTGAACCTTGAATATCTGGCCCAGACCGTCTGGACCGACAATGATCAGGCCGGCAACCCGGTCGCCTATCCCGACACCCTGGTCGGCACCGACAGCCACACCACCATGGTCAACGGCCTTGCCGTTCTGGGCTGGGGCGTTGGCGGCATTGAGGCTGAGGCCGCGATGCTCGGCCAGCCCGTGTCGATGCTGATCCCCGAGGTTGTCGGCTTCAAGCTGACCGGCGCAGATGATGGAAGGCACCACGGCCACCGATCTGGTGCTGAAGGTCGTTCAGATGCTGCGCAAACACGGCGTCGTGGGCAAGTTTGTCGAATTCTACGGCCCCGGTCTGGACCACCTGCCCCTCGCCGACCGCGCCACCATCGCCAACATGGCCCCGGAATATGGCGCGACCTGCGGTTTCTTCCCGATCGACGGCGAAACCATCCGCTATCTGCGCAACACCGGCCGCGATGAGGCCCGGATTGCTTTGGTAGAGGCTTATGCCAAGGCCAACGGCATGTGGCGCGATGAGGGGTATGACCCGATCTACACCTCCACCCTTTCGCTCGACATGGGTGAGATTGTTCCCGCCATCTCTGGCCCCAAGCGCCCGCAAGACTACACCCCGCTGACCAAGGCTGCGACGGGCTTCTATCAAACCGTCTGCGATTACCGTGGCATTGACGCCTCAGCAGCCGCCAAGGACATGGCCTCCGAAGGCCAAACCTTGACCGAGACTGCGACCCGGGACGCCCGCAAATCCAAGGCGGTCGCAGGTAAGGACTATACCTTGCGCGATGGTTCGGTGGTGATCGCCTCAATCACCTCCTGCACCAACACCTCGAACCCCTATGTGATGATCGGCGCGGGTCTGGTTGCCCGCAAGGCGCGCGCGCTCGGTCTGAACCGCAAGCCGTGGGTCAAAACCTCGCTCGCCCCCGGCTCGCAGGTCGTGTCGGAATACCTGGAGGCCGCTGGTCTGCAAGAGGATCTGGACGCCATCGGCTTCAACCTCGTCGGCTACGGCTGCACCACCTGCATCGGCAACTCGGGTCCGCTGGACCCCGCGATTTCCTCGGCGATTGCCGAGGGCGATCTGGTCGCCGCCGCCGTCCTGTCCGGCAACCGCAACTTTGAGGGCCGGATTTCCCCCGATGTCCGCGCCAACTATCTGGCCTGCGCCGCCGCTGGTCGTGGCCTATGCTTTGGCCGGTGACATGAACATCGACCTGACCACCGAACCGCTGGGCGAAGGCACCAACGGCCCGGTCTATCTGAAAGACATTTGGCCCACGACCAAAGAGGTGTCCGATCTGGTCGAACAGACCGTAACGCGCGCCGCGTTCCAGAAGAAATACGCCGATGTGTTCAAAGGCGATGCCAAGTGGCAAGGCGTCAAGGTGACGGATTCCGAGACCTACGACTGGCCCGCCGCCTCGACCTACATCCAGAACCCGCCCTACTTCAAAGGCATGTCCAAGACGCCGGGTGTGATCAGCGACATCAAGGATGCCCGCGTTCTGGCCGTGTTGGGCGACATGATCACCACCGACCACATCAGCCCGGCAGGTTCATTCAAAGCCTCAACTCCGGCTGGTAAGTATCTGACAGAACGGCAAGTTCCGGTATCCGAGTTCAACTCTTATGGCTCACGTCGTGGCAACCATGAGGTGATGATGCGCGGCACCTTCGCCAACATCCGCATCAAGAATGAGATGCTGGACGGCGTTGAAGGCGGCTACACCAAGGGGCCGGACGGCGCGCAAACCTCGATCTACGACGCCTCGATGGCCTATCAAGAGGCTGGCACGCCGCTGGTGATCTTTGGCGGCATCGAATACGGCGCAGGCTCGTCGCGTGACTGGGCCGCCAAGGGCACTGCCCTGCTTGGCGTCAAGGCGGTCATCGCTGAAAGTTTTGAGCGTATCCACCGCTCCAACCTCGTCGGCATGGGCGTCATTCCGTTTGAGTTCACGGGCGGCGCCAGCCGGAAAACGCTGGGTCTGACGGGGGATGAAATCGTCTCCATCGCCGGTCTGGCCGGGACGTTGAAGCCGCTGTCGACAGTGCCCTGCACGATCACCTATGCCGATGGCAAAGTGACGACGATCCAGATCAAGTGCCGGATCGATACCGAGATTGAGATTGAGTATGTCGAACACGGCGGCGTGCTGCATTACGTGCTGCGCGACCTCGCCTCGCGCTAAGGTCTGACGCTGATCTCAAACGGGGTGGCATAGCTTTGCCACCCCGTTTTTCTATTGTTGCCAAGCCGCAGACAGTTTGTTTCAAATCCAGCACCGAGCTTTCGGCTGACCTTATGTTCTTGTTAAGTTCTATATTGGACCCTGAGCGCATCGCAACTTTATGGTGCCTCATGCAGAACCGCTTCCCGCCACTTGCCCCACAATCGAAGTCCGAAACCCGCGTTCAGGCGCGACCTGTGCTGCCCGGCCTGCCTTGGGTCGAACTCGCCCTCGGGCTGACGCTGCTCATTCTGCTCTATCAGGTTTGAGGGTTCAGTCCGGCAGCTTTTCGCCAAAGAACAGCACCATCATGGTCTTGTTGATGATGTTCAACAGCATGGCGAACAGGATCAATCCGCACAGCATGGTGAAACAGGCAACCAGACGCCCGCCCACCGTGACCGGATACATGTCGCCATAACCCGTGGTTGTCATCGTCACCATGCACCACCACATCGCCGCCGGGATAGAGGTGAAAAACCGTTTGTCTTCGGTGATCGGGTTGCCGGAAATCGGGTCGGTCGGGACAAAAACCTCGGGCACCACGCCCGCCGGGGTTGCCGCATCAACCGCATCCTGCCCGATCTGCAGCGCGTCGCTGGAATAGAGCATGCCTTCAACAAAATACATCGAGGTCGACGAAATCATGAACACCGCAAAGAAGATGATCACATAGATCTTCAAATTCGCCAGAATCGGGTTGTTGACATGCTCTTCCGCGCCCTCAGCCTCATCCGCTGCCGACCGGGCGAGTTTCAGAACCCGCAGCGCCCGCGCCACCCGCAACAGCCGGATCATCTTGGTGGACCGCACCGCCGTCAGGTTCAGCAACATCAGATAGGACGGCACGACCGAAATCACATCGATCAACCCCCAGAAGGAGAACAGATAGCGCAGCGGATTGGGGGCAAAGAAGATATTGGCAAAGGCATCCAGGCTGAAAAACGCCACGGTGACCCATTCGGACCAGTCAAAGGCCTGCGAATAGCGGATCGCCAGATCCTGCACGCTTTCCAAGGCCAGCGTGCCGCAAGACGAAAAGATCAATATCGTGACCAGTGTGTGCCAGTAGCGATAGCCTGCAAAATACGGATCGGTGAAGGTCCGCTTCAGCCCTGAGTAGATAGATCCAATGACCATGCCGCACTCTGCGAAATCGGCCGTAGCTGGGCGGTCCGATGAAAAGCTGTCCGGATCGCACGATAGCGACCTTGATGCCGGAAATTGCACTTTGCCAATAGTTTAGCAAGCCTTTGCTGCGGGACCGCTCTTCACAAACAGTTGGATTGACCGAACCGCGCCTCGGCTCACTTGGTCACGTCATGGCCATACAGCCAATCGAACCGCCGCAGCGCCAGATCCGGGGCCAGCCGGCCACCAATTTTCAACCCGGTATGGGCCAAACTGCGGGTCATGCCGGTCAGGTGATAGGCCTTGGCATTGCGCGACGCGGCATCGACGATCCGCACACAGCGGTCGCGCCGTTTGGTCTGATAGAGCGCCAGTCCCGCCCCCCAACTGTCGGCAGCGGCCAGCGACTCGGCCAGAACCCAGGCATCCTCCAACGCCATCGACGCGCCCTGCGCCAGAAACGGCAGGGTCGGATGCGCCGCGTCGCCCAGAATAGCCACGGCCCCGTCCGGCAACGCCTGCTGCCAGACCTTGGCAACCGGATGGCGGAACAGACCCCACAGCCAGACATCCTCTATCTGGTCGAGCCAGTTCCGCACGCGCGGCGAGAACATCTTGAACGCCAGCCGCAGTTCCAGCGGATCATCGCGCAGGGTCCAGCTTTCCTCGGCCCATTTGCGACGCTCTTCCACGGCCACGATGTTGCGCAGGGTGCCGCCGCGCAGCGGATAGGTGACCAGATGCCGCCCCGGCCCCATGTGAACCTCTGCCACCGGCGGGCCGCCATCGCCCGTTATCACCGCCCGCCACGCCACTTGCCCGGTGAAAAACGGCGCAACCTTGCCGTTCAGCGCGATCCGGGTCGCAGAGTGCAGACCGTCCGCCCCGATCAGCAACTCCGCCTCATGCCGGGTGCCATCCTCCAGCACCGCCGCGGGCTGTGCGCCGCTCAGATCGACCGAGGCCACGCGGTTCAGCAGGTTCAACTCGACCCCCACCTCCGTCGCGCCCTTCAACAGCAGCGCGATCAGGTCGGCACGGTGGACAAAGTGATAGCCCTGATCCGGCCGCAGCTTCCCAACCTCAAGCCGGGTCACCACGTCGCCGTCCAGCCCGTCGCGCAATTCCACCGCCGAGGCCCGGGTAGAGGCTGCAACCAGTTCGCCGTGCAAACCCAGCCCCTTCAGCGCCGCCGCGCCATTGGGCGACACCTGCAATCCCGCGCCCACTTCGCGGATCGCATCGGCCTGTTCGATCACCGTCACCTGCGCCCCGCGCAGCGCCAAAGCCCGCGCAACTGCCAGACCAGCGACACCAGCACCCAGCACGATAACCTTCTGTCCAATCAAGACTCATTGCCGCCTCCAGACAAAAATGCCGGGCGCAAAGCCCGGCACCATGATCAGTCTAACGCAGAAAACGTCAATCTTCGCGGTGAACCTTTTCGCGGCGTTCATGTTTTTCCTGCGCTTCCAGGGTCATCGTCGCAATCGGGCGCGCATCCAGCCGTTTGAGGCTGATCGGCTCACCGGTCATGTCGCAATAGCCGAATTCGCCGTTCTCGATCCGCCGCAGCGCCGCGTCGATCTTGCTGACCAGCTTGCGCTGACGGTCGCGGGTCCGCAGTTCCAGCGCCCGGTCGGTTTCTTCAGAGGCGCGGTCGGCGATATCGGGCACGTTGCGGCCCGAATCCTGCAAGTTGTCGATCGTCTCGGCACTTTGGTCCAGCAACTCCTGCTTCCACACCATCAACTTGCGGCGGAAATATTCCAGCTGACGTTCGTTCATGAAAGGCTCGCCCTCGGCGGGCCGATAGTCGTCAGGCAGGAAGATTTCGGCCTTCATCGCAGCACTACTCCAATCATCGGTCGCTTGCGGCAGGTTGGCATCTGTCGCACGCGCACCCCTGTTGGCGCGGTCAATTAGCCCAAGGCAAAGCCATTGTCACTAGCGGTTGCGAGAAAAACGCACGGCTCACTAGGTTCACAAAACGCAGCCGCACAGGGCCTTGAGAATCACAATGCAATTTTCGACCACCGTCAACTTACGTCGCGTCAGATGACCTGACAGTTGCCGTCAATGCCGCCGTCACGCTGCAACGGCCCCTGCTGGTCAAGGGCGAACCGGGCACCGGCAAGACCGAGCTGGCCCGGCAGGTCGCCGCCTCTCTCAACCTGCCGTTGATCGAGTGGCATGTGAAATCAACCACCAAGGCGCAGCAGGGCCTTTATGACTATGACGCCGTCAGCCGGTTGCGCGACAGCCAGCTTGGGCGACACACGGGTGCATGACGTGCGCAACTACATCCGTCAGGGCAAGCTGTGGCAGGCGTTCGCCGCCCCAGCCAGCGTCGTGCTGCTGATTGACGAGGTCGACAAGGCCGATATCGAGTTTCCAAACGACCTGTTGCAAGAACTCGACCGGATGGAGTTTCACGTCTATGAGACCGGCGAGACGGTCCGCGCCGCCGCATCGCCCCGTCGTCATCATCACCTCCAACAACGAAAAAGACCTGCCCGACGCCTTTTTGCGGCGCTGCTTTTTCCACTTCATCCGCTTTCCCGATCCCGAAACCCTGGCCGCCATCGTCCGCGTCCACTTCCCCGACATCAAGGACCGCCTGCTGGCCACCGCCCTGACCCAGTTCTTTGAGGTGCGCGACACGGCGGGGTTGAAGAAGAAACCCTCGACCTCCGAGGTGCTGGACTGGCTGAAACTGCTGCTGGCCGAGGATCTGACGCCCGAGGATCTGCGCCGCGACGCCCGCACCAACCTGCCGCGCCTGCATGGCGCGCTGTTGAAGAATGAACAGGATGTGCAGCTGTTCGAACGGCTGGCCTTCATGTCTCGGAGTCAAGGATAAGATATATCTATTATTATCAACACAATACGATGCACTCTTAACGCAAAACATGAGCAACAAAATTCCCTGTCCGCCTTCAATTGACACCGCCGCCCCCATTGTTTCGCGAAAATCAGGATACCAAAAGATTGACACCGGGCTGCCCAGATTGGGACAAAGCTGTCTGTTTAGTTAGCCTCAGTGAACCGCTGATGGGTTACATCGACTCGGCCTCTGGTCGGCCCCCTTCTGCTCGGGGGGGTGCGTCGCGCCAGTCGGCGGTTCACCCCTAGGGCTTACGGCAGTCCCGGCACGGCTTTGCAAGCCGTTGGTGGCGGCTGTATTTCAACCATGTCGGTCGTTTGACCGGTTCTCTTGATTAAGAAAGCCGCCCGGCCCATGCGTCGTTTTTCGGTTCTGTCCTTCTGATGTTGATTGCCTGTGCGCCTGCCCCGCAGATCGCGTCAGCAAAAGTACGATAGCCGCCGATAAACTGGCGCAGCCAGCCGGGCCGGTCTTGTCCTTTGCTCCGGCGCGTGGGTTACCCTCGCACCGCCCCAATGACCAGATTGCCCAGGATTTCCTGGATCTCGAATTTCATATGGAAAGCGGACAGACCCTGCCCGTCCTCACCCGGTTCGAGGGCCCGATCACGGTCAGTCTGACGGGCAATGTGCCGCCTTCGGCGCCCGGCGAATTGGCAAAACTGATTGGCCGCCTGCGCACCGAGGCCGGGATCGATCTGCATCTGGTTTCCGCAGGCACCCCTGCCTCGGTCACCATCCAATTTGCCCCCAAAGCCGCCCTTGCAGCGGCTGGAGCCTTCTGCCGCCTGTTTCGTGGCGCCCAATGTGTCGTCGCTGGCCGAGTATCGCGCCAACCGCGGCACCGCCAAGCTGGACTGGCAGCAGATCACCCGCCGCAACCGTGTGGCGATCTTCGTGCCGTCCGACACCAGCCCGCAAGAGGTGCGCGACTGCCTGCATGAGGAAATGGCGCAGGCGCTGGGCCCGCTGAACGACCTGTACCGCCTGCCCGACTCGGTCTTCAACGATGACAACTTTCAGTCCGTGCTGACCGAGTTCGACATGCTGATGCTGCGCCTGCACTATGCGCCCGACCTGGCCACCGGCATGACCGAGGCAGAGGTTGCCGCCCGCCTGCCCGCCCTTATCGCCCGGATGAACCCCAGCGGGGCAGTATCCCGGCGGCTGGCCTTCGCCCGACACGCCCCGCGCCTGGATTGAGGCGGTCGGCGACCGCCCTTGGCCCGCGGCACTTCCGAAGGCCGCCCGCCTGCCCGCGGCGCAGCGGATGCTGTCGATCGCCCAGGGCCAGGGCTGGCACGACAACCGCCTTGGCTTTGCGTGGTTCGCGCTTGGCCGCCTGCAAGCGCCCCGACGATCCGGTCGCCGCCGAACGGTCCTACCGCGCCGCCGCCGCGTCTATGCCAACCTGCCCGATGACGGCGTGCATCTGTCGCCACGCGCTGATGCAACTGGCCGCCATCGCCCTGGCCGAGGGCCGCGCCGACCCAAGCCATCGCCTATTGCGATCAGGCCCTGCCGCTGGCGCAGCGCGGCCAGAACGCCGCCCTGCTCGCCAGCCTGATGATGATCAAGGCCGAGGCGCTGCGCCTGCTGGGCCGCGACACTGAGGCCATGGCGCTGCGTCTCGACAGTCTGCCAGCCGCGCGTTATGGCTTTGGCAACGAACAGGCGGTGCGCGCCCGTGCGGCGGAGATTGCCTCCCTCGCGCTGCGCGGCCAAAACGGCTGACCCGCACCCTGCCGGTCGGCAGAAAAGGGACTGACATGATCTGGACAGCGGGCATCGTCCTCGGGGCCATCATCGGCGCCACCATCGCCATGCGGCGCGGCGGGCGCAGGCTGGACGCCCTGCAATATGCGGCAGGCTTTGCCATCGCCTTCGGCCTGATCGGGCTGATCATCGGGATCATCCTCGACCGCATGGGCTGACCCATGTTCCTGCCGTTCTTCCAGACCCTGCGGAAGACCGGCGTGCCGGTATCCCTGCGCGAGTTTCTGGGGTTCCTTGAGGGCGTGCAGGCCGGTCTTGCAACCTATGACGCCGACCGCCTTCTACTATCTCGCCCGCACCATCATGGTGAAGGACGAACGCCACCTCGACCGCTTCGACCGCGCCTTCTGCGGAAAGTTTCGCCGGGTTGGAACAGGTCACCCCGGAACAGGTGCTGGAGGCGCTGGACCTGCCGCGCGACTGGCTGGAAAAGCTGGCCGAAAAGCACCTGACCGCCGAGGAACGCGCCGAAATCGCGGCGCTTGGGCGGGTTTGACAAGCTGATGGAGACCCTGCGCGCAGCGCCTCGCCGAACAGAAGGGCCGCCATCAGGGCGGCATCGAAATGGGTCGGCACCGCCGGCACCAGCCCGTTCGGCGCCTATGGCTACAACCCCGAAGGCGTGCGCATCGGCCAGGACGAAAGCCGCCACCAGCGCGCGGTCAAGGTCTGGGACAAGCGCGAATTCCGCAACCTGGACGACCGGGTCGAACTGGGCACCCGCAACATCAAGGTCGCGCTGCGCCGCCTGCGCCAATGGGCCCGCGACGGTGCGGCGGACGAGCTGGACCTCGACGGCACCATCCGCGCCACCGCCGAACACGGCTGGCTGGACGTGCAAACCCGGCCCGAACGGCGCAATGCCGTCAAGGTGCTGCTGTTCCTCGACATCGGCGGCTCGATGGACCCCCATGTCAAGGTGATGGAGGAGCTGTTCACCGCCGCCCGCGCCGAGTTCAAGCAGCTGGTGCCGTTCTACTTCCACAACTGCCTGTATGAGGGCGTCTGGCGCGACAACCACCGCCGCTGGTCCGACCAGACCCCGACCTGGGACATCCTGCGCACCTATGGCCGCGACTACAAAGCCATCTTTGTCGGCGACGCGGCGATGAGCCCCTATGAAATCCTGCAACCCGGCGGCGCCAATGAACATTGGAACCGCGAGGCCGGCCAGGTCTGGCTGACCCGCGCCTGCACCCAATGGCCGCATCACCTGTGGATCAACCCGGTGCCAGAGGCCGCATTGGCATTACACCCAGTCCACCCAACTGATTCGCAAAATCTTCGACGGAAAGATGGTGCCGATGACGTTGGAAGGGTTAAGCCGGGGGATCAAGGACCATCAGATGAAGCAACCTTTCAGAGACCACCCCTATGCCGCTACCGGCTTCGTGCTGGCCACGGCGGTCACGCTGTTCTTCATGGTCCGCATCGTGGTGTCGGCGATCTACTGGTCCGACCCCGCCCATCACAATGAAACCGTCAAGCCCTGGATGACGATCGGTTATGTCGCCAAATCCTGGGATCTGGACCCGCGCGAGATTGACAGCGCCGCGCCGGCCTGCCCGGCCCCCAAGGCCACGGCCCCTGGACATTGCAACAGATTGGCCGAGGCGCGCGGCGTGCCAGTCGCCGAGATCATCGCCCAGGTCAACGACACCGTGGCCAGAGCTAGAGGCGCAAAAGCCGCAGACCATGACAGACTGGCTCCTGGCACTCGTCCCGACCTATGGCCTGTGGCTGCTCGCCACGGTCACATTTCTGGCCTGCCTCGCGCTGCCGGTGCCCTGCTCGATCCTGATGCTGACGGCGGGCGGCTTTGTCGCCACGGGCGATCTGGTGCTGTGGCAGGTCATCGCCGCCGCCCTGTCGGGCGCGATCTTGGGCGATCAGGTCGGCTACCGCATCGGCTTGATCGGCGGCCATGGCTTGCTGACCCGGCTGTCCGCCAACCCCAAACGCGGCGCGCTGATCCGCCCAAGCCGTTCAGCCAGATGGACAGGCGCGGCGCCCTCGGCATCTTTTTCACCCGCTGGCTCTTCGCCCCTGTCGGCCCCTGGGCCAATTTCGCCGCCGGCGCCACCGCCTTCCACTACCCGCGCTTCACCCTCTGGGCCATCGCGGGCGAGGTGGTCTGGGTCAGCCTCTATGTCCTGATGGGCTACAGCTTTGCCGGCAATATCGAGGCGGCAAGCGAAATGGCCGGCTCCGCCCTCGGCATTCTCGCAGGTGTCGCCGCCATGCTGGGCTTCGGCTACTGGCTCTTCGCCTCCCGCCGCCAGGACCAAACCCTTAAAACTTAACTAAAATTTGCGCCCCTTTCAATTTGGCCCAAATATCCCACGGGGGCGGACGCGCCAGCGGCCCGGGGGTGTGAAACCCCCGCTCAGGTCGCCAAAGCCTTGCCCAGCTTCGGCAATTGCGCCCGTTTCATCAGCGCCTTCAACGGCAACACCTGCCCCGCCATCTGCTCGGCCGTCGCATGAACGCCCATCACCACCTCGGTCACCGCAGCAGGCTGCCCCGACCACAGTTCCCACAACAGCCCGTCCGGGTCGCGCCGTGCGATGCCCTCTTCGGCCAGCACATGACGCGGGAAATCCTTGGCGTTGAACGTCACGATGCAATCGGCATGGCACGAAATCGCCACCGCCAGCACATGCACGTCACCGGGGTCCGGCAACAGCAACCGCGCCTCGATGTCGGGCTGTTCGCGCACCATGGCGCGGGGAAACGCCGCCCGCATCTGCACGGCCTCACCCTCGGCCTGCACCCGCGCCACGGGCCCCAGCTTATCCGTCGCCAGCACCCATTCGCGCAGGATGCGGTCTGACCAATAGGGTTGGTACAGCCCCTTCGCCGCCACCCCGATCAGAATCTCCCGCAGCACCGTCGGATAGATGACGCAGGCGTCCAGAACCGCCTTCATCAATTCAGCCGGAAGAACAGCGATTTGAGATAGGCACTTTCGGCCAGTTGCAGCAGCATCGGATGATCCGGCCCGGCAAATCCGGTGTGCAGCAACTGCGCCCGCCGCCCGCCGCGCCCAATCCCTCGCGCCGACGCATTGCGGAACGCCTGCAAATCGGCGGCATGGGAACAGGAACACAGCACCAGATAGCCGCCCGGTGCCACCAAAGGTGCCGCCAGTCGCGCCAACCGTTCATAGGCCCGCAGACCCGCCTCCAGCGCCGGTTTGGCAGGCGCAAAGGCTGGCGGATCGCAGATCACCAGATCAAACACCTCACCCTCGGTGGCCAAAGCCTCCATCACCTCAAAGGCATCGCCCTGCGCGTGGCAAACCGGTCGCCAAAGCCCGACAACGCCGCGCCCTCGAGGCCAGCGCCAGGGCGGGGGCCGAGGCGTCAACGGCAAGCGCCGACCTCTGCCCCGCCCGCCAAAGCCGCCAAGGCAAAGCCGCCAACATGCGAAAACACGTCCAGCACCCGCGCCCCCTGCGCCAGACGCGCCGCAAATTCATGGTTCGGCCGCTGGTCAAAGAACAGCCCGGTCTTCTGCCCGCCCATCAGATCGGCCAGATAGGTCGCGCCGTTCATCTGCACCGGCACCGGCGCCGCTGACTGCGCCGCACACAACCGCGGTCTCCTCGGTCAGCCCCTCCAGACCCGCGCGCCCGCCCCGTGCCATTCTTGACCACGGTCGTAACGCCCGTCACGTCCTGCAACGCGCGCCACCAGATCTGCTGATGCGACCTCGGCCCAGGCCGCATTGGGCTGCACCACGGCCACATCGCCAAACCGGTCGATCACCACGCCGGGCAAACCATCCGCCTCGGCATGAACCAGCCGGTAGAACGGCGTCGGATAAATCCGCGCACGCAGCGCAAGGGCATGGCCCAGCTTGGCCGCAAACCACGCCCGGTCAATCACCGCCGCCGGATCACGGTCCAGCATCCGGCAGATGATCTTGGATTTGACGTTGACCGTGACAAGCCCCAAGGCCCGCCGGTCGCCATCCTCCAGCACCGCCAGGGCACCGGGCGCCAGGCCCTGCGTGCGCCGGTCGGTCACCAGCTCATCGGCATAGACCCAGGGAAATCCATGTCGGATCGCCCGCGCCTCGGCTTTGGGTTTCAAACGTACAACGGCGCGGCCATGGGCCTCGGCGTCACTCTCTTCGGGAATGGATAAAGGGGAGGTCATGCCCCCCCCTTTACGCAAATCTTATGGCTCTGGAAAGAGTGCTACTGGGCCAAAGTCAGGTCAGACGGGGAAAAGTCATTGCGGCTGACAACCTCGGCCGATCCGGCCGGAACCCGCATCCGGCTCAACTCCCGTGCAAAGACCTCGGCCAGACGCCCCTCGACCACGGTGGTCTGGGTGATGCCCTGCTGCTCTTCGCGCAGCGCCGCCAGCCCGCCTGAGCCATGGACATCCGCAATGATCTGCCGCGGCCCGTCCAGAATTTCCCGCGTATGGGCATCATAAACCGTCAACAGGAAGTGCATGCCAAAGTTGCCGCCAAAGGTCGCCCGGGTCTTTTGCGGACAGGGCATGGAATTTCTCCACCTCAACATTGACGACCACATCACGGCCCGAGGTCATACGAGCCGTGCCCCGCCACAAAGCCCGCGTCAAACAGCTTCGCAACCTGCGCATAACGGTCACCCGGAGGGTCGCCATGCCAGACGATATCGCCCAACGGCACATAGACATCCGCCTCAGACACCAACAGCGTCCGCGGCACGTCGATCGTATGGCCGACAATGTTGTATTGTACGGCGACGGTTTCATAGGCGCCCAGGCGCGGTGTTTCATGTGGGGTCGAACCACGCTGGGCCACTGCCACATCAGACGGGTTGTCTGTCATGTTCCGGCTCGGCATTTCTGCGGGCGAACAGGCAAACAATGCCATCGACACACTCAGACCAGCGACCAGTTTTTTCATAGACATTTGACTATCCTCAGCGATGCTGCGACTTTTCGCCATCGTACGACTATGGTTATCCCCCCAGATTATGGCCAAATTGGGCAAAATTTCGTGCGTTTCTAGGTTAACTGTCACCTTTCCGGCAACAATCGCCCGCTAGACATAGCCTCTGCGACAAAATTATCAGATAATCTGAGGGTAAGTCTCGGGGGCGTCCGCAGCGTACGGCGCAGGCTTCGGCACAAATTTCCCGTTGTTAGCGCTAACAGTATCTGCTACATAGCCCCCTATCCCAAATAAAGGTGCCGCCATGTCGCTGCATCCCACCCTCGCACGCGTCACAGACCGGATCCGCGAACGCTCGCGTGACAGCCGCAGCCTCTATCTCGACCGGATCGCGCAGGCTGGCAAAGCCGGCCCCGCCCGCGCCCATCTGTCCTGCGGCAATCAGGCCCATGCCTATGCGGCGATGACTGAGGACAAGGCGGCACTGGCCGCCGTGCGCCAACCCAATATCGGCGTGGTGACGGCCTATAATGACATGCTGTCGGCCCATCAGCCCTATGAACATTACCCCGAACTGATCCGCGCCGCCGCCCGCCGTGTCGGTGCCACGGCACAGGTCGCAGGCGGCGTGCCCGCGATGTGCGATGGCGTGACGCAAGGCCAGGCGGGGATGGAGCTGTCGCTGTTCTCCCGCGACGTCATCGCCCTGGCGGCAGGCGTCGCCATGTCGCACAACGTCTTTGACAGCTCGCTCTACCTCGGGCGTCTGCGACAAGATCGTCCCCGGCCTCATCATCGCCGCCGCCACCTTCGGCCATGTCCCGGCGGTGTTCGTGCCCGCGGGCCCGATGTCCTCGGGCATGCCCGAATGATGAGAAATCCAAGGTCCGCAACGCCTTTGCCAATGGCACCGCCACCCGCGACGACCTGATGAAGGCCGAAATGGCCAGCTATCACGGCATCGGCACCTGCACCTTCTACGGCACCGCCAACACCAACCAGATGCTGATGGAGTTCATGGGCCTGCACCTGCCCGGCTCCTCCTTCGTCAACCCCAACACCCCGTTGCGAGAGGCGCTGACCGAAGCCGCCGTCGAAACCGCCGTCTCGATCTCCGCGCTGGGCAACAACTACCGCCCCGCAGGCCAGATCCTGGACGAGCGCGCCTATGTGAACGGCCTTGTCGGGCTGATGGCGACGGGTGGGTCAACCAACCTCGTGCTGCACCTGCCCGCCATGGCCCGCGCCTCGGGCATCCTGCTCGACCTGCAGGATTTCGAGGAGATCAGCCAGGCCGTCCCCCTGATGGCCAAGGTCTATCCCAACGGTCTGGCCGATGTGAACCATTTCCACGCGGCGGGCGGCATCGGCTTTCTGATGACGCAGCTGATGGATGCGGGCCTGTTGCATGACGACGCAATGACCGTGATGGGCGACGGCCTGTCCGCCTACCGGACAGAGCCGAAACTGGCCGAAGGCAAACTGCACTGGACCCCCGGCACCGCCACCACGCTGAACGAAAAGATCTTGCGCCCGACCTCCGACCCCTTCGCCCCCACCGGCGGTCTGAAGCAACTGACCGGCAACCTCGGTCGCGGCGTCATCAAGGTCTCTGCCGTCGCGCCAGAGCGTCAGATCGTCCAGGCCCCGGTCCGCATCTTCCACGATCAGAACGACGTGAAAGCGGCGTTCAAGAATAATGAGTTCACGACCGACACCATCGTCGTGGTCCGCTTCCAGGGCCCGCAAGCCAATGGCATGCCCGAACTGCACTCGCTGACCCCGACGCTGTCGGTGCTGCAAGACCGCGGGCTGAAAGTCGCCCTCGTTACCGATGGCCGGATGTCCGGCGCCTCGGGCAAAGTCCCCGCCGCCATCCACGTCTCCCCCGAAGCCGCCGCTGGCGGCCCCCTCGCGCGCCTGCGCGACGGTGACGTGGTGCGGCTCGATGCGATCAGCGGCACCCTGACCGTCCTCGCCGCCGATTTCGAAAGCCGCCCCCTCGCCACCGCCGACCTCAGCCACAACAGCTGGGGCACCGGACGCGAACTCTTCGAAACCTTCCGCCGCTCCGTCGGCCCCTCGACAATGGGGGCAAGCGCGCTTTATTGAGGGCGGCAAGAAAGAACTTTTGGCCTCCGGCGGGGATATTTTAACCAAAATGAAAGGATCATTCGGGAAACTGGATTGGTACGGTACAGGCGGGGACGCCGATGACCGTCCAAGTGAAAGGCCCCCCATCTCCCCCGTGCAAACGGCCCGAGATGGGGGTGTCCCGAGCGAAACTCCCCTTTCAATTTGGCACAAATATCCAGACTGGAATGCTGCATCCAGAGCCGGAGGCTCCAACATCCGAACCCGCCCGACCCTCGGGCAGAAGGAGCCAGCCTATGACCCCCGCCGAACAATCCGCCAAAGCCGCCGAAATCTGCCGCCTCGCCCCGGTCGTCCCGGTGCTGGTGATCGACGACCTCGCCCATGCCAAGAAACTGGCCGAGGCTCTGGTCGCGGGCGGCCTGCCTGCGCTGGAGGTGACGCTGCGCACCCCGGTCGCACTCGACGCGATCCGCGCCATGGCCGAGGTGCCGGGCGGTTTTGTCGGCGCGGGCACGTTGTTGACCCCGGCTGATGTGAAGGCCGCCAAGGCGGCGGGCGCGACGTTTGGCGTTTCGCCGGGGGCGACGGACCGGATTCTGGATGCCTGTGCCGAATACGACCTGCCCTTGCTGCCGGGGGCTGCGACGGCCTCCGAGGTCATGGTGCTGCTGGAAAAGGGCTACACCGTGCAGAAATTCTTCCCGGCGGAACAATCCGGTGGGGCGGCTTTCCTGAAATCCATCGGCTCACCGATCCCGCAGGTCAAATTCTGCCCGACCGGCGGCATCAGCCTGAAGAACGCCCGTGATTACCTGAGCCTGTCCAACATCCTGTGCGTCGGCGGGTCATGGGTTGCGCCGAAAGAGGCGATGGCGCGCGGCGATTGGGCCGAAATCACCCGTCTTGCCGCCGAGGCTGCTGCCCTGCGCTAAGCTTGCCAGACGGGGCGGATTGCGGCATCCTTATGCATCTTTCGGGAGGACGCCATGACCGCCCCTTCAATTTCGACCTGTCTCTGGTACGAATCCCAAGCGGAAGAGGCGGCGACGCTCTATTGCAGCCTGTTCCCCGACGCCCGCATCACCGCCCGCCTGCCGCAACAGGGCGATCCGGAGGGCCGGGCCTTCATCGTTGAATTCACCCTGATGGGGCAGGCCTACACCGCGATGAACGGCGGGCCGCATTACACCCTGACACCCGCCGCCTCGATCATGGTGATGGTCGACACGCAGGTTGAGGTGGACCGGTTGTGGGACGCCCTGCTTGACGGCGGGCAGGCCAGCCGCTGCGGCTGGCTGACCGACCGCTATGGGCTCAGCTGGCAGATCGTGCCGCGCGCCCTGCCCCAATTGCTGCAAACCGACCCGTCCGGCCGGGTCATGCAGGCCATGATGGGCATGGTGAAACTCGACATCGCCGCGTTGGAGGCTGCGGCCCGGGGATAGCACCCGCAGAATTGGACAGCGCCCGGGCGAAAACTCTTGCACTTTTCCGGGATCAACCCAGATTGTGGTCAGCCATTACCAAGGACCCCGAATGGATCAAGCCCTTTCCCCGGAATTCGCCCCCTTCACCTTTGCGCTGGGCCTGATGCTGGCGATCCTCGGGCTTGAGCTGGTGGCGCTGATGCTGGGCCTGTCTCTGCATGGCAGCGATGGCGATCTGGAGCTTGGCGCCGATATGGTCGCGCTGCATGCCAATTTCGACCTTGCCCCCGATGCGACCCCCGATCTGGACCACCTGCTTCAGGTCAGCGACAGCCTCGACGCGCCACCCGAAACCGCAGTCGATGCGGGTCTGCTCGGCGTTCTGGGGCTGGGCCGGGTGCCGCTGATGATCTGGCTTGCCGCGATGCTGTTCAGCTTCGGGCTCGGCGGCTATCTGTTGCAGGGCGTGGCCGCAGCCATCGCCGCCCCCTTGCCCGCGCTGATCGCCGTGCCCGTCACCCTCATCGGCGCGCTCAGCTTTTCGCGAGCTATTCTCCCGCGCCTTCGCCCGGCTGATTCCGTCGCTGGAAACCACCGCCACCTCAACCCAGTTCCTCGGCGGGTTGCGCGGGGTTGTCAGCCAAGGCACCGCCCGCGCAGGCTCCGCCGCTGAGGTGCGCCTGCGCGACCGCCACGGCAACACGCATCATCTGCGCTGTGAGCCGTTCCACGCCACCGACATCATCCCCGAAGGCACCGAAGTTCTGACCCTGCGCGAACGCCTTGGCCCGAACCAATGGCGCCTGAAGATCCTGCCCATTTCCTGATCCCTTTTTGAAAGGTCTGCCCGATGACCCTCCAATCCCTGTTGATCGCTGTCGGCGCCGTTCTGGCGTTTCTCGTCCTGATCGGCCTCATCCTCGGCCGGCTCTACCGCCGCTCCACCCGCGAAATCAGCCTCGTCAAAACCGGCGCGGGCGGCAAACGGGTCATCATGGACGGCGGTGCCATCGTTATCCCGCTCTTGCACGAGATCTCCCTCGTCAACATGAAAACCCTGCGGCTTGAGGTAAAGCGCGCCGGCGACGGTGCGCTCATCACCAAGGACCGGATGCGCGTCGATGTCGGGGCCGAATTCTACGTCTCGGTTCAGGGGACAGAGGATGGCATTTCCCGCGCCGCCCAAACCCTTGGCGCCTCCACCTTCGACGTCAACAAACTGCGTGAGATGATCGAGGGCAAGCTGATCGACGGTCTGCGCGCCGTCGCCGCCCGCATGACGATGGACGAACTCCACGAAAACCGCACCGCATTCGTGCAAGAGGTGCAGAACGCCGTCTCCAACGACCTGTTGAAAAACGGCCTCGAACTGGAAAGCGTCTCGCTGACCGCCCTCGACCAGACCCCGTTCGAGGCGCTGGACGAAAACAACGCCTTCAACGCCGTCGGCATGCGCAAACTGGCCGAGGTGATCGCCACCTCCAAAAAGGAACGCGCCCAGATCGACGCCGAGGCAGAGGTGTCCGTGGCCCGCTCGGCGATGGAGGCGGAAAAGCTCAAGCTGCAAATCGCCCGCGATCAGGAAGGCGCGCGGCTGGAACGGGCGCAGGAAATCGACCTGATGAAATCGGCACAGGAATCGCTGCTCGGCCCGCGCCCGCGAACAGGCGGAATCGGAAAAGGAACGCGCCCGCATCCAGCGCGAACAGGAAATCAAGGCCGCCGAAATCACCCGCGCCCGCGCGATTGAAGAGGCGCAGATCACCAAGGAACGTGAGATTGAGGTGGCCAACCAAGACCGCCAGATCATCATCGCCGAGAAATCCGAAGCCGAAAGCCGCGCCCGCGCCTCTGCCGACGTCGCCCGCGCCGAGGCGACCAAGGCGATGGAATCCATCGAAACCGTCCGCGCCCTCGCCATCGCCGAACGCTCCAAAGACATCGCCGTGATTGAGGCCGCGGCGTGAGGCAGAGGTCGGCGCCACCAAGATCAAACTCGCCGCCGAAAGCGAACGCGCCGCCGCCGAAGACCGCGCTGCCGCCGTACGGGCTGAGGCGCAGGGCGAGGCCGACGCCATGACGATCCGCGCCGCCGCCAAACTGAAAGACCTGCTGGCCGAGGCAGAGGGCCGCCAAGCCCTCGCCAATTCCGAAAACACCCTGTCGGCAGAAATCATCGCCATGCGGGTGATGCTGGCGCAAGATAGAGGCGATGCCGCGCATCGTCGCCGAAATGGTCAAGCCGGCCGAAAAGATCGAATTCATCCGCATCAACCAGATCTCTGGCCTTGGCTCTGACGCTGCTGGCAAGGGCGACGGCGCGGGCAAGGCTCCGGTCAATCAGGCCTTCGACGCCATGCTGGGCGCTGCCATGCAACTGCCCGCGATGAAGAAACTGGGCGAAGAGCTGGGGATGAATTTCGACGACGGTCTGGCGGGCATTCTGGATGACCTCGACATCCCGTTGAAATCACCGGATGAACCGCGAAAGACGTAAGATGGCCGAGGGCAGCCGGGAAAACATTAGAGCCTCCGGCTAGTCGGAATGCGCGCATTCCGGCTAGCGGCTCTGCCGTCACACCCCAATCAGGCCGCTGCCTTCAGCTGCGCCCCATCCGCCCACCACGCCTGCGCGGCGGTTCGGGTGGCGCAAGGCCCTGCTGCAAAACCTCATTCATCGGATGCCCCGGATTGGCCGCGACATATTCCGCGATCAGCCGGTTCAGCGCCGCAGGCTCATCCTGTCCGACCTTCAGGCTTAGCGCCCAGTCGAGGAAGATCGACCGGCATTCGCCCGCCGTGATCCCGTCAATCCGGTAGCTTTCCCGCACCAGCCCCTTGGGGTCTGCTTCTGCCAGTTCCATCACTTCTCCTATCCGCTCAACCGTGCGGAAATAACCTTGTCCGCCGCTGCGGCAACCCCGTGCAGCCGCTGGGTCAGGTCGGCCATCGTCGCCTCACCGGTTTCGCGCAGCACAAAGGCCCGCGCCCCTTCACCGAGGGTTTCTGGTTCGACAATCTGATCCGACAACAGCCGTGAGGCCGCCTGCAATTGCCAGCACAACCTGTAGGCGGCCAGCAGCACTGTCTCTTCCATTTGCGACACCTCGCCCGCCTTAACCCCCGCTGCCAGCTGGCGTTCTACCGTCCGCGCAGGACTGGCCGCCCGCAGCGCCACCGTCTGCGCCAGCAGTTCCACATCCATCATCTTGCCGGGGCCAAGCTTGGCCTCCCATTCGCCCAACCCCGGTTTGGCCTCGGCCAGCCGTGCCCGCATGTCGGCCACATCCTGAAGCACGGTCGCACCCTGCCCCTTTTCGGCCAGCACAGCCCGCCGCAAATCCTCAACCTCCGCCGCAAGCGATGGCTCGCCCGACCAACACCCGCGCGCGGGTCAGCGCCAGATGCTCCCAGGTCCAGGCCTCTGTCCGCTGGTACGAGGCAAAGCTTTCGATAGAGGTCGCCACCGGCCCCTGCCGCCCCGAAGGCCTGAGCCGCATGTCCACCTCATAGAGCCGCCCCTCCGCCATCTGCGCCGTCAGCGCCGTCACCATGGCCTGCGTCAGCCGGGCATAATAGGGCCGCGCGGCCAGCGGGCGCGGACCGGTCGAGGCCTCGACCCCGCCCGCGTCATAGATCACGATCAGGTCCAGATCGGATTGTGCGTTCAGCCGCGCCGCGCCCAGCGACCCCATGCCGACCAGCACCGCCCCGCGTCCGGGCGGCGGCCCATGTTTGGCGACAAACCCCGCCATCACCACCGGCCACAGCCCCGCCACCGCCGCCTCTGCCAGATCGGCATATTGCTTGCCCGCCTCAAACCCGTCGATCAGCCCGCGCAGATGATGCACGCCGACCCGGAAATGCCACTCCTTCGCCCAAGCCCGCGCCGCATCCAACGCCCGTTCATAATCCGCCGCCCGCTCCAACTGCGCCGCCAGCCCAGCCGTCAGCGCCGCCCGCCCCGGCCAGTCGTCAAAGAAACTGCCGCCGATCACCGCATCGAACACCGCCCGCATTGCGCGCCAGATGCCGGGCGAGATCCGGCGCGGTAGAGGCTACGTCGATGATCAGGTCGACCAGCTGCGGATTGGCGTCGAACAGCGAGAAAATCTGCACCCCCGCAGGCAGCCCCGCCAGAAACCCGTCCAGCGCCATCAACGCCTCATCCGGGTTGGCCGCCCGGTTGATCCGCGTCAACAGCACCGGCCGCAGCCGCTTGAAAATCGCCCGCGCCCGTTCGGACCTGAGCGCCGGGAAATGCCACCAGCGGTCGACAATCGCCCGCGCCCGGTCCGTCAGTTCCGGCCCCTGCTCCGTCTCACCCGGCGCGAAGAATCCCTCGGTCAGCGCCTCTACCCGGGCCAGCCGCGCCAGCAACCCGTCCCGGAACACCGCCTCTTCCTCACCATAAAACGCCGCGATCCGTGCCACACCGTCGGCTGAGGCGGGCATCTTGTGGGTCTGCTCGTCCATCACCATCTGCAACCGGTGCTCCAACTCCCGGTGCTGGCGGTACAAAGCGATCAGCTCTTCCGCGACCTCTTCCGGCAACCAGCCCTTGGCCGCCAGTGCCCGCAACCCCGGCACCGTCCCGCGCGCCCGCAGGTCCGGGTCACGGCCCCCCGCAATCAACTGCCGGGTCTGGGTGAAAAACTCGATCTCCCGGATGCCGCCCTGTCCCAGCTTCAGGTCATGCCCCTCTACCGTCACCGCGCCGTTCAAACCGCGATGCGACCGGATGCGCAGCCGCATGTCATGGGCGTCCTGAATGGCCGCGTAATCCAGATGCCTGCGCCAGACGAAGGGCAGCAGCACCGTCAGAAACCGCTCCCCAGCCGCAATATCGCCACCACAGGGCCGCGCCTTGATATAGGCCGCCCGCTCCCACGTCCGCCCCTCAGCCTCATAATAGGACTCAGCGGCGGACATCGAAATGCAGACCGGCGTCACCGACGCATCGGGCCGCAGCCGCAAATCCACCCGGAACACATAGCCCTCACCCGTGATATCGCTCAAAATCGCCGTCATCCGCCGCGTGACCCGGATGAAAGAGGCCCGCGCCTCTTGCTCAACGCCGACATAGCGCGTCTCGTCAAACAGACAGACCAGATCGATGTCAGAGGAGTAGTTCAACTCCGCCGCCCCCATCTTGCCCATGGCCAAAGCCACCATACCGCCCGCCGTCGCCTCATCCCCCGCAACCGCACCCGGCAGCTTGCCCCGCCGGATTTCCTCGGCCACCAGCCGCCGCAGACACAGATCCACCGCCGCATCGGCCAAAGCGGTCAACGCGCCCGTCACCTGTTCCAGCGTCCAGACGCCACCCAGATCGGCCAGCCCAGTCCACAGCGCCACCCGCCGTTTGGCCTGACGCAGGCCCACCGGCAGCGCCTCAACCGTCAGGGCCTGAACCTCGGCCATGACCTGCGGCATCACCGCCTCCACCTCCATCGCCAAGGCCGCAAGCAGCCAATCGGCCTCTTGCAGCATCAGGCCTTTCAGATAGGGCGAACAGGCGGCCACATCGGCCAGAAACCCCGGCACCGGCCCGCCAAGCCCACCAAAACGCTCGGCAATATCGGCGCCGGCTGTTGGATCATAGGGCCGTGGCCCGCGTGTCATAGATGATGAAAACTGTCCCATCCCCACACCATGCTGTGCCTGCAGCACGGGGTCAATCGGCAGCCTTGCCGCAACCGCCACAGTTTGAAATAACATCCGAAAGGAGCCAACATGAGCAAAAGCCTGACCCGCGTGAAAACCGCCCTCGCCGCCGCCGGGCTAGAGATTTCGGTCCACGAAATGCCCGCCACCACCCGCACAGCGGCCGAGGCTGCGGCGGCCGCTGGTGTCACCCTGAACCAGATCGTCAAATCCATCCTGTTTCAGGGGGTCAGCGGCAGGCTCTATCTGTTCCTGACCGCTGGCGGCAATCAGGTGGACGCCGCCCTTGCCACCGCACTTGCGGGGGAAGAGCTGTCGCGCGCCGATGCCGCCGCCGTCCGCCAGATCACCGGATTTGCCATTGGCGGGGTGTCGCCCATCGGCCACCTGACCCCGCTGCCAATCTGGCTCGACCCAGAGCTGCTGACCTTCGCCGTGGTCTGGGCCGCCGCAGGCACCCCAAACCACATCTTTCCGATTGAACCCGCGCAACTGCTGACCCTGACCAAGGCAACCGCTGCGCCGTTCACCACCTGACCCGCTCAGGCCGCGGGTTCGATCAAGTCCCATCGGTTGCCGAACGGATCGCGCCACACCGCGACCACGCCGTAAACCTCATGCCGGGGTGCCTCTTCAAACTCCACACCACCAGCCACCATTCGCGCATGGTCGCGGGCAAAGTCGTCGGTTTGCAGGAACAGCCAGACCCGCCCGCCCGCCTGATTGCCAACCGCCGCGATCTGCGCCGGACCTTCCGCCTGCGCCAGCAACAGCCGCACCCCACCGCCAGACGGCTCAACCACCACCCAGCGTTTGTCGCCCTGATCTATATCGTCGATCAGCGTAAACCCCATGACACCGCAGAAAAACGCAATCCCCGCGTCATAATCCGGCACCACCAATGCCACCGTCGTCACCCGCATCGCGCCCTCCTGTCGGCTGCGCCCATGGCACAACCCCAGTTGCGAACCATTCGCAACGTGATTAAATTGTGGTAAATTAAAAATGTAAGCCGTTGATAAGACAGGGAAACACCCCATGTCGCGCAAACGGACGCTCTGGCCGGTTTTCAGTCGTCCCGCACCGCCCGCACCTCTGGCAGGTTGATCCGGGCGACCTGTTCCGCGATGGGATCGACCGACAAAGGATGCAGTTCGGAAGAGTGGACGATCGGGTCACCAATCGAAATCCACTCACCCCCCTTATAGATTTCCAGCGCCGAAAACCCGGCCTTGTAGCCCATTTTCTTGCTGCCGGGCACCCAATAGCCCAGATAGACATAGGGCAACCCGGCCTCTTTCGCGATGGCGATGTGATCGAGGATCGCAAAGGTGCCAAGGCTCAACTCGGGCAGATCGGGGTCGTAGAAAGAGTAGACCATGCTCAGCCCATCATCGAACACATCGGTCAGGCTGACCACGGCCAGCGGACGGGTCCGGTCGCCCTCTTCCGCCGGGCGGGTATATTCAATGACCCGGCTCTTGATCGGGGTTTCCTCAATCATCGCGGCGAATTCAAACACATCCATATCCGCCATGCCCCCGTCAGCGTGACGGGTATCAAGATAGCGGCGGAACAGCGTGAACTGATCCTCAGTCGCCCAAGGCGAGGTCGCATTGCGGCGCAGATGGGCGGTGGCCTTCAATAACTTGCGCTGGGTCCGGTTCGGCACAAAATCCGCCACACGGATGCGGGCGGACAGGCAGGCCGAACATTCGGCGCAGGTCGGGCGATAGAGGACGTTCTGACTGCGCCGGAACCCCTGCTTGGACAAAGCATCATTCAGCTTCTGGGCGTGATCGCCCTGAAGAGAGGTGAACAGCTTCCGCTCCATCCTGCCCTCAAGATAGGGGCAGGGTTGCGGGGCCGTCACGTAAAACTGGGGTACTATGGGAAGAGTGTGGCGCATATCTCGTCTATTTGCGAGGTCAGCCATTAACCTAGCAAGCCCCGCGCCGTCCGCCAAGAGAAGACTTCAGGCGCGGGTCATTTCAGTAAAGCGCGCGGCGATTGACCAGAACAACGCTCATGACAGCATCACTCAGCCCCTGCCCGCGCTTGCCGAACACCATCATCAGCACCGACACAAGCTGCGGGAACACGAAAGCCATCGACAGGGCATAGAGCACGGTATGGGCAAACCCCTGCGCCGCCGTCAGCGGATAGCCCGACGCATCGCGAAACTCGACCCCCACCATCCGCATGCCCAGCGTGGCCGAGTGCCGCGCCATGCCCATCCAGCGGTAGATGAAGTTGACCGTGATATAGAGCGCGCCCAGAAAGAACAGCGCCAGAAACCCGGTCAGCGGAATGATCAGCATCATCAGGAACGCGATCAGCACGGTATCAAAGATCCATGCCATCGCGCGCTTGACCAGCACGTTGTCATAGAATTCAGCCTGCGCGACGGGGTCGGGATAGGCGGAATTGGCGGTGGTGAACATCAAAGGTATCCTCCAGCGGAAAACGCGGCCCCCACATGGGGGCCGCAGATCGACTTAGTATTCGCCGGTCTTCGGCGTGCCCTGATCGGGCGTCACGGCCGGGGCCGTGGAATTGCCGGCATTGCGCGAGCGGTCATCCATGAACGCGTCGAATTCCGACTTGTCCTTGGCATCGCGCAGACGCTGCAAGAAGGCCTCAAACGCCTCTTGCTCGTCTTGCAGGCGGCGGATGGTGTCGGCCTTGTAGGCGTCAAAGGCAGCGTTGCCCGACGACCGGACATGCGAGCCAAAGCCCATCTGGCCATGACGGGCCCAGGGGCCGCCGCGTTCGGATTTGTGGGCACAGTTACGATTGAACATGCGTTTGCTCCAGATCATGTAGGCGAGAAGTGCAAGGCCAACCGGCCAGGCGAAAATGAAACCGAGGATCATGGCGACGATCCAGGCCTTGCGACCACGGTCGTCGAGCCACTGCTCGGCGCCCTTGACCCAGGCCATAAAGCCGTCCTTGGCGGTGACGCCGGGATTGGCGTTCGGGGCTGTGTACATCGGCGGGTCTCCCTTGTTGCCGTTTGTTCATGTGAATGTCTTTCACATTGCCAAGATGCCCCCGACCAGCCTCCCTTTCAAGTGGGTATGTGAATATTATTTACATTCAGCCGGAAATTGCCGACTTTCTGACGGTGGCACCCGCCACCCCACCACCAATCTTTCGATTTATTGCGCCGAATTTCATCACCACGTAATTAAATGACAAAAAATATCACCCACACGACATTTTCCATGTCATTTTGCAGTTGACGCCCCTGTCAGCCGCTCCTAGTGTCCGCGTGCAACCAAAGGACGCGACATGACACGCCTTATTGTAGTGGTAACTCGAACGCGCATGGGCCGGTAACGGACAACCCTACAGGTTCCCATGCGCCCCCAGGTCCCCACCGGGGGCTTTTTGTTGAGATGAAAACCGAGGACGAGAGTGATGACACAACAGATGACCGGCGCACAGATGGTGGTTCAAGCCCTGAAGGATCAGGGGGTTGAGGTGGTTTTCGGTTATCCGGGCGGCGCCGTGCTGCCGATCTATGACGCGATCTTTCAGCAGAACGACATTCGTCACATTCTTGTCCGCCATGAACAAGGCGCGGTTCATATGGCTGAGGGTTATGCCCGGTCCACCGGCAAACCCGGCGTGGCCTTGGTCACCTCTGGCCCCGGTGCCACCAATGCGGTTACCGGCCTGACCGATGCGCTGATGGACTCGATCCCGATCATTGTTCTGACGGGTCAGGTTCCCACCTTCATGATTGGCACCGATGGCTTTCAAGAGGCGGACACCGTCGGCATCACCCGGCCCTGCACCAAGATGAACTGGCTGGTCAAAGACACCTCCAAACTGGCGGAGACGATCCACCTCGCCTTCCATGTCGCCACCAGTGGCCGCCCCGGCCCGGTGCTGATCGACATTCCGAAGGATGTTCAGTTCGCCGAGTCGTTCTACACCTCGCCTGCCGGGATGAAGCCCTCGCATTACAACCCGCGCCGCAAAGGTGACGGCGACCAGATCCTGCGTCTGGTCGAGATGATGGAGCAGGCCGAACGTCCGGTGTTCTACACGGGCGGCGGCGTGGTCAATTCGGGCCGTCAAGCCAGCACCTTGCTGCGCGAACTGGTGGCTGCGACCAATTTCCCGATCACCTCTACCCTGATGGGTCTGGGCTGTTACCCGGCTTCTGGCAAGAATTGGCTGGGGATGCTGGGGATGCACGGTCTTTATGAGGCCAATCTGGCGATGCATGGCTGCGATCTGATGATCAACGTCGGTGCCCGCTTTGACGACCGCATCACCGGACGGATCAAGGATTTCTCGCCGGGATCGAAGAAAGTCCATATCGACATCGACCCGTCGTCGATCAACAAGGTCATCCATGTCGATGTGCCGATCGTCGGCGATGTCGCCTCGGTGCTTGAGGATGTACTGGCGCTGTGGAAATCGCGCGGCTCCAAGACCAATCAGGCCGCGCTGACCAAATGGTGGTCGCAGATCCAGCAATGGCAGGCGGTCAAATGCCTGACCTACAAGAACTCCACCAAGACCATCAAGCCGCAGCACGCGCTGGAACGGCTAGAGGCGCTGACCCGCGGCATGGACCGCTATATCACGACCGAGGTCGGCCAGCATCAGATGTGGGCGGCGCAATTCCTCGGCTTTGAGGAACCGCACCGTTGGATGACTTCGGGCGGTTTGGGCACGATGGGCTACGGCCTGCCGGCGTCAATCGGCGTGCAGGTCGCCCATCCCGAAGCACTGGTCATCAACGTGGCGGGTGAGGCGTCATGGCTGATGAACATGCAGGAAATGGGCACGGCGATGCAGTTCCGCGCGCCCGGTCAAGCAGTTCATCCTGAACAACGAACGCCTCGGCATGGTGCGCCAGTGGCAGGAATTGCTGCATGGTGAGCGGTACAGCCACTCATGGTCCGAAAGCCTGCCCGATTTCGTGAAACTGGCAGAGGCGTTCGGCTGCAAAGGCATCCGCATCGACGACCCGGCTGATCTGGATGAGGGCATCAAGGAGATGCTCGCCTACCAAGGCCCGGTGATCTTCGACTGCCGGGTAGAGAAACACGAAAACTGCTTCCCGATGATCCCCTCAGGCAAACCGCACAACGAAATGCTGCTGGGCGATGCCGATACGGCGGGAGTGATCGGCGCGAAGGGCGCGGTGCTGGTGTGATAAAATCTTGGTTTAACTGTGCTGTTGTAATTACATTTTCATTCGTTCTGAGTGCCTGTGACCCCGACTCGCCACAGGAGAATCAGCGCGAAGCGGCCTTCGCGGAAAGCATTTCTGACACCTCAGGGCTGATCCAATACCTTTCGGGAAACACGCACTCATATTTCGGAAATGACAGTGGCACCACTTATGAATATCTGTCACCGGATGGACGTGCGTTTGGCTGGTTTGCCGGACAAGGTTCTGCGGTTAGCGGAAATTGGCGGGTTGAGAATAACCAAAATGCGCAACCTCAGATTTGCTTCAACTATGCGGGATCGGGCTGGAGATGTTACGGAAAGCAGATTCTTGTCGGCAACATTTTTCAAAGCGTTAAGGGCGACCCGTTCATGCTGCGGTCGGGGCGTGTGCCGACGGTCTTGCCAGCTAAGAATTGGTACAGAATATCAGATTACGTACCGATCGAAGACATGATGGCGGTGATTGGCAAGAACCCGTCAGCATTGCAAGAAATCGTCAAGCGATAAGGGAAAAAAATATGTCCGCCCTGAATATCAAAAAAGGCTCCACCAGCCACTCGGCTTATGAACTGCGCGACCCCAACGGCGACCTGATCGAAAGCCACACCCTCGCGGTCGTCGTCGACAACGAAAGCGGGGTTCTAGCCCGCGTCATCGGCCTGTTCTCCGGGCGTGGTTACAACATCGAAAGCCTGACCGTGGCTGAGGTGGACCATCTCGGCCACCGCAGCCGGATCACCGTGGTCACCCGTGGCACCCCCGCCGTCATCGCCCAGATCAAGGCGCAGCTGGAACGCATGGTCCCGGTGCATGAGGTTCATGACCTGACTGCCGAAGGCCCGGCGGTTCAGCGCGAACTTGCGCTGTTCAAGGTGGCCGGCAAAGGCGACGCCCGGATTGAGGCGCTGCGTCTGGCCGAGATCTTCCGCGCCAATGTGGTCGATTCAACGCTGGAGAGTTTCGTGTTCGAGATGACCGGCACCCCCGAGAAGATCGACGCTTTCGCGGACCTCATGCGCCCGCTGGGCCTGCGCGAAATTGCCCGGACTGGCGTTGCGGCCCTCTCGCGCGGCGCTTGACGGGTAAAGGTAGTCGCGGCTGACCGGAACGGCCTCTTGCCGTTTCGCCAGTTGCAACTGGTGAACGGTCAGCAGTCCCTGCGCAAAGCTAACTTCGGATGAGGCGAGGTAATAGCGCCACATCCGCACGAACCTGTCATCCGTCAGTTTGCGCATCCGGTCGACATTTGCATCGAAATTGGCCCGCCAAGCGGCCAGCGTCGGGTCATAATGGCCGCGCCACACCTCCATATCACACAGGACCAGCCCCTGTTTTTCCACGATGGGTGCGACTTCGGACAGCGACGGGCAATAGGCCCCCGGAAAGATGTATTTCTGGAACCAGGGTGAGATCCGCTCCGGTTTTTGCGGCCGGCCGATGTAGTGGATCAAGGCCACGCCATCCGGGGTCAGCAGATCGGCCACCTTGTTGAAATAGGTCTTCAACTGCGGGCGCCCGACATGCTCCATCATGCCGACCGAAACGACCCGGTCAAACGGCCCGCGGGTCAGCCGATAATCTTGCAGAATGAACTCGACCTTGTCAGCCACACCCGCCGAGATCGCCCGCTGCCGCGCCTCGGCCAATTGCACCTCTGACAGGGTGACGCCCGTCACGCGGGCCCCGAAGGTCTTGGCGAGGTAGATCGCCAGCGTCCCGAACCCGCAACCGATGTCCAGCACCCGCATCCCCGGCTCTATCAGCAGCTTGCGGCCGATATGCGCCATCTTGGCCGCCTGCGCCTGATCCAGCGTCATACCCGGCTCTCGGAAATAGGCGCAGGTGTATTGTTTGTGGGCCCCCAGAAACGCCTCATACAATTCCGCCGACAGGTCATAGTGATGCGCCACATTGGCCCGAGATTTCGCAACCGGGTTCCAGTCGGCCACCAGCAGTTTCAGCTTTTGCAACTTCATCAACAGGTCGACCAAAGCAGAACTGCCCCCGCCCGCCCAACGCATCACGATTGACAGAAAGTCGATCAGCTTGTCATCGCCGATGGTCATGCGGCCGTCCATATAGGCCTCACCCAGCGCCACCTCTGGATTGAGCAGCACTTTGCGCGGCAAATCGGGATCGGTCAGCATCACCCTGACCGACGGTCTGCCACCGCTACCAAAGTCAAATTGGCGGCCATCCGCCAAGGTCAGATGCAATTGCCCGGTCTTGATCCCACTGCGCAAAACCCGGATCAGTATGTCATCCCACATCGCACTCTCCCCCCAAAGAAGGGTAAAACGGTCAATACGAGGATTAATACATATGTCTTAGTACGTAGAATTCTAAGGTCAACGCCCCGTAAAGCGTGCCGGGCGTTTTTCCAGAAAGGCCGCAACGCCTTCACGGAAGTCATCCGATCCACCGCAACCGCCCTGCAACCGGGCCTCCAGCGCCAGTTGAGCGGTAAAGTCATTGTCAAAACTGGCCCGCAGCGCCTGCTTGACGCCCTGATAGGCCAGCGTCGGGCCAGAGGCGAGGCTGACGGCCCGCGCCCGCCAATGCGCCGCAAACCCGGCATCGGGCACCGCTTCCCAGATCATGCCCCAGTCGGCCGCCTGCCGCGCGCTGACTTTTTCCGCAAACAGCATCGCCCCCATCGACCGGGCCAACCCGATCTGACGCGGCAGCCAATAGCTGCCCCCGGCATCCGGCACCAACCCGATCCGGGTAAAGGCCTGAATGAAACTGGCACTCTCCGCCGCGATCACCACATCGCAGGCAAGCGCCAACCCGGCCCCAGCCCCCGCCGCAGCCCCGTTGACCGCCGCAATCACTGGCAGCGGGCAGGCCACAATCGCCTTCAACAGCGGCTCATATTCGTCGCGCAGCACGGCTTCCAGATCGACCGTGTCAATATCGACATCCGCCAGATCCTGCCCCGAGCAGAACGCCCGCCCGGCCCCGGTGAACACCACCACCCGCGCCTCAGCTTCGGCAAGGTGCAGTGCCGCCAACAGCTCTCGGCGCAGAACCGACGACAGGGCGTTCATCACCGCAGGCCGGTTCAGCGTGACAACCGCCACACCCGCCGACACCTCATAGGTCAATGTCTGAAAATCCATCCCGCCCCCTTTTGCGCCAGCCTAGCCCGAGCGACCCCAAAAAGCAGCAGGGCGCCGCGTCAATCCTGCGTCAGATCGGCAAGCCGCGCCTTGTCAGCCTCCGACAACGGTGCCACCTCAGGCGCCTTCTCTCTGCGGCGCAACATCGCAACGGCCATCGCCCCACCGCCAAGCAGCATCAGCGGCCCAGCCAGCCATAGCAGCAGATTGCCGCCAGAGGTCGTGGGGTTCAGCAAGACGTACTCACCGTAGCGATCCACGATATAGGCCACCGCCTCAGTATCCGTATCGCCCGCCGTCAGCCGGTCGCGCAGCAATATCCGCAAGTCACGCGCCAGACCGGCATCTGAATCGTCGATATTCTCATTGCGGCACACCAGACAGCGCAGGCCTTGGCTCAACTCCCGGGCACGGGCCTCTAGTGCGGGGTCGGCCAGTATCTCATCTGGACGCACCGCAAAGGCCGGGGTCGCCAGCAGCAGGAACAGCAGAAACCACCTCATTCCGCAGCCACCATTTCGGCCCGACGTGCAGCCGCCGCAGCAATCCGGTAGCGCCGGTCGGTCAGGCTCAACAACCCGCCCAATGCCATGATGATCGCCCCACCCCACAGCCAATTGGCAAAGGGCTTGATGTAGCTGCGCACTGCCCAGCCACCGCCATCCTGCGGATCACCGATCACCAGATAGAGGTCATTGGCGACGCCCTGCCGGATTGCAGCCTCTGTCGTGTTCATGCCCGCAACCGGATAAGACCGCTTTTCGGGATACATCACGCCAACCTCTGACCCGCCTTTGGTCACCCGCATTTCGGCGCGCAAGGCGGTGTAGTTCGGCCCCGGCACCTTGGTCACATCGACCAGTTGCACCTCATAGGGGCCAAGCTCATAGGTTTCGCCCTTTTGCACAACGCGAATATCCTCAGTCACCCAAGCCGTCATCGCAGCGATGCCAAAGATGGTGATGCCAAGACCAGAGTGGGCAACCGCCCTGCCCCAGTCAGCCCGTGGCAGCCGCAGGAAACGCCCGGCCTTCATCGCCAGATTGCCACGACCAGTCCGCTGCCACAGGTCCATCGCGGCCCCCGCAACGACCCAAATCCCCAGCGCCAGACCAACCGGCCCCAAGGCCGACCGCCCGGTCTGCATCGCAAAGACCAACAACCCCGACGCCACAGCCAGCACCAAGGCCGGGCCAAACGGACGCGCCGCACGGGCCAGATTGCCGCGTTTCCACGGGATCACCGCGCCAATCGGCAGCACCAGAGCCAAGGCGATCATGAATGGCGTAAACGCCGCGTTAAAGAACGGCGCCCCAACGCTGAGCGCGCGACCCATCACAATTTCAGCCACCAAGGGCCAGATCGTCCCGATGAACACCACAAAGGCCGCCACAGTCAGCAACAGGTTGTTCAACACCAGCGCCGATTCTCGGCTGACGGCGGCGAACACACCCTTCGCCTCCAACTCACCCGCCCGGGCCGCGAACAGCGCCAAGGCACCGCCGATGAACACCGCGAGAATGGCCAGAATGAACATGCCCCGCGACGGATCGGTCGCAAAGGCATGGACAGAGGTGATGACCCCCGACCGCACGATAAAGGTGCCGATCAGCGAAAATCCGAACGCCAGAATGGCCAGCAGGATCGTCCACGCCTTCAGACTCTCACGCTTTTCCACCACGATGGCGCTGTGCAGCAAGGCGGTCGCAATCAGCCACGGCATGAAGGACGCATTCTCCACCGGGTCCCAGAACCAGAAGCCGCCCCAGCCAAGCTCATAATACGCCCACCACGACCCCATCGCGATGCCGATGGTCAGGAACATCCACGCGGCCAATGTCCACGGCCGCACCCAACGGCCCCAAGCGGCATCCACCCGGCCCTCGATCAACGCGGCCACGGCAAAGGAAAACGCCATGCTCAGGCCGACATAGCCAAGGTACAGGAACGGCGGGTGAAACGCCAAACCGGGGTCTTGCAGCAGCGGGTTCATGTCCTGCCCGTTCATCGGCGGCACCGCCAGCCGCAGGAACGGGTTCGACGTCCACAGCATGAACGCCAGAAACGCCACCCCGATCGACCCCTGAACCGCCAGCACCCGCGCCTTCAGCGTCAACGGCAGGTTGCCGCCAAACCAATGCACACAGGCCCCAAAGAACCCAAGGTCGAGCACCCAGAGCAGCAGCGACCCCTCATGGTTGCCCCAAACCCCGGCCACCTTATACAGCATCGGCTTCAAGGTATGCGAATTGCCAACCACGATCTTCAGGCTGAAATCATCGGTGACATAGGCATACGTCAACGCCCCGAAGGCCACCGCCGATCAGCAGGAACTGCGCCACGGCGGCAGGCCCCGCCAAGGACATCATCACCCCGTCGCGCCTCTGCGCCCCCACCAAAGGCACCGTCATTTGCAGAACGGCGACCACAAAGGCCAGTATCAGCGCGAAATGTCCGAGTTCAACGATCATGTAACAGGCCTCCGGTTTCAGCCGACCATAGGGCGAAACGTCAGACTATCCAATGCCCCGCCCATCACGACAGCGCCAGTGAAACCGCCTGCCATTCCGCCTCTACCGTCGCGGCACGTTGCCACGGGGCGACGCGGCGGTACCAATAGTCGCGGTTTGATATGTCGCCCTCGATCCAGTGACACAGCGCGTGGACCAGATCATAGGCCCGGTTCCCCTCATCCCGCTGGCACAGGTCATGCGCCTTGGTCCATTCGGCCCCCATGGCGTAATTGCCCTGCTGTATCCACCACAGCGCCTGCTGCGGTTCGGTCAGATTGTCTGGCATCATGTCATGTTCCTCCATTTATCGCCGCCCGGCTTTGCGGGTCGTCAGCAGCAGGTTGGTTTCCGAGGTGACGACGCCTTCCAGCTTGCGGATCATCACCAACACTTCATCGAGTTCCTGCAAGGTCTGCGCGCCGAGTTCCGCCACCAGATCCCACTTGCCATTGGTCGAATGGATGGCCAGCACCGCCGGAATGCCGGACAGCCGCGCCGTGATCTTCTCGGTCCCGCGCCCCTCAATCCCGATCATCATCAAGCCGCGCACCGGCGCCGCCGTCACATCAGACCGGGTGACGACGGTAAAGCCCGCAATCTCACCCTTGCTCGTCAACCGCTCCATCCGCGTCCGCACCGTCGCGCGGCTTAGGCTCAGCCGCTCAGCCAGATCTGAAAGTGACGCCCGCCCATCCCGGCGCAGTTCCGCCAGCAACCGCTGATCCGCATCGTCCATCCTGGCTATCCTTGCTGCCGTTTTGTGCAAAACTCTATCCCAAACGATCATATATGGCGTAGAATTCCCCACAAGCCGGAAACAGATTGCCGCCAAAGGAGATGCCCCATGCCCAACACCATTCTGATCGGTGCCCCGATCGACGACGGCCAAAGCCGCCACGGCTGTATCATGGGCCCAGCGGCCTTTCGCGTCGCCGGAATTGCTGCGGCGATCCGCGACCTCGGCCACGCGGTCGAAGACTGGGGCGATGTTGCCTTGCCGGAACTGACCGACGCCACCTGCCCCAACCCGGCCGTTCATCACTTGCCGCAGGTTCTGGGCTGGACCCAAACCCTGTGCGATCAGGTGGACCGCGCCCTGGCCGCAGATGGCATGCCTATTGTCATGGGCGGCGATCATTCGCTCGCCCTCGGGCTCTGTCGCGGGGGCCGCCACCTATGCCCTGCGCGTCGACCGCCCGCTGTTCCTGCTGTGGCTCGACGCCCATTCCGATTTTCACACCCCGATGACCACGACCTCTGGCAACCTGCACGGCACCCCTGTCGCCTATATCGCCGGACGTGAGGGGTTTGAGGCGTTCCCCCCTTCCCCAAGCCGATCCCGGCCAGCCATATCTGCCTCTATGGCATCCGCTCGGTTGATCCCGCCGAACATGCAGCATTGTTGCAGCATGACATTGATATCAATGACATGCGGGTGCTGGACGAATATGGCGTCGTGGCCCCGCTGCGGGAATTTCTCGATGTGGTGAAGGCGGCCGAATGGCATGCTGCACGTCTCGCTCGACGTCGATTTCCTTGACCCCTCCATCGCCCCCGCTGTCGGCACCACCGTCCCCGGCGGCACCACCTTTCGTGAGGCGCATCTGGTGATGGAACTGCTGCACGAAAGCAGAACTTGTCACCTCGCTCGACCTTGTCGAATTGAACCCGTTTCTGGATGACCGTGGCAAGACCGCCAAGCTGATGGTCGATCTGGTGGGCAGCCTGATGGGCCGCAAAGTGTTCGACCGCCCCACGCGGAGCTATTGATGCGCCGCAACCTGCTGCAGGCCCCCGATGCGGCGGTGATGATCCGCCCCCTGGCCTTCCACTCCAACCCCGAAACGCTGGCCGACAACGCCTTTCAGCGCCGCAGCAACGACCCTTTCACCGCCATCGCCGCCAAGGCCTTGGCTGAGTTTGATGGTGCGGTGGCCACCCTGCGCGACCACGGCGTCACGGTCCACACCTTCGACGATGACGGCAGCCGCGACACCCCCAACTCGGTGTTTCCGAACAACTGGTTCTCCACCCATGTTGGCGGCCATGTCGCGATCTATCCGATGCACACGCCCAGCCGCCGCCGCGAACGCCGGATGGATGTGATCGAACTGCTGAAGGCCACCTACCGCGTGCAGGATGTGATCGACTATTCCGGGCTGGAATATGACGGCATCGCGCTAGAGGGCACCGGGGCCATGGTCCTCGACCATGTCGGGCGCATCGCCTACACCGTGAAATCCAACCGCGCCGATCCCGTGGCGCTGGAACGGTTCTGCACCCATTTCGGCTATGAACCCATGGTCTTCGCAGCCCGCGATCCGGTGGGACATGAGATTTACCACACCAACGTCCTGATGTGCATCGGCACCGAACTGGCGATGGTCGGCCTGTCTGCCGTCGTCAATCCCGACCGCCGCGCCGAGATTGCCCTGCGCCTTGCCGAAGGTGGGCGAGAGGTGATCGACCTGTCCCCCGCCGAAATCGCAGGTTTCGCTGGCAACGCCATCGAACTCAGCGGCACCGAAGGTCGTTTCCTCGCCCTGTCGCAAACCGCGCATGACAGCCTCAGCCCCGCCAACCGCGCCCGGATTGCAGCGCTGTTGCCGATGGTGCCACTGCACGTCCCGACCATCGAACTCGCCGGTGGGTCGGTCCGCTGCATGATCGCTGGCATCCACCTGACCCCGCGTCCAACGTCGCCCCAGCCACAGAAAGCCCAGCCATGACCGCCCCGTCCTCCCGCGCCTTTGTGCCCTTCGTTTCCGTCGCACAACATGATGCGTCTGGTGCATCAGATCGGCATCGAAACCGTGTTGACCGAAATGGCGGCTGAGATTGAAGCCGACTTCCGCCGCTGGCCCGAGTTTGACAAGACCCCGCGCATTGCCAGCCATAGCGATGTGGGCGTGATCGAGTTGATGCCCACCTCGGATGGTGAGACCTATGGCTTCAAATACGTGAACGGCCACCCCGCCAACATGAAGCGCGGGCTGCAAACCGTCACCGCCTTTGGCCTGCTCGCCGATGTCGCCACGGGTTATCCGGTCCTGCTGTCCGAAATGACGATCCTGACCGCGCTGCGGACGGCTGCCACCTCGGCCATGGCCGCCAAATACCTCGCCCCAAAGGGTGCCACCACGATGGCGCTGATCGGCAACGGCACCCAATCCGAATTTCAGGCGCTGGGCTTCAAGGCCATCTGCGGCCTGACAGAGGTTCGCCTGTTCGACATCGACCCCGCCGCCACCGCCAAATGCCGCAAGAACCTCGCCGGCAGCGGCCTGAAGGTCGTGGCCTGCGCCTCGGCTGAAGAGGCGATCCAAGGCGCGCAAATCATCACCACCGTCACCGCCGACAAGCAATATGCCACCATCCTGTCCGACAACATGGTCGGCAGCGGCGTTCACATCAACGGCGTCGGCGGCGACTGCCCCGGCAAGACCGAACTGCACCGCGACATCCTGATGCGCGCGTCGATCTTCGTGGAATACCCGCCGCAAACCCGGATTGAGGGCGAGATTCAGCAGTTGGACCCCGACCACCCCGTCACCGAACTGTGGCAGGTGATGACCGGCACCGCCGCCGGGCGCACCTCTGCGGCTGAGGTCACGTTGTTCGACTCGGTCGGCTTCGCGATCGAGGATTTCGCCGCCCTGCGCTACATCCGCAGCAAACTCACCGACACCGGGCTGTTTGACCAGCTCGACATGATCGCCGACCCCGATGACCCGCGCGATCTGTTCGGGATGCTGCTGCGGGCCAAGTGAAACGGCGGCCTAGTGCAGGCGGAACTCCCCCACGACATTCCGCCATTCCCCCGCCGCGATCAGCTTGCGATGGGTGAACCGGACTGAGTGCAACGGGCCTTCGATCTTGCTCTGCCAAAACTCGATGAAATTGAACAATTTCGGATAGTCCGGGGCAAGATCATACTCTTGCCAGATGAAGGTGTTGATAACATTACGAAAATCCGGAATTCGGTAGAAGATTTCCGCCGTTGTCAGACCATATCCCTTCAACATCATCCGGGTTTCACTCTGGGGCATTTGCACCTCCTGTTGCTGCTCTGTAGAAACACTCTGCCACGGAATAATTTATTTTCAATGAAAACAATATGTTATCACTCTGCATCCATGGCTGCCAAATCGGGGTGACATGGGCGGTTGCGCCCCAAATGCGGGATAGTGTAAGGTCCGGGGCAACAATATCTTGATCTTGAACAGGAAGGCCAAAGGCCCGTGACCGACATTCCGGAAACCCCTGACACCACCGATGACAAGCCGGTCCACCACGGCCCGCAAATCGACATCGTCGCAGAGATGAAGACGGCCTACCTCGATTACGCCATGTCCGTAATCGTGTCGCGCGCCATTCCAGACCTGCGCGACGGGCTCAAACCCGTCCACCGCCGCATCCTGTTTGCGATGCACGAAACCACCAACACCCATGAAAAGCCCTACCGCAAATCGGCCCGTCCGGTTGGCGACACGATGGGTAAATACCACCCCCACGGCGACTCGGCGATTTACGATGCCCTCGTGCGGATGGCCCAACCCTTTTCGATGAGTCTCAAGCTGCTCGACGGCCAAGGCAACTTCGGCTCAATGGACGGCGATACCGCCGCCGCCATGCGCTATACCGAAGTGCGGATGGACAAGCCCGCCGCCTTCCTGCTGGCCGATATCGACAAGGAAACCGTTGATTTCCAAGACAACTACGATGGCAAGGACCGTGAGCCCACCGTCCTGCCCGCGCGTTTCCCCAACATGCTGGTCAACGGTGCCGAAGGCATCGCCGTCGGCATGGCCACCCGCATTCCGCCGCACAACCTCGGCGAAGTCATCGACGGCACCCTCGCCCTGATCGAAAATCCCGATCTGTCGACCGAGGCGCTGATGGACTACATCCCGGCGCCTGACTTCCCGACCGGCGCCACGATCCTTGGCCGCTCTGGTGCCCGCAAAGCCTATCTCGAAGGCCGTGGCTCCATCATCGTCCGCGCCAAAACCCGCATCGAAGAGATTCGCAAAGACCGCTTTGCCATCATCATCGACGAAATCCCCTATCAGGTGAACAAGTCGCGGATGATCGAAATCATCGCCGAACAGGTGCGCGAAAAGAAGATCGAAGGCATCGCCCATGTGCAGGACGAATCCGACCGGATCGGCGTCCGCGTCGTCATCGAACTGAAGCGTGACGCGACGCCGGATGTGGTGCTGAACCAGCTTTACCGCTTCAGCCCCATGCAGATCAGCTTTGCCTGCAACATGCTGGCGCTGAACGGTGGCCGCCCGGAAACCCTGACGCTGCGCGACTTCCTCACCCATTTCATCACCTTCCGCGAAGAGGTCGTCGCCCGTCGCACCGCCTTTGAACTGCGAAAGGCGCGCGAACGCAGCCACATTCTCTGTGGCCTCGCCGTCGCCGTGTCGAACGTCGATGAGGTCGTCCGCACCATCCGCGCCTCTGCCGATGCCGCCGAGGCGCGCGAAAAGCTGATGACCCGCCGCTGGCCCGCCCATGACATCGCGGCCTATATCCAGCTGATCGACGACCCGAGCCACACGATGAACGAGGACGGCACCTATAACCTGTCCGAAGTGCAGGCCCGCGCCATCCTCGAACTGCGTCTGCAACGCCTGACCGCCATCGGCGTCAAGGAAGTCACCGACGAGCTGGAAGAACTGGCTGGCAAGATCGGCGAATGCG
>CAWAEL010000042.1:0-44955 GCA_963781185.1 uncultured Alphaproteobacteria bacterium
GAAAAAAAAAAAGAAAAAAAAAAAAAAAAATTTTTTTTTTTTTTTTTGGGCAGGGCAGGGCTGAGCAAAAAAAAAAAAAAAAAAAAAAAAAAAAAAAAAAAAAAAAAAAAATTTT
Source organism: uncultured Alphaproteobacteria bacterium (assembly GCA_963781185.1). Lineage (GTDB taxonomy): Bacteria > Pseudomonadota > Alphaproteobacteria > Rhodobacterales > Rhodobacteraceae > Stagnihabitans. The sequence goes on from CAWAEL010000042.1 coordinate 116, forward strand.
TTTTTTAAAAAAAAAAAAAAAAAAAAAAAAAAAAAAAAAAAAAAAAAAAAAAAAAAAAAAAAAAAAAAAAAAAAAAAAAAAAAAAAAAAAAAAAAAAAAAAAAAAAAAAAAAAAAAAAAAAAAAAAAAAAAAAAAAAAAAAAAAAAAAAAAAAAAAAAAAAAAAAAAAAAAAAAAAAAAAAAAAAAAAAAAAAAAAAAAAAAAAAAAAAAAAAAAAAAAAAAAAAAAAAAAAAAAAAAAAAAAAAAAAAAAAAAAAAAAAAAAAAAAAAAAAAAAAAAAAAAAAAAAAAAAAAAAAAAAAAAAAAAAAAAAAAAAAAAAAAAAAAAAAAAAAAAAAAAAAAAAAAAAAAAAAAAAAAAAAAAAAAAAAAAAAAAAAAAAAAAAAAAAAAAAAAAAAAAAAAATTCCATTCCATTCCATTTTTTTTTTTTTTCTTTCTTTCTTTCTTTCTTTTTTTTTTCTTTCTTTCTTTCTTTCTTTCTTTCTTTCTTTCTTTCTTTCTTTGTGTGTTGTGTCTGTATGTTTTTGCCTGTGTTGCTGGTGCTGCCTGTTTTGTTCTTTCCCTTCCCTTTGGTGAGGGTTAACGTTTGGTCTGTAGAAATTGTCCCCGGTCTCTCGCTCGACGTCATCGCCGCCGACAACCTGTCGGACGCCGCCCAAAAGATCGTCAAGGCGGTCAAAGGATGATCCGCGCCGCAGCCCTCATCGCCTGCTTGGCAACCCCTGCAATGGCGCAGGACGCGGCCATGCTGAACCACTTCGCCGGCAGCCTGAACAAGCCGACCGAAACCAAGGTGCTCAGCGCAGCCGCAGCCGCCTGCCTGCTGGGCAACGGCAAAACCGAAGACATCGCCGCCCGCTTCACCGACGCGGGTTGGACGCGTGAGGATGACACCGAAATGGGCGTCACCTCGCTGACCCCGGCTGAGGGCAACGTCTACGTCAGCCTCTATAACGACGGCAAAATCTGCGACGTCGCGAGCGAGGCGTGGGGCACCGAAAAAGCCATCAGCGCGCTGCAAGTCGTCGCGGGCGGTTCGGGCCTGTCGCTCAACTCGGTGGACAACCCCAGTGAATGCGACACCTACGCGCTGTCCGACACGATCACAGTAGAAATCACCTCCTCAGGCAATGATCCGGTCTGTTACTCGGACACGACCAGCACCCTGCGGTTCACATTCGCCGACGCCTCTTAAGCCGGACGCAAAGGACACTCACATGGCCGTTCTCGTAAACTCCAACACCCGTGTCATCTGTCAGGGCTTCACCGGCTCGCAGGGCACCTTCCACTCTGAACAAGCCATCGCTTATGGCACCAAGATGGTCGGCGGCGTGACGCCCGGCAAAGGTGGCACCAGCCACCTCAACCTGCCGGTCTTCAATTCCGTGCATGAGGCGAAAGCCATGACCGACGCCAATGCCTCGGTCATCTACGTCCCACCGCCGTTCGCCGCTGACTCCATCCTAGAGGCGATCGACGCTGAGATAGAGCTGATCGTCTGCATCACTGAGGGCATCCCGGTGCTCGACATGATGAAGGTCAAGCGCGCGCTGCAAGGCTCCAAATCCCGCCTGATCGGGCCGAACTGCCCCGGCGTGATGACCCCCGGCGAATGCAAGATCGGCATCATGCCCGGCAGCATCTTCTCGCGCGGCTCGGTCGGCGTCGTCTCCCGCTCGGGAACGCTGACCTATGAGGCGGTCAAGCAGACCACCGACGTCGGCCTCGGCCAATCCTCCGCCGTCGGCATCGGCGGCGACCCGATCAAAGGCTCCGAACATATCGACATTCTTGAGATGTTCCTCGCCGACCCCGAAACCCAGTCGATCATCATGATCGGCGAAATCGGCGGTGCCGCCGAAGAAGACGCCGCCCAGTTCCTCGCCGATGAGAAAAAGCGCGGCCGCTGGAAACCCACCGCTGGCTTTATCGCTGGCCGCACCGCCCCCGCTGGCCGCCGCATGGGCCATGCCGGTGCCATCGTGTCCGGCGGCAAAGGCGACGCCGAATCCAAGATCGAGGCGATGAAACGCGCCGGCATCATCGTGGCCGACAGCCCGGCGACGCTGGGCGAAGCCGTGCTGAAGGCAATCAAGGGCTGACCATGGAAACGGCGCTGCGCAGAGTCCTCAGATGGCCGGTGCTTCTTGGCATCGCCGTGGTATTTGTTGCGCTGTCGCAGGTCTTGCCCACCAAAGCCCCCGACGAAACCGCCCTTGCCAAGCTGCATTGCGTGGCCTTGTCGGTGGCGCTGGACGAACATCTTTTCGCCCGCCAACAGGCGGGCGAAACCTATCCAGCCGAATTTCTGAATGATTTCAAGGAACGCCAAAACCGGCTCTGGCGCTATGTCGCCAGCCTGCAACGTTCAGATCACCCGGACCGGCTGGCCTATCGCCCCATCATGGTCCAACTCCAAGCCGCCCGCGATACCGCCGTGGCCCAAGACCCCGTCGCCTATCTGACCTCTACCTGGGCCGAGGTGCAGAGCTGTGACGACACCCTTTTTGAAGGACAAGCCGCATGACCGAACAATCCGCCAATAGCCAATTCCACGCCTCGTCCTTCCTGCAAGGCGCGAACGCCGATTACATCGACCAACTCGCCGCCAGCTATGCGAAAGACCCGGCCTCGGTTGACGCGCAGTGGGCAGAGTTCTTCCGCGCCACCGGCGACTCTGATGCCGACGCCCGCCGCGCCGCCGCTGGCCCGTCATGGGCCCGCCCCGACTGGCCGCCGCAGCCCGCCGATGACCTGACCGCCGCCATGACCGGCGAATGGCCCGCCACGCCTGACGCCAAAGGGGCCGCCAAAAAGCTGGTCGCCAAGGCCGCCGAAAAAGGCGTCACGATGGACGACGCGCAGATCAAACGCGCCGTGCTGGATTCTGTCCGCGCCATCATGATCATCCGCGCCCACCGCATCCGGGGCCACCTCGCCGCCGACCTTGACCCGCTGGGCATCGTTGACCGTGGCAACCACCCCGAACTCGACCCGGCCGCCTATGGCTTTACCGAAGCCGACATGGACCGCCCGATCTTCATCGACAATGTGCTGGGTCTGGAAACCGCCTCGATGCGGCAGATCATTGAGATCGTGAAACGCACCTATTGCGGCACCTTTGCCCTGCAATACATGCACATCTCGGACCCCGAGCAGGCTGGCTGGCTGAAAGAACGGATCGAAGGCTACGGCAAGGAAATCAACTTCACCCGCGAAGGCCGCAAAGCCATCCTGAACAAGCTGGTCGAGGCTGAGGGCTACGAAAAGTTCCTCCATGTCAAATACATGGGCACCAAGCGGTTCGGTCTGGACGGCGGCGAAAGCCTGATCCCCGCGATGGAGCAGATCATCAAACGCGGCGGCGCTTTGGGCGTCAAAGAGGTTGCCATCGGCATGCCCCACCGTGGCCGCCTGTCGGTGCTGGCCAACGTGATGCAGAAACCCTACCGCGCCATCTTCAACGAATTCCAAGGCGGCAGCTTCAAACCCGAAGACGTCGACGGCTCTGGCGACGTGAAATACCACCTCGGCGCGTCGTCCGACCGGGTGTTTGACAACAACACCGTCCACCTGTCGCTCACCGCCAACCCCAGCCACCTTGAGGCGGTGAACCCCGTCGTTCTGGGCAAGGTCCGCGCCAAGCAGGACCAATACCACGACACCGACCGCCATCAGGTTCTGCCGATCCTGCTGCACGGCGACGCGGCCTTTGCGGGCCAAGGCGTTGTGGCCGAATGCTTTGGCCTGTCGGGCCTGCGCGGCCACCGCACCGGCGGCACCATCCATATCATCGTCAACAACCAGATCGGCTTTACCACCGCGCCGTCGTTCAGCCGCTCATCCCCCTACCCCACCGACATCGCCCTGATGGTCGAGGCGCCGATCTTCCACGTCAACGGCGACGACCCCGAGGCCGTGGTCCACGCCGCCCGCGTGGCGACCGAATTCCGCCAGAAGTTCCACAAGGACGTCGTCATCGACATCTTCTGCTATCGCCGCTTTGGCCATAACGAAGGCGATGAGCCGATGTTCACCAACCCGCAGATGTACACCCGCATCCGCAAACAAAAGACCACGCTGCAACTCTATACCGAACGTCTGGTCAAAGACGGCCTCATCCCCGAGGGTGAGATCGAGGATATGAAGGCCGCCTTCCAGGCCAAGCTGAACGCCGAATATGAGGCGGGCAAGGACTACAAACCCAACAAGGCCGACTGGCTGGATGGCCGCTGGAAGGACATGAAGACCGAGGATCAGCAAAACTACCAACGCGGCGAAACCTGGATCAAACCGGAAACCATGGCCGAAGTCGGCGCCGGCCTGACCCGCGTCCCCGATGGCTTCGACCTGCACAAAACCGTCGCGCGGCAGCTGGAATCCAAAAACCAGATGTTCGCGACCGGCAAAGGCTTTGACTGGGCCACGGCCGAGGCTCTGGCCTTCGGCTCCCTGCTGACCGACGGTTTCCCCGTCCGCCTGTCCGGTCAGGATTGCACCCGCGGCACCTTCTCGCAGCGCCACTCCGCCTTCGTCGATCAGGTGACCGAGGAACGGCACTACCCGCTCAACCACATCCGCCCCGGCCAATCGCGGTATGAAGTCATCGACTCCATGCTGTCCGAATACGCCGTCCTCGGCTTTGAATACGGCTACTCGCTCGCCGAACCCAACGCCCTGACCCTGTGGGAGGCGCAGTTTGGCGACTTTGCCAACGGCGCGCAGATCATGTTCGACCAGTTCATCTGCTCGGGCGAAAGCAAATGGCTGCGGATGTCGGGCCTCGTCTGCCTGCTGCCGCACGGGTTTGAAGGCCAGGGCCCGGAACACTCCTCCGCCCGGCTCGAACGCTTCCTGCAAAACTCGGCGCATGACAACTGGATCGTGGCGAACTGCACTACCCCCGCCAACTATTTCCACATCCTGCGCCGCCAGATGCACCGCGACTTCCGCAAACCGCTGATCCTGATGACGCCGAAATCGCTGCTGCGTCACCCGATGTGCATCTCGGACGCCGCCGATTTCACCGATGGCTCCACCTTCCACCGCGTGCTGTGGGATGACGCGCAAAAGGGCCATTCGACGCAAAAGCTGAAGCCCGACGCCAAGATCAAGCGCGTCGTGCTGTGCTCGGGCAAGGTCTACTTCGACCTGCTCGCCGAACGCGACGCCCGTGGCATCGACGATGTCTATCTGATGCGCGTCGAACAACTTTACCCGATGCCGACCAAATCCTCTGATCGAGGAACTGACCCGCTTCAAGGACGCCGAAATAGTCTGGTGTCAGGAAGAGCCGAAGAATCAAGGCGCATGGACCTTCATCGAACCCAATCTGGAATGGGTTCTCGCCCAGATCGGTGCCAAACAGCCGCCGCGCCCGCTTTGTCGGCCGCACGGCCTCGGCCTCGCCGGCAACCGGCCTCGCCTCCAAACATAAATTCGAACAACAGACGCTTGTGAACGAAGCCCTGACCCTAGGAGATTGAAATGACTGATGTAATGGTACCCTCCTTGGGCGAAAGCGTGTCTGAGGCCACCGTGTCGACCTGGTTCAAAAAGGTCGGCGACGCGGTCAAGCAGGACGAAATGCTGTGCGAACTGGAAACCGACAAGGTCTCGGTCGAGGTGCCCAGCCCGGTCACCGGCGTTCTGGCTGAAATCATCGCACCCGAAGGCACCACCGTCGCCGCCTCGGCCCGTCTGGCCGTCGTGACCGAAGGCGCCGCCGCCGCTGCGCCCCGCCAAAGCCGCCGCCCCAGCAGCCGCTGCTCCGGCTCCCGCCGCTGCGGCCAAGGATGTCGAAAACGCCCCCGCCGCCAAAAAGGCGATGGAAGAGGCCGGTCTGAACGCCGATCAGGTCACCGGCACCGGCCGCGATGGCCGCATCATGAAGGAAGACGTGGCCAAGGCCGTCGCGGCCCCGGCGCCCGCCGCCGGCCCCGGCCCCGGTCGCCATCCCCCGCGCCCCGGTCCCGGCCGACGATGCCGCACGCGAAGAGCGGGTAAAGATGACCCGCCTGCGCGCCACCATCGCCCGCCGCCTGAAAGACGCCCAAAACACCGCCGCCATGCTGACCACCTATAACGAGGTCGACATGTCCGGCGTCATGGGTCTGCGCAACGAATACAAGGACCTGTTCGAGAAAAAGCACGGCGTGAAGCTCGGCTTCATGTCGTTCTTCGTCAAAGCCTGCTGCCACGCCCTGAAAGAGGTGCCCGAGGTCAACGCCGAAATCGACGGTCAGGATGTGGTCTATAAGAACTACGTCCACATGGGCGTCGCCGTCGGCACCCCCTCCGGCCTCGTGGTTCCCGTCGTCCGCGACGCCGACCAGATGAGCTTTGCCGGGATCGAGAAAAAGATCTCCGAACTCGGCCTGCGCGCCCGCGACGGCAAGCTGAGCATGGCCGAAATGCAGGGCGGCAGCTTCACCATCTCCAACGGCGGCGTCTACGGCTCGCTGATGTCCTCCCCCATCCTGAACCCGCCGCAGTCCGGCATCCTCGGCATGCACAAAATCCAGGACCGCCCGGTCGTGGTCGCAGGCCAAATCGTCATCCGCCCGATGATGTACCTCGCCCTGTCAGCTACGACCACCGGGTCGTCGACGGCAAAGGCGCCGTGACCTTCCTCGTGCGGGTGAAAGAGGCGCTGGAAGATCCGCGCCGGTTGCTGATGGATCTCTAAGACCGGCGGGCTAAACCCCGCCCTACGCCCGTGTAGGGCGGGGTTTAGCCCGCCTCTGGTATTTCGTGGAATCGAAAGGACGGCCATGCGCTATGCGAAATTTGGCATCTGGTTCCTGATTCTTTCTGTGTTGCTCAGAATCGCCGACTTCACTGCGGGTTGGCTTTGGTCTTCAGACCCCACTGTTTCGACCGTCTCCCTGTATTCGATAAGCTACTATGCCCCATATTGGCTCGGCATTCTGGTTTTCTTTGCAGCCGCTTTGATGGCACTGCGACGTGAGTGGCGCCCAGGCATCGGTGCCTTGTTCCTTTTATCGCTGGTCTTGACTGCGCTTTCAGTCGTCGGTCTGTCATCTTCGCTTTCTTTGTTGTGGGAATGGCTTGCCAAACCTGCGCAAACGGAAAAAACTCAGTTCCGTTTCGAACCAAGCCTTTACTTCATTCTTGAAACTGCGTGGTCGGGCGTCTTGACCTGTGCCGAGATGGCAGTCACGGGCGGAACTGCACACATTCTCTTCTTTGCAAAACGGAAGCCATGACCTTTTCGGACTCCCCCATCCAGACCCTGAAACTCACCCTCTGGCACACCGCCACCCGCTACGACCGCGCCCTGATGGACGCCACATTCGCCCCTGATTTCCACTAATTCGGCCGCTCCGGCCGCCACCATACCCGCGCCGAACTGCTGGACGCCACGCCGCGCCACTTCACCGCCACCCTGCACGATTTCACCGAACATCCCCTGTCAGACACGCTCACGCTCTGCACCTATATTTCCGAGGTCCGCTATCCGACCGGCACCGAACGGGCCAACCGCTCCTCAATCTGGGACCGCGCCTCAGGCCGCTGGCAACTCCGCTTCCACCAAGGCACCCCCATCCCGTAGGGTCGGGCGACAGCCGCACTCCCCCCGGCACAAACCCTTAACATCCCGTCACCGAAAATCTTAACGCTTCCTTGAAATCCGGTTACACTTTTCCAAGTGTCCGACTGACGGACACCTACCCCCAAACCCCCACAAGCACATTCCGCGTCACCCGCTCCACCGTCGGCTCGCGCTCAATCAACCCATTCACCCACTCACACGACCCCGCGTTGAACACCGCCCCCTTGCCGCGCCGATATTCCGCCATGCAGCCATTCCCGCGAGCGGCGCGGCCCATCGTCTCCTCATTCACCACCCCATAGATCATCCGCGCCGTATCCTCGGCATCCAGATGCCCGATGAACAGGTCGCGGTCGGCGGCAGAGGTGTGGTGCGACAGCGTGGTCGCAGGCGACAGGCCGACAATCTCTAGGCTGCCCTGCAACGCGGGATCCTCGGCAAAGGGCAACCCATGCCGCATCCCATAGTCCACCCCATCGACCTCATAGCCAAAGATCCGGGCCGAGGCGCCCAAGCACATCGCCATACCCCAGCCCGGTGTCCCGCAGCGACCAGTGCGCGGGCCGATAGATCGCAAATCCGCCCGACCCATGCGCGGCACAGCGGCTCCACCCGGCATAAACCCCCATCGACCCCGGTCAACCCCATCGTGGCAACCGCAGGCCGCCCCACCTCCGGCGCATCCCAATAGGTCGTCCGCCGCGCCCCCGTCACCGGGTCTGGCCCGACCTTCCAACAGGTCTGCGTCGTCAAATCCGCCGACAGCCGGGTCTGCCAGTAGAAATTCCCCGCAAACCGCGCCACTTGGCCCCCCGCATCCACCCAAGCCTCCAGATGGTCGCGCATTTCCCAGGTCCAGTATTCGTCATGGCCCACGATCAGCACCCGGTCATAGCCCTCCGGCACCCCGCTCGCATGCAGATCATGCTGGGTCATGTAGTCCAACCCAATCCCCTGCCCCTCGCACCACAGCGCAAAGGGCCGCTCAAACGCCGCCCAGCCGGAGGAGGCGTATTTCTTCGACACCCCCCGCGCCCGCGCATATTCCATATGCGGATAGCGCGGCCGTGTCAGCAGGGGCGAGGCATACGGGATGCGCGGCGCCCCCTTGGGCCAGCGGACAAAGCCCTTGGCCCAGGGCCGCAGCAGCGACACATCATGCGCCGCATCGGTCTGCCGCGGCCCGATCATCCCCTGATAATGGTTCGACCCGCCCCAATCGTTATAGGCGCACCATGTCCCGGTCGCCAAAACCATCAGGGTTCTGTGCTGCTTGCGGACGAATAACGAACATGTGTTCGGATTGATGGCCGGGAACCGTCATCGTGACGATGTAGACGCCTGACGCCCAATCACTGGCACCGGAATTCGCGCGATTTCGGGCCAGCCACATCCCTTTACCGAACAATCATTCGGCGTCTCGGCAAACTGCATGGCGACGTCGCGGACAGCACCACCTCTGGCACCAAACCGTCACGCGTAATTTCCACATGCGCCACCGCGGCACTGCTCATCCCGTGCAGCACCACCTCATCACCTGCCGCGTAGGACAGGGCAGAGGTATAGGCCCAGACCTGCGCCCGCGACGGATCGGACGAGGCCACCTCATAGTAGTGCCCGGTGACCGGCATCGCCGTCATCAAAGGGGCCGGTGACAAAGAAGTTCATGGTGCACCCGCGAACGCCCGTTCCAGAAAGGCCACGGTCTGCTCCAGATAGGCCGCCACATTGCGTGCGGCGAAACACGCCGTGGCCTTCGTCGTCAAACAGCATCACCTCATGCGGAATGCCCGCCGCCGTCAGTTCGCGCACCGCCACATGGGTGTTTTCCGGCCCGACATTGCTGTCGGCCAGACCGTGCACGATCATCACCTGCCCGCTGATGTCGTGGATGAAATTGCCGGGGCTGGCGTTGGCGTATTTCTCCGGCAACTCCTCCGGGGTGCCGCCCATCATCTCCTCGCGAATACTCGCGGCCATGCGGCATTTCGGTTTCGTGATAGTCGATGTCCAGCCGGTACATGCCGCACATCGGGATGGCGGCGTTGACCAGATCGGCGTGGCGGGTGATCGCGTACCAGCTGTGAAAATCCGCCATAGGAATTGCCCGCCACGGCGATTCGTCCCGGCTACGCAAGCCCTTGCGCCACACAGGCCTCGATCCCGGCGCGGATGTCGGCCTGTTCGCGACCGCCCCAGCCATCTTCCTTGACCGCCTCGCGCCAGTCATAGCCAAAGCCGGTCGAACCGCGATAGTTGGGGTCCAGCACCGTGTAACCCAGTCTGCACCCAAAAGCCGATCTTGGGGTTGACCCAGTCTTCCGAATGCCAGGTCGGCCCGCCATGAACGTAGCAAACGAACCCCTTCGACGGCCCCTCTGGTCGGTAGAGCCAACCTTGACAGGCACGACCGTCAACCGAGGTCCAACGGAAGTCGCGCGGCGCGGTATGCTGACGCCCCGACGCCTTCCAATTGGTCAAACGGATACAACTCCCATCCGGTTTGACCCGCACCAGATCATGCGGCGCGTCCGCGTCATAGGCCTCGGCGAGCCAGCCGCCGTCGGGCATCGCCGCGCGTGGCAGCAGCGAACGGCGACCAGATTGGTTCGGCAGCGCGTGCAAACTCTGACCATCCCACAGCAAGGCATAGCTGTTGGACTGGTCATGCGCCTCACAAATGAACCGCTTGTCGCCCGCCAAAATCTCAAACGGGAACAGGTCCGGCTCGCCGCCAAGCCAGACGATCTCGCCGGTCGAAACGGTCAGGACGCCGACCATATCCTTTCCGGATTTGTCGGTGACAAAGGCCACATGGTCATCGTCGATCCAGTCGCCGCGCGTGTTGTTGTGCAGCCCGAAGTCAAGAACCTCGCGCAGATCACTGCCATCCAGCCCCATCACCCACAGCTGCGTGCCCCCAGGCGAACGTTCATTCACATTCATCAGAATCCGCGTGCCATCCGGCGAAATACTCGGCGCGCGATCAAAGAAATTCCGGGTTTGCGCCAGACGACGCCGCTCTCCAGTGGTCAAGTCCTGCCACCAGATCATGCCACCGTCGATCACCGTCCCGGCGTCATAGTCATAGTCGGCGACGAACACGATCGCCTGTTCATCGCGGGTCAGACGACCACCATAAACATAGTGATCTTCCTGTTTCGGCGTTAACAATCGCAGCTTATCACCGACCCGGCGGTCCAGAATCATCAGGTGATCATGCTCGCAAGAGTGTTTTGACTGCGCCAGAACCAAGACCGACCCGTCATGCGACACATCGCGGATCAGGTGGTGATCTACCCCCCATGTCAGTTGCACTGGCGGCGCCGAGCCATCGGTCGGAACGGCAAAAACCTCATCCACCTCATTCAGGCCCGATGCGCAAAAGAACGCCCATCGACCATCGCCCGAGGCGTGGATATTGGTAATTTGCGGCAAAGCGGCCCAGTCGCGGGCCAGGGTTTTCACGTCCATTCAGACCTCGATATAATGACAGGCGGCCTGCCTGCCGCCAAAATCGCGCAACTCGGGCCGTTCACTGCGGCAGCGATCCTGTGCCAGCGGACAGCGCGAGGCAAAGACACAGCCCGGGGGCGGCGTCAGGACCGAAGGCAACTCACCCGGCAGAGATTGCCCGATCCGGCCCTTTTCCCGGCGTCGGATCAGGCTCTGGCACCGCCTCCATCAGGGCACGGGAATAGGGATGCAGCGGCCGGGCGTAGAACGCATCACGAGAGGCCACCTCAACCACCCGCCCCAGACACATCACCATGATATCGTGGGAGATGTGCCGAACCACCGCTAGATTGTGTGAGATGAAGACCAGCGCCAGCCCCAGCTGATCCTGCAAATCCATCAGCAGATTCACCACCTGCGCCTGAATGGAGACGTCCAAAGCCGACACCGGCTCATCGCAGACGATCAGTTTGGGCCGCCCGATGATCGCCCGCGCGATGCCGACGCGCTGCGCCTGACCGCCCGACAGTTCATGCGGATAACGCTGCGCGAAATCCTCTGACAGGCCGACCAGCCGCAACGCCTCGACCGCCCGCGCTGCCAACTCACGCCGCGACAGCCCCGGCTCAAACGTCGCCAAGGGGCGCGACACGATCCGGCCCAGCGTCATGCGCGGGTCCAGCGCCGCGACCGGGTCCTGAAAGATGATCTGCATCTCCGACCGCCGCCGCCGCAACACCTCGGCCGGCATCGCCGCCATATCCTCGCCCTGCCACAGAACCTGACCCGAGGATGGCACGATCAACCGCAGCAGCGCCCGGCCTAGGGTCGATTTGCCGCAGCCACTTTCGCCGACCACCCCCAAAGTCCGCCCCTCTTCCAGGGTTAACGAACAATCCCGCACAATCGGCAGAACCCGCGCCGAACTGAACAGCCCGGCCCCCGGCACCAGATAGCCCACCTCCAGATGCCGCACCTCAAGCAAACTCATGCCGCCCCCCTCAGATGACAGGCGACGCCGTCGCGCAACGGCGGCTGCTCCACCTCACAGGCGGCCACCTTCACCGTGCAACGCGGCGCAAACGGGCAGCCCGGCAGCATCGCGCCGCCAGACCGTGGCGTGCCCGGAATGGTGCCCAAGCCGCGCCGTCAAAGCATCGTCCAGCCGCGGCGTCGCCGCCAGCAAGCCCTGTCGTATAGGGATGCTGCGGCGCGTCAAACATCGCCTCCGCCCGCCCCTCTTCCATGATCCGCCCGCCGTAGAGCACCACAACCCGGTCACACATCCGCGCCACGACGCCCAGATCATGCGTCACCAGCACAATCGCCGTCCCGGTTTCGCGCCCCAGTTCCGCCATCAGGTCCAGCACCTGCGCCTGAATGGTCACGTCCAGCGCCGTCGTCGGCTCATCCGCCAGCAGCAGCGCAGGCTTCACCAGCAGCGCCATCGCGATCATCACCCGCTGCCGCATCCCACCCGAAAACTCATGCGGATAGTGCCGCGCGCGGTTGGCCGCATCCGGGATTCGCACCCGGTCCAGCATCGCGACCGACGCCTTCCACGCCTCAGCCTTGGACATGCCCTTATGCACCCGCAGCCCTTCGGCCAAGTTGATCGCCGACGCGCATATAGGGGTTCAGGCTGGTCATCGGGTCTTGAAAAATCATCGACAGGGTCACCCCCCGCACCGCGTCCAAGGCCCCCGGCGTCATCGCCAACAGATCCTGCCCCTGAAACTCCGCCCGCCCCGAGGCCACGCCATTGCTCGGCCAACAGCCCCATCAGCGCAGAACAGGATCTGGCTTTTCCCCGACCCGCTTTCGCCCGACAATGCCCAGCACCTCACCCGGTGCGACATCAAACGACACCCGGTCCACCGCCGTCATCTCGCCCCTCAGGCAGGCGAAAACTGACCGACAGGTCACGGACGGATAACAGGCTACCGTTCATTGGGGTCAAAGGCGTCCCTCAGCCCATCGGCGATAAAGTTCAGACAAAACAGCACCATGGCCAGCAAGCACCCCCGGCAACAGCAACAGCCGCAGGTCGGTGTCCATCGCTGACGTCCCGGCCTGAATCAGGTTCCCCCACGACGCCTGCGGCTCCTTGATGCCAATCCCCAGGAACGACAGGAAACTCTCCGACAAGATCACCTCCGGCACCAGCAGCGAGCCATAGACGATCACCACCGACCCGCAATTCGGCACGATATGTTCACGCACGATCTGCCACGGCGTCATGCCCCCCGCCCGCGCCGCCTCGACAAACTCGCGCTTGGACAGGCTCTGCGCCTGCGCCCGCACGATCACGGCCGGGGTCAGCCACAGGGTGAACACGATGGCCGCAAACAGCGCGATATTGCCGCCGCCGAACAGCAGGCTCAGCAGGATCACCAGAATGACATAGGGAAATCCGTACAGCACCTCGACCAGCCGCATCATCAGCCGATCCGACCGGCCCGCCCGCATAGCCCGCCACCGCGCCGTACAGCACCCCAATCACCCCCGCCGTCAGCGCGCCCAGAAAGCCGATGGTCAGCGACACCTGCCCGCCCTCCAGCACCCGCACCAACAGGTCGCGGCCAAAGTCATCGGTGCCAAACGGATGCGCCGACCCAAAATCCACCGGCGCGGCGATATAGTCGAAATCGGCATCCTCGCCGGTGAACGGAAAGGCGTATGGCCCCAGAAAGCAGCCCAAGGTGATGATCAGCCCCAGCACCACGACCGACACCATCGCCAGCCGGTTTCCGCGCAAACCGCCGCACCTGCAACTGAAAGGTTGACAGGGACTTAGCCATTGCCGCGCACCCTCGGGTCCAGCCAACCGCGCACCAAGGTCGGTCAAAATGTTGAACACAATCAGAAATCCGCCATAAAGCAAGCGTAATCCCCATCACCAACGGATAATCCCGGTTCAGCGCCGCATCGACAAAATGCCGCCCGATCCCCGGCACGGCAAACACCGTCTCAATCAGGATCGACCCGGTGATGATCGCCGCCGTCGCTGGCCCCAGATAGGCCACCACCGGCAGCAACGCCCCCGTCAGCGTATGCACCAGCCAGCGTCCGCCTGCGCGCCAATCCCCTTGGCCCGCGCGGTCCGCACATAATTCTCGCGCATCACCTCGATCATCGACGCCGCGCGTCAGGCGTGAGATATAGGCGATGTTCGGCAGCGCTCAGCACCAGCACCGGCAACACCAGCGACCGCCAGCCCGCCATCCGTGCCGCCCACCGGCAACCAGTTCAGCTTCAGCGCGAACAACACCTGCGCCAGCGGCCCGATCACGAAAATCGGCACCGCGATCCCGATCACCCCCACCGTCCCCGCCATATAGTCCGTCGCCTTGTTGCGCCGCAGCGCCCCGGCGATCCCCAGCGCGATCCCCACCAAGGACGCCACCACCACCGCCCAAAACCCGATGGTCAGCGAATAGGGCAGCCCCGACGCGATCAGATCGCCCACCGAATAATCGCGAAACCGCAACGACGGCCCGAAATCCAGATGCAGCAAACCCCAGACATAGCGGCCAAACTGCTGCCAGACCGGTTCATCCAGATGAAACGACGCCTTGATGTTGGCCATGCACTTCTGGGCGAGATCTTGCGGTTGCGCGAAAACGGCCCGCCCGGCGCCAGCCGCATCACGAAAAAGGTCAGCGTCACCAACGCGCCCAGCGTCAACGCCCCTTCCCACAACCGCTTCCCGACGAACCTCAGCACCGCGCGCCTTTCATTTTGGCACAAATATCCTCGGGGCGAAGAGCGCCCGAAAACTTGCCAGTGGCAAGTTCTTAGTGAAACGCGCCGCGCAAGCCTGCGCGGCTAGGGGGGCAAGCCCCCCGGCCTGTTCTTAGTCCAGCGTCAGGAACTGTGAGTTGTTATACCCGGCAGCCGACTCTGCCCAACCATGCACACCCGGCTTCACCAGATGGCGGTTCGGCACGATGGATATCGGCGCAAAGATATAGTCGTCCAGCAGGATCTTCTCTGCCTTCGCCAGCTCGACATAACGCGCCGCAGGATCGGCATCAGCTTGGCCGCCTCATCCATCGCCGCATCATACTCCGGCTTCACCCAGTTATAACCCGGCTCAGCCGATGGCCGCATATAGGCCAGGAAGGTTTCCGGCCCGGCAAAGTCACCGACCAGATCGTCGGCAAAGACATCCCAAGACCCGGCATAGAACGCGTCGAGCCATGCCTTACGCTCCATCGGTTCCACCTTGGCCTCTACGCCCAGCACCTTTTTCCACATCAGCGCCACGCCCTGCGCCCGCCGGGTCGCATCTTCGGACACCGTGGACACGATGTTGACCGACAACGGTTTATCCGGCCCGTAGCCCGCCTTGGCGTACAACTCCTTCGCCAAGGCCTCACGCTCAGCCTGCGTCATCGTGGCTTCGGCAATTTCCGGCCCTTTGTAGGCCGGGTCGAACCCGCCCGCATAGGACATGTCGGGAATGGCCCCGCCCTTGACGATCTTGTCCTCCAGCACGTCGCGGTCAATCGCCAGCGTCAGCGCCCGGCGCAGGTCGATGTTCTGCATCGACGTCATCGGTCAGGTTGAAGCTGTAATAGATCACCTCGGTTGAGGGCGAGATTTTCACCTCATCCGGCATCGACGCTTTCAACGTCTCAATCTGGTTCAGCGGAATGTCATAGGTGATGTCGATCTCACCCGCCTGATAGCGCTTCAACTCGGTCGCGACGTCTTCGGTCACATGATACTTCACGAACGGAATGGTGACATTGCGCCGCGTCCCAATAGTTCGGGTTACGCTCCAGCAGAACATGGCTCTGCGGCACGACTTCCTTGATGATATAGGCGCCGTTCGACACCACCTTGGCCGGGTCGATGAACCCTGCCGCGCCATTGGCCGCATAGCTTGGCCGCATGCAGCGGTGCCAACTGGAACGCCCCCATGATGTCCAGCACATTGGGCGAGGGCGTCAGCAGCTCAATCTTCACCGTCCGCGCATCCGGTGCCGTAGCCCCAAAGCCCGACGGCGTCCTTGGCCGTGCCGTCACCCAGCTCCGCCGCACCTTTGATCTGGATGACAGAGGAGAAGTAGTAGCCCTTTTCCGACGCCGTCGCCGGGTTCAGCGTCCGCAGCATCCCGTCGACGAAACTCCTGCGCCGTCAGCGGGTCGCCATTCGACCATTTCAGCCCGTCGCGCAGGTGGAAGGTATAGGTCAGCCCGTCTTCGCTGATGTCCCAGCTTTCGGCCGCACCGGGAATAATCTTGCCCGGCACCGTCAAAGTTGACCAGCCCCTCATAGGCATCCATCTGGATCCAGCCCGCCGCCGCGTCAAAGTTGACCTGCGGGTCCAGCGATGACCATTCCGAGCCGATCCCGCGATCCAGCGTATCGTCGGCAAAAGCTGGGGTCATCACCGACAACCCCGTGGTCAGTGCCAGGATCCCAAGCACAGTTCTGATTTTCATTTTTGAACACTCCCCGTTCTTGTTATACGGTTGATTAAGAACTATCGAAATCAGTCTGACAATAGGTCTCCGCGTCGCACGACGATTTCTCCGGCGACATGCGCCAGACTTTGCCCGCGCAGGCAGGAACGCCAAAGTTCTGTGCGAAACAGCATACCTGCGACCGGACTGACCACCGGCAACCGCCGCCGGGCAACCGGATCGGTGACATGGCCCAGCACCTGACCCTCCGTGACCTGCGCGCCAACCGCCACCGCCCAAGTCACGACACCGCCCTGTGGCGCATAGATTTCCGCCGCACCGCCGAGCGGCAGATAGACAGTCTCATCCTTGGCCGGGGCATGGTTCCAGCCCGTGATCGCGCCAATGGCCGCCAAAAAGGTCATCAGCCCCGCCGCATCCTGCGCGGCCAAACCATCATCGACATCAAACTGCCCGCGATATTCGACCGTGCTGGCAAACACCGCATCCGGAATCGGGAACTGCGCGCCAAACCGTTCGCGCAACTGCCACCACGGCACGGTATGCGCCTCATCAAAGGCGTTGCCGCCCGACCTATCCTCAATCAATGCCAGTTTGGCCCCGGTGCAACGACACAGCAGCGCCGTATCCTCTGGCCGCCGACCGTTGGCATAAAGATGCATCACCGCGAAATGGTCGCAATGCAGGTCCAGCACGTAATCCGCGCAGCACGACCATGTCATCAGCGCGACCTGCAATTCCTGCATGTCACTGCGCGGGGCCATCTCAGCCATAGCCGCGCGAAACGCCCGGCGGATCGACATGCGGTTTTCGTCCACGTCCTGCGTCAACTGCCCCTCCAAGCTGGTCACCCACCAGCGCCGCCAGTTCGGGATAACCCCGGTTGAAATTGTGCAGACTGTCCGAATCCTGCCGCCCCAAGGGCCGCTGAAACGCCCATTGCGACAGGCCGATCGGGTTGGCCACCGGCACCACCAACACCTCGCCGACAATGCCGCCCGCAGCGTCAACCTCATCCAACAGCGTCATCAGATGCTGCAACACCAAAACGCCCGGCATCTCATCGCCATGCAACCCGGCCTGCAAATATATCCGCGGCTCAGCCCCGATTTGCCCATAGCGGTACATCGTCAATTCGCGGCGCGTGCCAGCAGAATCGCCGGTCAAAGTCCAGGTTTCGGTCTGCATACGGGGTCCAGTGCGTTCGTCGTCTCGCACCGGCACAAGAAACCCAATTGACTGGGCAGTCAAGAAGATCTCGTGGCAATTCGCGATGTTGGATCGGCGGCACCCTAGCCGGGGCTATCCGGCACACCCCATCCCGCAGCCCCCATCCCGCAGCCCCTAGCCCCGGTGATACAGGATCGCCGCCACCGCCGCCGAGGCCAGCCGCGCCATCGCCGAATCAGACCGCGAAGACAGGATGACCGGCACCTTTGCCCCCATCACCACCCCCGCCGCCTGCGCCTGCGCCAGATAGGTCATCAGCTTCACCAACATGTTGCCCGCGTCCAGATCGGGCACCACCAGAACCTCAGCCCGCCCGGCCACCTTCGACACCAACCCCTTGCCGAGCGCCGCCTCCAGATCAATCGCATTGTCCATCGCCAGCGGCCCATCGACCACCCCGCCCCGGATCTGCCCGCGCTCGGCCATCTTCGACAACAACGCCGCGTCCATCGAAGAGGGGATCGCCGGGTTCACCGTCTCCACCGACGACAGAATGGCCACCCGTGGCACCGCAATGCCAAGCGCCTCCGCCAAGTCGATAGCATTCTGCACAATGTCCACCTTGGTGGCGAGGTCGGGGGCAATGTTGATCGCCGCATCCGTCACCATCAGCAAGCGCGAAAATCTCGGTACATCAAGCACGAAGACATGGGTAAACCGCCGCCCGATCCACAGGCCGGTGGCGCGGTCCAGCATCGGGCGCAGCAGCGCATCGGTGTGCAGATGCCCCTTCATCACCGCCTGTGCCCGCCCGTCATGCACCAGTTGCACCGCGACCTCAGCCGCTGCTTCGTCGTCCTTGGCAGATATGATCTCAACCCCGGCCAGATCCGCCCCCAACTGCGCCGCCGCCGCCGCAATCCGCCCCGGATCCCCGACCAGCAGCAGGTCGAGGATTGAATGCTGCCGCGCCAACAGCGCTCCTTTCAGTGAAGCCGCATCGTGGGGACAGACCACCGCCGTCAAGAGGGCAGGCAGAGGTTCCGCCTGCGCCAGCAGGGCCTCAAAATGCCGATGGCGTGGCGGCGCGATGCCTGCGCCTTCTTCGTCCCGTGTGCCTTGATCCATGGTCAATCCCGCTTGTTCTCTGCACCATTTACGCAGGATTTCACGCCAGAACCTAGCCCTAAGCCGACACAGCCCCATCCGGTTGGGTTCGCGGAAACTCACCCCAACCCGAGAACTGTGCCTGATCGAGGGTCTTTTGCCAAAACAACAGCCCGGATTTTTCGCAGAAAAATCGTCCCCCCTCAAACAACACGATTTTTCTGCGAAAAATCCCCCTACTCCCCGGCCAGCTCCAGTTGAGAACCATTCGCAACGTGCCTAAAATGTGGTTAATTCAAAACACCAACCCATTGATAAAACTACATTCTACCCCATGTCGCTCAAACGGACGCTTTTTGGCCTCTCTGGTTTACCTCACCGCTGCAAACCCCTAGTCTGACCCCAACTCGAATCCCGAAAGGCCGCCCGTGACCGACGCCCCACAAGCTTACCGCGTCCTCGCCCGGAAATACCGGCCGGAAACTTTTGCCGATCTGGTCGGGCAAGAGGCGATGGTCCGCACCCTCAAGAACGCCTTTGCCGCCGACCGGATCGCCCATGCCTTCATCCTGACCGGCATCCGGGGCACCGGCAAAACCACCACCGCCCGCATCGTCGCCAAGGGTCTGAACTGCGTCGGCCCCGACGGCAACGGCGGCCCCACCACCGACCCTTGCGGCGCTCTGCGAACCCTGCCGCGCGATTGCCGAGGGGCGGCATGTCGACGTGATGGAAATGGACGCCGCCAGCCGCACCGGCATCGGCGACATCCGCGAAATCATCGACTCGGTCCACTACCGCGCCGCCTCAGCCCGCTACAAGATCTACATCATCGACGAAGTTCACATGCTGTCGACCGCCGCCTTCAACGGCCTGTTGAAGACGCTGGAAGAACCGCCCGCCCATGTGAAATTCATCTTCGCCACGACCGAGATTCGCAAGGTTCCCGTCACCGTCCTGTCGCGCTGCCAACGCTTTGACCTGAAACGGATCGAGCCTGAGGTGATGCTGACCCTGCTGCGCAAGATCGCCGCCGGCGAAGGCGCCCAGATCAGTGACGCCGCCCTCGCGCTGATCACCCGCGCCGCCGAGGGGTCCGCCCGTGACGCGACCTCACTGCTGGATCAGGCGATCTCGAACGGAGCCGGCGAAACCTCCGCCGATCAGGTCCGCACCATGCTTGGCCTCGCAGACCGGGGCCGGATGCTCGACCTGTTCGACCTTATCATGAAGGGTGCCGCCCCGCAGGCGCTCGCCGAACTGGCCTCACAATATTCCGACGGCGCCGACCCGATGGCCGTGCTGCGCGATCTGGCTGAGATTACGCATTGGATTTCGGTCATCAAGATCACCCCCGAAGCCGCCGACGACCCCACCGTGCCCCCCGACGAACGCGCCCGCGGGCTGGATATGGCGCAGAACCTGCCAATGCGGGTGCTGTCGCGGATGTGGCAGATGCTGCTCAAGGCGCTGGAAGAGGTGCCGCTGGCCCCCAACGCCATGATGGCGGCCGAGATGGCCGTGATCCGTCTGACCCATGTCGCGGACCTGCCCGACCCGGAAACCCTGCTCCGCAAGCTGCAAAACCAGCAGCCACCCAGCCAACCCACCGGCGGCGCGCCCGCAGGCGGCGCCCCCGGTATTGGAGCATCTGGTGGCGGCGGCACGCTGCACGGCCCGATGACGCGCGCCCCCATGCCCCGATGCGCGGCCCGACCATGCTGGCCAGCCCAACCCGCCCTGGCCGAGGCGCCGCTGACCGTCTACGCCACCTTCGATCAGGTCGTGGCGCTGATCCGCGAAAAGCGCGACATGAAGCTGCTGTATGAGGTCGAGGGCTCCGTCCGCCTCGCCCGCTATTCCCCCGGCCGGATCGAGTTTGAACCCGCCCCCGGTGCCGCGCCCGACCTCGCCTCACGCCTCGGCCAACGCCTGCAAGGCTGGACTGGTGCCCGCTGGGGCGTGTCGGTTGTGTCCACCGGCGGTGCCGCGACCATTGCAGAAGAGCGGGATCGTGACCAGATAGCAGCACGGGAAGAGGCTATGACAAACCCCTTGGTGCAGGCCGTCCTGCTGGCCTTCCCCGGTGCGAAAATCACCGAAATCCGCACCGCCGAGGCGATGGAGGCCACTGCTGCCGCAGCGGCTCTGCCAGAAGTCGAGGATGAATGGGACCCGTTTGAGGACAGTTAAAGGATGACAGTATGCTGAAAGGTTTGGGCGGTCTTGGCGACATGGCCAAGATGATGAAAGCCGCACAGGATGTGCAGGGCAAGATGGCCGAGTTGCAGGGCCAACTGGCCGGCATCGTCGTGACCGGCGAGGCGGGCGGCGGTCTGGTCAAGGCCCGCGCCACCGCCAAGGGTGAGGTGACTGGTCTGGACATCGACCCGTCCATCCTCGTCGCGTCCGAAAAGGAAGTGGTCGAAGATCTGATCATCGCCGCCATCCGTGACGTGCAGGCCAATGCCTCCTCGCGCGCCCAGCAGGAAATGGCGCGGCTTTATGAAAGCATGGGCCTGCCCGCGACATGAAACTGCCGTTCTGATGAGCCATGACAACCCCGCGCGACATCGAGACGTTGATCGACCTGATGTCCCGCCTGCCGGGCCTTGGGCCGCGGTCTGCG
This sequence comes from uncultured Alphaproteobacteria bacterium, assembly GCA_963781185.1. GTDB lineage: Bacteria > Pseudomonadota > Alphaproteobacteria > Rhodobacterales > Rhodobacteraceae > Stagnihabitans. The sequence goes on from CAWAEL010000042.1 coordinate 21,489, forward strand.
CGTCGCGCGGTGCTGGCCATGCTGAAGAAACGCGAGGGTTGATGGCCCCGCTTGCCACCGCTCTGGCCGGGGTCGCCATCTCGGCCCGCGATTGCACCATCTGCGGCAATATCGGCACCGCCGACACCTGCGCCATCTGCGCCGACGACGCCCGCGCAACGGGCGAGATTTGCGTGGTCGAAGATGTCGCCGACCTGTGGGCGCTGGAACGCAGCCGCGCCTTCAAGGGCCGCTATCACGTTCTGGGCGGCACCCTGTCCGCGTTGGACGGCGTCGGCCCCGAAACCCTGCGCATCCCCGCAGCTGATCGACCGCATCGTGACCGAAGGCATCACGTGAGGTCATCCTCGCCCTCAACGCCACCGTCGATGGCCAGACCACCGCGCATTACATCGCCGACGCCTTGGCCGACACGCAGGTCAAGATCAGCTCTCTCGCCCAAGGCGTGCCGATTGGTGGCGAGTTGGACTACCTCGACGACGGCACCATTGGCGCGGCCATCCGGGCGCGGCGCGGGGTCTGACCCGCCACGTCAGGAAATCAGGATATGGCTCGCCAATCCCACCGTTGACGATATGTGCATCAAGGTCAGCTCATCCGCCCCGAAATCGAACACCAGATTGCCGTCGACCACCGTCGCGAACTGGTTCAACACCTGTGACTTGGTCAGATTGGCCCCGCCCCACAGATCATTGGTCAGGCTCAGGTAATCCTGCGCCTTGTTGAAATCGGTGATCTTGTCATGGCCGTATCCGGCGATGAACAAAAACCCATCCGCGCCGCGATTGCCGGTCAGCACGTCATTGCCGCCCGCGCCCACCAGAATGTCATTGCCATTGCCACCTTTCAGCCGGTTGTTCAGCTCATTGCCGAACATCGTATCGCTGCGCCGCCCGCCAATCGCATTCTCAATCTCAGCCCCGATCGCGATGGACAGATTACCCTTGAACCCACCGACATCGGAAAACTGCCCTTGGTTCAGGTCGATCACCTGCGCCTTGCGAAAGCCTGACAGGTCAAGCGTATCAGTCCCCGCCCCATCCCAAATGCACATCAGCGGGTTTTTGTTGATCTTGAAATCATAGGCCCCGCCGAGTTTGGAGTGAAAGCCATAGGTGTCATTGCCCGCGCGGGTGCTGTAATTGTAACCATACATCTGTTGCAACGCCGCGATGTCATACAGCATCAGCGTGTCGCAATAATTCTTCGGCGCGCGGGCCTCGGTGTCCGTGGCGTCAAAATAGCTCATCACGGTGTATTGGTTGCTGTCCTCAACGAACTGGGCAGAGTTTTTGTAGGTGATGCTGACGCCCGGTGCGGCGTTATAATCGCCCGGATGCGCCAGCCCCATCGCATGGCCCAACTCGTGCAGAAACACGAAATTCTCATAGCTGCCGATTGGAATGTCGGTGCGGCTGACACCGTCGTTGTTGATCCACAGATCCCCCGCCTGCCTGGATGAGGCCGTGCTGCCCGGATACAGGGCATAGGCCCCGGCCCCGTCGGTCGTGCTGGTATAGCTGCCCACCAGTATCGTCGCGTTGTTGGTCGTGCCACCCGGATTGACCTGCACGAACGTCAGGTTCGCCACGTCGGAATAATTGGCCAAGGCCCGCTCGGTCGCCTCAATCTGGGCATCCGACACCACGGTGAACGGCGCCGAAACACCGCTGGCATCCTTCGCCGGCCCAGAGGCGCGCACCCCCCATGTCAGCGTCACCGGCGTGTCCGGCGTATCGGCCCAGGATGACCCCGGCCGGTACAGGATCGCCGCCGCCATATCGACGCCGTAGCTGGGCAGCTTGCCCTCTGTCACCACCATCCCGTACAGCCCGTCCGGAACCGCCGTCAGCGCCTTGATCTCGATGTAAAACGTACCCGTTTTCGACGCGGTATAGGACAGGTCGGAAAACAGCCCGGGACCACCGTCGTCATTCTGCGCCAGAACCGCACCATTGGCCGCGTGCAGTTTCAGCAGAGGGTCGGTCACCCCCGAACTCACCGCGCCCATGCCCACCGCACCAAAGGAATAGGTCTTGCCCGCCTCCAGCGTGACCTTGACCCAATCGCTCTCTCCCTGACTGAGCAAGCCGAAAAACTCATCCCCCGCCAGCATGGCGTAAATCGTAGAGGTGTTAGAGGCGGCATCCGTCGATTCAAGATAGGTCGTCATGTGATGCTCCTGGGTCAAACGCTACTGGACGTCAGGCCAAATCAGGCGCGGCCCGGTCCCTGCCTAGTTCTTGCCGCGCGCCGTCGATCTTGCCAAGAAAAATTAGCGTCCGCACCAGTGAGATTTTGTTAAATTTCCGCCCGCTGCCCGCCAAGTAGAGATTGTTGACGGCCCCCCTGCCGCATGCTCATCTCCGCGCACTTGCACCCACCAAGACCGGGCAAATTATTTTCAGCCCCAGGAGAGATGAATGTCGACGATTATTGAAGGCATCGACGCCGCGCCGAATGCCTCGACCCGTTATGTGATGTCAGCGGGCGATGATTTTTATGGGACGCTGAACCCGCAATCCAGCGACTGGATCGCCGTGACCCTGACCGCTGGCACGACCTACAGCTTCGGCTCGGTCGGGATCGGCACCAAGGGATCGGGCCTGACCGACCCGCTGCTGATCCTGCACGATGCCGATGGCAACCTGATCGCCCTCAGCGACAATCAGGGACCGGGCAAATTCGCCACGATCACCACCACCGTCGCCACCACCGGCACCTATTATGTTGAGGTTTCCAGCCTCACCGCCAGCGGCAACTACGGTCTGGTGCTGACAGAGGGCGACAGGCCCAGCTTTGGCGGCGAAATGGGCGCGGCCATCCTTTACCGCCCCAACCTGACCTGGGCCGACGCCCCCAACACCGCCGCCACCGTGACATGGGGCATCCGGAGTGAGGGGCTGACCACCGACGCCAGCAACCACGCCGCACCGTTCTACCAACTGACCGCCGCCCAGATCGACACCGCCAAGGCAGCCCTTGCCAATTACTCCGACGCGGCCAACCTGACCTTTGTTCAGCTAAACCCCGGCGGCAATTCGAACGACGCCACCATCCTGATGGGGGCCTATCAGTCGAAAAAGGACGGCGCCGGGGCCTTTGCCTATTACCCCGACAAGACCGACCCGCACGCCCATTCCGGCGACCTTTGGCTGAACGACCAATATGTTGACCGCGACGACCTGCCAGTCGGCAGCTACAGCTATTTCGTCTTTCTCCACGAACTCGGCCACGCCATGGGCCTCGCCCATCCCGGCGACTACAACGCCGCCCCCGGTGTTTCGATCACCTACAAGAACTCTGCCCAATTCGTGCAGGACAGCGAACAGTATTCGGTGATGAGCTATTTTCACGCCCGCGCAACCGAGCCTGACGCACCGAAATCCTACGCCGACACGCTGATGATGTATGACATCTACGCGATCCAGCAGATGTACGGCGTCAACCACAACACACGGGCGGGCGATGACACCTACGGGTTCAACTCGACGGTTGGCGGGGCCTATGATTTCACCATCAACACAGACCCGCTGCTTTGCATCTGGGACGGCGGCGGGACCGACACGCTGGACCTGTCCGGCTTCAAGAAGGATCAGCGGATCACCTTGGTCGACGGAGTGTTTTCCGATGTGGCGGGCTTCAAGGGCAACTTGTCCATCGCCATCGGCGCAGTGATTGAGAATGCCATTGGCGGCAAAGGCGCGGATGACATCACCGGCAACGCCATCGACAACCGGCTGAAGGGCGGCAAAGGGGCCGACACCTTCCACAGCAGCAGCGGCAATGACCATTTCGCAGGCAACGCCGGGGCCGACACCTTTGCCTTCACCGCAGGCTTTGGCACCGATCAGATCAATGATTTCAACCTGACCCGCGACCACCTGCTGCTCGACGCCGCGATCTGGGGCGGCGGGGTCAAAACCGCAGCCGAGGTCATTGCCGACTATGCCACGGTGATCGAGGGCAAACTGGTGCTGGATTTCGGGTTCAGTGAGATCGTGTTCAAAGGCATCCACACCGCCGATGGTCTGGAAACCCAGATCCTGTTCGCCTGACCCCTCAAACCTGACCCCCCAAACCTGACCGCATGAAAAAGGCCGGCGCAATCTGCGCCGGCCCATCCCTGCCCCACAGGGCGAATTACTTGTCGTCTTCGTCCTCATCATCTTCCGCATTCGGAAGATTGAAGAAGCTTTCCGCATCAGAGAAGTCCGCAGGCTTGCTCTCACGCGCCTTTTCTTGCCGGGCGTCACGGGTGAACGCCTCCAGCCCCGACGGCATCTTCGGCTCGTCCGACATGCCCAGCGACTGTTCGGTCGACACCAGCTTGCGGCGTTCGTCGTCCGACATCACGGTGCCCTCAGACGCCTTCTTGCGGGCGGCAACCTGCACAGCGGCGTCCAGTTCGGACTGCTTGCACAGCCCCAGAGCGACCGGGTCGATCGGGGTGATCTGGCCGATGTTCCAGTGGGTCCGCTCGCGGATCGACTGGATGGTGGGTTTGGTGGTGCCAACCAGCTTGCCAACCGCGCCATCGCGACAGTTCCGGGTGGAACTTGACCAGCCACAGAATGGCGGCCGGACGGTCCTGACGCTTGGACAGCGGGGTATAGCGCGGGCCGCGACGCTTTTCCTCGCCCACGGCCGACTGGATGAACTTCAGCTTCAGCTTGTACAGCGGGTCGGCCTGCCCACGCTCAATCTCGACCGGCGTCCAACTGGTTGTTGCCGACCGGATCAAACCCCTTGACCCCGGTCGCCACATCGCCATCGGCAATGCCCTGCACTTCCAACTCATGCATCCCGCAGAAATCGGCGATCTGGCGGAAGCTCAGTGTGGTGTTGTCCACCAGCCAGACGGCGGTCGCCTTGGACATCAGCGGTTTGGCACATCGGATCACTCCTTTACAAATCTCTCTCAGGCCGGGAAAACGGCTGCGACCTGGATCGCGGTAGTTTCGTTTTCAGGGAAGTTGGCCGTCTATAGTGCGGTTTCAAGGTGAGGGAAAGTGAAAATGCGTCTGGTCTCGTTGGTCTTGTTGACAGTTTTCATGGCGCTTGCCCGTTCGCGCGCAAGGCGAAAGGGCGGGTGATTTCGATTACTACGTCCTGTCGCTCAGCTGGTCGGCCAATTGGTGCGCCCTGACAGGCGACAGCCGCCGCGATCCGCAATGCGATCCGGGGCGCGGGCTGACCTTCATCGTCCACGGCCTCTGGCCGCAATATGAACGCGGCTACCCCTCCGATTGCCACACCACCGCGCAGGACCCGACCCGCGCCGACACCGCCAAGATGACCGACATCATGGGCGGCGCAGGCGTCGCGTTTTATGAGTGGAAAAAGCACGGCCGCTGTTCCGGCCTCACCTCAGCCGGCTATTTCGAGGCCCTGCGCAAGGCCTACGACTCCATCACCATCCCGCCGGTTTTCGCCAAGATTAACAAAGACCTGCGGATCGACGCCTCGGTCATCCAAGATGCCTTCCTCGAAAAGAACCCCCAGCTTTCCGCCGATCAGGTCACCATCACCTGCACGTCCGGCATGATCCAAGAGGTCCGCATCTGCCTGACCAGAGACCTGACCCCGCGCGACTGCGCCGCCGATGTGGTCCGCGACTGCACCCTGCCCGACGCCGAACTGGACGCCGTGCGCTAAACCATCGCCCGCGCGATCAGCGCAGCCAACCGCGCCTCACCCGCCCGCAAGGCGTCCAGCGTCTTGACCTTGGATTTCAACCCATTCAGCGCCGCGACCGTCATCGCCGCCAAATCCTCGGCCGGGCCAATCGCCTCGGGCACACCGCGCTCCGCGAGCCAGCCCGCCAGCACCTCAACCATCCGCGCCTCACCTGCCACGGCGACATCACCCGACACCGCGAATCCCGCATCCAGCAGCTCTTCCCCGTGCGGCGAGGTCAGCACCACCTCCATGAACTTGCCCCCTTGGCGACAAATCCCGCCATCAGCGCCTGTTCCACCGTCTGCCCCGGCCTGTTCAACGCCACCTTCATCGCCGCCAAAGCCTCATCGAAATAGCGCGCGGCCAGCGACCGGAAGATATCTTCCTTATTCCGAAAATGCAGATACAGCGCCGTCCGTGACATCCCCGCCCCGCGCGCTATGTCGTCCATAGAGGTGCGCCTGTAGCCATAGGTCGCAAAGGCCTGAAACGCCGCGTGGTGGATGGCGTCTTGGCGGTCGGTTTGGGGAGGGATCGTGCTCATCCGCGAACCCTGACAAAACGGACGGAAATTGTCAATTGACACGGTGACATTTTGCATCCATTTTGTCATTTCGTCAAAATGGAGCCCGCCATGCCCACCACCCTCACCGTCAACGGCCACAGCCAGACCCTCGACTTGCCCGACGCCATGCCGCTGCTCTGGGCCCTGCGTGAGGGGCTGAACCTGACCGGCACCAAATTCGGCTGCGGCATCGCCTCGTGTGGGGCCTGCACCGTGCATCTGAATGGTGAGGCGGTACGGTCCTGCCAGGTCGCCCTGTCTGATGCTGCCGGCGCTGATGTGGTGACGATAGAGGGGCTTGGCAACCCCGCCGCGATGCACGCCGTCCAAACCGCTTGGGTCAACGCCCAGGTCGCGCAATGCGGCTACTGCCAGTCCGGCCAGATCATGCAGGCCGCCGCCCTGCTGACCACCACCCCCGACCCCACCGACGCCGAGATTGACGCCGCGATGGAGGGCAACCTCTGCCGCTGCGGCACCTATCCCCGCATCCGCGCCGCCGTCAAAGACGCGGCCCAGTTGATGAAAGGCGTCTGACATGGCCCGCATCGCAACCATCGCCCGCCGCACCTTTCTGTTCGGCGCCGTCGCCCTCGCTGGCGGTGCCGCCTTTGGCTGGTGGAAATACACCACCCCCTACGGCAACCCGCTTGAAACCGATCTCGCCGACGGTGCCGCCACCCTCAACCCCTACGTCCTGATCGACGCGACCGGCGTCACCATCATCGCGCCACGGGCCGAGATGGGCCAAGGCGTCCACACCACCCTCGCCGCCCTGGTGGCCGAGGAGATGGACCTGGACCTGTCCCAAGTCACCGTGATCCACGGCCCCGCCTCCGCCGCCTATTTCAACGCCGGGGTCCTGCGCGAAGGCGTGCCCTTCCTGCCGATCGACGAAAGCTGGCTCGCCGATACCGCCCGCGACGCGATGGCCATTCCCGGCAAATTCCTCGGCCTGCAGATCACCGGCGGCTCCTCCTCCGTCATCGACGCCTATGACAAGATGCGCCTCGCCGGAGCCGCCGCCCGCGCCGCCTTGGTGCAGGCCGCCGCCACAAGGATGACCCTCGACGCCGCCACCCTGACGACCGCAAACGGCCACGTCATCGCCCCCGACGGCACCAAACTCCCCTACACCGCCCTCGCCGCCGACGCCGCCAAAGTCACCCTGAACGCCGCCCCCGAACCCAAACCCCGCGCCGAGTGGAAAATCCTCGGCAAATCCCAACCCCGCACCGACATGGTCGCCAAAGTCACCGGCACCGCCCCCTTCACCGCCGACCTGCGCCTGCCCGGCATGCGCTTTGCCACCGCCAAGACCAACCCCGGCCTCGGCGCAGGCATGACCGCCTATGACGCCACCGCCGCCCTCGCGATGCCCGGTGTCGAGAAAATCGTCGAAATCCCGAACGGCGTCGCCGTGATCGCCACCAACACCTGGGCCGCCCTGCAAGCCGCCGAAACGATCACCTTCACCTGGGAACCCGCCCCCTACCCGACCGACACCGCCGCCATCACCAAGGTCCTGCAAGACAGCTTCACCCCCGACCGCCAAGACAGCCGCAACCGCAACGATGGCGACGTGGACAAGGCCCTGACCGGCGACGTATTTGAGGCGACCTACACCGTCCCCTACCTCGCCCATGCCACGATGGAGCCGATGACCGCCGCCGCCCTGCTGACAGGACGGCCACCTGACCGTCTGGGCCGGCAACCAACTGCCCACCCAGATCCTCACCGAAGGCGCCGCGATCACCGGCCTGCCCGCCACCGCCGATCTCGGTCGAAACCCAACTGATGGGCGGCGGTTTCGGGCGGCGGGCCGAGATGGACATCATCCGCCAGGCCATCACCGTCGCCAAAGCGATGGAAGGCACCCCCGTCCTGCTGACGTGGAGCCGTGAAGAAGACATGACCCACGACTTCTACCGCCCCGCCGCAATGGCCAAGGTCCGCGCCAAAGTCGACGGCAGCCTGATCACCGCCTTCGACCTGTCGTCCTGCTCCTCCTCGGTGATCGCGGGCCAGACCGGGCGCCTCGGCTACAACATCCCCGGCCCCGACGCTGCCATCGTCCAAGGCGCATCGGATCAGCCCTACACCTTCGCCAACTACCGCGTCACCGGCTACCGCGCCCCCGCGATGGTGCCGGTCGGGTCGTGGCGGTCAGTCGGCTCGTCGCAAAACGCGTTCTTCTCCGAAAGCGCCGTCGACGAACTGGCCCATCTCGCCGGGGCCGACCCCATCGAGTTCCGGATGAGCCACCTGTCCCACGCCCCCAGCCGCGAGGTCCTGCAAGCCGTCGCGCAAATGTCCAACTGGGGCACCACGCCCGCAGGCCGCGCGAGGGGCGTCGCCTTCTGCATGTCGTTCGGCGTCCCCTCGGCCCAAGTGATCGAGGTTGAACAACGCCCCGAAGGCATCGCCATAACCGGCGCATGGGCGGCAGTAGACGTCGGCATCGCCCTCGACCCCGCCAACATTCAGGCACAGGTCATGGGGGCCATGGTCTTCGGCCTGTCCGCCGCCATGCGCGGCGAAATCACCGTGGCGGACGGCCGGATCGAACAACAAACCTTCTGGGACTACGAACCGCTGCGAATGCCGCAAGTCCCCACAATCGAGGTGCAAATCCTCGAAAACCTCGGCCACATCCGCGGCATCGGCGAACCCGGCACACCGCCCGCAGCCCCGGCCCTAGCCAACGCCATCTTCGCCCTGACCGGCCAACGCTACCGCGACCTGCCGCTGTCGAAATCGGTGAAATTCGCCTGACCACACAAAGCCGCGCCGCCCCGGACCTGATCCGGGGCCTCACCCAACCGCCAACCCGAGGCTCCCGCCTACGCGGGAGCGCCGTGGTGCGGCGTTACTCTGGCCGCACCCGCGCCGCCGTGCCCTTGGCGAACGCATCCAGCCGCGCGCGTGCCTCCGGCTGGGTGTTGACCACGCCCGCCACCACCGCCTCGGCATAGGACGCATCCAGCGCCGACATGTTCCGCATGATGGCTGATCGCCGAGCAGATCGCAAAGTTCGACAACGGCAGGTTCTGCGCCGCCTTGCGCGCCAACTCCATCGCCAGATCGAAGCGACGACCCCTCGGTCAGATACTGCGCCAGCCCCAGATCGACCGCCTCTTGCCCCTTATAGACCCGGCCCGTCAGCATCATGTCGATCATCCGCGCCTTGCCGACCAACCCGGCCACCCGGATCGTCGCGCCGCCGCCGGTGAACAACCCGCGCTGCCCCTCGGGCAGGGCAAAATAGGTGGCCCGGCATCCGCCACGCGGATATGCGACGCTCGACGCCAGTTCCAGCCCGCCGCCCACCACAGCGCCCTTCAGCGCCGCAATGATCGGCACGCCGCCGTATTCCATCTTGTTGAACGCCTCATGCCAGCGCAGGCACAGATGCATGAACTCGGCTGGGCGAGCGGTCCGCCTGATGATGCTCCACCAGATCAAGCCCCGCGCAGAAGTGGTCGCCCTCAGCCGCCAGAACCACCGCCCGAACCCCGGCCCGTGGCACCATCGAAAACAGCGTCACCAGCTCTTCTATCGTCTCAGCGTTCAGCGCGTTGCGTTTGGCGGGGCGGTTCAGCGTCGCCACCAATACCCCGTCGTCATGCAGGTTGAGGGTGATGTTCTTCAGGCCAAGCGCGTTGATATCAAGAGTCATTCTTTATCCTGTCAGGTCTGTCAGTCAGCTAAACATCCGTCGCGGCCTACAGGAAGGGCAATTCCACCAATTGCGCCGCCACAGGTCCACGGTTGCGCATGACCTGCACGGTTTCCCCAGCCGCCACGGTGGACGACACCAAAGCATAGCCGATATTGGCCTGCATCCGCGGCGACCATACGCAGTTGGTCATCATCCCGATAAGGGTGCCGTCCTGCATGATATCTTCTCGCCGGAAACCCAGCGGTGCCGGGATCGCATCATCCTGCAACACCAGCCCCAGCTGATGCCGCTGCACCCCGTCCGCCTTGATCTGCCGCAGGGCTTTGATGCCCACCACATCATCCGGCACATGCAGATCGACATACTTGCCCAACCGCACCTCAAACGGGTTGGTTGTATCGTCGGTATCACCACCGACCGAGACCAGCCCCGACTTCAGTCCGCTCTGCCGTCGCAGGCGCGCCCGGCCCGATGCCCCAAGGCTGACCCGCCTCCTTGAAGATGTTCCACAACTGGGTGCCCTTGGACCCATCGCGCAGATAAATCTCAAACCCGCCCTGCTTGGACCAGCCCGACCGCTGCACGGCCACCGGGATGCCCTGAATCTCGGTCTCCTTGAACCAGAAATATTTCAACTCCCGCACCCAGTCGCCCAGCACATGCGCCACCACATCCTCAGCCTTCGGGCCCTGCAAGGCCATGGGTGAGACGTCAGGCTCGCTGATCTCAACATCCAAGCCCCGTTCAGCAGCAATGGCACTGGCCCAGAACCAGATGTCGCTGTCGGCAATCGAAAACCAATACAGATCATCGTCCAGTTTCAACAGGATAGGGTCGTTGATGATCGTGCCCTTGTGGTTGCACAGCGGCACATATTTGCCCTGCCCCACCTTGCAGTTCGACAGATCGCGCGGCGACAATATCTGCGCCAGACGGCCCGCATCCGGCCCCTTCAACTGCACCTGACGCTCTACCCCCACGTCCCATTGCGAGACACCGTTGATGATCCGCCAGTACTCGGCTTCCTTGTCGCCATAGGACGTCGGCATGATCATCCGGTTGTAGATGCTGGCGGCGGTCATGCCCTCGGCCACCGCCGATTCGTAGAACGGTGAGGGGCGCAGGCGGGCGGTGGGGAATACGGAAAACATGGGCGCAGATCTCCTGAAGGTTGCCGCCAATTGCAGCCTCTGGCCCCCCGCCGTCAAACAACGTATTCAGACCCTATGCCCCTACAAACAGTTATGGATAGGTCAGACGCCAATGCACCAGGATCTGCCCCCCCTGACATGGCTCCGCGCGTTTGAGGCGGCGGCCCGCACCCTCAGTTTCACCCATGCTGCGGCGGAACTGCACCTGACCCAAGCCGCCGTCTCCAAACACGTGAAATCGCTGGAACAACACCTGCGTCACCCGCTGTTTGTCCGCCACCCCCGCAGCCTCGAACTGACCAAAACCGCCGCCGCCTATCTGCCCAAGGTGCAAGACGCCCTCGACCGCCTGTCCACCGGCACCCGCGAGGTCTTTGGCCAGCGCAAAACCGCCCTGACCCTGCGCTGCGCCGTGTCCTTCGCGGTGACATGGCTGACCCCCCACCTGCCCGCCTTTCTGAACGCCCATCCGGACAAGACCCTGCGGATCATCTCCTCGGTCTGGAATGAGCCTTTCGACAAAAGCGCCTGTGACCTCGACATCCAATACGGCACCGGCGACTGGCCCGGCTTCACCACCCACCGCCTGACATGGGAGGCGATTACCCCCCTCTGTGACCCCGCCACCGCCGCCCGCCTCCAAACCCCCAGCGACCTGCGCCACGAACGCCTGCTGCATGTGCTGGGCTATCAAGAGGGGTGGGGCAACTGGCTGACCGCCGCCGGGGCGCGCGGCGTCGATCCGGGGCGCGGCCTGCAACTCGACACCTCGCTGACGGCGTTTGAACTGGCGGCGCAGGGTGGCGGCATCGCGATGGGCCGCCGCTCTCTCGCGCAAAGCGACCGCAACACAGGCCGCCTCGTTGCGCCCTTCGCGCTCGAACTGCCGATTGAAGAGGCGTTCTATCTGCTGCTGCCCAGCCACGGCGCCCACCCCGATGCCCGACTGTTCGCCGACTGGCTGCAATCGCTCGCTGATTCGCCGCGCAAATCGGGCTGAGTTTTGGCCCGCAATCCGGGCATATGTTCGGAAACCGAAATTTTCCCCCTGAAATTATCGATGAATTGTGGCACTATGCGCCGACAATATACGTACTCAGGAAACATTGGTGCCAAAAAGGCGACCAAGAAAAGGACAGTGACATGCTAAAAGAGTTTAAGGACTTTATCGCCAAGGGCAACGTGATGGACCTCGCAGTCGGTATCATCATCGGTGCTGCCTTCACGGCCATCGTCGGCTCGCTGGTCAGCGACCTGATCAACCCGATCATCGGCCTCATCCTCGGCGGGATCAATTTCTCCGACATGTTCGTCGACCTGTCCGGCACCAACCCCACCTCGCTGGCCGCCGCCAAGGAGTCGGGCGCCGCTGTCTTCGCCTACGGCGCGTTCATCACCGCCTGCATCAACTTCCTCATCATCGCTTGGGTGGTCTTCATGCTGGTCAAGGCAATGAACCGCCTGATGCCCAAAGCCCCGGCCGCACCGGCTGGCCCGTCGGAACTCGACGTGCTGAAGGAAATCCTCGTCGCCGTGAAGAAGTAATCTTCCGCGATACCAAAAGGCCCCCGGATCACCGGGGGCCTTTTTCGTTCATCAATCCGTCACGTATCAGGCCGCCACACTGGGCCTTTGCCGCAGATACAACCACCACAACCGATACGCCGTCAGCGCAATCAGGGGTGAGAAGTTGACCAAAGCCGCGCCGATCCCACGCCAGCCATGCAGCGACGCCCAGTGCAGCAGCGCCAAAACGGCCGCCGCATAGACCCAACGCTGGGTCCATTTCCACCACGTCCCCATCCGGCGCACGGCATAGTCCATCGACGTCGCGGCCAGCGGGATAAACACCGCAAACGCCGCCCAGCCGGTCCACATGTCAAACGCTGTGGCTTCCGACAAGATCTTGCTCAGACTGCCCTCACCCACGACATAGACATAGGTGTGCACCGCCGCATAGGCGAAGGCCGCGACGCCGAAATAGCGCCGGTTTGCCCGCATCCACCGCACCCAATTGGCGCCCTTGGTCAAATACATCAACGGCGTCACCACCATCGACAGGATCATGAACCGGACCGACCATTCGCCAGACGGATGCAACAACCCGTGAAAAGCGCGCCCACTGCCCGCCAGCAGATCAGGCATCATCGTCAGCGCAGGCACAGCCAACAGCGCCCAAAGCCAATAGGGAGAGAGTTTTTTTAACATGGTATCCTCAACAGTTGTCGCAGGGTGATACGGCTGACCCCGTCGCTTCCGTCGCGGTAAAGGACCGAAGATTTGGTTTCCCCTAATCCCTGCCACATGAAATCATTGTTTTACCCGCGCAGCCCCTCGCCTACACCCGGCCCCGAACCACAGCCACAGGACAGCCCATGCCCCGCGACAAGATCGAAACCCTCATCATCGGCGGCGGACAATCAGGCCTCGCCCTCTCTGCCCATCTCGGCACGCGCGGGGCCGAACACCTGATCCTCGAACGCAGCCGCATCGCCGAACGCTGGCGGTCAGAGCGGTGGGATTCGCTGGTCGCCAACGGCCCGGCTTGGCACGACCGCTTTCCGATCCTGAAGTTCGACGACATCGACCCCGACAGCTTCCCGCCCCGCGACCGCATCGTCAGCTATTTCGAAACCGTCGCCCAACAGATCAACGCCCCCATCCGCACCGGCGTCAACGTCACCCGCCTGACCCGCAGCGCCGATGACAGCGGCTTCATCGCCGAAACCTCGGACGGCGTGATAGAGGCTAAGAACGTCGTCGCCGCCACCGGCCCGTTCCAGAAACCCCTGATCCCCACCGCCGTCCCCGCCGAAACCGGCCTGACCCAGATGCACTCCAACGCCTACCGCAACCCCGGCCAACTGCCGGACGGCGCGGTTCTGGTGGTCGGTGCAGGCTCCTCCGGTGCCCAGATCGCGGATGAACTCAACCGCGCCGGTCGCAAGGTCTTCCTCTCCGTCGGCCCCCACGACCGCCCACCCCGCGCCTACCGGGGCCATGATTTCGTCTGGTGGCTCGGCGCGCTCGGTCAATGGGACGCCAAAACCCGCGAACCGGGGATGGAGCATGTGACGATCGCCGTCAGCGGCGCCCGTGGCGGCCATACGGTAGATTTCCGCGATCTGGCGGCCAGCGGCATCACCCTGCTGGGCCGCACCGGCGCCTATAGCGACGGCGTCCTGCAAGTCGCCCCCGACCTCGGCCAAAACATCCACAACGGCGACACCAACTACCTCAACACCCTCAAAACCGCCGATGCCTATGCCACAGCCCACGGCCTGAACCTGCCGCCAGAGCCTCAGGCCCATGAAATCGGCCCCGACCCCGATTGCGTGACCAACCCCCTGCTCAGCCTCAACCTCGCGGCCCAAGGCATCACCTCGATCATCTGGGCCACCGGTTTTGCGCTGGATTTCGGCTGGCTGCAGGTTGACGCCTTTGACGCCAAAGGCCGCCCAGACCATGACCGCGGCGTGTCCAAAATCCCCGGCCTCTACTTCCTCGGCCTGCCATGGCTGTCCCGCCGCGCCTCGCCCTTCATCTGGGGCGCATGGACCGACGCAGACTATCTGGCCCAACACATCACCGCCAACCGGACATGAAAAAGGGCGGCCCCACCGGGCCGCCCTTGATTTTTCGCAGAAAAATCGTAGCCGATCAGATCGCCAAGGCTTCCGTCCCGGTGATCGTCGGCAACCCCAGCGCCGCCCCAACCGCCGCATAGGTCAGATGGCCCGCATGGGTGTTCAACCCGGCCAGCAGATGCGCGTCATCGGAACAGGCGTGCTTCCAGCCCTTGTCGGCCAGCGCCAGCATGAACGGCATGGTCGCATTGCCCAGCGCGAGGGTCGAGGTCCGCGCCACAGCCCCCGGCATGTTGGCCACGCAATAATGCATGATCCCGTCAACCTCATAGATCGGGTCCTGATGGGTCGTGGCATGGCTGGTCTCAAAGCAACCGCCCTGATCAATCGCCACATCCACCAACGCCGCCCCCGGCTTCAACTCGCTCAACTGCGCGCGCGAGATCAGCTTCGGTGCCGCAGCCCCCGGGATCAGCACCGCGCCGATGATCAGGTCAGCCTGCCGTGCCAGCTCGATCGTCGTCGCCGCATCCGAATAGGCCGCCTTGAACATGCCACCGAACACATCATCCAGATAGCGCAGCCGGTTGACCGACCGGTCCAGCACGGTCACATCCGCGCCCATGCCCGCCGCGATCTTGGCCGCATGGGTGCCCACGACACCGCCGCCAATCACCAGCACCTTGCCCGGCATCACGCCCGGCACACCGCCCAGCAACACACCACGCCCGCCATTGGCCTTCTGCAACGTCCAGGCCCCGACCTGCGGCGCCAAACGCCCGGCAACTTCAGACATCGGCGCCAGCAGCGGCAACCCACCGCGGTCATCCGTCACCGTCTCATAGGCAATCGCTGTGACACCGGATTTCAGCAGGTCCGCCGTCTGCTCCGGATCGGGCGCCAGATGCAGATAGGTGAACAGGATCTGGCCTTCGCGCAGCCGCGCCCGCTCCACCGGTTGCGGCTCTTTCACCTTCACGATCATCTCGGCCCAGGCGAACACTTCGTCCGCCGTCGCCAGAATCTTGGCCCCAGCGCGCCACATAATCGGCATCGGTAAAGCCCGAGCCGACACCGGCACCCGTCTCAACTGCCACGGCATGACCCCGGTTCACCGCCTCACGCGCGGCGTTGGGCGTCATGCCGACGCGAAATTCCTGCGGTTTGATCTCTTTCGGGCAACCGATCTTCATGGACGTCTCTCCTGGGGCGATGGGGTGTGATCCCTCAGCTTGCCGCAAACCGCGCGCAATTGCTTTGAATGTTGCGTGACGCCGCGCGGGTTTCTTGGTAGGATCTTGCGTCAAACCCGCCAAATCACCGAAGAAATCACCATGACCTTGGAACTCGACGCAACCGACCGCCGCATTCTGGGTGTCATTGCAGAAGGATGCCCGGATCACCAACGCCGATCTGTCCGAACAGATCAACCTCTCGCCCTCGGCCTGCCACCGCCGGGTGCAGCGGCTGGAGGAGGACGGCTTCATCGCCGCCTATGTCGCCCTGCTGAACGCCCGCAAAATGGGCCGCCCCACCACGGTTTTCGTGGAAATCACCCTGCAATCCCAGGCCGAAGACCTGCTGGACGCCTTTGAACGCGAGGTCGCCCGCATCCCCGATATCCTCGAATGTCACCTGATGGCCGGGACCGCCGATTACCTGATCAAGATCATGGCTGAGGATACCGAGGATTTCGCCCGCATCCACCGCCGCTACCTGTCGCGCCTGCCCGGCGTGCGTCAGATGCAGTCCAGCTTCGCCCTGCGCACCGTGGTCCAGACCACCGCGCTGGCCGTCTGATCACATCCGGATCAACTGCACCCCCGGCGCAAACCGCGCCGCCGCCCCGGCCACCAGCCGCCGCGCCGCCTTCAGCGACGACACCTCAACCTGCACAAACCGCGCCCCATCCTTGGTTATTTGAAACGCGCCACCCAAGGCCAAACCGTTGAACCCAATCGGCAACTCCCCCTCTTTCGTCAGATGAAACCGCATCGATCGCCGGGGACCTTGGGGTTGGCAGATATTCGATGCTCTCCACCATCGACCACGGCACAGAAAATTCGCCCAGATCAAGCACCTGAAACCCCTCAGGCGTCAGCCTGATCTGGACCCGCCGGTCCATCACCTTGGTCAGGTCGAAAATCCCGAAACCGATCAGAAGCAAGGCCGCAGCGGCAATCCCAAGGACGTTCACCCCGACCGCCCCCGTACCCCGCATCATGGCAAAGACAATCAGGCCCAGCAACAGAACCCCACCGCCCAGCTTTATCCCGCCCAAAACCGACATCACCGGCTTTTCCGAGAACACCTCGACAACCTCGGTCTGACCTGACTGCATCGCGTCCCTCCGCACCCGATCATGCCACAAGACGACCGCTGCGCCAAACCCCGCAATGCAGACTTAGCCCGCCGGGGCGGCAATCTCATCGGTCCAGACGTAGAAACTTCTGCAGCACATGCGCGCCAAAGGAATGGATCAGCGGCACATCCGCCGCATCGCGGCCATAGGCCACCACGATGCGCCCGATCCGCGGCTTGTTGTTGCGCGGGTCAAAGGTGTGCCATGCCGCCGTCCAGATAGCACCTCCATCCAGGCGGCAAAATCCATCGGCCCGGTCACCGGCACGCCGATATCGCCCAGATAGCCGTTCACATAGCGCGTCGGGATGTTCATGCAGCGGCACAGCGTAATCGCCAGATGCGCGAAATCGCGGCACACCCCGGTCTGTTCCTGCCAGCGCCTCATAGGCGGTGCGCGTCACCCGCGCGTTCATGATAGTTGAACCGTGATATGGCCGTGCACATAATCGCAGATCGCCTGCACCCGCGCATAGCCCGGCGCAACCTGCGCCGAACATGTCCCAGGCGAACTGGCTCAACCGGTCCGTCTCGCAATAGCGGCTGCCCAGCAGGTAGACCAGCACCTCATCCGGCAGGTCGGCCATCGCCATCTCGCGCAGCCAGGGCTCCACCGGGTCGGGCAGATCGCTGCTTTCGATGCGTGCAGTCGCTCGCGCAGATCCGGAACAGCCCCGCCGGGGCCACGAACCGCCGGCAGGTGTTGCCGAACAGGTCGCGGTAAACCGAGGTCGGCACCGCAGGCTCGGTCATGCATCCCGACCTTGCGACCGCATGTCATCGCGCCGCTCATCGCGCGCCGACATCATGCAGATCATCGGCGTGTCCTGCGGGCAGGAATCGTGATGTCGTAACCATAGCGGATCAGCATGAAGTATCCTTTGATCGGCGCATCCCGCACCTGATTTCAGCCTAGGCAGAACCCCGGCCCGATGTTTGCAAATAATGGCCAAAAGTCCGATCTTTCAGCAGACCGCCGCGAATTTCAGGCAAATCCCCGCACTGCAAGACCCTATTGCGCCAGATAACCGTTAACGGCCCAAAATCGCCGTCCCTCGTTCTGCACCACTCACATACGTCAAACGCCCGCCCGGCCCTTTTCGTCCGCCACAATATCCGAACATGACCGCCCGAAGACCGCAACACAGGCCCCGTGTATGCCTTGCAGCGGCCACTGTCGGCGGTGAACGCAAATTGCCGAAAGGTTGAAGGCGAGTTCAGTCCTGCTCCATCCTTACGGAAAAAAGGGATGATGAATACGATACATGCCACAACGAAAGAAAATGCTGCCCGTTCATTGCCCAGAAACTCCCAACACTCGCAACGATGAAGGAAGATGCTGACAATATAAACAAAACCCAGCCTGCAAAATCGATTTGCCGACTGGTGCACTCTTCGACTGCCATCGTCTCTGTCGATGAAACCCTAGGCTCATAGTTAGATGTACCGCAAAAACACTTTGCATCGCGGTCGTACCACGACAGATGGTGTTCTTGGGCAGGGTCATGGGGCGTCCTTTCGGATAGAGACGCCCCATCTAACCGTCAATCCGGGCGCTGAACAGATGCATATCAGATCCATATCACCAATTCGCGGCCAAAAGGTTTATGCTAACTGCCGCACGGGTCGAGCGAAAAAGTCGTAGCCGCAAGGGAGGTAGGGAATGTAGGCGCAATGTAGGTCGTTCACACCCCGTTAATCCCGCCGATTAACACAGGCGTCCCCAATGGGCTTACCACATCCCCAAAATGAAAAACCCCCATCCTCGCGGACAGGGGTCAATCGGTGGGGATCGCTCCCCCAGTGTCGCTGAACGTCGGGCCTACACCCGGGCCTTTTCCGCTTACGCGGAAAAACCTCTACATCCCGCCTTCGCGTTGAAGCTTCTTCCGGGCGAGTTTCCTCGCGCGGCGCACGGCTTCAGCTTGTTCGCGGGCTTTCTTGACGGAGGGTTTCTCGAAATGCTGCTTGAGCTTCATTTCGCGGAACACGCCTTCGCGTTGCAGCTTTTTCTTCAAAGCGCGCAAAGCCTGTTCGACGTTATTGTCGCGGACGCTGACCTGCATGTGGTTGTCACCACCTTCCTAAGTTAGAGTTGCACTATATGTGCAGGCAAGGCGGCGCATAGCAAAGCGCGCGGCTTTGTCTACCAATGCCGCAGAAGGGGGCCGACATGGACAAGCCGAAAACAGCATGGAAAACGCCAATGACCCGGCTTTTGCAGGCCGCTCTGCCCCATGTCGCCCTTTGACGGCTGGTCGGATGCGACCCTGAACGCCGCCGCCACCGATATCGGGCACCGCCCCCGGTCTGGCCCGCGCCCTGTTCCCGCGCGGCGGGGTTGATCTGGCCCTGGCCTACCACCAGCCAGGGCGATCGGCAGATGCGCGACGCCCTCGCCGCCACCGACCTGACGCCGCTGCGCTTTCGCGACCGCATCGCCCTGGCCGTCAAACTGCGCCTGCACGAGGCCGACCGCGAGCTGGTCCGCCGCGGCTCCGCCCTGTTCGCCCTGCCCAATCATGCCGCCGAGGGGACCAAGGCGATCTGGGGCACGGCCGATGCGATCTGGACGGCGCTTGGCGACACCTCGACCGATATCAACTGGTACACCAAACGCGCCAGCCTCTCGGCTGTATATGGTGCCACGGTGCTGTTCTGGCTGGGCGATGACAGCCCGGGCCATCAGGCGACATGGGATTTTCTGGACCGCCGGATCGAGAATGTGATGAGCTTTGAAAAGACCAAGGCCCGATTTCGCGAAAATCCGCTGGGCAAGGCGCTTTTGGCCGGCCCCTTGAAGATTTTGGAAAGGGTCCATGCCCCACAAAGGCCGCAAGACCTGCCCGGCAAGACCACTGAAAGGCCCGAATATGACCCTGTCCAACGCGATGCTCGCCATGGAAATCTCCAGCCCCGGCGCGCCCGATGTGCTGAAACCCTGCTCGGTGCCCGTGCCGGTGCCGGGTGCATGGCCAGATCATCATCCGCGTCGCCTATGCCGGGGTGAACCGCCCCGACGCCCTGCAACGCGCGGGGCTGTATAATCCGCCCGCCAATGCCTCGCGCCTGCCGGGGCTGGAATGTTCGGGCACCGTCGTGGCCTGTGGGCCCGGCGTAACCCGTTGGGATATCGGGGATAAGGTCTGCGCCCTGCTGCCCGGCGGCGGCTATGCCGAATACGCCGCCACCCACGAAAGCCACGCCCTGCCCATCCCCGACGGCATGTCGATGCGCGACGCCGCCTGCCTGCCCGAAACCTGCTTTACCGTCTGGTCCAACCTGGTCATGCGCGGCGGGCTCAAGGCGGGCGAACAGTTTCTGGTCCACGGCGGCACCTCCGGCATCGGCACCACCGCCATCCAGATCGCCCGCGCCCTCGGCGCCCGCGTCTTCGCCACCGCCGGCACCGACGACAAGGCCCGCTTTTGCGAAAACCTTGGGTGCCGAACGCGGCCATCAACTACCGGACCGAGGATTTCGCCACGATCCTGCAAAAGCTGGGCGGCGTGGACCTGATCCTCGACATGGTCGGCGGGTCGTATATTCAGCAGAATATCAAGGCCCTGGCCGATGATGGCCGCCTTGTGCAGATCGCCTTTCTGCAAGGCGCCAAGGCCGAGGTGAACTTTACCGAACTGATGACCCGCCGCCTGACCATGACCGGCTCCACCCTGCGCCCGCAATCCGACCTCGCCAAGGCCCGCATCGCCGCCGAGGTCGAGGCGCATGTCTGGCCCATGGTCGCCAGCGGCGCTGGTCAAGGTCGTGATCGACAGCGAATTCCCGCTGCACGAAGCCCCCGCCGCCCATTGGCGGATCGAGGCACCGGGCCATATCGGCAAGATCGTCCTGAAGGTCGAGGAGTAGGACCAAATCTTTTTCGAAAAGATTTGCAAAATTCTTCGAAGAATTTTGGTGTCTACCCGCGCGGTGCCGCCGCCCGCCGCAACCGGTCGTTGATCGCCCGGCCCAGACCCGACCTCGGGCACCGGCGCCACCGCAATCCCGCGCCCTGCGGCCATCCGGTCCGCCTCGCGCAGCAGATGAAACAGGTTCGCCGCCGCCTCGACCAGATCGCCCGCCGGGCGACAGGTTCAGATCGCACATCCCCCGGCCCAAACCCCAGCCGCACCTCACCCGGCCGCACGGTCCTCAGCCTCCAGCCGCACCGCCGCCTCCGGCGCATAATGCGAGGCCAACTGCCCGGGCGCATTGGGTTTTTCCGCATCCCCGCCCAGCACCAGCGGCCCCAGCATCGCCTCCAGACACCTCGACCGTCACGCCACCCGGCCGCAGCAACCTGGCCTCGTCCACCAGCCCCAGAATGGTCGATTCCACCCCCACGGCACAGGCCCCACCGTCCAGCACCGCCGCAATCCGCCCCGCCAAACCCGCCATCACATGACCCGCCCGCGTCGGCGACACCCGCCCCGACGGGTTGGCCGATGGTGCCGCCAACGGCCCGCCAAACGCCCGCAGCAGCGCCTGCGCCACCGGATGCGCCGGCACCCGAATCGCCACAGAACCCAGCTCCGCCGTCACCAGTGCCGACACCCCCGCCGCCCGCAGCGGCAGAACCAGCGTCAACGGCCCCGGCCAGAACGCCGCCGCCACAGCCTCGGCCCGCTCGTCAAACACCGCAAACTCCCGCGCCGCAGCCACATCAGGCACATGCACGATCAACGGGTTGAACCGGGGCCGCCCCTTGGCCTCAAAGATCCGCGCCACCGCCAGATCCGACCGCGCATCGCCGCCCAGCCCGTACACCGTCTCGGTCGGAAAGGCGACCAGCCCGCCCTCCCGCAGCAGCCCTGCAGCCCGGTCAACCCCGCCGCATCGGGCAACAGAAGTTCGGTCTGATCCATCTGTGACGCAACGTCCTTCTTGTGAGTGTGCCAGGGGGGTTAACGTCGACCCTGATCACGCGCATACCCCGCACACCCTGCCTTGCCAAGCTCGGAGAGACCCATGCCCTATCGCGCCCCCATTGCCGATTTTCGCTTTCTGCTGGACCACAGTCCTGGGATTTCGCCGACGTCGCAGCAACCGACCGCTTTGCCGATGCCACCCCCGACACCGTCGACGCCATCCTGACCGAGGCGGCCCGGCTGTGCGAAACCACCCTCGCCCCCCTGAACCGCACGGGCGACAGAACACCCCGCCCGGCTGGAAAATGGCGTCGTGCGCACCTCCCCCGGCTTTGCCGAAGGGTTTCGCGCCATCGCCGAGGGCGGCTGGATCGGCATGTCCGCCAGCCCGAACATGGCGGCATGGGCCTGCCCATGACGCTGACGACCTGCGTGAACGACATGATGGCCTCGGCCTGCCTGGCGCTGCAACTGAACCCCATGCTGACCCAGGGCCAGATCGAGGCGTTGGAACATCACGCCTCGGACGCGATCAAGGCGCTGTATCTGCCCAAGCTGATTTCGGGCGAATGGAACGGCACCATGAACCTGACCGAACCGCAGGCCGGCATCGGATGTCGGCGCCGCTGCGCACCAAGGCCGAACCGAACTGACGATGGCACCTATGCCATCACCGGCCAGAAGATCTTCATCACCTGGGGCGACAACGATTTCACGGCCAACACCTGCCATCTGGTGCTGGCCCGCCTGCCCGATGGCGCGGCCGGCGTCAAAGGCATCAGCCTGTTCATGGTCCCCAAAGTTCATCCCCGACGCCAAAGGCAACCCCGGCGCGCGCAACACGCTTGCAGGTCGTCAGCCTGGAACACAAGCTGGGCATCCACGGCCGCCCGACCGCCGTCATGCAGTATGACGGCGCCACAGGGCTGGCTGGTGGGCGAGCCGCACAAGGGCATGGCCGCCATGTTTATCTTCAACCTCAACTATAAAATTGAGATAGCGATCGCTCAAAAAATTAGGTTTACATCTTTTGTCAGGCTCAACTTCGATCAACACTCTGGCTCTGCTGTAAGGGGCAAGGGTGAGATCTTGAGGATCTAACTGAAAACCTAGAAGATCTCCCTGTTCAGGACTACCTGCACTCAGACGCAGTTCGCGGGCGATATTACTAGCACTTACTAATCGCAATTCATATAAAGATGATCGACGATCTGTGCGACCGAGCAGAAGAGTAATCTGAATGTCAATCTGATAGATCGGCAAAATCTCAAAGTAGGCAATGTCTAAAGATAGAAAGATCGGGATTATTGGCGGAATGCACCCGAATCGTCGGGGCATAAACTCCCGCCCAAGTATTGATTGGCGGCTTGACGATTAGAGTTACCTGTCCAATCATGCCAGGGTTGAGCGCCAAACCTTCCGATGCCTCGATAATGCCAACGAGCGCCAAGCCTTCGGGATAATAAATAGAAATCCATTTCGGATCAAGATCAGGGACTGTAACTCGAAATCGATCTACCCGCTCTGAACGATTGCTGACTGAGATAATAATCTGCCAAATTTCCCCT
>CAWAEL010000043.1:0-77000 GCA_963781185.1 uncultured Alphaproteobacteria bacterium
GCGAAGGGCTCCCGTTGCCCGGCAACGGTTTGCTGGCAAACCGTGAGAGGGGGGCTTGCGTTGAACGACCGCCAGATAATGACGCCAGTCGTAAATCGTCTTCGGCGGCAGGTGATGGCTGCGTTGGATCACACGGGCATGTTCGCACAGGATGTTCCCCTCGGCCGCAACGACCAGCCGATCGGGATAGATCCGCAGGCTGACCGGTCGATTGGCAAATGACGCCGGAACACTGTAGCGATTGCGATCGAAGCTGATCAGACAGGTCGGCGACACGCGTTTGCTCAGCTCGACAAAGCCGTCAAAGGCCACGGGCAGCGGCATCAGTGTAGCCTGTTCGTCAGCCCAGACATCGGCAATCGTGCCCGTTGCCCGGCAACGCATGCTTGCATGCGTGAGAGGGGGGAGTTTGCCATGGGCCGTCTCGCGCCATAGCTCAACGCATCGCCGTTCCAGCCAGTCATTCAGCGCAGCAAGGTTAGGAAAGTCCGGCATGCCTTGGACAATTGATGACGAGAATCTGCGGACGTTCTTCTCAACCTGTCCCTTCTCCCATCCTGCCGCTGGGTTAACAGAACTCCGGCTCATAGACGTAGTGGTTCGTCATGGCGAGGAAGCGCATGTTGATCTGCCGCTCCTTGCCGCGGCCGACGCGATCCACCGCCGTCTTCGTCGCCGGGCCTCGAACCGATGGCGGCCCAGCCTCACTGTCGTAGATCCCGCGTCCAGGGACACCGCCAAAGACACGGAATGCGTGCCAATGGGCGTCGAACATCGAAGCCATCGTGGCGCCATCGGTCCGAGCCCGATGGCTGAGGTCATGCGTCTGCAAAGGATATGCCCGAAGCAAAAAGGCCCGGCTGTGCGATAGCTTGATATGCGCCATCTGCAGCTTCGTGCGTTCGCCGCCCAGAACCGCAAAGTCCTCGCTCCAGTCGAACTGGAAGGCATCGCCAGGGTCAAAATGCAGCGGGAAGAAAAGTCCCGCGCCCCGTCGTCTGCTGCTCGCGCTGCCGATCCACCCGCCACCGCCGCGCAAACGCCGCGACCCGGGCATAGGAGCCGGTGAAGCCAAGCACCACGAGATCGGCATGCAATTGCTTCACAGTCCGCCGCTCTTTGCGCGACTTGCCAGCCTCGGTCTTCAGCCAGCCCGCCAACTTATCAGCAAAGGGATCAATCTTGCTTTGCCGCTCCGGCGTCGCGAATTTTGGCTCGATGGTGTTCGCCGGCCAGATGCTTGGTCACGGTATTACGCGACACGCCCGTCAGCCGCGCGATCTCGCGGATCGACAGCTTCTGCCGCAAATGCATCCGTCGGATGATGTTCAATAGTCCCATGTGGATCACTCCGTTACCCCCGCCGCTCACCGCGTTGGGGAAAGGTTCACATGGCTCAGTTCTCAGTGAAAATTATCAGCCTAACCGGCTCACTTCTGGGTGAAAATCAACAGCGGAATCCTATTGATGCAGCCATTGCCGTGTGGCGTTGGTCGCAGGGGGGCGAGCGGGAATACGTACCTCGGGCTGCTGAGGTCGTAACCTCGCGCGGCCTGTGACAATCGGGGCTTGCCCGGCAGTCGGCTCTTCGCGACTCCCTCAGCTTGGGATTACCTCAGCCGCTCTCGCGTCATGACCTTGCCTGCGGCCACCGCCAGAAACAGCGAGGCAACGCCGCACCATATCGCCATTCCCAGCAGCTGCGTCGGCAAGGAAATCCCCATGTCGATCAGGATGCCGGTGATCCCCGGCCCCACGGCAGAGGCAAGCACCGTCGCCGCCACGATGATCGACCTTATGCCGCCAAGGTTGGCCAGACCGTAAACCTCTGGCCACAGCGCGCCCATCAGCGTGCCGGTGAACCCAAAGCTGAGGCCCAGCAACAGCATGAACACATAGATGCCCCAGACCGGCGTGATAAGCGCCACGGCCACCGACGCCACGCCGAGCGGCAGCAGCACGAAGGGCAAAAGCCGCAGCGCCCCAAAACGGTCGATCAACGCCCCGCTGACAAAGCCGAAGATCACCGTCGCCAGGGACATTACCGGAAAGGCCGCCGCAAAGGTCAGCGGGGAATATCCACGCAACTCAGTCAGATAGCCCTGATGAAAGAAGACCGTGGTGCCGATGAAGGACGGCGCCAGCAACCCGGCCAGCAGCAGGTACAGAACCGGATCGCGCACCACCTCGCCCCGGGTCCAGTCACGGGCCATGTGAACCGCCTTGGACTTGATGTCCGCGGCGCGCGGCACCCGCTCTACGCGCATCAGCGCAACGATCAGTGGCATCCCGACCAACAGGATCGCCGCGGCAGAAAGCCACCATGCCATGTGCCAGTTGCCGCTGGCCTGATCGATCAGCACCACGACCACCGGCAGAATCGCCGTGCCTGCGGGTTGGCCCGGCACGATGATCGCCATGGCCCGACCACGGTTCGCGACGAACCAGCGGCCAATCTCGGTGAAGGCGATCTCAGTCATCATGCCCTGCCCGAACAGGCGCAGCATATAAAGCGCGATGCACAGAACGGCGATGTTGGGGGCAATGGTAAACAGGACGCAGGCCAACGCCAGTGCAGGCATCGTGAACGACACGACCTTCCAACCCGGCATGAGATCGAGCGTGCGGCCGAGCCATGGCAATGTCGCCGCACTCGCCAATGTCGCGACCATGTAAAGCGCCCCGAAGGCACCGCCGGACAGGTGGTAGGTCGCGCGCAGTTGGTTGCCCGCCAGACCGATGAAGAACGTCTGCCCGAAGGAGGAAAACAGCGTGAGCAAAAAGCCCGCCATCAACCAGCGGGCATTCTCGACAAAAAACAGCAGGTTTTCACGAATGAGTCTGAACACCCTGCCGTTAGAATTGAATAGCCCGGAACAGGCAAGGCCATAGGGCGGTGCGAGGCCTGTATGTTTGGCTTTTGGTCCGCGTAGCGTCCAGCGACTATGGCTGTTGCCGACTATTACGACGCCGCAATGGCCCTCGGGTGGCAAGGCCAGCCCTGCCCCGGCTTGACCTTTTCACATTATATTGGACGGTGTGCTGCCCGCACGGGCGGCATCCATTGCACTTTTGCTACAATCTGCGGATCAACCATCTTTGCTCTCATCAATACGGGGCAGGAACCACGCCAGCAGCCCCGCCAGCGGCAGGAACGAACAGATCAGGTAGACCGCTCGACGCCGTAACTGTCTGCCAGCACCCCAAGCATTGCGGCCGCGATCCCGCCAAGTCCAAAGTTCAGCCCGTAGAACAATCCACCGATCAGCCCGATCCGGTTGGGCAACAGGTCCATCGCATAGATCAGGATCGAGGCGAAAGCGCTCGCCATGATGAGGTTGATCATCACCGTCAGCACCCCGGTCCAGAACAGATCGGCATAGGGCAGGATCAGCGTCAGCGGCAACGGCCCCAGCACCGAAATCCAGATGATCCGGTAGCGCCCGATCCGGTCCCCGACAATCCCGCCGATCAGCACGCCCACCGCCGCCGCCAGCAGGAAGATGAACAGCATCATCTGCGCCGAGGGGATGGAAAGGCCAAACCTGTCGATCAGGTAGAAGGTGTAGAACGACCGGAAACTCTCTCCATAGGTGTTCTTGGTGAACATCAGCAAGGTCAGCACCACGACGCCGATGGCGATGGTGCGCGGCGCATGATTGGACGGCCTCTGCCCCGTGCTTGCCGCTTCGCCCGCAGGGCGGTGAACTCCGCCCGAATTTGACGCTGCTTGCTGCCGATCCATGTCAGCAGCATCATGGCCACCAAGGCGCAGAACCGCAAACCACGCCAGGCTCGGCTGCCCCCAGGGCACGATGATCAGGGCCGCAAAAACCGGCCCGAGCGACCCACCGGCCTGCCCGCCCACCTGAAAGATGCCCTGCGCCAGCCCCTGCCGCCGCCCCGCCGCATAGCGCGCCATCCGCGTCGCCTCGGGGTGAAATATCGACGAGCCGATGCCGATCAACGTCACCGAGACCAGAATGATCGCATAGCTGTGCGCAAAGGCGAGGCTGACCAACCCGGACAGCGTGAACATCATCCCCACCACCGGCGAATAGGGCGCCGGGTGCCGGTCGGTCACCATGCCGATCACCGGCTGCAACAGCGCCCCCGCGATCTGAAACGTCAGGGTGATCATGCCGATCTGCACGAAATTCAGCGAATAGGTCTCTTTCAGGATCGGATAGACCGCCGGGATCAGCGATTGCATGAGGTCGTTCAGCAGATGGCTGGCACCCAAGACGGCCAAAACCGTCAAATAGGTGCCTGAACGGGCAGTAATTGTCATGTCAGATGTCTTTCACTTTGGCCGCAAGCCAGAATTGCCGCCAATCTGGCCCAAGTTCCCGACAGCCGCAAGGGAGGCAACCGCTGACCCCAACCAGCCCCAAACCGCACAACCGGGGCCGCTCAACCGCCTTCCACACCCGAAAAACCGCCTGGACGATTGTCATACCGCCTTTCACCCCATAGCATCGCCGGCACGGCCCGGTCCGCGGGCAACATCGACGACCAATTATGTGTCTGATTTTGTTCTCGCATTTATCAAGCGCTGGTCAAAAGTTGATCCCATGTATCGGCCAAAGGTATTGGAGACAAAGACATGACGACGATCAGAGTATTCGACGGTCTTGCAGAGGGGTTGGAACTGAATTCCACCTCGACAGATTTTTCCCCGCTTTTCAGCAGCGCCTTTCCTGTCCAGAGCAGCATTACGGTCTATGCCCAGGCCCAGTTGTTTATTGAGGCCAACCTGCCCATAGAGACTGCGGAAGCGCTGTTTCCCGCCTCCGCATCCGATGTTTACACGATCGAGCCCGGAAACCAGTTCGACTATGTCGTCGTGCAGGCCTCAGGCACCTATGCGGCCCGCAGTCTCGACCGGGTTCTATACATGGACGGCGGCAATTTGGCCGTGCAGATTTCGGACCTTGGGCTTGCCCCGGTTGATGTGCTGGCGGGGGATACCTCTTATCTCATCAATCGGGTGCTGCTGGGCGGCAATGACATGATCTATGGTGCCCGAAACTTTGCCGACGCAATTTCAACC
This sequence comes from uncultured Alphaproteobacteria bacterium, assembly GCA_963781185.1. Classification (GTDB taxonomy): domain Bacteria; phylum Pseudomonadota; class Alphaproteobacteria; order Rhodobacterales; family Rhodobacteraceae; genus Stagnihabitans. Next base: position 5,054 of record CAWAEL010000043.1, read on the forward strand.
GGCAACGGCAATGACCGGATCTACGGCTTTGGCGGCGGCGACTTTCTTGATGGCGAAGGCGGGCGGGATGTCATTCGTGCCGGGACCGGCGACGATGTCGTGGACGGCGGCAACGGCAATGACAAGATCCACGGCGAAGGCGGCCATGACGCGCTGGTCGGCGGCAACGGCAATGACGAAATCTATGGCGGCGCAGGCAACGACACGGCCAGCGGCGGTGACGGCGATGACAATCTTGACGGCGGCAAGGGCCACGACATCCTGATTGGCGGGGATGGCGCCGACACCCTGCAAGGCGGACAGGGCAACGACACCATCACAGGCGGTGCCGGTGATGATATCGTTGATGGCGGCAACGGCTACGATGATATCGTCGGCGGGGCGGGCAATGACGCCCTGTTCGGGGGCCTTGGCGACGATGATATCGACGGCGGTCTGGGCGATGATGAGATTGACGGCGAAGGCGGCGACGATCTGCTGCTGGGGGACGCCGGAAATGACCTCCTGTCGGGCGGTGCTGGCGATGATTTCATCAAGGCCGGGTCCGGGGATGACTACGCCGATGGCGGCACAGGAAACGACACCATTTTCGGCCAGTCCGGCGACGATTTCGATCACTGGCAAGAATGGCGATGACGAAATCGACGGCGGCAACGGCGACGACAAGATCTTGGGCGGCGATGGCAACGATAACCTGATGGGCGGCGACGGCAATGACGTGATCGGCGGCCAGAACGGCGATGATTACATTCAGGGTGGCGACGGAGACGACCGTCTGGCGGGCGTCGATGGCGACGACCTCATAGCCGGGGACGCTGGCAATGATCTGCTGATCGGCGGCGCGGGTGAGGATTCCCTCTCCGGTGGCGATGGCAATGACACGATCAAGGCCGGGGCCGACAATGACAGCGTGCTGGGCGGCAAAGGCGACGACTCCATCCTTGGTGAGGGTGGCAAGGATGCGCTGGTCGGTCAGGATGGCAATGACAAGATTGACGGTGGCGCGGGTAAGGACCGCATCGCAGGCAATAACGGCGATGATTACCTGATCGGCGGCACCGGTGACGACCGTCTGATCGGCGGCGCGGGCGCTGACACCTTTGCGTTCCGGGCCGGGGATGGCAACGACACCATCGTGGACTTTGACCGCGCTGCGGATGTGATTGCGCTGACCGGTGTTGCGACCGCGTTCTCCGACCTTGTCATCACGCAGGTCGGCACCGATGTGACTGTCTTTTATGGCAGCGGGAACATCACATTGCTGAACCTGACGGCAACCGATCTGGCGGCAGGCGACTTCAGCTTTGGGTGACCCCCACTGCCCCCCGTAACCGCTGAGTGGAGCGTATGATGGCCCGGGACCCCCGCTACGACATTCTGTTTGAGCCTGTGAAGATCGGGCCTGTCACCGCAAAGAACCGGTTCTATCAGGTGCCGCATTGCACCGGCATGGGCTGGCTCCGGCCCCGGACACTGGCAGAAATGCGCGCGGTGAAGGCAGAGGGCGGCTGGGGCGTGGTCTGCACCGAATACAATTCGATCCACCCAAGCTCTGACGACCTGCCGCATCCCTCAGCCTCGCTTTGGAATGACGGCGATGTGCGGGCGCACCGCCTGATGACCGACAAGGTCCATGCCCATGGCGCCTTGGCCGGGGCCGAACTGTGGTACGGCGGCAATCGCACGGCCAACATGATGACCCGAGAGGTCGCGATGGGTCTGGGCAGCTTTCCCAATGCGGTTGGCCACCCATTCCAGACCCGCGCCATGGACAAGACCGACATCAAGACCTTTCGCCACTGGCACCGCCGCGCCGCCCTGCGCGCCAAGGACGCCGGGTTCGACATCGTCTATGTCTACGCCACGCACGGCTACCTGATTTCGAACTTCCTCAATCCCCGGATGAACAATCGCGGCGATGAATATGGCGGCTCGCTCGAAAACCGCACCCGGCTGGTGCGAGAGTTGATTGCCGACACCAAGGACGCGGTGGGCGACCGCTGTGCCGTAGCCGTCCGCTTTGCAGCCGATGACACCGTGGGCGACGACGGCGTGCCGATCTATGGTGAGCGGCGAGAGATGTTTGAAATGCTGGCCGAACTGCCCGACCTCTGGGACATCAATATCGCCGATTACTCGCTGGAAATGGGCGTTTCGCGCTTTGTCAAAGAGGCCCCGCTGGAACCCTATATGGATTTCGTGAAATCCGTGACGACCAAACCGGTTGTTTCGGTTGGCCGGTTCACCTCGCCCGACACCATGGTCAGTCAGGTGAAACGCGGCATCCTTGACCTGATCGGCGCAGCGCGGCCCTCAATCGCCGATCCGTTCCTGCCCAAGAAGATAGAGGAAGGCCGGATCGACTCCATCCGCGAATGTATCGGCTGCAACGTCTGCTATTCGGGCGATTCCATCGGCGTCCCGATCCGCTGCACCCAAAACCCGACCATGGGGGAAGAGTGGCGCAAGGGCTGGCATCCCGAGCGGATCGCCACAAGAGGGTCCGACACCAAAGTCCTGATCGTCGGCGCAGGCCCAACGGGGCTAGAGGCGGCGCGCGCCTTGGGCGAACGCGGCTATCGGGTCATGCTGGCAGAGGCCTCACGCACTCTCGGCGGTCGCGTCACCCGGGAAAGCGCCCTGCCCGGGATGGGCGAATATGCCCGCGTCCGCACCTACCGCGAGCAGGAATTGCAGCGCCTGCCGAATGTAGAGGTCTACCGCGAAAGCACGCTGACCGTCGAAGATATCCTTGCGATCAATCCCGATCACGTCGCCCTCGCAACCGGTGCCACATGGCGGCACGACCGCTTTGATGGTGAGGCCTATGTCTCCATCGCCCAACCCGGCACCACGCCACAGATTCTGACCCCGGATGACATCATGTCCGGCACCCTGCCCGCGCCGGGTCCGGTGCTGATCTATGACGAAGACAGCTACTACCTCGGCGGCGTCATCGCTGAACACCTCAAGGCGCTTGGGCACGCGGTGGTGCTGGCCACACCGTCCGACAACATCTCAGACTGGGCTGGCAAAACCTCGGAACGCTGGCGGGTGCGCAGCCATCTCATGAAACTGGGGGTAGAGACGGTCGTAGCGCACAGCCTGTCCAGCTTTGACGGCAAGACCGCCCTGCTGAACTGCACCTATTCCGGCGTGCAAACCCCGCGCGCCGTGGCATCGGTTGTCATGGTGACACAACGCCGCCCGAACGACGCGCTCTACCACGACCTTCTCGCCACGGTGGACGGCCAGATCGAAAAGCTGCCCTTCACCCTGAAACGCATCGGCGACTGCGAGGCCCCGGCAATCATCGCCGCCGCCACCTATGCCGGACACAAATACGCGCGAGAGTTGGATGCACCCGTCGACCCAGACGAACCGCTGATCCATGACCGGATTGACGTTGGTGATGACCCCGGCTCCGGCGCGACCACAAGGTAGCCCAACCTTCGCCGCAACCGCTGTCTCAGTAAAACCCAACTTCGCGCACATCAATTTCGGCGTCGTAGTCGCGCCCGAAGGCGACGATTGCAATCGACTTCAGGCTTTGCGCCCGTCGGCACTGCGCGCAACAGCGATCCCGACGGTTTGAAGGCGGTGAAAGGCAGCCGAATTTCGGTCCAGTCCCGGGGTGCCGCAAACCCGGCCTGATAATATTGCCAAGGCAGCATCGTACCGCTGGTGCGCAGGTGGACGAAGTAGTCCTGCCCATTGCCACGCACAACAGCGCGCACGCCCGTCGCATCCGAGGGCGGGGTCGTGGGCAGCGCCATCCGTATCTGAATAAACCCGCCGTTGTTGCGGGTGCTGACGGTGCCGGTCAGGCGCGCGTAGCCCACAGCACCCTCTTCGACAAAATCGACTTTGCCAGTGGAAACCCCACCCATCACGGTGTCAGCAAAGAAGCGCCAGCGCGTTTCAGGATGGTTCTGGAAGGTTTCCAACATGGGGGCCTCTGCGAATGTCGGTGTCATGGCGGCCATGGTCAGGCCTGCCACAGTGAACAGCATCGCCAAAACGCGCATGGGTGCTTCCCTTCCATATGGGGTGCGAACGGGCGGTGGTGAAGAGGGGCCCGTCAGCAGAACGTCAATCAGCCCGCCCTCAGCTCAGCTCCAGCGTCACGCGGCGGTTCTGGCGGCCCTTCTTTTCGATCTTGCCGATCTCTACCCGGCCAATCTCGCCCAGCCGGGCGACATGGGTGCCGCCGCAGGGTTGCAGGTCGATCTGCCCCGCGCCCTGCCCGATGCGGATCAACCGCACCCTGCCCTGCCCCATCGGCGGGCGCACCGACATGGTCTTGATAAGCCCCGGATTGGCCAACAGCTCTTCATCCGTGATCCAGTCCTCGGTCACGGCCAGATCGCGGTCGATCAACCGGTTCAGCATGTCATTCAGCCGCGCCACATCGGCGGGCGGCTCTGGCATGTCGAAATCCAGCCGGCCCCGGTCGGCGCCGATCTGGCCCCCCGTCACTGGCAGCGGGATCACCACCGACAGCAGATGCAGCGCGGTGTGGACCCGCATCATGCCGGTGGCGGCGCGGCCAGTCCAGCACCATGCGGACCGTGGTCCCGATGGTCGGCATCGCCCGCGGCTCGGCGGGCACCAGCGCCACCGCCCCGCCCTCGACCTTGACCGCCGTGGCGATGGTCAGCGTCCCGCCGTCCCAGTCGATCCGACCAGATGTCGCCGGGCTGGCCGCCGCCGGTCGGATAGAACACCGTGCGATCCACGATGATCCCGCCCTCTGGCGTGTGTGCCGTCACAACAGCCCCGGCCTCAGCCAGATAGGCATCGGCGCGAAACAGCAATTCGGTCATAGCGGCGGCTCCTGCTTTTCCGGTGGGCCGTCAGCGGGCGGCATGATGGCATCGGTGGTTTCCGGCCCTTCGGTCGCAGGCCGCGCGAGACGACGCGGTGCATCGACCGGCGGCCACAACGCCTCTACCGCTGCAATGTTCAGCTCCATCTGCGCCTTCTCTTCCGCCGCCAACGCCGCATCGGCCTCCAACTTGGCCTTGTATTCGCGATCCCGCCAAGAGAAGACCATCCCCTCAGCCGCGAACCGCTCAACGATCATATGGTTGATTTCGGTCCGCACCGTCACCTGAAAATTCACATCCCGCAGGATGACCCGGATCTCAAAGTTGATCGTATCCGCACTCAACCCCGACAATAGCGACATTGGGCGGCGGCGACATCAGGACCAGCGGCTGCGCCTCGGCAATCTCGCGCAGGATATCGTCGACCTTGCGGGTGTCGGTGGTGTAGGGCACGGTCACTGGCACGATCAGCCGCCCGGTCAGGCTGAACCGTGTCCAGTTGGTGACGCGCCCGAGATCAGGTCCGAATTGGGCACGATCACATCCGACCGGTCAAAGGTCTGGATGCGGGTCGACCGGACCGAGATCGACTGCACGATGCCCTGCACCGGGCCAACCTCGATCCAGTCGCCCTCGCTGATCGGCCGCTCGATCAACAGGATGATGCCGGACACAAAGTTCGACACGACGGTCTGCAAACCAAAACCGATGCCGACCGACAGGGCACCTGCGACAATCGCCAGACCCGACAGGTCGATCCCGGTCGAGTTGATGGCGACCAGCGCCGACAGCAAGATGCCGACATAGCCCAGGCCCGACACCAGCGCGTTCTGCCCGCCCTGATCCAGCCGGTGCGCGGCAGGACCGAGTTTCGCATGGCCCCCTGCACCAGCCGGGTCAGCGAATAGCCGATGGCAAAGATAACCGCGAACAGCAGGAAATCGGTGGGCGAAATCTTGGTGCTGCCCAGCTGAAAGCCGCTCTTGAAACCGCGTCCACAACTCGGTCAGGTCCGACAACCCGCGCGCCCCAGATCAGCGCGAACGACGGGCAACGTCGCCAGCACCAGCGCAAAACCGATCAGCACCGGGATCAGCGCGTCCTTCTCACCGCCCTCACGGCGGGTGATGAGGGCGTAAAGGTCGGCAATCACCCGCTGCATCAACACCAGCAAGCGCCCCCAGCGCCAAGGACAGCGCCGCCGGAAACACCAGCGCCGCCGCAGCCGAGATATAGCCGACCGCCGCCAGCAACGGCCCGACCAGACCAATCGCAATCGCCGCCTTGGCCAGCGCGCCCAGCAGGCGCTGCCGGTATTGCCCCCGGCTCTCTTCGGGGGCTTCGAGCATGGACCCGGCCCGCATCAGCAGACCCATCCGCGCCAGCAAAATGGCCGCCGTCAGGATGATCGGATAGGCTCAGAACCGAATTGGCCGCATCCGGTATGTCCAGCGACTGCATCGCTACCTGCTGCAGATGCGCCATAGCCAGCACGACGCCCAGCGCGGTGGTCAGAAACCCGCCCGATCGCCCGCTTATCCGCGCGACATCCCCAAGACACCCTTGGCTGTCTCCTCGTACCGGAAACGCCCGGATGCCCAGCCAGACAGCGGCAAACAGCGTCAACCCGATCTGAGCCGAGATTGTCCGCAATCGCACTGCCCACCACCGCCCAGCATCCGGCTCAGGCTCAGCGCCTCGGCCAGCGCGATCACGCCCAGCGTCGGCACGATGATCAGGGCCAGCGAGGCGACAAATCCCCAGATCCGCCGCCCGCGCGCCGAGGATGGCCCGTGCAGCATGCGCGATCAGCCGGTCCATCCAGACCCGACCCCGCCACAGGACGGCCATCGCGAACATCAACAAGGGCACGATCAGCAGCAGATTGTCGGCCAGGCTCTTGCGCGACCGCGCGTCAAACCATTTGGCCAGCGTCTCACCCCACAGCGTCTGCGCCGTCAGGGTCAGCGCCCCCAAGCCGCCTCGGGCCAGTTACCGGGATTCAGCGGGTTCGGCCACAGCTTCAGCAACGCATCCGCCTGCCGCTCGCGCAGCACCCGGTCAATCTCGCCGATCAGCCCGTCGGCGCGGCGATACGCCTCATCCGCCGCGATCCCCGGCGCCTGCAAGCGCACCAACTGATCCGACCAGCGCCAACGCGCCGGTTGGCAATTTCTTCGGCCTCGGTCACACCCTCGGCCGGGCGCCGGCCCCAGCGCGTCGATCTGCTCGCGCAGCGTGGCGATCCGCGCGACATTGGCGTTCTGCGCGCCCAGCAGCGCCTCGCGCCAATCCACCAGTTGCGCGCGCATCCGGTCCAGCTCGATGTTGGTGGCGTCGCGGCTTGCGTGGCGTTTTCCGCCCGCACCGCCATCCGCTCCCACCCGGCATAATCCAGCGCCCCGGAACTGCCCCCGCCCGACGTCGGCGACGCCCGTGGTGCGCGGCGGCCTGCGGCTTGCCGCCCGCCCGAAACCGGCGCAGATCCTCGTCATCCGTGGTCGCCGTCACCGCCACGCTGGGCGAGGCTTTGCGGCGCCGCGCTGCACTTCCGGGATCAGCGCCCCCGAACTGTCAGCCTGAACCTTGATCGTGGCGCGCCCGTAACCGGCCCGTCCGCGGGCGACGCGCCCGTGTCCTGCGCCAGCACCGGGCAGCCGCCGCCCACAAGGCCAGCACCGCCCCGGCCCACAGCCTCGCGATCTGCCTCAGGCGCGTCTCGTCATGCGTCTTCGTAGACCGTGGGTATCGCCAGCGGCGCCCGGTCCAGCCATTTCGGCACCGGCAGCCCTTTTTCCTTCAGGAAGGCCGGGTTGAACAGCTTGGACTGATAGCGGTTGCCATAGTCGCACAGGATGGTGACGATGGTCTTGCCCGGCCCCATGTCCCGCGCCATGCGGATCGCGCCCGCAATGTTGATGCCGCGACGACCCGCCCAGACAAATCCCCTCATCCTCCAGCATCTCGAACACCAGCGGCAACGCCTCGGCGTCGGGGATGCGGTAGCTGAAATCCGGGGTGAACCCCTCCAGATTGGCGGTGATCCGCCCCTGCCCGATGCCCTCGGTGATCGAATGTGCCGGGGCTCTCGAACTTGCCCGTGGTGTAAAAGGCGTACAGCGCCGCGCCTTCGGGGTCCGCCAGCCCGATCTTCACGCCCTTGGGCTGCAACGCCATGCCAACCCCGGCCAGCGTCCCGCCCGAGCCCACCGCGCAGATGAACCCGTCCACCGGCCCTCGGTCTGCTCCCAGATCTCTGGCCCGGTGGTCTCGATATGGGCCTGCCGGTTGGCGACATTGTCGAACTGATTGGCCCAGATCGCGCCATTGGGTTCGGTCCGCGCCAAGTGCCTCGGCCAGCCGGCCCGAATAGCGCACATAGTTGTTGGGGTTCTTGTAGGGCGCCGCCGGCACCTGCACCAGTTCCGCCCCGGCCAGCCGGATCATGTCCTTCTTTTCCTGGCTCTGCGTCTCGGGAATCACGATCACCGTGCGAAACCCCATCGACGCGCCGACCAGCGCCAGCCCGATCCCGGTGTTGCCCGCCGTCCCCTCGACGATCGTGCCGCCCGGCTTCAGCAACCCCTTCGCCACGGCGTCGCGGATGATGTAGAGCGCCGCCCGGTCCTTGACCGACTGGCCGGGGTTCAGAAACTCGCATTTGCCAAGGATCGTGCAGCCCGTCATCTCTGACGCACGTTTCAGCTTCAGCAGCGGGGTGTTGCCGATGGTGTCTGCAAGATCTTGTTGAATGCGCATGGGGATTGTCCTTTGGCTTTCCTCAAGGTGTAGGCGGCGCACAAGGCAAACTCAAGCCGCTCTGCCGTTGTCGTGATCCCTTGCACCCGATTGCCGCGCAGTTTCCGCCCCGATTTCCCGGCGCGCCCCGCAGGCCGAACGGCAGCCCCCCACCCGCCACAATTTTTCTGCGAAAAATTCCCTCGATTTTTCGCAGAAAAATCGTGACCCTCCATTCACCGTCCCGATCCAGGCTCCCAACAATGCCGCTGACAACCCGCCCCCTCACCGCCGCCACATGGAAGGCCTACGCCGCCCTGATAGAGGCGCATCACGGCATCTGGGGCGGCTGCTGGTGCATGGCCTTTCACCCAGAGGGCCTAACCAAGTCCCAAACCCCAGCCGACCGCCGCGCGCTTAAAGAGGCCAAGGTCCGCGACGGCACCGCCCATGCCGCCCTCGTCTTCGATGGCGCCGCCTGCATCGGCTGGTGCCAATACGGCCCTACCACTACCCTGCCCCGCATCAAAAACCGCAAAGAGTACGACAAGGCGGCTGCCATCCCGCCCGATTGGCGCATCACCTGCTTTTTCGTCAGCCAATCCCACCGCCACCAGGGCGTTGCCCGTCTGGCTCTCGCGGGGGCAGTCGACCAGATCGCAGCCAAAGGCGGCGGCACCGTCGAAGGCTATCCTGACGACACCTCCGCCCAAAAGATATCCGCCTCTTTCCTGTACAACGGAACCCTGCCTTGCTTCACCGCTCTGGGGTTCACGCCGCTCCGCCAAATCGGCAAGACCCGTTGGGTCGTCGGGCTGACAGTTCCGGCTCTGGTGGGATAGAGTACGGGCTGCTCTCTTGTTTGATGTCACGGACCGAAGACCTTCACCAAAGCGCCCCATTTCCGGACAGCAGCGAAAGCCCCAAGGTCCACAACAGGCCTGAATTTTGCCCAGAATCCAGTTGCGAACCATTCGCAACGTGATGAAGATGCGGTTAATGAAAAACTTCAACCTATTGTTTTAGATATAAAATACACAGTGTCGCTCAGACGGACGCTCTCAGCAAAAAGGGGGCCGAAGCCCCCCGCAGTCCAGATTTTTCGCAGAAAAATCGCGCCTTCAGGCAGCGACAAACAACCCATCTGCCTTCAACCCGGCATAGCACTCATCCAGCGATTTGCGGGCGCGGGTTATGAAGATATCAATCTCATCGGGCGTGATGACCAATGGCGGCGCAATGATCATCCGATCCCCCACGTGCCGCATGATAAGATCATTGGCAAAGCAACGCTCCCGGCAACGATAGCCGACAGTCCCGGCCTCAGAGGCAAACTTGGCCCGACGCGCCCCGTCCGGCGACAGCGCGATCGACCCCATCAAGCCAACGAGCCTGGCCTCACCGACCAAAGGATGATCCTCCAGCCCTTTCCACAGCTTCCAAAGGTAGGGATGGGCCACGTCGCGGACATGCTCGATGATCTTCTCTTCCTGAATGATCTCAAGGTTCTTCAACGCCACAGCGGCGGCCACCGGATGACCGGAATAGGTATAGCCGTGGTTGAAGTCGCCGTCAGACCCCAAAACTTCCGCAACCTCATCGCAAATGATCGAGCCGCCAATCGGCTGATATCCCGACGACAGCCCCTTCGCGACAGTCATGATATGGGGCTTGATCCCGAAAGTCTGCGAGCCAAACCAGTTCCCGGTCCGGCCAAACCCGGTGATGACCTCATCCGCGATCAACAGGATGCCATATTTGTCGACGATGCGCTGGATCTCGGGCCAGTAGGTGGTCGGCGGAATGATAACCCCGCCCGCGCCCTGCACCGGCTCCCCAATGAACGCCGCGACGTTTTCCACGCCGAGGTTCAGGATCATCGCCTCCAACTCCTGCGCCCGCATCAGGCCAAAGGCCTCCGGGGTCATGTCCCCGCCCTGCTCCCACCAGTTCGGCTCACCGATATGCACGATCCCGGCGATCTTGCCACCATGGGCATGGATCCCCGACATGCCACCCAACGACCCGCTGCCGAGGGTGGAGCCATGATAACCATTGGTCCGCGCGATGATGATCCGCTTCTCGGGCTGCCCCTTGATATCCCAATAGCGCCGCACCATCCGGATGTTGGTGTCATTGGCCTCAGACCCCGACCCGGCAAAGAAGGTGTGGTTCATCCCCTCTGGCGCAATCTCGGCAATCTTGGCCGCCAAAGCGATGGCCGGCACATGGCTGGTCTGGAAAAAGGTGTTGTAATAGGCCAATTGATCCATCTGCGCCTTGGCCACGTCCCCCATCTCGGTCCGCCCGTAGCCGATGTTCATGCACCACAGCCCCGCCATCCCGTCGATGATCTTGTGGCCCTCGGAATCGGTCAGCCAGACGCCCTTGCCCTGCGTCATGATCCGCGCGCCCTTTTTGGCAAGCGCACCATTGTCGGTGAACGGATGCATGTGATGCGCTGCATCGAGGGCCTGCAACTCAGCCGTCGGCATATGGTTTGTGATCTTGTTCATGAATTGGCCCTCACAGCGAAATTGGCCCGCCCGATTCCCCGGACGAGTGTCGCCGCAAGTTATGATCAAATCAAACCCCGATCAAGGAATTTGATCAAATCTCACCACGCTCGAGCGCTTCACGCACTTGGTCAATTCCCTGCGCAATGTCGCGCTGCTATCGCCGTGGCGACCCCGGAGGCATCGCCGCGCTCAATCGCCGCGATCGCTTCGACATGCAGGTCGGGCAGCGCCAAGACCCCGTCCCGCGCCACCACCACCCGCAGCGACGGCCCAAACCGCAGCCAGAGCGACCGTGCCATGTCCAGCAGCACCGGTGCGTCGGACGCCTCATACAGCGCAAAGTGGAAGGCGTGGTTATGGCTGCAGATAGGCCGTCACGTCGTGGCGCCGGATCGCATCGTAGATCGGGCGGTCCAACTCTCTCAGCTGTTCGATCAGGGCGATTATCGACATGGCGACACGCCAGTTCCGCAAGCTTCGGTTCTATCGTCATGCGGGCAAAGGCGATCTGGTCCAGCAATCCGGGCGTCAGTCGCGGCACGGTCACACGGCGGTTGCCCTGCGGCAGCAGCGCCCCTTCGGCCGCCAGCCGTCGGATCGCCTCTCGCGCCGGGGTCATGCCCACGCCCAGACTCGTCGATCAGCCCCTGAATTGTGACCGGTTGGCCCGGCTGCAACTCTCCATACAGGATCATGTCGCGCAGACGCGCATAGGTGATCTCATGCGTCGGAATCTTGATCTTTCGGCTTTCAGCTGTCATCGGGTCCCCGTTTTGATCAAACTGGTTATGACGGCTTTTGCGCTGCAATCAAGCGTTGAGGCCGTCAACCGGGCGAATAATCAAAGCTCAGGAACTCTGCCGACCAGCCGTGGCCCGTCATGTCATAGCCCACCATGCCCACAAAAGCCCCGGTAAAGGACGAATGTTCCCCGCGCCCGCCCTCATCCGAGATGATCGTGGCGTCCAGCACATCGCCAATAGCCTGCGGCGCCTGCCCGTCCTGTGACCAATAGAACTGCTGGGTGGCACCAGTTACCTGCACGCCCAGCCGGATCGGCCCATCGGGTAATGGCACAGACGCACCAAAGGTCAGCCCCTCACCCGGCCAATCCCCGAGACAGGACACAATCTGCACGACCCGGCCCAAGGCGCGGTCATGGGTGATAAGGGCTGCGTGGAACTTGTGTCGGTTGTAGTAGGTGGTCAGCCCGGCCGCCCGCTGCCAGTTGGGCGGCGTTGCCTCAACCACGGTCGAGGCGGCATAGCTGTGATGCTCTTGCCGCCGCGCGACCAGGGCCTGCTCAAACCACGAGCCAAGGCTTTCGCGGCCAATCAGCTGCAGCGACTTGCCCGGTCATCTGGAAAATCCGGTCAGGCTCAGGCGTGCGCAGCCATTGGAATTCCGGCGGCAAGCTGTCGGCAAAGACCGCGCGACACCGGCATGTCCGGCAGGCGGGCTGGCCATGGCTGGCACCGTCAAGGGCGGCACCAACCCGCCGCCTTCGAGATACAGCCAGTCGTCTGCCCCCCAGACGCATTTCGCGAGTCCCGTCTCGCGTCCCAAGGCGCAAAAAGCCTTGCCATCCGGGCCCAACAAGCGGGCGACCGCACAGAAAGCTGTGATAGGCCTCCCCCGTCGGCGTTTCGACATATTGACCGTGCCCCGTGCGCTGCAAGGGGCTTTCCGGGGCAAATCGTGTGGTCAGCAGATGCTTTTGCGGGTGCATCTCATACGGCCCGGTGATCGAGCGCGACCGCGCCATCGTGACGGCATGGTCATAGCCGGTCCCACCCTCGGCCGTCGTCAGGTAATACCAGCCGTCGCGCTTGAACAGATGCGGCGCCTCGGTCAGCCCCAGATCGGACCCGGTGAAGATCGTCGTGAACCTCCCCCAGCAACCCCTGCTTCGGGATGCCATTCCTGCAACTCGATGCCGTCGAACAGATCATTGGCCGGGTTCAGCCCCGACCCCGGCCCCCGATGGTTCCACCGCATGTTCAGGAACCACTTGCGCCCGTCGTCATCATGGAACAGCGAGGGATCAAAGCCGGACGAGGTCACATAGATCCGCGTCTGACCAGTCACCGTCGATCGTCTCGCAGGTGGTGATGTAGTTGTGGGCATCCTTGAACGCGCCGTCGAGCCGCTTCACATCGGTATAGACCAGCCAGAACTTGCCATCGGCATAGGACAGGCAAGGTGCCCAGATGCCGCAACTGTCGGGATTGCCCCGCATGTCCAGCAAGTCCGCCCGGTTCAACGGGCCGCGACACCAGCGTCCAGTTCACCAGATCGGTCGAGTGGTGAATCTGCACCCCGGGATACCATTCAAAGGTCGAGGTCGCGATGTAGTAGTCCTGCCCAACCCGGCAGAACGACGGATCCGGCATTGAACCCACGCAGAACCGGATTTTCGATCATGGCGCACCTCGATTCATTCTGCGCATAAATATCGCCCCTGACGAACAGGGGCGATCGCAAAGGACGAGCACGATTTTTCTGCGAAAAATCTTACCCGCCGCCGGGTTCAGCGCAGCAAGGCGCCGCGCTTCTTCGATGCCCAGGGCCGCGGGCCGGGTGCAGGTCGTCGTCAGGGTCACGAACTGCCCCGTCTCGCCCGATTTCAGGATCGAGGTCATCACATCCACCCCGTGCAGCGTCCGCTCCAGGAGCAGCGGTGGTCGCGGCCTTCCATATGCGCCATGCGCCATGTCGGCCAGACCGGCGGTGCGGTAGTTGGCCAGGCGCCACGCGGGATGTCCTGGTTGGCCTTGCCGAACGGGTGATCCCACGGCTCGACCGTGCTGATCACGCCGTCCCGGCCGCGCCACCTCGACCGTGCCGCCGAAGAAGTTCGGGTCGGGCACATAGAGCGTGCCTTCGGTGCCATACAGCTCGAAATGGTTGCGGCGGTGCGACCAGACATCCCAAGAGGTGGACAGCTGCACCGTGGCGCCGTGATGGAACTCCAGCAGGGCATGGATGTTGGTCGGCGTCTTGACCGGAATCGTCTCGCCCTTGCGGGCGCCCGACCCGATGGTGCGGGTTGGCTTGGCGGAGGAGGTCAGCGCGCCGACCCGTTTCACCGGGCCCAGCAGGTTGATCAGGTTGGCGACGTAGTAGGGCCCAAGGTCCAGCATCGGCCCGGCGCCGGGCAGGAAGAAGAAGTCGGGGTTCGGATGCCAGCCTTCCGTGCCGTGGTTCTGCACGGCGGCGGCGCCGGCGGTGATCGTGCCGATCTGTGCCCTCGTCCAGGATCGCGCGCGCCTGCTGATGCGCCCCGCCCAGGAACGTGTCGGGCGCACAGCCGACCGACAGGCCCTTGGCCGCCGCCAGATCGCGCAGCGTCGTGCCCTGCTCCAGCGTCAGCACCAGCGGCTTTTCGGAATAGGCGTGCTTGCCCGCCTCCAGATATCCGCTTGGTGATCGGGTAATGCGCGTCCGGGATGGTCAGGTTGATGACGATGTCGACGTCCTGGTTGGCCAGCAGGTCATCGACCGACTGCGCCTTGACGTTGAATTCCGCCGCGCGCGCCGTGGCCGCGTCCATGTTCATATCCGCCACCGCCCGCACTTCCAGCCCTTTGAACAGCGGCGCCAGCCGCAGATAGGAGGTCGAGATATTGCCGCATCCGATGATGCCAATGCCGAGATTTGCCATGATGTCCTCAGAGCTCTTTGGCCGCAGGCGAGCGAGCGGGTGGCAAAGCGCCGGTCGTCCGACGGGATTGTCATGCTCCATCACATAATACTTGACGCCCGCCGCCTTCAGCGCCGCCATGATTGCCTTCCAGTCGACGGTGCCGTGGCCGACATCGGCCCAGCCATCCTCGTCCAGGTTTTCGCCCTCGGGGGCGATGTCCTTGACATGGGCGGCGGTGATGCGGCCCTTGAACGCCTCGATCCAGGCCAGCGGGTTGCCGCCACCGCGCACGACCCAAGCCACGTCCATTTCCCATTCCAGCTCCGGCCCACCGGCCAGAATCTCGAACATCGGCACCGTGCCATCGGCGCAGCGCCTGCGAATTCGAAGTCATGGTTGTGCCAGCCAAAGCCCAGACCCGCCGCCACGAGGGGCGCGCCAGCCTTTTGCAGCCGCGCGCCAAAGGCCACGCCAGCCGGCGCCGTCGGTCGGGCGGTCGGCCGGGCATGACATGCGGGCAATAGACCTTGGTCATGCCAACGCGCCTTGGCGACCTTGATCACGAAATCCGGGTTCGCTTCGATCATCGGCAGGCCGAAATGCCCGGTCGACATGGTCAGCCCGTTGGCCTTCAGCCCCTCGGCCAGAGCGGCCAGCGTCGCCTCGTCGGAATAAAGCCCGCCGAAGCCTTCGGTGTCCTTGTAGCCGACCTCGGCCAGCATCTTCAGCGTGTCCGCCAGCGGCGGGAAGTTGCGCGAGGAGTAGAGTTGATAGCTGAACATCGGTCAGGTCCTTTCAATGCGGCCCATAGGTCGCGGAATGCAGATCACGCAGGGTGAATTTCGGTGCGGCTCCCGGGCGTGTCGGGGGTAAAGGTGACGGTCGCCGGATGGCCCGGGAACAGGGTCACGGCATTGTGCGAGAAGCGGCCCGGCTGGTCCGCCTCGACCGCGACAAACAGCGCCAGAGCCTCGGCTGCAATGGTGATTGCATAGCCGTCACCCGTCTTCTTGACCTGGTGGGTCAGCTTCGGCGGCAGAAGGTCATAGGTCTTGTAGGGCTTCGGCGCAAAGATGGTCGCCGCCCAGCTGCGCTCTCGCCCTCAGCCCAGACATAGGCCAGCATTTCGCCCTCGCGCAACGCACCCGTCGGCACCGTCAGCGCCAGCACCGCCGCATCCGGCCCAACGGTCACGGTCTGCCGGTCCAGATCGGCCGCGTCGCTGCCGTCCATCGCCACCGCCACCGCGCTAACGGTCAGGTTCACGGTCGCGGCCAGTGTCATTGACCGCCCGCAGTTCGATGCCGCCCGTTGACCGGCACCGCCGAGACGAACACCGGCGCATAGAACGCCTTCGCCATGTGGTGCAGCAGTTTCCAGCCGCCGCCATGGTCCAGCGACGCCCAGGAACAGACCGGCCAGGTGTCGTTCAACTGCCAGATCAGCGTGCCCATGCAATGCGGTTTCAGGCTGCGCCAATGGGTGACGGCGGTCTTGATCGCCAGCCCCTGCTGGACCTGCGACAGATAGACGAAATTCTCGAAATCCACCGGAAAGCGGAAATAGCGGAACATGGTTTCCGCGATCCGCGCATTGCCGCCGGCGTTCTTCTGGTGGCTCTCCATCACCGGGGCGGCGATGTTGAAATCCTCGGGGTCGGCGAATTTGCGGATCACGTCCATCGACGGATAGCACTGGAAGCCGAACTCCGAACAGAAGCGCGGGCGAGACATCGCGGTAATGGTCGAAATCGCGGCCCTCGTGCCAGACCGACCAGAAGTGCATGTCGCCCTTGCTGTCGTCATGCCAGGCATCGCCGAAATCCATCGGGCCGGGGCTGGGTGAGGACGGCCACCAGACCGCCCCCGGCACCGCCGCCTTCAGCGCCTGTTCAATCGTGCGGTTCAGCCGGTCATAGCCCACCAGATACAGGTCGCGGTTGGCCCGCGTCTCGGGGAACCAGGTCAGCGCGCCGATCAGTTCGTTGTCGCCGCACCACAGCGCGATGCAGGCGTGGTGGTGCATCCGCAGCGCGTTTTCGCGCACCTCGATGGCCACATCGGCCAGAAAGGCCTCGTCGGCGGGGTAGATGTGGCAGGAGAACATGAAGTCCTGCCAGACCATCAGGCCCAGTTCGTCGCACAGGTCATAGAACCAGTCGGCCTCATACCGCCCGCCGCCCCAGACCCGCAGCATGTTCATGTTGGCATCGACGGCCGATTGCAGCAGGCCGCGCGTGTCGGCCTCATTGATCCGGCCCGCCAGGGCGTCCTGCGGGATCCAGTTGGCGCCCTTTGCAGAAGATGTCGCGCCCGTTGATGCGGAACCTTGAAGCCCAGGCCCGCCGCGTCCTTTTCGGTGATCAGCTCGGCCGACCGCAGGCCGATGCGCCGCGTCTCAACCTGAGCGCCCATGGTCACGGTCAGGTCATGCAAGCACCTGCGCGCCCTGCCCTGCCGGCCACCACAAAACCGGGTTGTCGATGGCAAGCGCGGCCACGGCCTTGCCGCGCCACCGACCTGCGCCTTCGCGGTGACGCCGCAGAGGCGCAAAGGTCACCTCGCCCGCACCCTCAACCGCCGCTTCGACCGTCACCGTCGGCCCGGCCCGGCGTATGGGCCTGCGACACCAGCACCGATGCAATCCGCGCCTGCACCTTCGGTTCCAGATAGAGATCGCCATACAGGCCAAAGGTCGCCAGCGCGATGTTCCAGTCCCAGCCGAAATCGCAGGACGGCTTGCGCAGCATGTTGCCGTTGGGGATGGGCGTGTTGTTGGCGCTGAACGGCACGAAATAGCGTTGCGCCGCCTGCCGCTTGGCCGCCTCGACCGCGGGTGAGCGGAAGGTGATCGTCATCTCATTCTCACCGAGCCGCAGCGCGCCAGACACATCGACGCGGTAGCTGCGGAACATGTTGTCCGACGCCAGCACCAACTGCGCCGTTCACCCGCACCTCAGCCACCGTGTCCAGCATCGAGATGACCAGAACCTGATCCGGCACGGTCAACCGCGAACGCCGCGCTGGCCACCCAGTCGCGCTGACAGATCCAGCGCAGCCCGTATTCGTTGCGCCCCCAATAGGGGTCGGGAATGGCACCGGCCTTGAACAGCGCGTCAATCCCATCCCCGGGCAGGGTCAGTGCCGCATGGATAGTCGCCGCTTTCATCAGAAAGCGACCAGTCCCCGCAAAGGTCCAGCATGTTCAGATCCTGAGTTCGTGTCGTTCTCGTCAAACAACGACGCCTTGGCGATATCGACCTTCAGATGCACCGTTGACCCGATCGTCGGGCGCAGTTCCACCGGCACCCGGACCGACATCTGCTTGCCCTCAACCTCAAGCCAGACCAGCGAGTCCGCGCCCATCGGTTCGTCAATCTCGACCATAGCCGGGAATGGTGTGGCCGGGGATTTCGTGGTCGACGATGGTCAGATGCTCTGGCCGCAGGCCAAGGATGGCCTTGGGGCGGTCCATGATCGCGCCGCCCTCATAGCCAGCAAGGTCCAGCTTGATCTGCCCGAATTGAAAGGTCTTGCCGCCATTGGTGGTCGGCCCCTTTGACAAAGTTCATCGCCGGGCTGCCGATGAAGCCCGCGACGAACAGGTTCGCCGGGCGGTTGTAGATGGTCTGCGGCGCGTCCAGTTGCTGGATGATGCCGCCGCGCATGATGGCGATACGGTCGGCCAGCGTCAGCGCCTCGATCTGGTCGTGCGTCACATAGATCATCGTGTTCTTCAGGCGGTTGTGCAGACGCTTCAACTCCACCCGCAGTTCGACTGCGCAGCTTGGCGTCAAGGTTCGACAAGCGGCTCGTCGAACAGGAACACGTCCACCTCGCGCACCAGGGCGCGGCCGATGGCGACACGCTGGCGCTGACCACCCGACAAGGCGCCGGGCTTGCGGTCCAGCAGCGGGCCGATCTGCAGGATTTCCGACGCGCGCTGCCACGCGCTTTTCAATCTCGGCCTTGGGCATGCCAGCGATTTTCAGGCCGAAGGACATGTTCCCGCGCACCGTCATCTGCGGATACAGCGCGTAGGACTGGAACACCATGCCGATGCCGCGGTCGGACGGTTCGGCCCAGGTCACGTTCTTGCCCTTGATGTAGATTTGCCCATCGGACAGTTCCAGCAGACCGGCAAGGCAGTTCAGCAGCGTGGACTTGCCGCAGCCCGATGGCCCCAGCAGCACGATGAATTCGCCCTCGTTCGACATCGAGGTTCAGGTTCTTCAGAACCGCGACGGCACCGAATTTCAGGGTGAGGTTTTGAACAGAGACTGAGTGCATGTGGATCAACCCTTCACGGCGCCGGCAGCAATGCCGCGCACGAAGTATTTGCCAGAGATGAAGTAGATGGTCAGCGGAACGAGCCCGGTCAGGATCGTCGCCGCCATGTCGACGTTGTAGGCCTTGCCCCCTTGGGCCGAGTTGACGATGTTGTTCAGCTGCACCGTCATCGGATAGTTGGTGGGGCCAGCGTAGATCACGCCGAACAGGAAGTCGTTCCAGATGCCCGTCACCTGCAGGATGACCGACACGGTAAAGATCGGCGCCGACATCGGCACGAAGATCTGGAAGAAGATCCGCCAGTACCCCGCCCCGTCCACCCGCGCCGCCTTGAACAGCTCTTGCGGCAAGCGAGGCGAAGTAGTTGCGGAACAGCAGGGTCTGGATCGGCAGACCAAAGATCGTGTGCACCAGAATGACAGCCGGCAAGGTCGAGAAGATGCCCAACTCGCGGGTGATGATGACCAGGGGATACAGCATCACCACATAGGGAATGAACGACCCCAGCAGCAGAATGGTAAAGAACATCTCAGAGAATTTGAACGGCCAGTTGGCCAGCGAATAGCCGGTGACCGAGGCCACGGCGATCGACACGATGGTCGAGGGCACGGTGATCTTGATCGAGTTCCAGAAGCCGACCTTGATGCCCTCGCAGTACAGGCCGGTACAGGCCGAGTTCCACGCCTTTTCCCAGGCATCGAACGTCGGGTGCATCGTCGGCACGAAGATGTTGCCCGACTGGATTTCACCGAATGTCTTTCAGCGAGGTGATGATCATGATGTAGAGCGGCAACAGGAAGAAGATCGCGCAGACGATCAGCACCGAATAGACGAAAAACCGCTCCCAGGTGATAAGTTTCTTGGGTTTCGCGCCCGAAGGGCCCTTGGTCAAACGAGGTTGTGTTGGCCATTTTGTCCTCCTCACGCCTGCGATTTCTTGCCGAATTCCATCCGGATCCACGGGATCAGAACGATGGCCATGCCGACCAGCAGCACCGTCGATGCCGCCAGCGACTGACCAAGATTGGCCGAGAAGTTTTGGTAGATATAACGGGTCGGCACGTCCGAAGAGATGCCGGGTCCGCCGTCTGTGGTTGCCACGACCAGGTCGTAAATCCGCACCGCGCCGGAAGTCACGATGACGAATGTCGTGACCAGCACCGGTTTCATCATCGGCAACACGATCTGAATATAGGTCCGCCACGCCGGGATGCCGTCGACCTTGGCGGCCTTCCAGATGTCCTCATCAATGCCGCGCAGACCCGCCAGCATCAGCGCCATGACAAAGCCGGTGCCCTGCCAGATGCCGGCGATCACGATGGCGTACATGACCATATCGCGGTTCGGCGATCCAGTCGAAGGTGAAGCGTTTCCCAGCCCAAAAGCCGGATCGAATGCTGCAAGCCGTATTCCGGCGACATGATCCAGGCCCAGACGTGGCCGGTCACGACAAAGGACAGCGCAAAGGGATAGAGATAGATGGTGCGGAACACGCCTTCGGCGCGGATCTTCTGATCCATCATCACGGCCAGCAAGAAGCCCAGCGACACCGAAATCGCGATCGGACAGCACGGCATAGGTCATCATGTTGGGCAGCGCACCCGTACATTGCGCCTTCCAGGTGGCCCGTCCGATTTGGGTGATGGCCGGGCAGTTCATCCAGCGATCCGTGTTGAACAACCGCTCGTAGTTCGCAAAGCCCACAAAGCCGTCCATCCACTGCTTGGGCGTAAAGATCGAGGAAGAATTCTTGATATTTGTGAACGAAAACATGATCGTCCAGATGGTACCGGCCACGAACACGCCGAGTACGATCAAAATCATCGGAATCGATGCGATTTTTGACCATTTGTTCCGGAAGAAGGGATTGGGCCTGTCCATATGTCCTACCGTGTCTGAAGAAGGGTGAAGAAACAGGCCCGGCCACCTATGGGGCAACCGGACCTGTCATTGTCAATCACTCAGCGAAGGCTCACTTCGGAGCGTTCTTGATGATCGTCGACGAACTTGGCCTGCGCATCAGCAGCCGACATGTCAGGGTTCGCCATGAATTCGGTGAACAGATCGTTGATCTGGTTCAGCGAGTCACGGTCGATCATCTGGATGTCGTTCGGGAACACGGCGGTCGAATCGTCGAGAATTTCCAGACCCTTCTTCATGCAGTCGTTGGCAGCCGACAGATCAACGTCAGCGCGCATCGGCAGCGAGCCCTTCTTCAGGTTGAACGCAACCTGAACTTCCTTGGTGACCAGGGTCGAAGCCAAGGTCATCTGCGCCTCGGTCACTTCCGGGTCGGCGTTCTTCGGGAAGTAGAACACGTCGCCGCCGGTGTTCAGAACCGGGGTCACACCCAGACCCGGAAGGCAGTCATAGTCTTGCCCTGCAACCATGTTGGCCACAGCGAATTCGCCGCCAGCCCAGTCACCCATGATGTTGGCAGCAGCTTTGCCCTGGATCACCAGACCCACAGCTTCGTTCCACTGCGGAACCATCTTGTCGGCCGGGGTGTACTGGCGGATGTTGGCAAGGGTTTCGAAGATCTTGGCGAATTCCGGGCCACCAGCGATGTCCAGGTCGCGGTCCTTGTAAACCTTGACGAAGTTGTCAACGCCAGCCTGAGCGACCAGAACGTCGTTGACCATCAGACCAACCGGCCAGCCCTGCGCCATCGACAGCGGCTGAATGCCAGCTTCTTGCAGCTTGGGCGCAGCAGCGATCAGCTCGTTGATGTCCTTCGGCGGCTCCATCCCGAGATCGGTGAACACCTTGCGGTTGGTCCACATCCACTGGGCCGAGTGCAGGTTGACCGGAACGCAATAGACTTTGCCGTCAACGGTGCAGGATTCCAGCTGCGACTGCGGGGCGCAGGATGTTGGCCCAGTCTTCGTTGGTGGCAAGCTCGGTCAGGTCCTGCATCAGGCCAGCCTGCGATCAGCTCGTCAGCGTCCTTGCCCGGGTTCAGCTGGGTGGCGCCCATCGGGTTGCCGCCCATGATACGGCGAAATGATGATCGGACGGGCGGTGTCGCCCGAACCGGCGATAGCGCCGTCAACCCACTTGTTGCCCGTCGCGTCGAACGCCTTGGCGAATTCGGCCACGGCAGCGGCTTCACCGCCCGAAGTCCACCAATGGGTGACTTCGCAGATCCGTGGCCGATGCGACCGTCGGCAGTGCCACCGAAGCGCAGAGCGCTGCGGCCAGTTTCCAAGTTCTTCATGTAGTCCTCCCGGTTTTGCAGTTTCTAAATCGTTATAGGCCGATCCTATAACGTTATAGTTTTTTCAATCAAGTAATCTTTTCGCTTGCCGATCACGAAATTCAGGGCGTTCAATGACAGTGAATCCCAGATGTCAGAGCCCCACTTTCATGTACCCCTGTCGCCATTTCTGCAGTGCAACAATCCCGGCAACACGCCGCGCCGCAGGTGTTTTTGCCTTTGAACCATGGCGCGCGATCTTGGCCCGCTCAGGCCGGGGTCATGCGGGGCGTCCGACTCGCTGGATAAATTGCTGCGATTGCATCATGTCGTTCCCGCCTCGTGGTGATTCGCCTTGGCCAGTCCCTGACCAAAGGAATCACCCCGTGACCGGCCTGCATCTTCTCCCAACCGATTCGGAGCGTCCGACGCTCAAGACCATCGCCGCCGAGACCGGCCTCGCCATCGCCACGGTCAGTCGCGCCCTCAAGGACGCGCCCGACATCGGCGAAGAGACCAAACGCCGGGTCCGCGAAACCGCCGAACGGCTGGGCTACCGCCCCAACCGCGCCGGGGTGCGCCTGCGGACTGGCAAGACCAATGTCATCGCCCTGACCCTGTCGACCGAGGCGGACGTGATGAACCACACCTCGCATCTGATCTATTCCATCGCCGACGCGCTGCGCGGCACGGCCTATCATCTGGTGGTGATGCCGTTCTTCCCCGATCAGGACCCGATGGAGCCGATCCGCTATATCGTGGAAACCGAATCCGCCGATGGCATTATCCTGAACCAGACCCGGCCCAACGATCCGCGCGTGCGCTATCTCGCCGAACACGGCTTTCCCTTCGCCACCCATGGCCGCACCGACATGGGGCTCGACCATCCCTATTTTGACTTCGACAATGAGGCGTTTGCCAAGGTCGCCGTGCGCGCCCTGCATGACCGGGGCCGCAAGACGCTGCTCTTGGTGCCGCCGCCGCAAGACCACAGCTATTCCCAACACATGGCCGACGGCTTCCGCACCGAATGCACCCGCCTCGGCCTCACGCTATGAGATCATGACAAGGCGCCAGCAGCGATTCCGGCGCCGCCGAGGTAGAGGCCGCCGTCACGCAGCAGATGACAGACAACCCCACCATCGACGGGTTGATCGTCGGCTCCACCACCGCTGCGATGGCCGCTGTCGCTGGCGTTGAACAGACCGGCAAAGTAATTGGCCGCGATTTCGATTTGGCCTCAAAAGAGGCGATCACCTTCTTGCGTCGCTTTCGCAAGGAAATCATAGTGGTGCATGAGGACGTCGGTCGTGCCGGTACTTTCCTTGCGCGTGCCGTCATGGCCGCCATCGAACGCCGCGCCCCCGAACAAGGCCAGTTCCTCGACATACCGGTCGACGTCATAAAGACCTAATACCCGCGAGACCCATTCCCCGGAGGATACTATGAAGACCATCAAAGGCCCCGCGCTGTTTCTGGCGCAATTCGCCGGCGACACTGCCCCGTTCAACTCTTTCGACGCCATCACCAAATGGGCCGGCAGCATCGGCTACAAGGGCGTGCAGGTCCCGTCTTGGGACGCCCGGTTGATCGACCTCGATCTGGCCGCCACGTCCAAGACCTATTGCGAAGACCTCAAAGGTGTCGCCGCCGCCAATGGCGTTGAGATCACCGAACTGTCGACCCACCTGCAGGGCCAGCTGGTCGCCGTGCATCCCGCCTATGACACCCAATTCGACGGTTTCGCCGCCCCATCCGTGCGCGGCAACCCCAAGGCCCGTCAGGAATGGGCCGTGGATCAGGTGAAAAAGGCGCTGACCGCGTCGAAAAACCTCGGCCTGACCGCCCACGCCACCTTCTCGGGCGCGCTCGCTTGGCCCTATCTCTACCCGTGGCCGCAGCGCCCCGCCGGTCTGGTCGAGGAGGCGTTTGACGAACTCGCCCGCCGCTGGACCCCGATCCTGGACCATGCCGACGCCTGCGGCGTCGATGTCGCCTATGAAATCCACCCCGGCGAAGACCTGCACGACGGCGTCACGTTTGAGATGTTCCTGGAGCGGGTGAAGAACCACCCCCGCGCCAACATGCTGTACGACCCGTCAGCCACTATGTCCTGCAACACCTTGATTACCTTGACGCATATCGACATCTACCACGAGCGGATCAAGATTGTTCCACGTCAAGGATGCCGAGTTGAACCCGACCGGGCGTCAAGGCGTCTATGGCGGCTTCCAGTCCTGGGTCAACCGCGCGGGCCGCTTCCGGTCGCTGGGCGATGGTCAGGTCGATTTCTCAGGCATCTTCTCCAAACTGACCCAATACGGCTTTGACGGCTGGGCCGTGGTGGAATGGGAATGCTGCCTGAAACACCCCGAGGATGGCGCACGTGAAGGGGCAGAGTTCGTCAACTCCCACATCATCCGCGTCACCGAAAAGGCGTTTGACGATTTCGCCGATGCCGGCACCGACCGCGCCGCCAACCGCCGGATGCTGGGCCTCGACTGATGAAGATCGGCTGCAACCTGCTGCTCTGGACCAGTCGGTTGACAGCCGAGCATCTGCCCGTGCTGCGGATGCTGAAATCGCTCGGCTATGACGGGGTCGAGGTTCCGGTTTTCACCGGAACACCGCAGGACTACCGGGAAACCGCGCGGATGGTGGCAGGCGAAGGCCTGTCTGCCGCCGTCGCGGGCACCCTGAAACCCGGCGCAGACCCGCTGTCGGATGACCCCACCGAACGCAAAGCAGGCCACGACCACCTGCACTGGCTGGTCGATTGCGCGCAGGAACTGGGGGCAGAGGTGATCGCTGGCCCGTTCCACCAACCCCTCGCCCAATTCTCCGGCCAAGGCCCGACCGCGCCCGAGTGGGACCGCATGGTCGCCAGCCAGCACGACATGGCGACCTATGCGGGCGACCTGCGTCTCGCCATCGAACCGCTGAACCGCTTTGAATGCTACGCACTCAACACCGCCGCCGATGCCGCGCGTCTGGTCGCAGCGGTCAACCGCCCGAACTATGGCTACCTCTACGACACCTTCCACGCCAATATTGAGGAGCGTGACCCCGTCGCCGCCCTCACCGCCACCCTGCCCGCCGTCGCCCATTTCCACGTCAGCGAAAACGACCGTGGCACCCCGGGCCAAGGCCACGCCGCCATCATTCCCGCCCTCAACGCGCTGAAAGCCTCAGGCTACGATCACTGGATCGCGGTAGAGGCGTTTGGCCAAGCCCTGCCTGACATCGCCGCCGCCACCAAAATCTGGCGGCCCCTCTTCACATCCGAAACCCAACTTGCCAAAGATGCGATCCATTTGATCCGTCAGGCTTGGACCCCATAGGAGACCGCACATGGCCATCACCTCAGCCCACGTCGCCCGCAGCCCCCGCATCCGCCTTGGCATGGTCGGCGGCGGGCGTGGCGCCTTCATCGGCGCCGTCCACCGCATCGCGTCGCGCATCGACGACCAGTACGAACTGGTCGCCGGGGCGTTTTCGTCCGACCCGGACCGATCCGCCGCCTCTGCCGCCGACCTCGGCGTCGCCCGCGCCTATGGCAGTTTTGAGGAAATGGCGTCCAGAGAGGCCCGCCGCAAGGACGGGATCGAGGCCGTCGCCATCGTCACCCCCAACCACATGCACGCCCCCGCCGCCCTGCCCTTCCTGAAACGCGGCATCCATGTGATCTGCGACAAACCCCTGACCGCGACCCTGGCCGAGGCGAAGAAACTGGCCAAGGCGATCGAGACCTCGGGCACCGTCTTCGCCCTGACCCACAATTACACCGGCTATCCGATGATCCGTCAGGCCCGCGAAATGGTGGCCGCAGGCGATCTGGGCGATGTTGCGGCTGGTCAATGTCGAATATGCGCAGGACTGGCTGGCCGAACCCATTGAAAACACCGGGCAAAAGCAGGCCGACTGGCGCACCGATCCCGCCCGTTCGGGCGCCGGCGGCTCCACCGGCGACATCGGCACCCATGCCTTCAACCTGGCCAATTTCGTGACCGGCCTGACGCTCGACACCCTCGCCGCCGATCTGCAAAGCTTCGTGCCGGGCCGCCGCGTCGATGACAACGCCCATGTGCTGATGCGCTATACCTCTGGCGCGCGCGGAATGCTGTGGTGTTCGCAGGTCGCGTCGGGTCAGGAAAACGGCCTGCGCCTGCGGGTCTACGGCACCAAAGGCGGGCTGGAGTGGGAGCAGGAGAACCCCAACTACCTCTGGGTCACGCCCTTGGGCAAACCGCGCTACCGCCTGACCCGTGGCGGCCCCGGCACCGGTGACGCCGCCGCCCGCATGTCGCGCATCCCGTCAGGCCATCCCGAAGGCTATCTCGAAGGTTTCGCCAATATCTACGCCGAAGCCGCCCGCGCCATCATCGCCCGCCGCGACGGCAGCCCGCTTGACGCCGCCGTGATCTTCCCCGGCGTGAAAGAGGGGCTGGAAGGTGTGGCCTTCGTCGATGCCTGCGTGCGGTCGTCCAAACGCAACGGCGCTTGGACCGCACTGAACCTGTGACACAGGTAGGATGGGCCATTCGGCCCATCTCTTGCCGTGCCAGTCAGATGGCCAGCGATCGGGCCGAAATTGCGCCCATCCTACCTAATCCCAGCCTCAGACCTCAGACGCGGACGTTCGCGCTGCAACCACAGCGCGGTCAGGATCAGCGGTGCATTCTCAATCTCACTGGTCGCCACCAACTCCATCATCCGGTCAAAACTGACCAGATGGCCGCGAATATCCTCGGCCTCATCTTCCTGTCCGAACACCCCGGCGGACCCATCTGGCAGGTCGGTCAGCGCGACATAGCTGTACAGATACTCGCTGACCGCCCCCGGACTGGGATAATAGCGCCCCACTTCGACCAGATGGTTCAGCCGCAATCCTGCCTCTTCAACCGCCTCACGCCGTGCCGCCTGTTCGGGGGTTTCGCCCGGATCAACCCGCCCAGCCACCGCCTCGATCTGCCAGCACTGCCCGTCGCCGCGCGCCAGCGGCCCCGCGCGGAACTGTTCGACCAGCAGCACCCGGTCGCGCACCGGATCATAGGGCAGCACCGTCACCGCATCGCCCGACAGAAACGCCGCCCGCGTCACCGTCTCGCTGATACCCCCATCAAACCGCCGCCACGCCACGTCATATTCTTCGACCGCAAAGAACTTGGCATAGGGCACACGCTTGTCCGCCACCTTCACATCACCCGCCACGGCCCGGTGCCGCAGCAGCGTCGGCGCACTCTGCTCGGCGCGCACCACAGAGGAGCCCCAGACCAGCATCTGGGGCAGCCGTGCGGCGATCCGGTCCGGCGCCACCGCACCCTGCAACTCCATCACCGCAACCGCCGTCGCCGCCCAGGTTGCCGCAAATCGTGTCGCCCAATCCCTGTGGTTCCAGACCTGCCCCGCCCGATCCGCCCCGGCATAGAGCCAGACCGCCCGGCCCTCTTCCGTCACAACCTCATGCGGCGACAGTCCCAGCACTGCATGAAAGAAGTCCAGCCGGGCGCGTTCATCTGCGCTGATCCCAACCAAGACCTCACCCGGCAAACGGCTATCCACCTCAGGCACGATGGCAGACCATGGCCCGCCGCCGCCTGACGCAGTGCAAAGCCCCGGACAGCCTCAGAAACGCCCACCGCCTCACGCCCCAAAACAACATCGCACAGCGCCCGGTGCGCCA
Organism: uncultured Alphaproteobacteria bacterium; assembly: GCA_963781185.1. Lineage (GTDB taxonomy): Bacteria > Pseudomonadota > Alphaproteobacteria > Rhodobacterales > Rhodobacteraceae > Stagnihabitans. The sequence continues at coordinate 32,954 of CAWAEL010000043.1, forward strand.
TCATTCCTGCCAGAAAAATCTCCAATTTCAGCGCCACTTCCTTGCGAACTCGGTGACCAGACCGCCCAGAATGCCGCCTATGACCAAGGTTACCACGATCTCGGTGGCGGGCAGCAGTCTGGCGTATTCCAACATCTGCATCGGCACATCCAGCACCGCCTCACCCGCATTGTGATACTGCATCTTTGTGGACCGGCTGATCATGCGCACAATTGAAAATATGAACAGCGTCCAGAACACCAGAAAGATAGAGGTCCGCAGCCCATAGGACAGCGCCTCTTTATAGCCCCGCCCGACATTCGGCCCCATCGTCAGCCAGCCCAGCAGAAACCCGATGCCCGCGGTGATTTCCGGGAAACTTCCAGTGCCAGTGCCCTCTGGCAGTTGCGGGATATAGGCAAGCGCGGCCAGCCAGCCGACAAGGGCAAAGGCCACGGCGGCGACAAGTTTTGCGGCGGTCGGCATATCTGTTCTGTCCCGGTCTGCGCCCCGTCGGGCAAGTTTCTGTTGCCCGCCCCGGTCAGACCGCAGGTCGCGCTATCGTGATCTGCGTCACGTCACAGTTTCCGCCCTCAAACGCGCCCGCGCAAGAGGTCAGATAAAAATTCCACATCCGCTGGAACCGGTCGTCAAATCCCAGATTGGCGACATCGGCCCAGCGGTCGTTGAACACCTCATGCCAACGGCGCAGGGTCTGGCTGTAGCTCTTGCCGAATTCGATCGACTCCAGCACATTCAACCCGGCCCGCTCCACCTCGCGCCGCAAGACTGAAGGCGAGGGCAGCATCCCACCCGGAAAGATGTATTTCTGGATGAAATCGACCGATTTGCGATAGGCCTCAAACCGCGCGTCCTGCGTGGTGATGATCTGCAACGTGGCCTTCGCCCCCGGCCGCAGCCGCGCCATCACATTGTCGAAATAGACCGGCCAGTATTTCTCGCCCACCGCCTCGAACATCTCGATGCTGGCGATGCCGTCATAGACTCCGGTCTCGTCGCGGTAATCCTGCAGCTTGATCTCCACCCGGTCCGACAGCCCCGCCTTGGCAATCCGCTCCACCGCATAATCATGCTGCGCCTGACTGATGGTCAGCCCGGTCACCCGCAGCCCCCGCTGGCCCGCCGCATATTCGGCAAACCCGCCCCAGCCGCAGCCGATTTCCAGCACATGATCGCCGGGCTTGGCACCCATCTGATCGACCATGCAGGCGTATTTCTGCTCCTGCGCCTTTTCCAGACTTTCCTGCCCGGTTTTGAACAGCGCAGAGGAATAGGTCATGCTGTCATCCAGCCACAGCTTGTAGAAATCATTCCCCAGATCATAGTGATAGGCGATGTTCTTGCGCGCCTGCTTTTTGCGAATTCGACTGCCACCAGAACCGCAACCGCTCATAGGCCCGCACCAGCGCCATGCCCGGAAAACCGTCATAGACCTCAGAATTGCCGCTCTGGATCAGGTCCAGAAAGCCCTGCAGATCGGGCGTGGTCCACCAGCCATCCAGATAGGCCTCGGCAAAGCCCAGATCGCCGTCGCGGATCAGGCGGGCAAAGCAGTCGGGGTTGAGGATGATGGATTTCCGCCACCGGCCCCGGTTTCTTCCCCTCGGCCCGGAACACCCGGCCATCCGGCAAACGGAAATCCAGCCGCCCGTGCTGCAGTTTGGCAATCGTTTCAAAGGCCGTCGCGAAATAGCGCGGCAGGCCGGTTTGGCCCTTGGTTGACGTGAGAACAGTCATAATTCCCCCAGCCAGAAAGTAGCGCCATGTTTCCAGAACATTTATGAGTTTCTCAAGCCTTTCGTTGCGCCAAAGCGTCAAGTGCCCGGGCGCGACCGGCCTCAAGGCGATATCAGCGGCGGTGGATAGGCCGCGCCTTGCAACCTCCAGCTGAGTGGCACCGCCTCAAAGTACCGCGCGGCCTCTGGCGATGCCCCATTCAACCACCGCGCCCGATAGGCCCCGTCCGGGTCGAACCGCTTCGGCCTGAGTCGCCGGGTTGAAGATGCGGAAATAGGGCGCCGCATCGGGCCCCGATCCCGCCACCCATTGCCAACCCATCGCATTGCTCGCCGGGTCCCAATCGGTCAGACATTCGGCAAACCACGCCTGCCCAACCCGCCAGTCGGTCAGCAGATGCTTGGTCAGGTAGGACTGGCCACGATCATCCGCGCCCGGTTGTGCATGGTGCCCGTCACATACATCTGCCGCATCGCCGCATCGACCACCGGCTCACCCGTCATGCCCCGCCGCCACGCCTCGGCATCCGCATTGTCGCCGCGCCACGGAAACTCATCCCACCCCTCCCGCCAGTTCCGAGTGGTCATATGCGGCGAGTGATAGACCAGATGATAGGCAAACTCGCGCCAGACCAGCTCCTTCAGGAACGTCTCCGCCCCACTCTCGCCCTCTTGCATCGCGCGGTACCCAGCGTGCCAGACCTGCCGAGGCCCGATCTCGCCATAGGTCAGGTTCTCTGCCAGCCCCGAGGTCGCATCCTCGGCCATGAAATCGCGCCGGGCGGCATAGACCGCAACCTTATCCTCCAGAAACCCGGTCAACCGTTCAAGCGCCGCCGCCTCACCGACCTGCTGATAGGGACCAACCACCGCAGCCCCACGCGCGCATGCCAGCCGCCAAACCCCAATCCGCCAGATCATCGCTCGCAGGCCAGCGGTCCGGGCCGCGCAATCCCACTGGCGGCGGCAATGACGGCCCACACCGGCAACTGCCGCACCGACCGCCAATAGGGCGTAAAAACCTTGTAAAACCCGCCCTGCCCGGTCTCAACCGCCCAAGGCTCATGCAGCAGATGGCCCGGAAAACTCTGCGCCTCCAGCCCCCGCGCCTTCAAAGCCGATTTGACCGCCTCATCGCGCTGCCGCGACACCGGGTCATAAAGCCGCGACCACGCCACACCCGCCGCCCCAACCTCAGCCGCCAGATCGGTCAGCACCGCCAACGCCGGCCCGCGCCGAAATATCAACTCGCAGCCCGATCTCCCGCAACGACTCCGCAAACGCCGCCACCGACAGCCCCAGCCGCCACTTGGCCGCAGCCCCCAGCGCCTCGGTCTCAGGGTCCAGAATGAACACCGGCACCACGACCCGCCCTTTGGCCGCCGTCAACATCGGATGATCCGCAAGCCGCAAATCTCGGCGGAACCAAAGGATCAAAGGTCGGTCAGTCATCAACATCCTGCTTTCATTTCAGAACATTACGCAGCCGACCCCAAACCGGATCATTTCCCCTTACAAATTGGCTCAAATATCCTCGGGGGTCCGGGGGGCGAGCCCCCCGGACTATCCATCACAGCACGCGGTCGAGTGCCGCAATCAGCCGCGCCACATCATCGGCGCTGGTGTAATGCGTCGCCGCTCATCCGCAGCACGCCCTTTTCGCGGTCAATCCCCATCGCCTCGATCGGACGGACAGCATAGAAATCCCCCGCCCAGCAGGCGATCCCCTCGCGACCCAACGCCTCGGACACCGGCTCAGCCGCCCGCCCCAGATCAATCGCCACCGTCGGCGCCCGCAGCGCCGCATCGCGCGGCCCCAGCAGCCGCACATCATTGCGCGCCGCCAGATAGTCCAGCAGGGGTGCAATCACCGCCACCTCTTGCGCCCGCATCAGATCATGCACCGCGCGGTTCCGCTCCGCCGGGTCAGCCTTGGCCGTGAAATGATGGGCGTACAGATCGTCGATATAATCCGCCATCCCGGCACAGGCCGCGATCTGCGCGTGATCCGGCCCTGCCGGGGTGAAGCGCTTGTACAGCTCACCCGCGTTGAACCAATGGCCCTGCGCCGGCAATTCCGCACCAAACTCAGCGCGAAATCAGCATGATGCCCTGATGCGGCCCATAGGTCTTATAGGCGCTGAACAGATAGACATCGCAGCCCAGTGCCGGAAAATCCGGCAACCCGTGCGGCGCATAGGACACCCCATCCACCACCGTCCGCGCACCCGCCGCCTGCGCCATGGCGCAAATCTCGGCCACCGGGTTGATCTCGGCCACGACGTTCGAACAATGCGGAAACGCCACCAGCCGCACCCGGCCATCCGCCAGCAGCGCCGCCAGACCTGCAAGGTCCAGATGCCCGGTCGCCGGATCGATCTGCCACTCGCGCACCTCGACCCCCTCATCGGCCAACCGCCGCCAAACGCCGCTATTGGCCTCATGGTCCTGATTGGTCACCACAATCGCCGCGTTCTTGTCGCGCAACCACAGCCGCACCGCCTGCGCCAGAACATAGGTGTTGGCGCTGGTCGACGGGCCAAAGGACAGCTCATCCGGCGCAACCCCCATCAGGGCCGACAACCGGTCGCGCGCCTCGTCCATCTCGGCCCCGCCCGCCTGCGCGCCCGGATAGGGGCCATAGGGCTGCACTTTGCGTTCGGTGTAGAACCGGTGCAGCCGGTCCACCACCGCGCGGCAGGGATAGGATCCGCCCGGCATTTTCAAAGAAGGCATGGCCCGCCAGCAACGGCTCGGAAAAGGCCGGAAACTGGCTGCGGACAAAGGTCATATCAAGTGTGGTCATCGGGGGCACCCTTGCGCAAATTGTTGCAGTCAACGCGCCGCACAGCCAAACCAGCGTTGCGGACACTGCGGCAGGTCTTCCAGCCGAGCCGTCCCACCTCGCGGCGTCGGCAGTCGCGTTGGCCCCTCAAAGCCGCCGCCACAGGTGTGACTTATCGCCCAGATTTCGCACCTGTAAAGCCACCGCCTGCCCAAAATTTCGGCCAGAAACTGCGTGATTGCGCCGAAATTCTGTTCGATGCTAACTTACCCTTGTCACATCCGGCCCACTCCCCTAGACTTTTGATCAAATCAACTGACACACTCGAATGGGTCAGGTCCAACAAAGGAGAAACCATGTCCGTACAGAACCACACTTCTCGCCAGCGCCACCCTCGCGCTCGGCTTTGTCACTGCCCGCGCAGGCCAGTGATCCCGAACTGACCGTGTTCGACTGGTCCGGCTTTGAAAATCAGGCGCTGATCGAGCCCTATGTCGCCAAGTACGGCGACATGCCGACCTATGCCCTGTTCGGCGATGATGACGAGGCGTTTCAGAAGCTGACCTCTGGCTTCAAGGCCGATGTCGCGCATCCGTGCAGCCAGATGATCCAGAAATACCGCGATGCCGGCGTGATCGAGCCGTGGGACGTGTCGCAAGCATCCCGAATTTCGACGAAGATCGACCCGCGTTTCCTGAACTCCAAGATCTTCAAGGATGATGCGGGCGTCTGGTTCATCCCGACCGACTACGCCTATACCGCCATCGCCTATAACACGACCGACGTGCCCGCCGAAGACGTGGCCTCGCTCGACGTGTTCACCAACCCCAAATACGAAGGCCGCATCTCGCTGCCCGACAATGCCGACGACGTCTGGGCGCTGGCCCTGCTCGCCACCGGCGTGACCGACTGGACCACCGTGACCGATGAGCAGTTCAACGCCGCCGCCGACTGGCTGCGCAAGGTAAACCCGACGGTCAAGGCCTATTGGTCCGACCCGTCACAGCTCAGCCAGCTGATGGCCTCGGGCGAGGTGCAGGTCGCCTGGGCCTGGAACGATTCCATCGCCCTGCTGCGCTCAGCAGGACTTCCCGGTCGGCTTCCAGCGTCAGGCCAAAGAGGGGCGCGTCCTCATGGTTCTGCGGCTATATCAACCTCAAGGATGGTCCGGGCAAAGAAGACAAGGCCTATGATTTCATCAACGCCTGGCTGGATGACGGCTCGGCCAAGGGCCTGCTGGACAACTTCGGCTATGCCGCGACCGAGACCGTCTGGCATGGCCAAGATCATCGACCCGGCAGAGTTGAAGGCCGCCGATGTCGACCCGATCGACACCACGCTGCTGGCCCAGACCCCGCTCGACCCGGCCCTGCGCGACCGCATGGTACACGAGTTTGAGCAGATCAAGTCTGGCTTCTGATCTGACACAAATACCAAGAACCGCCCGGGCAAGTCCCGGGCGTTTCCATTTCCGGCCCCAACCCTTCAGAAAGCCGCGCCAAACGCCGCCGCCCGCGCCAACAGCGCCGTCCGGCCATCGGCTTCAAAACTGTCATACAGCATATGCAGGCTCGGCTCCTTGATGTCGCAATAGCGCAGGATCCCGGTTTCCAGCAGCAGCTCTATCGCATCGTCATAGCCGCGCTTGGCATAGGTGTCCTCGCTCACCCCGGCGACCGCCAGCATCGACACCTTGGCATGGGGATAGGTCGCGCCGCCATAGGCCCAGCCATAGGCCCAGACCCGGTCAATCCAGCCCTTCATCAGCGCGGGCATCGACCACCACCAGACCGGAAACACCATAACCGTTGCGTCATTCCGCTCGATCCGCGCCATTTCGGCCAGCACCTCCGGGGAATAGACCCGGTCCGGATTGCTCCAATCCGGCTCATCCGCCTCACGCAACACCGGATCAAACCCCTCTGCCGCCAGATCGGCCCATTCCACCTGATGCCCCGCCGCCTCTGCGGCAGAGGCAAAGGCCTGCGCGGCCTCATGGGATAATGAGCCTACGCGCGGGTGGGCAATCACAAGCAGGATCTTCATGGCAATACTCCGATTTCTTCCGCAGCTTGCCAGCCGACCACGCCCGCGTCCACCACCTAGCCGTCCAGATGCGACCGCAACCGCGCCAAGGCGTCATCCCACTTATGCGCCACCTGCTGCAAATAGACCTCTGCCGCGACCAAGGCCTCTACCTCCACGGCATAGTGCCGCTCGCGCCCGACCTTGCTTGGCCGCACAACGCCCACCCGTTCCAGAACCTTCAGATGCTTGGCCACCGCCTGCCGTGTAAGGTCGGTCCCTTCGGTCAGCGCCGCGATGGATTGCGGCCGCCCCCGGTCCAGCCGCGCCAGCAGATCCAACCGCACCGGATCACCCAGCGCCGCAAAGACCGCCGCCTGCGTGACCGTCCCAACTTCAATCCTCGACATGCGCCTTGACCCGACCCATCTGGATCGCCCAGCCGCCCTCATTATCGCGGAACTTCGCCACGGCAAGCTCCTCCGGCAGCAGGTCAAATCCGCTTTCCGTCAGCCGAATGCGGGTGCCCGCAGCGACCTTTTCCAGCACAATCGTCACCCGCGTCGTGGCCCCCGGCTGGTCCGCCGCCTCTGGCCCCGTCTCCGGCAGCGCGGGCCAGTCGAACACAAAGCGGAACGGGGCATCCTTTTCGCGGGTCACCACCCAGAACGGCGTGCCCTCATAGCCCGGCTCCAGAATCTTGCCCGTCGTGACCACCCCGACCGTGAACGGCCCGTCCAGCGCCGCCCGAAACCAAGTGCCGAATTCCCGGTAATCCGCCACCGCCCGCCACACAGCCCCAATCGGCGCGGCAACCGTTATCTCTGTCTCGATTTTGTCCGGCATGGCACAACTCCCGCAACCAATCAGTTGCCTTTCTACCCCGCGCCAAAAATAAAGCAACGGATTCTGTGGCCATCACGCATCTTGCACTGTCGCCCCCCTGCCCCTATATAGAACCTGTCCGGGGCAACTCGGACTATGGCGATAAACGCACCCATAATACACGGCTCGGACCCGGGGGCGGTACCCGGCGACTCCACCAACACTCCCGGTATTGCGGGCGATTGGGGTCGAAATAGGATCGACGAACGTCTAAAGGGGCCAGCTTTCGCTCGGTGAGCTACCACCGTTATCGGTGCAAATGTACAGTTGCCAATAACAACCGTGCTCCGGCAATGGCTCTGGCTGCGTAAGCAGTTCGAGTCGCCGAACTTAAGTCCTTAGGCTTAGCCGCTTAAGGCGGGGTTCGCAGGTACCTGGCAACAGAAACCTGCACTTCCCTCCTCCCCCCTATGCCTGCTTGCACGGCGAAACCCCCGAGGCCTGCTGATCCATGTCCGCGCCTGTCCGGTCGCGGCCTGCGAATCCGCGCTGCTGCTGGCGATCGACCTGCCCGGGTCAATCAACCTCGACGAATATGTCCTGCAAATAGACCCTCTGGCCGTGGTACCAAAGCCCCCGTGCTGGCGTCAAGTCATCGACATCTCCGCCGCCACCGACGAAGACGACGGCGCACCCCAGCCCCACAGCCCAAACCCCTAAAATTCGATTAACGCTCTCCACCAAAACCAAGCCTTTTCAATACGATAGCCAAACGTCCACATATGGACACCCCCTTTCACATTGGCCCAAATATCCCCCGCGGAGCGTCCGCCCGCCCCACAATCCCGCCGCCCGACCCGAGCACCCAAGCCGGATGAGGGGGCTCGATGCCCCCGAGGCCGGCCCCTCACTTGACCAAACCCCACCGACCCAATAGCTCTTTCCCGCAAGGTCGCCGGGCGCACCCCGGCCCCTGAAATCGTCGCATCGCCACCCCCAACCGGCCCGCAGCCAAGGAACGCCGATGCCCACCTTACCCGACCTGACCCGCGCCTTCGCCCGCATCGGCGTGCTGTCCTTTGGCGGCCCCGCCGCCCAGATCGCCCTGATGCACCGCGATCTGGTTGAAGATCGCAAATGGGTCAGCGAGCAAGACTACCTCTCTGCCCGTCAGCTTCTGCATGCTGCTGCCGGGGCCCGAGGCGATGCAACTCGCCACCTGGATCGGCTGGCGGGTCCATGGCACGCTCGGCGGCCTGATCGCGGGGCTGCTGTTCGTGCTGCCCGGTGCGGCGGTCGTCCTCGCCCTGTCGATGATCTACGCTGCCTTCGGCCAGGTTCCCCTGGTCGCCGCCCTCTTCACCGGCGTGCAGGCCGCCGTGGTCGCCGTGGTGATTGAGGCGCTGCTCCGCGTGTCCAAACGCGCGCTGAAATCACGCGGAAACTGGATCATCGCCGCCCTCGCCTTTGCCGCCCTGTTCATCTTCGGCCTGCCCTTCCCCATCGTTATCCTCACCGCTGGCCTTTACGGCTATCTGACCACCACAACCGCCGCCCAACCACTCGACACGCCCCACCCCTACGGCGCAACGATCAAAGCCGTCGTGATCTGGGGCACGGTCTGGCTCGCCCCCCTCGCACTCCTCGTCACCCTGCATCCCGGCCTCTATGCCGACATCGGCGTCTATTTCTCCAAACTCGCCGTCGTCACCTTTGGCGGCGCCTATGCCGTGCTGGCCTGGATGACCCAATCCGTCGTGACCACCCAGCACTGGCTGACCATCACCCAGATGATGGACGGTCTGGGACTGGCCGAAACGACGCCCGGCCCGCTGATCCTCGTCACCGAATTCGTGGCCTATGTCGCGGCCCACCAGAAAGACGGCCTGACCGGCGGGCCTCTTCGCTGCTGCCATCGCCCTCTGGATGACCTTCGCGCCATGTTTTCTGTGGATCTTCGCCGGCGCACCCTGGATCGCCCGCCTGACCGCCGCGCCCCGCCTGTCCGGCGCGCTGCAAGCCATCACCGCCGCCGTCGTCGGGGTCATCGCCAATCTGTCACTCTGGTTCGCGCTGCATGTCTTCTTTGCCCAGCGTCGGCGCGAATCGACTGTCGGGCCGCTGCACATGATCCTGCCCGACCTGACCACGCTGCGCCTGTTTCCCGCAGTCCTTGCCCTTGCCTCCGCCTATCTTTTGCTGCGACTGCACCAATCACTGGCGCTTGTGCTGGTGCTTGCCGCCACTGCATCGGCCGCTTGCGTCACTCATCTGTGACGCCGCCCCTTTCCTTCACCCTCAAATTCCCTATGTTGGGCCTACCCGACGACAGGAGCAGGCATGGCGCGGTCGATTGATTACGGGAACCTCATGCACCGCGCGATGCGCGGTCTGATCCAGACCGTTCTGCGCGATGTCGCAGCAAACGGCCTGCCGGGTGCCCATCATTTCTTCATCACCTTTGACACCACCGTCGATGGCGTCGAAATGGCCGACTGGCTGCGCAGCCGCTATCCGGGCGAAATGACCGTCGTCATCCAGCACTGGTTCGACAATCTGACCGTGACCGACGAAGGCTTCGCCATCACGCTGAATTTCGGCGACAATCCCGAACCGCTCTACATCCCCTTCGACTGCCGTGCGCACCTTCGTCGATCCCTCGGTCGAGTTTGGCCTGCGCTTCGAAACCCATGCCGAAGAGGATGACGAGGAAGAAGACGATCCAGAGGACGATCCGCCGACGCAAGACGCGCAGATCGTAAGCCTCGACAAATTCCGCAAGCAATAGGCCGGTGATGTCCGAATTCAATGCTGTTCTTCCGCCAGCTTCTCAGCCGGCCGAAGCAGATTTCCGCGATTGCACCGTCCTCTCGCTTTCTCGCCCGCGCGATGGCGGCAGGGCTGAAACCCGGCGACCGCGTGGTTGAGTTTGGCCCCGGCACAGGCGTCCTGACCCGGGCGATCCTCGCCGCTGGCGTCGCCCCCGCCGACCTGACCCTGTTCGAATTCAACCCCGATTTCGTCAGCTATCTGCGCACCGCCTTCCCCGGCGTGACCGTGCTGAACGACGGCGCCCAGACCTCGCCCGCCCATTGCGCCCCCGGCGTCAATGCAGTGGTGTCCGGCCTGCCCCTGCTGTCGATGCCGCTGGAGATCCGCGAAAGCATCGTCAAGGCCGCCTTCGACATCCTCGCCCCCGACGGCGCCTATTACCAATTCACCTATGGCCCCCGCCCCGCCGTGTCAGAGGCCCAGATTGCCCGCCTCGGCCTGACGGTCGAGCAAACCGCCTATATTCTGTTCAACCTTCCCCCGGCCCGCGTCCACCGTTTCACCCGCGCCTAATAGGCTTCTGTATACCGTTGCATACGATTGAACTCTTGCCCACGGCGCGGTAAGAACCCTCACCCAACGCAGGAGGTCCGCCATGACTCGCACCGAAACCGACAGCTTCGGCCCGTTAGAGGTTCCGTCCGACAAGTACTGGGGCGCACAGACCCAGCGGTCGATTCAGAACTTCCCGATCGGTTGGGAAAAGCAGCCCGTGGCGATCATCCGTGCCCTTGGCGTCATCAAAAAGGCCTGCGCCTTGGTGAATATCGACCAAGGCGACATGGACGCCGACCTCGGCCAAACCATCGCCAAGGCCGCGCAAGAGGTGATCGACGGCAAGTTTGACGACAACTTCCCGCTGGTCGTCTGGCAAACCGGTTCCGGCACCCAGTCGAACATGAACGCGAATGAGGTCATCTCGAACCGCGGCATCGAAATGCTGGGCGGCGTGATGGGGTCGAAAAAGCCGATCCATCCGAATGACCATGTGAACATGGGGCAAAGCTCCAACGACACTTTCCCGACCGCGATGCATGTCGCCATCGGCATGATGGCCCGCGACACGCTGCTGCCGGGGTTGGAAAAACTGCACCTCGCACTGGTCGCAAAGTCCGAAGAATTCAAAGATATCATCAAGATCGGCCGCACCCATACCCAGGACGCGACGCCCCTGACCCTCGGTCAGGAATTCGGCGGCTATGCCCATCAGGTCGCCCAAGGCATCATGCGGGTGAACAAGATCCTGCCGGAAATCTACGAACTGGCCCAAGGCGGCACCGCCGTCGGCACCGGCCTGAACACCCGCGTCGGCTGGGACAAACGCGTGGCGGCCAAGATCGCCGAGATCACCGACCTGCCCTTCGTCACCGCCCCCAACAAATTCGAGAGCCTCGCCGCGCATGACGCCATGGTGATGTTCTCCGGCGCCCTGAAAACCGTCGCCGTGTCGCTGTTCAAGATCGCCAACGACATGCGGTTCCTCGGTTCCGGCCCCCGCTCTGGCCTTGGCGAACTCAGCCTGCCGGAAAACGAACCCGGCTCGTCGATCATGCCGGGCAAGGTCAACCCGACGCAGGCCGAGGCGCTGACGATGGTCTGCGCGCAGGTCATGGGCAATGACGCGACCGTCGGCTTTGCCGGATCGCAGGGCCATTTTGAGCTGAACGTGTTCAATCCGGTCATGTCCTATAACGTCCTGCAGAGCATGCAACTTCTCGGCGACGCCGCAGGCTCCTTCACCGACAACATGGTCGTCGGCACCAAGGCCAACATTGACCGCATCAACAAGCTGATGAAAGAAATCGCTGATGCTGGTGACGGCCCTCGCCCCCACCATCGGTTATGACGCTGCCACCAAAGTGGCCAAGACCGCCCACAAAAATGGCACAACCCTGCGCGAAGAAGCGATTGCGCTGGGCTATGTCGATGCGGAAACTTTTGACCGCGTGGTCCGGCCCGAAGATATGATCGGTCCCAAGGGGTAAACTGTGGCGGACATCGTCAACCTGCGCCAAGCGCGCAAACAGAAAGACCGTGAGGCGGCCCGTGCCAAAGGCATTGAGGCCGCCGCCAAGTCAGGTCGCACCAAGGCGTTGAAAGAACTGGAAAAGGCGCGGGCCGACAAAGCCTCCCGCGATCTGGACGGCAAACTGCGCGAAGGGCAACAGGGCTCCGATTGAGCCGGTTTTACACAGAAATCAGGCACAGGCCGCGATGATCCGCCCGGAAAAACACTCTCTCACCCTGCACGGCCACCGCACCTCGGTGTCGCTGGAGCCTGAGTTCTGGGCTGAATTCCGCGACATCGCCGCCAAACGCAGCCAGACCCTCAACCAACTCGCCGCCGAAATTGATGCCGCACGCGGCGATGTCGGCCTTGCTTCGGCCATCCGGGTGTTCGTTTTGCGCAGCCTGAAAGCCTGATCCGACCGCAACACCACGCCACGTCGGTACACACTTAACCAATTCACCCATTGTCAATCCGCCCTCTTTGCCGCTAGGGTCGCCTCAAGCGGGTTTCTGCCCGCGACAGAATTCTCTGTCCCAGACTTCTGGCGCGTATCTCGTGCCGATGCCGGGGCAGTCGGATGGGCCGCAAGGCCTGTGAATTGCCCGTTAGGTCCATGATTTACCGGGATTTTATGTGGGTGCCATCTGGTGCCCGAAAGAGAACCGCGATGAAGCGCGCAACAGTATCAGACAGGAACGAGGGCTGCCCACCGGGCATTGCCCTGTCTTTGTCATGCCGCGCCACCGCCCGAACAAGACGCCCTGCCACGACAACAAGCGCCCCACCGGGACGTGAAGTGCTGTTGGTCCGGCGCAATGAAAGACCATGTCAAAGAAAATGCTCATCGATGCCACCCACGCCGAGGAAACTCGCGTCGTTGTGGTCGACGGAAACAAAGTTGAAGAATTCGACTTTGAAACCCTGAACAAGCGCCAGCTTGCCGGCAACATCTACCTCGCCAAAGTCACGCGGGTAGAGCCTTCGCTGCAGGCGGCCTTTGTGGATTACGGCGGCAACCGCCACGGCTTCCTGGCCTTTGCGGAAATTCACCCGGATTACTACCAGATCCCGGTGGCCGACCGTCAGGCGCTGCTGGAAGAAGAGCGCGCCTACAACCGCGCCCAAGAAGACGACGACAACCGCCGCTCCTCCCGCCCTGCCCGGACCCCGCGTCCGCAACCGGCCCAAGAGGCGGTGAAAACCGATGATGAGGTGCAAACCTCTGACACCGCATATCGGCGGCATGGATGTCGTTGATCTGGGCGAAGAAACCGGCGCTGACGCCTTGGTGCAAACCTCGCGCGGCACCGAACAACCGCATCACGACGACCACCCGCACGACCACAACCACCCCCACGACCATGACGACACCGACGACGCCGATGCGCCGTTCCGGTCCATCGACCATGCCTCCGACACCGACGATGAGATCGAATCCATCGCCGAAGAAGACGTGGCCGAGGAAATCAGCCACGGCCCGCAAACCGCGCGCCCGTCGGTATAAAATCCAGGAGGTGGTGAAAGTCCGCCAGATCATGCTGGTGCAGGTCGTCAAGGAAGAACGTGGCAACAAGGGCGCTGCGCTGACCACCTACCTGTCGCTCGCCGGTCGCTACTGCGTCCTGATGCCCAACACCGCACGCGGTGGCGGCATCTGCTCGCAAGATCACCGTCGCCGCCGACCGCAAGAAGCTCAAGGAAATCGCGCAGCGAGATTGAGGTGCCGGAAGGCGCTGGTCTGATCATCCGGACCGCTGGCGCCAAGCGCACCAAGCCGGAAATCAAGCGCGATTACGAATACCTGATGCGCCTGTGGGAACAGATCCGCGAGCTGACGATGAAATCCATCGCCCCCGCCGCGATCTACGAGGAAGGCGACCTGATCAAACGCTCGATCCGCGACCTTTACAGCCGCGAGATTGACGAAATTCTGGTCGAGGGCGAGCTGGGCTTCCGCACCGCCAAAGACTTCATGCGGATGATCATGCCGTCCCATGCCAAGGTCGTGCAGCCCTATGCCGACCAGATGCCGCTGTTCGCGCGGTTCCAGGTGGAAAGCTATCTCGGCGGCATGTTCAACCCGACGGTGCAGCTGAAATCCGGCGGTTACATCGTGATCGGCGTGACCGAAGCCTTGGTCGCCATCGACGTGAACTCGGGCCGCGCCACCAAAGAAGGCTCGATCGAGGATACCGCTCTGAAGACCAACCTTGAGGCCGCCGAAGAGATTGCCCGCCAGTTGCGCCTGCGCGACCTTGCCGGCCTGATCGTCATCGACTTCATCGACATGGAAGAGCGGCGCAACAACCTCGCCGTCGAAAAGAAGATCAAGGACAAGCTGAAAACCGACCGCGCCCGCATCCAGGTGGGCCGCATCTCGGGCTTTGGCCTGTTGGAAATGTCGCGGCAGCGTCTGCGCCCGGGGATGCTGGAAAGCACCACCCAGCCCTGCGCCCATTGCCACGGCACCGGCCTGATCCGGTCGGACGACAGCCTTGCCCTGCAAGTCCTGCGCGCGCTGGAAGAAGAGGGCACGCGCAAGCGGTCGAAAGAGGTTCTGCTGAAGGCGCCCGATCGGCATCATCAACTTCCTCTTCAACCAGAAGCGCGAGCATCTGGCCCTGATCGAGGCCCGCTACGGCATGTCCGTGCGGCTGGAGGCTGACCCGACCCTGATCAGCCCCGACTACTCGATTGAAAAGTTCAAGACCGCCACCCGCGTCGTGCCGGAACCCGGCTCGGTCATCTCTGGCAATGCCAGCCTGATGGGCGCTGCGGTGGATGAGGATGAAGATCCCGATATCATCGACGAAATCGACGAAATCGAAGAGGCGGATGACGTGGTTGAGGCAAAGCCCGCCCAGCAATCCAACGGCAACCGCCCCGAAGGCGAAGGCAACGGCACCAAGAAAAAGCGCCGCCGTCGTCGCAAGAAGAAGTCAGGCTCCGCTCAGGCTGATGGCAGCACCACCACCGAAGACCAAGGCTCTGACGCCGATGGCAGCGATGATGACGGGGATGAGGATGACGGCGAAACCGTCGTGACCGAAACCGCAGTATCCACGCCAGCCGCCGTCGAAGCCGTGGCAGAGGCCGCACCAGAGGCCGAGGCGCCCAAAAAGCGCACCCGTGCCCCGCGTGGCAAGGCCGCAGCCGCCAAAGCTGCAGCCGAAGCCGCCGCAGAGGCACCCGCAGAAGCTCCCACCGCCGCGCCAGAGGGCGAAGCTGTGGTTGCAGAACCGGCCCCGGCCAAGAAGCCAACACGCTCGCGCAGCACCTCTGCCCGCAGCAAGGCAGCCGCCGCCAAGGCAGCCGAGGCTGAAGCCCAACCTGCGGCCCAGCCAGAAGCACCGGCAGAAGCACCAGCACCGGCCCCGGCCCAAGCCGGCTTCCCGCAAGACCCCGGTCTGGCCGAAACCGCGCAGGGAACTGACCCGCAGCCGGACCCGGAGGATAAGCCCGCCGCAGCGGCTCCTGCCGCCACCGAGATCGCGGCCGAAGTCATGGTCGCCGCCCCTGTGGCCGCTGAACCGGAAGCTGAGGCTGAAGACCCGAACAAGCCCAAGCGCCGTGGCTGGTGGTCGCTCGGCCGCTGACCCCATCAGGTCGCAAGCATAATAGAAAGGGCGGCTGATCTCTCAGCCGCCCTTTTTCATGTCTGGGGTTGTGCGAAGAACCGGGGGGATCAGATCACCCCGGCATCCTCAGCCCGCCGCCCCTCAGCCTCACGGGCGGCCTCAATGGCGGCCTTGCGACGGCGGTTGACCTCATACACAATCGCCACGGTCAGCGTCACGAGGATCAGGATCAGCGCCAAGGCATTGATCGTCGGCGTGATCCCAGATCGCACCTTGGAAAACACATAGACCGTCAGCGTATTCGACGTCCCCCGCGTGAACAGCGTCACGTTGAAGTTCTCGATGGACTGGAAGAACGCAATCGCCCCGCCCGCCGCAATCGCCGGGTACAGATGCGGCAACAGAATGCGCCGCATCACTTGGGAATGGCTCGCCCCAAGATCCAGCGCCGCCTCTTCCAGCCCCGCGTCAAAGCTTTGCAGCCGCGCCAGAACCAGCAGCATCACAAAGGCCGAGATGTAGCTGACCTGCCCCAACACCGACAGATGCAGCCCCGCCCCAAAGATGTTGTAGGCCATCTCGTTCGGCTGGAAATGACCCAGCCCAAGGCTGTCCCCCATCTCAGTCACGCCCCGCCCGAGTGAGTTCCAGAACAGCAGCGTGCCAATGCCGATGACCGCCCCCGGTGCCAGAATCGGCGCCACCATCATGCCGTACAGCACAGACCGCCCCCGACCGCCGATAGAGTTGACCATGATGGCTGAGGCGGTCCCGATCGGCACCGCGATTGCCGCCACAGCAAGCGCCACCAGAATGGTGTTCTTGAAGCTGTACCAAAGCGTGCTGTCGTTCCACAGGTCAATGAACCAGCGGTCGGTCAGCCCCTTCCACGGCACAATGGTCGGCAACCTGCTGTCGTTGAACGCCGCCCCCGCCATGATGACCAAGGGCAGGATCAGATAGATCAGAAAGGCCCCCATATACAGATGGGCCAGAAGTTTGCGGTTGATTTGCATGTTCCCTGCCCCCCTATTTCGCAATGTCGGTAAGTTTGACGCGGAACACCCACATCATCAGACTGACGAACAACGTACAGATGATCAGCAGCATGAAGGCATAGGCCGACCCGGTGTTCCAATCCTGACTCTCCAGCATCCATTGCTGAATGGTCTGGGTGAACCACTGCGAATTGGTCGATTGCAGCAACGACGGCACCAGCAAGCGAGCCGACCGACAGCATGAACACCATCACCGCACCCGACGCGATGCCGGGCTTGGCATGGGGCAGCACGATCCGCCAATGGATGCGCCACCACGGCGCGCCAAGGTCATCCGCCGCCTCGATCTGGTTGGTGTCCAGCGACTGGATGGCGTTATACAGCGGGAAGATCATGAACAGCACATAGGTGTAGACCAAGCCGATCATCACGCCGATTATAGCCCTGAATCCAGCGCACCGGCTCATCCAGCACGCCAATCGCCAGCAGCAAGGCGTTCAACGGCCCCTTCAGCGCGAGGATGATCCACCACGCAAAGGCGCGCAGCACCTCTGACACCCACAGCGGCACGAACAGCAGCAGGAACAGCGTGGGCAGCGACCTTGGGCTGACGATCTTGGCCAGATAGTAGGCCAGCGGATAGGCCAGCACGAAGGTGACAAAGGTCGCCACCACCGAATACCAGATCGTTGTCAGAAAGATCTTCACATGGATCGGCATGCTGACCGCAATGCCCAACACCGTCGTCGGGCTGCTGTTGTTCAACACTTTCATGTAGTTGCCCATGGAATAGGTATCCTTGGGCCCGCCGATATCCACCACCGGCAGATAGGGCCGGAAGCTCGATTCAAACAGCGTGAGGTTGGGCAGGATGACCAGCATCAACAACCAGAACGAGACGAGGAAGACGAACACCCCCGTCAGCATCATGCCATAACGGCGCAGCAGATCCTGCATGGCTCAGACCCCCGCTGTTGCGCTGTCCGGCAGGATTGCCGCACGGGCTGCGTCAAAGGTCATATGCATCGTGGCGCCAATCTCGGGCACCGTGGCCGAGCCGTCATTGCGGATTTCCGCGGTCAGGATCTTGCCACTCTGCGTCTCGGCCTGAACCGAGATGAAGTTGCCCTCAAACGCCACTTCCGACACCGTCACCGGCACCGAATTCTCGCCCCCCGGCACCGAGGACAATGAGCATGTGTTCAGGCCGCACATAGAGCTTCAGATCGCCGCCCTTGGCCGCCTCGCCCAACCGGGCGCTGAACCGGCCGATGTCGGTAGCAAAACTCTGCCATCCCGCCCGCAGATTTTTCGACCTTGCCGGTCAAGATGTTGTTTTCCCCCACAAACGACGCCACAAATCCGTTGACCGGGTTGTTGTAAATGTCGCGCGGGTTGGCCACCTGCTGCAAGCCGGCCTTGGGACATGACGCCCACCCGGTCCGACATCGCCAAAGCCTCACCCTGATCATGGGTGATGTAGATGAAGGTCACGCCGGTCCGCTTCTGGATGGCGCGCAGTTCCGCCCGCATATGCTGACGCAGCTTCAGGTCCAGCGCCGACAGCGGCTCGTCCAGCAGCATCACCGACGGCTCCACCGCCAAGGGCGCGCGCAATGGCGACCCGCTGCTTCTGCCCGCCCGACAACTGGCTGACCATCTTGTCGGCAGCCGTCGCTGCAGATCGACCAGCGCCAGCAACTCCTCGGCCCGCGCCCGGCGCTTGGCCTTGTCGACGCCGCGCACCTCCAGCCCGAAAGAGATATTCTCCCAGATCGGCATCAGCGGAAACAGCGCGAGGTTCTGAAAGATCAGCGCGGTGGGCCGCTGGTTGGGCCGCTGGCCCTTCATATCCTTGCCCCCGATCCGGATCACCCCCTCAGACGGGTCGGTGAACCCCGAGATCATCCGCAGGATCGTGGTCTTGCCACAGCCCGACGGCCCCAGAAAGGAAAAGAACTCTCCGGGCTGTATGCTGACATTCACATGGTCAACCGCCCGAAAACTTCCAAAATCACAGCATACGTCATCAAGATCGATCCCGGCACTCATCGGATCGTCCTTCCCCATTGTTGAATTTTTTTATGAGCCTATCAGGCCGTTTTGCTTTCGCAATGTCTTACGCATTTGGCCCCCGCCACAGGATGACGGCGCGACAAAATGCTCAATGGCCGGGCAGTTCCGCCCATCCCACAGACCAACAGCGCAAAAGAAACGCGCCGGACCCTTGCGGACCCGGCGAGCATTTCCATTTGGCCAGATCAGGACGCCTTGTACTTGTCGGCATATTCACCGCGCTTGGCGATGAATTCTGCCGACTGGTCGGGCCACCACCACAGGGCAGCCAGCTTGTCGTCGTCGAAGGCAGAGTTGTAGTAGGCCGACACATCGGGGTTCATCAGATCAGCAGCACCCTTGCCCACCGGGTTCGACGAGAAGGCGGTCGCCCACAGGGCAGCGCCTTCAGCGGTCGAGATCCACTTGGCCAGCTCATGCGCCTGATCGACGTTGGTCGCGTTCTTCATCAGAACGAAGCCCTGGTGCCAGGCAAACGCGCCTTCAACCGGGGCCATATAGCCATAGCCGTCGTTGCGCAGGTTGTAGCCGGTCGAATCCCAGCACAGGCCGACGGTCGCGCCGTTTGCGACGAAACCGCATTGGCTTCGTTCTCGCCCGACCAGAACTGCACCACGTTGCCCTTGGCCTTGACAGCCTCAGCCAGCGCGATGTCCCACAGCTCAACCATGGCGCCCATGTCGGTGTAGCCATCCAGCCACGGACGCGGCAGCTTGCCCTGCGCTTCCAGCCAGCGGCCCATCGCAGCCAGTGCCGAGTGCGGACGCACGACGACCTGGTTGGCCGGATCGAACAGCGCGCCCAGCGACGGCAGGCTCGCCCAGAACAGCGCGTCTTCCTTGTCATAGACCAGCGCCTCGGTGCCCCAGTTCGACGGGACATAGAACAGCGCGCCGTCCTCGTCGTGGCTACGGGTGCCCGCAGCGCCATCCGCCAGACCCGGCAGATAGTTGTCCATCGCCAGCTTGGCCGGGTCCCACGGCGCCAGCAGGCCGTTGGAATTCCAGCCGCCCCAACGGTCGATCGTCGGCTCGATCATGTCGATCCCGCCGGCTTCGCAGCGCCACTTTGGCCTGGGCGAACATGGTGTCCTGATCGGGCTGCTCGGTGAAGTTCACCTTGATGCCGGTGGCCTTTTCAAAGGCCGGGAACACATCGGTTCGTAAAGGTCGGATAGCCGGCCCAGCCCGTGAAATTCAGCTCGCCCGACGAGGCCAGCGCCTTGGACGAAATCAGTGCGGGTGCGGCAAGCGCCCCAACCCCAACGGCCGAGGTTTTCAAAAACCCGCGGCGGCTGACAGTGTTGTCGTGCTTGGTCACGTCATAGTCTCCCTATGTTGATCCGATCACTCGGATACTCTCCGGGGCGCGTTTCTGTCGGCCCCGTTCTTGCAGATGGATCTAGGGCCCGCATATGACAGTTTTGCGACAGACCCAGAACCGCTCTATGACAATAGCTTACTCTGCGATTGGCAGTCTGTGTCAACTGGACTGTTACGATTGCCGCCCCGCGCGAATAACAATCGCGCGAAACCGAACGGCAAGTGCCCAAAACCCGTGCTGAATGACCGGCGTCCCCCCCGAATGCCCGCCCCCCCACATCCTGCAATTGAGTGGCGCCCAAAACAGCGGCGCATTCCCCCGGCAGGTGCCCCGGATATCGACCTGAAGTCGCCTAGTCCAGCGTCCGCCGATAGCGCAGCATCGCCGCCACCACGATCACCACCATGATCGCCGATGATCCCCGCCATATTCTGCGCCACGTCCGGCAATCTGCGCCCCCTTCAGCATCACCTTGCGCGTCAGCCGCAGGAAATGCGTGGCCGGAATGGCCGTGCCGATGCGCCTGCGCCCAGCCCGGCATCCCGGCAAAGGGAAACATGAAGCCCGACAGCAGGATCGACGGCAACAGCGTGAAGAAGCTACAGCTGCATCGCCTGCATCTGACTGCGCGACAGGGTCGATATCAGGAACCCCAGCGCCAGATTGGCGACGATATACAGGTTGAACCCGATGAAGAAGGCCAGCCGATCGCCCAGAAACGGCACGTCAAAGATCAGCTTGCCCGCCAGCAGGAACACCCCGGTCTGCACATAGCCGACCAGAACATAGGGCGTGATCTTGCCCAGCATCACCTCAATCGGGCGGACCGGCGTGGCGAGCAGCGCCTCCATCGTGCCGCGCTCGGTCTCGCGGACAATCGCCACCGCCGTGATCATCACCATCGTCATCGACATGATGATCGCCAGCAGGCCCGGCACGATGTTGGTGGCGGTCCGGCCCTCGGGGTTGATACTGCCGGTGCACGACAATCGCCCACCGGCGACGGCCCCGCCGCCGCAGGCTTCAACGGCCCCACCAGACGTCTCGGCCACCGCCCCCGCCACAATCCCCGACAGCGCCGCCACCGCCGCACCCGAGGCCGACGGGTCAGAGGCATCCGCGCTCAGCAGTATCTCGGGACGCAGGCCGCGCACCACGTCCCGCTCAAACCCCGGCGGGATCACCACCACGAAATTCGCCGTGCCGTCGCGCAACGCCCGGTCGCCCTCGGCTGGCCCTGTCACCACACCCTGAAAGTCGAAATAGCTCGAAGTCCTGCATCCCCGACAGCAATCGCCCGGCTCAACGGCCCCTCATCGGCCATCTCGACCAGCGTCGGCAGGTGGTGCGGGTCAGAGTTGATGGCAAAGCCGAACAGCAGCAACTGCATCATCGGAATGCCGATCATCATGGCAAAGGTCACGCGGTCGCGCCGCATCTGGATGAATTCCTTGACCAGAACGGCGCGAACCGGGCGAAGGACAGGCTCATGTCGGCACCCCGGCGAAATTGTCCTGCGCCCCCGACATCAGGTAAATGAACGCCTCTTCCAGCCCGCCCTCCAGCTTGGCCCATTGTGCGCCCGTCCCAATGCGCCCGCGCGACCGCCTCCAGCGCCACCGGATCGGTGCCCGACACATGCAGCACCGCGCCAAACCGCGCGACCTGCACCACCGCCGGCTCGGCCCGCAGCTCGACCTCCAGCGCCGCCACATCACGGCCCCTCCACCGCCCAGGTCGTCAGCCCCACCATCGCGCGGAATATCCCGCGCCGGGCCCGAGATCAGCTTCTTGCCATAGGCGATATAGGCCAGCGCATCGCATTGCACCGCCTCGTCCATGTAATGGGTCGAGACCAGCACCGTGACACCCGTCGCCGCCAGCCGCCTGATCTCATCCCAGAAATCCCGCCGCGCCTTGGGGTCCACCCCCGCCGTCGGCTCGTCCAGCATCAACAGGTGCGGGCTTGTGCAACATGCAGGCGGCCAGGCTCAGCCGCTGCTTCCACCCGCCCGACAGGGACCCCGCCAACTGCCCCGCCCGGTCCGCCAACCCCAGCTCCGTCAAGCGCCGCATCGCACCCGGCGCCCTGCGGTCCCTTCATCCGAAACATCCGCGCCGATGAAATCGAGGTTCTCGCGGATCGTCAGATCCTCATACAGCGAGAACCGCTGGGTCATGTAGCCGACCTGCTCCTTGATCTGCTGGCTCTGCGTCAGGATATCAAACCCCAGACAAGTCCCGTCACCCGCTTCCGGCGTCAGCAACCCGCACATCATGCGGATCGTCGTGGTCTTGCCCGACCCGTTCGGCCCCAGAAAGCCGTAGATCGCGCCCTTGGGCACATCCATGTCGAACCCATCGACCACCCGCCGCCCGCCAAAGATCTTGGTCAGCCCGCGCACCGATATGGCCAGATCGTCGGAAACGGGATCTACCGCCACAGCGTCACCGGCTGCCCCGGCAACAGCCCCTCCGCCTCAGACACCTGCGCCTCGGCCCGGAACACCAGCCGCCCGCGCTCGTCGCGGCTATACAGGATTGGTGGGCGTATACTGCGGCTCAGTCGCCATCTGCGTCACCCGCGCCGAAATCCCGGTCGGACAGCCATCACAGGCCAGTTTGCAACACCTGCCCCAGCGCAAACCCCGACCGCGCCGCCTCGGGCACATAGAAGATCACCTTGATCTGGTCCGGCTGAAAGATCGACAACACCGGCGCGCCCGTCCCCGCCACCTCACCCGCGTCATAAAACCGCCGGTCCAGCAATGCCCGACACCGGCGCCCGCAGGCTGCGGTCCGCCAGCGCCGATCCGCGCGCCCTCCGCCTGCGCCTGCGCCATCGCCAAACCCGCCTCAGCCGCCACCCGCTGCGCATCCCGCGCCGGCAATTGCGCCACATGCAACTGCGCGGTCAACTGCTCTACCTGCGCCTTGGCCGCCTCCAGCGCAGTGCGGTCCTGATCGAGCCTCGCATCCGACACCTGCCCCTGCCGCGCCAAGGTCTGGGTCCGCGCAAAGCTCGACGCCGCCAGATCGCGGTCCGCCTCGGCCTTGCGTAGCGTGGCCGCGATCACCGCCATCTCATCCACCCGCCCGCCGGTCGACAGATTGTCCAGATTGGCCTCTGCCTGCGCCACCCCAGCCTCAGCCGCCTGCAACGCCGCCTTCTGCGTCTCATCCTCCAGCATGACCAGAACCTGCCCCTGCTCGACGCGGTCGCCCTCATCTGCAGACAGGCTGACAATCCGGCCCGGGCTCAGCGGTGCAACATAGATGTAATCCGCCTCCAGATAGCCATTGAAGACCGGCACCTCTGGCGTCCCCAAACCGGGCACCACCGCCACCACCAAACCCATCGCCCAATCCAGCACACTCATGCCGCCTCCTCGGGCTCAAGCCCCTGAAACAGGATCGACAGATGGTTTTCCACCAGCCGGTCCATCTGCAACCCACCCTCCGGCACGATGCCGAACACCTGCGCCATCATCACATGCAGCATCACCGGCCCGACGATCGACCGCAGCGTCAACTCAGGGTCCACCTTGCGGATAAAACCACCCGCGACACCCTGCGCGAGCAAGGCCTGCACCGCAGGCAACACCCGGTCCAGAACCTCTTCGCGGTAAACCTGCACCATCTCCGGCGCGACCGCCGCCTCACGCAGCACCAATCCCGGCACGGCGAGCGCCGCGGGGTCGGCCAGCCGCGCCACCATCGCCTGCATCACCCCGGCAATCACCGGGCGCGGATCGCCGCGATAGTCCGCAATCTGATGCAAAGCCAAATCCGCCACCGGCGCCACCGCCCGCCGCACCAAACCCGCCAGCAACGCCCGCTTGGACGGGAAATACAGATACACCGCCGCCTTCGACAGCCCCGCCTCCCGCGCCACCGCCTCAACCGTGGTGTGGGCAAAGCCCCGCGCGCGAACAGCGTCAGCGCCGCATCCAGCACCTCATCCGGCCGCGCCTCGGCCCGCCGGCGAAACTTGGGTTCTTTGGGTGCGACTCTCATCCATGCAAAATAACTAACTGACCAGTCACTTATTTACAAGGCAACTTTCCCCTGTACCCCCGCCTTTCATTCTGGCTTAAATATCCCACGGAGGGGAGGTGTGAAACCCCCAGCGACCCCGCCAGAGGAGCCGCCCATGCCCAACCTTCCAGCCACCGGCACCTTCGTCACCCGCGTCTGGCGCCCCGGCGTCGGCCCCGCCCTCGCCCTGCACCGCAACGGCGACCTGATCGACATCACCTCCAGAGCCACCCCCACCATGCGCGACCTGCTGGAACGCGACGACCTGCCCGCCTACCTCGCCGCCGCCACCGGCCCCGTGATCGCCCCCCTGACCGCCTTCGACCACCCCGAACCCGCCCCCGACAGCCTGCACCTCCTCTCCCCCGCCGACCTTCAGGCGATCAAGGCCTGCGGCGTCACCTTCGCCCGCTCGATGATCGAACGGGTGATCGAGGAACGCGCCGCCGGCGACGCCTCCCGCGCCGACGCCATCCGCCAACGCGTCACCGCCGCCATCGGCGACAGCCTGCGCAACCTGAAACCCGGCTCGCCCGAGGCGGCCGAGGTCAAACGCCTGCTCCAGGCCGAAAACCTGTGGTCGCAATATCTCGAGGTCGGCATCGGCCCGGATGCCGAGGTCTTCACCAAGGCCCCGCCCATGTCCTCGGTCGGCCACGGCGCCACCGTCGGCCTGCACCCGATCTCGAAATGGAACAACCCCGAACCCGAGGTGGTGCTGGCCGTCGACAGCAAGGGCCAGATCAAAGGCGTCAGCCTCGGCAATGACGTCAACCTGCGCGATGTCGAGGGCCGCTCGGCCCTGCTGCTCGGCAAAGCCAAGGACAACAACGCCGCCGCCGCCATCGGCCCCTTCATCCGCATCTTCGACGACCAGCTTCGGCATCGACGATGTCCGCAGCCTCGAACTGACCCTGACCGTCACGGGCGAAGACGGCTTCACCCTGACCGGCCGCTCCTCGATGTCCGAAATCAGCCGCGACCCAGAGGATCTGGTGCGCCAAACCATCGGCCGCCACCACCAATACCCCGACGGCTTCATGCTCTACTGCGGCACCATGTTCGCGCCCGTCCAAGACCGCGACGGCCCCGGCCAAGGCTTCACCCACCATATCGGCGACACCGTGACCATCGCCACCCCCGCCCTCGGCGCCCTGACCAACACCGTCCGCCTGTCGACCGAGGCCCCCGAATGGACCTTCGGCACCGCCGCCCTGATGCGCAATCTGGCCGGACGCGATCTGCTGTGACCAAGATGGGCCCATCGCTCCATCTACAAACCGATCCTTACCAAAAGGTAAAATTTCAACACTCAACCTATTGAAAACACACACTTTCCCAAACCGTCCAGATCTGGACAGCCATGCTTGCCCCCACAAGGCCCACTCGCTATCCTGCCGCCATGACCACGACCAAACCCCGCGCCCGCTACACCCGCCTGTCGTCAGAGGACCGCCGCGCGGCCCTGATTGAGGCCGCCCTGTCCTGCATCGCTGACGGCGGCATTCAGGCGTTCACGGTCGACCGCATCATCGACCGCGCCGGGGTGTCACGCGGCCTCATCACCCACCACTTCGGCTCCATGAACGCCCTGCTCGCCGCCGTCTACGCGCATATCTACGCCACGGCCGTCCCGACCCAGAATGACATGCCGTCCGACCGCCCGCTGATCCAGTCCCTGCTCGACCACCTCTTCTCACCCGTCAATTTCAACCGCGAGGCGCTGAACATCTGGCTGTCCTTGTGGGGAGAGATTTCCAACAACCCCGACCTCAAGGCCGAACACCGCGCCCAATACCACGGCTACCACGCGATGATCGCCACGGCCCTCGCCGCCGCCACAACCCAGCCCGTCGACGCCGATGGCCTTGCCCGCAGCCTGATCTGCCTCGTCGATGGCCTCGGCCTGCAACATTGCATCGACCCCGAGCTCGATGCCCGCCGCACAGGCCCGTCAGGCCTGCGTCGACCTGCTCACCCCTCATCTGGGACCAATCACATGATCACGCGCACCGAATTCCCGTATGAAGTCCGCGTGGTCGAAAGCCTGCCCATCCCGCTGCCCGACGGCACGATCCTGTCGGCCAAGGCCTGGATGCCCGATGACAGACACCAAAGTCCCCGCCGTGCTGGAATACCTGCCCTACCGCAAACGCGACGGCACCCGCACCCGCGATCAGGCCATGCACATGTATCTGGCAGGCCACGGCTATGCCTGCATCCGGCTCGACATCCGTGGCATGGGTGACAGTCAGGGCATCCTGCACGACGAATACACCCCCACCGAACAACAAGACGGCGTCGACGCCATCGCATGGATCGCCGCGCAAGACTTCTGCGACGGCCAGATCGCGATGATCGGCATTTCATGGGGCGGCTTCAACGGCCTGCAGATCGCGGCGCTGCAACCTGCCGCCCTGAAAACCATCATCACCGTCGGCTCCACCGATGACCGCTATGCCACCGATGTCCACTATGTCGGCGGCTGTCTTAGCAAGGATAATGTCGACTGGTCCGCCACCATGATGGCCCAGAACGACCTGCCGCCTGACCCCGAAATCGTCGGCCCGGAATGGCACCAGATGTGGATGGACCGCATCGCCGCCAATGAACCTTGGGCCCATCACTGGATGGACGCACCAGCGCCGCGACGCCTACTGGCAACAAGGCTCGATCTGCCAGGACTTCTCGCGCATCAAGATCCCGGTCTACGCCGTCTCCGGCTGGGCCGACAACTACTCGGAATCCGTCCCCCGCCTGATGGCGGGCCTGACCTGCCCCCGCCTCGGCCTGATCGGCCCTTGGGCGCATAGCTTCCCGCATGACGTGACCGTCCAACCCGCCATCGGCTGGCTGCAAGAGGCGCTGCGCTGGCTCGACCACTGGCTCAAAGGCCAAGACACCGGCATCATGGACGAACCCATGCTGCGCGTCTGGATGCAAGACCCGGTCCCGCCACAAACCTGCTACCTCGAACGCCCCGGCCGCTGGGTTGGCGAACCCACATGGCCCTCGCCGCACATCACCAACCAAACCCTGCCCCTCAACGCCGCCGGCCACCTCGGCGGCACCGCCAGCCAGGCACCGCCGAAATCTGCTCCCCGCTCTGGGTCGGCCTCGCCGCTGGCGAAGTGGGCCGCTACGGCGAGGATGCCGACTGGCCCGGTGACCAGCGAGAGGATGACGCAGGCTCCCTCGTCTTCACCACCCCGCCCCTGACCGAGGCGCTGGAAATCCTCGGCGCCCCCCAACTCCACCTGACCTTCGCCTCGCGACAAACCCGACGCCCTGATCGCCGTCCGCCTGAACGACGTGGCCCCGAACGGCGCAATCGACCCGCGTGGCCTTGGGCGTCCTGAACCTCACCCACCGCCACAGCCACGAACAGCCCGAACCCCTGACGCCCGGCGAACTCACCCAAGCCACCGTCGACATCGACGACATCGCCCACCACTTCCCGGCAGGCCACCGCATCGCCGTATCGCTGTCGACCACCTACTGGCCCATCGCCTGGCCCTCGCCCGATCTCGCCACCCTGACCGTCACCCTCGGCACCAGCCACCTCACCCTGCCCGTCCGCCCCCCCCGCGCCGAGCGACGCCCAACTGCGCCCCTTCGATGCCCGCCGGAATAGGCCCCGCACACCCCCAGCATCTACCACCAGTCCGAGGCGAAACTGCCCCGCCGCGTCACCCGCGACCTGCTGTCGGGCCGCATGACCGTCGATTTCCCGCGCTGGACCTATGCGCTGGAGATGACCGACATCAAAACCACCACCACCTCCAAGGGCTACGCCACCTTCCACATCACCGACGGCGACCCGCTCTCGGCCGAAACCATCTGCGAATACCACGTCACCCTGAAACGGCCCGAGGTGACCGCAGGCCACCACTCCCTCACCCGGATGACCTGCGACGCCACCCATTTCCACCTGACCACCGAACTGCAAGTCACCGAAAACGGCACCGAAATTCACAACAAAACATGGTCGCGCAGTTTCCCGCGCGACCACCTGTAGAACGCAACACGCTCTGACCCTTTCATTTTGGCGCAAATATCCCACGGGGGCCGCCACATTGGCCTTGGCCAATGTGGCTTGGGGGTGTGAAACCCCCACTCCGCCCGTGCCATACACTCAGTCCGCGTGAACCATCGCTGCACCCGCCGGGGCCGACAACCGCGGCTTGCGCAGGGTCAGCGCCAAGGGAATGGCGCACAGCGTCACCAGCATCATCAGCTTGAAGTCGTCGATATAGGCCACCATCGCCGCCTGCTGGTTGACCAACCCGTCAAACTGGCTCAGCGCCGTCAGGTTGCCCGCCACCGCCGCCGGGCGACACCGATTGCAGCACCGGATTGAACGGGTTGATGAACGCGCCCAACTCCACATGGTTGATCTGGATGTTCCGCGTCAGCATCACCGACACCACTGAAATCCCGATCGACGACCCGATGTTGCGCACCAGCGAAAACAGACTGGTCGCATCGGCCCGGTACTTCGCGTCGATCGTCGAAAACGCAATCGTCGACAGCGGCACGAACACCAGACCCAGCCCAAGCCCCTGCAACACACCCGGTCCAGATCACCGGCCCCGACCCCATCTGCGGCGAGAATCCGGTCATGAAGTACAAGCTGGCCGCCGTCAGCATCAAGCCCGACAATCACCAACGCCCGCGGGTCCACCGTCCGCACCAGCCGCCCGACGATGTATCATCGACACCATCGTGCCCACCCCGCGCGGCCCCATCACCAGCCCCGTCGTGATCGTCGGATAGCCAAAGATCTTCGACAGCATCGGCGGCAACAGCGCCAGACTCGCCAACAGGATGATCCCGATGATGAAGATGAACACCAGCCCGGTTGAAAAGTTGCGGTCGCGGAACATCGCAGGCTCCAGAAACGGCAGCTTCGCGCCCAGGATATGCACCACAAACACCCAGAACCCGGTGATCGTCAGGAACAGATAGATCCAGATCTCGGTTGCGGCGAACCAGTCCAGCTCGCCGCCCCGGTCCAGCATCAGTTGCAACGCGCCGATGCCCACCGACAGCATGGCAAAGCCGAAGAAGTCAAACCGGCGCGATCCGTTTTACCGACTTCGGCAGATAGGCGATACAGCCCAGCGTCGCGATGATGCCGACCGGCAGGTTGATCAGAAACACCCAGCGCCAGTTGTAGCTCTCGGTCAGCCAGCCGCCCAAGCGTCGGCCCGATGATCGGCCCGACCATGATGCCCGCGCCCCACATCGCCATGGCCGACCCGGCCTTTTCGCGCGGGTTGATGTCCAGCAGGAAGGTCTGGCGACAACGGCACGATGGCCGCGCCAAAAATCCCCTGCAACACCCGGAACAGCCACCATCGACGACAGGTTCCACGACAGCCCGCACAGCAGCGAGGCGCGCCACGAACCCGACGATCGAGATCAGGAACAACTCCCGCTTGCCGATCCGGTCGGCCAGCCAACCCGTGACCGGCGTCATGATCGCCGCCGCCACGATATAGCTGACGTCAGCACCCAGGTGATCGTGTCCTGCGACGCGCCCAAGGTCGCCCGTCATCGACGGCAGGGCGACGTTGGCAATCGTGGTGTCCAGCACCTGCATGATCGTCGCGAGCATGATCATCACCGTGATCAGCCCGCGATTGGGGTATTCCCCATTCGGCCCCAGCTCTGCCATGTTCAGTTGCCTGCCAAAGCCGGCGGCAACAGATCAGACCAGCTGCGCGTGACGCCCGTTTCGCACCGAGACCGAGGCGCTCATCCCCGACACGACGTCTGCGCCGATCCCGTCACAGCAGCACCCGCACCGGCACCCGCTGGGTGACCTTCACCCAGTTGCCCGTCGCGTTCTGCGCCGGCAACAGCGAAAACTCCGACCCGGTGCCGGCACCGATGGCGTCGACAGTGCAGGCGATCTTCTTGCCGCGGATCGACGTCAAAGGCCACCGAGGCCGCTGCGCCGGGCTTGATGCCGGCCAACTGGGTTTCCTTGAAATTCGCATCGACCCAGATATCGCCCGCTGGCATCAGCGTGAACAGCGCCGCCCCCGCCGTCACGAACTGACCCGGCTTGAACGAGGTCGCCTGATAGACCAGCCCGTCCGTCGGCGCCTTCACCTCGGTCAGGTCCAGCCGGTATTTCGCCTGCTCTTGCGCCGCGAGGGCCGCCTGAACCGCCGGATGCTGGTCCGTCGCGATCTCCGGGTCGCCGCCCAGCGCCGCCTTGGCATTGTCAACGGCCACGCGGGCCAGATCGGCCTGCTCGCCCGCCCGCCGCGCCGCGTTCCGCGCGGTGTCCAGTGCGGTGCCGGTGCCAACGCCCTTGGTCGACAGCTGCATCTGCTTGTTCAGCTCATCCGTCAGGAACCTGCTGTCGTCGTCGGCCACCTTGTATTGCGCGACCGCCGCCTCATAGGCGCCCTTCAACTGCGCCACCTGCAACCGCGCCTGCGCCACAGCCGTATTCGCCTGCAACAGCGCCAGCCGGTACGGCTCTGGGTCAACCTGGAACATCACGGTGCCCTTGGTCACCATCTTGCCGTCCGCAACGCCGACCGAAACGATCCGCCCGCCCAGATCAGAGGCGACGTTGATCCGCGCCTGATGCAGGTTGGCGTTCTCGGTCACTTCGGTCGTGCCACCATTCACCCAATACACCGCCCCGCCCGCCAGCAAGATCACCGGCAACGACAGCATCAGACCCAAGCGCCGACGCTTCGGTTTCACCGCGGGGGCTGGCGGCGCAGCAGGCGGCACAACGGTCGGTTTGACAGCTTCAACAGCGGCATCAGCTTTGGGGGTTTGGGCGTTCATTTCGATACCTTCTCGCCGACCACGTCGGCTTTGGACAAATTCGTGACGATGGTCTGAAGACCGGTCGTAAGGGTGCGACGCTGATCCTCCGTCAGATCGGCAAGCGCCACCGCGTAAACTTCGTCTGCTATGGCCTTGATATGACTAAAGGCCATCAGCGCTTTGGGCGTCGGCAAGACCAGCCGCACCCGGCGATCATTCGGGTCATGCTCACGCGTCACCCAGTCCTGCTGCTCCATCCGGTCGAGCAGCCGAGAGACAGAGATCGGCTCAATCTCCAACAGTTCGGCAAAGCGCGATTGCTGCGCGCTGCCGACCTTGCAGACATGAACCAGCATCCGCCACTGCGCGGAAGACAGGCCAAATTCGACGCTGCGCTCTTCAAAACGCTTGCGAACGGCACGGGCGGCATCATGCAACAGCAGGCCAAGACCTTGGGTTTCTGATTTCATGAGCGGGATATATAGTAAGCATGGCTACTATTCAAACGAGAAGCTTCACCGAAAACGCAGATCAGCCCTGCATCAATGTCATAGCTTCCGCCGCAATCTGGCGCTCTTCGTCGGCCGGAATAACCCAACACGGTTTGCCCGCTGCAATATAATCCAAGCCCGCCAATATCTTGGTCCGCACCGCGACGTCATTCTCGCCAATGCCGCCGGTAAAGACCACGGCATCCAGCCCCCCCATCGCCGCAATCATCGACCCGGCATGCCTTACGGCCCAATAACAGAAATGCTCCACCGCAAAGCGCGCCTCCGCCGTATCCAGCGCCTGCAACGCCCGCATGTCGCTGGCCCCACCCAAGCCCAACAGCCCGCTTTCCCGGTTCAGAATCCGCCCCGCCTCAGCAATCCCATAAACCTCAGCCATCCGCAGAACGGCATTGCCATCCATCGCACCCGACCGCGTGCCCATCGTCAGCCCATCCAGCGGCGAATAGCCCATAGAGGTCGCCACAGACCGCCCATCCACCATCCCACACACCGATGCGCCATTGCCCAAATGGAACGCAAGCAGCCGCTTTGGCACGCCATTCGGCGCGATTTCTTTCACTTTCCGAACAATCGCCGCATAGCTGATGCCGTGAAAACCATAGCGGCGGATCCCCTCTGCCTCAACCGCAGCCGGCACCGCATAGCGCCGGGCGACATCGGGGTTGGTGGCGTGAAACGCCGTGTCAAAGCTGGCAAACTGCGGCAGATCCGGCACCAGCGCCTGCAAGGCCAGAATGCCCGCCAAGTTGCCCGGATTGTGCAAGGGTGCCAAGGGGATACAGGCCGTAATTCCAGCAATCACCTGCTCGGTAATCCGCACGGTTTGCGTCAGATGCGCCCCGCCATGCACCACCCTATGCGCCGCCGCCGTCATGCCCGCGCCAAAACCGTCGCGCAACAGACCCTCCAGCGCGACCCGGTGCCCCTCCGTCCCGATCTCAGCCACCTGACCGCGCCGCACCTCTGTCAGGCCATCAAACAACGCAACCTTGATACTCGAAGACCCCGCATTGACGACCAACAACATTCAGAACACCGCCTTCACAAGGTTCAATATGGAAAGAGCGGCCAGCAACCCTATGGCGAACTTACGAAAATCCTTGGGGTCGGTTTTCAGGAAATGCCGCCCACCCGCCCAGATGCCAAGCCCCATCAACGGCAAAGCCGCCGCCGCCAGCTTGAACGTGTCCACCGAAATGATCCCCGATCCCCACATCAGCGGCAGCGAGAACAGGTCCAGAATGGCGAAATAGGCGATCAGCGTGCCACGAAACACCCCCGCCGCCAGCCCCTGCGCGGTGAAATACGACGCGACCGGCAGCCCCGCCATCCCCACCGAATTCGCCATCCCCGCGAAAACCCCCACCCCCAGATGCTGCGGAAAGTGCTGCGGCCGCGTAATCCGCCAGCCCAGATACATCACCACGCACATGAACAGCACATAGCCCGCAATGATCGCCCGCGCGGTATCCACCCCAACCCGCGTGATCCCCCACAGACCCAGCGGCAGGCCGATCCCCGCGCCAAGCATCAGCGCCGTCACCCGCCGCCAATCGACATCCGCCTTGATGCCGCGCCATTGCTGGAACGTCATCAGAAACTCACAAATCATCACGACGCCGACGAAATGCAGCGGGTTGGTCACCAGAGCCGAGGCTGACACCACCAGCGCCGAAAACCCGAACCCCGAATAGCCCCGCACAAAAGCCGCCAAAAGGCAGGCGAGGGCCATGAACCCCGCCGCC
The DNA here is from genome assembly GCA_963781185.1 of uncultured Alphaproteobacteria bacterium. Classification (GTDB taxonomy): domain Bacteria; phylum Pseudomonadota; class Alphaproteobacteria; order Rhodobacterales; family Rhodobacteraceae; genus Stagnihabitans. Next base: position 66,239 of record CAWAEL010000043.1, read on the forward strand.
TCATAGCTCAGCGCGAAGGGAAGGATCATACCTTTTGGGGCCGCATATCCGCCGCCGAAATCCCGGCAACCTCCACCGGTTTTTTCATCGCATCGCGGCGGAACGGTTCACCCAGCTCTTGGTTGATCATCGCCTCGATCAGCGTGGTCTTGCCCGCCATCTGATCGACAATCGCCTGCCGCAGCGCCGCCGTCAGCTCATCCATCGTCGTCGCGACCACGCCCTGCAACCCGCACGCCTTGGCGATTCCGGCGTAACTCACCCCGGTATCCAGCTCAGTCCCGACGAAATTGTCGTCATACCACAGGGTCGAATTCCGCTTCTCCGCCCCCCACTGATAGTTCCTGAACACCACCTGCGTGATCGCCGGCCACTCTTCCCGCCCGATCGCCGTCAGTTCCGTCACTGCAATCCCGAACGCCCCATCGCCCGAAAATCCAACCACCGGCACATCCGGGCAGGCAATCTTGGCGCCGATCACCGACGGCATCCCATAGCCGCAAGGCCCGAACAGCCCCGGCGCCAGATACTTCCGCCCCGCCTCAAAACTCGGATAAGCATTGCCAATCGCACAGTTATTTCCGATGTCGGACGAGATGATCGCCTCTTTCGGCAAGGCCGCCTGAATGGCCCGCCACGCCATGCGCGGGCTCATCCAATAGGGTTTCGCCGCGCGGGCGCGCTCATTCCACGTGGTCCCCGGATCGTCCTGCTCATGGTCCATCGACGACAGCGCCTGCGCCCAGGCCGATTTGGTCTGCGCGATCTTGCCCATCCGCGCCGCATCGACCGGACGCTCACCAATCCGCGCCAGAAGCGACTCAGCCACCTTGCGTGCGTCCCCGACGATCCCGACAGCGACCTTCTTGGTCAACCCGATCCGCGCCGGGTTGATATCGACCTGAATGATCTGCGCGCCCTTCGGCCAGTAGTCCAACCCATAGCCCGGCAGGGTTGAGAACGGGTTCAACCGCGTCCCCAGCGCCAAAACCACATCCGCCTCAGCAATCAACTCCATCGCCGCTTTGGAGCCGTTATAGCCCAGCGGCCCGACAAACAGCGGATGCGAGCCCGGAAACGCGTCATTGTGCTGATAGCCAACGCAAACCGGCGCCGACAGCCGCTCTGCCAGCGCCATTGACGCGGGGATCGCCCCACCCAGCACAACCCCAGCCCCGTTCAGAATGACCGGACGCTTGGCACCCGCCAGCAAGGCCGCCGCCGCAGCCAAAGCGTCTTCCCCACCAGAGGGCCGCTCAAACTCCACCGCGACCGGCAGATCAATATCAATCACCTGCGTCCAGAAATCGCGCGGCACGTTGATCTGCGCCGGGGCCGAGGCCCGCTTGGCATTCACGATCACCCGGTTCAAAACCTCAGCAATCCGGCTCGGATCGCGGACTTCTTCCTGATAGGCGACCATGTCCTTGAACAGGTCCATCTGCGCCACTTCCTGAAACCCACCCATGCCGATGGTCTTGTTGGCGGCCTGCGGGGTCACCAGCAACAGCGGCGTGTGGTTCCAATAGGCCGTCTTGACCGCCGTCACAAAGTTGGTGATCCCCGGCCCGTTCTGCGCGATCATCATGCACATCCGGCCAGAGGCGCGGGTAAACCCATCCGCCATCATCCCGCCCGACCCTTCATGGGCGCAGTCCCAGAACGTGATCCCCGCCTTGGGGAAATAGTCCGAAATCGGCATGAAGGCCGATCCGATGATGCCGAACACATTGTCGATCCCGTGCATCTGCAGGGTTTTGACAAAGGCCTCTTCGGTGGTCATCCGCATCACATTTCTCCCATGGGTTTGCGCTCTTCTACAACCGCCGCTGCGGCGCCGTTACGTCCAGCAATGCCGCCGCGATAAGTCCAGATCATCGGCCCGCCGTCAAGCGCCGTTCCGCTGCGGCAATCCGGGCAATCCCCTCCGGGATTTTGGCTGGCGCGATAGAGCCATAGCCCAGCCGATAGTGCCGCATATCCACCCGCGCGGGGTCAAAAAACGGCCGCCCCGGCTCGATCAACACCCCTTCGCGGCGCAACTCGGCGGCCAGTACGGCGCTGTCCACCGCAGCCCGCATCCAGAAGCTGGAGCCGCCAAATCCACCCTGCCCCGCCATCTCCAGCCCCTGCGCCACAATCGCCTCTTCCATCACCTGCCGGCGCCGCTTGAACGCCCCGCGCATCCGGTTGACCATCGCGTCATAATGCCCAAGGCTCAGGAAATAGGCCAAAGTGCGCTGAATATGCCCCGGCGGATGGCGCAACGACATCAGCCGCAGGGCCCGCGCCTCCCGAATGAAACTCGGCGGCCCGACGAGATAGCCCAGCCGCATCCCCGGAAACACCGATTTGGAAAACGACCCGGCATAAACCACCCGCCCCTCAGCATCCAAAGACTTCAACGCGGGCGAGACCGGTTTCAGAAACGACATCTCGAATTCATAGTCATCTTCGACGATCAAAAACCCGTCCCGCTCTGCCGCCTGCAACAGCGCCAGACGCCGCTCCAACGGCATGGTCGCATTGGTCGGGCATTGATGGCTGGCCGTGGTAAACACCACATCCATCCCTTGCGGCAGCGCATGCGGCGGCAATCCGTCAGCATCCACATCCACCACAGAAACCTGCGTGCCAGAGGCCTCCAATATCGCCCGCAACCCCGGATAACCCGGATTCTCCATCACCGCCCGCCGCCCCGGTCCCAACAGACAGGCCACCGTCATCCACAACGCATTCTGCGCGCCAAGGGTCAGCAGCACCTCATCCTCCCGCGCCGCAATCCCCCGCCGTGGCAGGATCTGGCGCAACAGTTGGTCAATCAGCAGCGGATCATCCCGCTCATAATAGTCAGAGGTCATCGCCGCAAAATCGCGCCGCCCCAAGCGCCCGCACCGCGCACAGCCGCCAGTTCTGATGGTCAAACAGGCTGGCATCGGCCTGCCCGTAGATGAAGGGAAACTCAAACCGCTCCCAATCCAACGGCCGCTCGACCTCACCGCGCCGGGAAAACCGCGTGCCCACCAGACGGGAAAACTCCACCGCCTCCGCCCGCGCGCCCATCGACGGCAACTCACTCGCCAAAGGCGCATTCTCGGAAACATAATACCCCGACCGCCCCTTGGAGGTCAGATAGTCCGACGCCACCAACTCGGCATAGGCCAGCGTCACCGTCAGCCGCGACACCGAAAGATGCGTGGCCAACCCCCGCGACGACGGAACCTTCTGGCCGGGCCGAAACCGCCCCGCCAGCACGCCTTCCGTCACCATCTGCCGAATACGCTGCTGCAAAGACCCCCGCGTCTCAGGCGGCAAGACAAAGGCCTCAACCGGGATCAGCACGCGCCAAACCCATAAAATCTATCTAAAATTTCGCGCCTTACAAATTGGCCCAAATATCCCACGGGGGCGGCGACATTGCCCGTGGGCAATGTCGCTTGGGGGTGTGAAACCCCCAGTTCCGTCTTCAGGATCAGCTGAACACCTTGATAAGCGCCCGGTCCACCGTATCCGTGATGTGGTCGATATTGTCTTCCGTCGCGATCAGCGCCGGGCTGAAGCACAGCGTGTTGTTGAACCCGAACAGCGACCGGTTGGTCATGCCGATGATAACCCCCTGCGCCATGCACTCGGCCACAACCGCCGCAACCCGCTTCTCTTCGGCCGGCTCCTTGGTGCCCCGATCGGCCACCAACTCCGCCCCGAGGAACAGCCCTGCCCCGCGCACATCGCCAATCACCCGGTGCTTGGCCATCAAGTCGCGCAGATTGCCCAGCATCCGCTCGCCCATCTTCACCGTGTTGTCGAGCAGCCCCTCATCCTCGATGATCCGCATATTCTCCAACGCCGCCGCCGGACCAGCCGTGCAACCGCCGAAGGTAGAGATGTCGCGGAAATACGACAGCGGATCGCTCGGATCGTCCTTGAACATGTCGAACACGGCTTCCGTGGTCACGGTGCAGGAAATCGCGGCGTAGCCTGAGGCAACCCCCTTGGCCATCGTCACGAAGTCCGGCTTGATCCCGTAGTTCTGATAGCCAAACCACGTCCCCGTCCGGCCCAGACCACAGACAACCTCATCAATATGCAGCAGGATATTGTACTTCTTGCAGATCTCACCGACCCGCTCCCAATAGCCCGCCGGTGGCACGATCACGCCGCCGCCCGCCGTTACCGGCTCCAACACCAAGGCGCCGATCGAATCCGGCCCTTCGCGCAGGATCACCTCTTCAATCGCATTCGCCGCCCGCTCACCATAGTTCTCAACGTCCCACTGTTTGCGGTACTCAAGGCAATGCGGCACCTCGACAAACCCCGGCGTGAACGGCCCGTACTGGATGGCCCGCTGCAACTGCCCGGCTGAGGCCAAAGCGGTGATCGTCGTCCCATGATAATCGCGGTCGCGGAACAGGATCTTGTATTTCTTGCCGCCGTGATGACGATGCGAAATCTGCCGCACCATCTTGTAGACCTTCTCATTCGCCTCAGAGCCAGAGTTCGAATAATAGACCCGCGTCAGCCCCGGCATCTTTTCGATCAACTTCTTGGCAAAGTTCGACCCCGGAATGGTCCCCGCCGACCCGGCAAAGTAGTTCAGCTTCAGCAACTGGTCGCGCACCGCGTTGGCAATGCTTTCACGCCCGTAGCCGACGTTGACCGTCCACACACCGCCCGAAACCCCGTCAAGGAATTCCTTGCCGTTCGCGTCCCAAACCTTGATGCCCTTGCCCTCAACCATGATGCGCGGGTCAACAGATTCGTACTGCTTGTGCTGGCTCAGATGGTGCCAGATGTGGGCGCGGTCGGCCTCAACTACTCCGGACATATCATTGGTTGCGTCGGTCATCACGGGAACTCCTAAGGTGCGAATCGCGGATCAGGGCATTTCCCCTGATTTTGCCGTATCATCCTCCTGCCGTCCAGAAGCCGTTATGTCCAGAACATCCCACTTCATAGGACCAGATCCTGCACCAAACCCGGTTGCCCTTTCGCCCGGAACCCGGCAAACATCGAGGCAACAAGGGGGATTGCATGAATACCAACTGGATTGCCGTCGATTGGGGCACCTCGAACCTGCGGGCTTGGGCCATGGGCGACAATGGCCCGACCGCTGAGGCCACCTCTGACGAAGGCATGGGAAAGCTGAAACCCGCTGAGTTTGAGGGCGCTTTGCTGCGCCTGATCTCCCCTTGGCTCACCGCTCCCCACACCCACGTCGTGGCCTGCGGCATGGTCGGCGCCCGTCAAGGCTGGCGTGAGGCCCCCTACCGCGCCGTGCCCTGCACCCCGGTCGATGCCGCCGGTGCCCTGCATGTCCCCACCGATCCCCGCATCACGTTCCACATTGCCCCCGGTCTCAGCCAAGACAAACCCGCCGACGTCATGCGCGGTGAGGAAACTCAGGTCGCAGGCGTCCTCGCCCTCTACCCCGGCTTTGACGGCGTGATCTGCGCCCCCGGCACCCATTCCAAATGGATGCACGTCTCTGCCGGTGAAGTGGTCAGCTTTCAGACCTTCATGACAGGTGAGATGTTCGCCCTGATCTCCACCCAATCCGTCCTGCGTCATTCGATGGCCACCAACGGGGCCGACAGCTGGGACGACGTCAGCTTTGACGAAGGCCTGTCCGACGCCCTGTCGCACCCCGAAAAATTCGCCGCGCGCCTGTTCTCCCTGCGGGCAGAGTTTCTGTTGCATGCCATGACCCCGGCACAGGCCCGCGCCCGCCTGTCGGGCCTGCTGATCGGCCTCGAACTCGCCGGGTCAAAGCCCTATTGGCTGGGCCAGAAGGTCGTCATCGTCGGCGCCAGCACCCTGTCGAAAAACTATGCCAAAGCCCTGAAATCCCAAGGCCTTGACGCCGAGATCCTCGACGCCACAGCCTGCACCCTGGCCGGCCTGTCCAGCCTGCACACCCAACTGAAGGCAGCAAAATGAACCATCGTAACCTGATCGCCATTCTGCGCGGTGTCACCCCTGTTGACGCCGCCGCCATCGCCGAAACCCTGATCGCCGCTGGCATCACCCGGATAGAGGTGCCGCTGAACTCACCCGACGCCTTCACCTCCATCGCCGCCATGGCGCAGGCCTTCTCAGAGCACGCCCAGATCGGCGCGGGCACCGTGTTGACGGTCGAAGACGTCTTCCGCGTCCGCGACGCCGGCGGCACCCTGATCGTGTCACCCAACTGCGACACCGAGGTCATCCACGCCACCAAGGCTGAGGGGCTGGATTCGTGGCCCGGCGTGATGACCCCCACCGAATGCTTTGCCGCCCTCAAGGCCCGCGCCGACGGCCTGAAAATCTTCCCAGCCAGCCTGATCGGCCCCGAAGGCGTCAAGGCGATCCGCGCCGTCCTGCCCAAGGAAACCCAAGTCTACGCCGTCGGCGGCGCCGGGGCGAACAACTTCGCCGCAATGGCTGAACGCCGGGATCAACGGTTTCGGCATCGGCACCGCCCTTTACACCCCCGGCCTGACCCCGGCAGAGGTCGCCACCCGCGCCGCCCAAATCGTCGCCGCCTATGATGAGGCGGTCAAATGATTCACGATGCCCGCGTCTGCGAACTCGGCGAAGGTGCGTTCTGGCACCCGATCCGGCATCAGTTCTTCTGGTTCGACATTCTGGGCCAGACACTCATGTCCAACGACCGTGAGGGCGCAAAACTCTGGCGCTTCCCCGAAATGGTCTCTGCCTGCGGCTGGGTGACTGACGACGTTCTGCTGATCGCGGGGGAACGTGACCTGTTCCTGTTCGATCTGGAAACCGAGGAAATCGAACCCCTGTGCGAGTTAGAGGCTGACAAACCCGGCAACCGCTCCAACGATGGGCGGGCGGATCGTCAGGGCGGCTTCTGGATCGGCACCATGGGCAAGGATGAGGCCACCCGCATGGGCCAAGGCGCGATCTATCGCTACTACAAAGGCGAACTTCGCAAACTCTTCCCCCATCTGTCGATCCCCAACGCCATCTGCTTCACCCCCGACGGCAGCCACGCCTATTTCACCGACACGGCAGAGCAAAAGGTGATGAAGGTCGCCCTTGACCCCGAAGGCTGGCCCAAAGCCGATCCCGTCGTCTTCCTCGACATGGCGCGCGCAGGGCCTCTTCCCCGATGGCGCCGTCGTCGATGCCGAGGGCAATTTCTACAACGCGCAATGGGGTGCCTCGCGCGTCGCGGTCTACTCTGCGACCGGCGAATTCCTGCGTGAGGTCAAGTTTCCCGCCCCCCACACCTCTTGCCCGGCCTTTGGTGGGCCAGAGTATGCGACACTCTTCTGCACCACCGCCCTCGAAGGCATGACGCCAGAGGCACTTGCCGCCGCCCCTGACGCTGGCAAGACCTTTGCTGTCACCGGCGCAGGTCGCGGCCTGCCCGAACCCCGCGTCTTGCTCAAATAGCCTCCGCCCATTTCCGCGCCCCATTGCCCGTTTTGGGGCATGCTCTGGTGACAAAATGCGCAGTTGCCGTTACGTCTTGCTCGTTTAATCGCTTGCCAAACCCAATACGACGGGTCCAAATCAGTTCAAACAACGGCGGGAACACATGCCGGATCAGGGAATTACGGGGGCTGAACAGCCCATAGCCATCCGCGTCAGCGGGCTTCATAAAAGTTTCGGCACCCATGAGGTGTTGAAAGGCGTGTCGCTATGCGCCCGCGAAGGCGACGTGGTCGCAATCATCGGCGGCTCGGGTTCGGGCAAGTCGACGATGCTGCGCTGCATCAACTTTCTCGAAACGCCCTCGGGCGGCGAAATCGAAATTGGCGGTGAACACGTCAAGATGCGCCCCGATGGCCACCCGATCGACCGCCACCAGATCGAACGCCTGCGCCAGTCGCTGGGCATGGTGTTCCAGAACTTCAACCTGTGGACCCACAAGACGGTGCTGGAAAACCTGATAGAGGTGCCGGTCCACGTCCTTGGCACCCCCAAGGCTGAGGCGATCATCCGCGCCCGCGCCCTTCTGGCCCGCGTCGGTCTGGATGAAAAGGAAGACGCCTTTCCCGCCTTCATGTCCGGCGGCCAGCAACAACGCGCCGCCATCGCCCGCGCGCTCTGTATGAACCCCCGCGCCATGCTGTTCGACGAACCCACCTCCGCCCTCGACCCCGAACTGGTGGGAGAGGTGTTGCAGGTCATCAAGGGTCTCGCCGACGAAGGCCGCACCATGATCCTCGTGACGCATGAGATGAAGTTCGCCCGCGAAGTGGCGACCCATGTGATCTACCTGCACAATGGCATCATCGAAGAAGAGGGCCCGCCCGAAGACCTGTTCGGCGCGCCCAAATCCGAACGACTGCAACAATTTCTGAAAACCGTGGGATAACCCACAGACCAACCGGGAGACTACAATGAAAAGACTGCTTCTCACCATCGCCGCGATTGCGACCCTCGGCACGGCCGCCATGGCCGACCCGATCAAGATCGGTGTTGCTTCCGAGCCCTACCCGCCGTTCACCTCGCCTGACGCTTCGGGCAACTGGGTTGGCTGGGAAGTCGATTTCATGCACGCCATCTGCGATCACGCCAAACTGGATTGCGTGATCACCCCCACCGCTTGGGACGGCATCATTCCCGCCCTGACCGCTGGCCAGATCGACGTGATCATGTCCTCGATGTCGATCACCGAAGAGCGCGCCAAGACCATCGACTTCTCCGACAGCTACTACAACACCCCGGCACGCGTTGTCGCGGCCAAAGGTTCAGGCATCACCGCAACACCCGAAGGCCTGACCGGCAAAATCCTCGGCGTGCAGGTTTCCACCACGCATGAGGCTTACAGCCAGAAGCATTTCGCCCCCGTCGTGGCCGAAATCAAAACCTACCAAACCCAGGATGAGGCCAACCAGGATCTCGCCGCTGGCCGCATCGACGCCATCATGGCCGACAGCATCGCCATGGACGCGTTCGTCGCCTCTGACATGGGCCAAGCCTGCTGCGAAAGCGCCGGCGATGTTGCCAATGATGAATCGATCCTCGGCAAGGGCGTCGGCTTTGGCCTGCGCAAGGGCGACCCGCTGCTCGCCACGCTGAATGAGGCGATCAAGGCGATCCTTGCCGATGGCACCTATGACGCGATCACCGCGAAATACTTCGCCTCGTCGATCTACGGCGCTGAATAATGCTGGCAATCGGGGCCATCTCGGCCTCCGCGCTGGATCTTCTGGCCTTTTCGCCCCCCGGTTGGGGGGCGACTCTGCTTTGGGGTTTGAAAAACTCGATCATCATCGCGCTTGGGGCCTATAGCCTCGGCCTCGTGATCGGACTCTGCGGCGCCTTCGGAAAACTCTATGGCGGCGAGATCATCAAAGACCTCTTCGGCATCTACACCACCATCGTCCGCGCCGTGCCGGAACTGGTGCTGATCCTGTTCCTGTTCTACGCCTTCACCGGCATGTTGAACGCGCTGCTCATCGACTGGGGCTTTGACCGCGTTCAGATCAACCCCCTCATCACCGGCATCCTCGTCCTCGGCATCGTCCAAGGCGCCTATTCGACAGAGGTTCTGCGCGGCGCCATCCTCGGCGTGCCCGATGGCCAGATAGAGGCCGCCCGCGCGATGGGCATGCCCCGCGCCACCCTCGCCCGCCGCATCACCCTGCCCCTGATGACCGCCAACGCGATCCCCGGCCTCGCCAATCTCTGGCTGAACGCCACCAAGGATACCGCCCTGCTGGCCGTCATCGGCTTTTCGGAATTGACGCAGGCCACCAAACAGGCCGCCTCCACCACCAAAGCCTTCTTCACCTTCTTCCTCGCCGCCATGGCCCTCTATCTCGCGATCTCGCTGATCTCGACCTACCTGATCGGGCGGCTTGAGAAATGGGCGCGGCGCGGTCAACGCGATGTGAGGGGCTGATGCGCGACTTCCTCAAACCCCACCGCCTGATCCTGCTGGGCCTTGGCATCGCATTGGTGGTCTATTGCGTGACGCAACTGCGCTGGGACTGGCTCGCCAACCCGCGCTATCAGACCCTTCTGCTGCAAGGCATCTGGCGGTCGATCTGGCTTATGGTGGTGTCCATGGTCATCGGCATGACCCTCGCCATCCCGATCGGCCTCGCCCAAGCCGCTGGCCCGTGGTACCTCGCCGCGCCAGCCCGCGTGTTCTGCACCATCATCCGTGGCACGCCCCTGCTGATGCAACTCTGGCTGCTGTACTACGGCCTCGGCTCGCTGTTCCCGTCGATCCCCGGCATCCGCGACAGCTTCCTCTGGCCGATCCTGCGCCAAGCCTGGCCCTACGCCGTCGTCGCCCTGTCGCTTTCGGTGGCGGGTTATGAGGGTGAGGTGATGCGCGGCGCCTTCAAAGGCGTGCCCCATGGCCAGCTAGAGGCGGCCAAGTCGATGGGCATGCCCCGCTTCACCATCCTGCGCCGGATCTGGCTGCCGCAAGCCATCCAGCGCGTGCTGCCCACCATCGGCGGCGAGACGGTGCTGCAACTGAAATCCACCCCGCTGGTCTCCACCATCACCATCATGGAAACCTACGCCGTCGCGGGCCGCATCCGGCAAGACACCTTCATCGTCTACGAACCCCTGCTACTGCTGGCGGTTGTCTACATGTCGATCACCGCCGTCATCGTGCTGTTCTTCCGCTGGTTTGAGCGCCGCATCCCAAGCCGCACAGCATAAGACCAACGCGCAACCACCGCCTTGGGGCGTAAGGCCATGTCGTCCAAGTGTCCCGAATGACTGCTCTGCGGACGAAGCCCCATTTCGCTGCGGCTGCGCGAAGGTCAGCTATGCTTTGAGTTCC
>CAWAEL010000044.1:0-24791 GCA_963781185.1 uncultured Alphaproteobacteria bacterium
TCTTCCACGCATCGGCCTTGCTGATCTTGTTGTGGATGCGCAGCACCTCAACAATCTGCTGGCCGATGGTGTAGACCGGGTTCAGGGAACTCATCGGTTCCTGAAAGATCATCGTCAGGCGGTTGCCACGCAGACGGCGCATTTCGGTCTGTGGCAGACGCGCCATGTCCTTGCCGTCATAGATAATCTCGGTCTGATCCGACACCACCGCCCGCTTGGACAATAGCCGCATGATCGCCCGCGCTGTCACCGATTTGCCAGAGCCAGACTCACCAACCAAGGCAATCGTCTGTCCCTTGTGCAGGCGGAATGACACGTCGCGCACCGCCTCAACCACGCCGTCCAGCACCTTGAAGCTGACGCCGACCTTGCGGGCATCGATCACCAGATCGCCAGTTGTGTTCATATCCATCATGGCCCTACCTCAATACGGGTCAACGGCATCGCGCAGGCCATCGCCCAGCGCGTTGAACGAAAACACGGCCAACAGAACGAAGCCCACGGGGGCAAGAATCCACGGATAAGACCCGATGGACGGAAAATGTCTGCGCGTCTTGCAGCATCAGGCCCCAGGAAATCAGCGGCGGCTTCACGGCAAAGCCGAGGAAGCCAAGGAAGCTCTCCAGCAGGATGATGTTGGGGATGCCCAGCGTCACGGCGACAATCACATGGGACAGCACGTTGGGCAGGATATGCCGCGTGATGATCCGGCCATCCGATGCGCCAACGGCGACTGCCGCCCGCACATAGTCAACCCGTGCCATCGACATCGTCTTGCCACGCACCTCACGGCTCAACTGTGCCCAACCCAGACCGACGATCACCAGAATGACAAAGGTCAGGAACAGCCAGGATGGCGCTGTGGCCGGAATCAAGGTGGCGAGGGCGAGGTAGAGCGGCAGTTGCGGAAAGGCGAGGATCACCTCGACAAACCGTTGAAACCACATGTCAAACCGCCCGCCGATATAGCCCGAGGTGATGCCCAAGAGCGTGCCGATCGTGGTGATCAGCGTGATCGACACCAGTGAGATCATCAGCGTCAACCGACTGCCATAGACACCCCGGCTAAGGATATCGCGGCCCAGCTTGTCGGTGCCCAGCAGATGCAGCGGCGATCCATCGGACACGCCGATCAGATGGCGGCTCATCGGGATCAGGCCCCACAACTCATACTCCGCCCCCTTGGCGAACAGTTGCAGGTGACGCGGATGCTCCATGTCGGGGGCCATCAGGGGTTGATAGGTGACGGGGTCCAACTCGTCGCCCTCAACGATGGAATAGGCCACCGGGAATATCGTGAAACCGTCCTTGGTGAAAAACGACAGATGATCCGGCGGCGCGAAAGAGGCCGTGGGTTGGTTGGGGTCCATCGGGGCGACAAACTCGGCAAAAATCGCGATCAGCAGCAGCAGAACCACCATCGTAAACCCGAGCATCCCCGGAACCGACCGCCGGAACCTGCGCCACACCAGCGCGGGATAGCTTTGGTTGGCGGTGGGCGCGGTAGAGATGCGGCCGTCTTCGGTCTCGCCTACATGCATGCTCATGCGTCGTTCCCCACCCTGATGCGCGGGTCAAGCCAGACCAGCAGCAGATCCGCGATGATATTGCCGATGATAAGCGTGGCACCCAGAACCAGCAGCAGACTGGCGGTCACAAAGACGTCGCCAATCGCCATGGAGCCGACGATGGCCGGGCCGATGGTGGCCAGACCGAACACGATAGCCACCTCAATCTCACCGGTCAGCATGTAGGGCAGCACGACGCCCTGGTACGCGATCAGCGGGTGCAGCGCGTTCGGCACCGCATGGCGCAGGATCACATTGCCTTCGGACAGACCCTTGGCACGGGCCGTCTCAACATATTGCATGTTCAGCGTGTCCAAGAGGTTCGCCCGCATGACCCGCATGTTGTAGGCAAGCCCGCCGACAGTCGCCACAGCGATGACCGGCCAGATGTGTTGGATCAGGTTCCACAGCTTGGCCCAGTTGAAATCAAACCAGCCGAGCCAGAACACCTGCCCCCCGAATTTCGACGAATAGAACGAGCCAATTTCCTGGACGTTGAATTTATAGGCCAGCAAATACAGGATCACCAAGGCCATCAGGAACCGCGGCACCGTCATGCCAAGGAACGACACGAACGACAGCAGCGTATCAATCCAGCTGTATTGGCGGGTCGCCGCGATGATGCCGAAGCTGATGCCGAACAGCGACGCCAGAATGTGGCAGGTCAGCGCGATCATGATGGTTTTCGGCAGCCGTGACATGATCACGTCCGACACGGGTGTGTTGTAAAGATAGCTTTGTCCGAAATCACCGCGGCTGACGATGCCCCAAATCCAGCTGAGGTACTGGATCGGCATCGGGTCATTCAGACCATGCGTCTCACGGTACTGATCAGCGGCGCGGGTCGCGGCCTCAGCCGTGGCATTGCCCTGCGTGATCATGTTGGTGCGGATGAAGTCGCCGTAGTCGCCCGGCGGGGCCTGAATGATGATGAAGGTGATAATAGACATCACGATCAGCACCGGAATCGCCTGAAGCAGGCGAATGGCCAGAAAACGCAGCATGGCGGACCTGATTTCTTGGAGGTTCTGTGAAGGTGGCGGGCAAGGTTACCCCTGCCCGCCGACGAGGATCAGTCCTCAGTTAGAGGTGACCGGACCAGCCGTCCCCGGCGCACCGGGCAGCGTATCCTTGTGCAGTTCAGCATCGATCTGCTTGTCAGCCGGCACGAAGACCCGCTCGCGGATGATGTTGTCCTCAGCCCAGTTGTACATGAAGATCGGGGCGCCTGCCGGGATGTTGGCAAACCGCTTGTTGATGATCAATGCACCCGGATAGGCCGTCAGACCAATCGTATCCAGATTCGTCGTGTAGACGTTCTGGTAGTGCTTCATCAGCTCAATCCGTTCCGCGGAATCGCGGCTCGCGCTGAACTTGTTGACGGTATCCACCATGTCCTGTTCGTAGGGCAGCAGATCCAGTTCACCCTTGTCGTTGGCCTGATGGTGATAGGAGGTGCTGGGGCCAACCGGTGCCAGTCGGGTGGTTTGCTGCACAACCGTGATCAGTTCCGTGCCGTTGCGGATGATGATCCAGTCGTACTTGCCCGAGTCGCGCGCATTGTCAAAGTCCTTGCCGCCCAAAACGCTGAGCGAGACCTTGATACCGATGTCGCCCATCATGGCAACCACGCCTTCAGCAAGGTTCTTGTCGGTGGCATAGTCTGACTGCGTAACCAAGGTTACGTTCAGGTTTGCACCACCCGCCACGTTCACAAAGCCGTCGCCGTCGGTGTCCTTCAGGCCAGCTGCTTCCAGCTCGGCTTTGGCGGACGCCACGTCGAACGGATAGTAAACGGTGCTGTCCTTGTCGTAGAACGAGGTGCCCGCATAGATGCCGCCCGGATAGATCGCGGTGAACGGACCTTTGACAAGGCTGTCACCCAGACGCTGCCGGTCGAGGCCGTAGCTGATGGCCTTGCGGAAGTCGAGGTTGCGGTTCAGCTCGCGGATGGCTTGCTGGTTGGCATCGGGTTCACCCCAGCCATTGGCCGACAGGTTGGGATAGAGGCTGTAGCCAATCGTGCGCGGACCAAAGGCCAGCTTGGCCGGGCTAGCCGGATCGGCGGCCTTCTTCAGGCTTTCGACATAGTTTTCAGCCTGCTCAAGGTTGGAGAAGTCACCCGTACCGGCCACGGCCTGCACGTCGCGATCACCCCAGGTCGACAGGCGATACTGCATCTCGTCCAGATAGGGCAGCTGGTTGCCAGCTTCGTCAACCTTCCAGTAGTAGGGGTTGCGACGCAGAACGACGATGTCGTCCGGGCGATGCTCTACCACAGCCCATGCGCCCATCGTCGGGAAGTTCATGTAATCGGCCGGGAACGCGTCGTGGAACGACGGATAGTCCTTGCCACCGTACTTGGGATGCTGCGGCTTCAGCAGATGCGCCGGACCGGGGCAGAAGTTGCCATAGGCCATGTTGTACAGCACCGCTTCCGGGAAGGCGGTGTCGAAGGACAGCGTAAAGCTGTAGTCGTCGATGTTCTTGTAGACGCCGTTGGAATAGGTTCCGGCAGACGCCCCGTTCAACGGGGTGATTTCCGGGTCGCTGACGATGTCGTTGTAATAGAACTCGGTGTCGGCGGTGGTGAAGGGCTCGCCATCCGACCACTTGGCACCTTCGATCAGATGCACGGTCAGCGTCTTGCCATCCTCGGACCATTCCCACGACTTGGCAAGGTTCGGCAGCGGTTGCAGATCGTTCGCGTTCACTTCGAACAGCGGGCCGGTGCGGGTCAGACATTCGACCAGACCGATGTCAATGCCGCCCCAACCGTAGGATTGGCCAGCCCAATAGTTCCAGCCCTCAGGACGGCCGCCGATGACGTGACGCATCACGTCGCCGTATACGCCCGTGCCATCAGGCGCATTCGCGGTCTTGTAGACCAGCGGCTCTTTCGGCAGACGATCGGCCAACGGCGGCAATTTGCCTGCCGTTTCAAAGGCCTTGACCCATTCCGGCTCATTATACGCCGGCAGGGCCTTGTATTCAAAGATGTCAGAGCGGTTGACGAAAACCGGCTCGCCCTGAGCGTCGAATTTTGGGGCATCTGGCGGGGTGGTGGGTGCCATCATATCGGCACGCACCGCCACAGCAGACACACCCAGCAACAACGTCGCTAGTGCGACGCGGCGGATATGCATTGTCATGTTTCCTCCCTTGGCCTGCGAAGGCCGGGTTATCCCGTGGTGCACCGCAGACGCGGACGCTTGATGCGATTCTGCCGCGATGCAACCCAACAGTGCGGACAATTGGTCTTTACAACAATGCCGCTTTGGCAGATTCTATTCCGGCTTTCTAAGATCGGGAAAAAGAAACGATGAAGGACAGCGCCAGCGGCGGACGGATCAAAGCGGCCCCCAGCCACGAGCGGCACTTTTACGCCGCCAACCGGGCCTTTGGTCGATTCGGGATGCGGATATTTGAGCCGCAGACCATGACCAAGCCGCATTGGCACGGTCATGTCGAAGCCAACTTCGCCATCCATCACTCGATGGAATATGACGTCGACAACCAAGGCATCCATGTGCCTGCCGGTCGCCTTGCCATCTTCTGGGCCGGCATTCCCCACCGCCTGCACGCCGTCACCCCCGTCGCCGATCAAAGCCCGAGGCTGTGCAACATCTACCTGCCGCTGGACGCGTTCCTGATGATGAACCACATCATGCCGATGCAGGTGGCAATGCTGGGGGGCGGGATGCTGCTGATCCCCGAGGCGCTGTGCAATGAGGACATGGTGCGCCGCTGGTATGCCGATTACCGGTCAGGCGATTTTGAGCGGACCGAAGTCCTGAAAATGGAGCTGAACGCCCTGTTCCGCCGCGCATTTCTGGAAAAACCCGATTTCCTGCGCCTGCCCCGTGGCGACGTCGCGGGCGACCGCGCGCTCAGTTCGGTTCACATCCGCCATGTGATCGCAATGGTGCGGATGGTTCTGGAAAACCTCGAAACGCCGATGAAGAATGCCGAGATCACCGCCGTCACCGGTCTGCACGAAAACTACGCGCTGGGCCTGTTCACCCAGATCATGCAGATTCCGCTGAAACAGTTCGTCCTGCGGATGCGTCTGATGCGGGCGCGGGCGTTGCTGGTCGAAAGCTCTCTCGCCATCACATCGGTGGCCGAGGCCTCGGGCTTCACATCGATCAGCCAGTTCTACCACCAGTTCAAGATGGCCTACGGCACCGCGCCCAATGCGGTGCGGCAGCAATATCTCGGCTAAGAGGAAATGGTACCGCGTCCCCGGCTTGAACGGGGGACCTCTGGATCCACAATCCAGCGCTCTAACCAACTGAGCTAACGCGGCACGCGTGGTCCGATTAGAGCCAAGCGGCCAGAGGGTCAACCGGAAAATCACCTCAACCTGCCCCCGAACGTCGGAAGCAGCCTCAGATCGCCGCTGCAAACGACTATGCACCTCAGCGCGGCTTGACTTGCCGCCCCGCCTCGCCCAAACCGCTGCACAGCATTTGCGGCAGGAGACTCCCATGGGCATCGACAAGCAAAGCGACATCGCTGCCAATATTCAGATCGGCCCGACCGACCATGGCATGGTCCGCATCTATATCGAAGCCGAAGGCGGCATCGAACTGCCGTTGGATTTCGACCCGGAAGAAGCGGACGAGATCGCCGAAGAACTGCGCACCGCCGCCGAAGCCGCCCGCGCGATGGGCAGCAAACCTGCGCCCAAGAAGAAACGCTGACCCGACTCTCGATTTTTCTGCGAAAAATCAGACCGCACCCCGGATTTTTCGCAGAAAAATCGTGCTCGGTGCAGCGCATGAAACTCAATCCGGGATCGCGAAAGCCGTGCAAGCGGGCGGCGGCATGGCGGGCAAATTTCTGCACCATCACCTTGCGCCGTGCCCCAGCCAGTGGCGTCTCCGGCCCCATCCGCACAATCTCGGCATCATAGGCATCGGCCAGGATCAGCCCGGTGCCGCCCGGCAACAGATCGGTCGGGAAAGTCGGCATCCACGGCCCAGAAAAACCGGTCGCACCATTCCAGATAACCGTGCCATTTCTGGTCGCCGCGAAAATCCGCCACGCCCCGACTTGCATTCGATCACCCAGACTTCACCCTTCGGCCCCAACGCCATCAGGTCGACCCGCAGGCCCGGCGTCGGCACCAATTCATCCACCGTCACGAAATCCAGCGCCCGCAGCGCCCGCGCCACCCCACGGGCAAGCCGTTGGCCGGGCATCGGGGGAAGGGGTCGTCATCAAGGGTCATCCGCGCAATATGAACCAAAGGTGAACATCTGGCAAGCCTTGCGGTCGCCCTGCCACGCGCCTATGTATAGGGATGGCGGGTGCTGCTCTTCTCGTGTGCGACTACTTTTCCAGTGGCCGATAAGCACGTGAACGGGGGCTGGCTCTGGCAAGATCCTGGTCTTGCTACCTGGCGCCCACCTGAGACCTCTGGCTCTCGGGAAAACCCAGTTGCCACGGTTGCTGCGGGCCCGCCACCTTCCCCCTCCCCCACAAATGCAAAAAGCGCGCCAATGGCGCGCTTTGCAAAAAGCTTTCAGGAAATCACCGGCGTCCTTTGCCCGCAGTCACCTTGATGGGAATCAGTTTCGGCGCAGGCAGCGTGGCGCCGCCAATCAACTCAAGCAAAGCACGGATAGCGTCAAGACTGCGGTCTATGAACTTGGGCATGATCCCTCCTGGATCTGTTGCTCATTACGTAAGGCTAACAACTCGGTGGGACAAGGGGAAGTACCAATTTTATGACAAGCCGAATATCGCTTCCCTAAATCGCCACGAAATCGTCACTTTGCACAAAGGAAAGCCGGGGCAAGATGTCTTGCCCCGGCTTCAATGTCATATGGGTCTGGATCAGAAGCCCATGACGAGGGCGAAGCCCACGCTGTTGTCCGAACGAATCGCCCGGCTGTCGTCATACTCGGTCAGGTAGCTGATCCGGGTCGACAGCTTGTCCGACATCTTGATGTTCAGACCAAAGTCGTTGTTCGCGCGCAGCGACGAGTCCGTCTTCAGGACGTCGGTGTCGTTCGACAGGAAGACGTTCGGGTTGAACGCGTAGAAGAAGCGGCTGGACACGATGTAACCGATTTCGCTGGTGCTGGCACCGGTACCGTCTTCCAGGTAGCTTTGACCGACACCGGCTTGCACGCGCAGGGTCATCTGCTCGGTGTTGATGATCCGGTAGCCCGGACCAAAGCCAAGGTAGCCGTCCTGCTTGGTGTCGGTCGCGGCAACTGCCAGACCATCCGACTGAATGCGGCCCAAGATGAAGCCGTACATGCTGTCGTTGAAGTAGTAGGCACCGTCATAGACCGCAAAGATATCTTCCGTGGTCTTCACGCCAGCTTCTTCGGAATAGCCAACTGCGAAGCCGATGTTCTGAACGAACGGGCCGTTTGCAAAGCGCAGACGTGCACCAGCGGTCAGGTCGGACGATTCCGTGTTGCCGGTCTGGCCAGTGTAGCCCAGCGAGACGCTGCCCGACATGCCGGGACGGTATTCCGGGTTGCGGAAGCGGTTGGCGTCGGTGCCACGGTCGATCTCATCGTCGACTGCAGTTTGAATGTCGTCGATCTGATCGTTGAGGGCGGTGGTGCCCGTGAAGTCGGTGGTTTCTGCCTGCGCAGCGAACCCTACGGATGCCAGGCCCAGAACCAGAGCGGCTATTTCGAACTTTTTCATTGCGTTCTCCTTACACAAGCACGCGGGTCTATGACCCAATCGGCAACATTGCCTTGAACGCTTTTTACGGCCTGGGGTCCGCAATGAAAAATTTGGAATCCTCGTCGTTTCCATGACAATTACTCATGGATATTGGCGGCCCCTGCCTCTTGAAATCACTAACAGCGTTTCAGGGCGGTCCGAGAGGGCTTTTCCCCAGCAATACAGCGGGAATCTGGCAGAATTTCGGCATTTGGCCTGACCAAATCTGGCCTGCGACCGACCTATATCTGATCAACAACGTCCAATGTCACAGTTGCGGCCAGTTCGGCCACCTCACTCAGTGCCCTACGCGCAACATCCGCCAGCTTTTCATCAAGATCATCACGCCAAACCGACCAGACTTTATGCTCAAACGTCGGTGCATCTGCCACCAGATGCAGTTCGCCATTGTCCAGATACCGCTTGGCGACCCTTGCCGGCAGGTAAGAGGCCAACCCACGCCCAATGACATAGCGCGCCGACAACGACCCCATCACCAGAATCAGTCCCGGGTTGGTCAAATCCGGCAAAACCTTGTTGTGAAAGCTGAGGAAGTCCGGGCCCCAATCTACAAAGGCATAGCGCCCCTTCAATTGACCGATGGTCGGATCTGCCCAAGGTGCCACCAAAACCAGTTCATCCGCCAGCAGCGGAACAAGGCTTAGCCCGGGCCGGAAGGACGGATTATAGGTCAGTGAGATCTGCATCACCCCCTCTGTCATCGAGCGGGTCAGGGTGTCAGGCATGCCGACCTCAGCCCGGATGCCAAGATCGGGCAGTTCCGCGCGAAGCTGATCGACCATACGGAAGCCGAGGCGCGGCCACAGGGCCACCTGCGCCCCGATGGTCAGGGTCCGGGTGAACCCGGCAGGCACTGCGACCTGTTGGCGCGCCTGTTCCCATGTCCGCACCAGCGCTTTGGCATAGGCCTCAAACTCACGGCCACTCGACGTCAGGTCGGCCCCATGCTTGGACCGGACGAACAAGGGCTTTCCCAGCAACTCTTCCAGACGCTGAACCCGCAGGCTGACCGCCGACTGGGTGACGAACAGCCTGTCCGACGCAGCCGCAAACGACCCGGTTTCGGCCACTTCGATAAACGTCTTGATCAACGCCAAGTCCATAGACGGCTCCTTGCCGGGTCAAACTATGCTTTAACCCCCGACAGTGGCCTGCACCTGTCGACGATCAGAACCCCTCGGGCTTGGCCTCATGTGCCATATGATCCAGCACCGCATTCACGAACTTTGACTCTTTTCCTTCTGGAAAGAAAGCCTTGGCCACGTCGACATATTCGGTGATCGCCACGCGCGGCGGGGTGGGGATTTCGATCAGTTCGGCACCCGCCGCCCGGAAGAGCGCCCGAAGCACCGGGTCAATCCGCTCAATCGGCCATTTCGCAACCAAAGCGCGATCCGTCATCTGATCGATTCGCGCCTGAAGGTTCACGGCATGGTTCACGATGGCCCTAAAATGGGTCACATCGCCCTCAGCCATTTCATCATCGTCATAGACCGCACCAAAACGGTGCGTCTCAAACTCTCGTGTGACCGCCTCAACGGTCTGGCCCGAGCTTTCCATCTGGAACAGCGCCTGCACCGCATAAAGCCGTGCCGCCGATTTCATTTGTTTCTTGTCAGCAGATTTCATGCGCGGAACCCGATCCCCTTGGTTTGCGCCGCCCACTTGCGCGAAATAGCAACCAGATGCAACGCTGCTTGCACAGCCGCCACGCCATCCTGCGCAGCTACGCCGATGCCATTGCCAATACAGGCCCCTTGCAGGCCCAGCAGGCTGATCGAACGCCACGCTTCGGCAACAATCTTGTCACCACCATCCGGCGACACATCGGCCAAGGCGACATAGCCGTCATATTCGGCCAAACGCTCGGCCATCGCGATGGCGACCGGGATTTCCAGCGCACCCGGCACCTCCAGCACCTCGGCATCCGGTTGCACGGATTTGGCCGCCGCCACCATCGCATCGGCGGTGGCACGGTCAGCAACCGCGACCACGATCAACAGCTTGACCGGGTGGTCAAAGGTTGGAACGGGCAGGACAGGGGGTTTGGCCGACATGATGCACTCCACTTTGGTCCGGTCCTACATCCGCATTGCCGCAAAGACCATTGCCCAGCAGCCGAAAACTAGGTGCCGAAATAGCGATCCGCTGACAGGTAGCCCGCCAGACGTCCCGCAGCACACCAGTCCCGCTCCATCGCCTGATCGCCGACCAGAATCACCCGGTCCCCCGGCATCCGGCCGAGTATCTCACGCAGCCGCCGTCCGGCCTCACCGAACTTGGCCCAAAGCTCCGGCGCCAGTGCCGCGCGGTCGAGTTCGGGGTTCATCACCAACAACGCCCCCGGCTCTATCCGCCCGATCGGCAGACCAATACGTTCGGCCTGCACAAACCGCAGCTTTTCCGCGCGCTGCATGGGCATTTTCAGCTGATCGGCCCGCACCCGCAAGGCGTTCGACGAAAACAGAAACGCGACAACATCATGCCCCGTGGCGGCCCTGACCGAGGCATAGGTCCTGTAATCCAGCCCCAGATCCGCCGCCCGCTTGACCCGTAACCGCACAACCTCAATCGGCAGCGTCGGCAGCAACTCTGCCCGCGCCGCTGTCCAGCAATGCCGCCGCCAACGCTCTCCTTCAGCCACCGACGGCCCGCCATTGTGCCCGATCATCGCCATGTCGCACCTCTTTGCGGCCATCAGCCAAGGTTAGACCCCCGCCCTGACACAGGCAAGAACCACAAATGCCCCATTATTGCCGCCGTACCCGGCTAGCGCTTAGCAATTGGAAAGATTCCCCCTTTACCTTGGCCCGGCAAGGCTAGACCAAGACAGGGGCGAAGAGGGGCATTTATGCAAGGCACAGGCCAAGGCCATCGTTTTCTGTTTCTTCAGGGACCGCATGGCCCCTATTTCCACCGCCTTGGCAAGATGTTGACCTCTGCCGGGGCAGAGGTTTGGCGTGTCGGCTTCAACCGGGGCGACCGGGCGTTCTGGCCGACGGCGCTGTCCTACATCCCCTTCAAAGGCACACCCGACACCTGGCCAGAGGCGTTTCAGGCAGATCGTCGCACAAAAGGGCATCACGGATGTCGTGCTTTACGGCGACACCCGCCCGATCCACGCCCATGCGATCACCGCCGCCAAGGCCATGGGCCTGACCGTGCATGTGTTTGAAGAAGGCTACCTGCGCCCGCATTGGGTGACCTATGAACGCGGCGGCTCCAACGGTCATTCCCGGCTGATGGACCTGTCGATCCGTGAGATGCAGCAGGCCCTAGCGCAATCCGACATGGACCTGCCCGACGCGCCCGCCCATTGGGGCGACATGCGCCAGCATATGTTCTGGGGCGCGCTCTACCATTGGTTCGTGCTGACTGGCTTCTGGGACTATCGCAATTTCCGCCCGCACCGGTCGCTGACGGTACGGCAGGAATTCCTGCTCTACTGCAAACGCCTGTTCCTGATGCCCCTGCACCGGGCCGAGCGTATGGTGGCCACCTGGCGCATCCAGCACGGCGGCGCGCCCTATCATCTGGTGCTGCTGCAACTGGAACATGACAGCCAGCTTTCAGATGCATTCCCCCTTTAGCACCATGTCCGAATTTCTGGCCGTGGTGGTCGACGGATTTGCCAAAGGCGCCGCCCGTCACCATCAACTGGTGTTCAAGGCCCACCCGCTAGAGGATGGCCGTGTCCCCGTCGCCCGCGAAATCCGCCGCCTGGCCAAACTGCACGGCGTCGACAAGCCGGGTCCATTTCGTGCAGGGCGGCAAACTGGCGCAGCTTCTGAACCACGCCCGCACCGCCGTCACCGTCAACTCCACCGCCGCCCAACAGGTGCTGTGGCGCGGCCTGCCGCTCAAGGTGTTCGGCGCCGCCGTCTATGCCAAGCCGGAATTTGTGTCGGCGCAATCGCTGCCGGAATTCTTCGCCCACCCCTCACGCCCCGACAGCCGCGCCTACCGCGATTACCGCCACTACCTCTTGGAAACCAGCCAGGTGCCCGGCGGATTTTACTCCACCCGGGGTCGTCGCGAATTGCTGCGACAGGTCGTCGACATGATGCTGCAACCCGAGGATCCCTATGACGCGCTGACTTCGGGGAACGCGGCACCAAGGCAACAGTTGCGGCTGGTAAACTGATCACCGCAATCGGCGCTAGCGTTTTATTCCGTCATTGCGTAGGGTTGCTGGCAAAACTTGAGGCAAAACTCCAGTTAAGGAGCCCGGGCAGTGAACACATATCTATCAAGGGGGGCGAAAGCCCTGACCCTTGTTGCGCTTTTGCTAGGCACCACATCTTGTGGTCTGCCGCGCTCTGGCCCCAACAAGAAAGAAATCTATCAAGGCTCCGTCCTTGAGCAAGGTGACGCCTTTATCGTCACGGTGAACCAGCGGGTGACCCGCGCAACCTCGGTTGTGCCTGCGCTGGGCTTCTCTTCCAGCTTCACCAACGCTGGTGTCATGGGATCTGACGTCATCTCGCCCGGCGATATGCTGTCGCTGACGATCTTTGAAAACGTCAAGGACGACCCGCTGCTGGGCAACACCGGGCAGCGCGTCTCGGCGCTGAACCAGGTGCAGGTCGATGGCCAAGGCTACATTTTCGTGCCCTATGCCGGACGGATCAAGGCCGCAGGCCAGACGCCCGAAGGTGTGCGCGACGCAATCACCCGCAAACTCGACCCGCAAACCCCCGATCCGCAGATCACCGTGTCGCCGCGTGGCCGGCGACGGTTCCGCCGTCACTGTGGCAGGCTCGGTTGCAGGTCAGGGCAACTACCCGATTGACCGCGCCAGCCGCACCTTGACTGCGATGGTGTCCAAAGCTGGCGGCGTCACCATTCCGCCCTCTGTGGCCGTCGTCCGCGTAACCCGTGGATCACGCTCAGAAAAAATATGGTTGCAGGATCTCTACTCCAACCCGCGCCTCGACATCGCGCTGCGTCCGGGCGACCAGATCATCGTCGAACAGGACACCCGCGCCTTCACTGCGCTCGGGGCAACCGGCGCGCAGAACCGCGTGCCCTTCACCACACAGACCCTGTCCGCGCTGGAGGCGATTGCCACCGTTGGCGGCCTGAATTCCAACATCGCCGACCCGACCGGGGTGTTTGTGCTGCGGAATGAGCCTGCAGTCATCGCCAATTCAGTCCTCGGCCGGACCGACCTGCAGGGCGATCAGCGCATGGTCTATGTGCTGGACCTGACCCAGCCCACCGGCATGTTTGAGGCGCGCGATTTCCTGATCCGCGATGGCGACACCGTCTATGTCACCGAAGCGCCGTTCGTCCAGTGGAGCAAAACCTTGGGTGCCATCACGGGCACCGCCAACGCTGGCAACAGCCTGTCGTCGGCGGCTTCTGGCCTCTGACAGCATTTTGTCTGGCCCTGACACTTCAGAAACAGCCGCCGGGTCATCACCCCGGCGGCTGTTCTACTATAACGCAGGCTTCGCCCTGCAACCCCGCCTGCGCCGTATCCTCACGCTCGCGGGCCATGAGTTGCGGCTGGGTGTCCCCAAACAAGGCGATGGCGTGGTGGTCTGGGGCCGCTCACCCTACGCCCATCGCGGCGAGGCGATGGCAGCGCGTCATGCCGTACCGCTGTTGCGGGTTGAGGATGCCTTTCTCCGCTCGATCCGCCCGGGCCGCGCCGGGGATGCCGCCATCGGCTTGCTGATTGACCCGGTTGGTGTCCACTTCGACAGTTCGGCACCATCCCGGCTGGAGCAGATTCTGGCCTCCGCCCCCTTGGACAATTCAAACCTTCTTGCCCGGGCCCGTGCTGGAATTGACCGGATCCGGCAGCTCGACTTGTCAAAATACAATATTCACGACGCTACCCCTGCCCCACCGCCCGGCTATGTTCTGGTCATCGATCAGACGCGCGGCGACGCCTCCATCGCCCATGCCGGCGCCACTGCCGCAACCTTTCAAGAGCTGTTGGTGCTGGCCCAAGAGGAACACCCCACCGCCCGCATCGTCATCAAGACCCATCCCGAAACGCAGGCTGGCCTGCGTCCGGGCCATTACACCGACGCCCACGCCACAGGCCGCGTCTCTTTGCTGACCGATGCCGTTTCGCCCTGGCGTCTGCTGGATGGTGCCACTGCCGTTTACACCGTCTCCTCCCAAATGGGGTTTGAGGCGATCCTGGCAGGCCATCGCCCCGTGGTTCTGGGTCAGCCCTTCTACATCGGTTGGGGCCTGACCGACGACCGCCAACCCCTGCCCCGCCGCAAGCGCAGCCTGACCAAGACGCAGCTCTTCGCCGCCGCCATGATCCTCGCCCCCACTTGGTACGACCCCTGCCGCGACCGGCTCTGCGCCTTTGAAGAGGCCGTCGATCAGTTGGAGGCAGAGGTCCGCGCCTATCGTCAGGATCGCAAAGGCCATGTCGCGGCGGGCATGCGCCTGTGGAAACGGCAGCGCCTGCAAGATTTCTTCGGTCAGCAACGCCCCCTGCTGTTCGAAAACGACCCCGACCGCGCCGAAGGCCTCGCCAACAAAAAGCAGCGCAGTCTGCTGGTCTGGGCCGGCAAAGCCCCGCCTGACCTGGACTGCTTGCGGGTCGAGGATGGCTTTCTACGCTCTCGCGGGTTGGGGGCCGAGCTGATCCCACCGCTGAGCCTCGTGACCGACGATCTGGGCATTTACTACGATCCCACCCACGAAAGCCGGCTGGAACATCTGATCCGCGCGCCCCTGCCCGCCGATGCCCTGCACCGCGCGCAAGATCTGATCGACCGCCTCGTCGCCGCCGGCATCAGCAAATACAACATCGGCGGCAGCCTGCCTGACCTGCCGACCGGCCACCGCATCCTGATACCGGGTCAGGTAGAGGATGACGCCTCAATCCGCCTCGGCGCCGGGGATATCTGCACCAATCTCGGCCTGATCGAGGCCGCCCGCGCCGCCAATCCTGATGCCGTGCTGATCTACAAACCGCATCCCGACGTGGAGGCGGGCCTGCGTCCCGGCAAGGTCGCTGAAAGCGACCTCCCAAACCTGATCATCGCCCGCAACGCCGATCCCATCGCCCTGATCGACGCCTGCGATGAGGTTTGGACAATGACCTCACTATTGGGGTTTGAGGCGCTGCTGCGCCATAAACAAGTCACCTGTCTCGGCGCACCGTTCTATGCTGGCTGGGGTCTGACGACCGATCTTGGCCCGATCCCGGACCGCCGCCTGCGCGCGCCCGACGGCCATCCACTGCCCCGGCCCAGCTTGGCCCAACTGGTCCATGCGACCTTGATCGCCTATCCGCGTTATTACGACCCGGTCACCAAACGCCCCTGCCCGCCAGAGGTCGCCGTTGACCGTCTGGCATCCGGCAAACTGCCAAACCCCGGCCTGCCGCTGCGCCTGCTCGCCAAACTGCAAGGCCTCTTCGCCAGCCAGGCCCGCTTCTGGCGCTAAACCCTTTCATTTTGGCTTAAATATCCAAAATGCGATCCCAGACCGTCAGTAGATATAGCGGATCTGTTCGGTCCAGAACCGCTCAATCCGCTTCAGCGACGCGTTGATCGCCTCCATCGCCTCAGGGTCGATCACCCCGCGCTTGCCCAGCACTTCGGAATGCCGCGCGAACAGGTCTGAAATCATCCCCCGCACCCGGCGGCCTTTTTCGGTCAACCGCACCCGAACCGAGCGGCGGTCAATCTCGGACCGCTGGTGGTGCATGTAGCCCAGCTCCACCAGCTTCTTCAGGTTATAGGATACGTTCGACCCCTGATAATAACCGCGCGATTTCAGCTCACCCGCCGTCACCTCATTCTCGCCGACGTTGAACAGCAGCAGCGCCTGAACCGAGTTGATTTCCAGAATGCCGACCCGTTCAAATTCGTCCTTGATCACATCCAGCAGCAGACGGTGCAACCGTTCCAGCATGGACAGATTGTCGAGATAACCGGCCAATAGGGCCTTTTGTGAACCGTCGATTAAAGGGGCGAGCATTGTCATGTGAGATCTCCGCGTTGAGGGCAACTTGAAGATCAAAATCGGCACAAAACGCAAACATAACGTAAACTCGCCTCACTTTCGTCTCATCTTTTCAAATTTTTTCGCCTTTTACGCCAGACGACTGCGGGCAAAGGTCGAAATCTCGGCCATCAGCCCTGCGAATCGCGGTGGTGGGATCGCGGTTCCCATCACCCATAGGATCAAATCCTGATCGTTTTCTTGCAGCAGCTCGTCATAGGTCAGCAAATCCGCCTCACCCAAACCCGTCAACCGGGCATCGGCATAGGGGCCGAGCACCAGATCCATCTCTTTGGTGCCCCGCCGCCACGACCGCATGTGCAACCGCTTCAGACGCGAATCCTGGCTTTCAGTCACGGCAGAACCTCTTGCAATTCCGCCGACAACCGCCGCTCTACCATGGCCACTTCTTGGGCGATGGCCTGCAATTGCTGCCGCAACCGGGCCAATTCCGCCATAGTTGCCTGCACTTTCGGCGGGGCAGCCCCGTCCGTCGGCGCAGAAACGCCCTCACCCAGACCGGCCATCAGCCAGCCCATCGAGACGTTCAGCATCCCGGCCAGCATCTGCGTCCGATTGGCCCGCGGCTCCCATTCGTCCGCTTCCCATGCCTTGACCGTGCTGTCCCGCACGCCCAGCCGCATCGCCAGCTCTTTCTGGCTCAGCATTGCTGCGTTTCGCGCGGCCTCCAGCCTGTCCCCGAAGGTAGCAACGCCCTCCGCGTACCAATCCGCTGTATTGTTCTCGGCCATCATGCCTCTCCTTTTCTGATATCGCTTGATTGCTTGAAGGGCGGACCCTATGACGAACCGCCGAAAACTGCAAATCCTCCAGCACCCGGAATCTCATATGGCCTTCCTGTCAGACACGCTCGCCCGTGTGAAACCCTCGCCCACCATCGCCGTCACGACCAAAGCGGCTGAGCTTAAGGCGGCGGGCCGCGATGTCATCGGTCTGGGCGCCGGGGAGCCTGATTTCGACACACCGCAGAACATCAAGGACGCGGCCAAGCGGGCGATTGATGCGGGCAAGACCAAATATACCGCCGTCGATGGTATCCCGGAACTGAAGGCCGCGATATGTGCCAAATTCGCGCGGGAGAACGGGCTGACCTACAAGCCGAACCAGATCACTGTCGGGACCGGCGGCAAGCAGATCCTGTACAACGCCCTGATGGCGACCTGCAATCCGGGGGATGAGGTTATCATCCCGGCACCCTATTGGGTCAGCTATCCCGACATGGTTCTGCTGGCAGGCGGCACCCCGGTGCCCGTCGTCGCCACCATCGAGACCGATTTCAAACTGACCCCGGCGCAGCTGGAAGCCGCAATCACGCCCAAAACCAAATGGTTCATCTTCAACTCCCCCTCCAACCCCACCGGGGCTGGCTATACGCGCGACGAACTCAAGGCGCTGTGCGATGTGCTGATGCGCCACCCGCAGGTCTGGATCATGTCCGATGACATGTACGAACACCTCGTCTTCGACGATTTCGTCTTCACCACCCCGGCGCAGATCGAACCCGGCCTCTATGACCGCACTCTCACCTGCAACGGCGTTTCCAAATCCTATGCGATGACCGGCTGGCGCATCGGCTATGCGGGCGGCCCCGTGCATCTGATCAAAGCGATGAGCACCATCCAGTCGCAGTCCACCTCCAACCCCTCCTCCGTCAGCCAATATGCGGCGCTAGAGGCGCTGAACGGCCCACAAGACTTCCTCGCCCCCAACCGCAAGCTGTTCCAGGGCCGCCGCGATCTGGTGGTGTCGATGTTGAACGAGGCGAAAGGCATCACCTGCCCCAAGCCCGAGGGCGCGTTCTACGTCTATCCCGACATTTCCGGCTGCATCGGCCTGACCACGCCCGCTGGCACCAAGATCACCAATGATGAGGTGTTCGCCACCGCCCTGCTCGAAGAAACCGGCGTCGCCGTGGTCTTTGGCGCGGCCTTCGGACTATCGCCCAACTTCCGCGTCAGCTACGCTACCTCCAACGAGGTGTTGTCCGACGCGTGCAGCCGCATCCAGCGGTTCTGCGCCTCTCTCACGTAGGAGCCGCCATGGCGGGTGATCTGCCAGACTACTATTTCCGCATCCGCGAGAATGGCGCGGTGGTGTTCCGGGTTGATACCGAGAACCGCCAGCGTCGGATCGACATGGTGGAACTGGCGACCATCAACGTCAAGAACGGCAATATCAAACCGCATGGCGAGGTGGTCTTGTCGCCCGCCGACATGAAGGTGATCCGGGCTTGGATCACCGAACGCACCGCGCTGCTCGCCAAACGCGATATCGACGACATCCACCGCGCCGTGGATTACCTCAATGTCACGACCCAATGGGTGCAGTCCAAAGCCTCGGATGACCAGCTGGAAGAGGTCACCGACGCCCTGCTGCTGGCCATGCACGACCTGCGTTCGGTTCTGGTGCGGCGCAAGGCGGATCGGCTGATGAAGGGTGAGGCGGCCGAATAACCGCCCTCAGGTCGCGGTTAGCATCAGCGGCCCCACCTTGGGCGCCAGATGCCAGAACCGCCACATCATGCGTACTAGCCGCCACCGCCAACCCCACAACCAACCCCAACCACAGCCCGACGCCGCCCATGTTGAAATGGAAGGCCAGGATATAGCTGCACGGAATGCCGATCACCCAATAGGACAGCGCCGCCGCCCACATCGGCACCCGCGTATCGCGAATGCCGCGAAGCAGCCCCAGCGCCATCACCTGCATCGCATCGCCAAGCTGGAACAGCGCCGCCAATGCCAGCAACGTCGTGCCATAGGCCACGATCCGCGCCGTTTCAGGGTTCGAATTATCGACAAACAGCGACAGGATCGGCACCGGCAAGGTCAGGAACAGCGTCACCATCACCAGCCCAAACCCCGCCGACAACATGATCGCCACCTTGGCCCCGTCGCGCAAGCCCTGCACATCGCCCGCGCCCTCAGCATGCCCGGTCCGCACGGTAGAGGCGTTTGACAGCCCCAGATGCACCATGAACGCCAGTGCCGCGACCTCCATCGCAATGCCATGCGACGCCAGTTCGACCGTACCAATCCAGCCCATCATCAGCGAACAGGCTGAAAACAAACCGCTCTCCGCCAACCCCGTCACCCCAATCGGCCAGCCGAGCCGGAACACCTGCGCCAAGGCCTGCCAGTCGGGCCGCCAGAACCGTTGGAACAGATGGAACTGCCGCAACTCCGGCAACCACCCGGCATAGACGGCCAGCGCCACGAACGTCCCGAACTGCACGATCACCGACGCAATCGCCGCCCCGCGCACGCCCAACTCGGGCGCGCCCCACAGGCCAAAGATCAACGGATAGGCAATCACAAAGTTGATCCCCACCGCCCCAATCGTCGTCCACAACACCACCTGCGTGCGCCCCAAGGCGACAGATACCCCTTCAGCGCCATGACCAGCAGCGCCGGGCATCATGCCCCAGCCGGCAATCCGCAGAAAATCCTGCCCCAAGCGCGGCCACCTCGGGCTTTTGCCCCATCGCCAGCAACCAACTCCGGACGTCCAGAACAGCGGATAGGTCAGCATGCCAAAGGCCAGCGACAGCCACATCCCCATCCGGGCATCGCGGCGCACCTGCACCTCATCGTGCCGCCCCAGCGCCGCCGCCACCAGCGGCATCACCGCCTGCGCAAAGCCCGATCCCAGGATGAACACGACGAAAAACCCGGTGCCGCCGATGACCGCCCACCGCCAACTCGGTCACGCCATAGCGGCCCAGCAAAATGGTGTCGGTCACGTGCAGCGCCATTTGCGCCAGATGCGAACCGATGATCGGCAAACCCAAGCACCAACAAGGCGCGGGCATGAGAGGCATAGCTTTGGGTCATGATCCGCAGCATGTCCTACATTTTCGCCGGAACCGCCACAAGGCTTTGCCCGAAAATTGGGCGGAATTGAAACGCGATTTCGCGCGGCGTTCCCACCCTCCATCGGCGCCGCCGCCCCTTGCATTCCCCCGGCCAAATCAGCACTCTGACCGCCGTTCCACTGCCCCTCAGGAAAGGCCCGGACATGATAACCCTCTACGGCGTCTCCCGCTCCCGCGCGACCCGCCCGCTTTGGCTCTTGCACGAAACGGGCACCGAATTCACCCAAGTTCCTGTGCTGCAAGCCTACCGCCTGAACGGCAGCAATGCAGATTGGTCCGGGCTGACCACGACGTCGCCAGAGTATCTGGCGATCAACCCGCAGGGCCTGATCCCGACGTTGTTGGATGGCGATATCGTGCTGACCGAAAGCCTCGCCATCACGCTCTACCTCGCGCGCAAGTTCGGCGGCATGCTTGGGCCGCAAGACGATGTTGAGACTGCCCAGATGGAGCAATGGGCGCTGTTCGCCGCAACCGCCGTGGAAACCCCGGCGCTGGAGATGTTCTACCCCATCGCCGAGGGTCGCCAAACCACACCCGAAGGTGCCGCCCTGATTGCCGTGGCTGCCGAAAAACTGCGTCGGCCGTTCAAGCGTCTGAACGCCCATTTGACCAAACAGGACTATCTCGTCGGCAACCGCTTCACCGCCGCCGACATCAACACGGCAGAGGTTGTCCGCTACGCCCAAGGCCACGACACCCTGCTCACCGAGTTCCCGGCGATCAAGTCGTGGATCGAACGTTGCCAGGCCCGCCCGGCGTTTCAGGCGATGTGGGCGGCGCGGATGGCTGAGCCGGCCTGACCATGATGGGCCCGTTGGCATTTTCGGCAAACCGCAAATGCCAACCTATAGCCCATCCTACCCGTGGCTAACGTGGCTTTGTCTGGCAAGGGGTCGGCGGCTGGACATGGCCCGCGCGGCCCCATATCTTGCGCAACCAATCGCTAGGGTCTCCAATGCCAGCCCAAAGCCGCACAACAAGAATCGAGCATCCGATGGCCAATGACCTGCTTTCCGGCAACACTGACGACTACAACGCCTCCTCCATCGAGGTGCTGGAGCCGCTGGAGGCCGTCCGCCTGCGCCCCGGCATGTATATCGGCGGCATCGACGAGCGCGCCTACCACCACCTCGCCGCCGAGATCATCGACAACTCGATGGACGAGGCCGTCGCTGGCCACGCCAACCGCATCGAGGTCGAACTTCACGCCGACGGCGCCCTGACCGTCCGCGACAACGGCCGCGGCATCCCGATCGACCCCCACCCCAAATTCCCCGACAAATCCGCGCTGGAGGTGATCCTCTGCACCCTGCACTCCGGCGGCAAGTTCAACGGCAAGGCCTATGAAACCTCTGGCGGTCTGCACGGCGTCGGCTCCTCGGTCGTCAACGCGCTGTCAGACCGCATGGATGTCGAGGTCGCCCGGAACAAGGAGCTGTGCGCCCAGAACTTCTCGCGCGGCAAACCCCTCGCCCCCATCGCCAAGATCGGCCCGACCCCCAACCGGCGCGGCACCACCATCACCTTCCACCCCGATCCGCAAATCTTCGGCAGCCAGCAATTCCGCCCCTCGCGCCTGCTGCGCATGGTCCGCTCCAAGGCCTACATCTTCTCGGGCGTTGAAATCCGCTGGAAATCCGCCATCCCGGACGGCGACACGCCGATGGAGGCGGTCTTCCACTTCCCCGGCGGCCTCGCCGATTTCCTCGGCGATCAGCTTGAAAAAGCCACCACCTACGCCGACCGCCCCTTCGCCGGCAAAGTCACCTTTCAGGAGAAATTCGGGGTTCCCGGCTCCGTCGAATGGGCGATCAACTGGACCCCGGCCCGCGACGGCTTTTTGCAATGCTATTGCAACACCGTGCCCACGCCCGAAGGCGGCACCCATGAAACCGGCTTCTGGAACGCGATCTTGCGCGGCATCAAGGCCTATGGCGAGCGGGTCAAGAACAAAAAGGCCGAGCAGATCTAGCCGTGAAGATATGCTGTCCGGCGGCTGCGCCCTGATTTCCGTCTTCATCCGCGAACCGCAATTCGTCGGCCAAACCAAGGACCGCCTGGCCACCGAAGAGGCCGCCAAATATGTCGAAGGCGCCGTCCGCGACCATTTCGACAACTGGCTGGCCGGTGACACCAAATCCGCCGGGGCCATCCTCGATTTCCTGATCCTGCGCGCCGAAGAGCGGCTGAAACGCCGCGCCGAAAAGGAAACCCAGCGCAAGACCGCCACCAAGAAACTCCGCCTGCCCGGTAAACTCACCGACTGCTCCGCCAAAAACCGCGAAGGCACCGAATTGTTCATCGTCGAGGGCGACAGCGCCGGCGGTTCCGCCAAAGCCGCCCGCAACCGCGAAACCCAGGCCCTGCTGCCGCTCAAGGGCAAAATCCTCAACGTCCTCGGTGCCGCCTCCGCCAAACTCAACGACAACTCCGAAATCCGCGACATCTGCGAGGCTCTGGGCGTCGCCATGGGCACCCGCTTCAATGTCGATGACCTGCGCTATGATAAAATCATCATCATGACCGACGCCGATGTCGACGGCGCCCATATCGCCTCGCTGCTGATGACCTTCTTCTTCTCCCAAATGCGCCCCCTGATCGACAAAGGCCACCTCTACCTCGCCTGCCCGCCCCTCTACCGCCTGACCCAAGGCGCGCGCCGCCTGTACGTCGCCGACGACGCCGAAAAAGAAGTGTGGCTGGCCAAAGGCCTCGGCGGCAAAGGCAAAATCGACGTGCAACGCTTCAAAGGCCTGGGCGAGATGGACGCCAAAGACCTGAAAGACACCACCATGAACCCCCTGACCCGCAAACTGATCCGCGTGTCGATTGACGAGGATTCCCCGGGCGAGACGGGCGATCTGGTGGAGCGGTTGATGGGCAAGAAACCGGAATTGCGCTTCCAGTATATTCAGGAGAACGCGCGGTTTGTGGAGGAGTTGGATGTCTGACGCCCCGCACCGCCACGTCAATTCCGATCAGCGATCCACACCAATAACTTTCGTACCACTCACGCCGGCAGCCATCTGCCGGCGCTGACTTTTTTCGCCTGTCCGGCACAGTGTTTGATGCGCCCACAGCCCGGCCAATCGCAATAACCCGACCCTTGCGATTGGCAATTTTCCGCCGCCCCTCCCTCAAAATCCTTCGGTGTACGGGAACCCAATGGGGGCATCGCGTGTTTCACCTCCATCGTAACACTTTGTTAATAGGAGCTATCATGGCACATCACCGTCATCTTTTTGGCGTAAGCCTGCTTGTCTTGACGCTGGCCTCGCCGGCTTTGGCACAGACCGTTGACACGACGGCCGGGGCGACAGCAACCGGAACCGTTGACTCCACCGTTGGCACTGCAGACACGACCGCCACGGGCACCGTCGACACCACTCTCACCGCGCCGGCCATGCCCGCAACCCCCGACCCCGCCGCTGCGGCCAACTGTGAAGCGCGCTTCACCGCGCTCGACGCTGACGGCGACGGCTTTCTGTCGGAATCCGAGGCCGCGCAGGTCTACGCCCGCGGCCG
This sequence comes from uncultured Alphaproteobacteria bacterium, assembly GCA_963781185.1. Lineage (GTDB taxonomy): Bacteria > Pseudomonadota > Alphaproteobacteria > Rhodobacterales > Rhodobacteraceae > Stagnihabitans. The sequence continues at coordinate 23,695 of CAWAEL010000044.1, forward strand.
GATCGATGGCACCAACATCGCCAACGAAGGCTACGACCATGACGCCTACATCGCGTCCTGCGAAAGCGACACCTATGCCCATGTGCCACCCGAAGCTGGCGCACCGTTCGAAGGGGCCAACAGCTTCACCGAGGGTCAGGCCAAGGATCGCGCCGTCGCTTGGGGCGTGACCGATCTGTCGGACATGACCAAGGACGACATGGGCGTCTGGCGCGGGACTGGCATGGTGGACGGCGCGAGCGTTTCTGTCGCTGTCGACTTCAAGGGCAATGTCGTCACCGGCACGCCGTAAGCGCGCATCGACGCATCCCCCAACCTCAATTTGAACTGGAGAAGATCATGGCTGTTATCACACGTATCTACGACACCTATGGCGATGCACGCCGCGCGGCTGACCTGGTAAACGGGCTCAACCTCCTCGGCGTAGAGGCCTCCCTGCTGGGCAATGAGGACTTGCGGAATGAGCATGTCGCCTATGATCAGGACCTGGAGGATGAGCCTTCGGGTGCCGCAACTGGGGCCGGAATTGGCGCGGCGCTGGGCGGTGGTGCCGGGCTGCTGGCTGGGCTTGGCATTATGGCAATCCCGGGTCTGGGTCCGGTCGTTGCGGCTGGCTGGCTGGCTGCAACCGCTGTCGGCGCGGCAGGTGGCGCTATCGTGGGTGGGGGCGTCGGGGCCTTGACCGATTTGGGCATCTCCGAAGCGGACGCGCCGATCTATTCTGAGGCCGTGCGCCGTGGCGGCAAGCTGGTCTCGGTTCGCTTCCCCGAGTTGCAGCGGTTCGTCGTGGAAACGACGCTGGACGAGGTTCCGGTCGTTCACCTCGACGACCGCCGCCGCACCTATGAGTTCGACGGCTGGAAGCCCGAAACCGAAGAGCAACGCCGCCGCCGTGGCGACACCGGCGTGCCCCCCCTGCTCTGACGCCAGACACCAAAGACCACACAAGGCGGGCCATTGGCCCGCCTTGTTGCTGTCAGGGTCGCATCGCCGCATTGTGGACCGGGGGGGCTTGGCCGAGGGTGCGTTGTCCGAGCCACCGCGCCAGGTTGCAGCCGCCTCGCGACCCTTCACAGCTATCACCGCCGCTGCACCTT
>CAWAEL010000045.1:0-36738 GCA_963781185.1 uncultured Alphaproteobacteria bacterium
CGGTCAAGGTGTCGTTGTAGGCCGAACCAATCAGCGTTTCGACCGTGCTCAGCACAAAGACATCGCCCTGCGCATCCCCGCCGGTGCCAGTGCCGCTGGTCAGCGACACGCTCACCGCTGCCGAGGAACTGGCATAGCTGACCGTATCGGTCCCCGCGCCACCATCGAACGTGTCGGCCCCCAAGCCGCCGACCATGCTGTCATTGCCCGCACCACCCGTCAGGTAGTTCGCATTGGCATCGCCGATCAGCGTGTCGCCAAGGCCCGATCCGGTCAGGTTCTCAACCGTGTTCAGCACGATCACATCGCCCTGCGCGTCGCCGCCAACACCCAGACCCGTCACCAACGAGACGTTCACCCCAACGGTAGAGGAGGAATAGGACACCGTGTCGGTCCCTGCCCCGCCGTCAAACGTGTCTGCCCCCGCGCCGCCGGTCAGACTGTCATTGCCCGCGCCGCCCGTCAGATAGTTGGCATTGGCATCGCCCGTCAGCGTGTCGTTGAAGGCAGAGCCTGTCAAATTCTCAACCGTGTTCAGCGTGATGACATCGCCCTGCGCGTCGCCACCCGTCCCGGTGCCCGTCGCCAAAGATACGCTGACAGCCGCCGTCGACTCCGAATACTCGACCGTGTCGATCCCCGTGCCACCGTCCATGCTGTCGGCCCCGGCCCCGCCCGACAAAGTGTCATTGCCCGCGCCACCGTACAGCGAGTCGAGCCCGGCCATACCCTTCAGCCAGTTGGCATTGGCGTCCCCGGTCAGCGTGTCGTTCAGCGCCGACCCGATCACGCCCTCAATCGTGCCCAAAGCCAGCACATCGCCCGCCGCATCGCCACCCGACGCGGTGTTGGCCAACAGGTTGATCGCCACACCCGCAGCCGAGGCACTGTAGTCGATCCAGTCAAAGCCGTTGCCGCCGTTCAGGCTATCCGAACCCGCGCCACCGATCAGCGTATCGTTGCCGTCGCCGCCGAACAGGCTGTCATTGCCCGCGCCACCGTTCAGCAGGTTGGCGTTGATGTCACCGATGATGCTGTCGTTGAACCCGGTCCCGATGATGTTCTCGATGGAGTTGAACACATCGCCATTGGCATCACCGAGGGTGCCGGTTCCGGCCAGCAGGCTAAGCGTCACCGCCGAGGTTGCGGTCGCATATGACGCGGTGTCGGTGCCATTTCCGCCGTCCAGACTGTCCGCGCCCGCAAGGCCGATCAGCGTGTCGTTTCCATCAAGGCCAAACAGGGTGTCAGCGGTCGTTGTGCCCGTAAGTGTGTCATTGCCGACAGTACCGGTAATAGTGGCCACGATGGTTCTCCTATGCGCCAATGGCTAGGTCTGATGGACCCGGCTTTCCTTGATAAATTTACTGGCTAAGTCAGGCGGAATTTTGTCGTGAAAATCGCTTGGAATCGGGAACTTGGGCCGTTGTCGCGGGGATTGTGTTTTTTTCAGGTACGGCGGCCGAAAGGCAGTTGCAGAGGTAACTAAAACCCGCCGATGATTCCCGTCATCGGCGCAACAAAAAGGCCGCCTCATCGGTCAATGAAGCGGCCTTCTCTTGCATAGCTCGGGGCAGATCCTAGCCCAGCTTCACCCGGATCATCGCATAGGAATGCGGCTTCATCGCCAGCGACAGCGTGCCATCCGTCACCTTGGCGCCCTTGCCCTTGGCGGGGGCAACATTGGTCTGATCCGTCGCCGTATTCACCGCCTCCAGCACCGCATGCGTCATCTCTTGGTGGTCGATGATCGTGGCCTTGCCGAAGCCCTGCAAAGCCACCTCGACGGGCAGGGTTTCGGTCGCATGTCGGTTGACGGCAAAGAAGGTCAACGTGCCCGCCTCTTCATCATGAACGCCTGCAATGTCGATATAGGGCACATTGTCGGCCACCTCGGCATCATAGCCGGGACAGTTGACCGACAGGTTCAACGCAGTGCCCCGGCCGTAGATCGAGGCAAAGTAATAGGGATAATAGATCGTCTGCCGCCACGCCGCGCCCTTGGGGTCGGTCATGATCGGCGCAATGACATTCACCAACTGCGCGATACAGGCGATTTTCACCACGTTGGCTTTGCGGATGAAGGTGTTCAGGATGCAGCCGACCTGCAAGACATCCTCAAAATTATAGATATCCTCCAGCAATCGCGGCGCATGCGGCCAGCCCTCATTGCCATCCAGAATGGCGCGGTCTTGCTTGTTGGAGTGATACCAGACGTTCCACTCATCAAAGCTGATATAGACATCATGTTTGGACCGCTTGTTCGCCTTGACCACATTGATCACGCTTTCAATCGTGGTGATGTAGCGGTCGAGCTTGGCGTTCAGCGCCAGATAGTTGGCGGTGTTCTTCGTCCGGTTGGCGAAATACATGTGCAGGCTGATGTGATCGACATTCTCATAGGTATGTTCCAACACGATCCGCTCCCATTCGGGATAGGTCTTCATGTCGGCATTGGACGACCCGCAAACGATCAGCTCCAGCTTCTTGTCAAACGCCCGCAGGGTCTTGGCGACCTCATTGGCCAACCGGCCATATTCCTCAGCCGTTTTGTGACCGACCTGCCAAGGCCCATCCATCTCATTGCCCAGACACCACAGGTTGCAGTTGAACGGCGCCACGCGGCCATGCTTGGCCCGCAGATCGCCCCAATAACTGCCCACCGGCCCGTTGACATATTCGACAAAGTTCCGCGCCTCATCCAAACCCCGCGAGCCGAGGTTGATCGCCAGCATCATCTTGGTGCCCACCGTGTCACACCAATCCGAAAACTCATGCACCCCTACGGCGTTGCTGTCCGACGTGTGCCAGGCGAGGTCCAACCGGGTCGGGCGGTCTTCGCGCGGCCCCACCCCATCCTCCCAGTTATAGGCCGAGACAAAGTTACCACCGGGATAGCGCACATAGGGAATGTTCAGATCGCGCACCAGTTGCGCCACATCGCCGCGCATCCCGTTCTTGTCGGCGGTCGGATGGTCAGGCTCATAAATCCCGGTGTAAATCGCGCGGCCCAGATGTTCCAGAAACGCCGAATAGATCCGGTCGTCGATTTTGGAAACCGTGAAATCCTTATGCGCCGTGACCTCTGCCTTCATCGTGACCTCCCCGTCTGAATGAACATCTGCTTTGTCGGTACATATCAGGAAATCAGCAAAAGGCATTGGGCCGACAATGCGCCCTTGGTCACCGACTCCGGGTCACCCCAGCCCGTGCAGGTCCAGCAACGTCTGCATCCGACGCACCGCAAGGTCAGGCTCACGCAGCAGGTTCGCCTGATCGGCCAGCCGGAACACCTGCGCGTAATGGGTGATATCGCGGCTGGCCTGAAAGCCTGCGGGCATGATGAAATGGCTTTGCTGGTCGTTCAGCCATGACAGAAACGCAATCCCCGCCTTGTAGAACCGCGTCGGCGCCCGAAAAATCTCTCGCGACAGCGGGACGGTCGGGGCCAGCAGGTGGTGATAGATCGTCATGTGGCCCTGCGCCAAAGCCTCAAGCGCCTGCGAGGCAGCGGGTGAGATGGCGGCGAAGATACCAAGCAGCGCGTGCGAATGGTGGTGCCCGTCGCCCTCGATCAGTTCGGGAAAGTTGATATTGTCGCCGGTGTAGAGGCGGACACCTGCGGGCAGCCGTCTGCGAAACGCCTCTTCATGCGTCTGGTCCAGCAAAGACAGCTTGATGCCATCAACCTTGCCGGGGTTATCCGCGATCAGGTCCAGCACAAAATCTGCCGCGCGTGAGGTATCCGTGCTGCCCCAATAGCCCTGCAGCGCGGGGTCGAACCTGTCGCCCAGCCAATGCAGGATCACCGGGTCTTTCGCCCCGTCGATCAGGCGGCGATAGACCGCGCGATAGACAGCCTGATCCGCGCCCATCGCGGTGAAGGCGCGGCTGGCCATCAGGACCAACCGCCCGCCCGCCGCCTCAATCGCCTCAGCCTGCGTCTCATAGGCCGCCGCGATGGCATCAGCGTCGGTCAGGGCGGTCAGCGGCAGATGATCTGTCCCCGCCCCGCAGACAACGCGCGGGTGCAGATAATGCGCCCGCGCCCCCCGCAAGGTGCGCTGAATCAGCTCCAGCGCGGTGGGCCAATCGACCCCCATGCCGCGCTGCGCGGTATCCATCGCCTCTGCCACCCCCAGCCCCTGATCCCACAGGTCCTCCCGAAACCCCAGCGTCGCATCCCAATCAACGGCTGGCCGCGTGTCCCATGGGTTCCGCTCATGCAGCGGGTCCGAAATCACATGGGCGGTGGCAAAGGCAGTCCGGCTCAGCGCAACCGTGGGCGCACGCGGAACCAGTGGTGTGCCTGTCAGGCGATATGGTTCCAGCGTGGCCTTCTGGGTGGGCAGGGTCAGCATCGTTCAGATCACAAGGTCAAAGACAAGGATCCCGTCATTCCCCAAAGCATTGGCCACCAACAAACCACCGAACGCCTTATGCTCAGGATCGGATTGATAGATCGCCAAGGCGTTCCAGTCGGCAAAGTCGATGGTAAAGCCGTGCAGATAGCCACGCTCAGCCAATTCAGGGCTTTCGCTGCGGCCAGAGGCGAAATGCATGACTCCGGGCAGCTTGGCCGCCAGCCCCGGCAGGGCGGCGAACATCTCGGTGATAGCGGTCTCTTCGACATCCTTACGAAAGCGGATCAGAACGATGTGACGGATCATATAGTGTCCTTTATCAAGTCAGCTGCCTTTTCCGCGATCATGATCGTGGCGGCATTGGTGTTAGAGGAAATAAGCCTCGGCATGATGGACGCATCCACAACCCGCAGCCCGGCGATGCCGTTAAAGCGCAGTTGCGGGTCCACCACAGCAGCCGGGTCAGCCCCCATTCGGCAGGTTCCCGCCGGGTGATGGTCCGTCTTAGCATGGGCGCAGGCATAGTTGAAATAGTCCTGATCGCTTTGCACCTCTGGCCCCGGCAGGCGTTCGGCCAGAACATAGGGTTTCAGCGCGTCCTGTCGCATGATTTCTTGCGCCAGCTTCAGCCCCTTGATCGACATTTCCCGGTCATAGGGATCGGCCCAATAGTTCGGGTCAATCAACGGTGCCGCCAGCGGATCGGCCGAGGCAAGCCGCACCGTCCCCCGCGACCTTGGCCGCAGATAAGCCGAGTTCAGCGTCACCCCACCCTGCGGCATGGCCGTCACCCCCGCCTCAATCCCCGAGCCCAGACCCAGATGAAACTGAATGTCCGGGCTGCGGGCGTTGGGGTCAGCATACCAGAACCCGCCCGTCTCGAACAGGCTGGAGGCGACCGGGCCGCGCCGGGTCAGCAGGTATTGCAGCCCGGCCAAGGCCGACAGATGTGGCTTGGCAAAACGGTCATAGGTGTGCGGACCCGTGCATTCGGCAATGACAAACAGGTCCACATGGTCCTGCAGATCAGACCCGACGCCGGGCTGGTCGAACACCACCGGGATGCCCAAGTCGCGCAGATGATCGGCAGGCCCAATCCCCGACAGTTGCAACAGGCGTGGAGAGCCGATGGCACCTGAGGACAGGATCACCTCCCCACCCCTGACCACCGAATCCGCCAGCTGAACACCAACCGCACGACCGTTTTCAACCATTATCTTAAGGACTTGCACCCCGGTCCTGATGTGAAGGTTCTGGCGCAACCGTGCAGGCCCCAGATAGGCCACAGCGGTAGAAGACCTGCGATAGTTCTTCTGGGTCAGCTGATAATAGCCAACCCCGTCCTGCACCTCACCCGTCATGTCCATGTTGCGCGGGATGCCCAACTGCCCTGCGGCAGCAAAATACGCCTCACATATCGGCAGCGGCGCGCGCGGCTGGCTGACCCCCAGCGGCCCGCCCTTGCCGTGATACCGGTTGTCATAGGTGTCGTTGTCCTCGGCCCTGCGGAAGTAGGGCAGCACATCCTCATAGCCCCAGCCGGTGCAGCCCATCTGCCGCCATTCATCATAATCCGCCGCATTGCCCCGGGTGTAGATCTGCGCGTTGATGCTCGACCCGCCGCCAATCACCTTGGCCTGCGTATAGCGGATCACCATATTATTCATGTGGCGCTGCGGGACAGTGTGCCAGCCCCATGACCCGATGCCCTTGGTCATCTTCGCAAAGCCAGCCGGCAGGTGATAGAACGGATGCCGGTCCCGCCCGCCCGCCTCCAGCAGCAAGACCTTGTTGCCGGGGTTTTCCGACAGCCGCGCCGCCAGAACCGCCCCCGCCGATCCGCCGCCGACGATGATATAGTCGTAATCCATGCGCTACAGCCTCTTGATCGAACGCCCGCCAGCGACGGGAATGAGTGCACCAGCGGTCAACGCCGCCCGGTTCATAGCCGCTCCAACATATGCCCCGCCGTCCGCAATGCCAAAGCCGCGATGGTCAGCGAAGGGTTAACCGCAGCCGAGGTTGGCAGCACCGAGGCATCGACAATGAACAGGTTCTCATGCTCATGCGTCCGGCAGAACGGGTCCACCACACTGGTCGCCGGGTCCAAACCCATCCGCGCCGTGCCGCATTGATGGCTGGGTGTGCGACGATCAAACGCCCGGCTCAGTGTGATCGGATAGCCCGCCTTCTTCAGCACCGCCTTCAACCGCGCAACCAGCGCCTGATGCGCCTCCCAGTTCGACCGCTTCCAGTCGAGCACGATCTGCTCGCCCCGCAGCGTCACCCGGCTTTCCGGGCTCGGCAAATCCTCTGACATTGCCAGCACATCCACCGCATGCCCGGCAATCCACTTGGCCAAAGGCAACGGGATCACCGTGTCCGACGCCAAGATCGGCCCCGAAATCTTGCCCAGCATCTGGATATTCCCCAACGGCTCGCCCTTCGGCCCGCCCGTCAGGTAATAGTCATTCACCATGATGGTCTTCTGATAGACCGACGTATTTCGCCGGAACGGGTGGATCCCCAAAACCGCGCTCAGATTATGGTTCATGAAGTTCCGCCCGACCTGATCGGACCCATTCGCAACCCCACCCGGATGCCGCGCATCAGCCGAGGCCAGCAGCAACGCCGCCGTCTGCACCGCCCCCGCACAAAGGGCGATCACCGGCGCGGTCAAAATCCCCTGCCCCTCAACCTCAACCCCGGTGATCCGCCCACCCTCACCCACGATCAAACGCCGCACCCGCGAATTGGGCTGAAACGTCACATTCGGATGCTGCAAGGCGAGGTTCAGCGCCACCGTCTCGGCATCCATCTTGCCGCCATTGGTGTTCGGAAACGCATCCCACGGCGTCTGCCCGCCTGCCAGCCATTCCTGAATATCCACCCCCAAAGGCAGGCTCGCCGGATGCACCCCCGCCCCCGCCAACCGCCGCCGCAGATCGGCAATCGACGGCTCATCCGGCACCGGCGGGAAATTGTACCGCCCGGAATGGCGCGGCTCTGACGGGTCCTCACCCAGCACCCCGCGCACCTGATACATATCCTCAGCCTGCTGATAAAACGGCTCCAGCGTGTCATAGCTGATCGGCCAGCCCGGCGTCGTGCCCCCCATATGGCGCATCGGCGTGAAATCCTCAGCCCGGTAGCGGATCAACACCGCGCCAAACAGCTTCGAATTCCCCCCCGCCACATAGTAATTGCCCGGATTGAACGGCTTGCCCTCACCGTCCAGCCAAACCTCATCCGGCCGGAAATGCCCGTCCTTGAAGATCGCCACCGCATCGCGAGAGGCCGGGCTATGCTCCATCCGGTCGCCCCGCTCCAGGATCAGCACCCGCCGCCCCGACGGCGCAAGGGCGGCAGCCAAGGTGGCCCCGCCCATCCCAGACCCGATGATGATGATATCCGGCTGGGTCACGCTATTGCCCCCGGAATTCTGGCTTGCGCTTGGCCCGAAACGCCGCGACCCCCTCAGCCTTGTCCGCCGTGGCCGCCGTCATCCCGGCCCCCAACGCCTCAATCATGGCCCCGCGATCCTCGCCCACCGCCGCATGAATCATGTATTTCGCCACTTCCGTCGCCCGGGGTGAGGTCGCCAGCAACCGCTCCGCAATCTCCAGCGCCGCCGCCCCCGGATCGTCGGCGATTTCGGCCACAAACCCCAGCGCCAAGGCCCGCTCTGGCCCGACAACCCGGCCAAACAGCGCCATCTCCTTCAACACCGCCTCCGGCAACAGCCGCGCGAGGCGCTGCGACCCCGACCAGCCCGGCACAATCCCGACCCCGGTTTCGGGCAGCGCAATCTTGCTGCGCGGCGACATCACCCGGATATCGCAAGCCGCCGCCAGCTCCAGCCCGCCACCATAGGCCGGCCCGTCCAGCACCGCGATCGTCGGCTTGGACAGCCGCGCCAGCCGGTCGAAAATCCGGTGCCCCGTCCGCACCCAATGCCGCGCAAAATCGGCGGGCGCGAGGTCGGCCCAAGCCGTAATATCCGCGCCCGTGCAAAACGCCTTCGGCCCCGTCGCCGTCACCAGCATCGCCACCACATGCGCCTGCGCCTCAACCGCATCGCAATGCGCGGCGATCTGGGTCAGCATATCCGGCGTCAGCGCGTTCAGCTTGGCCGGGTTGTCCAGCCGCATCTCGGCAATCGGCCCCTCCATCAGCAGGTGAACTTCGCTCATAGCGGCAACTCCATCGCATCCGTGGACAACAGGCTCAACGGCATGACGACCGCATTTTCCGCCACCGTCACCCGCCCGTGAGAGGCTGCCACGATGTCGCGCGCCGGATCAATCCCCGGCATGATTTCGGTGGCCACCAATCCGTTGTCGGTCAACCGGATCACACAACGCTCTGTGATATAAAGCACCTCTTGCCCCTGCTCCCGCGCCCGCGCACCAGAGAAGGTCACATGCTCCACCGCCTGCACCATCTTGGTGAACTTGCCCGGCTTGGTCACCCGCAGGCCCGTCGCATCCAGCGCAATCTCGGCCCCCGCCTCAAACCAGCCCGAAAACACGATCTTCTTGGCATGCGCGGTGATATCAACAAACCCGCCACAACCCGCAGTCAGATAAGGCTTCTTCCCCAGCTTGGAGACATTCACATTGCCCTCAACATCGACCTCCATGAAGGACAGAAATGTCATGTCGAACCCGCCACCCTGAAAATAGGTGAACTGGTTGGGGCTGGGCATAAAGGCATCGGCATTGCTGGCACAGCCAAAGGCGAACCCGGTCAACGGCATCCCCCCCACCGCGCCCTGCTCTATCGCCCAAGTCACCGCCTGCGGCTCCCCGGCTTCCAGCAGAACCCGCGGCACCATGGCGGAAATCCCAAAGCCCAGATTGGCCGTCATCCCCCGCCGCAGCTCCATCGCCGCCCGCCGCGCGATGACCTTTTCGACACCGTGTTCCGCCAGATGGAACGATCCCCACGGCCGCATGATCTCTCCGGAAATCGCCGGGTCATAGGGCGTCTCAGTGGTCTGCTTTTGATCCGGGTCCAGCACGATCAGGTCCACCAGATGCCCCGGCACCCGCACGTCATGCGGGCGCAAACTGCCCGCCGCCGTCATCCGCTTGACCTGCGCGATCACCAACCCGCCGTGGTTGCGAACCGCAATCGCCTGATCGAGGCCGCCGAGATAGGCCCCCTCATGTTCATAGGTCAGGTTCCCCCGCTCATCCGCCGTCGTCGCGCGCAGAATGCAGACATCCGGCACGATATTCGGAAAATGCAGCCAGCTTTCGCCGCCAAACTCCACCTTATGGACAATCGGCGCCTCGGCCGCCCGGGCGTTCATCGCACAGCCCTCCCGCACCGGGTCAACAAAGGTCTGCAAGCCGACCTTGGTCAGCACCCCCGGTTTGCGCGCCGCCACATCGCGGTGCATGTCGTACATGATGCCCGACGGCACATTATAGGCCGCAATCCGGTTTTCGGTGATCATCTTCCAGATCTCCGGCATCGGCAGATTGGAGCTGCCAGAGGGATAAGATCCACCCAGCACCCGGTCCAACAACCCGTCCTGCGCCAGATGCTCTATCCCCTTGACGCCATACATGTCGCCCGCCGCAATCGGATGCAGCGTGGTGATCTTGCGTGGATGCCCGGTGTCTCGAAACCGCTGACCCAAAGCCTCCAACACCTTGTCGGGACAGCCGAGCGCCGAAGACGACGACACCGTCACCACCGCCCCATCCGCGATTTGCGCCACAGCCTCAGCCGCCGAAACCAGTTTACCCATCAGACCCTCCGCCATTCCTGCCAAATCAGGCGGCGGGCTGGGTCAAAGACTCAGCAGATGCGCGATTTGGACCGTCCCACATTTCTATTGGAACGATCCAATTCCGTCAATACTGGTCAGGCCGCTTTCACCCCGCTGCCCCAAAGCGCGAATTTCCCGTCCCGTTGGACATGGACCGTCTGGAACCCCGCCCTCTCCAGATGGGCCTGCAGCGTGGCCGCCACAAATCCGGTCCGGTGCCCCATAAACGCATTGCCCTGCGCCAAAGCGGGCCGGAAGCCGTACAAAATGTCCAAAGGCGCAATCGGCCCCATCGCGGACATATAGGCCGCATCCTCCAACTGCCCTGCCGCCACCAACTCTGCCACCTGCTGCAGATCGGGCATCGTCACCAGCACGAATCCGCCGGGGGCCAGCACCCGGTGAAACTCTGCCAGCGCCAGCGGCACCTCATGCGAGGCGAGGTGTTCAAGGTTATGCGCCGACCAGACCGCCTGCACCGAACCCGTCGCCACCATCGGCATTTCGGTGATGCTGGCCACAATGTCCGGCGCAACATCGGGGTCAATATCAAGCCGCATCTCAGACCAGGCCCCTGCCGGAAAGAAGGCGGCGGGCAGTTTGTCAGGATGGGCCTCTCCACAGCCGACGTGCAGGACGGTGCGGGTCAGCACGGCTTCGGCGGTATCAAGGTCGGGAAGGGTCGCCACAGTCATCGGGATATCTTTCACGGTTCACGCAGGCTTTCGTTCAGGCCGCGCATCATGGGGTCAAGGAAGTAGTCGAGGATCGTACGGGTGCCGGTCTTGATTTCGGCGGTCAGCGTCATGCCGGGCAACAAATCCGCCCCCGGTGGCAGGTCGGCAAGCGCACCCAACAGGGTAACGCGGCCGGAATGGAGTGTCGTGCTGCTGCCTTCCGGCGTGAAAGAGCCGTGGCTGATATCCTGCAATTGCCCTTGCAAGGCGCCGTGGCGTCGCCAGGGAAAGGCGTCAACCTTGATGGTCACCGGATCGCCCGCTGCGATGCTACCCACCTCAGACGACCGGATGCCGATCTCGGCGATCAGAGGCCACATCGGTCGGCACCAGCACCACAACCGCCTCACCCTCCGCCATCGACGACCCCGGCCCGCCCTTGGCGACCGACAACACAACACCGGGACGCGGGGCGCGTAAATCGGACAGGCTGGCGAGGCGATTGGCCTTCGTCAACTGCTCCTCCACCTCGGCCAGACGCGGCATCAGATCGGCCAGCGCCTCTGCCGCCTGACGTTTCTGATCGCTGCCAAAGGCTTGCAGCGCGGCCTCAGCCTGGGTCAGCCGCTGCGTCAGGTCGTCCAGCCGCGCCAGATGCTGCGCCATCGCACCTTCAGCATCAATCCGCGCCAACCGCGCCTCCAATCCGGCAAGTTTGGAGCCCGACTGGCTTTGCACCAGCGCGTCACGCATCGCCTCAATCTGGCGGGCAATGTCGAGCCTGTCCGTCAGACCCTGCCCCGCCTGCCGCTCGGCCTGCAGCGCCTGCCTGCAACCCCGTGATCGCCGCCTGCATCTGGCCGCGCTGGGCCAAGGCCAGATCCGACCGCTGCACCTGAACGGCGGCCTGCAAGTCCACATCCGCCCCGCCCGCAGCCATCGCCGTCCCATCCAACTCGGCCCGCAACCGCGCCACTTTGGCCGACAGCGCCTGCCGCTCCACCGTCAGGGCGGCGCGGTCGGCCTCGGTCAGCGTGGCATCCAACCGCGCCAGCAACTGCCCTGCCACCACCGTATCGCCCGGCTTCACCAACAACTCCCGCAGCACGGCCCGGCTCATCGGTTGCAGGATCACCGGCGGCGCATCGGCGGCGAGACGGCCAGTCGCCGTCACCACGATATCCACCCGCAACAGCGCCGCCGCCAGCACCAGCGCCATCACCAACAGCGCGCCCAATCCTGGCCACAGCCGCAGGATCAGCGGCGGCGGCTCGGCCACCAACCGGTCGAGATCGGCCTGAAACGCCATCGCCCCTTCGGCAATCCGTGCACTCATGTCAGATGTTCCGTCTGCTGCTGCCAGAGGTGGCGATAAATCTCACACCGCTGCAGCAACACCGCATGGGGTGCCATATCCACCACCCGGCCCTGATCCAACACCACGATCGCATCCGACCGCACCAGCGACGACAGCCGGTGTGACACGATGACAACCGTCCGCCCCTTGGCAATCGCCGCCAGATTGCGGTTCACGACCGCCTCCGATTCCGGGTCCAAAGCCGAAGTCGCCTCATCGAACACCAGAATCCGCGGCGCACACATCAACGCTCGGGCGATGGCGATGCGTTGGCGCTGCCCGCCGGACAGGTTCGCGCCGCCCTCTTCGACCCGCGTGTCAAAGCCCTGCGGCAGGCGGCGGATGAACTCCTCTGCCCCGGCCAATTTGGCCGCCAGCAGCACCTCTTCCAGTCCCGCCTCGGGTCGCGCCGTGGCAATATTGTCGCGGATCGTGCCGCGGAACAGCAGGTTTTCTTGCAACACCACCCCCAGCGACCGTCGCAGATGGTCAAGGTCGATCTGCCGGATATCCACGCCGTCGATCTGGATCAGGCCAGCCTGCGGCACCTCAATCCCCTGAATGAGCCGCGTCAGCGTGGTCTTGCCAGAGCCGGACCGCCCGACGATCCCCACCACCTGCCCCTGTTCGATATTCAAGCTCACCCGGTCCAGCGCCGCCGTTGCAGCCCCCGGATAGGTAAAGCTGACCTGATCAATCACCAGATGCCCCGAAATCGCATGACGCATCGGGCGCGGTTGCAGCCCGCGTTCCGGTTTCTGGTTCATCACCCCTGCCAGCATCCGCACCGACAGCGCCGCCTCTTGATACTCATTGATAAGCCCGACGATCTGCACCAATGGCCCAGTCACCCGACCCGCCAGCATCAGAAACGCCACCAGCGCGCCGATCGACAACTGCTGATCCAGCACCAGCACCGCGCCATAGGCGATGACCGACAGCTGCATCAGCTTTTCCAGATAGCCCGTCGCGGCCCCAGCCAAGGCGCCGACCGCGCCGACATCCCACTGCCGCCGCAGCGCCGTGGCCAGATTATCCTCCCACATCCGGCGGCGCACAGGCTCCAGCACCAAGGATTTCACCGCCCGCATGTTGTGCAATGTCTCAACCAGATGGGCCTGCCGTTCCGCCTCTGCCGCATAGAGCGCATTCAGGCGGCGGCGGAAGGTCGGCAACAGCGCCCCGATGCAGCCCGCAATCGCCAAAGCGAAGCCCAGCACCACCGCCGTCAGCGGCCCGCAGAGCAGCGTCAGAATGCCGAGCAACAGCGGCAGAAACGCCGCGTCCAGCAGGGTCTGAAACAGCCGCCCCGTCAGAAACGCGCGGATCTTCTCAGTCTGCTGCATATGCCGCGTCATCACCCCCGAAGGCGTGGTTTCAAACACCGAAAGCGGCAACGACAGCAAATGCTGGAAGGTCCGCGCGCCCACGATGGCATCCACCTTGCCGCCCGGCAATCTGCATCAACCGCTGGCGGGCGTAGGAGAACCCGGCGTCAAACGTCGCCAGAACCAGAAAGATCGCAACAATCGCGCCCAGCGTGTTCCACGCCTCATGCGCGATCACCCGGTCGATCAGCACCTGAAACAGCAAGCGGCAGCGCAAAGCTGATCAGGTTGCCGACGATCACCGCCACCGCCACCCCCGCCATCAGCCGCGATTGCGACCGCAGGGCCGGCAGGAACCATGACAGCCCAAACGGCTGCACCTCTGCCGCCACCTCTGCCCCGCGCTGCACCAGCAGGATACGGCCCGACCATGCGGCCAGAAACTGCGACCGGGGAACGATCTGCACGCCCTGCGCCTCTTGCGCCGGATCGAGGATCGCGGCGACCGGCGCACCGTCCTGCTCGGTCATCGCGATCAGAATGACCCAAGCGCCATCCTGCATCGGGATCAACGCCGGATAGGCCGAACCTAGCCCCGCCGCCGTCCGCTCATTGCAGCCCTGCAACAGCTTGACCCGCAGGCCAGCACGGCTCAGCGACGCTGTGACCGAGGCCACCATGTCGCCGCCCGTCAACTGCGGCAAATCTTCAGGTCGCAGCGCCACGCCATGATGCGATGCGACCAGAAACGCCGCCCTGAGGGCCGACAGCTGATGCTCGCGCAGCGCCAATTCTTTGGCAAGGTTGGGGTCCGAAATCGACATGCCGAACCCTAGATCGAACACTCTTAATGCCCGGTGAATGCAATCCCTGCCCCAACGCGCAAATCAGCCAAATCCCGAAATCGACCTGCGGTTTTTTTGCGACAACATTTTGCCACCACTGTGATCGGGCATCCAACATGGTCCCGGACGGCGACACTGTTGCCAATTTTGCAACAATATAATTTCGTGGACCTAGTTGTGCCCAATTGTTGCCTAAATCTGCCCCTATCGAACCCCTACAAACTTCATATCGAGCCATTCAAACTTCACCCGATCATAAAACAGTCCTAGGAGACACCCGATGACCAACATCCCTGGAACCAACGCAGACGATATCCTTGATGGTACCGCCGGCGACGACTTTATTGATGCCCTCGATGGCAACGACTTGATTGAGGCCGGCGCAGGCAACGACCTTATCGATGGTGGCCTTGGCGACAACTCGATCGACGGCGATGACGGTATCGACACCGTAACCTACAACTCGGCTACCGGCTCGGTACGGGTAAGCCTTCTTTCCGGCTTCAGCTCGGGCGCTGCTGGCGTCGACGCGCTGACCAACATTGAAAACATCATCGGCTCCAAATTCGGCGACAGCTTGACTGGCGACAATGGCAACAACGTCATCATGGGCGGCCTCGGGGCTGACACCATGTATGGCGGTGCCGGGATCGACACGCTTGATTATTCCGAACTCGACGGCTGGGGTTAAGGTCAACTTCAGCATCGCGGGTCTGCTCGGCGTGGGTGGGTCTGCGACTGGCGACAAGTACAGCCTGTTTGAAAACATCACGGGCTCCAACTTCGCTGAACTCGCTGACCGGCGACGGCGGCGACAACCTTCTGGACGGCGGCACCGGCAACGACACGCTGATTGGCAACGCTGGCAACGACACCCTGAACGGCGGCGAGGGCAAAGACTCGATGGTCGGCGGCGCAGGCGACGACATCTATTACGTCGACGACACGCAGGACAAAGTGGTGGAATCCGCCAACTCGGGCACTGACGAAGTCTTCTCGACCAAGTCCTACTCGCTCGGCCTGAACATCGAAAAGCTGACCCTGACGGGGACCGCGAACAATGACGCTTCCGGCAACTCGCTGGCCAACACGCTGACCGGCAACTCTGGCAACAACGTTCTGGACGGCAGCTCAGGCAATGACAGCCTGATCGGCGGCGACGGCAACGACACGTTGATCGGCGGCTCGGGCGTCGACGACATGGACGGCGGCAACGGCGATGACGTCTATTACGTCGACAACGCTGGCGACACCCTGCATGAAGCTTTCGGCGGTGGCCATGACACGGTTATCACCACCCTCGCGGCAACCCTCGGCGACAACTTCGAAGACCTGACGCTGGCTGGCTCTTCGGGTGTGAACGGCACCGGCAACGCTGAAAACAACGTCATTGAGGGCAACAGCGGCGCTAACGTGCTGTCCGGCCTTGACGGCGACGACACCATCAACGGTGGCGACGGCAACGACACGATGATCGGCGGCTCGGGTACCAACCTCCTGACCGGCGGCAACGGCAACGACACCTATGTTCTGGGTACCGGTACCGACACAATCGTCGAACTGGCTGACGGCGGCATCGACACCGTGGAAACCGACGCAACCCACACGCTCGCGGCGAACGTCGAAAACCTGATCTTGGGCGGGTCTGCTTCTGTCAACGGCACGGGCAACGCGCTCAACAACAACATCGCTGGCAACGGCGGCAACAACTCGCTGTCCGGTGGCGACGGCAACGACACGATGTCGGGCGGCAATGGCAATGACACCCTCGACGGTGGTGCTGGCGCAGACTCGATGGTCGGCGGCGCAGGCAATGACGTCTACATCGTTGACAACGTCGGCGACGTGGCGCTCGAAGGCGCTGGGTCTGACGTGGATGAAGTCCGCACCTCGGTTGACTTCATCCTCGGCTCCAACATCGAAAACCTGACGGCGACTGGCACCGATGGGATCAAACTGACCGGCAACACCTTCAGCAACGTCATCACCGGCAACATCGGCGACAACGAGATCCTGGCCAGCAGCGGCGACGATACGATCCTTGCCGGTGACGGCAATGACACGCTCGATGGCGGCTTCGGCGTCGACTCGATGGTGGGCGGGGCTGGCGACGACGACTACTATGTCGACAACATTCTCGACATCACCGACGAAACCGGCGGCAGCGGCGGCGGTGGTATGACACCGTCTTCACCTCGGTCAAATGGAGCCTGACCGCTGGCTTCGAAAACCTGGTCATGCTCGGCAAAGCCGGTTTGAGTGGAACGGGCAACGCTCTCGACAACACCATCACCGGTACCGAGCGTAACAACTTCCTCGGCGGCTTCAACGGCAACGACACGCTGCTCGGCGAGGCTGGCAATGACAAACTGAACGGTGGTCAGGGCGACGACTCGATGGTCGGCGGCGTAGGCAACGACCAATACTGGGTCGACTCTGCCCTCGACGTTGTGGTCGAGGGCATAGGTGAGGGGCTTGATACCGTCACCTCCACCATCGACTTCACGCTTGGCGACAACTTCGAAAAGCTGGTCCTTGACGGTTCGGACAACCTCCACGGCACCGGCAACTCGGTTGACAACACCCTGAAGGGCAACAGCGGCAACAACCTGCTGGAAGGCCTTGACGGCAGCGACACCATCATCGGTGGTGGCGGTGACGACACGCTGGATGGCGGCGCAGGTGTTGACACGATGATCGGTGGCCAAGGCTCCGACACCTACATGGTCGACAACTCCAACGACAAGATTGTGGAAGTATCTGCCCGCCAGGTCGACACGGTCTTCGCCAGCGTCGACTACAAGCTCAGCTCCTATGTCGACAACCTGAACCTGACAGGTACCGCGATCAGCGGAACCGGCAACAGCCAGGCCAACGTCATCACAGGCAACGACGAAGACAACGTGTTGTTGGGCAATGGCGGCAAGGACACCCTGTCCGGCGGCAACGGCAATGACTTGCTGAACGGCGGCGCCGGCAATGACAGCATGATCGGCGGCAACGGCGATGATACCTATGTGGTCAACACGACCCGCGACAAGGTCGACGAAGACCGGCACCTCCGGCACTGACCTGGTGCAATCTGCGGTCAACTACACTCTGGGTGACCAATGTCGAAAACCTGACACTGACCGGAACCACGCGCCTTTCCGGCACCGGCAACGAACTCGCCAACGTCATCACCGGTAACAGCGCCAACAACACGCTGACCGGCATGGCGGGCGACGACACCCTGACCGGTGGCGATGGGGCAGACCGCTTCGTCTTCAACACCAGCGACATCGGCACTGACGTTGACACCATCACCGACTTCACCGGTGGATCGGACAAGCTGGTGTTCAACATCGGGGACGCTTCAGGTTGGCGACTTCGACTATATCGGCAACACGGGCTTCACCGGCCAAGGCTACACCGAAGCGCGGATGTCCAGCGACGGCAACGTCGCTGCTGGACTTCGACGGCGACGGCACCGCCGATCTGACGATCCACCTCGACGGTTTGACCAACGAGGGACAATTGAGCATCACCGACTTCATTTTCGGCTGATAGCGCAAAAAGTTCAGATACTTGGGGCCGCAGAGAAATCTGCGGCCCTTCGTTTTGCCTTTTCCTTACGGAAACCTAGACAGAGCAATCTCAGCGTGTAGTCTTTGCCCGAGTTGGCCTGGGAGGAGCCTTGGTCGAAGCAATGAAAATCAACAGGGAGATTTGCATGGATCGTCGTTCATTTCTGACCAAAGCCACAATCGGGGGCGTTGGGGCCGCAGGTGCCGCGCTGCTGGCCTCGCCGACGATTGCCCAGTCCAGCCCCAAGGTCACCTGGCGGATGACCTCGTCCTTCCCGAAATCGCTGGACACGATCTATGGCGGGGCCGAGGTTCTGTCGAAAATGCTGTCCGAGGCGACCGACGGCAATTTCCAGATTCAGGTCTTTGCAGCAGGTGAGCTGGTGCCCGGCGGCGCCGCCTGCGGCCGATGCCGTCAGCGCCGGCACGGTCGAGGCCTGCCACACCGTCGGCTACTACAACTTCGGTCAGGACCCGACCTGGGCACTGGCTGCTGCGGTGCCGTTCTCGCTGTCGGCCCGCGGCATCAACGCCTGGCATTATCATGGCGGCGGCATTGATCTGTATAACGAATTCCTGGCCACCAAGGACATCTATGGCGCTGCCCGGCGGCAATACCGGCGTGCAGATGGGCGGCTGGTTCCGCAAGGAAATCAACACGCTGGCCGATCTTCAGGGCCTGAAATTCCGCGTCGGCGGCTTTGCCGGCAAGGTGCTGTCCAAACTGGGCGTCGTGCCGCAGCAAATTCCGGGCGGCGACATCTATCCCGCGCTGGAAAAGGGCACGATTGATGCCGCCGAATGGGTCGGCCCCTATGACGACGAAAAGCTTGGCTTCTACAAGGTTGCGCCGTTCTACTACTATCCCGGCTGGTGGGAAGGTGGCCCGACCGTCCACTTCTTCTTCAACAAGGCGCAGTACGAAGCGCTGACGCCGCACCTATCAGTCGCTGCTGCGCACCGCTGCGCCGGGCGGCCGATGCCGACATGCTGCAAAAGTACGACTACAAAAACCCGACCGCGATCAAATCGCTGGTCGGTCAGGGCGTGCAATTGCGGCCCTTCAGCCCGGAAATCCTGCAAGCCTCGCTTCACCGCCGCGAATGAGGTTTATGCCGAGATGGAGGCCACGAACGCGCCGTTCAAGAAAATCTGGGACGTCGATCAAGGCGCTTCCGCAACGACTATTATCAGTGGACGCAGGTGGCGGAATACAACTACGACACCTTCATGATGATCCAGCAGCGCGACGGCAAACTGTAAGCCAGCGCCGAAACGAAAGCCCCCGCCGAGCGATCGGCGGGGGCTTTTTCATGCGTGCATGTCGGCCAGGTTACGGTGCCGGCGCTGCGGGTTTGGGTGCCAAAGCTGGGCGGTGCGACAGCAGCTCATTCCGCCCAACGGCGCAGGCGTGCGGTGCAGGTGTCGGCGGGCGTCGCAGGCCCACCCAAACCGCCGCCCAACCCGCCATCCAGCCCGCCCAAGCCGCCCAAGCCCACCAAGCCCCGAGTTCGGCGCGGTAAAGGTGACATGCGAGGTGTCCACCACCGGCCCCTTGTAGTGCATCACCATCTGCGGGAAGCCGATCACCAGCCCGATCATCACCACCTGGATGATCACAAACGGCACCGCCCCCCAATAGATCTGGCTGGTCTTCACCGGCGCCATCATCTTGCCGGTCACCCTGTCCTGATAGGGCTCTTTCGGGGCCACCGACCGCAGATAGAACAGCGAGAACCCGAACGGCGGATGCATGAAGCTGGTCTGCATGTTGACGCCCAGAATGACGCCGAACCAGATCAGGTCGATGCCCAGCTTGTCCGCCGCCGGGGCCAGCAGCGGCACGATGATGAAGGCCAGCTCAAAGAAATCGAGGAAGAACGCCAGCAGGAACACCAGAATCGACACCCCGATCAGGAACCCCAACTGCCCGCCCGGCATCGAGGTCAGCAGATGCTCCACCCAGAGATGGCCGTTGACGCCGTAGAAGGTCAGCGAAAACACCCGCGCGCCGAGCAGGATGAACATGACGAACGACGACAGCCGCGTGGTCGACGGCCAGCGCCTGCTGGATCACCCTCAGGTTCAGCCGCCCCTTGATGCCCGCCAGCACCAGCGACCCGACCGCCCCCATCGCCCCGCCCTCGGTCGGGGTGGCGATGCCAAGGAAGATCGTGCCCAGCACCAGAAAGATCAGCGCCAGCGGCGGGATCAGCACGATGATCACCTGCGAGGTCAGCCGCGACATCAGGTTCAGCCCCAGCGCCCGGTCCAGCCAGCGCCGCCACATAGATCGCCGACGATCGCCACCGCAGCACCCAGAATATCGGCGCCTGTCGCCATACGTCGGCGCCAAGTGCATGTGATCAGCCCATAGCCCATCGCCGCCCGCCACCACGCAGCGACACCATCAGCGAGGTCACGCCGCTGCCCAAGCGTCCGCGCCTCTTTCGGCAGCGCCGGGGCCCAGTTCGGCCGCAGCAGCGTCACCAGCAGCACATAGCCCATATAAAGCCCGGTCAGCACCAACCCCGGAACCATCGCGCCCTTGTACATGTCGCCAACCGACCGGCCCAACTGGTCGGCCAGAATGATCAGCACCAGCGACGGCGGAATGATCTGCGCCAAGGTGCCAGAGGCCGCGATCACCCCGCTGGCAAGCCGGCGGTCATAGCCATAGCGCAGCATGATCGGCAGCGAAATCAACCCCATGGCGATGACCGACGCCGCAACAACCCCCGTCGTCGCCGCCAGCAGCGCGCCCACGATAATCACCGCATAGGCCAGACCGCCGCGCACCGGGCCGAACAACTGGCCGATGGTTTCCAGCAGATCCTCGGCCATGCCCGACCGTTCCAGCACGATCCCCATGAAGGTAAAGAACGGGATGGCCAGCAGCGTCTCGTTCTGCATCACCCCCCAGAACCGTTCGGGCAGGGCGTACAGCAACGGCCAGTCCAGCGTGATCGTGCCCGCCGACAGCGGGGCCAGCAACACCCCGATGACAAAGAACACCAACCCATTGGCCGCCAGCGAAAACGCCACCGGATAGCCCAGCAGCAGAAACACGACCAGCGACGCGAACATGATCGGCGCCATGTTCTGCGCGATGATTTCCATCATTGCTTGGCTCCCTTCGCAATCGGCTTGCGGCCAGTTCGGCCCTCCGCACCTCTGCCGCCTCATGGGCCGAGACAAAGGGCGTCGGGATCGGGGATAATCCCCGCGCATCACCGCGATTTTCTTGATGATTTCCGACATGCCCTGCACCGTCAGCAGGGCAAATCCCGATCAGCAGCAACGCTTGGCCGGCCACAGGATCAACCCGCCCGAATTGTTCGACATTTCGCCCGAGCGGTAGGACCGCAGGACATAGCGGCACGAAATAGATATCCATCAGGATCACGAAGGGCATCAGAAAGAACACATGGCCCAGCAGGTCGATCCAGTGCTGGGTCCGCCGCGACAACGCGCCATAGACGATGTCGATGCGGATATGTTCGTTCTGCTTCAGCGTGTAGGCCGCCGCCAGCAGAAAGGCCGCACCATACAGATACCACTGCGCCTCCAGAAATGCGTTGGACGAGATGTTCAACGTCTTGCGCACAATCGCATTGCCGGCGCTGAGCAGAATGGCCGCCAGAATAAGCCAGCCCACCGCCTTGCCGATCGCCTCGGTCACCGCGGTCAATCGCCCGCGCGACAGTATTTAACATCCCGTCTCCCCCCTGGATTTTCGCCACACTGTTGGCGAATAAAGGGATTCGGTCAATCCGCGATGCCGCCCTGCGGCAATTGCCCTAGCGCCAGCCCCATGCCGCAGCAAGTGCCAGACAGTCCGCCGACCGGCATCAGCCCGTCATAGGTGCCCGGCGTCCGAATGCAGGCCGCCGCCGACGCATGGGCCAGTTCCAGACAACGGCCATAGGCCCACCCCTCATGCACACCGTACAGGAACCCGGCCGCAAAGGCATCGCCCGCCCCGTTCGCCCCCTTCAACGCCCCCGCCGGCACCTTGGACCGAGGGTTTGAACAACCGCTGCCCATCCCGCGCAACCAGCGTGGCCCCGGTGACGTAATGCACCGCCACCACCTGCATCGCCCCCATGGCCAGCACCTTCTCCGCCGCCGCCATACACCGCCACCGGGTCGGTCACCCCATCGCGCACCGTCACCATCTCCGCCAGCGCGCCGATCTCAAAGTCATTGACCACCAGCAGCGACAGATAGCGGCAGACAGGGCAGCACCAGCGCCCGGATACGCTCCGGCGCGACCGTCACCAGTTCCAGACTGGTCAGCATCCCCTGCCCCTGCGCCCGGTCCAACACCGCGGCCCAGCCGTTGGCATGAGTCCCCCCACGGCGCATCCATCGATCGCATGAATCCCCGGCAGGCCGAGATGAAAGATCTTCGCCGTGCTGCCCTCGGTCACGATATGGTCGGGCGACAGCAGGTTGTTAGACCCCTCAAACAGCACATGCGTCCGCCGCCCCGACGCCGCCGACATATAGGCATCCGTCACCTGCGTCGGCGCCTGCATCCGATTGCACCAGATGCAGCATGGTCAATCCCATGCGCCTCGGCCACCGATTTCAGGAAATCCCCCGCCTCATCCGCCCCCACAACCCCCGTCGTCCAGACCGGAACCGAGGGGTCCAGCTTGCGGATATCGATCCCCAGATTGCACGCCGACCCGCCGCCCGCCCGCTCATTGCCCGCTGACGCGCACGACCACATCCTCACCCGGCCAATACGGCACCGTGATGTTGCGGTCCACACACCAGCACCCCGCCGTCAGAAACCCGCGCCGCTCCACTTAGGCCATGCCCTGCTTCAGCACCGCCTCTGATCACCACCAGATCATCGGCCAGCGTCCGGTGCGCCGCGATCCCCGCCGCCTTCAGATCGGCATGATAGGCCTTGACGCCCTCTTCCGACGAAATCCGCTCTTCAATCACCCGCCGCATCGCCCGCAGCATCAGCACCGAGTTCTCGGAGTAATAAATCTTCCGCCCAAACAACGCGACCCGCGCCCCATATTTCTCGGCCTGATGGATCAGCTCCAGACAATCCCGCGTCGTCCCCGCACCACCGCCCAGCACGCCAAAGGTCAGATGTTCTCGGGGTCATAGGACGCAATCTCCTCGGTCGCCCGCGGCCCGTTGTACGCCGCCTTCAGGAACATCGGCCGGTCCATCCGCGACACCGCCGCCAGACAGCGCACAATGCAGTCGTTGTTGTAGGTCGGCAAAGTCGACGTCATTGCAGGCCACCGGGAACAGCGGGTTGAACACCTCAAGGAAGTGCCGCATCCCCGCCGCCGTCGCCTCATCGCGGAACTTGGCATAGGCGTCCAACGTCATGCGGTCATGCGCCAGATCGTTGTAAAACGTGATCGCATAGAGCCCCAGATCGGCCACCGCCCGCGCCCGGTCCAGCCGCGCCGTGCGGAACGGCAGCGCCGGCCGTCTTGGGATAATTGCCGCCCCGCGCCTGCCAGATGTCCGAGGTGTCGTTCAGCCGCACCGCCGTCGTCACCTCGGCCACCGGCCAAGACCCCGGCCTGCGTCAGCACCTCAGCCGTGGACAGCGACATCAGCAGATGTCCACCAGATCGCCGATCCACCACCGCCTTCATATCGGCCCGGTAGACGGCCAGCGGCTTCATCCGCCATCCGCCCCACGCCCCGGCGTCGCGCAGCCAAAGGCCATGTCGCCATCCTTGGCATCGGCAATGATGAAATCGGTCGGCTTATACGCACCCGAACGGATGCGGGCCAGTTTCTGGTCCATGCGCTTGGTCATGTGGGGTTCCTACCTATAGTGGCCCCGCGGCGTGCGAGGCCCAATTATCAGGCGATAGTGGAACAGCTTTTCCCCGCTGACAACGGGGGTATGCGACTAAATCACCCGCAATTACTAAATAATCGCCTGCTCGCGGTAGGCCTCACCGCGCGCGATCCGGCCATAGGACAGCGGCGACAGATCCAGCGTCCGCCAAGCGCCATAAACCAGCCACTCCGCCGTACCGCGCCCCATCGCAGGCGACTGCTGCAACCCATGGCCAGAGAACCCGTTCAGCAGCAGGAAATTCTCCACCCGGTCATGCGGCCCGACAATCGCGTTATGATCCAGCAGGTTCGTGTCATAATGCCCCGCCCATTCGCGGATCACCTTGACCGCCTCAAACTGCGGGATGCGGGTGGCGATGGTCGGCCAGATGTGGTCCTGCCACAGCGCGTGGTCCATCTCAAAATCCATATAGTCCACCAGCGGATCATGCTCGGCATGGCCGCCCACCATATAGGTCGTCTTGGTGTCCTGCCGCATATGCACGCCCGACGGGTCAATCGTCAGCGGCAGCTCCCGCGACAACAGCTTTTCGGCCTGAATGATCCACGTATAGCGCTTCCTCGGCTCCACCGGAATCGAGATCCCCGCCATCGCAGCAACGCGGCCAGCCCGCGTGCCTGACGCATTCACCACCTGCCCCGCCGAGATCACAGCGCCCGACGCCAAAGTCACCGTCTCCACCCGCGTGCCCGCAGCGTTCAGCCCCAGCGCCACCACCTCATCCGTCACATATTCCACCCCCCGCGCGCGGGCCTGCCGACGCCAGCAGTCGAACATGGTGTAGCCCTCAAAATACCCCTCATCCTGGGTGTTGATCGAGCCGAGGATCACATCATCCATCTCATAAAACGGATATTCCGCCTTGATTTCGGCCCCGGTCAGCAGCCGCGTCCCAGCGCCCGCCGCCACCTGCACCCGCTGATTGGCCCGCAAAGTATTGGCAAACGCCTCAGTATCGGCCAGATACAGATAGCCAAAGTTCTGAATGGCCAGCTTGGGCGCAATCTCCGCCCCCATACGCTCTGGCAGGTTCTGATAGAACTCTGCCCCGAACTGCGAAATCCGCACGTTCAACTCGGTTGAAAACTGCTGCCGGATGCACGAATTGGTCAGGCTGGTCGCCGCATGGGCATAGGTCGGGTCACGCTCCACCACCAAAACCCGACCCTGAAAATCCGGGTTCTCGGTCAGAAACCACGCGGTGGACGACCCCATGATCGCCCCCCCGATGATAACGACGTCATAGCTGGAATGGGCGGGTTGGGTCATGGCGGTGCTCCGTTTTGCGGCGACAATAGCGCGGGCCACGGCAGGCACAATATCACTTCAACCCGGTCATGCTGATCCCTTGGATGAAGTGCCGCTGCGCAAGGAAGAACAGCGTGATGATCGGCGCGACCGATACCAGCGACGCCGCCATCATCAACGTCCAATGCCCATGATACTGCGTCTGAAACAGCGCGAGGCCCACCGTCAGCGTGGTCTTGGTCACGTCCGACGGCAGATAGATCAGCGCCGAAAACAGGTCGTTCCACGAAAACAGAAAGGCAAAGATCGCAAACGCCGCCAGCGCGGGCTTGGACAGCGGCAGATAGATCGTGAAGAAGATCCGGCCAGCGACGCCCCGTCGATCCGCGCCGCCTCGGCCAGTTCAATCGGGATCGTCAGGAAATACTGCCGCATCAGAAACGTGCCAAACGCCCCGCCCAGAAACGACGGCAGATACAACGGCGCCTGCGTGCCATACAGCCCCAGCGACTTGAAGATGATGAACTGCGGGATGACCGTGACCTGACCGGGCACCATCAGCGTCGACCAGCAGCAGCACGAACAGCGCATTGCGGAACGGAAACCGCACCACGGCAAAGATGAAGGCCGCCATCGAACAGGTCAGCAAGCTGCCCGAAGACCGACACGCCGGCAGATTTGCAGACTGTTCCACAGCAGCAGGTGAAACGGCATGATGTCGAACAGTTCCGGGTAGTTGCTCCACGGTCGGCGTGGCCGGGATCAGCCGCATGTCGAACTGCTCGGCCATCGGTTTCAGCGACGGTCGACAGCATCCAGACAAACGGCCCCATCATCGGCGACCGCCCCGACAGTCAGCACGACAAAGGCCAGCACATCGCCCCACTTTGCGCGTCATGCCTCAGCCCCCCAGCGTTTCTGCATCCGGAAATAGACCAGCGTCATCACAAGGATGATCGCCGTCAGCACCACCGCCTGCGCGGACGCATCGCCCATCCGAAAGAACCGGAACCCGTTGCGATAGATCGAAAACACCAGCGTCGGCATCGACGAATTGCCGTTGCCCGATCCGCGTCAGGATATAGATGTAGTCAAAGGCCTGAAACGCGTTGATCGTGGTCAGCACGGTCTGGAAAAAGATCGACGGCGCCAGCGCCGGAATGGTCACGAACCGCAGCCGCTGCCATACCGTCGCCCCATCAATCCGTGCCACCTCGTAATATTCCTTCGGGATCGCCTGCAACCCGGCGAGGAAGATGATCATCCCCCCGCCAATCGCCCCCCAGACATTGACGATGACAATGGAATACAGCACCATCTTCGGCCCCAGCCAAGACACCGGATCGCCCCCCAACGCCCTCAATCATCGCGTTCAGCGCCCCGTGATCCGTCGGCATAGATCCAGGTCCACAGCAGCCCGACGGCGGTGGGCGAGGACACCGTGGGCAGGAAATACGCGATCCGAAAGAACGATATCCCCGGGATCTGCCGGTTCAACCCCATCGCCACCAGCAGCGACAACACCACCGTCAGCGGCACATACAGCCCCGAAAACGCCAGCGTATTGACCAGCGATTTCATGAACAACCGGTCCCCCGGCAGCCCCTCATAATTGCTGAGCCCGGCCCATTTGGCCGGGCTCAGCAGATCCCAATCGGTCAAACTGATCCCGATCGTGGCAAAGATCGACCCAAAGGTGCCAAGCAGCAGCCCAGCCAGCGTGGGCGCCAGAAACACCAGCACCCACAGCCGCTCTGCCCCCAAGGGTCGAAGATTGTGCATTTACTTGTTCTTTGCCAAAGCGTCGTCACCGCCCGCCACAGCCTCGGCCAGCCCGTCCTCCAGCGACATCTCGCTCGCTCCAGACCATGTGCAGCGCATCGCCAACCGCCGCCGACCATTCCTCATAGCCTTTGAAAACCGGCTTCACATGGGCATAGTCCAGCGCGTCCACGAACAGCTTCTGGTCAATCTTCACCGGCTGATCCAGATAGGCCGCGCTTTCCGCGACCGACTTGCGCACCGGCATCGCCAGCCCGATCTTGGCCAACTCCGCCTGCCCCGCAGCCGAGAAGGCGTATTCGACAAACTCCCACGCCGCATCCGGATGCTTGCTGTCCTTGGCAATCACGAACCCGGCCGAGTTCACGCCAGTCGCCCGCCCCGCCGGCCCCTTCGGCATCGGTGCCACGTCCCATTTGAACCCAACCGTCGAATAATCCGGCACCGACCAGTGCCCCGACACGCCCATCGCCGAAATCCCCGACAGGAACCCGTCATAGCCATAGGCCGCCAACTGCTCTTCCGTCGGCATCGACTTGTCGCCCACCCACATGTCGTGGATGAACTGGAACGCCGCCGTCGCCTCCGGGCTGCTCGATCAGCGTCTTGCCGCCCGCAACATCCACGATATCGCCGCCGATACGACCAGACCAGCGCGCCCCAGAACGGCTCCAGGTCTAGCACCTCGGCCCAGAAGCCCCACTGATCCGTCTTGCCGTCGCCATTCTTGTCCAGCGTCAGCGCCTTGGCCGCGGCCCGGAAATCGTCCCAAGTCCAGTCCGCCGGTCGGATAGGCCACGCCCGGCCGCATCGAACATGTCCTTGTTGTAATACAGCACGATAGTCTGGAAATCGCGCGGCAGGCCATAATAGCCATCCGGCATCTTGTAGGCTTCCAGCGTCACCGGATACACGTCGTCAAACAGCCCCGGCTCCTTGTCGATATAGGGCTGCATGTTCAACAGACACGCCGCGCGACTGCCAGTCCATGTACAATGGCGCGTCCATCGCGAACACATCCGGCGGCGTGCCCCCGGCCATCAACACCCGCAGCTTTTCCCAATAGCTGTCCCAGTCCGACACCTCGACCTTGACCTTGATGTCGGGATGCGCCGCCTCGAATGAGGCCGCGATCTTGGCCCAGACCTCGCCCTCCTGCGGACTGCCCCACAGTTGATAGGTGATCGTGGTCTCGGCATGGGCCGTGCTGGCCAGCAGCAACGACATAATAATGGACATACGCTTCATCGAACTCTCCTCCAGGTTAAATTCTCATGTCAGTCGTAAGGTCGTCTCCGGGTGGAACAGATGCGACAGGCCGGGCCGGGGCCGCAGGCCGATCACATCGCCACGCTTGCACTGCGGGCCGGTCGGAAAACAGCGCGTGAACCGGCACTTCGCCGACCAGACCGGCCACAAACATCGCCGTGCCGGTGCTTTCCACCACCGTCACCTTGGCCACCAGCGCCCCCGGCGTGCCAACCGGCACCAGATCCAGATGCTCTGGCCTGATGCCGTACAGCACCGGCCCATTGGCCGGACCATCCAAGCGCCAGAACCATATCCGGCCCCAACCGCACCTCAGCCCCCGCCGCCACCCCTTGCATCAGGTTCATCGCAGGCGAGCCGATAAACCCCGCCACAAACGCATTCGCAGGCCGGTCATACAGCTCCAACGGTGGCCCGGCCTGTTCCAGCCGCCCCGCCCGCATCACCACGATCCGGTCGGCCATCGTCATCGCCTCTACCTGATCATGCGTCACAAAGATCGACGTTGACCCCAGCCGCTCATGCAGCCCCCGGATCTCCGACCGCATCTGCACCCGCAAGGCGGCGTCGAGGTTCGACAGCGGCTCATCAAACAGAAACACCGCAGGCTGCCGCACAATCGCACGGCCCATCGCCACCCGCTGCCGCTGCCCGCCCGACAACTGCTTTCGGCATCCGGTCGAGGTACGGCGTCAGCCCCAGAACCTCGGCTGCCTGATCCACCGCCCGCGCAATATCGGCCCGCGACCCACCGCGCAGCCGCAGCGAAAACCCCATATTGTCGCGCACGGTCATATGCGGATAGAGCGCGTAATTCTGAAAAACCATCGCGATGTCGCGCAGCTTGGGCTCCACCGCATTCACCACCCGGCCCGCAATCGACACGGTGCCGCCAGTGATATCCTCCAGCCCCGCAATCATCCGCAGCAGGGTAGATTTGCCGCAGCCGGACGGCCCGACAAGCGCCACAAACTCCCCATCCGCCACATCAAAGCTGACCCCATGCATCACCTTGACGGTGCCATAGGTCTTGGTCAGGTCGCGGATGGAGACCTCAGCCACGGCGCACCCCCGATGCAGGACCCGCGTCACAGCACCACAACCTTGGTCAGATGGCGCGGCGTCTCGGTGTTGATGCCCTTTTGCAGGGCCACCATTTCGCCCAGATCTGCAAGCGCAGGCAGGACGGCCAGCGCCCAACCCGGCCCCGTGACCCCAAGGTCAATCCGCAAATCCCCCGGCCCGTTCAGCCCGATCACTTTGGCCCCCTTGGCCTGCACATCGCGCGGCCACCAGCGCCTCTTCTGCGGCGGTGTCGGCGGAATACAGGATCACCACGACACTCTTGTCATCAATCAGCGAAATCGGCCCGTGGCGGTATTCCAGCGGGTGAAACGACTGGCTGAAGGTGATGCTCATCTCTTGCAGCTTCAGACAGCCCTCCGTCGCAATCCCGTAATTGCGCCCCGGCCCCCAGATAGACAAAATGGCTTCGCCCCTCGATGACACCATCGGCCCCCGCCGCCATCGCCGAGCATCCCCGCCTTGGCCTGCCGCAACCACCGCCGCATCCAGCGCAATCCCCACCAACCGAAGCCCCGCCAGCAGCATCAGACTGGCCGAGACCGACATCACGATCCCCTCTCTCGCATCGGTCGGCACATAGACCCCACGATCCGCCGCCCGCAGCAGCGCCACATCCTCAACACAGGAAATCGCAAACGTCGGCCAGCCCTTCTTGCGGCTCGCCTCAACCGCCTGAATGGTCTCAGTCGTGGTGCCAGACCGCGACAGCCCGATCACCAGAATATCGCTACAATCGGCGAGATAACTCTCCGGCCGCCGCGCCCATTCCGCCCCCGGCACCGCAATCGCCCGCTGCCCATGGGCGTTGTATGCACAGGCCAGCGACTGGGCGAGGTAGTAGGACGTCCCACACCCCACCACCACAATCGTCCCGGCCTTCAACAGCGGCATCTCCTTGCGCCAAGGCAGCCTCCCAGAACGGGAATTGGTCGCGGATCACGGATTCAGTTATCGTTGGCATCATGCCCTCACTTCATGTGTTAAGATCGGTATTGACCGCATCCTGTTGAAAAGTATCAGCTTCCTGACTTAATGAGACCGCAAGCCGCGCCACAAACGCGGGCCCCACATCCCACCCCGCCCGCCGCGCCGCCGTCAGCACCGCACCACCCACCGGCGGCAATCTCGGCTCCATCGGCGCACCCAGCGCGGCACTCACCTCACCCAAAACCAGCGCGTTGCCAAAGACGCCGCCCGGCATAGCTCCAGCCAAACCCCGGCGCCAAACCCGCCGCCCGCCCCGCCGCCGTGGCAAGCAGCACCAACTCCACCGCCGCCCGCCGCAAGATCCCCTCCGCCGCAGGATGACCGACCAGCGCCGCCACATGCCGCGCCACCCCCGCCACCGCCGCCCGAGGCTGGGTCTGGCTGTAGGTCCAGTCGATCAACCCCTCCCGCGCCACGCCCATCGCGGCCAGCAGCGCCCCGGCGAAATCACCCGCAACCCGCCCGTCCACCTGCTCGACTGACCAGCGCCAACGCCTCCCGCCCGATCCAGAAGGCCGAGCCTTCGTCGCCAAACACATCGCCCCAACCGCCGACCCGCACGACCCCGGCAGGCCCCCGCGCCCAGCCCATCGACCCGGTGCCCGCCAAAACCAGCACCCCCTCATCGCCGCCCAAGGCCCCCTCAAACGCCACAGCCACGTCATTCATCACACAAGCCCCGGCACCCAAAGCCGCCACCGCGACCGCCGACTGCCGCGCCGAAATCGCCGGCACCTCGCTGAAATAGGGCAGCCCCAGCACCGCCGCGTCCACCGGCCCCACATCGACCAGCGCCGCCAGATCCCGCCTCCCACGCATCGCCCGCCGTCGGGTCCACCCCCGGCCCGCGCCGCAGCGTCACAACCTCACCCGACCGCTCCACCACCGCCACCAGAGTCTTGGTCCCGCCGCCGTCCAACCCCAAAACCCGCGCCATCACATGCCCCCCGCAAGGGTCACGTCACAGCCCAACTCGCCCAGCCTGCCCTGCCAGTCCGCCGCCAGCCGACGCATCCGTCACCACCTGCATCCCCGCCGCCAACCGCGCCACCCGATAGGTCAGCCGCACCCCGAACTTGTCCGCATCCGCCAGCACGATCGGCGGAGCCGTCCGCCGCAGCATCCGCCCGTTCAGCCGCGCCTCCTGCTCATCCGCGCTGGAAATCTCACCGCCACGGGCAATCGCCCCGACCCCCAGAAACAACTGGTCAAACCACAGCCGCTCCAGCGCCTCCTCGGCCAATGGCCCGACCATCGACGCGTTCTGCGCCCGCAAAGCTGCCGCCCAGCAGCGTCACCGACACCCCCGGCACCGCCATCAACACCTGCGCCACCGGCAGACAATTGGTGAACACCCGCAACGGCATCGGGTTCAACCGCAACCGCCGCGCCAGTTGCAGCACCGTGGTCCCGGCATCCAGAAACACCGCCGTATCCGGGCGCAGCATCTGATAGGCCGCCTCGCCGATCGCGCGCTTGGCGGGCAGGTTGATCTGCTCACGCGCCTCAAACGCCACTTCGCTGCCCGAGCCTTCGGCAATCCGCGCGCCGCCGTGGCTGCGCACGATCACCCCGGTCGCCTCCAGCTCCATCAGATCGCGCCGCACCGTGGGCTCCGACACCCCCACCGCATCGGCAATTTCGCCAACCGAGGAGAATCCCTTGGCAAACAAATGCGGTCCGAATGGCAGTGACGCGATCAACCTTCATGAACCGCCCCGGCCAAATCTTCATTCACACACAGCTTTGCCGCCAATTCGATCACTGTCAATCAAAATTACGATCAAAGTGATTGGACTGGCGCGACAGAGCCACTATGCTGGGCCAAACAATCGGAGACTGCGATGACCACTGACCTCCCTTCTGGCCCTCGCGCCCGCCCGTAGACAAGGCATCCATGCCGGCATCACCTCGGTCTGCTCGGCCCATCCGCAGGTCATCGGCGCGGCACTGGCGCTGGGCCGCGCCGAAGGCAAAGTCCGTGCTGATCGAGGCGACCTGCAATCAGGTCAATCAGGACGGCGGCTATACCGGCATGACCCCCGCCGATTTCCGCGCCTTCGTCGAAACCATCGCTGCGGCCGAGGGCTTTGACACCGCACAGCCTGATGCTGGGCGGCGACCATCTCGGCCCGAACCCGTGGAAACATCTGCCCGCCGCTGACGGCGATGGCCAAGGCCAGCACCATGATCGCCGCCTATGCCGCCGCCGGGTTCAAGCAAACTGCATCTGGACGCCAGCATGTCCTGCGCCGATGACCCGGTGCCGCTGCCCGACGCCATCATCGCCGCCCGCTCCGCCCGCCTCGCCGCCGTGGCCGAGGCCGCACGCCGCGGCAACCCGCCCGTCTATGTGATCGGCACCGAGGTGCCGGTTCCCGGCGGCGCGTTGGAGGTGGTCGAACATCTGACCCTGACCACCGCCCGCCGACGCCCGCGCCACCGTCGCCATCCACGCGCGACGCCTTTGCCAGCCGCGGGCATCGAGCCGCCTTCGCCCGCGTCATCGGCCTTGTCGTGCAACCGGGTGTCGAGTTCGGCAATGAAAACGTGGTCGCCTACGACCCCGACGCCGCCCGCGATCTGGTCGCCGTCCTCGACAACCTGCCGATGTTGTATGAGGCGCATTCGACCGACTACCAGACCGCCGCAGGCGCTTGCCGCCCTCGTCCGCGACGGCTTTGCCATCCTCAAGGTCGGCCCCGGCCTGACCTTCGCCCTGCGCGAGGCGCTTTATGGGCTGGACCACATCGCCGATCTGCTGTTTCCCGACCGCCCCGCGCGTCTGCGCGCGCACGATGGAGCAGGTGATGCTGACCAACCCCGACAACTGGGCGAAATACTATCCCGGCACGCCCGCATCACCAGCACCTGCAACGCCATTACAGCTATTCCGACCGCATCCGCTATTACTGGGCCGATCCGGTGGCGCAGCAGGCCGTCGCCGATCTGATGGCCCTGTTCGGCGACATGACCATCCCCGAACCGCTGATCTCGCAACACCTCGCCGCGTCCTATCCCGCAGGTCATGACCGGCAACCGTGGCACCCACCGCCCCCGCCCTGATCCGCGCCGCCATCACCCGGATGCTGGCCGATTACAGCGCCGCCGCAGGCAGCCTGCCGCATCGCCCGACTGACCCGGCCAGTTGCGACCCATTCGCAACGGCTTAAAATGCGGTTAATGAAAAACGTCAAGCCGTTGATCTACAACGATAAAGACCAGTGTCGCGCAAACGGACGATTTCACGGTCGGGCGGCACATGGGCCCTCAAATCTTGCCTTCCGAGACCCATTGCTCGATCTTTTCCTTGCTGACCTCGAAAGTGCATGCTGTCCTCACGGCCATAGGCCGCACCCCAGACCCAGCCATCCGCGTTGAAGAAATCCGACAGGATCGTCAGCCCCAACTGGGTCCGCCCATCGCCCAAGCGTGTCCAGAACGCCGTCAATGTTCAGATCCACCGCCAGCCCGAACGAATGCGCCGAAACCGATGAGGCCGACCCCCGCACCAGCCGCACACAAAGCGAGCCAGAGGTGTTGATCCGCGCATAAAGATCCGGGTCCGCCAGCTTCACCTTGTCCAGAATGATGCCCAGATCATCCACCGCAGGCTTCAACATCCGCACCTTCACCGGCCCGACCTGCGTGTTCTGCAACAGGGTGGCAAGCCGCGGATTGGTCATGCTGGCACAGTTGTCGCCCAGATTGTCGGCAGGCGGCCCAAAGGTCTGCACCAGCCAGCTAGAGGTCGGCACCGTCAGCCCCTTGTTCAGGTTCCGCCGAGTACGCGATCAGCACGACCTGCGCGTATTGATCCAGAATCGCATTCGGCCCCGACGGCGAGATGATCTGCAATCCCCCCATCCGCCGCAGGCCCGGTTGGCCCGGCTTCCATCGTGATGATCCGGTTTTCCAGCGCGTCAACCTGATCCTTCAGCTGGGTGATCGATCTCATTCTGGGCATCCATATCGCCGTGCAACAGCTCAATGTCGATGCGGGCATTGTTGTCCACCGACCCGCTGCCCCCGGCCACACCCGCGACCTTGGGCGGAAAGAACAAGGGCACGCTGACCCAGATCAGCGAGGCAATCAGGATCGAAACCGACAGGATGATAGCGGGAATCAGCCGCACGACAATCCTATGATCCGCGCCGCACAGGGCGCCTTCCCCGGCATTTATGCCGCAACTTCCGCAGGACGCAACCCTTTGCACCCGCTGATTTCCCAACATGCCAGACCGCGCTGCAAAACGACAGCCTCCCCTGCACAAATCGTTGTTAACTGCGGAACCATGGATTAAGGTTCGCCCATAGCAATCAACGACATTGCGAAAGGTATGCCATGAAAATCGATCTTCGCTCCATTACAATCATGGCTCTTGTAGCCTCTTCGGGCGCGGCTTTCGCGCAGGATGACTCCAACCTTACGGCCGAACAACTCGCCGCCAAATTCATGGCGCAGCAGGCCACACGCGGCCTCGTGATCGCCCCGTCGGGCGATGCGCACGACCGACAGCCGACAGCGGCACTGCCCTGCCCGCCGACACCACCTATGTCGCGCTGGACCCCAGCGCAGCAGGTCAACTTCCAGATCAAGTTCGCCTTTGACAGCGCCGCCCTTGGGCGAGGATGAGATCGACCAAGCTGAACACGCTGTGCGAGGTGATCAAAGCCTCGGACATCGCCCAGTTCAAGATCATCGGCCACACCGACGCCTCGGGCACCGACACCTACAACCAGAACCTGTCGCTGCTGCGGGCCGAAGAGGTGAAGCGCCACCTGGTCGAGGATTGCGGCGTGCCCGACGGCAAGCTGGTCGCCGTCGGGGTGGGCGAGAGCTTCCCGATCGACCCGAACGATCCCCGCGCCGACGTGAACCGTCGCGTTGAATTCCAGGTCGGCAGCTGACCTAGAGCCGCGCGCCACGCAAAAGGGAAACGATCCGGATGGGTGACTCTAGGCCAGGCGATATCTTCCAACCCGGCGACCTGCTGAACAACACCTACCGGATCGAGAATATTCTCGGCCGCGGCGGCACGTCCGAAGTCTACAAGGCCCGCAACGACATTTCGGGCCGCTTCGTCGCGATCAAGGTGCTGAAGTCGCGAATTTTCGGGCGATGAGGGCTTTCTGACCCTGATGCGCCGCGAAGAGGAAATCCGCGAGATGCGCCACGACGCCGTCGTGCGCTATTCCGAAAACCACCGCACGCCGACAGGGCTGATCTATCTGGTGATGGACTATGTCGAGGGTCCGGCGCCTTGACGCCAAGATGAAGCAGGGCGGCATGTCGGCCCCCGATCTGGTCGAGGTCTGCCGCCGCGTCGCCGACGGCCTCAGGTGGCGCATGAACGCCGCATCATCCACCGTGACCTGTCGCCCGACAACATCATCCTGCGCGGCGGTGTCCCGTCCGAGGCGGTGATCATCGACTTTGGCATCGCCAAGGACGCCAATCCCGGCGCGCAAACCATCGTCGGCAATGAATTTGCCGGCAAATACGCCTATGCCGCGCCCGAACAGCTGAGCGGCCATACCGACGCCCGGTCGGACCTCTATGCCTTGGGCGCGCTGCTGCTGGCCACCTTCCGCGGCAAACGCCCCGACATCGGCGCAAACCCGATGGAGGTGCTGAAGAACAAGGCCCTGCCGCTGGACACCTCAGGCGTGCCAGAGCCGCTGAAATCCCTGATCGACAAGATGACCCAGCCCGACCCGGCCCAGCGCTATCAGTCGGCCGATGATCTGCTGGCCGCGATTGACCACGGCGACGACAGCGACCGCACCGTGATTGCCCCGCGCCCGACAACGGTGGTCCCTCCGCGCTCCTGCTGCTGTCAAACCCGCAGCCGCGAAGCCTGCTGCGGTCACACCACCTGCCCCGGCCGCCAAAGGACGTGGCGGTCTCATGGCCGTTCTAGTGGTCGCCGTTCTGGGCCTCGGCGCGGCAGGCGGCTATTTCACGGGCGCGTTCGACAGTTTGCTCGGCCCGACCTTGCCCTGGCCGACCCCTATGTCCTGACCATCGAAAAGCCCGCCTCTGGCCCCGTGACGGCCAAGGGCAATGTCCCGTCTGAGGCGACCTCAACCACCCTGACCAAAGCCGTGCTCGCAATGCCGCCGTACCCGTACAAGAACTCGTTGCCGCCAAGTCCTACGTATCCGAAGCTGCGTTCGCGCGTCGGGTGAGCGTCGATTCCGGCACAGTCTCCACCACCGGTGCGCTGCTCACGTGTCAACGCATCGAAAACGCAGAGCAGGGCTGCTGGGTCATCGCGCCCGTCTATATCCAACCCGGGCTGGCGAGCGTGGCGTTGTTGGGTTTTGTTCCGAACGGTGCCGCTCGCACAGCGCTCGAGCGCGTTCGTAGCGCCAACCAGGTGCACGGCAACTGGAGTGGAAGACTGCAACCTACGGAGGTCACTGATCGCGGCCAAGCAGTGCTCCGTCCGTCGGACACGATCACCTCGATCAACGTCAATGAGCTGGCGATACGCTGGCACACATCCTTCTTGACGGATACATCGTGCTCTCACCGCCGCTTGCCACCGGCATGACCTTGCGCATATCGGCCCAGTCCTGATCGAAGA
>CAWAEL010000046.1:0-231198 GCA_963781185.1 uncultured Alphaproteobacteria bacterium
CTCTACCACCGCATGAACGGAGATAATACCCTGTGGCAGCCGGGCACGGATCACGCGGGCATCGCCACACAGATCGTGGTCGAGCGCCAGCTGGACGCACAAGGCGTCAGCCGCCACGATCTCGGTCGCGAGGCTTTCATCGAAAAAGTCTGGGAATGGAAGCAGTTTTCCGGCGACACCATCACCAAACAGATGCGCCGCCTCGGCACCTCGCCCGACTGGTCGCGCGAACGCTTCACCATGGACGAAGGCTTGTCGCAATCGGTCACCGAAACTTTCGTGCGCCTGTTCAACGAAGGCCTGATTTATCGCGGCAAGCGTCTGGTCAACTGGGATCCGAAACTGCACACCGCCGTGTCCGACCTGGAAGTGGTACAGGAGGAAGAAGACGGCTTTATGTGGCACATACGCTACCCGCTTGCCGCGCCTGATACCGCGAACGTCCTGACGCACCTGACTGTCGCCACCACGCGCCCCGAGACCCTGCTGGGCGACGTCGCCGTGATGGTGCATCCCGAAGACGAGCGCTACAAGCATCTCATCGGCAAGATGGTGAAACTGCCACTGTGCGACCGCGAGATACCCATTATCGCCGACGACTATGTGGACAAGGAATTCGGTACGGGTTGCGTAAAAGTGACCCCCGCGCATGACTTCAACGACTATGCGGTCGGCCAGCGCCACAAACTTGAGATGATCTCCATCCTCACGCTGGATGCCAAAATCAATGAATTCGCACCTGAGAAATATCAGGGACTCGACCGCTTCGATGCCCGCAAAGTCATCGTCGCCGACCTCGAAGCTGCCGGACTGTTCGAAAAGACTGAAAAACACAAACTCAAAGTGCCGCGCGGCGACCGTACCGGCGTGGTGATCGAACCTATGCTCACCGACCAGTGGTTCGTGGCGATGAGCAAACCGGGCGCGGAGGGAAAATCCATCACCGAACAGGCGCTGGAATGTGTGTCTTCAGGCGAGATCAAGTTCGTACCCGAGAACTGGGTGAACACTTACAACCAGTGGCTGAACAACATCCAGGACTGGTGCATCTCGCGCCAACTGTGGTGGGGTCATCAGATCCCTGCATGGTATGGCGTGAACGGCGAAGTGTTCGTCGCCCACGACGAGACCGAAGCGCGCCGCCTGGCCGACAAGGCAGGCTACGCGGGGCAACTCGATCGCGACAACGACGTGCTCGACACCTGGTTCTCCTCTGCACTATGGCCGTTCTCCACGCTGGACTGGACCGGCGACGCAGAAAAGGACGCGCAGAATCAGTTTGTGCAGCAATATCTGCCCTCCTCGGTGCTGGTGACCGGCTTCGACATCATCTTCTTCTGGGTGGCGCGCATGGTGATGATGACCAAACATCTCACCGGCAAGATCCCGTTCAAAGATGTGTATGTGCATGGCCTGATCCGCGATGCGGAAGGGCAGAAGATGTCCAAGTCCAAGGGCAACGTGCTTGACCCGATTGATTTGATAGACGGCATCTCGCTGGAAGAACTGGTGAAGAAACGCACCAGCGGCCTGATGAACCCGAAGCAGGCGGCACAGATCGAGAAGCACACCCGCCATGAATTCCCCAAGGGCATCCCGGCCTTCGGCACCGACGCGCTGCGCTTCACCTTCGCATCACTTGCCTCGCCAGGCCGCGACATCAAATTCGACATGCAGCGCTGCGAAGGTTACCGCAACTTCTGCAATCTCGCGGAACGCTCAGCGCGAGGACGCGGTGAAGCGCACCGTCGACTTCTTCGCGCCCGCCGCAGCAGTCACGGGTCCGCGGTGAGCACCGAGATGCCCGGCGCGAGCCGGTCGGCGTTCTCCTGAGTCAGCGCGGCCTTCGCCTGCTCGTCGCCGCGCAGCACCGCGTTGAACAGCCCGATGGCGAAGTGGTTGAGCACCGGCTGCGCGAGGTCCGGCGCCGGCGAGGTCGGCCCGCAGCCGTCACGCAGCACGTTCTCGACGTTCGCGCCGGGGATGTTGAACTGCACCTGGCTGGCGACCCGCGCGAGGTCGAAGCGGCACAGGTCCGAGAAGGTGAAGTGACCGCCGTTGGTGATGTCCAGCAGCCAGCGCGGGCGCTGCAGCAGCGGCCAGGTCGGCGCGACGTGCTCGTCCCACTTCAGCGTCTGGTCGTGGTGCGCCGCCTGCACCATCACGGGAATGCCGAGCGTCACCGGCTGCGGCAGGCCCAGCCAGCAGATGTCGGCGGCCGGCGGCGCCTGCGGCACGATGACCTTGATCTCCTGGCTGATCGCCGCGACGCGCAGCGAGGTCAGCGCCCCGAACGAGTGGCCGGTCATGCCGATGCGCTCGAAGTCCAGCATGCCGTACAGCGGGTCGTCGGACCTGGTGCGCTTGAGCTTGGCGATCAACCACAGGATGTCTTGCGGCCGGGTGGCTATGTGGATGGAGCAAGACGAACGAGCCAAGAAATAATGACAAAAAAAAAAAAAACATCGCCATGAATTGCTATTGATGGAGCTGCGCGGCAAGGTGAATGGTGTCGGGTTGATCGCGCAGGATCACCCTATTGTTCGGGAGGGACTCGCGCGCTCGTTCAGGTGGTACGCAAGCGTTGACATTTGCGTCTGACATCCAAAATGTACCACGGGTGGCCTATGTCGGCATCGACAACCGGCAGGCGGGTCGCTTGGCGGGGCAAGTCATGGGACGCTTGCTGCCCGCGAATACCCCAGGGAAGGCCGCGCTGTTTGCGGGATCGCTGTCCTACCGCGGCCATGAAGAGCGCGAGATGGGGTTCCGCCATATCCTGCGCGACGAGTTTCCCAACATCCAGATTTCTGGAACTGCGTGAGATCCGCGATGACCGCCAACGCGCGATCGAGGAAACCCGGGCGCTGCTGGATCTGCACCCTGATCTGGCGGCGATTTACAACGTCGGCGGTGGATCGTCTGGCATCGCGACCGAGTTGCAGGCGCGTGGCGTAGCGCGGTCCATCGTTCTGATCGGGCATGAGGCGACAGAAAGCACCAAGCGGTTTCTGCTGGACGGCACGATTGATGCCGTGATCGACCAGAACCCGCGGGTC
Source organism: uncultured Alphaproteobacteria bacterium (assembly GCA_963781185.1). Taxonomy (GTDB): domain Bacteria; phylum Pseudomonadota; class Alphaproteobacteria; order Rhodobacterales; family Rhodobacteraceae; genus Stagnihabitans. Next base: position 3,060 of record CAWAEL010000046.1, read on the forward strand.
GAGGCACGTGAGGCGCTGAACATCCTGACAGCGGCGGCGCGACGGCAGCCCTACATCTATATCCCGCTGCGGATGCAGTTGATCTTGAAGGAAAATTATACCGGACGAATGATCCGGGGCACCGCTACATTATCCTGTTGCAATTCGGGTCCAGACTGCGGTAGGGTGCGTCTTGCCCGCTTGACGGCTCTGCCAGATCGGGGAAATCGCGACCTCCAAATAGGTGACTAAAAGAATTGGATTTACAAAGGCGACAAAATCACTCAGATATAGGCATGCTCCTAGCGACCCGTTATCGGGAAGCCCGTTGATACGATTTCAGCCCCGTATGCCGAGGAACCGATGAGACCTGAACCATTTGGCCATGCGCCACCCGCATCCCGCCCCCGATTGTCCCGCGACACGCCAGTCTCGCCCACTCGCGACACGCCCTATGACGCGCGCACCCTGTTGGGGGTCGGCCGTCGGACCATATCGTGCTTGGATGACCAGACTCTACACGTTGCGCGTCACCAAGGCCCAAAAACTGATCCTGACAAAATGAGCACGCATTGCGTCTTCATGGCTCCTTCGCCGGACGAATTACCGCGCCGGGGGGCGGCGCAGTCGGGATGGTTTCGGAACTGCCGCTACTGGAGCAGGGGACCGTCCTGCTGATGCGGCAATTGTGCGATGGTGAGCAGGGCCGCGCTGCCGTGGCGGCGGAATTCGTTGCGGCCTTGGACGAGGGACAGGGTCGCATGGCGGCGATGGCACTGGACCGCTTGCTAACCTTGATGGTCCGCCATGGTCGTCGCCCGTTCATGCGTCACGATCTGTGCTGCCAGTGCCTCGGCGGCGACGAAAGTGCCTTTTCGACCATAGTGGCTGTGGCTGCGGCCGGGGATCGCGAGGATGTGACGGCTTTTGCCCTGACGATGATGCCGGCGGCTTTCGCCATATGAGGCGGTCCAAGTCGGCCGAACTGTTGGGTCTGCTGATCCATGCCTTATCCAGCAGGCTGCACAATCCGAACGACCTGGCTCCCAAACCCGCCCATCGATCACGCCACCGATAGCCTGACTTATTCAATCTGCAACAGGATTCCATGACCTTCACGATGACCCGCCTTGCTTGTCAGCACGGCTCTGTCCTCCTTGGTCTTCGCCTTGCCAACCCTTGCCGCCACCCCGGCCGAGGTCGCCAAGACCTATGCCGACATTGCCGCGGCGACCTATGGCGACAGTCTGACCACGGCGCAGGCATTGCAACTGGCCGTGAATGCTCTGATTGCGGCCCCGTCCGAGCGAGACCCTGCAAGCCGCCCGCGCCGCCTGGATCGCTGCGCGCCCGTCCTATCAGCAGACCGAGGTTTACCGTTTCGGCAACGCCATCGTGGATGACTGGGAGGGCCGGGTGAACGCCTGGCCATTGGACGAAGGGCTGATCGACTATGTCGACCCGTCTTTGGCCAGAACGAAGAGAACGACTTTTCGACGCTGAACGTCATCGCCACGCCGAAATTCACCCTGTCCGGCACCGAGGTCGACGCAACCCAGATCACGCCGGACCTGATTTCCGGCACCCTGCAAGAGGCGGGCGGGATCGAGGCGAATGTCGCCTCGGGCTATCATGCGGTCGAATTCCTGCTGTGGGGGCAGGACCTGAACGGCACCGGCCCGGGGGCGGGCAACCGGCCCTATACCGATTATGTTCAGGGCGAGGGCTGCACCGGCGGCAATTGCGACCGCCGCGCCGCCTATCTGACGGCGGCAACCGACCTTCTGGTCACCGATCTGGCCGAAATGGTCGGCAACTGGGACGCCGGCGGGGCCGCGCGCAAGGTCATTGAAGCCGACCCGCAGGCCGCGTTGATCGGCGATGCTGACCGGGATGGGCAGCCTGTCCTATGGCGAACTGGCCGGGCAACGGATGCGGCTTGGCCTGATGCTGAACGACCCGGAGGAGGAGCATGACTGCTTTTCCGACAACACCCACAACAGCCACTATTACGACGGTCTGGGCATCCAGAACGTCTATCTGGGCCACTATACCCGCACCGACGGCAGCGTGGTCTCCGGCCCGTCGCTGGCCGATCTGGTCGCAGCGGCGGACCCGGCGATCGACGCGCAGCTTGAAGGCCGAACTTGACGCCACGATGGCCGCCCTGGCCGCGATCAAGGCGGCGGCCGATGGCGGCATGGCCTATGACCAGATGCTGGCCGCCGGCAACAAGGAGGGCGAGGCGCTGATCATGGCGGGCGTCAATGCGCTGGTGACGCAGACCGCCTCGATCCAGCGGGCGATTCGGCGTTGGGTCTGAAGGCGGCGACGTTTGAAGGCTCGGACAGCCTCGACAATCCGGATGCGGTGTTCCAGTAACGTGCCGAAGTGGCGGCGTCCTGACGGGCGCGCGGATCGAAAGAGGCAGCGCCGAATTGATGTTAGATAACAGAGGCATCATGCAGCGCGGGCGGCGCAGGACAACGGCCGTGCTGACGGCACTTCTGATCCTGCCGCTGCTGGCCTGCCCGCCCTCGCGCAAACGGTGGATGCCAGCCCCCTCGCCACGCTTCCCCGGACCAAGGCAGAGATGGCGCGGATTGCGGCGGCGGTTGCGCCCGCGACGGATTTCGCCAAGCCAGAGCCGTTTGAGGCCAAGCCGGCGGGCGCCGCCACGGTGCGGGTGCGCCCGACAGCGGATGCCTTTTCGCAATTCTCGGGCAACATGGCCTTTGACCGCCAGATGGACTTCAATCTGGGCAACGCGCTGTTCACCAAGACCTGGGTGCCGGCGCCGTCGTCGACGCTGGCGTCCGACGGGCTCGGGCCGCTTTACAACGCGCGGGGCTGTCAGGATTGCCACCTGAAGGACGGGCGCGGCCATGTGCCAAAGGGTGACGAAAAGGCGGTGTCGCTGTTTCTGCGGCTGTCGGTTCCGGGCGGCACCAGGCCAGAGGGCATCAGCGGACTGGCTGGCGACCCTGCCAGAGCCGACCTATGGCGGCCAGTTGCAGAATTTTGCCGTGACCGGTCAGGCCGCCGAAGGCCGGATGGAGGTCACCTACACCGACGTTCCGGTGACGCTGGCCGATGGCACTGTGGTCACGCTGCGCGCGCCACACTATGCGGTGACCGATCTCGCCTATGGCCCGATGCAGCCGGACACGCATGCTGTCGCCCCGCGTGGCACCGCAGATGATCGGCCTCGGCCTGCTGGAGGCGATTCCGGCGGCGGATATTCTGGCCGCTGTCGATGAGGCGGACACCGATGGCGACGGCATTTCGGGCCGGCCGAGCATCGTGCCCAGCCCGGAGATTGGCGGACCCGCGCTTGGGCCGTTTCGGCTTCAAGGGCGGTGCCGCCACAGTGCGCGACCAGTCGGCAGCAGCGTTTTCGGGCGATATGGGGCTGTCGACCCCGCTGCATCCCGAACCCTGTGGCGACTGCACGGCGGCGCAGGCCGATCTGCCGGACCGCGCCCAACGGCGAAGCAATCCGACCTTCGCGACGGGCTGGAGGTTGACCAGGAAAGCCTTGATCTTGTGACCTTCTACGCCCGCAATCTGGGTGTGCCGGAACGTTCGCGCGTTGGATGATCCGACCGTTCTGCGCGGCAAGGAGGTGTTCTACAGCCTGAACTGCACTGGATGCCACACGCCGAAATATGTGACCGCCCGGCTGAAGAGCAGCCCGAGCAGAGCTTTCAGCTGATCTGGCCCTATACCGACCTTTTGCTGCATGACATGGGGCCGGGGCTGGCCGACAACCGGCCCGAAGGCCGCGCGACGGGCAGCGAGTGGAAAACCCCGCCGCTGTGGGGTATTGGTCTGACAGCGCAAATCTCTGGCCACAGCGATTTCCTGCACGACGGGCGCGCGCGCAACCTTGCTTGAGGCGATCCTGTGGCATGGTGGTGAGGCGCAGGCCCAACGGGATGCCGTGGTGGCCCTGCCGAAAGCTGACCGTGACGCCCTGATCGCCTTCTTGGAGAGCCTTTGACATGCTGAAATACTCTGTGCTTGGGTCTATGCTGCGCCACCCCGGTCCGGGCGGATTTTCCTGAGACGGTGAACCAGTTCATCCTGCCCGGCTATGCCGCCTTTGCGGCTGCGGCGGATGATCTGGCGACGGCGGCCGGTGAAACCTGCGACGCCTGAGGCGCTGCGCCCCGCCGTTCAACGCCGCCTTTGACGCATGGGTCGCGGTGCAGCCCCTGCGCTTTGGCCCGGTTGAACAGGACGGTCTTGGGCTGGCGATCGAGTATTGGCCGGACCCGAAGGGCTCTGGCGCCAAGGCGCAGCGCGGGTTGCTGCTGGGTGATCCGGCCGCCTTGCAGCCTGAAAATTTTGCCGATCAATCGGTCGCCGCACGCGGGCTGTCGGGGTTGGAACGTCTGCTTTACCCCGCCGCCCCCTAGCCTGCCGATCCCTGCCCCTTGATCCGCGCCACCGCCGATGATCTGGCGCGGGTTGCCAATCTTATCAATGACGCTTGGCTGTCCGGCTATGCCGAAACCATGCTGACCGCCGGGGAGTCGGGCAACACCACCTATCTGACCCGCCCCGAAGTGCGGCAGATCCTGTTCACCCAAGTCATCGCCGCGCTGGAGTTTCTTGAGGGACAGCGCATTGGCCGACCCTTGGGCGATTTCAACAAACCCCATCCCGAACGGGCCGAGGCCATCGCCTCTGGCCGCAGCCTGCTGAATGTGCGCCTGACGCTGACCAGCCTGCGGGCGATGGTCGAAACCCTGACCCCGGACGTGCCGCTGACCTTGGCGAGTTTTGACCGGGCGATTGGCCTTGCGGACAAGCTGGAAGATCCGGTGTTCGCCGGTGTGGCCGACCCACAAGGCCATCTGAAGGTAGAGATTTTGCAGCAGGCCGTGACCGCCGTTCGGGACACTGCCTTGGCCGAACTTGGCCCGGAACTGGACGTTGGCATCGGTTTCAACGCGGCGGACGGTGATTGACATGGCGACACGCCGCGCCTTTCTAACGGGCCTCGTCTGCGCCACCTTGCCCCGGGTCAGCTGGGCAGAGGTCGGCAGCCCCGCCTGTCTGGCCGCAGGCAAACTGGGTGCGGAGTTTGTGCTGCACGGGTTGACCGCGCAGGGCGACAGCCTGTTCCAGATCGGACTGCCCGCGCGGGGCCATGCTGCGGCGGCCCATCCGACACAGGCGCTCGCCGTGGCCTTTGCCCGCCGCCCCGGCACCTTTGCCTTGGTGATTGATTGCCTGTCCGGTCTTGTGCGGCATCAACTGGCACCACCTGAGGGTCGCCAGTTCAATGGGCATGGCGTGTTTTCCGCCGATGGTGCCATCCTGCTGACCTCTGAAGTCGTGGCCGAGGGGTCTGCCGGGCGCATCGGAGTCTGGGAAACGGCGGGGTTTCGGCGGATTGCCGAATGGGACAGCGGCGGGATCGGGCCGCATGACCTGAAACGCCTGCCCAATGGCCGGGTTGTGGTCGCCAATGGCGGGATACAGACCGACCCCGGCGACCGGACCAAGCTGAACCTGCCCGAGATGCGGCCAAATCTGACCCTGCTGTCTGACAGTGGGGAATTGCTGGATCAGATGACGCTATCGGGCGACCTGCACCAGAACTCGATCCGCCATCTGGCGCTGCTGGGCGATACGGTCGCCTTTGCCATGCAATGGGAGGGCGACACCGCCATTCCCGTGCCGCAACTGGGCCTGTGGACGCCGGGCAATCCGCCGCGTTTGTGCCCGCCGACCGATGGCGACAGCCTTGCGATGAAGGGCTATGCCGGGTCGATTGCCGTCAGCCGGGCGGGCGACATGATCGGCCTGACCTCGGCGCCGGGGGGGGTGGTGATGTTGTTCGACGCGACGGGCGCGCCCATCGCCACCCATCGCCGCGCCGACCTGTCTGGCATCGCGGCGCTGCCCGGTGGGCTGGTGGCGACTGACGGGCAGGGCGGGGTCTGGTCGGTCGGAATGGACGGGCTTACGGTTTTGGCAAAGGCGGATACCGAATGGGACAACCATCTGATTGCGCTGATCTAGGCGTTGCGGCCAACCGAAGTAACGATTGACTGGCTAGACCGCATGGCCCTGTAAATGCGAAGGTCGGGGTAAGATCACCTGAAGGGGGCCTGAATGTCCGAGAGCAGTATCAGTCGCGATGCCACCGACCCCCGGTTGATTGAGATCGAAACAGCGCGAATTCTGGGTCGCAAACAATCCCACTATGGGGTGATCGACATCGGGTCCAACTCCATCCGGTTGGTGGTTTATGATGACCTGAGCCGCGCGCCGTTCCCGCGGTTTAATGAGAAGTCGATGGTGGCGCTCGGCGCGGGTATCGGCGCGGATGGCCGCTTTTCCAAAGAGGTGATGGCCAACGCCTTGAACGCCGTCCTGCGGCTGGATGCCATTGCCAAGGCGATGCAGGTGGACCGGGTCGATGTCTTGGCGACAGAGGCGACGCGGCGGGCGAAGAATGGCGGCGACCTGATTGACGCCATCCGCGAGAAGACCGGGCTGGAACCCCGTATTCTGACTGGTCAGGAAGAGGCGCATTTTACCGCCTTCGGGGTCATCTCTGGCTTCTTTCAGCCCAAGGGCATGATCGGTGACATTGGCGGCGGCAGTCTTGAGGTGGCCGAGGTGCTGGTGGACCGGGTTGGCGAACGGATGACGAGTATGCCGCTGGGCGCGTTTCCGGTCACCGACAAGCTGAAGGACGGCTATGGCGCCGCGAAGGACTGGGTTGATGGCATCCTAGAGGAAAGCCTGCCGCCGATGCTGACCGATCCGGTGTTTTATGCCATTGGCGGTGGCTGGCGGGCTTTGGCACGGGTTCACATCGCGATGAACAAGATCCCGGTCAACGTCGTGCATGGCTACGAAATGGCGACGGATGAGTTGCGCAGTCTGGCCAATGACATCGCCAAGATGTCCAAGGATGAGGTCGCGGACCTGCCCGATGTACCCAGCCGCCGGATAGAGACGCTGCCAGCCTCTGCCCTCGTCATGTCGCGTGTGCTGCGCAAACTGGCACCGGAGCGGGTGATATTCTCAGCCTACGGATTGCGAGAGGGCTGGCTTTACAGCCAACTCGACGCAGAGGAGCAGTACCGCGACCCGTTGTTAGAGGGGGCGCAGGCGATCGGCGTGCCAACAGCCCGGGTGCCGGCCTTTAGTGAGGCGCTGGGTCGCTGGACCGACGATCTTTTCCCCAGCGAGACCCAAGGTGACCGGCGGCTGCGACTGACCGTCTGCGCGCTGACTGATATCGCGTGGCGCGACCACGACAAGGTGCGCGCCTTTGACAGCTTCTTGCGCCTGCTGACCTTTCCGTTCATCGGGCTTTCCCACCCCGAACGGGCCTTCATTTCGGTGGCGATCTTTGCGCGCTACGGTGGCAAGATTGACGGCATGGTCAAGGACGTCACCGATAAGCTGCTGTCGGCCAACGATCTGCGCCGTGCAGACATTCTTGGCCGCACCCTGCTGTTGGCGCACAGGTTTTCGGCCTGTGTTCCCGAAATCCTGCAACACTCACGCCTGAAGATAGAGGTCAACACCGTCCGGCTGGAGATTGTGGATTCGCAAAAGCTACCCGACAGCGATGCCGTCCAAAGTCGGCTGCGTCAGTTGGCCAAGGCCATCGGCGTGGATGAGGCGATCACGGTCGTCGTTGAGGGCTAAGCGGCCCGCAACGCCGCCGTTGGTCATTCAGGCGTTTCAGGTTCGTCGGGCTTCTGGATCGTCGCGCCGACCAGTTCGGCGAGTTCTATAGCCGCCGTCAGCCCCGCCTCTTCCATCGCCAGACGCGCTTCGTGATCCACGACGGTCTGGGACAGCACCTCGAATGCCTCTGCTGCCGCCTCGTCTTCCGGCGTGTCGGTTGCGCGCTTGTCGCGTTCGGCGCGGGCCTCTGTCAGTGCGGCCTTGGCGTCGTTGCGCCGCCGTGTGGCATCCTGCACCGCATCCTGCGCCGCCGCCCGTTCGCTTTCAACGCCATCGTCGGGGTCGGCGGACAGGTCGAACTCTTCCGCAGCCATCACCAGCAACGTCATCGGCAGTTGGGGCAACAGGGTGAACAGATCGTTGCGCATCCAATCGGAAAACCAGCTGTCCCGGAAGGCGAGTGCTTCAAAAACGATGGTGGCATCCGCTGATACATCGACAATCTGGGCAATCTTGTCTTTGACCGGCCGCACGATCTTGACGGTGGCCGGTATCCTGACATCCGCAAGGATCGCGTTGATCTGGGCGAGGCGCTTTGGCTCTGCCGCCTCTTCGGCAATGGCAATCACCCGGATCGTGGCGCTTTGCCAAAACTCATTGCGCCGCAGAAGATAGGCCAGAACCAGCATCAGCCGCCCTGTCTGGTTGTCCCGCCACCACACGTCGATGATGCGTTTCTCGGGCGTGACGGCCTGCGCCTTGGCCCATTTCGCCTCATCGCTGTCCCAGATCATGACGTTGTAGCCCATCGAAAAGGCAAAGTGCAGGTTGTAGGCGAACTTGCGTCGGGCAGGCAGGTTTTCCGGCGACAGCTTTTCCGTGGGCCAATTGACCAGCATGGAGTTGATCCGCGTCGGGCCGATACCGACGGCCTGAATGGCGGTCTGCACGGCCAGATCGGGATCGCGGCTTGAAATCACCATTGGAAAGGCCCGGGTGCCAGCCTTCTTGATCTCCTCACGCATTTTCTCTTCGGTCTGCTCTTGCAGGCGGCGGGCGTGACGGCCCTTGGTTTGCTGGATCTGGATAACTGTTGTCAGGCCGCTTTGCCCCTCTATCCAGTTGGCGAGTTGCAGCAACCGGCCCCGACGCTCACTATCCGACGAAAACGCGAGGATCTGCGGCCGCCAATCGCGCGGATGCTCGGCCCTTGCTTCGGCGGCCATCAGATTTTCGCGCACGACCTGCAGGTGATAGGACCGCTGCCCGTCCGCCCAACGATGGGCAGAGGCGCTGCGTTTCAGATACTGGAATATGCCAAACACCACGGCAATCGCGGCAAGGCCTGAGGTGACGTCGATGGCCATGATAACCGCGATTGAACCCGACGGCCCCGACAAGGCTGATCCTTGGGTCGTACCAGTGCAGGTTCGGGCGGAAAGACGGGCTGCGACCGCGCGCCTCAAAATAGGTGGCATAGTTGAGCAGCGCGTAGGTGACGATGAAGAACATCGACACGATGGCCGCGATCAGGTTCAGGTTGCCCAAGCCGACAATGGCCATGGCGATGAACCCGGTCAGCAAAACCCCACGGCGCGGGTTGTCCGAAACACCGCTGCCAACCGCAAAGGGTTGCAAGAACCCGAACACCCGGTCCTTGGCCAGCGATTGCAGAATGCGCGGCGCCCCCAGAAGTGAGGCCAGTGCCGATGATAGCGTCGCGGCGATGATGCCAAAATCGATCAGCGGCGACCAGACAGAGATGAGTTTCAACGCATCTGGATCGTTCAACAACACCCCACGCGGCAGGGCGGCGGCCACCAGAACGGCCGTCACAAGATAGATCACAAATGACAGACCGACGGCATAGGCCGTACCGCGCGGAATGCTGCGGCCGGGGTCCGCCAGATCGCCAGACATGTTGACGCCTTGGGTAAAACCGGTGACCGCCGGAAAGAAGATCGCGAATGCCACCCAAAAGTGGCTCCAACCGTTGGGGGATGGGAAATTCGTGCGAATGTGATCGCTGTCCCACTGGAACGCTGCACCAATCACGAACGACGCCAAGGCGGCCACGATCAATGCCATGACGACATATTGAATCCGGGTTGCCCAATCCGCCCCGACCCAAGCCAGCGTGGTGGTCGCCAGCACTGCCAAAGCGGCAATGACCTGCGGCCAGATCCCCATATCGACCCCAAGGCTGCGGCTGACCGCCTCGGCAAAACCCACGCAGTAAAACCCGACCGAAACGGCCTGCGCCAGAAACAGCACCAACCCAATCGCCCCGCCAAAGGCCAGTCCCAGCGTGCGAGAGATGATGTAATACACCCCGCCGCCCTTGACCTTCAGGTTGGTCGCGATGGCGGCGAGTGAGATGCTGGTCAGGACAGAGATCAGGTTCGCCAGAACGATGATAAGCAGCGCCTCGCCCAACCCAACCTGCCCGACGACAAGCGTCAGCCGCAGGAACAGGATGAGGCCGAGGATGGTCAGAATGCTCGGGGTAAAGACGCCGCCGAACGTACCCATGGTGCCGCGTGACGCCATATCACCTCACAAAATCGCAGATTTTCGGCCAATCTGAAGGAGCTTGACCCTGACCGCAAGTGGATCGATCACCGCAGGTCGGGCAGCGGATTAGGGGCAGGTCGCCTCAGGTCGCCAGATTGCACAGGATTTCGAACATGATCGTGGCACCGACCAAGGCGGTGTTGCCGCTCGGGTCATAGGGGGGCGAAACCTCGACCACATCCGCCCCGATCAGGTTCAGACCTTTGAGGCCGCGCACCATCTGCTGCGCCTCAAACACGGTATAGCCGCCCACCTCTGGCGTGCCGGTGCCGGGGGTATAGGCCGGGTCGATGCCATCAACATCGAAGGTCAGGTAGGTGGGATGATCGCCAATGATGCGCCGGGTTTCAGCGATGACACCTTGGATGCCGAGGCGGTAGACGTCCTCGATATACAGCGTCGTCACGCCAGCATTCTCGGCAAAATCATTGCCGTCCGGCGCATAGCGGGTGCCGCGGATGCCGATTTGCACGCAGCGCTTGGGGTCAACCAGACCCTCCTCTATCGCGCGGCGCAGATGGGTGCCGTGGGTGTATTTGTGGCCGCCAAAATAGCTGTCGTTGGTGTCGGAATGGGCGTCAAACTGGATCAGCCCGACCGGGCCATCCTTGGCCAAGGCACGCAGGATCGGCAGAGTGATCAGGTGGTCGCCACCTGCGGTCAGGGGCTTGGTGCCTGCGGCCCGGAACGTCTCATAATGCGCGGTTATCATGGTCAGGCTTTCCATGATGTCGATGGGGTTCATCGGGCAATCGCCGTAATCCGCAACCCGGTGGGTGGTGTAGGGTGAGGTTTTGGTGACGTGGTGGAATGGGCGAATGAACATGCTCATGGCGCGCATCTCACGCGGGCCGTGGCGGGTGCCAGAGCGGTTGGTGGTGCCGCCGTCATAGGGCAGGCCGATCAGCGCAATGTCGGCTTCGGCAGGGTCGCTCAACATGGGCAGGCGGAAAAAGCTGACCGGACCGGCATAGCGCGGCGTGGTCGAAGAAGAGGCGGGCCAATAGGTCATCATAGGGCCTTTCGGGCTGTGGTGCGGATGTCTGCAAGGGTTTGCCGGATATAGGCGATTTGCGCCGTGGCTTCGGATTTTTCACGGACCAGACGGGCGTCCAGATCCTCGCCGGGGGTAGGGTCGGTCGTTGACGCATCGCGCGGTGGGATGATCGGGTCAGGCGGATCGGTTGGAAAGCGGTAGGCGGGGGCGTACATCTCATTCTCTTCTTCGCAGGCGAACGCGCGGACTTGGCGGCCATCGCCGAGCAGCAGCAGCGCGGTCAGCAGGCGCGCAAAGTCGATATCGCCCTCGCCCGAACGGCAGGCCCGGTGGGCATACCCACCACGGTCCGGCAGGATCTTGGCGTCTTTGATGTGAACATCGGTGATGTAGGGGGCCATGGTGGCCAAGGCCTCGTCCGGTGTCTCAAACGCGTTTATCATATTGGCAAAGTCGAACAGCAAGGTCAGGCGCGGGTTCTGAACCGCCTCAACAATCTGGACGAGTTCATGGGATTTCAGATCCTCATGCTGTTCCAGCAAGAAGTCCAACCGCCCCTCCGGGTCCAGTGCGGGCAGGCGCCGCAGGTCGGTGATAGTCTGCGCGATGATCCGGGACACCGGGCCGTCGTAGCGCGGATAACAACGGACCGACGTGGCACCGGTATCATGGGCAACCGCAATGGCCGCGCGCAAGGTGGGTTCATCCGTGGCCGATGTCTCAATATGGATTTCGAGGCCCAGCGACCGGGCAAGCCGTGCAAAACCGGCGCGGCTGTCGGGGGCATGTAACAGTGACCGCTGCTCACCATCCTCAACATGGATCTTGACGCCTTTCAGCCCGTGATGATGGGCAAACCGCAGCAGGTCATCCGGGGTCGTATCGCCAAAGCGGAAGTTCAGGTGCCACGCATAGGCATGGGCATAAAGCGGAATGCTGTCGATGCGCGCGATCAGTCTGGCTGCGTCAAGAGGGGTCACAGTGGCGCTCCGGTGGCGTGGCGCAATTTTGGCCCGGGCGCGGCAAAGTGCAAGCGGTTCTAGCGGATTGTGCGCAACCATATTGCCACGGCAATCGGCAACGTAGGGCGTCAGGTTTCCGTGCATAACCACCGGGCTCTCGGACCTGCGCGCAGGTCTGCGGCCTTCAAGTGCGGGCGCCGAACAGGTTGGCCGGGCGGCCTTGAATGCCGAGGTTCAGCGCGAAAAGCCCGCCCTCTTGCGGGTTGGCAGCCAGATGCTCGGCGCTTTGGGTGAACCGGGCTGAGGTCACATAGAGCGTGGTAAGGTCGGGTCCGCCAAAGGCGCAACTGGTCGGCCAGGAACAGGGAAGCTCTGCCACGCGGTTCACCCGTCCCTTGGCGTCAACACAGGTCAGGCATCCGCCGCCCGCCACCCGCGCCGTCCAAAGCCGGCCAGCGGCGTCCAGGCATGACCCATCCGGCAGGCCACGGGCAAAGCCCGACATCACCACCCGCCGCGCCGAAAGCTGCCCCTGATCGCCGATCTTGTAGGCGTAGATCGTGTTCGCCAAAGTATCGGCGGTCAGCAGCTCGCCCGCCGAGAATGCAAAGGTGTTGGTGATGCCAAAACGGTCCTCACACACCCGCCGCAAATCGCCCTCTGGGGTGTAGCGATGGATCGTACCTGTCGCGGCCGGAATGTCGCGCGGACTGTCATCGTCGTTGATGTTGTTCAGCATCGTGCCAACCCAAAACGCCCCATCCGGCCCGACGACGCCTTCGTTCAGGCGATTTGCAGGCTGATCCGGCTCCACTTCGGCAACGGGCACCGGATCGCCTTGCCAATCCCACAGGCAAATCTGCCGCTCCATCCCCAGAATCGCCCCACCATCCGCGCGCAACCCGATAGAGGTTGGACGCCCAGCCATGGGCCAGATCTGGTGTTCGCCAGATGCCGGATCATAGCGATGAACCCGGCGCCCGATGATGTCGACCCAGACCAAACGCCCGCGCAGCTGGTCCCAAACGATGCTTTCGCCAACCACATCCTCTGCGGCAAGAACCAGTTTGGCGTTCATCTGTCATCCTCGGCACGAATGGGTTGACAGGTAGGATGCGCATATCCTATCCACAATTCAAGGGAAACCTGTCGGACAGGTTTGGGGGATTCGGTTTTGGACAGCGGCGGCAGCATCGGTCTGGTTGGGGACGCCATTGGCGCCATCACGCGCCATATTCGCGAACATGACCTGATGCCGGGCGATCGGTTGCCCTCTGAAGCGATCCTGTCCAAAGAGCTGAATGTGTCCCGGACGGTCGTGCGAGAGGCGTTTCGTTCGCTGGCCGCGATGCGGATTATCGAGCTGGCGACCGGCAAGCGGGCCACGGTCGCGCAGATTGATCATGGCGCCATGTCGCTGATGATCGAACACGGGGTCCACACCGATCAGATCAACATCCAGCAGATCTACGACGTCCGCCGCACGATGGAGACCCGGATCGTGACGCTGGCCGCCCTGCGCCGCACCGATGCTGAGGCGGAAGAGATTCTGGGACTGGCCGCAGCGATGCAGGCCAGCATGGATGATCCGGCCAAGCTGATGGACCATGATCTGGCGTTTCACATGGCGCTGGCACGGGCCTCACGCAATCCGGTCTATGTGCTGATCGTTGGGGCATTTCAGGGGATTACGCGGCAGACCTGGTCGATTGGCTGGAAAAGCCGGCCCACGCAAACCGCGCGTGACCTGATGATTGCCACCCATGTCGACATTGCGCGTGCAGTGGCCGCTGGCGACCCGCAACTGGCGGTCGCCTCCATGGCCCAGCATTTCGACGAAAGTGTCAGGGCGCTGTTGTCAGCGGGAATGTCGTGAGGACGCCATGAAAATCACGAGCCTTGAAACCATCCGCATCGCAGAACGCCCGAACCTGATCTGGCTGCAAGTCCATACCGATGAGGGCATCTCGGGGCTGGGCGAGACGTTCTTTGGCGCCGCAGCGGTAGAGGCCCATATCCACGACTATATCGCCCCGCGGGTGATTGGCCGTGACCCGTTGCAGATTGACCTCTTGGCGGCGGACCTTGTGGGCTATCTGGGGTTCCGGTCCTCGGGGGTCGAAGTGCGCGGCAACTCGGCGTTTGACATCGCGCTGTGGGATCTGTTCGGCAAGGTGGTGAACCAGCCGATTGCGCAACTGCTGGGCGGCTTCACCCGGCGCGAAATTCGCACCTACAACACCTGTGCGGGCACGAACTACGTCAAGAAAACCACCGGGCAGGTGACGGCGAATTACGGTGTCGGTGACAGCAACGACTATGACGACCTGAACGGGTTTCTGAACAACGCCGACGAACTGGCCCATTCCCTGCTGGAAGAGGGCATCACGGCCATGAAAATCTGGCCGTTTGACCGGGCAGCCGAGGCGTCGCGCGGGCAGTACATCTCTGTGCCCGACCTGCACAAAGCCTTGGAACCGTTTGAGAAAATCCGCCGCGCCGTGGGCGACCAGATGGATATCATGGTCGAGTTTCACTCGATGTGGCAGCTTTTGCCCGCCATGCAGATCGCCAAGGCGCTGACGCCGTTTCAGACCTTCTGGCACGAAGACCCGATCAAGATGGACAGCCTGTCCAGCCTGAAACGCTATGCCGAGGTGTCGCCGGCGCCGATCTCTGCCTCGGAAACACTCGGCTCTCGCTGGGGCTTCCGCGACCTTCTGGAAACCGGGGTGGCCGGGGTTGTCATGCTGGACTATCAGTTGGTGCGGCGGGCTGTCAGAGGCGCGCAAGATCGCCTCAATGGCCGAGGCCTGGCATCTGCCGGTGGCGCCGCATGATTGCACCGGGCCGGTGGTCTTATGTGCCAGCACACATCTGTCGCTGAACGCACCCAATGCCTTGGTGCAGGAAAGCGTCCGCGCCTTCTACCGCACCTGGTACCGTGATCTGGTCACCGCATTGCCCGAGGTCAAAGATGGCATGATCACGGTTCCGCCCGGACCGGGACTGGGGATGGAACTGCATCCCGATCTCGACCGGGCCTTCACCACGTCGCGCAAAACGTCCGACGCATCCACGGTCTGACAAGGCCGCAATCAGCTTCATGGGAGGAGCAAACGATGAGAAAACTTAAGGGACTGGCAATGGCTGCCATGCTGTTCCACGGTTTCAACCGTAGCATTGGCCGAAGGAGCCGCTGGACATCGTGTTCACGGTCCATTCGGGGGCATCCAACACCTTCTGGCAGGCCGTTCAGAAGGGCTATGAGGATGCCTGCAGCAAGCTCGCAGCGAATTGCCAGATGGTCTATGTGCAGACCGATGGCTCGGTTCAGGAGCAGGTCGCCAATATGGAGGCGGCCCTTGCCCGCAAGCCAGATGCGCTGATCACCTCGATCGTTGACAACAACGCCTTCGACGACGTTATCAAACGCGCCCGCGATGCCGGTGTGATCGTGATTGCGTCCAACGTGGACGATCTGGAAGGCGCTGCCGGCAATGCCCGTCAGGCCTTCATCGGTCAGGGCTTTGTGCCGGCTGGTCACTCGCTGGCGGCGCTCAGTGGAAGAACATGCCCGACGAACGGACCGCTGCATGTTCTGGTTGGCGTCTCGGGACCCGGGCAGAACTGGTCCGAGCAGCGGGCTCTGGGCGTGACGAACTTATCTGGATGAGATGATCGCCGCGCAATCCGGACTGCACGATCACCTACGAAAAGATCGACTCGGGTACCGACCTTGCCACCACGGGCGACCGCGTCGGCGCCTATCTCTCGGCCCATCCGGAAACCAACGCCTATTTCGACACCGGTTTCTGGCACGCCGCCGTGGCGCGGGTTCTGGCCGACCGCGGCGATTGAGCCGGGCAAAGTGCTGCTGGGCGGGTTTGACCTTGTTCCCGAAGTGCTCGACCAGATGAAGGCAGGCTACATCCAGGTAGAGGTTGACCAGCAGCCCTACATGCAGGGCTTCATGCCGGTGATGGAGGTCTACCTGGCCAAGACCGTTGGCCTTGCCCCGTCGGACATCGACACCGGCCAAGGCATCGTGACGCCTGACATGGTAGAGAGCATCATGGCGACTGTCTGAAAAAGGTCTGCGCTAAACAGTCTGGCCCCGGCGCGCAGTTGTTGCGCCGGGGCACCCCAATTTGAATGCAAAGCATCGACGATAGGAACGATCAATGCGCCGATTGTTGAAACTCACCCTGCAAAAGCCAGAGACTGGCCGCTGCATCGCTGCTGATCCTGATGATTATCGTCTTTCAGGTGAAATCCAATTCCATATTCCTCAGTCTATGACAACATCCGCGGCATCCTTGGTTTCCTGCCTGAAACTGGCGCTGGTCGCCATTGGCGTGACGCTGCTGATGATCGCTGGCGAGTTCGATCTGTCGGTTGGGTCGGTCTTCGCCCTCGCACCGATGTGCCATTTTGTGTTGATGACGATGGGCTGGGGCTTTTGGCCCGCGATGGCGGTGGGTCTCTTGGCCTGCGTTGCCGTCGGCCTGATCAATGGCTGGGTGACGATCCATTACGACATCCCCTCCTTCATCACGACGCTGGGGATGATGTTCATGGCGCGGTCGATGACCGTGGTCGTCTCGGGTGGCTTTCCGCCGCGCGTTGACCCGTCCCTGATCCCGTCAGAGCTGTTTTCGGCCTATGTCGGCCCCGGTGAGATCTTTCGCGCCTCGTTCCTGTGGTTCGTCGCGATGGCGTCTGATCGTGCATCTGCTGCTGTCACGCACCAACTTCGGCAACTGGGTCCGTGCGACTGGCGGCTTCATGCCCGCCGCGCGCGGCATGGGCATCCCCACGGCACGGGTAAAGATCGCCTGTTTCATGATCTGTTCGATGCTGGCGGGTTTTGCCGGGATGATTCAGGTGATCGCGGCTCGAGCTCTCCTCTGCCCTCGATCGGCGAGGGGTATGGAGTTGCAGGCCGTTGCCGCTGCGGTGATCGGCGGCACGGCGCTGTCTGGCGGCATCGGGTCGATCATCGGCGGCATGATCGGCGCCACTGCTGATCCGGGTCATCGACAACGGCATGGTGATGAGCCAGATCAACGCCAACTGGTTCAAGTTCGCCGTCGGCGCGCTGACGATATTCGCGGTGGTCGGCAACGCATGGCTGCGCAAGCCGCGGCCGCGCGATGAAGGTGGAGACGGACAAATGAGCACCCCCATCATCGAGATCACGCAACCTGCACAAATGGTATTCTGGCGTTCATGCGCTGAAAGGCGTCAGCCTTGATGTCGACGCAGGGCGAGGCGCTGGGCCTGGTCGGCGACAATGGCGCCGGCAAATCGACGCTGATCAACATTCTGTCCGGCCTGCATCATCACGACGATGGCGAGGTCCTGGTCGAACGGCAAGCCGGTCCAAATCCGCAACCCCAAAGACGCGATGGCCCTCGGGATTGAGACGATCTACCAATACAACTCCATGGTTCCGATCATGTCGATTGCGCGCAACCTGTTCATCGGGCGCGAACCGCTGAAATGGTCTCGATCGGCGGCATGGGCTGTGCTGGACGAAAAGAAGATGCGCGAGGAAAGCGTGAAGGCGATTGCCGATGTCGACCTGCATCTGCGCTCACCCGATGCGCTGGTTGGCGAATTGTCCGGCGGCCAGCGGCAGGGCGTCGCCATCGCCCGCGCCATGCACTTCAAGTCCAAGGTGATGATCCTGGACGAGCCGACCAACCACCTGTCGGTCAAGGAAACCGCCAAGGTGATCGGCTTCGTCAAGGGGCTGAAGGCGCAGGGCGTGACCTCGATCTTCATCAGCCACAACATGCACCACGTCTTTGCCTGCTGTGACCGGATCGTGGCCATGGCCTTGGGTCAGATCGTGCTGGACAAGCCCGTCGGCGAGACCTCGATCGAGGAAGTGTCGGAGGTGCTGTGACGCCATGGCGATGATCGACCTTGCCGGCAAACATGCGCTGATCACCGGCGGGCTCGGCTCCATCGGCGCGGCCTTCGCCACGGCCTTCGCTGCTGCCGGGGCGCAGGTCACCGTGCTGGATCGGCCCGATGCATCGCCCCGCCGCCGATCACGGCTGGCTGGGCGTCGATCTGAACGATCTGGCGGCGGCGCAAGCAGCGGGTCGCCGCCGCCGGCCCCTTCGACATCCTGATCAACAATGCCGCCCTGATCATCAACAAGCCGTTTCGAGGAGTTCAGTCTGGAGGAGTACGAAACCCAGAGTCCGGGTGAACTCCTCTGCCGCCTTTGCCCTGACCCGCGCCTGTGCGCCCGGCATGAAGGCCAAGTGCTGGGGCCGGGTCATCAACCTGACCTCGCTGACGCTGAACGGCCAATGGGACGGCTATGTGCCCTATGTCGCCTCCAAAGGGGCGATGCTGGGACTGACCAAGGGTCTGGCGCGCGAGCTTGGGCCCCATGGCATCACGGTCAACGCCATCGCCCCCGGCGCCGTGGTGTCCGAGGCCGAGAACCGCGTCTTTGCCGACCGGTTGGCGCAATACAATCAATGGGTGCTGAAGACCGCCAAAGCCTGAAAACCCGCATTCAGCCGGAGGACGTCGCCAATCTCGCCGTCTTTCTCGCCTCTGATGCGGCGCGGATGATTTACGGGCCAGAACATCGGCATCGATGGTGGGTGGTGAATGATCACGCTGACAAGCCGGAGCCGCGAAGCTACAGATCCTGTCCCAGAGATGGGGGCAGGTCTTGCCGGGCTGTGGGTAGGCGATCTGCCCGTGCTGCGACCTTGGTCGGGCCGGGTGCATGGCCCCTTTGCGCTGGGCTGCAACCTGCTGGTGCCGTTTTCCAACCGGATTTCGCAGGGCGGCTTTCGGCTTCGACGGCCAGTCGACCACAGCCTCGCACCCAACCTGCCGGGTGAGGCCTGTCCGATCCACGGCGACGGCTTTCAGCGCGCATGGCAGCAGGTCAGCGGCACCGATAGCGCCGCGACCCTGACCCTGCCCAACGGCAACATCGGCCCTTTCCGCTATGCCGCGACGGTCAGCTACGACCTCACCGACCACGCGCTGACGATCGAGCTTTCCGTGGTCAACAAGGCCACAACCCCGCTGCCCTACGGTCTGGGCCTGCACCCGTGGTTCCCGCGCGACAGCTCCACAAGGCTGCAATTCAACGCGACCGGGGTCTGGCCAGAAACCGCTGACCACCTGCCCGCGACCCAACAACCCGTGCCGGTGCAAGATGGCGGCCAATGGCACCTGCTCGCACCGCTGCCGCAGGGTTGGATCAACACCGGCTTTTCCGGCTGGGACGGCCTCGCGCAGATCGTCCAAGGACCGCAGGCCATCTCACTCAGCCTACAGGCGCAGGGGCTGTCCACCGCCCTGCTGTTTTCCCCCTCTGCCAATGCCGATTTCTTCTGCTTTGAACCGGTCTCACACCCGGTTGACGCCCATAACCTGCCCGGTCAGCCGGGCCTGACCCGTCTGGCCCCGGAACAGACTTTGACCGCTTCCATGACCCTGACTTGGGGCCAAGCCAGATGACCCTGCCAAACACATCAAAGGTGCAGCCATGACAGCAACCTCCATTCCCGTCGGACAACGCGACTACAGCCTTGTCGGAGACGACAGCCGCCGTGCCGTCGAAATCGGGCTGGCCTCGGCCGAATGGTATCATTCCGAGGTGCCCCGTGCCGTGATGAAGGACCTGATGAAACGCACCGACGGCCCGGCGATCCGCGACACGATCCTCTGGTTCGCCCTGCTGATCGGCGGGGCATGGGGCGGCATCCACTACTGGGGCACATGGGCCTGCGTGCCGTTCTTCGTCGTCTATGGCGTGATCTACGGGTCATCCTGCGACAGCCGCTGGCATGAATGCGGCCATGGCACGGCGTTCAAAACCGCATGGATGAACGACGTCATCTACCAGATCGCCAGCTTCATGGTGATCCGCAATCCGGTGACCTGGCGGTGGAGCCACGCCCGCCACCACACCGACACCTATATCGTTGGCCGTGATGCCGAGATTGCCTGGATGCGGCCGCCAAGGACCGTGATGGCCGTGCTGGCCTTCTTTGATGTGATCGGCACCATCCGTTCGCTCAGGGTTCTGATCCGCAATGCCGCCGGAAACCTGACCCCGGATGAGAAGGACTTCATCCCCGAAAGCGAATGGGGCAAGACCGTCTTCGCCGCCCGCGTGCATATGGCGATCTATGCGGCGACGATCGCCACGGCGCTTGCGATGCAGTCCTGGCTGCCGCTGATGCTGATCGGTTTGCCGCGGATCTATGGCTGCTGGCACATGGTGATGTGCGGGCACCTGCAACACGCCGGGTCTGGCCGACAACGTGCTGGACCACCGGCTGAATTCCCGCACCGTCTACATGAACCCGATCAGCCGCTACATCTATTGGAACATGAACTACCACGTCGAGCATCACATGTTCCCGATGGTTCCCTACCACGCCCTGCCGCGCCTGCATGAGCTTGATCAAGAACGACCTGCCGCCGCCAAACCCGTCGATTCTGGATGGCTACCGCGAGATCATCGCCTCGCTCCGCCAGCAAAAAATCGACCCGGAATATGCCTATCGCAAGGAACTGCCGCCCACCGCGCGGCCCTATCGCGACGAATTCCACAATCTGCAACATCGCCCGCGCCGGCGCATAGGAAAGCTCAGCCATGACCCGGACCAAACCCACGATTGCCGACCTGCGCGCCCTCAAGGGCAAGGGCCAACTGACCATGCTGCGGGTGATGACTCTGGATGAGGCCGCGGCCGCAGATCAGGCCGGCATCGACATCGTTTCGGTCCCGGCAGAGCTTGTCACCCACCCACGACTACCGCGACGTAGCACCCAACCTGTTCTCGATGACCGGCCAGACCCATCTGGAGGCTGGAACCCGCGACGACTATCTGCGCTGGGCCTGCAAGATGATGCTGGCCGGGGCCGATGCCGTCTATTGCTCTGGCGGGCTTGGCACGGTGGAACATGTCGCCCGCGAACATATCCCGGTTGTAGGCCATGTCGGTCTGGTGCCCAGCCGCGCCACTTGGACCGGCGGCATGAAGGCCGTGGCCAAGACAGCGCAGGGTGCGATGGCCCTGCTGGAAGAGGTGCGCGCCTATGAGGCCGCCGGTGCCTTCGCGGTCGAGATAGAGGTGGTCCCGGCAGAGGTCGCAACCGAGATCAGCCGCCGCGTCGGGCTTTTGCTCTGGTCGATGGGGGCCGGGGCAGGGTGCGACGCCCAATACCTGTTCGCCGAGGATATTCTGGGCACCAATCGCGGCCACATGCCGCGCCACTCCAAGGTCTACCGCAACTTCGCCGCCGAATATGACCGCCTGCAAGCCGAACGCGTGGCGGCATTTCAAGAGTTCATCACCGACGTCGCATCAGCGGCCTATCCGGGTGATGAGCATCTGGTCAAAATGGCCGCCGCCGAGTTGGCCGCCTTCCGCGCCGCCCTTGCCGCGCAAACCTGAAGCAGCCCGGTAGCCAACGATCCCCCGCACCACGTCTGCCGCCACCAGCGGCGGCATCGGCTTGTCCTGTCGCTGGCGGGAATCCACCCCGCCAATACAGCCCGCCTTCGCGGTCGCTTGACAGTTTTCAGGCATATTTCCCGATCCGGATGCACAAGTTGTCAAGTCGCTCATTTTGCAGGCGCAGCATGTGCGTCAGCCTAACTATATGATATACAACAACTAAAAACGCGCATTCGCAGCGGCACCCGCCAAATCCCGACCGTCATGTCAACATGTAAATAACAACTTGACAGATACTGGGTAAAGTTGTTCATTCGTCCCATGCAGGACAGCGGTTGAGGCCGGGCGAAATATGCCTTCCCAATGCTGCCCCGCCTCAGCGTTTGGGAGGACGAATTAATGCAGACTTCAGACAAACGGTCCGCCGGGATTTCCCGGCGCGGCGCCATGAAACTTGGCTTCGGGTCCATCGTTGCAGCCGTTGGCTTTGGCGCAGGATCGCATATCGTGATGGCCGCCGAAGGTCAGGTGCTCAAGGTGATCCATCCGGCGTTTTCGGATGACTGGTCGCCGCTGCGCGGTGGCGGCTCGCCGTTCCGCTGGAACTCTATCTGGAACGCCTCGGCGATGTATTTCGACGAGACCGGCACGATTCAGCCCTACGTTCTGACCGAATGGGCCCCGTCCGCCGATTACACCAGCTGGACGTTCAAGCTGAACGCCGACGCCAAATTCTCGGACGGCTCGGCGATCACCACCGCCGATGTCAAAGGGTCGTGGGAACTGGCTTCGATGCCCGGCACCAAGAACCAGCGCATTGATCAGGTTCTGGCCGGGGTCGTGGGCTATGACGCCGTCAAGGGCGGCACCGCCACCGACATTTCGGGCATCGTCGCCACCGACGACAGCACCATCACCGTGACGCTGACCGGGCCCGACCCGATCTTCTTCCAGCGCATTGCCAACCACATCGCGCCGATCGTCAAGGCTTCGCAGGCCCGTGGCGCCGATGGCAATGAAGTGCTGGAATTCTACCGCCCGGACAATGGCGCAATCTCCTCTGGCCCGTTCATGCTCAAGGCTTTGGACATCGACGCAGGCACCCTCAGCTTCGTGCCGAACCCCAACTTCTTCGGCACGGCACCGGCCTTGGCAGGCATCGACATCACCTCGGTTGAGGATGCCGTCACCGCCACCCAGATGCTGAAATCCGGCGAATATCAGGCGCATACCGAACTGGTCACCTCGACCATCGTGGCCGACCTTGGCAAGGAATTTGCCGATGGCCCGACCATCCCGACCAGCCAGCACTTCTGGCTGAACACCGCCCGCGCCCCGATGGACGACCCCAAGGTGCGTGAGGCGCTGATCCTCGCCATCGACCGTGACGGCCTGATCAAAGCCTCGTTCCCCGATGGCCCGCATCAGAAAACCGACATGGTGATGAACTCTGTCCCCGGTGCCGATGACCCGGAATTCGTGCCCTATCCGTTCGATGTCGAGGCTGCCAAAGCCGCCCTCGCCGCATCGACCTATGGCTCTGCGGACAAACTGCCGAAACTGCTGTTCGTGGGCATCTCCTCGCCCGCAAACGAGGCCGCCGCGCAGTATATCGCGGAACAGTGGCGTCAGAACCTCGGCATCACCGCCGTGGATATGAAGCCGCAGCAAGACCAATACTCCGGCCCCGATCAGAACGCCGTCCAGATCTTCCGCGACGACGTTGGCACAAGGGTTCCCGATGCGGCCAGCTACCTCGCAGGTTCCATCGCCTCCACTTCGGGCAATGCGACTGGCAAGATGTCGTACAAGAACGACAAGGTTGACGCCCTGATCGCCGAAGCGCTGACCAAACCGGTTGACGATCCGGCCCGCGTCGCCCTCGCCCAAGAGGCGCAGCGCCTGTTCCGCGACGATTTCTGCTTCATCCCGTGGTACAAGCAGACCATGTCGCGTTGGGCCAATGCCAATGTGGCGGGCATGGAAAAGAACCTCGACTGGCAGGTTGTCCGTCCCTGGGCAATTTCCATCGCCTAAATTTTTGCGCTAAACGCGGCGGGCGAGGCGCCAAGCCTCGCCCGTTTTCGCAACCTGATCCCGGACATCCATCATGCTCTCTCATATTCTGCGCCGATTGCTGCTGTGGATTCCGTCCGTCCTTTTGGTGATGCTGGCGGTCTATGCGCTTGCGTTTTACGGCGCGGGCGACCCGATCAAACTGATCTTCCTGCGTGCGCCCGGCGACGTGGCCTATGACCCGGTGAAGATTGAGGCGATCCGTGAACAGGCCGGTCTGAACCGCCCCTTCCTGATGCAATTCGGCAGCTACATCTGGAACCTGCTGCACGGCAATTTCGGCAATTCGCTGCTGTCGGGCCGATCGGTCTGGAAGATGGTTTCCGCTGCTGCCCCCGTTTCGATGACCCTCGGCCTCTGCGCGCCTGATCGTCACCGCCGTTGTCGCCATCCCGCTGGGGATGATCGCTGGCATGGCGCAAAACACCCGCACCGATTACATCATCCTCGGCACCGCCGTGACACTTTGGGCCATCCCGGCCTATGTCGCAGGTCCGCTGTTGATGGTCGCACTCATCATGATCCTGCCCGGTGGCGCTGTCCCCTACGGCTGGGGCGGTCTGTTCGACATTCGCATCATCCTGCCGCTGATCGTGCTGTCCTTCCAACCCATCGCCCTGATCCTGCGCCAGACCCGCGCCGCGGTGATTGAGGTGATGAGCGAGGACTACGTCCGCACCGCCCGCGCCAAAGGCGTGCCAGAGGTCATCGTCGCCCTGCGCCACATTCTGCGCCCGGTCCTGACCCCCGTCATCACGCAGCTTGGCCTCATCATGATAACCATCGTCAACGGCGCGATCTTTGTCGAGCTGGTGTTCGGCCTGCCCGGCCTCGGCCGTCTGACCGTTCAGGCGCTGACCAATTCCGACTATCCCGTCATCCTCGCCATCACCCTGATTGGATCTTTCCTCGTCATGGCCTCCAACCTGCTGGTCGACCTGCTGTATCCCCTGCTCGACCCCCGCGCCTCTGCCACGCAGGAGGCCCGCTGATGTCCGCTGCAACCGACACAAAGCCCACCAACCTGTGGCGCGACGCATGGAAACGCCTGCGCCGCAACAAGCTGGCCGTGACAGGTCTGTTCATCGTGCTGGTCCTGGTGTTTGTGGCCATCACAGGCCCCTACCTGACCCCCTATGATTTCCTCAGCCAGAACCTCGACCTTCGCAACGCCCCGCCCTCGCTTGGCCACCCGTTCGGCACCGACGATCTGGGCCGCGATGTCATCAGCCGGGTGATCTATGGCGCGCGCACCGCGTTGATCGTGGCCGTCATGGTGACGCTGATTGCGGTCATCATTGGCGTGGTTCTGGGCGCTGTGGCCGGGTTCTACGGCGGCACGTTCGACAAGGTGATGATGTGGTCCACCGACATGACCATGTCCGTCCCGCAACTGCTGCTGGTCGTCGTCATCAACGCCTCGCTGAAACAACCCATCGCGACCTGGATGGAGAATATGTACCTCAGCACCGGCAACCAGTTGTTCCGCAACACCGCGCATCATCGACTTTACGCTGGTGTTCGGCTCGATGGCGCTGATCTCATGGCCGCCCTACGCAAGGCTGGTCCGCGCCCAAGTCCTGTCGATCCGCTCACGCCCCTATGTCACCGCCGCCCGCGCCCTTGGCCTGACCAACCGCATCATCCTGATGCGCTACGTCCTGCCGAACGCGATGGGGCCGCTGATCGTGGCCGTCTCGGCTGGCCTTGGCACCGCGATGGTGCTGGAAAGCGCGTTCTCCTTCCTCGGTGTGGGGGTCAACCCGCCAACGCCAAGCTGGGGCAACATGATCTCTGACGGGCTGCGCGTCTGGACCAACTACCCGCACCTTCTGGTCGCCCCCGCCGCCGTGCTGGCCGTGGTGACGGTGGCCTTCAACTTCCTCGGTGACGGATTGAACGACGCCCTGAACCCCAAGGGGCAGAAATGACCGCGCTTCTGGACATCAAGGGCCTGACCATCGACATCGCCCGCGACACTGGGGCGGCGCGCGTGGTGGATGGCATCGACCTGACCGTGATGCAGGGCGAAAGCCTTGGCATCGTTGGCGAATGCGGCTGCGGCAAAAGCCTGACCATGCTGTCGCTGGTCGGCCTGCTGCCCAACCGCATCACCGCCACGGGCGGCACCGCCACCTTCGCTGGCCGCGACCTGCTGAAGATGAGCCGCCGTGAGTTGCGCGCCATTCGCGGCGCCGAAATCGGCTTCATCTTCCAAGACCCGATGACCTCGCTCAACCCCGTCATGCGGATCGGCGACCAGATCGCCGAGGCGCTGATCTATCAGAAAAACATGACCAAACCCGCCGCCCTGATCCGGGCCGAGGAGCTGCTGACCATGGTCGGCATCCCCGGCGCCAAGGACCGGATGACCGCCTTCCCGCACGAAATGTCCGGCGGTATGCGCCAACGGGTGATGATCGCGATGGGCCTCGCCGGCGACCCCCGCCTGCTGATCGCGGATGAGCCCACCACGGCGCTGGACGTCACCATCCAGGCCCAGATCGTCGATCTGGTGCGTGAGCTGAAGGCGAAATCCGACATGTCGGTGGTCTGGATCACCCACGACCTCGCCCTGATCGCGGGCCTCGCCGATCGTATCGCCGTCCTCTACGCCGGGACCGTGGTCGAAGATGCCCCCATCGAAACCATCTTCGACAACCCCAGCCACCCCTATACCCAAGGCCTGCTCGCCTCACTCCCCACCCTGTCCGACCAACCGATGTCGCGCCTGCCCTCCATCGCAGGCACCCCGCCGGAGCCCGGAAAACGCCCGCCCGGCTGCCCCTTCGCCCCGCGCTGCACCATGGCCATCGCCGCCTGCACCGCCTCCGTCCCCAGATTGAAACCGATGCCCGGCAGCGCCCCGAACCACCGCGTCGCCTGTTTTGTCGCCACGGCAGAGGCCCCCCAATGACCACGCTGATCGAAATCAAGAACCTGCAAAAACACTTCGACCTGCGTCTCGGCGCGTTCGGCGAACGTGCCGCCCGTGTCCACGCCCTCGACGATTTCACCGCCGATATCATGGAGGGTGAGACCCTTAGCCTTGTCGGCGAGAGCGGTTGCGGCAAATCCACCACCGGTTTTGCCATCCTGAACCTGCACCGCCCGACCGCGGGCACCGTCACCTACAAAGGCACCGACCTGTCGAAACTGGATGAGGACGCGATGCGCCCCTTCCGCCGCGACCTGCAGATCGTGTTCCAGGACCCCTATTCCACCCTCAACCCCCGCATGACGATTGGTGAGGCGCTGTCAGAGCCGATCATCTTCCACAAACTCGCCAGCAAATCCGAGCTGCCCGCCAAACTGAACCAACTCCTCACCGACGTCGGCCTGACCGCCGCCTTCGCCTCGCGCTACCCGCACGAACTGTCCGGCGGCCAACGTCAGCGCGTCGCCATCGCCCGCGCCCTCGCTTGCCAGCCGAGGTTCATCGTCTGCGACGAGGCAATCTCGGCCCTCGACGTCTCAGTGCAGGCGCAAATCCTGAACCTGCTGCTCGGACCTGCAAGACAAATACGGCCTGACCTACCTGTTCATCGCCCACGACCTCGCCGTTGTCCGCCATATCTCCGACCGCGTCGGCGTCATGTACCTCGGCCGCCTCGCCGAACTCGCGCCATCCTCCGCCCTATTCGCCACCCCCCTGCACCCCTACACCCGCGCGCTGCTGTCTGCGGTCCCCGAGGCCAACCCCCGCGCCCCCCGCGACCGCCAGATGCTGCAAGGCGAAGTCCCCAGCCCCATAAATCCCCCCAACGGCTGCCGCTTCCACACCCGCTGCCCCATCGCCCGCGATCTCTGCAAATCCACCACACCCGTCTGGCGCGAAGTGGCCCCCGGCCATAACGTCGCCTGCCACGCCGTCACCTCGGCACTCACCACCAATTGGGAGCCTCAACCGGCATGACCCTCATCGGCATCACAATGGGCGAGCCTGCGGGCGTCGGCCCCGAAATCATCGTCAAATCCCTGTCCGAACTGACACCAGAGGCCCGCAAAGCCTACCGCGTCTACGGCAATGCCGAGGTGCTGGCCGCCGCAGCGCAGGCCATCGGATCGGACCTCACCTTCGGCCCCGGCGGTGTTGACCTGCACCACACCGCCATTCCCGGCGAGCGTATCCCCTTCGGAACGCTCGACAAACGCGGCGGTGAGGCCTGTTTCCGCTTCATCGAGGCGGCGGTGCGCGACGCTGAGGCTGGCAAGATCGCCTGCATCGTCACCGCCCCGATCAACAAAGCCGCGCTGAACGCCGCAGGCCACCACTACGACGGCCATACGGGTATGCTCGCCAGCCTGACCGGCGCGAAATCGTCGTTCATGCTGCTGGCGTCCGAACGCCTGTCGGTGATCCACGTCTCCACCCATATCTCGTTGAAAGAGGCGATCACCCGCGCCACGACAGAGCGTATCCTCGCCACCATCCGCGCCGGCCACGGCCACCTGACCCGCCTCGGCATGACCCGCCCCCGCATCGCGGTCGCAGGCATCAACCCGCATTGCGGCGAAGGCGGTCTGTTCGGGACCGAGGATGACACCTTCATCGTCCCCGCCGTCGCGCAAGCCGTGGCTGAGGGGATCAACGCCTTTGGCCCCATCCCCGCCGACACCGTCTATCACCGCGCCTATACCGGCGGCTTCGATCTGGTCATCGCGATGTACCACGACCAAGGCCATATCCCGATCAAACTGGTGGCCTTCGACACCGCCGTCAACGTCTCCATCGGCCTGCCGATTGACCGCTGTTCCGTCGATCACGGCACCGCCTTTGACATCGCGGGCAAGGGCATCGCGAAGAACATCAACCTGAACTCCGCGCTTGCCTATGCCGCCCAACTTGCCGCCAACCCCAAGACTGAGGCGTCCAAATGACCCCCCAAATCACCGGCGTCTACTGCGCCGCCGTCACCCCGATCCTGCCTGACCTCTCGCCGAACCTGCCCGCCTTCACCGCCCATTGCCGCTGGCTGGTGGATGAGGGTTGCACCGGCGTCGCCCTGCTGGGCACCACGGGTGAGGCGAACTCCTTCACCTCAGCCGAACGCAAAGCGATCCTAGAGGCGACCCTCGCCGCTGGCCTGACGCCCGATCAACTGATGCCCGGCACCGGCGTCGCCAACATCCCCGACACCGTGGACCTGACCAAACACGCCCTGTCGCAGGGCGTCACCAAAGTCGTCATGCTGCCGCCGTTCTACTACAAGGGCGTCAGTGATGAGGGGCTGTTTGCCGCCTATGCCAAGATCATCGAAGGCGTGGGCGATAGCCGCCTGAAGGTCATCCTGTACCACATCCCCCAAGTCTCCGGCATCGCGATCAGCCACGACCTGATCGACCGCCTCACCACCGCCTTCCCGGGCACCGTGGTCGGCATCAAGGACTCGGCGGGCAAACTCGACAACATGCAGGCGATGATCGCCCGCTTCCCCGGTTTCGCGGTTCTGGCCGGGGCCGACCCGCTGCTGCTGCCCTTGATGAAGACGGGCGGGGCAGGGTGCATCACCGCCACCTCCAACCTCGTCGGGCGTGATCTGGCGCTGGTCTACCAAGGTGCCAATGACCCCGCACAGGCCGAAGCCGTCGCCAAGGCACAGACGCGGATTGAGGCATTCCGTAACCTGTCCAATTCCTACGTCCAGCTTCCGGCGATCAAGGCCATGGTCAGCTTTCTGACAGGCGATGCCGCTTGGGCGCACCTGCGGCCGCCGCTGATGGCGCTGTCATCCGCCGAACGTGCCGACCTCAGGGCCAAACTGCTGACCATCGGCGCCACCGTACAAGGACAATGACCATGGCCCAAACCGACTACGCCCGCCCCCTGCGCCTGAACCAACCGCGCCGCTTTGAATTCGGCATAGGGGCCGCCGCCGAGGTTGGTGCCTGGGCCACCGCCGCCGGATACAGCCGGATCATGGTCATCACCACCCGCGCCGTGCTGGGCCTGCTGGACCGTCTCGCGCTGCCGGGGCAGGTCACCGTCTTTGATGGCGTCTTGCCAGAGCCTGATACCGACAACCTCGCCCTCGCCCTCGCCGCCACACAGGCCGCCTCCCCCGATCTGATCGTGGGTTTTGGCGGTGGGTCTGTCATGGATATCGCCAAACTGGTGTCCGTACTGGGCAACGGGGTGGAACTGGCCGATGTCATCGGTCCCAACAAAGTCCCGGGCCGCGCCAAGGGCCTGATCCTGATCCCCACCACCGCCGGCACCG
The DNA here is from genome assembly GCA_963781185.1 of uncultured Alphaproteobacteria bacterium. Lineage (GTDB taxonomy): Bacteria > Pseudomonadota > Alphaproteobacteria > Rhodobacterales > Rhodobacteraceae > Stagnihabitans. The sequence goes on from CAWAEL010000046.1 coordinate 32,992, forward strand.
GGTCAGAGGCTGGCATTCGCGCCCTTGTGACCGACGCCAAGACGCTGAACAAGGTGGCGGTCGAAAGCCCCTATCTCTCCGCCGATATGGTGGCGTTGGACCCCGACCTCACCATGTCCGTCCCGCCCGCCATCACCGCTGCCACTGGCATCGACGCGATGGCGCATTGTGTTGAGGCGTTTACCAGCCGCAAATCCCACCCGCTGATTGACGATTACGCCCGCATGGGCATCCGGTTGGTCGCCCGCTATCTGCCCCGCGCCGTCGCGGATGGCACCGATGCCGAGGCGCGGGCCGGTCTGCTGCTCGCCGCCTATTACGGCGGCATCTGTCTGGGCCCGGTCAACACCGCCGCGGGCCACGCCCTCGCCTATCCGCTCGGCACAAGGCTGAAACTGCCGCACGGCCACGCCAACGCGGTGATCTTCCCGCATGTTCTGGCCTTCAACCAATCCGTCGCCACCGCCAAAACCGCCGAAATCGCCACCATCCTCGGCCTCAGCGCCACCGGGCTGCTGGACGATGCGGCAAGCTGGTGCGCTGACCTTGGCGTTGAGATGCGGCTGTCCGCCCTCGGCGCACAGCAGTCAGACCTTGCTGATTGGGCGGCAGAGGCCCACGCCATCCGCCGTCTGATGGACAACAACCCCCGCGACATGTCGGTGGAACGAGGTTCAGGCGATCTACCACGCCGCCTTCTGACCGCTACTTGCGGTGCGACAGATCCAGCAACCGGCCCTCAAACAGCCGGTCGCGCGACCCTGCCACATGCGCCAACATCGCCACCCGCGCCACCTCTGCCTCGCCATTCTTGATGGCCTGAAAGATGTGTGCGTGCTCGTCCAGCACATGGTCCAAACCACCGCGCACGGTTTGCAAGGACAGGCCGTGGAACTTCATCCCCACCGCGATATGCTCTTTCAGCGCCCGCATGGAGGTTTCGAAATACTGGTTGTTCGCCGCCGCCGTGATCGCCAGATGAAAGCCGAAATCGGCATCCTCGCGGTGGCTGCGCCGCTCTGTCGCGTCGCGCATCATCTGCAACAGCTTTTCAATCTCGGCGATGTCTTCATCACTGCGCCGCCCTGCGGCCAGTGCCGCCGCCGCAGGTTCAATCGTCAGGCGGAATTCATAGCAGCGCTGCAAATCGGCAATCGTCTCCAGCGGTTGAAACGCCAAAGGCTTCGGCACGACCGAGGTGCTGATGTAACTGCCCGACCCCTGCCGAGACGTGACCAGCCCCTCATCCCGCAGCCGTTTCAACGCCGAGCGGATCACCGGGCGCGACACGTCGAACTGTTCGGCCATCGCATTTTCGCCGGGCAACCGTTCATCCTCGGCAAACTCGCCATTCGCAATCGCGCGGCGGATGCTGTCATAGACGATATCGGCCAGCAGCATGGCCCTTGGACGGTCAGCCACGGGCTCTATGCGGCCTTCTTCGGCGGTATCGGGCTTTGTCATCAGGTCTGCCTCAGAGAGAAATCGGTCACAACAGTCGGCTCATCACATCATATGCACCGAAGCCACCGGATTTGGTAAGAATAAGCGGCGCGTCGGGGAAATCCAGCGGTTGACACAGCGGCAGGCCCGGCAAAGCCTCTCCCAGCACGCGCATCACACCAATCTGCAACACTTCCAGCACGGCAGAGGCCGTTTCACCCCCGGTCAGCACCAGACTGGCGCACCCCGGTACCACATGCCGCGCGAAACTCTGGCCCAAGGCGGCGGCGACCGCCACAGGGTCCGCGATCCCGTCACCCGGCACCGCCTGCAAAATCCGCACATCCTGCCCCAGCGCCGCCCCCGCAAAGATCCCGTTCGGGGCGGCCCCATATCCCGCGTCCGGCTGACAGCGCCGCAACTCAACCACCTGCGCCAGTGTGATCGGATCACGCGAGCCTATCGCAAAGCCGACTGGCCGGGGCAGGGTCCGCATCGGCACCTGCTCCCTCACCGCCATCCGCCGCGCCAACCCCGCCGTCAAACCCCGCGCGCCGACCAGCAAAGTGTCGGCCCCAACCTCCGCCAAAATCGCGTCAATTTGCGCGTCCGTTTCGGCATCCGGCACCAAAACCCGCAGGTCCGGACAATTTGACAAGCTGTCCGCGACCGAAACAGGTTGCGCCACCCCGAACCCGCTGAGCAACCCGCCCGATACCACACGCCCCATGTCCGGGATCGCCGGGCAGATCAGCACCCTGTCCAACCCGCGCAGCCGCGCCAAAACCCCGACCTCCGCGCCGACATGCCCCTTCAAACGTGAGTCGATCTTCTTGATGACCTGCGGCACACCCGCCAGCATCCCCACCACCAACTCCATGACAGCACTGGCAGAATCGGCACTCATCTCCCGACTGCCGGTTGAAACAGCCACAATATCGGCCCCGTGCCCCAGCGCCGCGCGCAGCGCCTGCGGCCCGGTCGCCACGACACAGCGCAGCCCCGCATTGGCAAAGGGCGCGACGGCGTCCAGCGCCCCCGTCAGGTCATCCGCGACCACTGCAATCTGAACATCCGTCATCTATTTTGTATCCTCTTGCCCATCAGACTAGAGTTCCACATGTAAACATGCAATATATTTGTAAACCTGCGCCGCGCCAGCCAACGGACCCCAAATGGACCTTTTCCAAGCTGATATTCTGACCCTGCTGTTTCAGGTCGTAGCGATCAACGTGGTCCTGTCAGGCGACAATGCCATCGTGATCGGCATGGCAGCGGCGGGCCTGCCCCGCGACATGCGCGCCAAGGTCATCCTGTTTGGCATCACCGCCGCCACCGTTCTGCGCATCCTGTTCGCCGTAGTCGCGGTAGAGCTGCTAGAGGTGACGGGCCTTTTGCTGGCCGGCGGGCTGCTCTTGATGTGGATCTGCTGGAAGATGTGGCGAGAGCTGCGTGAAACCCATGCCGAACAAGACCGCGCCGACCGCGCCCTCAGCGGCCAGGATATCGGCGACACCCAGACCACCAACCGCAAGACCTTTGCCCAAGCCGCATGGCAGATCGTCGTGGCCGACGTATCGATGAGCCTTGATAACGTGCTGGCCGTAGCCGGGGCCGCCCACGCACATCCGTTCGTGCTGATCTTCGGGTTGGTGCTGTCGGTCGCGCTGATGGGGTTGGCCGCCAACGTCGTGGCCCATTTGTTGAACCGTTTTCGTTGGCTGGCCTATGTCGGCCTTGTCATCATCCTGATCGTCGCGCTCGAAATGATCTGGCGCGGCAGTCTTGATCTGGCCCCGGTCGTCAGCGCTGCCGTCAGCGGCGCTGGTACTTGATCCCCCGCGCCAGCCAGCAGCCCAGCGTCAGCCCGGTCACAACGCCGCCTTCGCGTTCCACCAGCACCGTCCAGTCGCCGGGAGGTGAGGCATCCATCGACCGCCGCGTCGTGATGATCCAGACATCCTCGGCCACCGGATACATCCGCTCCACCGGGCCACAACCCAGCATCCCCTCAAACCCGGCATGGGCCGCACCGTCCGCGCCGCCGATCACCAGCGCCGCCTCCAGCTCATCCGACCAATAGCGCCCGGCAAGCGCCGCGATCTCGGCGTTGTCTGACGGCACCAAAGGCCGCGCCACAACCACCCGGTTTTCATCAAGCCGCCGCATCAGCAAGTTGTCGCCCTGCCGCTCCAGACTGACGCTCGCATTGCGCGCCAGCCCATCCGCGCCAACCTTCAGCCGTGTCGGCGTCGTGCCGTAGTGCAGCGTCACACCGCCCTCTTCCTCCACGCAGCGCAGCACCAGCCCGTCCGCCTCATCCAGCCACAACCCCGACCAACCCACCGGCGGCACCGAGGCGTCAACCTCCACATACCCCAAAGCCGCCTCGACCAGCCCCAGCGCCGCGCCATGGGCATCGGCCTCATGGTTGAACATCACCACCACCGACAGCCGCTCTGACGCCACATGCCGTCGATGCGCCCGGAACCCACGCAACGCCCCGCCATGCCCGGTCGTCTCGCGTCCAGCCACCACCCCATGCGCCAGCCCGTTGCCATAGGTCGCCCGGTTGCCATCGCCAAACTGCGGCGCCCCCGACAGCCGGTTATAAATCCCCGCCGGGTCTGTCCGAGAGGCGTCAATATAGACCTCCCACGCCAGCATATCCTCCAGACTGGCCGAAATCCCGGCATCGCCTGCCCACCAGATCCCGTTCAGCGCGGGCACAAAGCCCACCGCGTCATTGCCCTCATAGCCCACAACACCATCGGCCACGCGCCGTGCATCCGGGATCAGCGCCGCCGTCGTCATGCCCGCCGGGCCGAAAACCCGCTCACGCAGCAGGCCGCCCAGATCACGGCCCGTCGCCCGCTCAATCAACTCTGCAAGAATGCGGAAGTTGTTGTTGCAATAGGAATAGCTGGTGCCCGGTGCGAAATGCCCGGTCTTCATCCGCGCCAACAACGGCAAGGCGTCCGACCGGCGAAACTCTTGCTCAGGGAAAGCGCCCTGCAACACTGTCAGCGCCCAGTAATCGCGCAGGCCAGATTGGTTGTCGGCCAGTTGCTGCACGGTGGGCAGGGTGCCGGTGAAGTTGGGCAGATAATCGGCCACAAACGGGGTCAGCGTCGCAGGCTCTGTCTGATCGAGCAGCACCGCGCAGGTGAACTGCTTGCTGATCGAACATATCGGCAACCGGGTCTGTGCCGTCATCTCCAACCGGGTGTTCACATCGGCATGGCCCCAAACCCGCCGCGCGATCACCCGCCCGTCCTTGACCACACCCGCCACGCCGCCCGGTCCTTTGAACCGCTGCGGCAACAAATCCAACGCCTGTATCAGCTTCGCTTCATCCACCACGATCATCCCCTGATCTGTCCGTTTGCATCTTACGCCGTGCGAAAACCGCACCCCAGCCGCCCGTGATGAAAACATCGGAACGTCAAAACATTGTTCCGGATCACAGTGCCGCCCAGTGGCGTTGGGGCGATCTTGGTCTGCCCGCCCGCCGCCTGCAACCCCCCGGATCTCTTCCTTAACTCACCCTGATCGCCGACCAGAGGGCCGCCCCATACGCCTCACCCGCCACTCAGGCGAATAAGACCGTCGCAACAAAGTCACAGCATCCCGGCAGAAATCCGCTTGTTGTGGCTTTGCCCACCTTCTTTCCCTATCGTCACAGAACGCGCCCTCCCTGCCAGGACTCAACGCAAAATGATTCGCCAAGCTCTTCTCGCTGCCCTGATGACTGCCCTGCCGCTGACAGCGGTGGCAGAAGAGAAGGTAACGCTCGGCTGGGGCCGAATGTTGGACAATGACGCGCTGGGGGATCAGCATGATCGCTGGCATTCCGGGTCTTATACAATATCGCTGATGCGCGGCACCGATTGGTCCGGCACCCTGCCCAAGGGCTTTGGCGACCTGTTGGAATATCGCTTCTTCGGCGGCACCATCACCGCAGCCGACATTGCCAAACCCGCCGCTGGCGACCGCAGCTATGCCGGACCGCTGTCGCTGGGCATTCATACCCATTTTGACTGGTCCGGGCTGGAAACCAACGTCGGCGTCGATCTGGTGGCACTCGGGCCGCAGACCGGGGTCAGCCGCTTTCAATCCTGGCTGCATGGCGTGCTGGGCGTGGACAAGCCCGACCTGTCCGGCCAGATCGGCAATGGCTTCTTCCCGACCGTGCAGGCCGAAATGGGCCGCAGCTTTGCGATGTCCAACACCATGACCCTGCGCCCCTTCGTGTCGGCACAGGCTGGGGTGGAAACCATGGTCCGCGCCGGGGGCGACATCCAGATCGGCAGCTTCGGCCAAGGTGGGCTGATGCTGCGCGACGACACCACCGGCCAACGCTATCGCGGCATCGCGGGTGACCGGATTGCCGGGATGACCTTCACGCTCGGTGGCGACGTGGCCCATGTGTTCAGCTCTGAATATCTGCCCGCTGGCGGCGCTGCCGTGGCCAGTGACACCCGCAGCCGCCTGCGTGCCGGCATCGCATGGCAGGGCCAGCGGTCGTCCGCGTTCTACGGCGTGACCTATCTCGCGCCAGAGTTTGACAACCAGCCAGAGGGGCAGTTGCTCGGCTCGGTTAACATCAATTTGCGCTTCTGACTCGCCTTATGCGGGAATAATCGGGCCTATTGTTGCCATTTCACATCAACATCGACCGCTAAGCACCTAATACACATGGGTTGTTGCCGATTTGCTATAGGCAGATTGTCGCCGAGTTGTTAACCTTTCCCCCATAAGAATAATAAATCGAGCAGGCAAATACAGGCATGAAAACGGGCTCTCAGGGCACGTTCGTCATCTCCTGGTCACAAACTGAAACAGACGGCCTCAAGGCCGCACCCTTGGATATCCTGACGGTCGGCGCCTCGTGGCGCTGGACGGGGGCACCTGTGCGGGTCGATGGACCGCAGGGCGTTTTAGTGCTGACCGAGGCAGAAGGTGCGAGCGAGATTCGCAGGCGCGCGGCACGTATGGTGCAGCGTCTTATCGGGGCAGCAGTCGGGACCGGCGCGGAACCCAAAGGGGAAACCGCCGAACCCGATCTGCCCGACCAAAGTTTTCTGGTGACCGATGGGCACCAGACCTATCCGATCACCCTTGTTACCGTACCCGACACCGGCGCGCTGCTGCTGGTGGTGGTGGACGACATGCCGCCGCCTGACATGGACCTCTGGGTCGTCCGCACCGCCATCGACCGCACGCAGGTCGCGGCAGGGGCGCGGGTGCAGGGCGGCGTGATCTGCTTCACCCCCGACACCTTCCTCACCACACCCTACGGCGCCACCCAGATCCGCGACCTGCGTCCCGGCGACCGGGTGCTGACCCGCGACAACGGCCCGCAGGAAATTCTATGGACCGGCCACCGCCGCATGACCGGTGCCCGCCTCTATGCGATGCCGCACCTGCGCCCGATCCGCTTTCGCAAAGGCGCCATGGGCCTCGACCGTCCCGACCTCGACCTGATTGTCAGCCCGCAACATCGGATGCTGGTGAAGGGTGAGGCCGCGCAGGCCCTGTTCAACGTGCCCGAGGTTCTGGTCGCGGCAGAGAATCTGATCAACGATCACTCCATCATCATCGATCACACCCTGCGCGAGGTGACCTATGTTCACGTCCTGCTCGGCCAGCATAATGTGATCTGGGCCAACGGTCTGGAAACCGAAAGCTTCCACCCCTCCAACGCCGCACTGGACTCGATCGAGGCCAGCCAGCGTCTCGGCCTCTTGAACCTGTTCCCCGAGGTCGCCGCCAACCCGCAATCCTACGGCGACTACGCCCGCCGCAACCTGTCGGCGTCCGAGGCGGCGATCCTGCGGCACGATATGGCGGTCTGATTCGGGCGCTATGGTTAACGGCACGGCAGGGCGCCATTGCCCCGCCCGACGTCTGTATGGGATGAAGACGCAATGAAGATGGAATGAAGATCGTTCATCTTCCGTTAATCCGGCACATTAACACAGCGCGCCCAATGGGTTGCGGGTCAACGCCCCCGTGCGATTCCCAACGCCAGGGCATCCCGTGCCCATCACCCCCCAAACGCCCCCAATTCCCGAAAGTTTGCCCGCCCGCCACACGTTGACACCACGGTCCCGCGCTGTATAAGCCCCCAAGTCCCGGTCGAAAGTCCGGGGCTTTTCATTGGTGTTGGTGGCTCCCGCAAGGGATACCCTGTCAGGCCTTCGGGCAAAAGGACAACGCCCTTCGCAACTTAGAAGGAGATCAGCCGTGACCAAACGCACGTCTGCCAAGTACAAAATTGACCGCCGTATGGGCGAAAACATCTGGGGCCGTCCGAAGTCCCCGGTGAACAAGCGCGAATACGGCCCCGGCCAGCACGGCCAGCGCCGCAAGAACAAACTGTCCGACTTCGGCACCCAGCTGCGCGCCAAGCAGAAGCTCAAGGGCTACTATGGCGACCTGACCGAAAAGCAGTTCCGCAAGATCTATTCCGACGCCGAGCGCACCCGTGGCGACACCGGTGAGGCACTGGTTGGCCTGCTGGAGCGTCGTCTCGACGCCGTTGTCTACCGCGCCAAGCTGGTCCCGACCGTGTTTGCCGCCCGTCAGTTCGTGAACCACGGCCACGTCACCGTGAACGGTCAGCGCGTCAACATCGCGTCCTACCGCGTCAAGGAAGGCGACCTGATCGAGGTCCGTCAAAAGTCCAAGCAGATGGCCATGATCCTCGAAGCCACCCAGCTGACCGAGCGTGACGTGCCCGACTACATGGAAGTTGACCACTCCAAACTGACCGTGAAGTTCGTGCGCACCCCGGGTCTGGGCGATGTGCCGTATCCGGTTCAGATGGAACCGAACCTGGTCGTCGAATACTACGCCAAGAACTAATCTTCTGCCCTCAAAGGCAGCCGGGGGCCCACCATCAAGGTGGGCCCTTTTCATTGGAAAAACAGGAACCTGGCAATGTCTAACCGTGTCGAGCAATCCTTTGAAAAGGTGCTGTTTGCCTCTCGCTGGCTGATGGCGCCGATGTATCTCGGTCTGGTCTTTGCCTTGGGCATGTTGTCCCTGATCTTCGTACGAGAGATCTTTGAATTCCTCCCCCATGTGATGGAAACCAAAAGCGAGGATGCGATCCTTTTGGTCCTGACGCTGATCGACCTGACGCTGGCGGGCAACCTGCTGCTGATCGTGCTGTTCTCAGGCTACGAAAACTTCGTCTCGAAATTTGACTTCGACACCGGCACCGATCGGCCCGAATGGATGGGCAAGGTCGATTTCTCCGGACTGAAGATGAAGCTGATCGCTTCCATCGTCGCAATTTCCGCCATCGACCTGCTGAAATGGTTCATGAGCATCGAAGACTCTGAAAACATTGCCGAAATGGATACCAAACTCTACTGGCTGGTCGTCATTCACATGGCCTTTGTCATGTCGGGTGTGTTGCTGGCATTGATGGATTATCTGGTCTCCAAGGCCAACAAACACTGATCGGCCAAATGTCGCTGGCAAAGGCGGGTTCCCGCCGCTAAAACCCCGGGATCAAAGGGGAGTCACATGAACGACGCGATTCAGCCGCAGCCCGGCATCATGGACATTGCCCTGTATGAGGGCGGGAAATCGACCGTTTCGGGCGTGTCGAACATTGTGAAACTGTCCTCAAACGAAAACCCCTTTGGCCCGTCAGACCGCGCCAAAGAGGCGTTTCAACGCTCGGGCCACCAGTTGCACCGCTATCCCAACACCGACCACGCCGCCCTGCGCACGGCGATTGCCGAGGTGCACGGCCTCGACGCCTCGCGCGTGATCTGCGGCGTCGGCTCGGATGAGATCATCACCTTCCTGTGCCAGGCCTACGCCGGCCCGCGTGATGAGGTGGTCTTCACCGAACACGGCTTCCTGATGTACCGCGTCTCGACCCTCGCCGTCGGCGCCACCCCGGTTGAGGTGACAGAGCGTGACCGCACCACCGATGTCGATGCCATCCTGCGCGCCTGCAATCACCGCACCAAACTGGTCTTCATCGCCAACCCCAACAACCCGACCGGCACCATGATTTCGGCGGCCGAGGTCGCGCGGTTAGCAGATGGTTTACCGGCGCAGGCCATATTGGTCCTCGACGGCGCCTATGCGGAATTTGTCGAAGGCTTTGACGGCGGCCTTTCCCTGATCGAGACCCGCAGCAACGTCGTGATGACCCGGACCTTTTCCAAGATCTACGGTCTGGGCGGTTTGCGGATTGGTTGGGGCTACGGTCCCAAGAAGATCATCGACGTGCTGAACCGCATCCGCGGCCCCTTCAACCTGTCCAACACCCAGTTGGATACGGCAGAGGCCGCGGTGCGCGACCAAGACCACGTCAACCGCTGCCGCGCGGACAACAACCGCATGCGCCATTGGCTGTCGCTGGCCTTGGCCGAACTCGGCATCCCCTCCGACACCTCGATGACCAACTTCATCCTCGCCCGCTTCGCCTCGCAGGAAGAGGCTGAGGCTTGCGATACTTTCTTGCAAAAACAAGGGCTTCTGGTGCGTCGGGTGTCTGGCTACAAACTGCCGCAATGCCTGCGGATCACGATTGGCGACGAATCCTCGTGCCGCCGGGTGGCCCATGCCATCGCCCAGTTCAAGGGCGTGAAATGACGGTGATCTACCAGCGCGTCGCCCTGATCGGCCTTGGCCTGATCGCCTCGTCCATGGCCCATGCCATGCGGGCAAGCGGTCTGGCGGGCGAAATCGTGGGCCATGCGAAGTCCCCCGAAACCCGCGCCACGGCGCTGGACATCGGCCTGTGTGACAAGGTCTACGCCACGGCGGCCGAGGCGGTTCAGGGCGCCGATCTGGTCGTGTCTGGCGGTGCCGGTTGGGGCCATGGCCGCAATCGCCGAAGAGATTGGCCCCCATCTTGCCCCCGGCGCCACGGTGACGGATGTAGGCTCGGTCAAGCAGGCGGTGATTGCCGCCGTCGCCCCGCATCTGCCCGAAAACGTGCACTTTATTCCCGGCCACCCGATGGCGGGCACCGAATATTCCGGCCCGCGCTCTGGCTTTGCCACGCTGTTTCAGAACCGCTGGTGGCTGCTGACCCCCTCTGAAACCACCGACACCGCCGCCCTCGACCGCCTGCGCGACTACCTCACCAAGATGGGCGCACGGGTCGACACGATGGACGCGGAACATCACGATCTGGTCCTCGCCGTGGTCAGCCACACGCCCCACCTGATCGCCTATACGATGGTGGGGGTGGCCGACCATCTGGCGCAGGTCTCGAACTCCGAAGTCATCCAATATTCCGCCACGGGCTTTCGCGATTTCACCCGGATCGCCGCCTCTGACCCCACCATGTGGCGCGACGTGTTCCTGACCAACAAGGACGCCGTGCTGGACGTGCTGGGCCGCTTCACCGAGGAACTGTTCGCCCTGCAACGCGCCATCCGCATGGGCGACGGCGACCTGCTGCACGCCTATTTCACCCGCACCCGCGCCATCCGTCGCGGCATTATCGAGGCGGGTCAGGACACCTCTGCCCCCGATTTCGGCCGCGTGGCTCGCCAAACCTGCCGAAAGCTGAGGATGCGGCGCGGCCTGTGGACCTTGGTCATTCTGCCCCTGACGGCCAGCATCGCCTTGGCTGAGGCGCCGGTCACAACGATGCGCCCCGCCCCGCGCCCACCAGTGGTCGTGCCAGAGCATCCAACCAAATCAATCCCTTATCCGCCCCATGCCGCGCCCACCCGGTCTGTGGCCCCGAAACCTGCGGCCAAGCCGATCCCTGCTGTCAGCGGCAAAAGCCAGCCGGTGTCGGCCAAAGGATCGGTCTGCAACAATCCACGGATCAAGGGGGTTCAGCTGAAGCCGCTGGTCTCGCGGGTCAAGGGCTGCATCGTAAAGGAGCCGGTCATGGTGACGTCGATCAACGGGGTCCGCTTTGCCCCCGCCGTCACCATCAACTGCGATGAGGCCGCGGCTTTCGCGGTCTGGATCGATCAGGGCCTGCAACCCGCCTTCAACAATCAGGTGGTGCAGTTGAACATCTTTGACAGCTACAGCTGCCGTCCCACCAACAACGTCCGTGGGGCCAAGGTCAGCGAGCATGGCTTGGGCAATGCCGTCGACATTTCCGGCTTTGTGCTGAAGAATGGCAAGACCCTGACCGTCGCCCGCAACTACAACAGCCAGATCAGGGCGGCACAAAAGGCGGCCTGCGGGCCGTTCCACACCACCCTTGGGCCCGGCTCAGACGGCTATCACGAAAACCACATCCATCTGGATGTTGCGCATACCGGGGCAATCCCTACTGCCACTAGGTTAGTTCAGCATTGGGGCAGGGCCCAGCGGCAGGGGCCCGAAACTCATCCGCCCATCGGCCAAGGTCAGCGGCAGGGTCAGCACATGTCTCATCCCCACCCGACTTCGCCAATGCCTCCAGCCCGCGCCCAATGGTGTCGCCCATCTCAGGCCGGATCATCCCGGCGGCGACAAACAGCTTCGGCACAGCCCGCCAGTTCTCGACCCGCACCTCTATCGTGCCTTCAGCGAACCCCGTCTCGGCCCGGGCGATCGTACCCTCAGCAGACAGTTTCAACGCCCCCCAATTGGCATGGAAATCGGTCAGGATGATGCTGCGGACGGTGGGCTGGGTCTCGGCCATGTGGCGGTCGAGCGCGGCGGTCAGGACCACAGTGGCATCCAGATGCACCGTGCTGATGACGCCGCCCAATTCGGGCACCAAGGCGGCGAAGGCCGGGTCGGGCGTCAGATCCGCCACCTCTAGCCCCAGATGCTCGGCATTCTGCCGCGTGCCATCCCGCGCAATTGCAGCCACAACCGATTTCGCCCCCATCGTCCATCCAAGGTCAGAGGTGGCTTGCAGGTCTTGCCCGTGGAAAATCACCTCCTCCAGCGTGAAATCACTCGACGGCTGCAACCGCACCGATCCCGTCAACCGACTGGATTGCAACGAAATATTTTGATCCGGCGCTTCGATCGTCTGTTCGTTGGGCAGGGCGGCAATCACATGCCACGGCTTCCACGTCATCGCGAAGACCTGTGCGAAGGGCGCGCGCCAGCCCCAACCCGTCACCGGATCGGCCAGATGCGGGTTGGTCACCGTCAGGTCAAAACGGTCGGCAAAGCCGCTGACCGAAATCCCGTCCTCCGTCGCGGTGATCCCCTGCGCGGCCTGATCGGCAAACCACTGTGCCGCCCCCCGCTCAATCGCCTGAGAGCCTACGACCCAATACCCCGCCCACAGAACCCCAAGCGCCATCACGCCCCACAGCAAAACCCGCATCGCCGACCCTTTTCTTCGCCTTGCCTTTGATATCTACACGGGGAAATAGGGCGGAACCAGCGATTGGGCAGTAATATGTGGGTGTTTGGCTATGGCTCGTTGATCTGGGATCCGGGCTTTCCGGTGGCAGAGCGGCATATCGCGACCCTCGCCGACTGGCACCGCAGTTTTTGCATGCGGTCGATCCACCATCGCGGCACGCCCGATCACATGGGGCTTGTTCTCGCGCTTGACCATGACCCGGGGGCGTTGTGCCACGGGGTCGTGTTTCGCGTGGAACCGGGGGCAGAGGCGGCCACGCTGACCTATTTGCGCGAACGCGAGTTGATCTCTTCGGCCTATCTGGAGAACACGCTGGCGGTCACCCTCAGCAATGGTGCGACGCAGCAGGCCACCGTCTATGTCATTGACGCCGATCACACCCAATACTGCGGCGGCCTGTCGCTAGAGGTGCAGGCCCAGATCATCGCCCGCGCCATCGGTGGTCGGGGGCCAAACCGCGACTATCTCTTTGCAACCGCTCAACATTTGACCGACCTTGGCATACCCGATGCAGATCTTGACTGGCTGGTGACGCGGGTCGCCCAATTGCCTGCTGGGTGATTGATGTGACACCCTTTCGCTTGGCAGAGTGCATTCGCCTGCTATTGTTGCCTCAGAGCAGCCAATCGGACATAAGGTCCACATGAAAACAACCGACAAAGCCTCAACCTACAGGTTCAGCCAGCCGATACGCCAGATCGTGACGATGCTACTCGTCTGCGCGCTGGTCGCTGCGGGCACATGGCTGATCCAAGGGCAGGTCCTGCAGATCATGCGGACCAATCCCTGGCTCAATCTGTTCATCGCCGGGGTCTTTACCTTCGGGGTGCTGACCTGCTTCTGGCAGGTGCTGATCCTGATGCAGTCGGTCAGCTGGATTGAGAGGTTCGTCAAGGAAACCCCCGGCAATGCAGAGGCCCGCCCGCCCCGTCTGCTGGCCCCCTTGGCGTCGCTGTTGCGGTCGCGCGAGTCGAAGATGGCGATCTCTTCCTCCTCGGCGAATTCCATTCTGGACTCGGTCGCGACACGGATCGACGAAGCCCGCGACATCACCCGTTATCTGACCAACCTGCTGATTTTCCTTGGCCTTCTCGGCACGTTCTACGGCCTCGCCACGACCATCCCCGCCATTGTGGAAACCATCCGCTCCCTCGCCCCGCAGCCGGGCGAAAGCGGGCTGGACGTGTTTACCAAGCTGATGGGCGGCTTGCAGAAACAGTTGGGCGGGATGAGTACGGCGTTCTCCTCCTCGCTGATGGGTCTGGCCGGGTCGCTGGTGGTGGGTCTGCTGGAACTGTTCGCCAGCCACGGCCAGAACCGGTTCTACCGAGAGCTTGAGGATTGGGTATCCTCGATCACCCGGCTTGGCTTTGCCGCTGGTGACGGCGAGGGGGCGGATCAGTCGTTGATGATCCAGATCCTCGACAATGTGACCGGTCAGATAGAGGTGCTGCAAACCCTCTATACTCAGGCAGAGGCGGGGCGCGAAGGCAGCGACACCAAAATCGCCGAACTGGCGCAGGCGATGCGCAAGCTGGCCAAGGGGCTGGACAGCGGCGCCGCCCAGACAGAGGTGCTGACCCGGATAGCTGAGGGGCAGGACCGGCTGATAACCGCGCTGACTGGTGCAGAAAGCTCGGCCTATACCGACGCAGAAAGCCGGATGCGCCTGCGGTCGATTGATGTGCAATTGCTGCGTATATTGGAAGAGATCTCGGCCGGACGGCAGGAAAGCATCGCCGATGTGCGCGCCGACCTGACCGCCTTGACCACCGCAATCCGCGCCATGTCGCGCGGCACCGTGGGTCGCGGTTGACATGGGACTTAAGCGAAATCGGCGCGAGAACGGCAATATCTGGGCCGGCTTCGTCGATGCGGTGACGACCCTTCTGATGGTGCTGATGTTCGTTCTGACCATCTTTACGGTCATGCAGACCATGCTGCGGGACACGATCACCAGCCAAAGCAACCAACTGTCCGAATTGAACGCCCAAGTCGCCCAACTCGCCGATGCTTTGGGGCTAGAGCGGAACAAGTCTGCCGACCTGACAACCCAGGTCGGCAATCTGCAATCCAGCCTCTCCGCCGCCCGTGCCGAGGGCGACCGCCAGGCAGGTCTGATTGCCAGCCTGACCACCGACCTGACTGCAAAGCAAAACGAACTGTCCGCCGCGCAAGGCAAGATCGCCAGCTTTGAGGCGCAGGTCGCAAGCCTTTTGGCCCAACGTGACGCCCAACAGGGCCAGATTGGCACCCTCACCGCCAGCCTGACCGACCTGCAAGCCGCACAGAGCAAACTGCTGACGGAGAAAGAGGCGCTCGATCTGGCCATTGCCAAGGCCCGCGACGAAATCAACGCCGACCAAGAGGCTGCCCGCCTCGCCGCCGCCCGCCGCGACGCATTGGAGGCGATGGTCAACGACCTGAAACGCCGGTCGTCTGAAGGGGAGGCGTCGCTCGCCGCCGCCTTGGCCAGTCTTGAGGCCGCGAAGTCAGAAAAGGCCGGTTTGCTGGCCACCAATGCTGAACTCGCCGCCCGCGCCACGGGGGCAGAATCGCAGCTGTCTGACGCCGAAAAGGCCCGTCTGGCCGAAGCCGCCGCCGCTGAGGCGTTGCGGCAAAAGCTGGCAGGCGTTGACGCGCAGTTGACCGAGGCTGAAAAGACCCGGCTGGAAGACCTCGCCGCCGCTGAGGCGCTGCGGGAGAAGCTGAAGAACTCTGACACTGAACTGACCGCGATGACCTTGGCGCTAGAAGAGCAACGCAGGCGGGCGGAAGAGACGTTGACCTTGCTCGCCGCCGCGCAGGCCAGTGCCGAGGCGGCCAAGGTGCAGGGATCTGACAAGGCGACCCTGCTGGCGCAGGCGCAAAAGATCCTGACCGAAAAGGATCAGGAACTGCTGAAATCCTCGCGCGACATGGCCCTGTTGAACGAACAGATGGTGGCACTGCGGACCCAGTTGGGCGAGTTGCAGGGCTTGCTCGACGCCTCTGCCGCCAAGGATAAAAACGCGAAGGTTCAGATCGACTCTTTGGGCAGCCAGCTGAACTCTGCCCTCGCGCAGGTCGCTGCCGAACAGAAGCGCCGGGCCGATCTGGAAGAGGCTGAGCGCAAGCGGCTCGCCTTGGAAAATCAGGACCTGTCGAAGTACCGCTCGGAATTCTTTGGCCAGATCAGCAAACTGCTGGCGGGGCAACCGGGGGTGAAGGTGGTGGGCGACCGGTTCGTGTTTGACAGCGAGGTTCTGTTCAACCCCGGTTCCGCCGATCTGGCACCGGGGGGGCAGGCGCAGATCGCGTCGGTGGTGGATACGTTGAAAAAGGTCGTCGATCAGATCCCGCCGCAGATCAACTGGATCATCCGGGTTGATGGGCATACCGATAATATCCCGCTGTCCGGCACCGGGCAGTTCGCCGACAACTGGCAGCTTTCGCAGGCCCGTGCTTTGTCTGTGGTCAAGTTCATGCAAAACAATCTCGGTTTCCCGCCCAGCCGTCTGGCCGCCGCAGGCTTTGGTGAGTATCAGCCCGTCGCGACCGGGGACACCGCTGCCGCCCGGGCCCAGAACCGGCGGATTGAGTTGAAGCTGACTGAGAGATAGGCTGTCCACATGTGGACGCCTTCATAAGCCGTTGTTATAAAACAGCTTTGCGTTTTTTCTTTACCTGATATTAACCCGCGTTCACGGGCCGATCTTAACAGTGGCCTTGATCTGGTCCACCTGCACCCCGGCGCGGATCAGGCGGATGACGCCCTCATAATCCCCATCCGGCCAAGCCGCCTGCGTCAGCCGTTTGCCCATCGCGTGGAACATCTGCGCCTGATTTTTCTCAAGGTCGACGCTTTCCTGCAGGATCTGACCCTGCGGTCCGGTGATCTCAAACGCCAGTTGATCGCCGGCGCGGGTGCCGAAAAGATAGCCCCACAGGACGAGACCAGAGGTGGTTTCGGGCAAGGGTTCTGTCGGCAGGCCCGCCCGGATTGCATCAAATGTCGGCACGGCAGCGGTAAACCCGGCATCCAGAAACCCGCCCGGTTCATAGGGTTCCGGCTGCGCCCATAGGCCGGGGCCGGGCGTCAGGGTGCAGGCACCGCCTTCGGGTTCAAACGGGTCAATCTTGGTGCCGTTGTGGCGCACCGCGAGGTGGACATGGGGAAAGTCGGCCATGCCGGATTGGCCGATCAGGCCCAGCCGCGCGCCGGTATCCACTCGGTCGCCCGCCTTCACCAGAACCGAACCCTGTCGCATATGGCAATATTGGGTTTCCCAGCCATCCGCGTGCTGGATCAGCACGCCATTGCCGCATTCCTTGCCGTCGACCTTGGGCACAAAATCAGCGATGCCGTCGCGAATGCCCTTCACCACGCCGGGTGCCGCTGCCAGCACGGCCACACCCGCCGCCATTTCCGCGCGGTCGGCCAGAGCGATGTCGGTGCCGTCGTGTCCATCGTAGGACAGCGGCCCGCAGGTGTAATCGGTCGCCGCAGGGCCGGGGTCGTGGTCGACGTATTGCTGGATGTGGCAGGTATCGCCGAGCACGCAATCGGCAGGCCATGCAAGCTCAAAGGCCCCCGCCGGTTGGGCGAGGGCCAATGTCAGAAGGGTTAAGGCCCGGATCACTTTGCCATCAAGAGCGGCGGCTTTTGCCCGGTCAGGCGCGGCTTTTGCGGCTCTTCATAGGTCAGCACGATGGCGTCGTCCTTGACGCCAACACGCACCAGACCGCCCTTGACCAGCTTGCCGAACAGCAGTTCTTCAGCCAGCGGCTTCTTGATGTGTTCCTGAATGACACGGCCCAAGGGACGCGCACCCATTTTGTCATCATAGCCTTTTTCGCCCAGCCACATTGCGGCCTCTGGCGACAGGTCGATATGCACGCCCCGGTCCATCAACTGCGCTTCCAACTGCATGACGAACTTCTCAACCACCTGCATGATGATCTCGCGGCCGAGTGAGGCGAACGGGATCACGGCATCCAGACGGTTGCGGAATTCGGGCGTGAAGGTCCGCTCAATGGCGGCAGTATCCTCACCCGTGCGCTTGGCGCGGCCGAAACCGATGCTTTCCTTGGCGGCGTCAGAGGCCCCGGCGTTGGTTGTCATGATCACCACCACGTTGCGGAAGTCGACAGAGCGGCCATTGTGATCGGTCAGCTTGCCGTGGTCCATCACCTGCAACAGGATGTTGTAGACGTCCGGGTGGGCCTTTTCGATCTCATCGAGCAGCAGCACGCAATGCGGATGCTGGTCAATGCCGTCGGTCAACATGCCGCCTTGGTCAAAGCCGACATAGCCGGGCGGGGCACCGATCAGACGGGAAACCGCATGTTTCTCCATGTATTCCGACATGTCGAAACGGAGGAGTTCCACGCCCAAGACGCTGGCGAGTTGCTTGGCAACCTCAGTCTTGCCGACACCCGTCGGCCCGGCGAACAGATAGTTGCCGATGGGCTTTTCGGGTTCCCGCAGGCCGGCACGGGCGAGTTTGATGGCCGACGACAATGCCTCGATCGCCTTATCCTGACCGAACACCACCCGCTTGAGCGACTTTTCAAGGTCACGCAGCACCTCGGCATCGTCTTTCGACACCGATTTCGGCGGGATGCGGGCGATCTTGGCGATTACAGCCTCAATCTCTTTGATCCCGATGGTCTTGCGGCGCTTGCTCTCGGTGAACAGGTGCTGGGCGGCCCCGGCTTCGTCGATCACGTCGATGGCCTTGTCGGGCAGCTTGCGGTCGTGGATGTAGCGCGCGGACAGTTCCACGGCGGCCTTGATGGCGTCATGGGTGTAGCGCAGGTCGTGATGCTCTTCAAAGTAGGGCTTGAGGCCCATGAGGATCTTGACCGTATCTTCGACCGAAGGCTCATTCACGTCGATCTTCTGGAACCGGCGCGACAAGGCACGGTCTTTTTCGAAGTGCTGACGGTATTCCTTGTAGGTCGTGGACCCCATGCAACGCATCTTGCCGCTTTGCAGGGAGGGCTTCAGCAGGTTGGAGGCGTCCATCGCCCCGCCCGAGGTGGCCCCAGCCCCGATCACGGTGTGGATTTCGTCGATGAACAGAATCGCGTCTGGGTGATCCTCCATCTCTTTCACAACCGCTTTCAGACGCTCTTCAAAGTCGCCGCGATAGCGGGTGCCAGCCAAGAGCGCGCCCATGTCGAGCGAGTAGATCGTGGCATGGGCGAGGATTTCCGGGGTCTCCCCACGGACGATTTTCCAGGCCAGACCTTCGGCGATGGCGGTCTTGCCAACACCGGGGTCGCCCACCAGCAGCGGGTTATTCTTGCGGCGGCGGCAGAGTACCTGAATGCAACGTTCAACCTCTGACTCACGGCCGATCAGCGGGTCAACCTCGCCCTTGCGGGCCTTGACGTTCAGGTCGACGCAGTATTTCGACAGGGCCGATTCCTTGGCATCGCCCGCCTCACCCTTGGGGGTTTCCTGCGGGTCGTCGGCACCCGTCACCGGGCGCGGCTCACCAAAGGACGGGTCTTTCGACACACCATGGGCGATGTAATTGACGGCATCATAGCGCGTCATGTCCTGCTCTTGCAGGAAATAGGCGGCGTTCGATTCGCGCTCGGCAAAGATGGCGACCAGCACGTTGGCACCGGTCACTTCGGTGCGACCGGACGACTGGACATGGATGGCTGCGCGCTGAATCACCCGCTGGAAGGCGGCGGTCGGCACGGCCTCTGACCCCTCAACATCCGTCACCAAGGTGGACAGATCGTCGTCGATGAAACTCGACCAGGGTCTTTTTCAGCGCGTCCAGATCGACGGAGCACGCTTTCATGACGCGCGCGGCGTCGGGTTCGTCGATCAGGGCCAGCAGGAGATGTTCCAACGTGGCGAGTTCATGGCGACGGGCGTTGGCCAAGGCCAAGGCACCGTGGATGGCTTGCTCGAGTGTGGTCGAAAATGATGGCACTTCATCGTGCTCCTGTTTTGCAGGTCCACGGGCTCCGGATTGTCCGGTGAGCCCAGTATGACCGTGGCCTCATACTGTTAAGGTTCGGTGTTCTTCGGCAATCTTCAAGTGCTAATTGCTGTGGATATCGCATTCCGTGGGGTTCGTGCCCAAAATGTGATTGCCCCAGCCTAGAATTTGTCCTTGCGGGCACGGATTTCCGCGAAGACCTCGGCGTCGGTTGCTTCGGGCAGACCAACCAGCTGCCTTTATATGGGGTAGGCGGGCGCGCAGAAAAGGGTTGGTCGCCAATTCTCCTGACAAACGTGAGGGGACGGTGGCGCGGTTTTCGGCGCGGGCTTTGGCGACGCGGTCGATGCGGGCCAGCAGGGCGGGGTTGTCGGGTTCGATGGAGGCGGCGAAGCGCAGGTTGGCGGTGGTGTATTCGTGGCCCGAGCAGATCAGCGTCTCACCCGGGAGGGCGGCGAGTTTGGACAGGCTTTGCCACATCAGGGCGGGCGTGCCCTCGAACAACCGGCCGCAGCCGCCGGCCATCAGGCTGTCGGCGGTGAAGGCGTAGCCGGAGGTGGGGAAGTAGAAGGCGAGGTGGCCGACGGTGTGGCCTGAGACGTCGAGGACTTCGCCGGTCTCGGGGCCGACGGTCACGGTGTCGCCCTCATTCAGCGCGCGGGTCAGGGGGGGCAGGCGGTGGGCGTCGGCTCGGGCGCCGAGGACGGTGGCGCCGGTCGCGGCGACGACTTCGGGCACGCCTTGGATGTGGTCGGAATGGTGGTGGGTCAGCAGGATCTGGTCGAGCTTCCAGCCCCGCGCAGTCAGCGCCGCCAGAATGGGCGCGGCCTCGGGGGCGTCGATCAGGGTGGTGTGTCCCGACGCCTCATCATGCAGGAGATAGGCGTAGTTGTCGGTCAGGCAGGGGATGGTGACGAGGTCGAGCGGCATCGCGGTCTCCTATGGCTGGGGCCAGCGTGGACTAAGGTGGGAATGGGTGCAACCGGGAGTTTGAGTGCCCATGGTCCCGCGAAATGCAGGCATTCCGGCATGGATATTTGCACCAAAATGAAAGGGGGTGGGAAATGCGGAGCGGGTTGCTATGGTGTGGTTTGAATTAGTGTTGGACCCCTGATGCATCTCGACGTGCTGGACTTGCGGAACTTCTACTATCGCACCCAATTGGGCCGCGTGGCGCAGCGGGCTATTCGCGATCAGGTGGTGGCGATGTGGCCGCCGATGCCGGGGCGGACGGTGGTGGGGTTTGGTTTTGCGGTGCCGTTGTTGCGGCCCTATCTGGAAGACTCGCGCCGGGTGATCGGGTTGATGCCGGGGCCGCAGGGGGTGATGCCGTGGCCTGCCGGGGCGAGCAATATCTGTGCCCTGTGTGATGATACCGCTTGGCCCCTGTCCACCGGGTTCGTCGACCGGTTGGTGGTGATGCATGGCTTGGAAACCGCCGAGAATTCCTCAGCCGTGTTGGAGGAGTGTTTCCGGGTGCTGGGGCCGGGGGGGAAGGCGCTGTTTGTCGTGCCGAACCGGATCGGGCTGTGGTCCCGCCGCGATGGCACGCCGTTCGGGTTTGGTCGGCCCTATTCGATTGGTCAGTTGGAGGCAGAGTTGAAGCGGCATGGCTTCACCCCTGAACGGGCCGTCACCGCGCTGTTTGCCCCGCCGTCGCAGGGGCGGTTCTGGCTGCGGACCTCTGCCTTTTGGGAGTGGTTGGGGCGGTCGGCACCTTGGCTCGCAGGGGGCGTGTTGATTGTTGAGGCCAGCAAGCAGGTCTATGCCCCCACGCGGGGCGGGTTGGGGGCGATTGTGACCCGGCCTTTGAAGGGGTTGCAGGGTTTGCCCGCGCCGCAAGGGGTGCCTCGGCAGGGGTGATCTGCCCTCAGCGCGGAAAGCGTCCGTTTGAGCGACACTTGGTATTTTTGATTATATATCAGATACTTGGGGTTTTTTGTTAACCGGAATGAAAGCATGTTGCGACTCGTTCGCAACTGGCGCGGTGGCCATCGCGCCTGAGTCTAAATAAGCTCGGGGCCAAAGAACGGGTATGGGTTGTGCCAGTCGTCGTCGGCCCCTGTATCCCCCCAGCCCGCAAAACGCGAAATCGGACGCAGTTGCATCGCCCGCAGGTGCCATCCTATGCCCACCAGACAGTTTCGCGGGCGTTTCCACCGAACGGCATTTCTGTCAAAGCAATTGGGCTGGCGCGGCGGGGTGTGGTTAAGGTTTCGGCGGCACCCGCTGCAAACGGCAATCCTTGGGGCGGACGGCGTATATGTCGCACGCGCGCACGCGAGGAATGAGTGTCCTTGCCTGTTGCGGGGTGGCGGATGCTCTGCTAAAGACGCCCAAAATCGACAGACGCAGACATCCTCGTGTGCGCCAACGGATTCGCTTGATCTGTGGGACTATGCGGGGAATGTGTCTAAAAACGGAAGGGATGTCGTGTCAGAACCAGCTTCAATCTCCCTCAGCATCGCCGGGCGCTATGCCCAAGCGTTGTTTGAGCTTGCAAAGGAAGCCGATGGCCTGAAGGCCTTGGAGTCAGATGCCGACGCCTTGGGCGAAGCCCTGAAAGCCAGCCCGGAGTTTGCCGCCATGATCGCCTCGCCGGTGATCGTGCGCGAAGAGCAGGCTGCGGCTGTTCAGGCTGTTGCGGCCAAGATGGGCGTGTCCAACCTGATGGCGCATACGCTGGCCCTGATGGCCAACAAGCGCCGCCTGTTCGTGATGCCGCAACTGGTGGCAGACCTGCAGGCCCGCATCGCGGCGGAAAAGGGTGAAGTGACGGCTGAGGTGACCTCTGCCGCTGCCCTGACGGCTGACCAAGCCAACAAACTGATCGCCTCGCTGAAAGCCAGCACGGGCCATGAGATTAAACTGAATGCGTCAGTCGATGAAACCCTCATCGGTGGACTTATCGTCAAGGTGGGTTCGTCCATGATCGACACGTCGGTCAAGGCGAAACTCGCGGCACTCCAGAATGCAATGAAAGAGGTTGGGTGATGGGTATCCAAGCGGCAGAGATTTCTGCAATCCTGAAGGACCAGATCAAGAATTTCGGCAAAGACGCCGAAGTGGCTGAGGTTGGCCGTGTGCTGAGCGTGGGCGACGGGATTGCCCGCGTCTATGGCCTCGACAACGTTCAGGCCGGTGAGATGGTGGAATTCCCCGGCGGGATCCGCGGCATGGCGCTGAACCTCGAAGTTGACAACGTCGGTGTTGTTATTTTCGGTTCGGACCAGGACATCAAAGAAGGCGACGTCGTCAAGCGCACCAAGTCCATCGTGGACGTGCCGGTTGGCAACGGTCTGCTGGGCCGTGTTGTGGACGGTCTGGGCAACCCGATCGACGGCAAGGGTCCGATTGAATCGTCCGAGCGTCGTCAGGCTGACGTCAAGGCTCCGGGCATCATCCCGCGTAAGTCGGTGCATGAGCCGATGGCAACCGGCCTGAAGGCCGTTGACGCCATGATCCCGGTTGGCCGTGGTCAGCGCGAATTGATCATCGGTGACCGTCAGACCGGCAAAACCGCCGTGGCGCTGGACACCATTCTGAACCAGAAGTCCTATAACGAGGCTGCTGGCGACGACGAATACAAGAAGCTGTACTGCATCTATGTCGCCATCGGGCAAAAGCGTTCGACCGTGGCACAGCTGGTGAAGAAGCTGGAAGAGACCGGCGCGATCAAATACACGATCGTTGTGGCTGCGACCGCATCCGACCCGGCACCGTTGCAGTTCCTCGCACCCTATGCGGCGACCTCGATGGCGGAATTCTTCCGTGACAATGGCCGCCATGCGCTGATCATCTATGATGACTTGTCCAAGCAGGCTGTTGCCTACCGTCAGATGTCGCTGCTGCTGCGCCGTCCGCCAGGTCGTGAAGCCTATCCGGGCGACGTGTTCTACCTGCACTCTCGTTTGCTGGAGCGGTCGTCGAAGTTGAACGAAGATTACGGCTCGGGCTCGTTGACGGCTCTGCCGATCATCGAAACCCAAGGCGGCGACGTGTCGGCGTTTATCCCGACGAACGTGATCTCGATCACCGACGGCCAGATCTTCTTGGAAACCGAATTGTTCTATCAGGGCATCCGCCCGGCTGTGAACACCGGTCTGTCCGTGTCGCGGGTTGGCTCGTCCGCCCAGACCAACGCCATGAAGTCGGTGGCTGGCAAGGTTAAGCTGGAACTGGCGCAGTACCGCGAAATGGCGGCGTTTGCACAGTTCGGTTCCGACCTCGACGCCTCGACCCAAGCGCTGTTGAACCGTGGTGCGCGTCTGACTGAGCTGATGAAGCAAAACCAGTACGCCCCGATGACCAACGCCGAAATCGTCTGCGTGATCTATGCAGGTACGAGCGGCGCGCTGGACAAGGTCGCTGTGAAGGATGTTGGCCGCTATGAAGCCGGTCT
Source organism: uncultured Alphaproteobacteria bacterium (assembly GCA_963781185.1). Taxonomy (GTDB): domain Bacteria; phylum Pseudomonadota; class Alphaproteobacteria; order Rhodobacterales; family Rhodobacteraceae; genus Stagnihabitans. The sequence continues at coordinate 57,101 of CAWAEL010000046.1, forward strand.
GCTGAAGCACCTGCGGACCACTGGCAAAGCGCTGCTGGAAGACATCACCAAGAACGACCGCAAAGTATCGGGCGATCTGGAAAAAGCGATCAAGGCTGAGATTGCGGCGTTCGCCAAAGACTTTGCCTAAAGGCAGGAGGGATAAAAGATGCCCAGCCTAAAGGACCTTAAGAACAAAATTGCGAGTGTGAAGAACACTCGCAAGATCACCAAGGCAATGCAGATGGTGTCGGCGGCAAAACTGCGCCGCGCACAGGAAAGCGCCGAAGCCGCCCGGCCCTATGCCGAGCGGATGACTGCGGTGATGAGCGGGCTGGCCTCTTCGGTCGGCACGGCAGCAGGCGCGCCCCGGCTTTTGGCCGGGTCGGGCAGCGATCAGGTGCATCTGTTGGTTGTCATGACCTCAGAGCGTGGCCTCTGCGGCGGCTTCAACTCGTCCATCGTGCGGCTTGCCCGTGCGCGGGCGAATGAGCTGAAGGCAAAGGGCAAGACGGTCAAGATCCTGACCGTTGGCAAGAAGGGCCGTGAACAGCTGCGCCGCGACTATTCGGCACTGCTGGTCGGCCATGTCGATATGTCTGAGGTCAAGCGTGTGGGCTATGCCAACGCGCAGGACATCGCACGCGACGTTCTGGCCCGGTTTGAAGCGGAAGAGTGTGACGTCGTCACGCTGTTCTACAACCGCTTCCAATCCGTGATTGCCCAGATCCCGACAGCTTTGCAGGTGATCCCCGCCAAGTTTGAGGGCGCGGTGGCGAATACCATGTATGACTACGAACCGGATGAGGGTGCCATTCTGGCCGACCTTCTGCCGCGCGCCGTGGCCACGCAGGTCTTTACCGCCTTGCTGGAGAACGCGGCCTCTGAACAGGGCGCAAGGATGAGCGCCATGGACAACGCGACGCGCAATGCGGGTGAGATGATCACCAAATTCACGACGATCTACAACCGCTCGCGTCAGGCTGCGATCACCAAAGAGCTTATCGAAATCATTTCGGGCGCGGAAGCGCTCTGAGGAACCGGAGAAACAACATGGCAAAAGCACCGAAAGCAGCTGCCGCGGCAGGCAAGGTCACCCAGGTGATCGGCGCCGTGGTTGACGTGCAGTTCACGGGCGAACTTCCCGCAATTCTGAACGCGCTGATCACTGAGAACAACGGCAAGAAACTGGTTCTGGAAGTGGCCCAGCATCTTGGCGAGAACACGGTCCGCGCCGTTGCTATGGACGCAACCGAGGGTCTGGTTCGCGGCGCGTCCGTGACGGACACCGGCGCACCCATTCAGGTTCCGGTCGGCAAGGCCACCCTTGGCCGCATCATGAACGTCATCGGTGAGCCGGTTGACGAACGTGGCCCGGTCAACGCGACCGAGTCCCGCTCGATCCACCAGCCTGCCCCCGGCTTCGCCGAGCAGGCAACCGAGAGCCAGATCCTGGTGACCGGCATCAAGGTGATCGACCTGTTGGCACCGTACACCAAGGGCGGCAAGATCGGCCTCTTCGGCGGTGCTGGCGTTGGCAAGACCGTTCTGATCATGGAATTGATCAACAACATCGCCAAGGTTCACTCTGGCGTGTCGGTGTTCGCCGGTGTGGGTGAGCGGACGCGTGAGGGCAACGACCTTTACCACGAGATGATCGAATCCGGTGTTATCGACCTGGAAGATCAATCGAAGTCGAAGATCGCCCTTGTGTACGGCCAGATGAACGAGCCGCCGGGTGCGCGTATGCGTGTCGCCCTGTCGGGTCTGACCATGGCAGAGCAGTTCCGCGACGAAACCGGCGCTGACGTTCTGTTCTTCGTCGACAACATCTTCCGCTTTACCCAAGCGGGTTCGGAAGTGTCGGCTCTCTTGGGTCGTATCCCGTCCGCCGTGGGCTATCAGCCGACGCTGGCGACCGACATGGGCATGATGCAAGAGCGCATCACCTCGACCAAGAACGGCTCCATCACCTCGGTTCAGGCCGTGTATGTGCCTGCCGATGACTTGACCGACCCTGCACCGGCAACCTCGTTCGCCCACTTGGACGCAACGACGGTTCTGGACCGCTCGATCTCGGAAAAAGGCATCTATCCGGCTGTGGACCCGCTGGGTTCGTCCTCGCGTCTGCTGGACCCGCTGATCATCGGGGAAGAGCATTACACCGTCGCGACCGACGTTCAGAAGGTGCTGCAGCGTTACAAGTCGTTGCAGGACATCATCGCCATCCTTGGCATGGACGAACTTTCGGAAGACGACAAACTGGCCGTGGCCCGTGCGCGTAAGCTGGAGCGTTTCCTGTCGCAGCCTTTCGACGTTGCAAAGGTCTTCACCGGCTCTGACGGCGTTCAGGTTCCGTTGGACGTCACCATCGCGTCGTTCAAGGCGGTTGTGGCTGGCGAGTACGATCACCTGCCGGAAGCAGCCTTCTACATGGTTGGCGGCATTGAAGACGTTAAGGCCAAAGCACAGCGTCTCGCTGCGGCTGCGGCCTAAGGGGGCAACATGGCAGGCACGCTGCAATTCGACCTCGTAAGCCCTGAGCGCCGCCTGGCGTCGCTCGTGGCGACCGAGGTGCAAATTCCCGGCGCTGACGGCGATCTGGCGGCGATGGAGGGGCATGCCCCCACCATCACCACCCTGCGCCCCGGCATTCTGCGGGCGGTCTCGGCGGCGGGCGTGAAGTCGTTTGTCGTGTCGGGCGGTTTTGCGGAAATCACCGCGACCAGCATCTCGGTTCTGGCCGAACAGGCTGTCCCGCTGGAGGAAATGACCCCGGCGATCATGGACCAGATGGTGGCCGATGCGACCCTTGCTGCGGCTGTAAATCCGGACAAGGACGCTGGTGATAAAGTCGTGGCAGATATCATGGCGCTGCGCGACGCCGCCGCGAAGTAAATTCGACCGATTTGGTCACGAATTAGCCCCGATTTGTCGGGGCTTTTTCATATGTTGGCCTATTATTGACCAAGTTATCGACTAGGGTGCTGAAATAAGCACGGAACACTATGAAGCGCATCACATCTGGCACCATCGGCATTCAGCAAGGCTCTCGTGTCCTGTTTTCGGACTTCGCGGATGGTGGGGTCATGTGGACCGGGCAGGGCGACCGTGAAAGCCGCCATGTCATCACCTTCAAAGAGGCGTATCTAGAGGCGCCTGTCGTGATGACCTCTATCTCGATGTGGGACATCGACAACAAGCACACCTCACGCGCGGACATCTCGGCTGAGAAGATCACGGCGACGGGGTTTCATCTGGTGTTCCGCACATGGGGCGACACCCGAGTCGCCCGCGTACGGGGCGACTGGACGGCGATTGGCGCGCTGCGGGACGATGACCTCTGGGATGTCGATTAGGGGCCCCAGAGTCAGCCGCGCTGGTACATGCCTTCGTAGATCGGGGTGAGCGTCTCTGTCTCAAACAGCGATGAGACTGAGGTGCCGTTCCAGATGTTCAGGATCGCTTGGGCGAACAGCGGTGCGGTCGGGACGATGCGGATGTTCCCGGCGGCCTTGACCGCGTCGGACGGTTCGATGCTGTCGGTGATGACCAGCGTTTTCAGCATGGAGGCAGCCACCCGGTCAACAGCGCCGTTCGACAGGACACCGTGGGTGATGTAGGCGTGAACCTCGGTGGCGCCGTTCTCCATCAGCAGGGCGGCGGCTTTGCACAGCGTGCCCGCCGTGTCGGCGATGTCATCGACGATGAGGCACTTCTTGCCAGCGACGCTACCGATCACGGTCATCTCGGCAATCTCACCGGCTTTTTCGCGGCGCTTGTCGACGATGGCGAGGGGGGCGTTGATCCGCTTTGCCAGTTCCCGCGCCCGCGCCACGCCGCCCACGTCGGGGGACACGACCATGAGGTCGGCCATCTGGCCTTTGAAGTGATGCTCAATATCCAGCGCGAAGATCGGGCTGGCGTAGAGGTTGTCCACCGGGATGTCGAAAAAGCCCTGAATCTGCGCGGCATGCAGGTCGAGGGTCAGCACGCGGTCAATCCCGGCCTCAGCGATCATGTTGGCGACCAGTTTGGCGGTGATGGGCGTGCGGGCCTTGGAACGGCGGTCTTGGCGGGCGTAGCCGAAATAGGGGATGACAGCGGTGATACGGTCGGCGGAGGAGCGGCGCAGGGCATCGGAAATGATCAGCAATTCCATCAGGTTGTCGTTGGCGGGGTTGGAGGTGGGCTGGATGATATACATATCCTCGCCGCGGACGTTCTCATAAACCTCAACAAAAATCTCAGCGTCGTTGAACCGTTCGACACGGGCTTCGACCAGATTGACCGACATGCCGCGATGCATGGACATCCGGCGGGCAATGGATTTGGCGAGTGCCAGATTGGCATTGCCGGAAATCAGTTTCGGCTCGGTGATGGCGGGCATGTCTGGTCCTTCCGGGGAGGTCACGGCGGGCAGCGTGACGGATTCGTGACGTTGACACCGCTTATCACCCGGTTAGGGTCTTGCAAACATCGGCTGGCATAGGGTGCGACAAATGGTGCGGATCGACTACTTTTTGGCGCTGCAATCGCCCTATGTTTATCTGGCCGGCAGCCGTCCGGCGGAAATTGCGGCGCGGCATGGGGCGGAACTGGTCTACCGGCCGATTGACCCGGCGCAACTGTTCCCGCGCACGGGCGGCAAGGTGCGGGCAGAGCGGCATCCGTCGCGCAACACCTATGCGGCGCTGGACCGGGCGCGGGTGGCGCGCAGGCTGGGGATGAAGCTGGACGATCCGCCGATGTTTGGCGGCGCCAACACAGCGCCTGCGGCCTATGCGCTGATTGCGGCGCAGGCGGCGGGTGGTGGGGATCTGGCGGGGTTTGTCGGTGCGATCTGCCGGGCGCTATGGGCTGAGGGGCGGGATATTTCGCAGGATGAGGTGATCTATGCGGCGCTGTCGGACCATGGGTTTGATCCCAAGGTGGCGGACCGCGGGATGCTGATGGCCGCCGAGGCCTATGCCGCCAATCTGGAAGAGGCGGTGGCGCGCGGCGTCTTTGGCGTGCCGTTCTTTATGGTCGGGGAAGAGGCGTTCTGGGGGCAGGACCGGCTTGACGATCTGGACCTGTTTCTGGCGGGCAAGTTGTAAGCCGGGGGTTTCACACCCCCAAGCTACATTGGCCTAAGCCAATGTAGCCCCCCGTGGGATATTTGGGCCAATTTGTAAGGGGTTAGCGTTTCAGGGCGTCCAAAAGGCCGTCGACGTCCTGTTCCGTTGTCGACCAAGAGGCGACGAGGCGGGCGGCTTCGCGGCCAGCGGGGGCGGGGAAGCGGTAGTAGACAGCGCCCTTAGCCTCTGCCCGGTCATGGGTGCCTTCGTCCCATTCGGTGAACAGGATGTTGGCCTGCACCGGGTGCTGAAGTGCGGCACCGGGAAGGGCGGTGATGCCTTGGGCCAGCCGGGTGCCCATCCGGTTGGAATGGGCGGCGAGGCGCAGCCAGAGGTCGTCGGTCAGATAGGCCTCCATCTGCGCGGACAGGAAGCGGTGTTTGGAAAACAGGTGGCCGCCACGTTTGCGACGCAGCTCAAACTCCCACGCTTTGGCGGGGTCGAAGATCACCACCGCCTCTACCCCCATGCAGCCGTTTTTCGTGCCGCCGAAGGAGACGATATCGACGCCCGCTTTCCACGTCATTTCCGCCGCTGTCGCCCCGGTGGTGACAAGGGCATTGGCGAAACGGGAGCCGTCGAGGTGGCTGGGCATCCCCTTGGCGCGGGCGAGGGCGGTCAGGGCGGCGACCTCGGCCGGGGTGTAGACGGTGCCAGCCTCCGTCACGTTGGTGACCGACAGCAGGCCAAATTGCGTGCCGTGGACGTCGCCTTGGCGGATCTTGGACAGGGCGAGCGACAGGGTTTCCGGCGTCATCTTGGCATGGGCGCCACCCACAAGGGCGAGTTTGGCGCCAGAGTAGAATTCGGGTGCGCCACATTCGTCGACCGTCACATGGGCCTCTTCATGGCAGAGCACGGCGGTCCAGGGTTGGGCGTAGATCGACGAGGGCGAGGGCATTGGCGGCGGTGCCGGTGGCGACGAGGTAGACCTCAGCCTCCGGCGCCTCAAACACGGTGCGGATCTGGGCGCGGACCCGGGTCATGATCTCATCCGCGCCGTAGCTGCGGGCGTAGCCGTCGTTGGCGCGCTGAACGGCGGCCATGATTTCGGGGGCGGCGCCGGAGCCGTTGTCGGAGGCAAAGAACATCAGGGTTTCTCCTCGATCAGATATTGGTCCCAGTCTTCCTCGGGCACCTCAAATTCCGGCGTGGTCCAGCCGCGGACAGAGTTGCCGGAGGCGTGGGTGCTTTCGGGGTCGCCGGTCAGCAGGGGGTGCCAGTCGGGCAATGCGTCGCCCTGAAACAGGCGGCGATAGGCGCAGGTGCGCGGCATCCAATAGACGACTTTGGGCAGGGTTTTCGGCGTCAGGCGCACGCATTCCGGCACATATTGGTGGCGGGTTTCATATTTCGCACAGCGGCAGGTCGCGCCGTCGAGCAGCTTGCAGGCGATGGAGGTGAATTCGACCTCGCCGGTATCTTCATACTCCAGCTTGTTCAGGCAGCATTTGCCGCAGCCATCGCAAAGCGCCTCCCATTCGGGAGTGGTCATTTTGGCGAGGGGAACGGTTTCCCAGAAGCGATTGCGTAATGTCATCGGGGCAAACTGTCGCAAAGGCGCGGAAAAGGGAAGTCAGGAAAGGATCTGGCGGGCCTTTTCGCAATCGGCGGCCATTTGGGCCATCAGACCGGGCAGGCCATCAAACTTCAACTCTGGCCGCAGGTATTCCACGAGGGCGACCGAGAGGTGGTGGCCATAGAGGTCACCGGTGAAGTCGAACAGAAAGCTTTCCAGATTGGGTTTGTTGACGCCGAACATCGGGCGGACGCCGAGGCTGGCGGCACCAATATACTGGCCCGCCTGTGATCCGGTCAGCACATCTACCCGCACGGCATAGACGCCGTATTTCGGCAGATGCAGGCCCGGCACATCCATATTGGCGGTCGGATAGCCCAATTCGCGGCCACGCTTTTCGCCGTGCACCACCTCACCCTCAATCCGGTGCCAGTGGCCCAGCATGGCGGCGGCGTCACGCGGGCGGCCCTGGCTCAGCGCTTCTCTGATCGCGGTGGACGAGATGTCTTGCCCGGCCATCTGGACCAGAGTGGCGATGGTGGTCTGGAAGCCGAATTTCTGGCCGAGGGTTTGCAGATCTGCGGCAGTCCCGGCGCGGCCTTTGCCGAACTGAAAGTCAGAGCCGACGACGACATGCGAAATCCCGAGGCCATCGGCCAGCACGTCGCGGGCAAACATCTCAGGCGTCAGGCTGGCGAGGGTGGCGTCGAAGGGCAGTTCATAGAGGTGCTTTACACCCAGTTTCGCCAGACGGTTGGCCCGCGCCTCGGCATTCATCAGGCGGAAGGTCGGGGCGTCGGGGGCAAAGAACTGACGCGGATGCGGCTCAAACGTCACCACGCCGAGGGGGGCGTCGGTGCGGGCCAGGTCGATGACCGCTTGGTGGCCCAGATGAATGCCGTCGAAATTGCCCATCGCAACCGAGGCGCCGCGGGCAGAGGGGGCAAGACCTTGCCAATGTTTATGAATGTCCATGTCAGGTCAGCGCAGTTTGCCAATGGCGAAGGTGGGGGATTGCGATTGGGCGGTCAGCCAGTTGTCCAGCAGCGCCTGAACCGGGGCCTCAGGGTCGGGGCCGAACTCTTCGGCGGCGATGCCACCGGTGACGAACAGGGTGTCGATGCCTTCGCCCATGCCGCCAGAGATGTCGGTCAGGATGCCATCGCCGATGGCCAGAATGGCGGGGTCTTTGCCGCCGGTCAGGGTGGCCAGACGGCGGCGGGCAAGGTCATAGATCGGCGGATGGGGTTTGCCGAAGTAGTAGACGGTGCCGCCCAGCTTTTCATAATCCGCAGCCAATGCGCCCGCGCAATAGATCCGCTTGTCACCATAGTCGACGATGATGTCAGGGTTGGCGCAGAGCATTGGCAGGTCGTTGTTGTGGCAGTTCAGCAGGACGGCGCGGTAGTCGTCGGGCGTCTCTGTCATGTCATCGGCAAGGCCGGTGCAAATCACGCCCTCTGCCTCATCCATGCCGACGCGGGTGATGGGGGGCTGGGTCGCGGCAAAGGCGGCGAGATCGTCGGCGAAATCGGTGAAGAACGGTTCATCCTTCGGCGCGCCGATGAAATACAGCTTGCGGCCCACCGCCCCGGCCAACATCGCCGATTGCGTGGCATCGCCAGAGGTCACAACGATATCCCAGGCGTCGCGCGGCACGCCCATGCCATCCAACTGCCGGATCACGGCAGAGGCGGGGCGGGGCGCGTTGGTCAGCAGGACCACACGGCCACCACGGGCGCGAAAGCCTTGCAGGGCGGCCACGGCGCTGGGGAAAGCGGTCTTGCCATTGTGCAGGCAGCCCCACAGGTCGCAGAACACCGCGTCATAGCGGTTGCCAAGGTCGGCGAGGGTGGCGATGATCTCGGTCATTGAGGGGCCTTTCGGGGGCGGAACGCCGCCCATGTTTTCCGCAAACGCGGCGAAGTGCAACTGCCCTTCGTTGTGCGTGAATGCACAAACGGGCCGGGGGCTGACCCCGACCCGCAACAGGCTAGCGCTGGGAGTAGGTCGGATGGACCATAGGTTTGCATTTTCGGCAAACCGAAAATGCAAAAGGGCCCATCACAGCTTCAGCGCCGGGATGATCTGCTTTTTCCGGCTCATGATGCCCGGCAGCACAACCGTGTCGCCGGTGACCTTGCAGCCGAAAGAGGCCTCGGCCATCTGCTTGACCAGATCGTTCGGCACCAGCAGGGTCGCTTCTTCCTTCAGGATGTCGATGACGAACAACAGCACCTGATCGGCGCCGTCCTCTTTCGCCACATCCACCATGCTTGCCATCAGGCTGGCCTTGCGGTCCAGCACGACCTTGGGCGCGGTGGTTTCCAGCACCGACACGCGCAGTTCCTTGCCCGCGACGTTGTATTCCTTGCTGTCCATCCGCAGCAGCGCCGCGTCAGAGAAAGCCGAGATGTCGGACTTGGCCTCGAACAGCTTGGTCGCCAGATCGCTGATCGAAACGCCCAGATCGTTGGCGAGGCTTTCGGCGACGGCGCGGTCATGCGGCGTGGTGGTGGGTGAGCGGAATTCCAGCGTGTCGGACAGGATGCACGACAGCATCGCGCCCTTGATCGCCTTCGGGGCCTTGGCCAGATCGGCGCCCATCAGGTCATGCATGATGGTCGCGGTGCAGGCCAGCGGGCGCATCGTGATGTCGATCGGCGTCTTGGTCTTGATGCCACCGACCAGCATGTGGTGGTCGATGATGCCGATAACCTTGGCGTCGTTGATCGAGGGCGGCAGTTCGGCCGGGTTGTTGGTGTCGACGATCACCACGGTGTCATCTGCCGTCACGTCGGCAATGATCGTGGGCTTTTTCAGGTCCCAATGCTTCAGCACAAAGGCCGCTTCGGTGTTGGGTTCGCCCAGCAGAAACGCCTCTGCCGGGGTGCCCTTCACTTCTGTCAGATACCACGCCCAGATGATCGGCGAGCCGGTGCTATCGGTGTCGGGGGATTTGTGGCCGAAAACCTTGATGGTCATGGGATGCCCTTTGAAGCTGGATTTTGCGCGGCTTATAGGGGCTTGGCGGCGGCTTGTCACGGGGTCTCGCCCTGTGGTGGCGGAATTGCTGCAATGCAGCAGAGTGTGGTCGCGATGCCGGTTTCACCCACCCGCGCCCCGGCGCTTTTCTTGCTGGACCGGATCAAGCGCCGCGGTACTGCCGCGAGATGTGCCAGAACACGGCGACAAAGACCAAGGCCCCGCCCAGCAGCGTCGCCAGCCCCGGCGTTTCGCCAAACAGCATCCAGACCCAGAGCGGGGCAATCGGCGCCTCTAACGCGCCAATCAGGGCGGTCTCAATCGGGGCGATCTTGGTTGATCCGATCAGGAACAGCGAAAACCCGATGGTGGAGTTGATCAGACCAAAACCCGCCATCAACAGCAGTTGGTCGGTTGACGGGTTCATGTCGGTGGCAAAGGGCAGGACGAGAACCACGCTGAGCACTGCTGAGGTGATGCCGGCGGGCAGGGTCGGGATCTCGGGGTTGCGGCGGGCGATCACGACCATCAGCGCCATGCCAAGGGTCATCCCCAAGGCCAGAAGGTCGCCCGCCAGCGTCCCCTCATGCCCCAGCCCGACCATCACCACCGCACCCGAAAAGGCGACCAGCGAGGCCACCACCGAATCGCGGCTGGGCCGTTCGTGCAGTATTGCCCATGTCAGGGCCGCCGTCATGAAGGGCACCACGGCGTAGATGATCGCGACATGGGCAATCGAGGTCATCCGCAGCGCCGCGATATAGGCCAGCATCGCCGTGCCCGAGATCAGCGCATAGAGCCAGCCCGCCGTTCCCAATCGGCCAAAGCTGCGCAGGCCCACCGTGCCCTGCGTCACCACCAGCACGGTCAGCAGGCCCAGCGACCCGAACAGGCCGCGCCAGACCAGCACGGTGGACAGGTCTTCGGTTATGGCGCGGGTAAAAAGGCCAGCCGTGCTCCACGCCAAGGTGGACACTGAAACCAATATCAGGCCGAGGCGGTGGTCGGACGGCGCAGCCATGGGTTTTCCTTATGGTCGCGCAGTCTTGCGACGTAGACATAGGGCCGTCAAGCGGGTGTCAGATCGGCTCATGCCCACAGATCAGCACGGCGTTGTGGCGCCGTTGCAGCGCCTTCAACCGGCGGCCTGACTGGGCGGCGGTGGTCGGGTCCATCGCATCGGGATAGCCCTCGGCAGGTTCGGACGTGCGGTTGATCGCGTCGATGGCCAGCAGCACGGTCCGCTCCGGCGTTTTGACCAGCATCGACATATGGCCCGGCGTGTGGCCGGGGGTTGCCACCATGCTCAGACCGTCGCAAAGCCGCGTCGTCCTGTCCAGCGTCCGGTATTTCGCGGCGGGCCAGTCCAGCGGCCGGGTATTGCCAAAATACAGCGGGCGGGGGGCGGCGCGTTCGGCGGTGCCAAGGATAATCTCGGCATGGGCGAACAGCGGCAGGCCGCCGACATGGTCAATATGGCCGTGGCTGAGCAGGACATGAGAGATGTCACCCGGCGTCAGGCCGTGCAGGGCCAACGCGCCTTGAATGGTGTGCTGCGGGCCGAAATCCACCAAGCGGCCAAAGCTGTCCAGCCCATCGGCCAAAGCGGCGGCGCGTTCATCCTCCGCATAGGCCGCCGGAAAGCCGGTGTCGATCAGCAGGCGGCGACCAGCCTCAGTCGTGATAAGCCAGCCCGAAATCGGAATCAGCCGCTTGCCGGGGCCGACGTCAAAGGTGCCAAGGTTGAGGTGGTCGAGCCGGGCCACACGGTCATGTCGCAGGTCGGTCATGGCAGCGGCTCTACCGTCCAGCCGTCTTGGGCCAGCAGGTTCAGCACACCCTGTTCGCCCGACAGATGCAGCGCGCCAAAGCCGACCACGATGGGGCCTTTGGCAGCGGCAGCCTCTATCACCGGAATCCACGCCACGTTGCGGCGGTTGATGAGGGCCGCGTCCACCAAGGCGAACTGACGCTCAGCCTCTGCCGGGGTGATGCCGGGGGTGGTCATGCACCTGCCACTTGGAAAACTCATAAAACAGGCGGCTGTCTCCGGCGAAATAACTGTCCGACAGGGTGACGGCCATCGCGGCGTCCTGATCCAGTACGTTGATCGACTGGGTCAGCATCAGCACCTGATCCTGCGCCGAAAAGCTGTCGAAGATCTGGAAGATGGTGTCGAACGGCTCCAACGCTTGCACCGGCATGGCGTGGTCGGCGGCATAGGTCAGCAGGCGGCGGTCAAGGCCGTTGGGGACCGCGGTCGGGTCAAACTGGCAGGCGGGCACGGCCAGCACGGCAGCCAGATACCACGGCTGCAATTTGGCGGCGAAAACCGGCGGGATACCACGGGCGCGCAGCGCATCGGACAGGCGGGCCCAGTCGTCGTCGGACAGCACCTCTGGCAGGGTGGGGCCGGTCGTGTTGACAAGGCGGTCGGGATGATCGGCCAGCACGGCTTTGATGGCGGCCTCTTCCTCTGGCCCCGCCTCTACCAGCAGGGTGGTCGCATGGGACAAAGCGGGCAGCAGGGCCTGTAGCGTGGCGTCATGGCGCGGGTCGTCGAGGTGGAAGGTGCCGACGACGGTGATCTCTTGCCCGGCCTTGGTCAGATGCCACAGATTGCCCTTGGCGAAGGGGGCGGCATCAGCGGCGGCTTGCAAGGGGGCCAGAGTTTCGGGCGGCAGGGCGGCGATCAGGTTGTCGCCCTCACAGGCGGCACTGGCCGATAGACCAGACACCATCAGCAGCGCCGAAAGGACAAGGCGTGGCAACGCAGGGCGGTTCGGCAGAGGTGGCATGGCAACTCGGTCATTTGGGAGGTCAGGGTTGCATGTGAGGGCCAAGAAGGCAAAGCGCAATGCCCCCATCCGCTATTCGTACAGGATGAAATTGGCCATCGTCAGGTCGTCCGCCGCGACCCCGGTAAAGTAGAAGGTGAAATTATGCGTCGTCGTCGTCTGCAATTTCAGATAGGCGCCATGGTCGGAATCGAAGATCATGTCCCGCAGCTGGCGCCCAAGTCAGCACGTCATCCGCGACGAACAGGGAAATGTCGATCCGGTCTTGCGACACCTCAAAATCAGCAATGCTGCCTGAATTGTAATAGCCGAAATCGAACACATCCGCCCCACCGCCGCCGTACACCTGATAGTGAAGTGCGGCCCGGGTAGGATCAACGTCGCTGGCCAGAAACCTCATCACGTCATTGCCCGCGCCGCCGTAAGAAACTGCCGCTGTCGCCCGCGATGCCCACGTCGTCATTCCCGGCACCGCCATACATCAGGATGTCCTTGTCGCCATAGCTGCCGTTGATCCGGTCATCGCCCGCGCCGCCCTCGATTCGTGCGCCGTCGGCAGTGCTGGTGATATGGTCATTCCCGTTGCCGCCATAAGCGGTGGCGTTGGTGCCGCTTATGTCGATCCGGTCATTGCCATCGCGCCCCTCGACCGTGGCGCCAGTGGCCGAGGTGTAGATCATGTCGTCAAACTTGGTGCCGATCACGTTTTCGATTTTGACGGCGGTCTGCACATAAGCCGTCCTTGGTTTCGACGGTATTGGCCGCGAGATAGACCCAAGGGCCAGCGTCGCTGGAATAGCCCTGTTTGGACGCCGTCAGATTGACGCGGATGCCTGATCCATAGCCCGAGGCGTCCAGCATGTCCTTTCCACCGCCGCCATTCAGCACGTCATTCCCTGCGCTTAGCACAAAGGTGTCACGCCCGCCGCCGCCGCGCAGCACGTCATTGCCAAGGCCGCCATCCAGCCAGTCATTGCCCTTGTCGCCCCACAGCCTGTCACGGGCCGGCGCCGCCGAACAGATGATCTGCCCCGCCGCCGCCATGCAGGGCGTCACGCCCGGCACCGCCCTCTGCCGTGTCATTGCCACCGGCCCCGATGAGCGTGTCATTGCCGCCAAACCCGCGCAGCAGATCGGCTTTGGGCCCGCTTTCCAGCAGGTTGTTGTCCTTATCTCCGTCAATCGGCGGGAGGGGGGCTGCGGGGAAATGGCTCATCCGGGCCTTATATTTCATTTTGACCTCCAATCTGTCAGCGAAAAAGGATAGGGACATGAATTGCGAACCCGATGCTAGCGGGTTCCGGCGACATGGCAAAACACTTTCTGCCGTTAGGATTGTGCGGGTTTTCGCGGTCCGGGCTGGTTGACACGCGGGCCACTGGTGACTAGATAGCGGTCGTTAGCACTCACCAAAGACGAGTGCTAATCTAATCAAACCTGGAAACCTAAGGGAGTGTTACCAGATGGCATTTTCACCGCTGCATGACCGCGTACTGGTCCGTCGCCTCGAAGGCGAAGAAAAAACCAAGGGCGGGCTGATCATCCCCGATAGCGCCAAGGAAAAGCCCTCCGAAGGGCAAGTCGTCTCGGTTGGTCCGGGCGCACGCAAGGATTCGGGCGAGCTGATCGCACCGTCCGTCAAGGCTGGCGACAAGATCCTGTTCGGCAAATGGTCGGGCACCGAGATCAAGCTGGACGGCGAAGACCTGCTGATCATGAAGGAAAGCGACATCATGGGCGTTTTCGCCTGAGATCGTCCTCCCCATTAACGCATTCAAGGAGCTACCATAATGGCTGCTAAAGACGTACGTTTTGAAAGCGATGCCCGCGACCGCATGCTGCGCGGCGTGAACATCCTCGCCGACGCTGTCAAAGTGACCCTGGGCCCGAAAGGCCGTAACGTGGTCATCGACAAATCCTTCGGCGCCCCGCGCATCACCAAAGACGGTGTGACGGTTGCCAAGGAAATCGAACTGGCTGACAAGTTCGAAAACATGGGCGCCCAGATGGTGAAGGAAGTTGCTTCCCGCACCAATGACGAAGCCGGCGACGGCACCACCACCGCCACCGTTCTGGCCCAAGCCATCGTCAAGGACGGCATGAAAGCGGTTGCAGCCGGCATGAACCCGATGGACCTGAAGCGCGGCATCGACCTGGCTACCGCCAAAGTCGTCGCAGCGATCAAGGCTGCTGCCCGTCCGGTCAAGGACAGCGCAGAAGTCGCCCAGGTTGGCACCATCTCGGCCAACGGCGAAGCCGAAATCGGTCGTCAGATCGCTGACGCGATGCAGAAAGTCGGCAACGAGGGCGTGATCACCGTCGAAGAGAACAAGGGTCTGGAAACGGAAACCGAAGTCGTCGAAGGCATGCAGTTCGACCGTGGCTACCTGTCGCCCTATTTCGTCACCAACGCCGACAAGATGGTTGCCGATCTGGAAGACGTCCTGATCCTGCTGCACGAGAAAAAGCTGGGTTCGCTTCAGCCGATGGTTCCGTTGCTGGAAGCGGTGATCCAGTCGCAAAAGCCGCTGCTGATCATCTCGGAAGACGTTGAAGGCGAGGCTCTGGCCACGCTGGTCGTCAACAAGCTGCGCGGCGGTCTGAAAATCGCTGCTGTCAAGGCTCCGGGCTTTGGCGATCGTCGCAAGGCGATGCTGCAGGACATCGCTGTTCTGACCGGTGGTCAGGTGATCTCGCGAAGATCTGGGCATGAAGCTGGAAAATGTCACGCTCGACATGCTCGGCAAGGCCAAGAAGGTCTCGATCACCAAAGACAACACGACCATCATCGATGGCGCTGGCGACAAGGCTGAAATCGAAGCTCGCGTTGCCCAGATCCGTCAGCAGATCGAAGACACCACTTCGGACTACGACAAAGAGAAGCTGCAAGAGCGCGTGGCCAAACTGGCTGGCGGCGTTGCAGTCATCAAGGTCGGCGGCATGACCGAGATCGAAGTGAAAGAGCGCAAGGACCGCGTTGACGACGCGTTGAACGCGACCCGTGCGGCCGTGCAAGAAGGTATCGTGGTTGGCGGTGGTGTGGCGCTGATGCAGGCAGCCACCGCGCTGGACGGCCTGAAGGGTGCAAACTCTGACCAGGACGCTGGCATTCGCCATCGTTCGCCGCTCGCTCGAAGCACCGCTGCGCCAGATCGCGCAGAACGCTGGTGTTGACGGCGCTGTGGTTGCTGGCAAAGTCCGCGAATCGACCGACAAGACCTTTGGCTTCAACGCGCAGACCGAAGAATATGGCGACATGTTCAAGTTCGGCGTCATCGACCCGGCCAAGGTTGTGCGTATCGCTCTGGAAGATGCAGCATCGGTCGCTGGCCTTCTGATCACCACCGAAGCCATGATCGCTGATCGTCCGGAGCCGAAGTCGGCTGGCGGCGGTGCTGGCGGCGGCATGGGCGGCATGGGCGGCATGGACGGCATGATGTAATCTGCCCCCAAGGCATGTTAAGGAAAGGGCGCCCCTCAGGGGCGCCCTTTTCGTTTGGAGGTTGCCGGATTGCGGGCGGCTTGTGCGCTACGCGACCCGTTCGAAGGCCACAACCTGACCGGTCGAGAGTTCGATCCTGGGATAGAATCCGGCTGCTGCACAGGTGTCGTAGATCCGTTTGATGTCCTGTCGTGAGATGACATTGGGATGCAGTTCCACAATCAACCCGCGAAAGCTGCCAAGGTCGATGTCGTTGAACAGATCCGCCTCGCCACCCTCAATATCGCACAATAGGATGTCGGGGCGCAGGCGTCCCACCACCTCATTGAAGCTGAGCGCCGGGACAGTGACGCTGCCCTGCATCTGCGCCGTTTCATGCAGCGAGCTTTCGGCGAAAGAGTCGTGCAGGAAGAATGTTCTTGTGCCACTTGGGCCGGATACCAGCACGGCATTCGTCACCTTCACTGCGGTAATGCCGTTCATCTGGTGCAGGTTTTTGATGTGCGGCAACAGGTTGGCATTGGCCTCATAGCTTTCGACGGTGACGCCGGGCTGGGTGCGGCTGACGAGGGACGACACGACGCCAAGGCCGGTGCCCATCTCCAACACGCGGTCATTGGGTCGAACAAGCCCGCGCGCGGCCAAAATCTCGGGCACTTCATAGTCGTCGTCGATCAGTTGCTCTCGGATCGGCACAAGGATGTGCGGGCCGATAACCGGAACCTTCAGGCCTTTGTAGGCAATGATCTTCGAAGTCGGCAGGACATATTTGCGCAGCCGACGCTCAATCTTCTTCGCCAATCGGCGTAGGATACCCATTCTGCCTCCCTGTCGCAAAGCCATCCATTTTCGGACGGTCATTCAATCTATATACCACTTTTCCACATTTGAGGCAGTTTGCTGGTGCCATTCGGGCGGGCCATCGTTCGGCGGGTCGACTTTGATCTGGATCAGTGCCGCCCGGACGCGGCTGTGAGACGATTTCCTCTTTGCATTACCAAGGGGGAATATCATGCACAAGGCGATGTGGTTATGCGTCGGGCTAGCGTTGGTCCCGGGGACGGTATTGGCCGAAGAGAGCCGTTTTGCGATCGGCCATGATGCCTATCTCGCGGGCAACTCTGTGGTTTTCAGCGGTGATGCCGCGACCGAGGATGTCTTCATGGCGGGGCAGCGCGTCACGCTGCAAGCCCCGGTGACGGGGGCCGCCCATCTGGCGGGGCGCAGGATTGAGGTGGCGGGGGCGGTCGGCAGCGATCTTTTTGCAGCGGGGTATTCGGTCAATGTGGCGGCGCCAGTTGGTGGGGATGCCACGCTTGCGGGGTTTGAGGTGACGCTGGCGCAGGGCGTGGGCGGCAATCTGCGCGCCGGGGCCAATGAGCTTACCATCAGCGGCGCAGTGGGCGGCTATGCCTTGATGTCGGCGGCTACCCTGACGCTGAACGGGACGGTGGCGGGCGATGCGACGCTGGGTGTTGATGCTGTGAGCTTTGGGCCAGAGGCGCGGGTTGGCGGGGTGCTGACGGTCTATGCCTCTGATCCCGCGGCGGTCACGGTGCCCGAACTCGGTGGCGCCAGCCGCGCGGGTCAAGGTTATCCAACGCACCGCCACCAACGCCCCGAATTGGAGCGATGTGAACCCGGTCAGGGTCAGTTTTTGGGATGTCGTCGGCAGCGCCTTGATGGGCATTGTCATAACTGGGCTGGTGGCGCTGCTGGTCATCGCCCTCGCGCCGAAACAGGTGCAGCTGTGGCGCGCAGTGGCGCAGGCCCATCCGTGGCGGGCGGTGCTGTCCGGCTTTCTGGTCGCCTCGGCCTTGGCTGGCAGCGGGATCGTGCTGGCGATGACCTTGGTCGGCGCGTTGCTGATCCCGGTGGTGATTGTTCTGGTGATCTTCGCGGTCTTCGCGGGCTACGCCTTGGGGTCATATGTGCTGGGGTCCGCACTGTGGATGGCCTTTGGCCGGGTGATGCCAGAGCAGTTGTTGGGCAAGTTCGGCCTTGCCATGCTGGGGGCGGCGGTTGTGGCGCTTGGCTGGCTGGTGCCGATCCTTGGGTGGTTCTTCGCCCTTGGCGTCACGCTGTTGGGGATTGGCACGCTGGCGGCTTTGGTTCTGCCGGGCAATCTGATGCTGAACCGGGGCCATGTCGCAGAGGTGTCTGCTGGCTAGGCTTGGCAGTTGCCGCTTGCCGGATCATAAAGCCCCTGTCGCAGCGCGCGGCGGGGGCGGATCATGCGGCTGTTGGGACTGACCTGTCTGGCGATGCTGGCCTTTGCCGCCAATTCGGTGCTGAACCGGATGGCGGTCGGGGCGGGGCGGATTGATCCGGTGGTGTTTGCGGTGGTGCGGTTGGCGGCGGGGGCTGTGGTGCTGGCGGTGCTGCTGACGGTGCGCCGGGGTGTGGTCTGGCCGGGATGGCGCGGGCGGTTGCCGGGGGTGGCGGGGTTGCTGGTCTATCTGTTCGGCTTTTCGGCGGCCTATCTGGCGCTGGATGCCGGGACGGGGGCGTTGATCCTGTTCGGGGTGGTGCAGATCACCATGTTCGCCGGCGCACGGTTGAGCGGGGAGCACCTACCCGCGCAGAGGGTTGCCGGGGCGGTTCTGGCGTTGCTCGGGCTGGCGTTGTTGTTGTCGCCGAAGGGCGGGGCGATTTGGCCGGATCTGGCGATGGCTTTGGCCGGGGTCGGCTGGGGGATCTATTCGCTGGCGGGGCGCAGGCAAGGCGATGCCCTGGCCGCGACGGCGTGGAACTTCATTCTGGCGCTGCCGGTGGGGTTGGTGGTTCTGGCTGTGTTGCCGGGGCATTGGTCGGCGGATGGGGTGGTGTTGGCGGTGCTTTCTGGCAGCGTCGCCTCGGGTCTGGGCTATGCGCTGTGGTATCAGGTTGTGCCGCAGCTTGGGGCCGGGCGGGCGGCGGTGGCGCAATTGACGGTGCCGCTGATTGCGGCACTTGCCGGGGCTGTGGTGCTGGCCGAACTGCCGGGGCCGATGTTCTGGCTGGCGGCGGCTTTGGTGCTGGGCGGGGTGGCGGTGGCCTCGGTCCCGCGGCGCCGCTGACGCTAAAGCGGCTTGCCCAACCGGTGCGCCATCTGGGTCTTCGGCCCAAGCGTGACCGGGCGATTGGCGAGGGCGAGGGTGAAGCCCTCTCTCTCCCAGAACGCGCGGCCTTTGGGGTTGGCGTCCAGCACGCCGAGGTAGAGCGTCTGCATCCCCCGCGTCCGCGCCGCATCCTCAAGATGCCGCAGCAGAACCGGCCCGGCCCCGGTGCCACGGGTGGCGGGCGCAATCATCAGCAGGCCGATATAGGCGTCGGTCGGGGTCGGATAGCCAAAGGACATTTCGGCAATGCCGATCAAGCCGCCCTCAAACAACCCCAGCCGCGGGAACAGCCCCAGCCGCAGGCCGTGCGCGGCGTCGCAACCGGGCGGCGCTTCGGTGAAGAATTCCTCGGTCACCTCTGGGCCGGGATCCTCACCCCGCTCCAGCCGGACGTAATCTGCCGAGGCGGTGAAGAAGGCCTCAACGGCGGCCCGGTCCAGGGTTGGGTCAAGTGAACGGATCAGCATGGGAAATACATAGAACCTCCAGCGTTACGGGACCAGAGGGTTTGCGCCATGTCACCACATCGCCGACCTCAGCCCCGATCAGGGCGCGGGCGAGCGGCGAATGCGGCGCGATGCGGTGGCGGGGGGCGTCGGCCTCATCCTCGCCGGTGATTTCATAGGTGGTCTCGGTGCCATCATCGTTCAGCACCGTCACGCGCAGACCAAAGGCGACCGAGGTCAGCGGCTGGGTCGAGGGATCAACCACGATGGCGGTGCGCAGACGCGCCTCCAGAAAGCGGATGTCACGCTCGGCTGCGGCTTCGGGCAGTTTGTCCAACCGCTCGGCCCGTGCTTTCAGGGCCGTCAGATCGGATTGGCGGGCCAGCAGGCGGCTTTGCAGATCGGCCAACCCGCGTGGGGTGACGTAGTTCGGATGCGGCGACAGGGGCAGGTCGGGCAGCGGGTCCAACGCGCCGTCGCCCTCTTTGACGAAGGCCCTGCTCATCGGATCAACCTCTCCAACGGGTCATAGATCAGGCCAGAGCCCCATGCGGCGGTGGTCAGGCTGTCGGGTTTGAACCGGATGCGGCCCATCTCCAGATCCTGCCGGGAGAAGAACTGGCGGTCCGTCACCACGCGGCCCGGATCGCGCCATTGCGGATCAATCCGCCCGCCGATGATGGTGCAACGAAAGAAGATATCGACCTGATGAAACCCGGTCGCCGGGTCGTGGAATTCGTTGATCAAAGCGGGGTCGCCGACCTGAACGGTCAGGCCGGTTTCCTCATGCATTTCGCGGATCAGGTTGTCGGGCAGGGAGGATCCGGTTTCAACACCACCCCCCGGCGCGCACCATAAATCAGAGCGATTGCCGGGGTAGGCATTCACAAGCAACAGGCGATCATCCTGCAAAATCAGCGCGCGGGCGGCGAGGCGTGGGGATTTGGCGGCCATGCCGCACGCTGATCCGCCCGCGCGCAATTGTCCAGCCTTTAGGCGGGGACAGGCGCACCTTCATGGCCCCGCGACGACATCAGCAGGAACAGCGACGCCCCGAAGAATCATCGCAATTCCCAGCCAGATGTTGCCGCTGGGCCAGTAGCCGAACAGCACGCCGTAGATCACGATGTTGGACACCAGTTTCACATCGTCAAACGGCTGCACAAAGGCGGCGTCGGCGGCGGCATAGGACCAGGTCAGCAGGTATTGCGCCGCCATCATGATGATACCAGCTATCAGCAGATAGCCGAGGATTTGCATCGTCGGCAGCTGAAACCCGGCGTGAACCGTCAGGCCCGCGTTGATCGGCGTCAACAGCACCAACAGCCACAGGGTGACGGTCGGGGCAGATTCGGTCCGCGTCAGATACTTGGTCAGCAGCGACGACGCGCCCCACAGCAAGGCGGCGGCGATCGGATACAGCGTGGCTTGGGTGAAGCCGGTCGTCCAGATTTCCGACACGATCAGCGCACCGGCCAGACCGACAGCCGCCGCGATCCAGCGCGCCGGGGTGACGGTTTCCTTCAGGAACAGTGCCGCGCCTGCCAGCACGAACAGCGGCGCGGTCATCACCAGCGCGATGGTCTGCCAGATCGGGATACCGGAGGCGAGGCTCATCACGAACGCCTGCACGCCAAGGGCGGACAGGACCACGCGGACGATGTGCAGCACGGGATGGTCGGTTTTCAGCCCGGCAATGCCGTGACGCAGCACGAAGGGCAGGGAAAACGCCAAGGCAATCGCATATTGCCAGAACGTATCAGACTGCGGCAGAAAGCCGAGCTGGGCGGTGATGATGAAGGTAATCGCATTGGCGATGGCAAAGCAGACGCCAGCCAGCACCATAAACAGCGCGCCGCGAAACGCGCCCGAGTTCATCGCGGGGAAGGAGAGCTGAATTCATTTGGTTCCTTTCCAGAACAACAATTAAATCAGGGGGAATAGCAGCCAAAATCCGGCCCTCAGGCCAGACGCGAACCACCCATTCTCTTGCATCCGGACTATACCGTCGGCCCCGGAGTTACACCGGATCTGCTGACCCCTTCCGAAGAAAGGCGCTCGCGGGCTATACCGCCGGTGGGGAATTGCACCCCGCCCTGAGAATACCGGACGGCATGTCCGGCCCGCCCTGTTTCGACCAATTCGTGAATTTGGTCAAGACCCCTGCCGCATCTCAACTGCACAGAGGCCATGCAATCCTGCACAGGCCCGGACTGCTGGCCGGTTCCTCAAAATGCCCGTTCCGGTGACGCCACTTTGACAGCCGCCGGGTTGGGTGAGTGGTTCCCAATGCCCCGGGAAAATGACAAACTGCGGCCATGGCCAAACCGCACACCTCACCCCAGATTCATCTTCCCGGCACCGGGCAACGCGTCGTGCTGTTGCATGGTCTGGCCCGGCGTGAATCCTCGCTCATGGTGATGGAGCGGGCGCTGAAGGCGCAGGGCTATGACGTGGTGAATGCGGGCTATCCGTCGACCAAGGCGCCGCTCGCCGATCTGGTCAGCGTGGTCGATCATGCGGTGGCGGGCTATCCCGGTCCGGTGCATTTCGTCACCCATTCGATGGGCGGCATTCTGGCGCGGCTGTGGTTGTCCGGCCACCGGCCCGCCCATATGGGCCGCGTCGTGATGCTGGCCCCGCCCAACCAAGGCTCTGAACTGGTGGACCGGTTTTGTGACTGGCCGGGGTTTCACTGGCTGATGGGCCCGGCGGGGCAACAGTTGGGCACCGGCCTGACCTCTGTCCCGAACCAATTGCCCGAGGCGGATTTTCCGCTTGGGCGTGATCGCTGGCAACGTGCCGCTGAACCCGATCGCCAATGCCCTGATCCCCGGCCCGAACGACGGCAAGGTCAGCGTGGCCAGCACCAAGATCACTGGCATGGCCGGCCATATCATCCTGCCCGTCAGCCACACCTTCATGATGATGAACCCGCTTGTCATCGCCCAGACCCTGACGTTTCTGGACAAGGGCAGTTTCAACCCGAAATTGACGCTGGCCAATTCAATCAAGATGTCGCTGCGGGCACGGTAATTTTCCGTTCCATTACAACGCCATGGTCGGGTTGACGCGGCGGATGTGGGTGAAGCTGATCCAGCGGTAAGGGAAATAATTCTTTGTGTTCGCAGGCTGCCCGTGTTTTTCTGAATGAAACACGCATACAGAGAGGATTATTTTCCCATGGCAGTTTTCAGCTCCGATCTGGCTTTCAACTACAAAACGATGAACTTCAACACCGGGTTTCAGGGCGCGTTAGAGGTTATCGACCGTGGTAGCGTTCCGTTTGGTCTCGATCCAATTCCCATCCCGGTCCGGGGGATCACCGCCGAAATTCCCGGTTTCCAAGTTACCGTTGATAACGCCCTGTCCATCACCTCGGGTGACTTCATCACCGGTGTTCTGGGCGACAGGCTGTCCTATACCGCCGAGGGGGTTCTGACTGGCGGCAGGGTTCATGGCATTCTCGGTGTCGATGCGGGGCTGACGGCTTTTAGTTTTCTCGGCTTCAACTCCTCTGCCTCCGATTTCAACGAGGCTGCCCATACGCGGCGAACCGGCGATGACCGGGCCTTTGTGAATGATGTGATTTCCGGCAACGACATGGCGATCTTGTCCAGCTTTAACGACGTGTTCAAATCGGGCGCGGGCAAGGATGTCATCATTGATCAGGGCGGCAACGACAAAATCTACGCTGGCACCGAATCGGACTTCATCTTTGCCGGTGGCGGCAGGGATTGGGTTGTCGCGGGGTGGGGCAACGATCTGGTCATCGGGGCGGGCGGCAATGACCGGTTGTTCGGGGATGGCGGCCGCGATGTGATCTGGGCTGGCAAGGGTCATGACGTTGTGGCGGGCGGCGCAGGCCGGGACGATTTTGTCTTTGCCAAGGGCGATGGCACCGCCAACATAATCACCGATTTTGAGGTTGGGACGGATGAGATCCTGTATCTGGGCAAGGGCCGGGATCTGAAGAACTTGGAAATCACGGATGACATCAGCGGCCTTACGGTCTCATTCTCCAATGTTTCTGTGGTGTTGCAGGGCGTGCATCTCGACGATGGGTTCAGCGCGGATGACGTCAGGGGCGGCGCGCGGACGGTCATGACCAACTATGTGAACGACTTCCTGACCGATTGGACCTTCATCGCCTGACACCACTTTGGCCCGAACGGACAGGGCGTTCGGGCCGGTTTCTGGCAGGCGGCTTGCCAGCGGGCTGTTCGTCAACTGCCCACAAAACCATCACTCTTCCAGGGCTGATGGTCGCAAAACGACAGCAGCGGATTCGCCCAGACACTCTATCCCACCGGCCATCACGACGAGGCGAAAGATGCTTTGCCGCCGTGACGGTTTCATGCGCTGTTGCCCGCAGTCCGCCCGGAAGGGTTATGTGAGAGAATCTGGCAATGGCTTTGTTCATTTCTACCCTGCGCTTCGATATTGATGCGCTTGATCTGCACGCTGACTTTCAGGGTGATTTGACGGTGACGGACTATGGCAGCCACGTCGTCAGCTTTGATGCGGCGCCGTTCGGGTTCCTTGGGATCAACGCCCAACTGCCCGGATTTGAGGCGACGGTCGAAACCGACCTGAACATCGCGACCAGCACCGGTTTCATCACGCATGTTTTTGCCGATGGGTTGTCCTATACCAGCGACGGCATCCTGACCGCTGGCACCATCCGGACGATTGAGGCCACCATCGGGGCCGACTACGCGTATGAGCTGTTCGGGATCGCAACCTCAGCCGCGGATTTCAGCGCCGCGACCCAGACCCAACGCTTCGGCGATGACCGGGCGGTGATGATGCAGATGCTGTCGGGCAATGACAACGTGTACCTGTCCCATTTCGACGACAACTTCAAATCCGGCGGCGGCAAGGATCTGATCATTGATTCAGGTGGCAACGACACCATCCGCAGCGGTGCGGGTGCGGATTTTGTTTATGTCGGCGACGGCAGGGACCGGGTGGCTGGCGGCGCTGGTGACGACCTGATCCTTGGCGGCAACGGCAATGATAAGCTGTTTGGTCAGGCGGGCGACGATGTGTTCCTGGCGGGCAAGGGCCATGACACCATCACCGGCGGCAGCGGTGCCGACAGTTTCGTCTTCACCAGAGGCGATGGCACCAATGTCATCACGGATTATCAGGCGGGCACCGATCATATCCTGTTCATCGGCAAGGTCGCCGGGCTCGCCAACCTGAACATCACCCAAGTCGGCGACGATACCCACGTCAGCTTTGCCAATGTCACCTTGATCTTGCAGCATGTCGACAGCGCCACGATTTCTGCCGACGACATCGGCACAGGTGGCGGGCCAGTGCTGGTGGCGGCTGCAACCGATTTCGTGACCGACTGGGTCTTTGCCCTGTGAAGCCTCGGCGGCCCGGACGGATTCAGTTTCCGTCCGGGCCGTTTTCTGCCAGACAGCTTGTCTGAGGCCCACCCCATGCCGGGCGGCGCCAAGGGGATGCAGCATGACGATCGGTTACAAGAGCCTGGCCAAGGCGGTGGCGCGGTTTACCGGCCGGGCGAGCACCTTTGTCTTGGCGGTGGGGGTCATCGCGGTCTGGATCGTGACCGGCCCGCTGTTCGCCTTTTCGGACACTTGGCAGCTGGTCATCAACACCGGCACCACCATCATCACCTTCCTGATGGTGTTCCTGATCCAGAACACCCAGAACCGCGACACCGAGGCGATTCAGATCAAGCTGGACGAACTGATCCGCGCCACCAAAGGCGCCCATAACGCCCTGATGGACCTAGAGGAATTGGAGGAGCAGCACCTCAACCAGTTCCGCGACCGCTACGCCGCCTTGGCGCAGAGTGCGCGGGCAAGACTTGCAGAGGGCATCGAAGATACCGACACACCTGAGGCATAGCCTCTGTGCCGAGGCGTGACGGTCCATTTTGTCACAGTCCGGCCAGATCGCCGTGAAGTTGATTGCCACGATCCCCGCGCGATGCGTATAGCGCGCCAATCGATAGGGTAGGGGGTTTCAGTTTGGCCAAGGTTCAGTTTTCATCGGTAGCGTTCGACATGCGCCACCTCAGTTTTCACGACATCTTCAAGGGCACCACGACGAACGCCACCTTCCCGAACGGGCCGTTGCAGTCGTATCCCGAAACCTTTGACGCTGGCAGCCAGATTTTCACCGTTGGCCCGCATGACCTGCATGTGACCTCTCGCGTTGACCTGACCAATTCGGACTACACCTCGGTTTCGCTGATGGGCAACAGCTTTGGCTATGACAGCCGCGGGGCCGTCGCGAGTGGTACCATCAGCATTCTGTGGGGGCCGGGGCCCTATCTGCTTGGCGGCGTGTCGATCATGGGCCTGTCGATGGATGTGGAGGACTTCTTGGCCGCCGCACATACCCGCAGGGATGCGGATGATTTCCGCCTGATGCTGCGCCATTTCGCCGGGGACGACATGTTCGAAGGCTCTTTCCTCGCGGACACTTTCGTCACCGGCAAGGGCAAGGATTACGTGCTGGCCGACAGCGGTGATGACCTTGTTCAGTCGGGCGGCGGCAATGATTTCGTCAAGACCGGCTGGGGCAATGACACGGTCTATGGTGGGGCCGGGCACGATATCCTGATAAATGATGCCGGCAGCGATCGGCTTTATGGCGGGCAGGGCAATGATTCCCTGCAGGCCAGTTGGGAGAATGACACCCTGACCGGCGGCGGCGGGGCCGACCGTTTCCTGTTCGACTATCGCCTTGGCCAAACCACGATCACCGATTTCACCGACGGCAAGGACAAGATCGTCCTGATGGGCTGGACCCCGAGTTTCAAGGATCTGACCGTCACCCAAGTCGGCAAAAGCACCGTGATCAGCTCTGGCTCTGATACGATCACGCTGAAGAACTTCGATCACACCCTGATTTCGGCCAAGGATTTCATCTTCGTGCAGAGCGATTTCCTGACCGATGCCCAAGTGGACTTCTTCACCGGCTGGGACTATCTGGCCTGAAACGCTTTGCGTTCAATTCGGAACACCCGAATTGAACGCAATCCAGCCTAACGCCCCAACGGTTTGACCCGGTTGACGTGGCCCATCTTGCGACCGGGCCGCGCCTCGGCCTTGCCGTACAGATGCAGGGCGGCGTTGCGTTCCTTGGCGATGTCGGGCACGCGCAGCATGTCATCACCGATCAGGTTTTCCATCACCACATCGGAATGCCGAGAGCCGTCACCCAAAGGCCAGCCCGCCACCGCGCGGATATGCTGTTCGAACTGATCCACAGCACAGCCGTTCTGCGTCCAGTGACCGGAGTTGTGGACACGCGGCGCAATCTCATTGGCGATCAACCCACCCGGCGTCACGAACAGCTCCATCCCCAGAACGCCGACATAATCCAAGGCGTTCAACACCTTGGCCGCCATCAGCACCGCATCTGTCCGCTGATTGGGGCTCAACTTGGCGGGCAGGGTGGTGGTGTGCAGGATGCCGTCGCGGTGAACATTCTCACCCGGATCATAGCACGCGACCGACCCATCCAGCCCCCGCGCCGCAATCACCGACACCTCATGGCTGAAACTGATAAACCCCTCCAGCACTGAGGGCGCGCCGTTCATCGCATCCCAGGCCGCCACCGCATCCTCTGGCACGCGCAGCCGGAACTGGCCCTTGCCGTCATAGCCGAGCCGCGTGGTTTTCAGGATCGCAGGCAGGCCAACCGTGGCAATCGCCGCCCGCAACTCTGCCAGCGAATTCACCGCCGCATAGGGCGCGCAGGTGATGCCCAACCCGGTCAGAAACGCCTTTTCCAGCAGCCGGTCTTGTGAGGTGGCCAAAGCCTGCCGCCCCGGCCGGATCGGGCGCATCGCCTCTAGCACGTCCAGCGCCGCGGTCGGGATATTCTCAAACTCATAGGTGATGACATCGACCGAGGCGGCAAAGGTCGCCAAGGCCGCCACGTCGTCATAGGCCGCACAGGTCACCCGGTGCGCCAGATCGCCCGCCGGGGCAGGGGTCGCAGGCTCATATACATGGGTGCGAAACCCCAGTCGCGAGGCCGCAACCGCCAGCATCCGCCCCAACTGCCCACCGCCCAAAATCCCGATGGTGGCGCCTTGGTTCAACATCTCACTCATCAGTCGGCGCCTCCGGGATAGAGGCGGACAGCGCATCGCGCCACGCCTCAAGCCGCGCTGCCAGCACCGGATCGGTCAGCGCCAATATACCAGCAGCCAGCAGGCCCGCATTGCACGCCCCGCCAATCGCCATAGTCGCCACCGGAAAGCCGCGCGGCATCTGGACGATGGAATACAGGCTATCTACGCCACCCAAGGCCCGGGTCTGCACCGGCACACCAATCACCGGCACCCGCGTCTTGGAGGCCATCATCCCCGGCAAATGCGCCGCCCCGCCAGCCCCGGCAATGATAACCTTCAGCCCGCGCGCGGCGGCTGTCTTGCCATAGTCCCACAACCGATCCGGCGTGCGGTGGGCCGACACGATCTTGGTTTCATAAGGCACGCCCAGTTCATCCAGAACCAAAGCCGCCTCTTTCATCGTCGGCCAGTCAGACTGACTGCCCATGATTATCCCGACTTCTACGGCCATAGCGCCCTCTCTTGGCTGAGGCGGGCAATATAGCGGGGCAAAAGGCAGGGGCAAGGCGGTTTACGTGGCGCGGCGGTGCCGGGCGCCAGTCAGGCCAACAAGTCGGGGATCAACTGATCCTCAATCTTCACGATCTGATCCTTCAACGCCAGCTTCTGCTTTTTCAGCCGCCGCAGCGTCAGCGCATCGCTCCGCGCCGCCAAATGCAGCGCGTCAATCGCGTCATCCAGATCCCGGTGTTCCTGTCGCAGAACACCCAGACGAATACGCAGCATCTCTTCAAAGTTCAGCTCGGGTTGGGCGTTCATTTCTCGGTCACGTTCCATTCCTGTCTCAGTGGTCAGACTACAACGATTCGGG
Source organism: uncultured Alphaproteobacteria bacterium (assembly GCA_963781185.1). Classification (GTDB taxonomy): domain Bacteria; phylum Pseudomonadota; class Alphaproteobacteria; order Rhodobacterales; family Rhodobacteraceae; genus Stagnihabitans. Next base: position 85,430 of record CAWAEL010000046.1, read on the forward strand.
CGCGTCGTGCGAAGAATCTGCATGCCAAACCCACCCATCGCCGCAAAATGACCGCTTTTCCGGGTCTTGCAGCGCGGCAGAAGCCATCCCATATTGAAAGGACAGGCGGGTGCCGTCACGGGCCCGCTTACCACGATGTCGCTTTTGTTAAGGACATGGACAATGACGAAACTGAGCTTTGGCTCCCATCCCTTTCTTTTGGGCTTTGAGCAGCTGGAACGGCTGGTGGAACGCACGGCGAAAACCGCGTCCGAAGGCTATCCGCCTTTCAATATCGAAGCCTCGTCTGAGAATTACTACCGCATCACCCTCGCCGTTGCAGGGTTTCGCGAAGAAGACCTCGCCATCACGGTAGAGGACAGACAGTTGGTCGTGCGCGGTCGGCAGGCCGAAGACACCTGTGAACGTGTCTACCTGCACCGCGGAATCGCCGCCCGGGCATTTCAGCGCAGCTTTGTGCTGGCCGACGGGGTCGAGGTCGGTGGCGCCCATCTGGAACACGGATTGCTGCATATCGACCTACGCAGACAAGCCCCTGAAACGGTGGTGCAAACCATCCAGATCGGGCGCAAATAAGGAGGCAGGACCATGGATGTGAAATACGAAAATCTCCCTCAGGCCGAACGTGCCATCGTGTATGTGCGCCCGGTTGCAGTGGCCGACTTGCCGACAGAACTGCAAGAGCAGGCCGAAGGCTTCACCACGATCTATTCGGTACACCGCCCGAATGGCGAGCGTCTGGCCCTCGTGGCCGACCGCAAGCTGGCCTTCGATCTGGCGCGGCAACACGATATGGCCCCGGTTTCGGTCCACTGAGCCGCAGCCTTATCTTCAGACGCAAACCCTGACGCAAGGCGGCCCCACCCGGGCCGCCTTTGTTTTTGCGCCCACGAACAGCCAGAACCGCACATGGTTGGACCTGCAACTAATTTCAGCAATTTCAACGACCTAGCTGTGCTTTTTCGGCCTCTAACTTGCGATATAGAGCCCTGCAACTCCAAGTGTTTAGGCCTGCCGTTGAATTGCTGCACCTGCATTGTTCGGCCAGATCTCCCTCATCGACAGCACGGGCAGCCAAATCGCCGGGTGCTGGGCAGCAAGAGGTAGGACACCATGGCTTCGACGAAAGATTACAACGCAGTGCAAATCGGCCTGCACTGGGCAACCGCCGCCCTTATCACCGCGAATTACTTCATCTCTGACGGCATGCCAGAGGCGTTTGACGCCCGCATGGATGGCCAGACCATCGGCGGCCTGACCCCGACTTTCCACGTCTGGGCAGGTTCGGCCCTGCTGGTCGTGGTGCTGCTGCGCCTCGCGGTCAAACTGTTCTCCCCCTCGGTTGCGGGGCCCAGAACGCTGTCAGGCTTCGCGGCAACTGCCGTCCATTGGGTGCTGTACGGTCTGATGATCGCCGTCCCGGTTCTCGGCGTCTCGGCGTGGTTCTTTGGCATCGATCAGGCCGCTGACCTGCATGTGCTGGTGATGAATTCGATGATGGTGCTGATCCTCGGCCATGCCGCAATGGCGATCTTCCACCACTATGTGCTGAAAGACGGACTGCTCAGCAAAATGACCCCGCTGCGCTAAACCTCGGCCACAAACCGGGCAAACTCCGCCAGAAACCCGTCCAGCGCCGCGCGTTGTGCGGGTTTCTTCATGGTCGCCGCCACCTCATCCGGGCTCTGCTTGTTCAGCACAAAGCGGGCAAAGATATCCGGCGCAAAGCGGTCCGACACCGTGCCCAACACCCGCCGCAGATCGGCCAGCACATCGTCGCCCCGGTGTGAGGCGTGCAGCAGCGCAATCGGCTTGCCAATCAACTCATCGCGCGACACCAACCAGTCGAGCGCGTTCTTGAACGCCCCGGGCAGGGCGTGAACATATTCCGGACAGGCCACCACAATCCCATCCGCCCGGCCCACCGCCTCGGCAAAGGCCAGCACGGCGGGCGGGGTCAGGTCGCCCTCCTGATCCGGCGAAAACGGCGGGATACCGGCCAGCCCCTCCCAAACCCGCAGCACCACCGGTGGCGGGGCGACAGCCGCCGCAACCCGCAACAGCGCCGTATTGGTCGACCCCGCCCGCAGACTGCCCGACAATCCCAAAATCACCATCACCGCCCCCAATGCAAAACGCCGCCCCTGAAAGGGCGGCGTTTGATTTTTCGCAGAAAAATCGTGGCCTCAGGCCTTGATCAGACCCATGCTCTCCAGCTTCAGGATCACCTGATGGGCGCAGTGATCCACGTCCAGACCTTCGGTTTCCACCACCAGTTCGGCCTTGGTCGGGATTTCGTAGGGGTCTGAGATCCCGGTGAATTCCTTGATCTTGCCTTCGCGGGCCAGGTTGTACAGCCCCTTGCGGTCACGCTTTTCGCACTCCTCGACCGAGGTCGCCACATGCACCTCGATGAAGGCGCCGTAGCCTTCGATCATCTCGCGCACGGCGCGGCGGGTCGCGGTATAGGGCGCGATCGGGGCGCAAATGGCGATGCCGCCATTCTTGGTGATTTCGGACGCGACATAGCCGATCCGCTTGATGTTGATGTCGCGGTGCTCTTTGGAGAAGCCCAGCTCGCTCGACAGATGCTTGCGCACCACATCGCCGTCCAGCAGCGTCACCGGACGCCCGCCCATCTCCATCAGCTTGACCATCAGCGCGTTGGCAATGGTCGACTTGCCCGAACCGGACAGGCCGGTGAAGAACACGGTAAAGCCCTGCTTGTCGCGCGCGGGCGAGGTCTTGCGCAGCTGCGTCACCACCTCGGGGAACGAGAACCAGGCCGGAATGTCCAGACCTTCGCGCAGACGGCGGCGCAGTTCGGTGCCGGAAATGTCCAGCACGGTGCAGCCTTCCGGCACTTCGTTCGCGGGGTAATACTGGTCGCGTTCCTGCACATAGACCATGTGCTTGAAATCGACCATCTTCACGCCGATTTCGGCCTCATGCTCCTTGAACAGGGTCTGGGCGTCATAGGGGCCGTAGAAATCCTTGCCCTGGCTGTTCTTGCCGGGGCCGGCATGGTCGCGGCCGACGATGAAGTGGGTGCACGCCGTGGTTCTTGCGGATCAGGCCGTGCCAGACCGCCTCACGCGGGCCGGCCATGCGCATGGCAAGGTTCAGCAGCGACATGGTGGTGGTCGAGGCCGGATACTTGTCGATCACCGCCTCATAGCAGCGCACGCGGGTGAAGTGGTCCACGTCGCCCGGCTTGGTCATGCCGACGATCGGGTGGATCAGCAGGTTGGCCTGCGCTTCCTTGGCGGCGCGGAAGGTCAGTTCCTGGTGGGCGCGGTGCAGCGGGTTGCGGGTCTGGAAGGCCACGACCTTGTCCCAGCCGACCTTGCTTGAAATAGGCGCGCAACTCGTTCGGCGTGTCGCGGCGGGCTTTGAAGTCATAGTGGATCGGTGCCTGCAGCCCCTCGAATCGGGCCGCCGAGATAGACCGGACCTGCGATGTTGTGCAGATAGTTGACCGCCGGATGGGCCAGATCATCGGCACCGAAACACCTTTTCGGCCTCAACCGTCTTGTTCGGGGTCCATTTGTCGGTGACGGTCATCACCGCCAGAATGACGCCCTCGGCGTCGCGCAGCGCGATCTCGGCCACCAGCCGGGACCGTCTCGGCAAACTTTTCCGACACGTCCAGCGTGATCGGCATCGGCCACAGCGTGCCATCGGCGGTGCGCATGTTTTCGACGACGCCGTTGTAATCGGCTTCGGTGTTGAAAGCCCTTGCAGCGGATGAAATCCGCCGTTCATCAGCAGTTCAAGGTCGCAGGCCTGACGCGCGGTCAGATCCCAGGACGGCATCGAGCCCGCTTCGATCTTCAACTTGGCAGCGGCTTCTTCGGAAACATACAGCTCGGGAATAGGCGCAAGATTGGAAATCGACATCTGTCTCTCTCTTTGAGGTCAACTGTGTGACAGTCAGGGGGCAAGACGGCCAGTGCCGTCGCTCGCGCGGCTTTAGACCGCCAAGGCTTCCAATATCAAGCCATGCACCAATCGATCAGCGGAAAAAAGGCGAAAATGCCGCATCGATGCTGTTTTTCAGGGATGAAATTCGCTGAATTCCCCGCCAAAGGCAACGCTGGCATGGCCGGGTTCATTCCAGGCGAACAGGACCAGATGCCAGCGGTCCGGCGCTGTGCGCGAGGCATAGATCATCCCATCCACACCCGCCGCCCGCACGGCATCTGACGCGGTCCAGGATGTCGCCGCCACCCCCGCCGCCCGCTGCGGCTGCCACGGGGTCGCGGCCTCATGACCCTGCAACCCCAAAGCATCCCGCGTGGCCCGCTCCCGCAGGTCCACCACCCGCGCCGCCACCTGCAAGACGGCAGTCACGCGCGGTGGGTCTGCGGGTTGCAGATAACCCGCAACAGCAATCCGCGCGCGCCTCAGCGGTGGGCGACATGTAAAAGGCCGCCTCACCGTCATGGTGAAAGCGGCCTTCCGGCGAAATGACCCCTTGCAGCAGGCGCGGCAGGTCATGGGCGAACAGCACGCGGTAGAACCTGCCCGCAATCGGCGGGTCAAACCCGGCAAGACAGGCCTATTGCGCGGACAGCCAATGCTCGGCATCCAAGGCCGCCATGCAGCCCATGCCGGCGCTCGTCACCGCCTGACGGTAGTGATGGTCGGTCAGATCGCCCGCCGCGAAGACGCCGGGAATGGCGGTGCGGGTGCTGCCCGGTTCCACTACGACATAGCCGCCGTTGTGCAGCGGCAACTGATCCTTGACCAGTTCCGAGGCGGGTGCATGGCCGATGGCCACAAAGAACCCCTCGCAGGGCACATCGGTGACCTCACCGGTCTGCACATTGCGGGCGCGGACGGCGGTGACACCCAAGGGCGCCTCGGTCCCCAGAACCTCGGTCACCTCATGGTTCCACAGCATCGTGATCTTGGGATGCTTGAACAGGCGGTCCTGCATGATCTTCTCGGCGCGCAGGGTGTCGCGGCGGTGGATCAGCGTGACCTTGCTGGCGAAATTGGTCAGGAACAGCGCCTCTTCGACGGCGGTGTTGCCGCCGCCAATCACCACGATCTCTTTGCCCCGGTAGAAAAACCCGTCGCAGGTCGCGCAGGCCGACACGCCAAAGCCCTTGAACTTCTCTTCAGACGGCAGCCCCAGCCATTTCGCCTGCGCGCCGGTCGCCAGAATGACGGCATCGGCGGTGTAAATCACGCCGCTATCGCTCTGCGCGGTGAAGGGCCGGTTTTACAGGTCGAGGCTGGTGATGATGTCGGTGATGACCTCAGCCCCCATGGCCTTGGCATGCTCTTCCATCCGCACCATCAGATCGGGGCCCTGCACATGGGTGTCGCCGGGCCAGTTTTCGACCTCGGTCGTGATGGTCAACTGGCCGCCGGGCTGCATGCCCTGCACCAGAATGGGGTTCAGCATCGCGCGTGCGGCGTAGACCGCCGCCGTATAGCCCGCCGGGCCAGACCCGATGATCAGAACTTTGGTGTGACGCGTCTCGGCCATGTCGTGCCCCTTCTTTGTACGCCCCCGATATAGGCCGCGCGGATCAGCGGGGCAAGGCGGCGGATGCAAAGCCGCCATGCCCTAGGCGGCGACGAATTGTTGCGTGATCGTGAAATATTATTGCGCGGGCAGGGGGAGAGGCGTATGGAAATGCCAACAATGGGGGCGCCTGTGGCCGCAAAACTGGATCAGATCGACCGCAAGATTCTGGCAGAACTGCAAGCCGACGGTCGCATGACCAATGTGGAACTGGCCTCTCGTGTCGGAATTTCTGCCCCGCCCTGCCTGCGCCGGGTGCGCGTGCTGGAAGAAGCCGGGCTGATCCGGGGCTATCACGCCGACATCAACGCCCGCGATCTGGGGTTTGAGGTGCAGGTCTTCGCCATGGTCCGCCTGACCTCACAAGCCGAGGCCGATCTCGCGACGTTTGAGGCCCGCTGCAAGGCCTGGCCGCTGGTCCGCGAATGCCACATGCTGAATGGCGAAATCGACTTCATCCTGAAATGCGTGGCGCGTGACCTGTCGGGCTTTCAGAACTTTCTGACCGAAGAACTGCTGCGCGCCGAAAACGTCGCCACCGTGAAAACCTCTCTCGTCATCCGCTGCGCCAAAGACGCCCCCGGCCTGCCGTTTGAGGTGCTGGAAGCCAAAGCCGCCCGCGCGGTTTGAGGCGGCTGATCCACCGGAGCGGCTGACGCCGCGTTTTCTTTTCTCGCCTCTGGCCTGCGGCCAACCGGCTCAGACTTGCGCGCCGCGCGGGGATATTTGTGCCAAATTGAAAGGCGCTACCCCTTACAATTTGGCTTAAATATCCATCTTGCAGCCCTCAGACCTTGACGCGGACCTCGATCAGGCGCGGGCCGTCGTTGGGCTGGGTCAGCGCCCAGTGCAGCACCTCGGGGTCTTGTGGGACCGAGGTGAAGGGCAGGTCGCAGGCGGCGGCAAAGGGTTCGAGGCGCAGCGGGCTGGGGTGGCAGCCGATGACCTCGGTGTTGGCGTCGCGCATGGCGTCGGCGATTTCGCCGAAGGCGGCGTTGTTCCAGACGAGGAAGGTGATCGGCAGGCGTTCGTCGACCGCTGTGCGCAACTCGCCGGGGCTGAATTGCAGCCCGCCGTCGCCGATCAGGCAGACGACGCGGGTGCCGGGGGCGGCGAGGGCGGCCCCCACGGCAGCACCGGGACCAAAGCCCAGTGCGCCAAAGCCGGTGGCGGCGTTGAAGAAGCCGCCGGGGCGGTCGTGGCTGTAGATCAGGTTGGCGGCATAGATCGGCTGGGTGCTGTCGCCGACCAGAATGGCGCGGGGCAGGGCGGTGCGGATCGCCTCGACCATTTGCAGCATGCCGGCGTAGTTGGGGCTAAGCTCGGCCAGTTCGGTCCGGGCGGCCGCAGTGGCGGTCGTGGCGCGGTCGGCCCCATCGGCGCTGTGTTGCTGGATCAGCGGCAGCAGCGCCGCCATCGTGGCCCCGGCGTCGCCTTGCAGGCGGACGGCTGCGGGGTGGCGGGCCAGTTGGTCGGCGTCGATGTCGATGCGGATCATGCTCGGTCAGCGTCGGGCAGGCCGCCGTTGACATACATGTCATATTCGGTCGGGCCGAATTCGGTGCCGATCGACAGGATCTGATCGGCCGCACGGATCAGGGCGCGCACGGCCTCAAGGCTGGGTGAGGCGGGCACGCAGAGCGGATGGCCGTGCAGCATGCCCCGCGCGTTGACGGTCTGCACCACCGGCGCGTCCAGCTCTTCGGCCAGCGCGCGCAGGGCGGCCTCTTGGCCCCGGCAGCCGCCGCCGGACAGGATCACCACACGTTTGGCGCCGTTCAGCCGGGCGGCGGCCAGCGACAGATCGGCTTGCGCGGGCAGCAGGCGGTCCTTGCGGGCGGCGGGGGCGGGCAGTTCCGGGCAGGGCAGGGGCATCACATCGGTCGGCACCTCGATATGCACCGGACCGGGGCGGCCCGTTGGTCAGCAGGTCAAAGGCCCAGTCCAGCGTGGGCGCCGACTTCGGCCGGCATCGGTGATCTGACGCGTCGGGCACAGGGCGCGCACCATCGCCGCCTGATCGGGCAGTTCGTGCAGCAGGCCCAGGCCCTTGCCCAGCGTCGCGCGCGGTTGACGCCCGAGATCACCAGCACCGGCACCGAATCCTCGCGCGATTGCGCCATGGCGGTCAGCGCATTGGTCACGCCCGGCCCGGTGATGACAAAGGCCACCCCCGGCTGGCCGCTGACCCGCGCATAGCCGTCGGCCATGAAGGCGCAGCCCTGTTCGTGGCGCGCCGTCACATGGCGGACCTTCGACCCCGACAGGCCACGGTACAAGCTCGACCGTATGCACGCCCGGAATGCCGAACACCACGCGGACGCCGCGCGCCTCCAGCCCCTCGACCAGCCGTTCGCCAACCGTTCTCATGCCTGTTGCCTCCATCACCCGCCCGGCAAAGGCTGCGATCCGGCGGCAGGCCTCGGCGATCTCTTCATCGGGGCGGGTCAGGCTGACGCGCAGCCAGCCCGCCAGCGTCTGCGCCAAAGCTTTCGCCCGGCATCACCGCGACATGTTCTTCGTCCAGCAGCTGCCGGGCGAATTCCTCGCCGGACAGCCCGGTCGCCCGCACGTCGACCACCGTGAACATCCCCGCCTCTGGCCGGTGCACCCGCAGGTGGTTGCCGTCCAGCATGGTGTGGATCATCTCGGCGCGCGCCGCAAAGCGCGCCGCCATTTCCCGCGCCACGACCGAGGGGCGCGACACCGCCAGCGCCGTCATGTCGGCGATGAAGGGCTGGTTGCCGAACAGCATCGTCTCGGCCACCGGCAGCAGGCGGTCCACAAACGCCCCCGGACCCGACGCACCAGCCCGACCGGAACCCCGGGGCCGCATGGGATTTGGAGATTGACGACACCACAATCGCCCGCTCGGCCAGATCGGCCTCATCCAGCGGCGAGGCGAAGGTTGCCGCCAAAGATCAGCTCTTCATAAACCTCATCGCTGACGATCCACAGATTGGCGTCGCGGGCCACCTGCACCAATCGCCTGCACATCTTCCCGGGTCAGAACCGCGCCGGTCGGGTTGTGCGGCGTGTTCAGCAGGATCAGGCGCGATTGCGGCGTGACCAGAGCGGCCAGATCGTCGGCCTGCATGCGGAACCCGTGTTCCGGGCGCAGCGGCACCGGCACGACCTTGGCCCCGGTCGCGGCGATGACGCCCTCATAGGTGGCATACATCGGGTCGCCGACCAGCACCTCATCCCCCGGGCCGACCAGGGCCATCATCACGGCATAAAGCGCGGTCTGCGTGCCGGGCAGGCAGACGAATCTGATTGGCCCCGATCACCCGCCCGGTCCGCTTGGTATAGCGTGCAGCAAGTGCTGCCAGCAGCCCCGGCTCGCCCCGGCCATTGGAATAGGCATAGCGGCCCGCCTCCATCGCCTCGCGCGCTTGGTCAGCAATTCGGCCGGCGGCGGCGTGTCCGGCTCGCCAATGCTCAGCGACAGGATGTCGACCCCGGCCGCGGCCATCGCACGGGCGCGGATATGAACCTCCCATTTCGCCCCGCCCAGATCGGCAAGACGGTCGGTGATTGCGGCGTATCTCATGGTTTTGGGGGCTCCGACAGCATGAGGTAATAGTGCAGGTCGACGTCCAGCATCTTGCCGATCGACCCGATGGCGATGGTCACAAGTTCGCCCTCTGGCAAAGGCGTCCGGCAGCGTGCCGCCTTCCAGCCACAACCCGTCGATGATGGCGTTGCAGGCAATCGCCAGATGGCGCAATTCTTCCTCACCGCGCGCCTTGGGCAGGGCTGCAATCAACTGCTGCAGGTTGTCGCGGTAGCCCAGATAGGTCTGGTGGTGGATGTCCAGCATCGCCGGGTTGCGCCGGGTTTCCTGAATGAACGAGGCCCAGCGCACCACCGCCTCACCATCCACCACCGGCGGGCGCAACGAGGCTGCGATGAACGCCGCCAGCCGGGCATGCGGATCAGGCGGCGCAAAGTTCAGCACGGCAGCACTGTCGTCGGTCATCCCCGTCATCAGGTGACGATAGGCATCCGCAATCAACTGCTCTTTCTTGGCGAAATAGTGCCGGATCAGCCCCGGCGTGACACCCGCCCGCTCGGCAATCGCCCGCACCGTCGCCGCCGTCGACCCGCCCTCGGACACCAGTGCCAGCGTCGCCGTGATCAGCGTCTGGCGGCGCTTGTCTTCAGTCTCGCGGCGATAGGGGCGACGTTCTGCGGCCATGGGCTCTCTTGTTATTCAATTGAATAATTGGAGGCTATCTGGACCCTGAGACTGGCGCAAGTCCGATCCTGACGGCGCTTTGGCCCCGACGCCGCGTTAGGGATAGATTTCGTCCGCCGTGACGCCCCAAAGCGCCGATTTGCGGACCCAACCCTTTTCGCCCTCAACCAGAATGCGGCACCAGTCGGGCACACATTGCACCAGCCTGCCAATCACGCCCAGTTCCGATTGATACACCACATCCGACCGGTCATCCGGTTTGCTGAAGGCCTGCGCCATGTCCTCAGTCACCAGAACCGACCGCACCCCTGACAGCAGCGAGTAGTGGACCCAGCCGCCCGCACCATCGACATCCTCGACCCGGCGCCAATGCTCATATTCAGCGGTGATCTTCAGCGGCATCCCCTCGCGCGAGAACACCCAGTCGATGCGGTGGGTCAGCCCCGGCCCGCGCCGCGCGTTGCCCTCATTGCCCTTCAGCGTCACAAAACGCGGCATCGGCAGATGGGTGACCGGCCCGACATTGGGATCATTCGGCGCGTCAGAGCCGTTGGGGTTCGGCCCGTCCAGCATCGCCCCGGAGGTAGAGCTTTTCTCTTGTGCCGCCGTGCCATCCTGTGCGGCCAGCGGAAACGCCCATAGCGCCAACGCCACCAGCCCCGCTGCCCAACCGATCCGTGTCATGCCCGCTCCGCCACTCGGGCCACCAGTTATACCAGCGGCCAACCATGCGCAGGTTCTGTCGTCCGCGCTTGGGGGCAGTTTGCCACTAAAGCAGACGCAAGGAAAGGCTTGTGGCGGGCATGGTCGCGGCTATGACCTAAATTGTCTGTGTAGTGCCTGTGGATACCACCTGCACCGCTTCGGCCCGCAATCTTCACCCAGGATGCTTGCCAGACGGATTTCCCGTGATAGACCTTGCCGATGTCCAAGTCTCTATCACACCTCTGGCCCGGAGTGCCGCTCGCGCTCGGCGCGGCCATTCTCTTCGGGGCATCCACCCCCTTGTCCAAATTGCTGGTAGGCTCGGTTGATCCGTGGCTTCTCGCCGGTATTCTCTATCTGGGCGCAGGCTTTGGCTTGGCTTTGGTGCAGTTGGGCAGGCCGCTGATCGGGCTGCCCAATGCCGAGGCTGCACTGCGGAAGTCCGATCTGCCATGGCTTGCCGCCGTGATCTTGTTTGGCGGCATGTTGGGGCCGCTCTTGTTGATGCTTGGCCTGTCGCGGACCTCGGCGGCATCTGGGGCCTTGCTGCTCAATCTCGAAGGGCTGGCGACCATGGCAATTGCATGGGTCGTCTTTCGCGAGAATGTGGATCGGCGACTGCTGCTTGGTGCGGGTGCGATCCTGTGTGGCGCGGTCCTGCTGTCGTGGGACGGCCACGCCCTGCGGCTTGATGCGGGCGGGATGCTGATCGCGGCGGCCTGCCTGTGCTGGGGGATCGACAACAATCTGACGCGCAAATTGTCGTCCTCCGATCCGGTTCAGATCGCAATGGTCAAGGGTCTGGTCGCGGGATGCGTGAACTTCGCGCTTGCACTTTGGCTTGGGGCCGCGCTGCCCGATGGCGGGCTTCTGACGGCTGGCGCGATTGTCGGCTTTCTTGGGGTTGGCGTCAGTCTTGTCATGTTCATGCTGGGATTGCGCCATCTGGGAACCGCGCGGACCGGGGCCTATTTCTCATTGGCGCCGTTCATCGGGGCGGCCCTTGCCTTGGTGTTGTTCAAGGACACGGTTACCGTTTCGTTTGTGGCGGCCGGTGTGCTGATGGCGGTCGGCCTTTGGCTGCATCTGGCGGAACGGCATGACCATGAGCATGTCCATGAGCTGCTGGAACATGACCATCTCCACAGCCATGACGAACACCATCAGCATGAACATGATGGCCCGGTAACCGAACCGCATTCACACTGGCACCGGCATGAGCCGATGAAACACAAACACGCCCATTATCCGGACTTGCACCATCGGCACGGTCACTCCGAAACCGGGTCATAGATCGGGCAGATCAAACGGTAACGCCCGCACAGCCAAAGCCGGGGCAAGCCCGCCGTCGCGGCTTGGCCCCAGTTGCGAACCATTCGCAACGTGATTAAAATGCGGTTAATGAAAAAATGTAAGTATTTGATATATATGTATAAAGATACGTGTCGCGCAGACGGACGCTTTTAGAATTTGGCCGGGGAAAAGGCCGAAATATCCCGGTCAGGCTCACGCCCCGCCACCAGATCGGCGACGATCTGGGCGGTGACGGGGGCCAAGGTCAGCCCGATATGACCGTGCCCATAGGCATGGATGATGTCCTCGCCGCCCTGCGAGAACCCGATCACCGGCAGGCTGTCGGGCATCGAGGGGCGAAACCCCATCCACGTCCGGTCAGGCTCTCCCAGATGCGGAAAGATCGCCCGCGCGCCCTCGATCAGCCGCTCTATCCGGTGCATCGACGGCGGGGCCGTCAGCCCGCCCAATTCGACCGTGCCCGCGACACGCAAGCGGCCCTCCATCGGGCACAGATAGAACCCCCGCGAGGTGGGGCAGCAGGGCCGGTTCAGCAGCGGCTCTTCCATGTCCCATTCGACATGATAGCCCCGCTCGGTATCCAAGGGCACGACATCCCCTGCCTGCCGGGCCAGATCGCGGCCATGCGCCCCGGTGGCGAGGATGACCTTCTTCGCCCGCAGCCGGAACCCGTCACCCTCAACAATGATGCCGTCAAACTGCCGGGTGATCCGTTCCGCCCGGCCCGCCAGATAGCCCGCATGCTCCATCGCCGCCGCCTCGATCTGCGCGACCATGGCGCCGGGATCGGACAGGAAGGACGCCTCGGGAAAGTAAGCCGCGCCCGCGAGTTCGGGCAGCCCCGGCTCCAGTTGGGACAGCTCATTCGCCCCGATCACCTCAACCTCGACACCCAGCTTCCGCCGCCCCACCATCTCCGCCTCAGCCCGACGGTGCACAGCGGCGGATTTCATACAGGTACAGACAGCCGCGCTGCTCCAGCAGATCGCTCGCCCCGACCCGGCCCGCAAGGTCGTGCCACAACGGCTTCGCCCCAGCGAGCAACCCCGCCAACGCCACAGCGTTCCGCGCCGCAGCCCCCGGCAGGCTCTGCCGGGCGAACCGGGTCAGCCACGGCAGCATCGACAGAAACCCACCCGGCAGGATCGCGAGGGGCGAGGTCCGGTTGAACAGCAGCGACGGCAGGTTCCACAGCACGTCCGGGGTGCCGACCGGGAGCACAGCATAATCGGCAATCGTGCCGGCATTGCCATAGCTCGCCCCTGACCCCGGCGGGTTCGGATCGACCAGCACCACCTCATGCCCCTCGGCCACCAATTCCTCGGCAATGGCCAGCCCGACCACCCCCGCGCCCAGAACCACGATTTCAACGTTGATTTGCCGCACTCTACCTACCTCACCGCTCTTCAGGCCTGACAACCCTCTTCGCTTTCACGTCAAGCGAAGAGGGCAGTCAACCCCGATGAGCCTTTACATGCAAGCCTTGAAACAGCGCCCGCGTGTTCTCTCGCGTCATTTTGCGCGGATTTCCGCCACAGGACGGGTCTTCCAGCGCCATGTCGGTCAGCATGTCCAGATCGCTTGTCCTTGACACCCATCGCCGTCAGATTGGCCGGAATGCCCAGCAACGCCCGCAGCTTCATCACCTGCTCGCGGAAGCCGTCAAACCCGCCCTTGATGCCCAGATAGGCCGCCGCCGCCTCCATCCGGTCCTCGATCTCGGCCCGGTTGTAGTCCAGCACCATCGGCATCACGACGGCATTGGTGGTGCCGTGATGGGTGCCGTAAACCGCGCCGACCGGGTGCGACAGCGAGTGGATCGCCCCCAGCCCCTTTTGAAACGCCACAGCCCCCATCGCCGCCGCCGACATCATATGGGCGCGGGCGTCCAGATCGTTCGGGTCGGCATAGACCTTGGGCAGGTTTTCGAACACCAGCCGCATCCCCTCCAGCGCGATGCCCTGGCTCATCGGGTGGTAGAAGGGGCTGCAATAGGCTTCCAGGCAATGCGCCAGGGCGTCCATCCCGGTGCCTGCGGTGATGAATCGCGGCATCCCGACCGTCAGCGCCGGGTCGCAGATCACGACGGCGGGCATCAGTTTGGGGTGGAAGATGATCTTCTTCTTGTGCGTGGCCGAGTTGGTCAGCACCCCTGCGCGGCCCACTTCGGACCCCGTGCCGGCCGTTGTCGGCACCGCAATGATCGGCGCGATCTTGCTGGCATCGGCGCGGGTGTACCAGTCGTCCACATCCTCCAGATCCCAGACCGACAGATCCTTCCGCTGATGCGCCATCAGCGCGATCATCTTGCCAAGGTCGAGGCCCGAGCCGCCGCCAAACGCCACAACCCCGTCATGCCCGCCCGCCAGATAGACCGCGATGCCGTCGGCCATGTTCTTTTCGTTCGGGTTCGGGTCCACCTCGGAGAACACCGCCCGGCCCAGACCCGCCGCCTCCAGAATGTCCAACGCCTGCGGCCGTGATCGGCAGCGACTGGCAAGCGCCTTGTCGGTCACCAGCAGCGGCTTCTTCAGCCCGACGGCCTTGCACTGTTCGGCCAGTTCGGAAATCCGGCCGACGCCGAATTTGATGGCGGTGGGATAGGACCAGTTCCGGTTGGGGACGTTATGGGTCATCGCTCAGACTTTCTTCAGATGATAGGATTTCGGACGGGTCACCGAATGGAACCCGAGATAGGACAGCGATCCGCCGCGCCCGGTGTCCTTGCAGCCGGTCCAGCACAGGGCCGGGTCCAGATAATCGGCGCGGTTCATGAACACGGTGCCGGTTTCGATCTGCGCGCCCAGGGCGGCGGCGGTGTCATAGTCCTGCGTCCAGATCGAGGCGGTCAGGCCGTAGGGGCTGTCGTTCATCAGGGCCAGCGCCTCGGCGTCATCGCTTGACCTTCATGATGCCGACGACGGGGCCAAAGCTTTCCTCCATCATCACCCGCATGGAATGATCGACATTCACCAGGATCTGCGGCGCAAGATAGGCGCCGCCGTCATCGGCCGGGAAATTGGCCGGGTCGATCAGCGGCTTGGCCCCCTTGGCCACCGCCTCGGCAATCTGATCGCGCACGACCTCGGCGAAGCGCTTGTTGGCCATCGGGCCGAGGGTCGAGGTCGCGTCAAACGGGTTGCCCAGTTTCAGCGCGTTGACCCAGGCCACGGCCTTTTCGACAAAGGCGTCATACAGGCTTTCGTGGACATAGATCCGCTCGATCCCGCAGCAGCACTGGCCCGCGTTGATACATCGCGCCGTCCATCAGCGTATCGACCGCCGCATCCAGATTGGCGTCGGCGCGGACATAGCCCGGGTCCTTGCCGCCCAGTTCCAGCCCCAGCGCGGTAAAGGTGCCCGCCGCCGCCCGCTCCATCGCCTGCCCCCCCGCGACCGATCCGGTGAAGTTGACGAAGTTGAACGCCCGCGCCGCGATCAGGCTTTCGGTCGTGGCATGGTCCAGCACGACGTTCTGGAACACATCCGCCGGAATGCCCGCCGCATGAAACGCCTCGGCCAGACGCTCGCCGACCAGCATGGTCTGGCTGGCGTGTTTCAGGACCACCGAGTTGCCGGCGATCAGCGCAGGGACCAGAGTGTTGATGGTGGTCAGATAGGGATAGTTCCACGGGGCGACGATGAACACCACGCCCACCGCCTCGCGCGCGATGTAGCGGCGGAACTTGTCGCTGTCCTCGACCATCGTCGGCGCCAGGGTCTCGGCGGCGATCTCGGACATATAGTCGGTGCGGGCGTTCACGCCGCCAAACTCGCCGCCAAAGCGGGTCGGGCGGCCCATTTGCCAGGCGATTTCCTCAACCACCTGTCCTTCATCTCGTTCAGCTTGGCGACCCCGGCCTTGACCAGGGCAATCCGCTCGGCCAGCGGGCCGCGCGGCCCAAGCGCTTTGCGCGGCACGGGCGCGGGCGACCATGGCGGCTGGCGGCCTCGGCGCGTCAGGGGCATCCGTTCGGCATAGACCGAGCCGTCGACGGGGGAAATCAGTTGGATCGGTTTCATGTTGTCCTCGTAGGGCGGGCTATCCCGCCAATCCTTGTGAAGGCGGGGAAACCCCCGCCCTACTTATGCCCGTTCCAGCAGGCGTTGGAGTTCGAAATCGGTCACCACGCGGTCGGTCTCCGAAATCTCCCAGCGGGCGTTGTGGACGTAGTGGTCCACCACATCATCGCCAAAGGCCTTGCGCAGCATGGCCGATCCTTGCAGCAGATCCGCCGCCTCGCGCAGGTTGTGCGGGATTTCACGGACGTTGCCAGCGTTGTACATGTCGCCCTTCATTTCGGGTTCCAGTTCCATCTTCTGCTCGATCCCCTCCAGCCCCGCAGCCAGCAAGGCCGCACAGGTCAGATAGGGGTTCACGTCGCGACCCGGGAATGCGACATTCCACCCGGATCGCCTTGGACTGCACGCCGCAGACGCGGAACCCGGCGGTGCGGTTGTCGGCGGACCAGACCGCCTTGGTGGGGGCGAACATGCCGACGGTGAACCGTTTGTAGCTGTTCACATAGGGCGCCAGGAACACCGTCAACTCGCGCGCATAGGCGAGTTGGCCGGCGATATAGTGCTTCATCAGTGTCCGACATGCCGTGCGCGATCGGCCTTATCCTCAAACACCGGCTTGCCGTCCTTGGTCCACAGCGACTGGTGGACATGGCTCGATGACCCGGCCTTGCGGTGGTCATACTTGGCCATGAAGGTGACCGAGCGGCCCTTGGACCAGGCGATTTCCTTGATGCCGTGCTTGACGATGGTGTGGTTGTCGGCGGTGTCCAGCGCGTCGGAATAGTGGTAGTTCACCTCTTCCTGCCCGGCGTCCGCCTCGCCCTTGGAGTTTTCGATCGGGAATGCCCGCGCCATAAAGGCCGTTGCGGATGGCGCGCATCACATCCTCTTCCTTGGTGGTCTGGAAGATGTGGTAATCCTCGTTATAGGCGCTGATCGGTTTCAGATCGCGGAAGCCGCTGTCGCGCAGGGATTCGTAGCTGTTCTCGAACAGATAGAACTCCAGCTCTGTCGCCATCATCGGCTCAAACCCCATGGCGCGGGCGCGGGCGACCTGGGCCTTCAGGATGGCGCGGGGAGAGTGGGGGACGACGTGCGTGGTGGTGGTCCAGCAGATCGGCCAGCACCAGCGCGGTGCCCGGCAGCCACGGCATCAGGCGCAGGGTGTCCATGTCGGGCTTCATCACATAGTCGCCATAGCCCGCCTGCCCAGTTCGAGGATTTGTAGCCCGGAACCGTGTTCATTTCCATGTCCACGGCCAGCAGATAGTTGCAGCAATGGGTTTCCTTGTAGCCGCCGTCGACGAAGAAATGCGCCTCAAACCGCTTGCCCATCAGGCGGCCCTGCATGTCGATACCCGCGACCAGAACGGTGTCGATGTGGCCGCCGGCCACGGCTTCCTTCAACTGGTCCAATGTCATATTTCCGGCCATATCCGGTGTCTCCTTGAATGAATGCGCCCGTTATCCGGGCCAGATGCGTGCAGGCGGACAGGGCGTCAACTGGCCTTGGCCTGCCGCTGAATCTCAACCAATCCCATGTTCAGCACCGGGGCCAACTGGTCCGCCATGTCGTCCACCGCGCGAGGGGTGGCGATCAGGTCGTTGCGGATTTCCAGCATGGCGTTGGGCAGGCCGTAGGGGGTTGCTGCGACACGCAGGGTGTGGGTCACGTCGTCGGCGGCGGAATAGGGTTCATTCAGCGCGGCCATGAGCGGCGTCGTCAGGGCGGCCTGGTGGATGGCGACGGCGAGGCTGGGGTCGGCGTCGTGGATGATGCCGAATTCAACCGCGCGGGGTTTGCCGAAATAGACGGGCGTGAAGGAGTGGATGGTGATGACGACCGGGCGCAGGCCGAGGGCGATGCGGCGGGACAGGCAGGCCGTGCAGGGCGTCGTGGAAGGGCAGGTAGACGGCCTCTGTCCGGCGCAGGCGTTCATCGGGGGTGATGGCGGCGTTGCCGGGGATGTCGTGGATTTCGGACCGCGCAGGCATCGCGCCGGGCATGTCGGGGGCGCGGTTGCAATCATAGACCAGACGGCTGACCGGGGCGTGGATCAGCACCGCATCCAGCCGCCGGGACAGGGCCTGCGACAGCAGCAGCGCGCCGGGATCCCACGCGATATGGGCCACCTTCTGCGCCGCAGTCAGGCCGAGGTCGTTCCATGCGGCGGGGATGTGATTGGAGGCGTGTTCGCAGACCAGAACGATGCGGCCCGTGGCGGCTTCATTCTCGATCGTGGGCGCAAATTGCGTCTGAGGTGTCGTCGACCGCATCTGCGAGTCATCTCCCGGGTTTTTGTGACGCTGGCGGTTTGGCGCGGGGCTGTCAAGAATGCTTGCTGCCGCAGGATGTGGGGGGCTGGGCAGGCGCAGGGCGGGGCAATCGGCGGGGTTTCAGAAGTGTCCGCATGTGGACACTTTGGGAAATCTTGCGATAACAACGGGTTAGATTTTTTCGTTAGGCGGATTTTAACCCTTTA
This sequence comes from uncultured Alphaproteobacteria bacterium, assembly GCA_963781185.1. Taxonomy (GTDB): domain Bacteria; phylum Pseudomonadota; class Alphaproteobacteria; order Rhodobacterales; family Rhodobacteraceae; genus Stagnihabitans. The sequence goes on from CAWAEL010000046.1 coordinate 103,695, forward strand.
GCCCCGCTCAGTAGCCCAGCCTGCGGTCTACCAGGTGCAACAGCGCGTCACCCGCTTCGCTGCGCCGGATGTTTTCCACCAGCATTCGTGCCGCCCCGGTCGGGCGGGTGTCGGCGGCGATGTGGGGCGTGACGGTGACGTGGGGGTGGGTCCAGTAGGGATGATCTTGCGGCAAAGGCTCTATCCGGAACACATCCAGCGTCGCATGGCCGATCTGGCCGCTGTCCAGCGCCGCCAGCAGCGCGGTGTCGTCGATCAGCGCGCCACGGCCGGGATTCAGGATCACCGCACCCTGCGGCAGATAGCCAAGGCGGGTGGCGTTCAGCATGTTCTCGGTCTCTGGCGTCTTGGGCAGCAGGGTCACGACGATCTGGGCGGTGCTGAGGACGGCTTGCAGACCCGCCTCACCGTGATGGGTTTGGATGCCGTCGATATCCTTGGCCGTGCGGCTCCACCCGGCCACCGGGAAGTTGAGCGCGGTCAGGGCGCGGGCGCAGGCCTGACCCAGCGCACCCAGCCCCAGCATGGCCACCGGACGTTCGCGGGCCAAGGGCGGGCAGGTCGGTTTCCAGTCGTGGCCGGGGTTGACGATGTGGCGGTCCATCCCGAGATGATGGCGCAGAGTGTGGCCGACGACCCATTCCACCATGCCCTCGGTCAGACCCGTCTCGACCATCCGGCACAGCGGTTGGGTCAGGGTTTCATTGCCGACGATACGCTCGACCCCGGCCCACAGGCTGAGCACGGCCTTGCAGCGGGTGAAGGGGGTGAAATCCTGCAAGGGCGCAGAGGGGGCGTAGATGATGTAGTCGACCGCCGCCGGATCGGGTGCCTCGGTCACCACATGGGCGTTGATCCCGGCGTCGGCCAGCAGGCCGGGCAGCAGGTCGCGGTATTCGTCCCAGAGGGCGGGGGCGGCGAAGAAGATGGTCAGCATGGGGCCTCTATCCAGTCAGGGCGACGGCGGCGTTGACCGCAAGCGCCAGTATGACCGTGTTGTAGAAGAAGGACAGGATGGAATGCAGCAGGACCGTCTGCCGCATCTGCGGTGTCGTCACCTGAACATCCGACACCTGCGCCGTCATGCCAATGGTGAAAGAGAAATACAGGAAATCAACGACGCCCGGCCCGGCCTTTTTCAGGCCGGGAAAGTCGAGCCCGGCATCCGGGTTGGGTTTGTAATACAGATGGGCATAGCGAAACCCCATCAACCCGTGCAGCAGCGCCCAGCCCATCGGGGCGGCAGACAGGGCGAACAGCGCCTCAGCCAAGGCGCGGGTTTGCGGTTCAGCACCATGAAAATCGCGGTGATGCCGATGCCGATTGCGGCGAAGGCGAGCAGGAAGATCAGGGTCGACCCCTCATCCTCTTGTTCCGAATGGCGGCGCAGGTCTTCGGGGGTGGTGGTCGCTGCCAGCCAGATCATCTGCGCCAGATAGGCGATATAGCCCGCATTGACCGCCATCAGCGCCCGCGTGACGGTGTCGCCAATGGTGAACTTGCCGATGATCCAGACCGTCAGCCCAAGGGCGAGCGCCACCATGAACCGGGCGTGCCGCCGCACCCCCCGCAGCATCAACGCAACCTGTGGACGATGGCCGACTTTGCACAAGGCCAAAGGCCAGCAGCAACACCAGCGTCGCTGAGCCACCATAGGACAGGAAGGGCAGGGGCACGCCCACGACCGGGGCCAGCCCCATCACCATCGCCAGATTGACGGCGAGGTAGAGGAAGAAGTTGGCCGCAATCCCGACGATCAGCAGCGAGGAAAAGCGGTCCTTGTTCTGGATCGCCGCCCAGAACAGGAACACCAGAATCAGGCGGCATAAAGCGCCAGCAAGGAAATCGCGCCGACAAAGCCGAACTCCTCGCCCAGCGTGGTGAAGATGAAGTCGGTGTGCTTTTCGGGCAGGAAGTTCAGCCGGCTCTGGGTGCCCTGCATGAAGCCCTTGCCAGTCCAGCCGCCCGAGCCCAGCGCGATCTTGGCCTGCATGATGTTGTAGCCCGCGCCCAAGGGGTCGGCAGAGGGGTCAAGAAAGGTGTCGATGCGCTTGTATTGATAGTCGTGCAGGAACTGCCACGGCGTGCCGCGCAGCATGAACACCCCCGCCACAGCGCCACCCACCAGCGCCACAACGACGCCGAAATACCACAGCGACGACCCCGGCCGCGAACATCACCGCCGCCCCCGCGATCACCAGCATCAACGAGGTGCCAAGGTTGGGTTGCAGGATGACCAGCACGGTCGGCACGATGATCAGCAATACCGGGATCAGCACCCACAGCGGGCGCGAGACTTTCTTGTCGTCCAGCCAGTCGTAATAGGTGGCCAGCATCATCACCAGCGTGACCTTCATCAACTCGGACGGTTGCATGCGTCATGAAGCCAAGGTCGATCCAGCGTTGCGCGCCCATGCCGACATGGCCGAAGAACTGCACCACCAGCAGCAGGATGAAGGTGCCGATATAGGCCGCCCCCGACATGCTGCGCCAGAACCAGATCGGGGTGAAGGTGACGATCAGGGCCAGCACCATGCCGAGGCCATAACGCTCCATCTGCGGTTTGGCCCAGAGGTCCATGTTGCCGCCGGAAATGGAATACAGCATCAGCCAGCCAATCGCCGCCGCCGCCGTGATCAGCAGGTACAGGCCCCAGTTGACGTACAGCACCTTGGCAAAGCCGGTGGGGGCGAATTTGACGCGGTATTCAAGAAAGCTCATCCCGCGCCCCTATACCTTGCTGTCTTCGGCGAAGGTGCCGTCGATCTTGGCGCAGGTGCAAGGCCGTTCAGCATGGATTCGATGCGCCCGCGCTGGTTGGCGGGGTAGTCCTTGGGGTCGGGCAGGGTGCCGGTCAGCACCCGCAACAGGGCGTCGCGCGCGATCGGGGCCGCGACGGAGGAACCGCCGCCGCCATGTTCCACCACCACCGCAACGGCATAGCGCGGCGCCTCAACCGGGGCGAAGGCGACGAACAGGGCGTGGTCGCGCTGGTCCCAAGGCAGATCGTTGTTGCCGACGACGCCGGTCTCACGTTCCGCGGCAGAGATGTTGCGGACCTGACTGGTGCCGGATTTGCCCGCCATCTTCAGCGCCGCAGTGACGATCCGGGCAGAGTAGCCGGTGCCATGGGTGTTGTTGACGACCTGCGACATGCCCTCACGCACCGCGACCATCTTGGAGGTGTCGATGCCCAGCGGCACCGCATCCGTCAGCGGCACCGGTTTGCCGTCGACCTCGCGGATCACGCGCGGCTCAACCATCATGCCGGTGGCCACCCGCGACGCCATGACGGCCAGTTGCAGCGGCGAGGCCAGCACATAGCCCTGCCCGATCGAGGCGTTGATGGTGTCACCGATCCGCCAGTCCTGCTTATACCGCGCCTTCTTCCACGCCTTGTTCGGCATGTTGCCTTCGGAGATGGCCGACATCGGCAGGTCGTGGCGTTGGCCCAGACCCAGCCGCTGGCCCATCACGGCGATCTTGTCGATGCCGACGCGCTGCGCCACATCGTAGAAATAGACGTCACAGCTTTGCTCCAGCGCGCTGACCAGATTGACCTTGCCATGCCCACCGACCGTTCCAGCAGTGAAACTTGCGCCCGCCGCTTTCCAGATAGCCGGGGCAGCGCACCGTGGTTTCGGTGTCGATCTGGCCATCATCCAGCGCGGCAAGCGCCGTCACCATCTTGAAGGTCGACCCCGGCGGATAGACGCCCTGCACCACCTTGTTGGCCAGGGGGCGGTGGTCATTCTCGGTCAGCGCGGCGTAGTCGCGGGTAGAGATGCCGCGCACGAACAGGTTGGGGTTGAACGAGGGCGATGAGACGGCGGCGATGATGTCGCCGTTGTTCACGTCCATCACCACGCAGGCTGCCGATTGATCGCCCAACCGCGCCTGCACAAAGTTCTGAATGTCGGCGTCGATGGTCAGCCGCAGGTCGGCCCCGGCGATGCCGTTCGGTCCGCTCCAACTCGCGCATGACGCGGCCAACGTGGTTGACCTCGATCTTCTTGTCGCCGGCCGATCCGCGCAGGGTGTCTTCCATCCAGCGTTCCACACCGATCTTGCCGATCTGGAATTTCGGGATGTGCAGCAGCGGGTCGGGGTTGTCCAACTCTGCCAGATCCTTTTCGGACACCGGGCCGACATAGCCCACCACATGCGCGAAATCGGTGTCGCGCGGGTAAACCCGGCTGAGCCCGACATCCGGCGTCACGCCGGGCAGGGCCGGGGCGTTCAGCGCGATCTTGGACAGGTCGTCCCAGCTCAGCCGGTCGGCCACCGGGATCGGCACGAAGGACGAATTGCGCGCCACGTCGCTTGAGGATGCGGGTCATGTCGTCGGCGGTCATCGGGATCAGATGGCTGAGGCGGTTCAACACGGCCTGCACATCGCCCGCGCCTTCCTTGGTGATGACCACGCGGTAATTCTGTTCGTTGCCCGCGATCAGCTTGCCATTGCGGTCCAAGATCAGGCCGCGCGCCGGGGGGATCAGCTGGATGTTGATGCGGTTTTCTTCGGCCAGCAGGCGGTATTGGTCGGACTCGTCCGACGCCCAGAAACCGCATCCGCGCGCCCAGCACCGCCATGGTCGCGGCCATGCAGCCGCCCATGAACAGGCTGCGGCGGGTGACTTTCCTGGCACCTTCGTCGGCGTCGCGCTGTGTCCGTCTCATAGCCGCCTCCCATAGGCATCCAACTCGCCCATAGCAGGTTTGTGCAGGTCAAGCCCATAGCGCGACACCGCCACCACCACCGGATAGGCCACAATTGACCAAGTCAGTCTGCACCAGCGCAATAACCAAAGCTGGGTTGCGGCACAAAGACCATCAAGAGCGCCGTCCGGTAAGTCAGAAACATCGCCAACATCAGACCCGCGACCAGCAGCCATTCGACGCCAAAGCTCAACTCTCGTGTCAGGGCGACACGCGAGCGGATGAATTCGGACCCCAGAATCACCAGGGCGGTCCACAGGCCGGGCGGGCGCATCAGCAGCATATCCTCAACCAGCACCACGACGGCGATCATCAGCACCGGCAGATATTCCGGGCGGCGGACGGTCCAGGCAAAGATCAGGCACAGCAGGAGGTCCGGCCCCGGCAGATGGCCCGCAATGCTGTTCAGCGGCAACAACCGGATGAACAGCAGCAGGATCGCCACGCCCGATGAACAACAGCCGGTGCATCCAGAGCGAGTTGATCCAGACCCTATCCATTGCTGGCCGTCCCAGCCCCCGGCAACATCGGGCCCTGATAGCCGGGCGGCAGGGGCTGCGGCGGTTCGGGGACCAGCAGGGCCCCGGATCGGTGATGGGTTCAGACCGCTGGCTGCGCAGGACGCGCAGAAACTCCAGCCGCTCATAATCGGCGGCCAGGATCACGCGCAGGCGCTTGTCATTGCCCAAGCGCGACCGAGCCGACCAGCAGACCCGCCGGAAACACCTCGCCGTCGCCCGAGGTGACGACGCGGTCGCCCGGCTGCACCTTGTCGGGGTTTTCCAGAAAATCGAGCGGCGGCTGCATGGAATTGTCGCCCGACAGGATGGCCTTTTGCCCCGAAGGCTGCACCACCACCGGCACCCGGCTGTTGCTGTCGGTCAGCAGGATCACCCGCGACGGTCTGTTGCCCACGCCCGAAATGCCGCCCGACCAGGCCGATGCCATCCATCGTGGCCCAGCCGTCGACGGATGCCGTCATGCGCGCCGACATTCAGCAGGACCGACTGGCGGAACGGGCTGCCACTGTCGGCCAGCACCACCCCGGTCACATGGGTCAGCATCGGGTCCAGCCGCACCTGATTGAGGTCGAGCAGGCGGGCGTTCTTTTGCTCCAACTGCAGGGCGGCCTCTTTCCACGCCTTCATCTGCTGCAATTCATCGCGCAGCTGCTGGTTCTGTTCGTACAAGCCGGCATAGGACTGGAAGTTGTCAAAGATCGCTGCGACCTTGGTGACCGGCGCCATGGCCCAGCTGAAGGACGGCACCACGCGCGTCGACCAAGGCCGAGCGGAACCGTTCGACGCGCGGGCTGTCGATGCGCCACAGCAGGAACAGCGCCAGCAGGACCAGCACCAACAGCCCCACCAGCACCCGGCGCAGCGGGCGTGAGAATTCCTCGGGTCCGTAGTTGCGTGTCTTGGACATGGGCCGCCTTCAGGCCGCCTTGGCCGGTCAGCTGTCGTAGTCAATCACGTGCCGCAAGCTGCTTTTCATACTCCAGCGCCTTGCCGGTGCCCAGAGCCACACAGTTCAAAGGTTCGTTGGCGACCGAGATGGACAGCCCGGTCTGCTCGCGCAAGCGACAGGTCCAGATCGCCCAGCAGCGCGCCGCCGCCGGTCAGCATGACGCCGCGGTCGACGATATCGGCGGCCAGATCGGGCGGCGTGGTTTCCAGCGCCTGCATCACCGCGTCGCAGATCTGCTGCACGGGTTCGGACAGCGCCTCGGCCACCTGGGCCTGATTGATCTCGGTTTCCTTGGGCACGCCGTTCAGCAGGTCGCGGCCGCGGATCTGGATGGAGGCACCACGCCCGTCGTCGGGCATCCGCGCGGTGCCGATGGTGGTCTTGATCCGTTCGGCGGTGCGATTCGCCGATCAGCAGGTTCTGGTGGCGGCGCAGATAAGCTGATGATCGCCTCGTCCATCCGGTCGCCGCCGACGCGGACCGAACGGGCATAGACGATGTCACCCAAGGCTGAGGACCGCCACCTCGGTCGTGCCGCCGCCGATATCCACCACCATGTTGCCAGTGGGGTCGGTGATCGGCATCCCCGCGCCAATCGCCGCTGCAATCGGTTCGGAAATCAGCCCCGCGCGGCGCGCGCCCGCCGACAGGACCGACTGGCGGATGGCGCGCTTTTCAACCGGGGTCGCGCCATAGGGCACGCAGACGATGATCTTGGGTTTGGAGAAGGTCGAGCGCTTGTGCACCTTGCGGATGAAATGCTTGATCATCTCTTCCGCCGTGTCGAAGTCGGCAATCACGCCGTCGCGCATCGGGCGGATCGCCTCGATGCTGCCGGGCGTGCGGCCCAGCATCAGCTTGGCATCCTCGCCCACGGCCAGAACCTGCTTTTTGCCGTCCTTGACGTGATAGGCCACCACCGAAGGTTCGTTCAGCACGATCCCCTTGCCCCGCACATAGACCAGCGTGTTGGCCGTACCGAGGTCAATCGCCATGTCTGACGAGAAGAGGCTGGAAAGGATCGACATCTATGGGAACCTTCGTGTTCGCAAAAGAAAGACGCCCGCGACTCAGCAATTGGCCGAGGCGAGCGTCTTCATATAAGGGGAACCACCCACAAGCGAAAGACCTGATGGCATGGCGGGCGGATTGATGCCCGCAATGCAAAGGCTTGTCATTTCACGACATTTTGATGTGAGTGGTCGGGCCGATCAAGCCACATCCTTGTAGTTTGCCGACTTCAGGCCCGAAGCTGTGGCCGATTCCAGGTGCCAAAGGATCAGCCGGTTTGGCCATTCACCTTGGCCCGATGCTCACCACCCCAAAGGCGCACGCAAGGCAAATCCACCAAACGAGCTGCGCTGGGCGCGGTGGCTGATCGAAGCTTGACGCAGCCGAAGTCTATCTTTAGTCGTTTTTTTAGGCGCAAAGGCAACTTCCAAGTCACATCAAGTTGGGCAAGTATGAAGCTGGGTAGGGGTCCAACAGGGTGAAAGGTCGGGTGTTGTATCTGGACGCCTGGCGAATTCTTGCTTCTTTCTTGGTTGTCGCACTTCACATGAGTGTCCTGCGAAAATCCTCACCCGAAATATCCTATTATATTGTGAACGGGTTCGCGCGCACAGCCGTGCCATTCTTCTTCGTGACGACCGGGTTCTACTTGGCCCGGCGGGACGAATTGGGGTATCTGCCTCTTATAAAACGAGTGGCAGGTCTGTATGTGGTCTGGAGCCTGTTGTACGCACCTCTTTGGCTTAACTCAGGTCCGGGGCTATTCGAAATTTCAAAGAATATTCTGTTCGGATATTCTCACCTATGGTACCTCATTTCCCTAGCCGAGGCTTTGGTGCTATTCGCGTTAATAGAGAAAATGCCAACCTCGTCCCAAATGGCAATTGTTCTCCCTTTGTATTTGATTGGCTTCGTCATCGAAATATGGAGCTTTTTCCAATCGAATCTGCACCTGGACTTCTACCGGAACGGCCTTTTTGAAGCGTTTCCCTTGGTTTGGCTTGGCGCAATGATCGGCAGGTATAGTGCACAGCTTCTGACCATCCCCCGAAAAACCTTGTACGGCGCGTTCGGTGTGGCGTTCATTTCTTTCAATGCCGAGGTATTTTTGTTTTATAAGTATTTCCCAGACATGCCTGCCGATGTCTTGTTAAGCGTCCTCCCTCTATGTGGCTTGGGGGTGCTCTTGTTGGCGAGTACAAGCGCCAAGATCGATACGCCATACTTGGCGCGTTTGGCCGGGGGGATTTACCTTGTTCATATATTCGTCCTCCGCGAAGTGAGGATTCACGTCAAAATAGATGATACATTGCGGTTCTTCTTGGTCTGCCTGCTGTCAACGCTGGCAGCCGCGCTGATTATCAGAGTCAGCCGATCAATTGGCAACCGAGGGATCCCATTGATCTGACCCCTCGGCTGACTGCCAAATTCTACGACACGTCCTTGTAATTTACCGACTTCAGGTCCGAATCCGGGGCGGATTTCTGCCGCCGCTGGATCAGCCGGTTCAGCGCATTCACATAGGCCTTGACCGATGCGACGATGGTATCGGTGTCGGCCGATGCTGCCGGTGGCGATCCGGCCGTCCTCTTCGATCCGCACCGACACGGTGGCCTGCGCGTCGGTGCCCTCGGTCACGGCGCTCACCTGATAGAGCTGCAGCTGCGCCTTGTGCGGGTACAGCATCTTGACCGCGTTGAAGGCCGCATCGACCGGGCCGTCGCCCGTGGCGTCGATCGAATGATCCACGCCGTCGATGGTCAGCGTCAGTTCCGCCTCTTGCGGGCCTTCGGTGCCGCAGACCACGCGCAGGCGCTTGACGCTGCAAGGTGTCATGCGCCTCTTGCGCGTGCCTCATCCTGAACCAGGGCGATCAGGTCGTCGTCGAACACCTCTTTCTTGCGGTCGGCCAGGGCCTTGAACCGCACGAAGACGTCGTTCAACTGGTTGTCGGCCAGATCATAGCCCAGCTCTTTCAGCTTGGCCCGCAACGCCGCCCGGCCAGAGTGTTTGCCCAACGGCAGGGAAGAGGCCGACAGGCCAATGTCCTGCGGGCGCATGATCTCAAACGTCTCGGCGTTTTTCAGCATGCCGTCCTGATGGATGCCAGACTCGTGGGCAAAGGCGTTCTTGCCGACGATGGCCTTGTTGAACTGCACGGCAAAACCCGAGACCGCCGAAACCTTGCGGCTGATAGGTTCATGATCTTGGTGGTGTCGATGCCGGGTTTGATAGGGCAGGATGTCGTTGCGGACCTTCATCGCCATCACGACCTCTTCCAGGGCGGTGTTGCCCGCCCGTTCGCCCAGGCCGTTGATCGTGCATTCAATCTGCCGCGCGCCAGCCTCGACCGCCGCCAGGGCGTTGGCGGTCGCCATGCCCAGATCGTTGTGGCAATGGGTGGCAAAGATGATGCTGTCAGCACCCGGCACCCGCTCCAGCAGCATCCGGATCAGCGCGGCACTTTCGCGTGGCGCGGTATAGCCCACGGTGTCGGGGATGTTGATCGTGGTGGCGCCGGCCTTGATCGCGATTTCGACCGTGCGGCACAGATAGTCATGCTCGGTCCGGGTCGCGTCCATCGGGCTCCACTGCACGTTGTCGCACAGGTTGCGGGCGTGGGTGACGGTGTCGTGGATGCGCTCGGCCATCTGGTCCATGTCCAGATTGGGAATGGCGCGGTGCAGCGGCGAGGTGCCGATGAAGGTGTGGATGCGCGGGCTGCGCGCGTGTTTCACCGCCTCCCAGCAGCGGTCGATGTCCTTGTAATTCGCCCGCGCCAGCCCGCAGATGGTGGAGGTTTGCGCCAGCTTGGCAATCTCGGACACGGCGGCGAAATCGCCTTCGGAGGCGATGGGAAAGCCGGCCTCGATGATATCGACGCCCATCTCATCCAGCATCGTCGCGATTTCCAGCTTTTCGTCGTGGCTCATGGTGGCGCCGGGGCTTTGCTCGCCGTCGCGCAGGGTCGTGTCGAATATCAACACGCGGGGTTGAGTGGTCTTGTCGCTCATATCAGATATCCTTGGGAATGTTTCTTAGCTGGTCTGGGTGCAGGTCACCTCCGAGCGGTCGCACCCAAGGGGCACGCTCAGAGGCGGCTAAGAAGAAGCAGACCCAGGGCAAGCGCAGCCGAGGGGCGGTTGCCCCTGATGGTGCTGGCGATGATGCGATCCTGTGTCATGTGGCCGACTATAGGCAGGAAATCGGGGAAGGGAAGATGGTTTTGCGCCAAGTGACCCCGAATTTTCGCAGAAAATTCGATCTTTGCGGCCAAGATGATCCATCCTCCCCCGGCCCGAGTACAAACGTCACACAAACAAACGGGGGCTATCATGCAGCGAGTCTTGATAATTGGCGCATCCGGCGGCATCGGCGCTGCCCTGACTGCGGCGCTGTCCGAGGGCGGCGCTCAGGTTACCGGCCTGTCGCGCAGCCGCGACGGGTTGGACCTGACGGATGAGACCAGCATCGCCCGCGTTCTCGCCACGCTGGACGCCCCTTTCGACGCCATCTTTGTCACCACCGGCGGGTTGGAGATCGGCCCTCACCGCCCGGAGAAAGCCCTGCGCGCCGTGACGGCTGAGGCGCTGTCGGCGCAGTTCGCCCTCAACGCCACCGGGCCGCTTCTGGTGTTGAAACATGCCCTGCGCCTGATGCCGCGCGACCGGCGCTGCCTGTTCGCGGCCCTGTCGGCGCGGGTTGGCTCCATCGGCGACAATGGTCTGGGCGGCTGGTACAGCTACCGGGCCGCCAAGGCCGCGCTGAACCAGTTGATCCACACGGCGGCGATAGAGGTGGCGCGCAGTCATCCGCAATCGGTCGTCGTCACCCTGCATCCCGGCACCGTGGACACCGGCCTGACGCAAGCCTACCGCGGCAGCCATCCCGCCGTGCCACCGGCTGAGGCCGCCCGCCACCTGCTCAACGTCGTGGCAACCCTCACCCCAGCCCAAAGCGGCGGCTTTTATGATTGGCGGGGGCAGGCGGTGCCTTGGTAAATCCCGCGATATCCCGTCAGAATGACTGGCTCAGCCCAAGCCGGATCTCGTCGGCGCCAGAAGGATAGACCAACAGGCTGCCGGTCACCGACGGCCCACGCGGCGGACGGATTTCGCCCATCAACAGCCAATAGGATTGGGTCGCCTGAACCTGCGAATGCAGGTCGATCAGGGCTGAGCTGAAATAGGACCGCGCGGTCATGGATTGCAGGCCCAGACCCGCGCCATACTCTACCCCCCAGCCCGTCGGCAAAGTGTGGTGCTGGGACAGGGCCACCTGAACCCGCAGGGTTTGCGCCTGAATGTCGACGTCCATCGGGTCGGTCAACACGCCAATTCCGTCTGGCAGACGCGCGTGCATTGCGCTGCGGTCCAACGCCACCTGAGTTTGAAGATCCAGCCCCGTGGCCACCGGATCCCGCCGCGTCACCCGGATCGACGCCACGCTGGGCGGCGCCCCCCGCATCGTCACGGCCCCGGCAAACAACGATCCGCCCGATCCGCCGCCAATTGGCCCGGGGTCTGACCCATCCGGGCCAAAGAAATCCCGTTTGGCTTGGTACAGGGTCGGGTCCAGATAGCCGGGGCGGCTGGCCATCGCACCGACCGACATATCCACGCGCATCTGGTCTTGTGTGCAGGCGCAAAGGCCAAGGCAGATCAGCAGGGCAGGGCGCCGCCTGAAACCGCTGCAAACATGGCTTGTGCAGGCCGGAAACTTCATCTTATGTTGCCTGAAATCAGATGGAGATTATTTATGCCCAGCATCGCCTTGAACTCACAGATTTTCACCGAATTGGAAACCTCTTTTCATGTGTTCGACGGGGTGCAGCTCGACTACCAGGATGATTTTGATATCATCAGCACCGGCGATGCCTCTGCGCCAAAATTGCTGCAACTGTCGGCATCGCTGATCCGGTTTTCAAGCGTCTTCACCACATACACCCAAACGCCGGTTGAGGTGGAGTATGAGATCCAGATTTCTGGCAGCGGCATCAAGCCGGTGTCGTCGCTCAAGGCCCTCGTGAAGGCCATCGACAGCGGGCTTGCGACCGGCACCTTGACCAAGATGGAAATCCTGCGCGACGGCCATGACGTGCTGGCATTGTCGATGGGCGCCCAAGGTTATGTGCTGGCGTCCGGCGCGCAGTCTTTGACCGTGGAAGGGTCTTTGCCGCTGACGTTTACCCAGTTCACCGAATTCGCCGGCCTGTTTGATCAGGCTTTCAACATTGAAAGCATGACACGGGCAGAGCGTTTGGCGCTGTTCAACGATTTCTCGCATTACGGCATCACAGGCGTCACGATTTCGGATGGGGCGGATGAGCTGTTCGCGTTCCACATTGCGGCCCATGAGGCGTCGTTGTCGTTTGGCGACCTTACAATGACCGCCACTGGAACCTTCCCGACGAATTTTGGTGAGGATCTGGCGCTGTTGTGGGAAATCAACCAGCAGTTTTCGCGGACTGGGTCGCTGGATCTGGCGACGCTGACCAATCTGGACATAACGGGCGTGAAATTCACCGACGCGGCCGGGCACTATCTGGGGAAAATGACCAACCCGATGGACGGGCAGGACATGACCTACAAGGTCGATGGCAAGTCCTATGACGAAATGCAGATGGGCGGCAACTACAGGGACATGCTTTACGGCGACGCTGGTTCCACCAAGTCGGTTTTGGTCGGGCTTTCGGGCAGGGATGTTCTGGTCGGGTTTGGTGGTCGCGATGCCCTCTATGGCGGCGGCGACAATGACGTTCTGCGCGGCGGCAACGGCAATGATTTGCTGGTCGGCGGCGGCGGGCGGGACAAGTTCTTTGGTGGCAATGGCGCCGATGTCTTCCAATTCAACCTCGGCGACGGGCGCGACCGCATCAAGGACTTTGTTGCAGGCGAAGACCGGATTGAGATTGGCCGGGCCCATGATCTGTCTGACTTGCAGATGACTCAGGTGGGCGACGGCACGCGGATTGATTTCCGCACCATTCACATTGTGGTCGAGCACATCGACATTGCGACCCTGTCGCATGTTGAGAACTTCATCTTCTGACAACAGTCGCGCTTGCGGCATGATCAATGTGGGGGCCTGATCGGGGCCCCCTTTCTTTTGGTGCGGCGGGTTATAGGGTTGGCGCGTTTGGGGCGGCCCGTGGTAGTCTTGCCCCGCCGCGTTTTCCGCGCCCCATGACATAGCCCCACCATGCCCGAAATCGTCACTGCCCCCAAAACAAGACCCAAGACCCGCACAGAGCGGCCCAAACTCTACAAAGTCATTCTGTTGAACGACGACTTCACCCCGCGCGATTTTGTCGTGGCGGTGTTGAAGGCCGTGTTCCGGATGAACGAAAGTGAGGCTTTGGGCGTGATGCTGACCGCCCACAAGAAGGGCGCTTGTGTCGTCGCCGTCTACACCAAGGATGTCGCCGAAACGAAGGCCGAACAGGCGACTGAGATGGGCCGTGCCAACGGCTTTCCCCTCGCCTTCACGACCGAAAAGGAAGAGTGAGGGCAGCGCCCGCCATCCGGTGCAGACTTCACTGATACCAAGAGGTGTAGACCCATTTCAGCACCGCGATCCCGTCGCGCCCCAGATCGGGGTGAAGGTCGGCGATCTCTCGGACAGCATGGGCTGCGGCTTCGTCCAGATCGTGGCGGGTCCAGTCCGGAATGATCCGGTCAAGCTGGTCGATGATTTCGGACACCCGGGCCACGGCGGCGTCAGCCTCCTTGGGGCCAACGAAGCGGCGCAGATTGTCGGTGCTTTCGATCGGATAGTCCGACCCCCCCCAAGAGGCAAAGGCGCGCAGGGCCAAGTCGAGATTATAGGCCAAGATGGTCTCCCTCTCGCAGAGTGCAAGGATTGCAGGCGGCAAGCGCCGGGCGGTGGAATTGTCGGATGGCGCCGTAGATCCTAAGGCATGGTTAATTTCCAAAACCCAATGCTTTGATTTCATTGTATTTTGAAAACCGTCCAGATCTGGACACCCGTGTCAGTTGCCGCTGCCCGTGGCCGGAACCGCAGTACCATCCGTGGCGGGTGCGGTGGCGTCGGCGGCCCCATCGGTGGCCGGAACTGCCGGATCAGGAACTGCCGGATCGGGGGTCGGCAGCGGGGCGCTGAGGATGCCGTTCTTCCAGACCCCCTCGCTGAGCTGGCCCTTCTTGTAGGTCAGCTTGCCCTGACCCTCACGCTTGCCCGCGACAAAGCTGCCGACATAGATATCGCCGCCCGGATAGGTGGCGATGCCCTGACCCTCAATCACGCCATTCTTCCAGTCGCCGTCATAGGTGAAGCCGTCCGGTGATTTCAGCATGCCCTTGCCGTCGCGCATGCCTGCGGTGAAGTGTCCGGTGTAGACAGAGCCGTCCTTGTAGGTCGCGGTGCCCTGACCCTCGCGCTGCCCGTCCTTCCATTCGCCGTTATAGTTGTAGCCGTCAGGATAGGTCATCACCCCCATGCCCTGCGGTTTGGCCGCGACAAACGCCCCCTCATAGACCAGCCCGCTCTCATAGATCGCGCGACCCTTGCCGGTGATCTCACCCGCAACCCAGTCGCCCTCATAGCGAGGATTTGTCGGCATAGGTGATCTTGCCCGTGCCATCCGGCTGGTCGTCCTTGAAGCTGCCGTCATAGACCGAGCCGTCGGCATAGGTCATCATGCCCTGACCCTCCATCCGTCCACCGGCCCACTGGCCTTCATACCGCGAGCCGTCTTTGGCGGTGAAAGAGCCCTTGCCCTCACGCTTGTCGGCCTTGAAGTCGCCGAGGTAGACATCGCCGTTGGCATAGGTGACCTTGCCTGAGCCGTCGCGCTGACCGTCCTTGAAGTCGCCCTCATAGACGTCGCCGTTGGGCTGGGTCAGTTTGCCGGTGCCGTTGATCTGGCCGTCGACCCAGTTGCCCTCATAGGTCAGGCCGTCCGGCATGGTCAGCTTGCCTGCGCCCGACCGTTTGCCGCCGGCGAGGGTGCCGTCATAGACCGTGCCGTCGGGATAGGAGATCTTGCCGTGGCCTTCCTTGACGCCTGCGGCCCATTCGCCCTCATATTTGGTGCCGCTGGCCTCTACCATGACACCCTGGCCCTGGTTCTTGCCGTCGACAAAGGCGCCGGTATAGACCGAACCGTTGGCATAGGTGGCGACCCCTTGGCCGGTCATCGCGCCGCCGGTCCAGTCGCCCTCATAGGTGCCGCCATCGGGGAAGGTGATCTTGCCCTTGCCGATGGGTTTGCCCTTGTCGAACAGCCCCTCATAGACCGAGCCGTTGGGGTATTTGGCGACGCCCTTGCCCTTGATCTCTCCATCGACCCATTCGCCGGTATAGGTATAGCCGTTCGGCAGGGTGTAGGTGCCGGTGCCGTCCTGACGGCCGTTCTTGAACGTGCCCTCATAGACCGAGCCGTCGTCGTATTGCTTGGTCACGACATCCTGCGCCATGGCCGTGCCGCCAAGGCCCAGCCCCAGTGCTGACCCGAGTGCCAGTCCGATAATCCCGATCCGTCCGACCATGCGTTGCATCCTCACCTGCTTGGGGATGAACCTAGCCGCCGCCCCACCGCCTGACAAGCGCTGTGGTCAGGGAATGGTAGCGGCAGGCTTTCGCTTGCCGCGCAACCTGATAGAACGCTTGGCATATCAGCGGAGACTGCCCATGACCGATACCTTTCGCCTGACCCTCGGCCAGTTGAACCCCACCCTTGGCGCGTTGGAGGCCAATGCGGCCCTTGCGCTGCGGACTTGGGAAGAGGGCAAGGCTGCCGGGGCGCAGATGGTGGCGCTGACCGAGATGTTCATCACGGGGTATCAGCCGCAGGACCTGATCATGAAGCCAGCCTTTGTGGCGGCGGCGATGGCGGCGATTGAGACTTTGGCGGGGCAGGTCGCGGATGGTCCGGTGCTGGGGATCGGTGGGCCGCATGTCAGGGGCGGGCGGCTGTACAACGGCTATTACGTGCTGGAGGGCGGGCGGATTGCGGCGGTGATCCTGAAGCATGAGCTGCCCAATGATGCGGTGTTTGATGAGAAGCGGGTGTTTTCCGCCGCCGACATCTCTGGTCCCTACCGGGTCGGCCCGATGCGGATCGGCACGCCGATCTGTGAGGATGCTTGGCATTCTGAGGTGTGTGAGACCTTGATGGAGACCGGGGCAGAGATCTTGCTGGTCCCGAACGGGTCGCCCTATCACCGGGGCAAGCTGACGGTGCGGACCAATCTGATGGTGGCGCGGGTGGTGGAGACTGGGTTGCCGCTGGTCTACCTGAACATGGTGGGCGGGCAGGACGATCAGGTGTTTGACGGGGCGTCCTTCGTTCTGAACCCCGGTGGGGCGCTGATGGCGCAGTTGCCGCAGTTTGAGAGTTGCGTGACCCATGTGGATTTTGAGCAGACGGATGCGGGGTGGCGGGCCAAGCCTGCGATGATGGCGCTGCTGCCCACGTCGCATGAGGCGGATTATCACGCGATGGTGCTGTCGCTGCGGGATTATCTGGGCAAGACCGGGTTCCGCAAGGTGTTGCTCGGGCTGTCTGGGGGCATCGACTCGGCCATTGTGGCGGCGATTGCTGCCGATGCGATCGGGGCGGCGAATGTGCGCTGTGTGATGCTGCCCTCGGCCTATACTTCCTCGCATTCGTTGGAGGATGCGGAGCAGGTCGCGCGGGCTTTGGGGTGCCGGTTGGATACTGTTGCCATCTCTGGTCCGCAGGCTGCGGTGGGGGAGGCGCTGGCGGAGTTGTTTGCGGGCACGCAGCCGGGGATTACTGAGGAGAATGTGCAGTCCCGGCTGCGCGGGCTGTTGTTGATGGCGATGTCGAACAAGTTCGGGGAGATGTTGCTGACCACCGGGAATAAGTCTGAGATGGCGGTGGGGTATTGCACGATTTATGGCGACATGAATGGTGGGTACAATCCGATCAAGGACCTCTACAAAACCCGGGTGTTTGAGACCTGTCGCTGGCGGAATGAGAACCACCGGCCGTGGATGCTGGGGCCAGAGGGCGAGGTGATCCCGGCGCGGGTGATTGAAAAGCCGCCGTCAGCGGAACTGCGGCCGGATCAGAAGGATGAGGATTCGCTGCCGCCCTATCCGGTTCTGGATGCCATTCTGAACGGGCTGGTTGAGGATGAGCTGTCGGTCGCTGAGATTGTCGAGATGGGCTATGAGCGGGCAATTGTGAAGAAGGTGGAGCATTTGCTCTACCTGTCGGAATACAAGCGTTTCCAATCGGCGCCGGGCACACGGTTGACCAAAAAGGCGTTCTGGATGGACCGCCGCTATCCGATTGTGAACCGTTGGCGCGACCCGACCTGAAAAGCGTCCGTCTGCGCGACACGAGGTATTTGTTTTTAATAACAATGCCTTGGCGTTTTTTATTTACTACATCTTAATCACGTTGCGAATGGTTCGCAACTGGCGCAGGGCGTTTTGGGCGGGCTGCCCCGAATTCAGCCGCTTTGACAGGACCATAGCATGTTGCGTTCTATGGCTATTCACAGAGCGGAATATGTGCTGATTTGGACCAGTCGCCGCTTTCGTGGCGTTGACCTGCGGGAACCAGTGTTAAACGAAAGAGGAACGTGTAGAACGAGGGCAACCAAGCCGACCTCAAAGAACGTGTGTTCGCTACAGGGTCAGGCCGTCGCCCTGAACGGGCATTTGCCCTGAATGGTTGGAGGATGCGGTAGGTGAAAGCAGGATTGCGCGTGACCTGGGCCTCAGCCGTGTTGCTGGCCGTTGGACTTGCCGCGCTTTTGCTGATCGTCGTGATGACCTTCCTGATGGTGCAGGGGGCGCAGGCCGATCTGAATGCAGCGGTTCGCGCCCGCAATCTGTCCAATGCCGCCGTCCAGTTGCGTCACGGTCTGGAAACCGCCGAATCGAGCCAGCGGGGCTATATCGCCACCAACAACACGATCTATCTGGCGCCCTATGCCACCGCCAAGGCCATGGCGTTTGAGCAGTTGGCCACGATGATTGAGCTGACGCCGGCAGACCAGAAGGACGGCGCTGCGACCAAGCGGCTGGCCGCGCTTATTCAGGAAAAATTCGATGAGCAGGATTCGACCATCGATCTGAAGCGCAAACGTCAGGATGAAAAGGCGATGGACCTTGTGCGCAGCAATCGCGGCAAGGCGCTGATGGATGAGGCGAATGTGTTCCTGTCCAGTGTCATTCGCGCGGCGGATGCGACCTTGAATGAGCAGGTGGCCGATCAGAAGGCGGGGCTGTTGCAGCTGCGGACCACGATTGCGGCGGCGGCTGTGCTGATCCTGTTGGTGGTGGCGATGACGGTCTGGGTTATGAGCGGATTTGCCCGCAATATCGCACGGGCGCGGGATGCGGTGACGGCGCTGAATGCCGATCTGGAGCACCGGGTCGAGGTTCGGACTGCCGAATTGACCACAGAGCGCGACCGGGCAGAGATCTTGCTGGCAGAGGTCAATCACCGGGTGGCCAACAGTCTGGCGCTGGTGGCGTCGATGGTCCGGTTGCAGGCCCGCGCCGCCAAGACCGATGAAACGCGTGAGGCGTTGACTGAGACGCAGACCCGGATCAGTGCGGTCGCGCTGGTGCATAAGCGGCTGTACGGGTCGGGGGATGTCCGGTCTGTGGCGCTGCCGGATTTTCTGTCGAGCCTGCTGACCCAGTTGGAGGTGTCGATGCGGGATGCGGGGCATCAAGCCTCGGTCAAGGCGGATATCGCGCCGCTGTCGATGCCGACGGACCGGACGGTCAGCCTGGGGGTGATCGTGGCGGAATGGGTGACGAATGCGTTCAAATATGCCTATCCGGACGGCGCTGGGGAAATCCGGGTGTCGTTGAAGCCGCTGGAGGACGGTCAGGTCGAATTGCGGGTTGAGGATGACGGCGTGGGGCGCGAGCCGGACGCGGCCCCCAAGGGCACCGGGGTTGGCACCAAGCTGGTCAACGCCATGGCGGGCAGTTTGGGTGCCGAGATTGACTATGTGGACTGTCAGCCGGGCACGTCGGCCCGGCTTTTGCTGCCAGCCGCCTGAAGGGGCCGCCTGAAGGGAATGAGATGATGTGGCGACCGGTTGGTTTGGGGATGGTGATGGCGGGGCTGATTGGCACGGTGGCCCCGGCGCAGGATTTGACGCAGGGCATTCAGACGCCAAGGGTGCTGGCCCCGTTTGACCCGACGGCGGCGGATTGCAGCCGCCCGAAAGACTTGGCCCGGGTGCTGGCCTTTGCGCGCGACAATGACCGCGACTTCATGGCGGGGGTGGATTTTGGTCTGTCGCGGGCGGCGCAGGACCGTGGGCTGGACTACCGGGTGCTGACGGCGGGCAATGATGCCGCGATGCAGGTGGGGCAGATCGACGGTCTGCGGCAGGCGCAAGTGGGTGCGTTGGTGGCGGCCCCGGTCGATGCTGCCGGGCTGGCCACGCATCTGCAACAGATGATCTGGTCGGGGGCCTATGTCGGCACCATCGTCCCGCCGCCTGCCACCACGATCCTGAACGCGCCGCAATATCTGACGGGGCGGGTGTTGGGGGATGCGGCGGCTGAGTACATCACCTCGCAGTTGGGCGGCAAAGCCAATGTGGTGCTGTTGACCCATGACAGTCTGGAGTTTCTGGCCCCGCGTTTCGATGCGATCCGTGAGGCGTTGGGGAGGGTGCCGGGTGCGGTGATCGTGGCCGATATCTCGCCGTTGTCGGTGGACAATCAGGGCGGCTATGACACGATGAACACCATCCTGCTGGCCGAGTCCAAGATCGATGTGGTGCTGGGGGCGGATACGGTGGTGCTGGGCGCGCTGAAGGCGATGCGGGCGGCGGGGTTGGCACGGCCGGATCAGTTCTTTGGCGGCATCGACGGTGAGGCGGACGCGGTGGCAGAGTTGCAGATGCCGGGCAGCCCGTACCAAGCCTCGGTCAGTCTGGCGCCGTCGATCTTTGGCTATGCGATGGGGCAGCAGGCGGCGGATTGGCTGGATGGCAAGAGCATCCCACAGGCGATAGAGGTGCTGCCGATTGCGCTGACCAAGGTGTCGCTGATCCAGTACAAGGCCGATATCGCGGACCCGGCTGCGGTGTTCAACGACGTGGAAAAACGGGACAAGTATCTGAAGTTCTACGGCAATATCTGCTATGACAGCCGCACCACCTATCTGAACTTTCCGTGGTCATCTGAACAGCCGTGACGGGCGTTTGCCGCTGGTCGTCGTGCAAAGTTGTGGCCATAATGGGCTGCAAGGCGGTGCGCCCGCGTTTCTGGAAAACTGAGCCATGACAAATCCCTGCATCATTTGCGTTGCCATCACCGGGTCGCTGCCGACCAAGGCCAACAACCCCGCCGTGCCGATCACCGTGGCCGAGCAGATCGAAAGCACCCATGCGGCGTTTGAGGCGGGGGCGAGCATTGTCCACGCCCATGTCCGCGATGATGAGGGCAAGCCGACATCGGACCCAGAGCGGTTTGCGGCGCTGATGGCGGGGGTGAAGCAGCATTGCCCGGGGATGATTGTTCAGCTGTCGACGGGCGGGCGGTCTGGGGCTGGGGCGGCGCGTGGGGGGATGTTGCCGCTGCGTCCTGACATGGCCAGCCTGTCGGTCGGGTCGAACAACTTTCCGACGCGGGTGTATGAGAACCCGCCGGATCTGGTCGATTGGCTGGCGGGTGAAATGCTGACCTATAACGTCAAGCCGGAGATAGAGGCGTTTGACCTGTCGCATATCGTGCAGGCGGCGCAGATGGCGGCGGATGGGCGGTTGAAAGCGCCGTTGTATGTGCAGTTCGTGATGGGGGTGAAGAACGCCATGCCAGCGGATGAGCGGATATTTGATTTCTACATCGAAACGCTCGCCCGTCTGGCCCCCGGCGCGCAGTGGTGTGCGGCGGGGATTGGGGCGAGCCAGTATCTGATCAACGATTGGGCGATCCGCAAGGGTGGCCATACCCGCACCGGGCTGGAAGATAACGTGCGGATTGACCGTGACACGCTGGCCCCGTCGAATGCTGCGCTGGTGCAGCGCGCCGTTGACCTGTGCGCGCGGTATGAGCGACCGGTCGCAAGCTGGGCCGAGGCGCGGCAGATACTTGGGCTGCCGCTGGCCGGTTTGATGGCCGGTTACGCCTTGGCCTTGGCCACGGCGCGTTTCCAGCGGGCAAGCCCGTCCTGACGGTCAGCCTCGGGTTGGTGGGGGGCGTATTCGGCGCCGGGGGTGGCCTTGATGTCGGCCTTTAGCGCCATGGCGGCGACGCCCATAGCGCCAACCTCTTCCACGCTGGTGCGTTGGACGGTGCAGCCCAGAATATCGGCCTGAATTTGCATCAGGAATTCATTGGCTGAGGCACCGCCGTCGGCGCGCAGGGTGGCGATCTTGTGACCGATGTCCTGCTCCATCGCGGCAAAGACATCCGCGATCTGGTAGGCGATGGCGTCAAAGGCAGCGCGGGCCAGATGGGCTTGGGTGGTGCCGAGGGTCATGCCGGTGATGGTGCCGGTCGCGTGGTCGTCCCAATGCGGCGCGCCGAGGCCAGCGAGGGCGGGCACAAAGACCACGCCGTCGGAATGGGGGACGGTTTGCGCGAGGTCTGACAGCGCCTGAACCGAGGCCGCGCCCTGCATCCGCGCCATGAAGGCGGCGGCTTGGGCGGAGACGGTGATGTTCCCCTCCATCGCGTAGGCGGTGCCAGCGGAGGTGGTCCAGGCGATGGTGCCGGACAGCCCGTGGTTGGAGGCGATGCGGTGCGGGGTCAGGGTCATCAGGGAGGAGCCGGTGCCATAGGTCGCCTTGACGATGCCGGGGGCGCGGACGCCGTGGCCGTAAAGCGCGGCGTGGCTGTCGCCCATCATGGCGCGGATCGGTACGCCAGCGGGCAGGGCGGTGGTTTGGGCTGCGGTAGTCCCGAACGCCGCGTCAGAGGCCATTGGGGTCGGCAGGCAGGAGATTGGCACCCCGAACAGGTCGCAGAGCGCGGGGTCGAATTGCAGGGTTTCGGTGTTGAAAAGCTGCGTGCGTGAGGCGTTGGAATGGTCGGTGGCGAAGGTCGCGCCACCCGTCAGGCACCAAAGCAGCCAAGCGTCCACCGTTCCGGCGCGCAGGTGACCTGCTGCGCTAAGGGCTTGCGCCTGTGGGACATTTTGCAGAACCCACGCCAGTTTGCCTGCGGGGAAGAGGGGGTTGATGCCGAGGCCGGTTGCGGATTCGACCGCTGCGTTGTGGCCTGCGGCGATCATGGCGGCGCTGGCGTCCGCCGTGCGGCGGCATTGCCAGATGATCGCGGGGCAGATCGGTTTGGAGGTCCGGGCGTCCCAGACCACCAGTGTTTCGCGTTGGTTGGCGATGCCGATGGCATCGACGGGCACGCCCTTGGTGGCGATTTCGGCGATGACGGTCTGAACCGAAGTCCAGATCGCCTCTGCCGATTGTTCGGCCCAACCGGGATGCGGATAGGTCGTGGTCAGGGGGCTGGAGGCGCGGGCGATGATTTCGCCCGTGTCAGTGACCAACAGCGCCTTGGTGTTGGTCGTCCCCTGATCAATCGCCAGAACGTGCCGCCGGGTCATTTTCCGGCCCGCTTCATGGCGCGGCGGGCGGCGGCGGTGATGCCATCGACGCTAAGCCCGTATTCCTTGAACAGCCAGTCGACCGAGCCTGTGGGCACAAAGCCGGGGAAGCCGACACGTTCGACGGGCACCGGTTTGTTGGCAGAGGTCAGTTCGGCAACCGCACCGCCGAGGCCGCCACGGATCGACGCCTCTTCCACGGTGACAATCGCGCCGGTCTCAGACGCGGCGGCCAGAACGGCAGCCTCATCCAGCGGGTTGATGGTGGCCATGTTCAGGACGCGGGCGGTGATGCCCTCAGCCTTCATGGCATCGGAGGCGGCGGCGGCGATGTGGACCGTGGTGCCGCAGGCGATGATGGTGACGTCGGATCCTTGGCGGACGAGTTCCGCCACGCCGACGCGGAACACGCGGTTGGGCAGGGCCAGATCGGGCACCGGCATCCGCGACAGGCGGATGAAAACCGGGCCTTCATGGGCGGCGGCCCATTTGATCGCCTCAGCCGTTTCCCACGGGTCAGAGGGGGCGACGACGATCAGGTTGTTCAGGACACGGAGCCAAGCGAAGTCCTCGATGGAGTGGTGGGTCGGGCCGAGTTCGCCGTAAGCGATGCCTGAGGATTGGCCGATCAGTTTGACGTTGAAGTTGGCGTAGACGATGTCGGCCTTGATCTGTTCCAGCGAGCGGCTGGTCAGAAAGCAGGCAGCGGCGGAGACAAAGGGGATGCGACCGCCGTTGGCCAGACCAGCACCGACGCCGACCATGCATTGTTCAGCGATGCCGACGTTGATCAGGCGGTCGGGGAATTTCTTCTGAAAGCCGCCCAGTTTGGACGACCCGACCAAGTCATTGACGACAGCTACAATACGCTCATCTTCAGCGGCGAGCGCCTCTAGCGTGGTGACCCAAGCCTCGCGGCAATCGTAAAGGCCTTCGGTTTTTGCGGCGGGAGCGGCCATTACACAAGTTCCTTCATCGCTTGGGCAAATTGATCGGCATTGGGCACGCCGTGGTGCCAGCTTGCCTTGTTCTCCATGAAGGACACGCCCTTGCCCTTGACGGTGTTGGCGATGATGGCGCGGGGTTTGTCGCCCGGTGCCGCCGAGAGGACGGCGAGCAGGGCGGCGTGGTCGTGGCCGTCTACCATGGTGACGTCCCAGCCGAACGCCTCAAACTTCTTGTCGAGGGGGTCGAGGCCGTTGGTTTCCTCAGTCCCGGCACCCTGTTGCAGGCGGTTGCGGTCGACGATCCAGGTCAGGTTCGTCAGCTTGCGGTTGCCGGCGGTCATCGCGGCCTCCCAGTTGGAGCCCTCTTGCATCTCACCATCGCCGGTGATGACGAAGGTGCGGTAGGTGGCGGCGCGCATCTGGCCCGCAATCGCGATGCCGGTGGCGACGGGCAGGCCGTGGCCGAGCGGGCCGGTGTTGGTTTCAACGCCGGGCAGGTAGTTGCGGTTGGGGTGGCCGTTCAGCATCGAGCGCGGCTGCATATAGGTGTCGAGCCAATCCTCGGGGAAGTATCCGGCGGCGCAGAGCACGGTATAAAGTGCGCCGGTGGCGTGACCTTTGGACATGATGAACCGGTCACGGTCGGCCCAGTTGGGCTTGGCCGCGTCGTAGTTCATCACGCCGAAATACAGCGTTGCCATCACGTCGATGGCGGAGAAGTCGCCGCCGGGGTGGCCGAGTTGGGCGTCATAGACCATTTTGAACGCACGGCGGCGCATCCAAAGCGCCTTTTCCCTGATCCGTGCGACAGGGTCATTTTGCAAGGTCATGTCAGGTTCCTCAGAAGCGGTTGGGCCAGGACAGGCGGGGTTCCGGCGTGCCGCCGTGGCGATAGCTGGGATAGTTGAGGTAGCGGGTGACAGCCTCTTCCACGACATCGGCGTGATGGCCGCGGACCATGGCTACATGGTGTTCAAAGCCGTTTTGCGTCACAAAGCGCATCAGTTGGCGCAGGTTTTGCACCTTGGTCACCGCGATGCCGCCATCCATGCCGAAGGGGTCGTCGGTAAACTCACCCTCACCCAGATAGCATTTCAGGGTGCCGGCGCGGTCATCTGACGACAGGCGGAAGTAGGTCATCGGGCCGGCCTTGACCTTGCCTTTGACAGCGCCAAAGCATTTGGAGCGGCCGATGCTTTCGCCCAGCACGTCAAGCTCACCAATCTCAGGGGTGTCGCCGATGAAGGATTTGGGGAAGTTGCCGCAATGGGTGGCGACGCATTTGTCGGCCTCATACCCGTAGTTGTTGTTCCAGTCGAGGATGGCGGGCGGGGCGCCGGACGCGAGGGCGAGGGCGTACATGGAAACCGCGCCCATGATGTCGACCTCACACGCCGAGGGCATCAGCTCTTCGCCCATCATCGACATGGTGACGCAGGTGGCGCAACCGAAGTTGTCTTGGAGAGAGCGCCAGCACTGGATGGCCGAGGCGTCGCACTCATTCTCTTCAATCCAGCGGTTGACCGCGAGCGTCCACTTGGCTTGGGTCAGGATCTGTTGCGGCTGGATGTGGGCGGCGATGGTGCCATAGGCCTTGATCCGCTCCATCTTGGCGAGCAGTTCGGGGGCGTCGTCGCGGATCGCTGCGGCCTTGCCCATCATTTCGGACAGATCGACGGTGACCACGGTGATGCCGCCAGCTTGCAGCAGCTTTTCCGAATAACGCATGGTCTGGAAAGCGCCGGTGCGGGCACCGATGGCCCCCAGACGCGCGCCGCGCATGCCCTTTACGGTGCGGCACAGGCGGCCAAAGCGTTCCAGATCGGCGCCAAACTCGGCCCCGCCGACGTCGCAGGTGTGGTTGGTGGTTTCGGTGAAGGGGACGCCGTATTGCCAGAAGTTATTGGTGACGGACAGTTTGCCACAGAAGGCGTCGCGGCGTTCGTGGACGGAGACCTTGTTCACCTCATCATTGCTGGCTTGCAGCAGGATCGGCACGTTCAGCTTGGCGCGGTTGACCAGTTCGGCAATCGCAATCTCATCGCCAAAGTTTGGCAGGCAGATGACCAGACCGTCAATGTCATCGCGGCGGGATTTGAAGAAGTTGGCATAAAGCTCGGCATCCGGGATGCCCTGCACGGCGCCATTGGCCGTCGCCTCAAACGGCAGAATGACCGCTTCGTAGCCGAGGCGGTCCAGATGGGCCAGAACCTCAGTCCGGGCGGCCAGGCATGGGGCGGGGCTGAAGAAGGCCCGGCTTCCGATGACCACGCCAAGCGTGATTTTGCGCCGAATGGTTAGCGTCATGTTTTCCTCCCTTGAGCGAAGCCCCTACTCTGGATTCGCATCGTGTCGACTTTCGTTTACTTTCGCTTTCCGCGCTTTTCATTGCAAGAGATTTTGCGCCCAGAGCGGAAACTTTCTCTCCTTTACAAGAAAATTCGACAATTCGGCCCAAAAATTCGCGAAAATTCAACAACCTGCCGCGAAACTGTCCGTGAGAGCTTTCGAAAGTCGCGAATTTCCGCAGATGAATTATAGAGATTGACAGGAAACGAAAACATTTGCGACAAATGCGCTATAGAATCGCAGCCAAACCCGGCTGCGCCTTTTGGGAGGAAGAAAATGAACCTGAAGCGTCGCCTGCTTATGTCCGCCATCGCCATCACCATGGCCGGTGCATTCCCGTCGTTCGCCGCTGCGGCCGATACCATTGCCATCATCACCCCCAGCCCGGACAACCCGTTCTTCAAAGCCGAAGCTGACGGCGCTGCTGCCAAGGCCAAAGAGCTGGGCTATGAAGTCATGGTTCTGGTACATGACGATGATGCCAACAAGCAATCCGAACTGTTCGACAGCGCCATCGCTGCTGGCGTCAAAGCCATCATCCTGGACAACGCTGGTGCCGACGCTTCGGTCGCCGCTGTTCAGAAGGCCAAGGACGCGGGTATCCCCAGCTTCCTGATCGACCGTGAAATCACCGCGACCGGCGTGGCTGTCAGCCAGATCGTGTCGAACAACTATCAGGGCGCACAGCTGGGCGCGACCGAGTTCGTCAAGCTGATGGGCGAAAAGGGTGAGTTTGCTGAACTGACCGGCAAAGAGTCCGACACCAACGCCGGCATCCGGTCCAAGGGCTATCACGACGTGATCGACCAGTATCCGGACATGAAGATGGTCGCCCAGCAGACCGCCAACTGGTCGCAGACCGAAGCCTATACCGTCATGGAATCGATGCTGCAGGCAAATCCGGGCGTCATGGGCGTCATCGCGGGCAACGACACCATGGCGATGGGTGCTATGGCTGCTTTGGAAGCCGCTGGCCGCAAGGACGTGATCGTTGTGGGCTTTGACGGGTCCAACGACGTGCGCGACTCCATCATCGCTGGTGGGATCAAGGCGACCGTTCTGCAGCCCGCTTACCAGCAGGCGCAGATGGCTGTTGAGCAGGCCGATGCCTTCCTCAAGAACGGCTCGACCGGTGTTGATGAAAAGCAGTTGATGGATTGCGTGCTGATCAACGGCGAAAACGCTGCCAAACTGGAAACCTTTGCACTGGCCCAATAAGCCGTCTTAGACAGTTGGTCCCGGCGCGATCTTTGCAGGTCGCGCCGGGCAGTCCTTTGGAAAACATCATGCGCGCCACATCAATGACAGTTGCCCTTGCGGCGGCCCTTCTGACCATGTCTGCCTGCAAAATCGTCAAGACGGAGCCGGTGACCACCGAGCAGGCCGCTGAGGGCGACACTATTGGCAAACTGGTGGCTGAAACGTTCGACGCCAAGCTGATGCCGCTGATCGCCGAAAAGGCCGTGCCGGTTGCCGATCTGCGGGCGGCCATTGCGACGGATCTTGCGGCTGCCGGTGCGGCGCATGGCAATCGCGGTGCGGGTGAGGGCGCGGCCTGGGCCTTTGCGGTCAAGGGCGAGGGGAAGGTCATCTCGGCCAACTTGGAAAGCCGGGCGCGCAAGGCTGAGTTGGACACCAATGGCGACGGCGTGGCGGATATGACGCTGGCCATGGGTCCGGTTATTCCGGGCACGACGCTGCGGGATGTGGCGCCGTTCTATGTGTTCGGTGATTTCCACGATCAGATCGAATTTGCCCAGTTGGCACGGGCGCTGAATGACAAGCTTAGCCCGCTTTTGGTGCTGCCGGAGGGTGATATTACCGGCAAGACGCTGTCGTTCACCGGCGCGGTTCCAATCAAGACGGCCAAGGACGCATGGGTCGTCACGGCCACCAGTATCGCGGTTCTGCCATGACGGATCATCCCATCGGGTTGTCGATCCGCGGCGGGGTCAAGGTTTATCCCGGCACGCGGGCGCTGAAAGGTGTGGATTTCGATCTGCGCATGGGGGCGGTCAACGTGTTGGTCGGCGAGAACGGCGCTGGCAAGTCCACCTTGATGAAGGTGATCGCCGGGGTGGAAAGCCTGACTGAGGGCACCATCACGATGGACGGGGTGGAGATGCACTTCCGCTCCAAAGGGGATGCGGTGGCCAAGGGGATTGGCATTGTGTTTCAGGAGCTTAACCTGTTTCCCAATCTGACCGTGGCCGAGAATATCTTCATCGCCCGTGAGCCTGTGCGCTACGGCGTCGATATTGACGCAGCCGCCCAATCAGAGGCGACCCGCAAGCTGATGGCGCGGTTGGAGCAGGACATTGACCCGGATGTGCCGCTTGGCAATCTGCGGATCGGTCAGCAGCAGGTGGTAGAGATTGCCAAGGCGCTGGCCCAACATGCCCGCATTCTGATTTTGGATGAGCCGACCTCGGCGCTGTCAGCCTCGGAAGTTGAGGTGCTGTTTCGGGTGATTGCGGACCTGAAGGCGCAGGGTGTCGGCATCGTTTACATCAGCCACCGTCTGGAAGAGTTGATCCGGATTGGCGACTATATCACCGTGCTGCGCGACGGCGAGATCACCGGCGCGCAGAGCATGGAAGGCGTTGATATTCCTTGGATCGTTCATGCGATGATCGGCGGCGGGTCGAAGGAATTTCCCCGCACCGAGGCGCCGAATTTCGGGGATGAGGTGTTCCGGGCCGATACGATCTGCCTGCCACGGCTGGGCGGCGGTTATACGGTGGACCATCTGTCGCTGTCGGTGCGGTCGGGTGAGATTGTCGGCCTTTATGGGCTGATGGGCGCGGGGCGGACCGAGTTTCTGGAATGCATCATGGCGCAGCATCCTCATTCCACGGGGCAGTTCTTCGTCGATGGCAAACCGCTGACCGAGCGTGATGTGACCGGGCGGATTGCGCGTGGCATCGCGCTGATCCCGGAGGATCGCAAGCGCGACGGGCTGATGCAGATCATGGCCATTCGGGAAAACATCACGCTGTCGGCGCTGGGCCGGTTTGCGAAGCTGTTCCACCTCAACCTCGGGGCCGAGTCGTTGGGGCGCTGCGGATTTCATCAAGCGGTTGACCATCAAGGTCGCCAGCCCGGAAAATCCGGTGTCGAGCCTGTCGGGCGGCAACCAGCAAAAGGTTGTCATCGGCAAGGCGCTGATGACCAATCCCAAGATCCTGCTGATGGATGAGCCGTCGCGCGGCATTGATATCGGTGCCAAGGCCGAGGTCTTCCGCACCATGCGCCATCTGGCTGCCCAAGGGTTGGGCATCCTTTTCGTCACCTCTGACCTTGAAGAGGTTCTGGCCCTGTCTGACCGCATTCTGGTGATGGCCGATGGACGCCTGACCGGCGAATTCGACGGCACTGCGACCGCGGCCCAGGTTATTGCCGCCGCCACCCGCCACAAAGTTAAGGAAAAAACAGCATGACCGCCCGCAAGTCCGACAAGACCTCTCTGCTGTTGCTGCTGTTGCAGCTGCGGACCTTCGTGGCGTTGATCCTGGTGTTTGCGTTCTTTTCCTTCGCGGCACCAAACTTCATGTCCACGGCGAACGCGGTGATCGTGTCCAAGCATGTGGCGCTGAATGCGCTGCTGGCGATCGGGATGACCTTTGTCATCATCACGGGCGGCATCGACCTGTCGGTCGGCTCTATCGTCGGGCTTTGTGCGATGATGGCGGGGTGGCTGGTGCTGAACGGGGTTGATCTGGGGATTGGCTATGCGGTCTGGTTCAACACGGTCGAAATCGTCGCCATCGTCTCGGTGATCGGGATTTTGGTGGGCGGTATCAACGGGATACTTATAACGCGGCTGGGGGTGGCACCGTTTATCGCCACGCTGGGCACGCTCTATATCGCGCGCGGCTTTGCGCTGTTGTCGTCGGGCGGGCGGACGTTTCCGAACCTGACCGGCAAGGCCGAGTTTGGCACGCAAAGCTTTCCGTCGATCGGGACGGGCACCTTCCTCGGGCTGCCGATGATGATCTGGCTGCTGATCGTGGTGGGGTTGCTGGCGCACTACATCTCTCGTCGCACGACGCTTGGCCGGCACATCTATGCTGTGGGCGGCAATGAGCGGGGGGCGGCGCTGTCGGGCGTCAAGGTCAACCGGATCAAGATGTTCGTCTACATGTTCTCTGGCTTCTGCGCGGCTTTGGTCGGGATTGTGATTGCCAGCCAGTTGCAGGCCAGCCATCCGGCCACCGGTGAAACCTTCGAATTGAACGCCATTGCGGCGGCGGTTTTGGGTGGCACCTCTATGTCGGGTGGACGTGGCCGGATCGGCGGCACCATCGTCGGCGCCTTTGTGATCGGCATTCTCAGCGACGGGTTGATCATGATGGGCGTGTCCTCGTTCTGGCAGACCGTCATCAAAGGTGTCGTCATCATCACCGCCGTTGTCATCGATCAGGCGCAAAGCCGGTTGCAGGCCCGTGTGGCATTGCAGCAAGAGGCCGCAGCTGATCGCTAGGTTTGACCTTTAACGCCACGCCATAACCCTCTAGGTTACGCCCGAAGAAAGTACCGTCCAGAAATCGCATCAATATCCGGAGTGAGCCACGTGCTACCTAGTCGAACTTTGGATCGCAACGAGTCTATGGTCGGATTGCTGTCTGAGCCCCGACGCAGGCGCATTCTGGAATGGATACAGGAAGAGGGCGCGGCCCGTGTTCGTGACCTTGCCGTGGCGTTTCAGGTGTCAGAGGCGACCATCCGGCAGGATCTGGAGCGTCTGGAGTCTGAGGGCCAGATCACCCGTGAACATGGTGGCGCCTATCTGAACCCGGCCTCGGCGCCAGTGGGGACGATGGTGCTGCATCATCAGGAAAACATGGACAAGAAGGCCAAGATCGGCGCCTTGGCGGCCAGTCTGGTCGGTGACGGGGAAACCCTCATCATGGACGCTGGCACCACGACGACCGAGATTGCCACCCGCCTGACAGCCCGCAAGAACCTGACGGTGATCACCAACGCGCTGAACATCGCGATCATCCTGGGCGCTATCCCGGGGTTCTCGGTGCATATGCCCGGCGGTCAGTTCAAGGCACCGACGCTGTCCCTGTCGGGTGACAAATCGGTGGAGTATTTCCGCAATATTCTGGCGGGCAAGCTGTTTCTGGCCACGGCGGGTGTGTCGCTCGAATCCGGGCTGACCTATCCGAGCTTTGCTGATTTGCAGTTGAAAGAGGCGATGATCAAGGCGGCGAGCCATGTTTATCTCGTCGCGGATTCGTCCAAGATCAACAAATCGTCGTTCACCCGCCTCGGATCGTTGGAGGTGGTGCAGACCTTTATCACGGATGACGGGATCTCTGATGCGGATGCCAATGCGATCATGGCGCGGGGGATCAACCTGCTGGTGGCGAGCTGACGCCTCTCTGATCTGAGCGACAGGCAAGACAAAACCGCCGCCGGGGATGATCCCGGCGGCGGTTTTCGTTAGCGGTCGGTGGCGCGCAGGTTGGACATCATCACGGCGAACACGATGATCGCGCCGATGACGATACCTTGCCAGTAGGGGTCAACGTCGATGATGTTCAGGCCGTTGGAGATGACCGCCATCAGGAAGGCGCCGACCACGGTGCCCATCACGTTGCCCCGCCCACCGCTGAGGGAGGTGCCCCCGATGATGACGGCGGCGATGGCGTTCAGCTCATACCCCATGCCGGCAGAGGGTGGCGCGGCGCCGACCCGTGCGGCGAACACGATGCCACCCAGCGCGCAGCAGAACCCGCTGAGGGTATAGGTCGCGATGCGGACGAAGGGGATGTTGATGCCGGACAGGCGGGCCGCCTCTTCATTGCCGCCGATGGCATAGATCTCTCGGCCGAGCCGGGTGTATTTCAGCAGGATCACCGTCGCCGCAACCATGGTGAAGGAGATCAGGATCGGAAAGGGGATGTCCAGAATGGTGCCATCCGCGATCCACAAGAAGCCAGAGGGGAAGGACATCGACGGGTGGCCGCTGGAGATCAGCAGAACGATCCCGCGTGCGACCCCCATCGTGCCCAGCGTCGCGATGAAGGCGGGCACCTTGCCGTATTGGATGATGATGCCGTTGATCATGCCCGCGATCACCGTCGCCGACATGCCAAGGAAGGCGGCCAGCACGATGTTCATGTCATTGGCGATGCCCAGCACGGCGGTGATGGAAATCGTCAGCGCCAGCAATGAGCCGACCGACAGGTCGATCCCGGCTGAGATGATGACCAGCGTCATGCCAAGGGCGATTATCAGGTTGATGGAGGCCTGCTTGCCGATGTTGAACAGGTTGTTCACTGTCATGAAATATTCGGACATGAAGGACAGCAGGATGACGATGACCACAAGGGACATTGCGGCAATGATCGGCTGTCGGTTGTCCTTGAAGATACGGTCGAATTTCATTTCTTGCCTCCTGCAATCGCTTCCAGAATTCCTTCCCGCGACAGGTCGGAGCCCAACAATTCATCGACGATCTGCCCTTTGCGCATGACAAGCGCCCGGTTGCAGATGCCGCTGATTTCCTCAATCTCGCTGGAGGCGACGATGACGGTGTTGCCCGCCTCTGCCAGCCTGACGATCATTGAATAGATTTGGAATTTCGCCCCGACGTCGATGCCGCGTGTCGGTTCGTCGAACAGCAAAACCTGACAATCCCGCATCAGCCATTTGGCCAGAACGACCTTTTGCTGATTGCCGCCGCTGAGGTTGACCACGCGGTTGCGTGGGTCGCCGGGGCGGATTTCAAGTTTGCCGAAGTTGTCGTCTGCAATTGTCGCCTCTTCGCCAAGCGACAGGAACGGATGAGAGATCTTGCTGAGTGAGGCCAGACTGATGTTTTGCGCACAGCTGAGCGGCAGGACCAACCCCTGTTCCTTGCGGCTTTCGGGCAGCAGGCCCATGCCGCCTTTGATGGCCTGTTTCGGCGTCTGCGGTTTGAAATCCTTGCCGCCGAGGGTGATGGTGCCGCTGTCAAAGCGGCGCGCGCCGAACAGGGTTTCGACCAGTTCGGATTTGCCGGCACCGACCAGACCGGTGATGCCCAGCACCTCACCCTTGCGGGCGGTAAAGCTGATGTTTTGAAAGCCCTTGCCGGTGAGGTTTTTGACATCGAGATAGACCTCACCCTCAAGCGTGCTTTTCGGCGGGAAATGCTCTGCCAGATCGACGCCGATCATCTTGGTGACGATCTCGGCGATGGACAGGTCGCGGGCGGGTTCGGTGGAGATGCGTTTGCCGTTGCGGAAGACGGTCACGCGGTCGCAGATCTGTTTGATCTCATCCAGCCGGTGGGAAATGTAGATGATCGAGA
Source organism: uncultured Alphaproteobacteria bacterium (assembly GCA_963781185.1). GTDB lineage: Bacteria > Pseudomonadota > Alphaproteobacteria > Rhodobacterales > Rhodobacteraceae > Stagnihabitans. Next base: position 137,035 of record CAWAEL010000046.1, read on the forward strand.
CGCCCTGTTCGCGCAGGGTGCCGATGAAGCCGAACAGGGTTTGCGCCTCACTTTCCGACAGGGAGGAGGTCGGCTCATCCATGATCAGGATCTTCAGGTTTTGGCGGCGCAGAACCTTGAGGATTTCGATCATCTGGCGGGTGGCGACGCCCAGCGTGCTGAGCGTGTCGGTCGACAGGGCGTTGACGCCGAAGCGGGTCAGCAATTCGGTCGCGGCGGTGTTCATCGCGTTCCAGTCGATCAGGCCGCGCCGGGTCGGGTATTCGCCCAGAAAGATGTTCTCAGCCACGGTCAGGGATGAGACGAGCGAGAATTCCTGATAGATGACGCCAATTCCGGCGGCTTGGGCATCGCTGGGGCTGTGGAAATGGACGGCGTTGCCCGCGATGGAAATGGTGCCGCTGTCGAGGCGATAGGCGCCGGTGATGATTTTGACGAGGGTGGATTTCCCCGCGCCATTCTCGCCCAGCAGCGCGTGAACTTCACCGGGTGCCAGATCGAAGTCGACCTGATCGAGGGCCAGAACGCCGGGAAACTGCTTTGAGACGTTTCGAACTTTGAGAAGCGGTTCCATACAATTGTCCTGTCGGGCAAAGTGAGGGGGGCCGCAGAGCCTAGGCTGTGCGGCCCCCTGATCCTTAATCTATGAAAGATTCCAGACGCTTGACGCCGGTGGACAAGTTACTTGATGTACTGGTCGACTTCGGCAGCGGTCACCAGTTCCGGGCTGATATAGGTTTCCGGGGCGATGCCGTCCTTGGTCTTGCCGTTCTTGATGTACTGCAGGGCAGCGTCGATGCTGAGCTGCACCATCTTGTGGGCGTCCATGCGGATCGTGGCGGAAACGTCGCCAGCCTTGATCGCCTGATAGCCGCCTTGCTGACCGTCATAGCCAACAAACACGATGTCCGTGCGGCCAGCCGACTTGGCAGCGCGGGCAGCGCCGACTGCGAGGTTGTCGGATTCGCCGAACACAGCGTTCACCTCAGGATGGGCCTGAAGGATGTCTTCCATCACTTTCAGACCTTCTTCTTCGGTCCAATGTGCGCCTTGCTGGGCGACAACTTCCAGACCGGGGTGGACGAGCGCGCCCAGTTCAAAGCCCTTGGTGCGCAGGATCTGCACCGGGTTGCCGGTTTCGCCCTGGATCAAGGCGATCTTGCCAACGCCGCCGAGTTTGGAGGCGATGTAGTCGACAGCCATCTTGCCGCCCTGGCCGTTGTCAACGCCGACATAGGTGACCATGTTGGTGGTGTTCAGGCGGTTGTCCATGTTGACGACCGCGATCCCTGCCGCCATCGCCTTGTCAACGACAGGCACCAGCGCGGTGGTGTGACCTGCGACCAGAACGATGAAGTCGACATGCTTGGTGATCAGGTCTTCGATGATGGAGATCTGGCCTTCGTAGTCGCCAAATGACCCGGCAGGCGCGTAGGCCTTCACGTCAGCGCCGACTTCCTTGCCGTAAGCCACGGCCTGATCCGCCATTTCAATCTGAAAGGCGTTGGTGGTCAGGTCCATCACGACGATGGCGCCCTTAAGTTGGTCGGCAAATGCCGCCGAAGACAGCAGCAGCGCAGTCGATGCGACAGCTATCCCCTTGATCAAATTCTTGAACATCTTTTCCTCCCCAAAAGATGGCCCTGCCGCCTCCTCGCGCCAAGGGCACATCACGTACCACAGAGTTCAGAAAAGTCCGGCGCTAGGCCATCCTTGGAAACAAGGCAGGACTTCGCGCCGCAATTTTCTTCTCGATCTCATCCGTGATATCTTTCGATTATCTGCGAATGGTGGTGTCTGTATCGCAATCGACTTCGATTCTGTCAAACAGATTCGAATTTCGCCAAATAATCGCGTATAATGAAAGAATTGTGGGGTGAGGGGTTTTCTTTGTTTGCGGTTGTTGGGGTGCCGCAGCCCGGCGGCGAGGGGCCGCCGGGGGAATTTGGTCATGAATTGGGGTGTGGCCTGAGGTCAGACGTCGGGCGTGTAGATCGTGCGGTGGTCTTCAACGAAGTCGTTGATGTCCAAGGCCCATTTGGCGCGCGGCCAACGCAGTTCCATCTGACCCAGTCTGGGCCGGTAGACGGCGGTGTAGAGCGTGCCAAAGCCTTGGGCGAAGGCCGTTGAATAGAGCGGGGGCTTCAGGAAGGCGGCGACGAAGCGGGCTTCGGGTTCGACGTGCAGCGTCAGGCGTTGCAGCAGGAAGCGTTCGCGTTCCACCGTGGCGGTAAAGCGGGCGTGGGCGGCCCATTCGACCCGCTCCTGATGGTTGGTCGCGACGGCGGCGTGGGTGATCTGGGCGGGCCGGTCAGGGGCCATCATCGCGGTCAGATAGTGGCGGCGGGCGTCTACCACGGTGACATTATAGCTCATATGCGTGGGCACGCGGGCCAGCACGGCGCCGGCCTGTTCGGCGGTTTCGCAGGTTTGCAGGACATAGCGCAGGATCAGCGGCACGCCGAAGCCATCGCCCACGACGCGCCGCCCGCCGAAGGTCAGCGAGATCGCAAGGCCCGCGTCGTTCATCCCATCGACCAGCCCCCACAGCCCGTCAGAGGTGCCGATCGACCTTGCGGCCCTGCCAGTTGGTGTGCAGGACCAGCCGTTCAAAGGCGCGCGGGTCGTAGTCGTAGTTGCGCACCAGAACCGGTTCTGCGCCGGGCCAGATGGCCTGCGAACAGCCCGACAGATAGGGCGGCGGGCAATAGAGGCTGAGGAAGCGGGCGGCATGGTCGCCGCCGCCTGCCAGTTCGCACAGCTGGGTCGTAAAGCGGGACCATCTCTGGCATGTGGTCTTTCAGGGCGCGCAGGCCCGTCCAGTAGGTCGGGCGGGCGTCGGCCCCCTCGCGCAGCCACCACGTTCGATAGGCAGGCCAGTAGTCACGGAAAAGCCCGGCCCATTTCGGGCCGGGGTCCGCCTCGCTGACGGCGCGCCAGAGAAGGTCCATTCGGGGTTTCGCCTTTGGTTTACATGATCTTGAAGGCAGGGTCGGCATAGGCCGGACCAGCCTCGGCAACGGGCAGGGGTTGAGCTGCGAAGCTTTTCTTGATGCCGTGAATCCAGCGTTTTGGCGCGCTCATTCAGCTGGAAACTGTTCGTCATCGAACGGCCACGCGTCACAAGGATGCCAAGATCGGCGCCTTCATAGCGATAATCGCCGGGCTTCTGGATGCGCAGGAAGAACGCCTCGTTCTCGCTTTCGACGGCGCGGCGGTGATAGTCGAAGCGGTCAAAGACGACGCGGCCGTCTTCCAGCATCTTGTAGATGCCGGTTTGCGGGGCCTCGGTGATGATGTCGACGCTGTCGTCGGTGTGCTTGATGACCATCTGCGACCAGCTGTCGATCATGTCCGGGTCGGCCCAGCGAGCGTTCAGTTCGTCCACGTCCAGCTTGAACTTCTGCTTCGAGAATTCGAGCAGGTGGAACAGGAACAGCGGCGCGTCGGCATGGGCGAAGGCCGCGTGGTTGGTCATCGACGAGCAGCCGGTGATGCGCGGGTTCAATTCGCCCAGCCAGATATCGCCGGTCTTCTTGTCGATCAGGAAGTCGAGTTCGAAATAGCCGCGATAGCCTTCCTTGCGCAGCTGTTCACCGAACTTGAAGGTCAGGTCGCGGGCCTTCTGGCGGACCTTGGGCGGGAAGGCGGTGGACGAAGATCTCGTTGCCGCACCAGCCGCCGCGATAGGGCGTCAGTTCCTTGAAGCCGACAAGTTCGGTCATCAGCGGGCCGACGATGGTGCCTTCTGACGTCGCGCAGGCCTCGATCGCCGAGCCGCGGCAGTCGATCCGCTTCATGATCTTGATCTCGCCCTCGCCGACGATCTCATGCTCGTGCTGGCGGAAATCGGCCTCGGACTTGATGAAGAACGTGGTGTGGCCGCTGTCGCCAAACGCCGATTGCAGCACCAGATCATGGCCGATGCTTGGCCTTTTCGCAGATTTCGCGCAGATCGTCGTAGCTTTTGACCTCGGCCAGCACGTTCGGCACCGACGGCACGCCCGCCTTGTTGCCGATGCGGACGGTTTCGATCTTGTTGTCCATCGATGGTGCGCAGCTTGGCCTTCGGGAACCAGACGTCGGCGCCCAGTTCCTTGGCCAGCCGTTCGGTTTCCTCGTCGAACATCAGGAAGACGAACTTCGGCTTGCCGCCGCGCCGCTTGATGAGGTCGATGACCTCTTTGTGCTGCAGCAGGTAGTTGTTGATGTCCTCGATCGACTGGAATTCCGCATGCGGCTGTCTCGGACGGGCAGAACACGTTCGGATGACGGCCGTCATAGCAGTCGATGTAGCAGATATATTTGAAGTTCTTGCACCATTCGTCGATGCCCAGAAGGTTGAAGTTGGTCGCCGAGATGAAATAGATCGGGTCTTCGTTGCGGTGAAAGAAGCGGCGAATTTCCGAGATGTTGTTCAGTGTCTTCTTGGCCATTTGTGCCTCCCTTATCTATTCAGCCGCTGTGGCGACGTTTCTTGGTCTGACATGCCGGTCAAGCGCTTCTTCGGTGAAGACCCGCAGGCCCAGATCGGCGCGGTAGCCGTGGATTTCGCTGACATCGAGCGCGCGCATGAAGGCGAGGATTTCCTGGCTGACGACCTGCCCCGGCACGAGGATCGGAAAGCCCGGCGGATAGGGGATGATGAACGAGGCGGAAACCACTTCGTCGCCCGCTGATCCAGCGCCTCTTGCAGCGAGCCGTCCAGTTCGAGATAGTCGCAGTTGTTCTCGTCATAGCTGAGGAAGAACGCCGTGCGGATATCGCCTTCGCCGGTCTCCTGATCGGCGCAGAACGCATCATGGAAGCGGCTGAAATCCGGCAGCGGCGGCAGATCCTTCATCAGGTTCTTCGACCCGGCGGTCAAAGGCCAGACGCTCCATCTTCGAGGCGTCGTCCAGCAGTTCGTCCAGACCCTTGGCGATCTCGACCAGCACCTCGATCAGATAGGCGACCGAGGAGCGCGTGGTGCCGATGTTGGTCATGAACAGGACGGTGTTGCGCGAGGTCTTGTTGATCTGGATGCCGTACTTGTCCATCAGGATATCGGTCTTGAACGTGTCGCCGTCCCAGCCGGTGCCGCCAACCGCCAGCGTGACGCGCGTCGGCGTCGAGCACGAATTCGTCCTTTTCCCAGCAGTCCCAGATATCGGTCCAGCCCTGTTCGGGGTCATAATAGCTGGTGACGCCGCTTTCGCGGTACTGCTTCGGGGATCATGTCGCCGGCGGTCAGCACCTTGAAATACTTCTGCAAGAGCGGATGGGTGGAGATGGCCCGGCGCATCGACATCGCGGCCTCGACCTGGCGCTGGACGAATTCGAACCCTTCCAGTTCCACCTGACGGCGGCCGACGTCCAGCGAGGCGATGATCTGGTAGTTCGGGCGAGGTCGAGGTGTGGGTCATGTAGGCTTCGTGGAAGGCCTGTTCGACCTCGCCTTTGAAGTCCTGATCGTTGACATGGATCATCGAGCCCTGACGCAGCGAGGTCAGCGTCTTGTGCGTCGATTGGGTGGCGTAGACGCGCACGCGCGCATTCGGGCGGCGGGATCAGCCGGGTTTTCAGCAGGGTCGCCTCATCGGCATCCTTCAGCGTTTCTTGCTGTTTCGCATAGGCCTTGGCATGGGCTGGGGTCGATTTCAGCCGATCGCGCAGGTTGTTGGCGGCGTTCATGCCGGTGCGCTGGCGGTAGGTCGGGCCGAAGCGGGCGAAGGCGAACCACGCCTCGTCCCACAGGAAGACCAGGTCGGGCTTGATCGCCAGACATTCCTCCATCACGCGTTCGACGTTGTAGACGATGCCGTCGAAGGTGCAGTTGGTCAGCAGCAGCATCCGCACCCGGTCAAGCTTGCCGGCGGCCTTCAGTTTCAGAAGCTGATGCTTGATCTCCGTGCAGCGGCACCGCGCCGTACATCGAGTATTCGTTCAGCGGATAGCTGTCGAGGTAGACGACCTCGGCCCCGGCCAGCACCATGCCGTAGTGATGCGACTTGTGGCAGTCGCGGTCGACCAGAACGATATCGCCGGGCCGCACCAGCGCCTGCACGACGATCTTGTTGCAGGTCGAGGTGCCGTTGGTGGCAAAGAAGGTCTGTTTCGAACCGAAGGCGCGGCTGGCCAGTTCCTGCGCCTCCTTGATCGGGCCGTGCGGTTCCAGCAGGCTGTCGAGCCCGCCGCGAGGTGGCCGAGGTTTCGGCCAGGAAGATGTTGGGGCCGTAGAAGGCGCCCATGTCCTGAATCCAGTGCGACTGCGGTGATCGACTTGCCGCGGCTGATCGGCATGGCGTGGAAGACGCCGGTCGGCTGCTTGGAATATTCCTTCAGCGCGGTGAAGAACGGCGTCTTGTAGCGCGACTGCACGCCGCGCAGGATGTTCAGGTGCAGCTCCATGAAGTCTTCCTGATTGTAGAAGACCCGGCGGCAGATGCCCAGATCGAGACCGGCGATATCCTCGACCGAGCGGTCGGTGACCAGATAGGCGTCCAGTTCCGGCCGCACCTTGGCGATCAGGCGGCAGAGTTCCGGCCCGTAGTCCTCCGGCGGCAGGTCGTCGATGATCTTCGATGCCCGCCGGCGCGGTTCAGGTAGCGGTTCAGGATCGGCAGGTCGACCTTGCGATTCCATGCGTCAGACCGGGCCGCACGACGATGGCCTGAATGTTGTGGTTGAACAGAATGCCGATCAGCGCGTCTTGCAGGCTTGGCACGACGACCGGTTCGTAGATGAACGGATCATCCGGGCGGCGCATCGCCGGCATGTTGGATTTGAGCCAGCGTTCCTGCTGATCGGTCGACATCGTCGACGATCATCACCTCGAAATAGGGCTTGGTCATGGCGCGCGCTTCGGGCGACAGCATCGCCTCGTCGTCGTGGTCTTCGCTGATCGGCGAGCGTCACGGTCCAGCGGGATCTGGTGGCGGCGGTAGGCGCCGGTCGATCAGCGCCCGCGTGACGCGCCGCACCGCAAAGGCCGCATCGACCAGTTTGCCATGTTCGAACTGGCGGCGGATGTGTTCAAAGGCGGCCACGCCGGGAAAAGCCCAGTAGGTTTCGATCAAGGCCAGCATGTCGAACAGCTTGCTGACCTTGTCGCGGGCGGCCTTTGCCCCCTTGCCGTCGGGTTTGTGCGCCAAGGTATCCAGACCCTCGCGCAGCACGCTCCACCGGTCTGAGCGCAATTGCACCGCCGAATAATAGTCGTTCATGGACTGCATTTACGTATCCTTTCCAAGTGACAAAGCGGTGCAACCGATCCCCCCGGGGGATGGCTCGCGTCCGTTCAGCCGGTAATGGTTTTGCCTGCGACGGGCGGGGTGGCGACATCGACGCCTTTGGTCGCGGGCACCCCTGTCGCGTCCGGGTCGGCATTGAGGCTGTTCACCGTCATGCCGCCCAAGCTGCGTGGGTCATAGCTTTCAAGGCCGGTCTGGTTGCCCTGACCCGGCTTCACCAGCGGGCCTAGCGCCTGCAGATAGCTGTCAGTGCCGCTGGTGCGGTCATAGACGGAGAAGTCGACAGGGCGGTCGCGGAAGCTTTTCAGGACCTGACCCAGACCCTTGATCCCGGTTTCGCGCTGACGGCGCACCAGATCAAGGTCGATCTCGATCGGGAACATGTCCTCTTGTCCGGCCGACTGGTGCAGCACGGCAGAGGTTGGATCAACCACGATCGAGCGGCCATTGCCGCCAGCACCCAACCCATTGACGTCAAAGACATAGCACTGAAACTGCGCCGCCGTCGCGCGCGCGATGGCAAGTTCGGCGTCGCGGTCGGTGGTGCCGGTCAGCACCGGCAGCAACAGCACCTCGACCCCTTGCGAGGTCAGTTGCCGCGTCGTTTCGGGGAACCAGATGTCATAGCAGATCGACAGGCCGAAGCGACCGACCTCTGGCACGTCGAAGATGCAGAAATCGGTGCCCGGTGAGACGCCCGCCTCATAGGGCCGAAAGGGAAACATCTTGTCATGCTGGGCCACTACGATGCCGTCAGGGCTGATGACCGATGCCGTGTTGAAGATACGCCCGTCCTCGGTTTGACGGTACATGGACCCCGGGATCAGCCAGATGTGGTGCTTGAGGGCGGCGGCCTTGAAACGCTCCAGCGGTTCGTTCTCTTGGGGCAGGGCGTGTTTGGTCAGCGGGCCGAACGCGGCCAGTTCGCTGAACATCACCATCTGTGTCCACGGAAAGACGGACATCAGGATGTCCAGCCGCTGCAGCATCCCGTCGATATTGGGGTGCAGGGCGTTGACGTGCATTTGGATGCCGGCGATCGCAAAAGGGGTCATTCTGATCTTCTTTCTGTTTAGTCAAACCTGAAGGTTGGTTACACCTGAGGGTCGGGCAAATCTGATGGTCGGGCAAGTGCGCCGAACCGGTGTCGCCGTTTTAGGCGTCTGGCTTGGGTTTCGTCGTGACCGGAGGTCGCGTTTATCGCCTTTTCTTGGCCAAGGGCCTGCGGAACAGCCCCTGATCGCGCCCAATTCCAGACCCAAGGCCAGTTTGGCGGCATCTGATCTGCGAGGGTTCGGAGGGGGCGCAGAATCGATATGATGAATATACACCTACAGCTGTTTAATATTATAATCAAGTGTTGTTTAATATTTTGATCGGAACTATAGTCCTGCTTGACGCTCGTCCACCTGCCTGGACGCGAAACTTCTAGACCCGAGGGGTTGATGACATGCCAAAGACCCGACCAGTTGCTGATATTGATATTGGCGTGCGGCTCAAATCGGCGCGCACCTCCAGACAGTTGTCGCAGCGAGAGCTTGCGCGGAAGTCAGGGGTGACCAACGGGTTGATCTCGCAGATTGAGCAGAACCATTCGAGCCCTTCGGTGTCATCGCTGAAGCGGATTCTGGACGCGCTGCCGATGTCGATGTCAGAGTTCTTTGCCGAGGCTGTGCCGGTGCCGCAAAAGTTCGTCTTTCGCGCGGATGAGTTGCGCGAGCTGAACCCTGAGGCGATTTTCGGCACGAACAGCGGCGCGCAGACCGTATCATTCCGGCAGGTGGGTGACGGGGCGTCGCATCCGATTCAGATGCTGCATGAACGTTATCCGCCCGGCTCCGGCACCGGAGAGGAGTTGTATTCCCACGACGGCGACGAAGTGGGGATCATCATTGCGGGTCAGATCGAACTGACCGTTGGTGACAAGACCGAGACGTTGACAGCGGGCGACGCCTATATGTTCGACAGCGCGTTGCCGCACCGCTTTCGCAACACCAGCGACGCCGACTGCATCATTGTCAGTGCCTGCACGCCGGCCTCGTTTTAACTGACCGCCTGCCATATCAAACCCGACCACCGACCCAGGAGGATCGCCCATGACCCATGACGTGATATCCGACGATCACCCCGAAGGTGCCACCTTGTCCGACGCGATCCGGGTGGCGCTGGACGCCAACGACGTAGCGCGTTTGATCGAACTGATCGAACCGCTGTCGCCGAGTGCGGCCTTGCGCGAACTGCTCAACCTTCCGGTTGATGAGCGGACCCATCTGTTGTCGGTGCTGCCGCCTGAAATGGGCGCGCATCTGATTGATGAGGCGCCGACAGAGACGGCGGCCAACCTGATCGAAGAGCTGGAAACCGCCCGCGCCGTCCAGATTCTGGATGAGCTGGATTCCGACGTTCAGGCCGATATCATCGGCGAGTTGAGCGATGTCGATGCCGAGGCTGTTCTGGCGGGCATGGATGCGGCGGATGCGGCCGATGTGCGGCGTCTGGTCGAATATGACGACGACACGGCAGGTGGCCTGATGGTCGCCGAGGCGTTCTCTTTCCGCGACACTGAGACAGTCGGGGCCGTGTTGCGCCGGATGGCCAGTGAAGAAGAGGACTTTGAACGTTATCGCGGCCAGCATCCCTATATCGTTGACAAGGTGGGTGGGCCGATTGGCGTGGTGTCGCTGCGCAATCTGCTGACCGCCAAGCGCAGTTCCAAACTGACCGAGATCATGGTTGAGCCGCTGATGGTGGATGTTCACACCCCGCTGCGCGAGTTGCGTGACATCTTCGACAGCCACAGTTTCCTCGGCTTGCCGGTGGTTGATGAGCGGGGCGTGCTTGCGGGCGTCGTGTCGCGGGCCGCGGTTGACTATGCCGCGTTGGAGCGGGCCGAGACGGAGAACCTGCGCCTGCAAGGTGTTATGGGGGATGAGTTGCGCTCGATGCCGTTGGGGTTGCGGTCGCGGCGGCGGTTGGCGTGGCTTTCGGCGAATATCGTGCTGAACATCATCGCGGCCAGCGTGATTTCGGCCTATGAGTCCACCCTGTCCGCGGTCATCGCCATCGCGGTTTTCCTGCCGATGGTGTCAGATATGAGCGGCTGTTCGGGCAATCAGGCGGTTGGCGTGACGATGCGAGAGTTGTCGCTTGGCCTCGTCCGCCCGATTGATGCGTTTCGGGTCTGGGTGAAAGAGGTGTCGCTTGGGGCGATCAACGGCGTGGTGCTGGGCCTGTTGATCGGCGTGGTGGCTTGGGTCTGGAAGGGCAATGGCTGGCTTGGACTGGTCATCGGTCTGGCGCTGGCCCTGAATACGATCATCGCGGTGTCGATCGGTGGTGTCGTGCCGTTGCTGCTTAAGCGTTTGGGGCAAGACCCGGCGGTTGCCAGTGGCCCGTTGCTGACCACGGTTACCGACATGGCGGGCTTCTTTCTGGTGCTTAGCCTTGCGACCCTGATGATGCCGCTGCTGATCTAGGTCCGCAGCGCCGTCAGGACGGTTTCGGTCGCCTCCAACGCGCCTTCGAGGTAGCCGCCGAACTGCGTGGCAACTTCGGTTCCGGCGAGGTGGAGCGAGTTGTCCCACAAGGCGTTGCACGCTGGCGGCAGGCCGTAGTCGGGATGGGCGTAGAGTGGTTCGCTGTCGGCCTCGGTGGCGGTATAGGGGTCTTGGCCCAATCCTTGAGGTAAAGCTGTGCCGGTTTCGCGGCGTCGGGGCCGAACAGCCGGACCAGTTGCTGGGTGATGTGGTGGCGGAGTGTTGGCGCGTCGGTCCGGGCTTCTGGTGGCACGCCGATAAAGCCGAACAGGCCATAGGGGCCGCCTGTGGCAGGGGAGGCATCGTGGATTTCGACCATGGGGCCAAAGCGGCTGCTGGCGTCGCCTGATAATCCGGCCTCACGCCAGAAGGGGTTGTCGTAGACGGCGAGGGCTTTGGCTTGCCCGGCCATCCATGTCTTGACGCCTTGCATCGACTTGAGGGCTGGGGCGGGCAATGCGGGGGAAAAGCTGATCTGGGCGGCGAGGCGCGGGGGCATGGCCAGAACCACCTGCTGGGCGGTCAGACTGTCGCCGTTGCCAAGGGTTGCGGTGATGGTGCCATCGGTTTTCGTCAGGCCGATCACCGGGGTGTTCAGGCGGTGCCGCGCCGCTGGCAGCCGGGCGGCGAGGGCCTGCGTCAGGGCTTGCAGGCCACCATTGAGCCGCCAAGACCCCTCCATCGACGCAAAGCCACGGCCATGTTGGACCTGCCCTTGTGCATCCTCATAAGTCATGGCGCCTTGGGTGTATTGGTCAAACCGCTTCAGGCCGAGGCGATCCACCAGCGTCGCCATGCGCGGTTGACCGGGCCAAAACCACGCGGGCCCAAGGTCGAAATACCCATTGCCGTGATGTTCGGTCTGGATACGCCCGCCAAAGCGGTCACGCGCCTCTAACAGCATATAGTCATGGCCCGCCGTTTCCAGCGCCTCGGCCAGTGCAAGGCCGGACAGGCCGCCGCCGATGATGAGAGTGCGCATTCTATGGGCCTTTGGCAGGATGGGGGCGGGACCAATGCCCCAATACCGCCGGGGAGGGGCAGAGGAAACCGGCTTTCGTCATGCCAGCCTGCGGGCCGCGCGCCATGACAGCGCGGCCATGATGCCAGCCGTGGCGAGGCAGAGGGGCAGGCCGCCCAGCTGGTAGCTGACGCCCGACAGCAGGGTGCCGAGCAACCGTCCCGCCGCGTTGGACATGTAGTAGAAGCCCACGTCGCGCGAAATCCGACTGGCGTCACCAAAGGCGAGGATCAGGTAGGAATGGACCGACGGAATTGACCGCGAAGACGAAACCGAACAGCAAGAGCCCCACGATCAGCGTGGCCGTCAGCCAGTCGGCAGGTGGCCCGGCCAGCCATGCGGCGGCGGCGAGGACAAAGGGGATCGGCACCAGATATCCGGCCCAGCGGATTGCCTTTTCCACCACATCGCGGCCCGGTCGCCGCCGAGGATGCGGGGGGCCGCCGCCTGCACCGCGCCATAGAGGATGATCCACAGCGCCAGAAACCCGCCGATCACGAAAAAGGCCCAGCGGCGGCCTTCGGGCGTGCCATCCGACAGCACCATCTGGAAATAGACCGGCACCCCGACCACGAACCAGACATCGCGCGCGCCGAACAGAAACATCCGGGCAAGGCTTAACCGGTTGACGCGCGGATCGGGCGACATCCAGCCCGCGAACCGGGCTGCTCTTGTCCTTGGCGGGCAGGCCGGCTGGCAGAAACAGGGCCACGGCGATCAGGATTGCGGTCAGCACAGCCGCCATGGCCCAGATCGCGGCGTGGAAACCCCATACCCCCAAGCAGCACCGCGCCCATGAAGAAGCCCAGCCCCTTGACCGCGTTCTTGGACCCGGTCAGCGCGGCCACCCAGCGAAACAGCGTGCCATCCCCGTCTGGGGCCAAGCAGCTTGACCGCCGATTTCGACGACATCTTGGCCAGATCCTTGGCCACGCCAGACACCCCCTGCACCGCCATGACGAAGGCCACCGAGGCCACAATCGTCCACGCCGGGTTCAAGCTGCGCCAGTGCCACCAGCGCGCCGATCTGCAGGACCAGCCCGGCGTAGAGCGTCGCGGCCAGCCCGAACCGCGCGGCCAGCCAGCCGGCATAGAGGTTGGTCACGATCCCGGCCAGTTCATACAGCAGGAACAGCCAGGCCAGTTGCATCGGCGTGAAGCCCAAGCGCGTTGAAATGCAGCAGCACCAGCATCCGCAGCGCGCCGTCCGACAGCATGAAGGCCCAATAGGCCGCCGTGACCGCCGCATAGGCGCGCAGCGGGGTTGGCGGTACGGTGCGGTCACAGCGCCCCCGCGACCATGCGGGCGATGTCGGCCAGACGGCAGGCATAGCCCCATTCGTTGTCATACCAGGCGTAGATCTTCACCTGCGTGCCGTTGATGACCATCGTCGATTGCGCGTCGATGATCGACGACCGCGGGTCATTGGTGTAGTCCGACGACACCAGCGCCCGCGTTTCATAGCCCAGGATGCCGCTCAGCGGGCCGTCGGCGGCGGCCTTGAACAGGGCGTTGACCTCTTCGACCGTGGTCTCACGCTCCACCTCGAACACGCAATCGGTCAGCGAGGCGTTCAGCAGCGGCACCCGCACGGCATGGCCGTTCAGCCGGCCTTTCAGTTCGGGATAGATCAGGGTGATCGCCGTGGCCGATCCGGTGGTGGTCGGGATCAGGTTCAGCAGGGCCGACCGCGCGCGGCGCATGTCCTTGGCGGGGCGGTCGACGATGGTCTGGGTGTTGGTCACGTCATGGATCGTGGTGATCGACCCGTGCCGGATGCCGATGCCTTCATGGATGACCTTGACCACCGGGGCGAGGCAGTTGGTGGTGCAGGACGCCGCCGTGATCAGGCTGTGCGTGGCGGGATCGTAGAGGTGATGGTTCACGCCATAGACCAGATTCAGCGCGCCGCCATCCTTGACCGGGGCCGAGACGACCACCTTCTTCACCCCCGCCGCATAGTAGGGCGCGACCTTGGCCGCGGTCTTGAAGACGCCGGTGCAGTCGATCACCAGATCGACGCCAAGCTCGGCCAGCGGCAGCGCCTCGATGGTTTTCTCATGGGTCAGGCGGATGTGCTGGCCGTTCAGGGTCAGGCTGTCCGCATCATGGCTGATCTCGGCCTTCCAGCGCCCGTGGACCGAGTTCGAACTCCATCAGCAGGGCGTGCTGTTCGGCATCGCCGACGGGATCGTTGATCAGCACGATCTCGCCGCCCGCGCCCGTGTCGATCAGGTCGCGCAGGACGAGTTTTCCGATACGGCCAAGGCCGTTCAGGGCAATGCGGGTCATGGCTTCAACCCTTCGCCGTCGGTGTCGGTCTGGGTGCCGATCCGGTCCACCCGCGCCTGCAGGGCCATGTTGTCGAGCGATTGGAATGGCAGTTCGACAAAGGCGGCGATGCGGCGGCGCAGGGCGCCATAGGTTTGCGCGAAGACCAGCGCCTTTTCGGCATCGGTGCCCGTCGCCTTGACCGGGTCGGGCAGCCCCCAATGGCCGGTGATCGGCTGACCGGGCCATGGCGGGCATTCCTCGGCCGCTGCCGTGTCGCAGACGGTGAACACGAAATCCATCACTGGCGAGCCGGGCTGCTGAAACTCTGACAGGTGCTTGGAGCGCAGATTTGCGACGTCGTGGCCGTTGCGCTTCAGCACCTCCAGCGCGAAGGGGTTCAGTTCGGAATTCGGCCGCGTGCCGGCGGAAAACGCCTGAAACTTGCCCTGGCCCAGATCGCGCAGCAGGGCTTCGGCAAAGATCGAGCGGGCAGAGTTGCCCGAGCAGATGAACAGAACGTGGAAATCGGTGTCACGCATGATGCGGTCCTTTTGACTGGCGAGCAGGGGGGACAGCAGGTCAGGGCGCGCGCGGCCGACATCGAGGGCGAGATAGCCGATCAGGCCCTCGGTCACGTCCAGATCAACCGAATAGAGCAGGGATCGCCCGCGCCGTTCGACCTGAACAAGACCGGAGGCGGTCAGGTCGGCGAGGTGATGCGACAGGGTGTTTTGTTTCAGGCCGAGGGAGGCCGCAATCTCTGTCGGGCGCACGCCTTGCGGGGCGAAGCGCATCAGCAGGCGAAAAACTGCAAGGCGACCGGGGTGGCCTAGCGTTGCAAATCCATGGGCGGCGCGATTTTGTTCCATATTTCCCGAATATAGGAATTAATGGACGCCTTCCAGTGAAGGTTTTATGACAAACCGGTTGCGGCGGTGGGGCTTGTCCGGCGCGGGATGGGCTGATAGCTAACATCTCAACGAAAATAGAGATGTTGAGATCATGGTTGAGGAACAGGCGCTTGCGGCCTTTGCCGCCCTGTCGCAAGAACATCGCCTCAGGATCCTGAGGCTGTTGGTTCAAGCGGGTCCAGAGGGGATGCCTGCGGGATTGCTTGGCGAAAGGCTTGGCGCGGGGTCGTCCAAGATGTCGTTCCATCTTTCGCATCTGGAAAAGGCCGGGCTGGTTCGGTCGCAGCGCATGGGCCGACAGATCATCTATGCGGTGGAAATTACCACGGTCTCGGCGCTGATCGGGTTTCTGCTAGAGGATTGCTGCGGCGGCAGGCCCGAGTTTTGTGCGCCCGCTTTCGCCGATCTGGCTGGCTGTGGCGGGGCGGAGAAGGCGGATGTTTGACCTGATGTTGGTTTCGTCTTCGGCGGCACCCGGCAAGACCATAGTTCAAGGAGTATGACATGCAGCGGCTTTCCTTCCTCGACCGTTGGCTGACGCTGTGGATATTCGGGGCCATGGCGCTGGGCATTCTGCTTGGGACGGTGTTTCCCGCGCTGCCCGGCGCGTTGGATGCGCTGTCGGTCGGATCGACAAACCTGCCGATTGCTGCCGGGTTGATCCTGATGATGTATCCGCCGCTGGCAAAGGTACGCTATGAAGACCTGCCGAAGGTATTTCAGGATCGCCGCATCCTGGCACTGTCGCTGGTGCAGAACTGGATCATCGGGCCGGTCCTGATGTTCGCGCTTGCGGTGTTTTTCCTGTCGGACAGCCCGGAATACATGACCGGCCTGATCCTGATCGGGCTTGCGCGCTGCATCGCGATGGTGCTGGTTTGGAATGGGTTGGCCTGTGGTGACACGCAATATGGCGCGGCGCTGGTCGCCTTCAACTCCATCTTTCAGATCCTGTTTTTCTCAACCTATGCATGGGTGTTTCTGACCGTCCTGCCGCCCCTGTTCGGGCTGGAGGGGCAGATCATCGACGTCGGTTTCTGGACGATCACGCAGGCGGTGATGGTCTACCTTGGCATTCCGTTTGCCGCCGGATACCTGACCCGCCGCATTCTGGTCAGCCCGCCGGGGCGAAGATTGGTATCAGACCCGTTTCCTGCCGCGCATCGGGCCGGTCACGCTGATCGCGCTGTTGTTCACCATTATGGCGATGTTCGCGATGAAGGGCGGCGAGGTGCTGCGCCTGCCCATTGATGCGCTGCGGATCGCGGTGCCGTTGGCGCTGTATTTCCTGATCCAGTTCAGCATCGGCTTTGTCATGGGGCGCATGATCGGGGCGGATTACCCCCGCACCACGGCGGTGGCGTTTACGGCGGCCGGCAACAATTTCGAACTCGCCATCGCGGTTGCCATCGCCACCTTCGGTCTGGCCTCACCAGTGGCCTTCGCCACCGTGATCGGGCCTTTGGTCGAAGTTCCGGTGTTGATTGGGCTGGTTTCGGTTGCGCTGTGGCTGGGGCGCCGCTGGTTCCCGGCTACCGCGCCGAAGAAGGCCTGACCTGTACAGTCCGCCTTTCCAAGGGTGCGGGCAATTTTTTCATGGTCGTGGGACATAGGATGCGGCAAAGATAGCGCAACAAAACAATAGCGAGAGATTTCCGTTTGGATTATTTGGCCGCGCTTAATTTGCTCCACGATATGCTTAAACCCAGTTCTTATGTTGAGATCGGTTGCCGCGAAGGTCGCAGTTTGACGTTGTCGCGGTGCCCGTCCGTCGCGGTCGATCCTGATTTCGAAATCCGCTGCGCCCTGCGCAGTCCGACACGGCTGTTTCGTCAGACCAGCGACGCTTTCTTCGCCGCCGAAAATCTGCGGGAGCTGTTGGGGGGAAGCGTTGATCTGGCGTTTGTCGATGGTATGCATCAAGCCGAATTCGCCCTGCGTGATATTCTGAACCTCGAAGTCCATGCCAGCCGCGACACGGTCGTGGTCGTCGATGACATTCTGCCGGAACAGATTGAATGGACGACCCGTGAGCGCATCACCAAAGCCTGGACTGGCGATGTCTACAAGGTGATCCCCTTCTTGCGCAAACACCGTCCCGATCTCGATATCCGGGTTTACAATGTTGAGATGAAGGGGCTGGCCGTGATCACCGGCTTCAATCCCGGTGATCGCAGGGTGCAGAAGAATTTGGCCCAGCATGAGGCCGATCTCGCCGGGGACGGGCTGGCATTTGCAACCATCGAGGAATTGCGTGAGGCCCTTGCCCCGGAACCCGTAGCGGCGTTGAAGGACCATCTGACAAAGCTGCAGGCAAAGCGCAGAACCGCGCGCCCGGCCCCGGCGCAGGCGGGCACCGAGGGGCTATACCTCGACTTGTTGAAGCGCAGCCTGTTGAATGAGATCTATCTCGATGATGAGTTGCGGATGCTTTACCTGCGGGACTGCCTCGCCGGTCAGGACAGTTTCGACTATGCGGTGCTGCATTCGATCCGCGAAGCCCGCGCTGAAGGGTTGCAGGACCTCAAGGCCAGCCGCCGCATCGGGCAGTTTCCCGGGCCGCAAGATCGACCGCTCTGGTTTCAGCCATACCATGATGGGACGGCAGCGGCTGGACAGTTTGCACGCCTGTCTCGACGACCTTGCGGCGCGCGATGTTCCGGGGGATTTCATAGAATGCGGTGTGTGGCGCGGTGGTGGCTGTATTCTCATGGCGGGTTGGTTGCGGGCCCATGGTGACAGTCAGCGCAAACTGCTTGTCGCTGACAGTTTTGAGGGTTTGCCCCCGCCGACCCATAAAGAGGACGGCAAACTTGACCTGACCAAAGAGAAATACCCCCAGCTTGCCGTGTCCAAGGAAACGGTACGGGAGAATTTTGCGGTCTACGGGCTGCTTGATGACCAGAAACAGGTCTTCCTCAAGGGCTGGTTCCGCGACACGCTGACCAAGGCCCCGACCAGCCAGATCGCCCTGCTGCGTATGGACGGCGACCTGTACGAATCCACCATGGACACGTTGCAGGCGCTGTATGATCGGGTCAGTCCCGGCGGCATTGTCGTCGTTGACGACTATGGCGCGCTGCCGATGTGCCGCAAGGCGGTTGAGGATTTCTTCGCCGCGCGCAAGGAGCCGGTTCCGCCCCTGACCCAAGTCGACTGGACCGGTGCCTTCTTCGTCAAACCGTCCTGACAGCGAGGCCCTGATGCGTTCCTTTCAAACGGCCTTCACCCGCCCCATGCTGGAAACCTATCAGGCCGGTGTGATGGCCTATCGGTACAAGGGGGTGCGTTGCCTCAAAAGCCCGGTCGATATTGCCATCTACATGCGGCTGATCTGGGACCTGAAGCCGCGCACCATGATCGAGATTGGCTCTCATTCCGGGGGCAGCGCCCTGCTTTTCGCCGATCTGCTGGGCAATATGGGGTGCGCTGACACGCCGGTGATCTCCATCGATCTGGCAATTCCGCAAGGCGTCAAAGATGACCGGATCAGGTTTTTGCAGGGCAGCGTTCTCGACCTCGCCCCGGTTTTTGCGGCTGAGGGGTTGGATGGCTTGCCGCATCCGTGGTTCGTGACCGAAGATTCGGCCCATAGCTACGCCGGTTGCATGGCTGCATTGGCGCTGTTTGATGAGCGTATGGTGACTGGTGACATTCTGGCGATTGAAGACGGTGTGCTTGATGACCTTGGGATAAGTGAGAAATACGACGGCGGGCCGAACCGGGCGATCCGCGATTATCTGGCCGCCCATCCGAACAGCTTCAAAATCGCGGCCGAGCTTTGCGACATGTTCGGGCCCAATGCCACCTACAATCCCAACGGCTATTTGAGGAAGGTCTGATCCTTGCGGCTTTCGATCATCGTCATATTTCACGACATGCAACGCGAGGCGGCGCGCACCCTGTATTCGCTGAGCCCGGCCCATCAGCGGGATATAGACCCGGAAAGCTATGAGGTCATTGCCGTCGACAACAGCTCTGACGTCCCACTGACGCGCGAGTTTGTTGAGGGTTTCGGGCCGCAGTTCAGGTTGATCCGGCACGAGACGCAATCGGTCTCGCCGGTTGAGGCGGTCAATCGGGGTGTGAATGCCGCGCGGGGCGACGCGGTTGCCATCATTGTCGACGGTGCCCGTATGGCGACGCCGGGGCTGGTTGGGCATAGCCTGCGCGCCTTGGGTGCGGCCAAAACCCCGGTTGTCTATGCCCTGTCGTGGCATCTGGGGCCGGATGTGCAGAACAAGACCGTGCCGAACGGTTATGATCAGGCGACCGAGGACGCGTTGCTGGAGAAGAGCCGCTGGCGCGAGGATGGCTATGCGCTGTTCGGAATATCAACCTTGGCGCAATCCTCTGGCCGTGGCTTTTTGGGCGGTGTGCCGTCAGAGTTTAGTTGGGTCGCGCTGACCAAAAGCCTTTTCAACGCCTTGGGCGGCTTTGACCTGCGATTTCAGTCGCCGGGGGGCGGGCTGGTCAACCATCATTTCCGCGACCGCGCCGTATTCAGGCCGGGTACAAATCTGGTGGCGCTGCTGGGGGAAGGGGTGTTTCACCAAGTCCACGGTGGCATTGCGACGAATGTGGCTGCCAAAGATCATCCCAAGGCGCGTTTTCTCGCTGAATACCGGGCGCTTATGGGTGAGGACTACGCGGACAAGCCGGGGCCAGCCCCGCTTTACCTTGGCCACATGCCGAAGATCGCGCGACCGTTTCTTGGCGTTTGAGGGGGCTTTGTGTCGGTGGCGGAGGGTGTGTTCGCCGCCGTCAGATCAGCGCAAATGGTGCGTGATATGACGGCGGCGGTTGTGGCGTCAGACTTGGGGTTTGATCAGGATCTTGCCTGCGGCCTTACCCGACAGCATGAGTTCCAGCGCCTCGGCGGTTTGGTCCAGGCCAAAGCGGCCTGCGATCAATTGGTCGAAGTCTTGTTTGCCGCTGGCGATCAGGGCGAGGGCTTGGCGGAATTCCACGTTAAACTGGAAGGAGCCGACCACGGCGATCTCTTTCAACATGATCCGGTGCAGGTTGATCGGGACGGCGGTGGGCTGGATGTTGGACAGGATCGACACGCGGCCCTGACGTTTCACAGCCTCCAGCGCCTGATTGAAGGCATGGGGGGAGCCTGACGCCTCGATCACCGCGTCATAGGTCATGTTAGGGATGTCGTCTTGGCCAGAGACATAGCCCTTGGTCGCGCCGACCTTGATGGCCAAAGCGATAGCCTCTGGGCGGACGTCGGACACGTCAACCTGTGCCCCAACGGCCAAAGCGGCAACGAGGGCCAGTAGACCCATTGGGCCACAGCCGGTGATCAGCACTTTGGAGCCCTTGCCCGCCTTTGACACGGTGACCGAATGCATGGCGCAGGCCAGAGGCTCGGCAAAGGTCAGGTGGTCGGGGTTGGTGTCGGGCGGAACTTGGTAGCAGCACTTGGCCGGGAAATCGAACTCGGCCTGAAAGAAGCCGTCGATATGGGGGATGGTGGTGGCCGAACCGGGGAATTTCTTGGCGGTGCAGAGGTTTTCCTGACCGTCCAAGCAGTAGGCACATTCGCCGCAGTTGATGATCGGGTTCAGGGCGACAAGCTCACCTTCGGCAAAGGCGCTGCCGTTGGCGTCGGCCACATAGGCGCAGGCCTCATGTCCCAGAGTGACGGCGCGGTTGAGGACGAATCCGGCGTTCTGGAAATGGCGGTAGTAGTGCAGGTCGGTGCCGCACAGGCTGGCGGTGGCCAGTTTCAGCCGGACATAGCCAGCCGGGATTTCTGCGGGCAGGGTGCGGGTGGTGATTTCGATAGTTTGGGCGGCCGTTAGGACCGAGGCTGTATAGGTCATGATATCCTCAAAATCCGATGGAATAGCCGTCGTCGACCGGCAGGGCGACGCCGTTGATGTAGGTCGCCTCATCCGAAATCAGAAAGTGGATCGCGCGGGCGACATCTTCGGCTTTGCCGAATGTGTGGCTGGGGATCCGGCCTTCGATCTTGGCGCGGCGGGCGGGGTCTTTGGCAAGAATGGCGTCGGTCATGTCGGTCTTGATGAAGCCGGGGCAGACCGCGTTGCAGCGAAAGCCAAACGGGGCGGCGTCAACCGCGATTGACCGGGTGATGCCGATGACGGCGGTTTTGGCGGTGACATAGGCGGCGGCGGATTGCAGCGCCATGATGCCACCCATAGAGGAGATGTTCACGATGGAACCGCCCTGATCTTTGTGCAGGGCGATGTAGCGGCCTGACGCCATGAACATCGCTTTGACGTTGATATCCAGCACACCGTCGAGTTCATCGGCGGCCACATCCCAGATCGGCTTTTTCAGGTGGACGCCCGCGTTGTTGACGAGGCCGTGGATTTGACCTGCCTTGGCGTGGATGGCGTCAATCCAGCTTGGGTCGCGCCAGTTGGCAAGGTCGGCCTGCACATAATTCAGGGTGTCTTGCGGCAATTGGTCAAGGTCGCCCTTGGTGCGCGCGACGACGTGGACAGTCCAGCCGCGCTGCAAGAACAGGGCGGTCTGGGCGAGGCCGAGGCCCTTGTTCCCGCCGGTGATGATGACGTGTTTCATGCCGGATCCTTGGCTGTGTGATGTTGGTAGAGTTTGTTCAGCGTCGCCATGAACGCGGCTTCATCCTGATCTTTCAGGAAGAAATCCGGCATGATTTCGCAAATGTCGTCGACATAGTGCAGGAACCATGCCGCGCGCGGGCGGGTCCAGGCGGTGCTGATGGTGGCGAAACCGCCTTGCAGAAAGCCTGCATAGCGCGGGTCGGTCTGCTTGGCGCGCCATGCGGCGATATGGGCGGGTTGGCCCTCATTTTCGACATAGACCCCGCCCTGCACCGCGTCAGAGGTGACCCAAGCCGCGAAGTCTTGGGCGATGTCGCCATGGTCGCGCATGGCCGACACGCCGATCCCGGCACCGCCCAGAATGGCGCGGCGGACACCGTTTTCGGCAAAAACCGGCAGGTCGACATAGCGCAGGGCATGGTTGCGAAAACCGGGGCGGGCGTAGTTGATATAGCCGAACAGGCAGGGGGAGGCGGCGAAGTCGTCGGTGCCTGACAGTGCCTCTAACACCTTGATCGGGTTCATGGTGACGGCCTCAGACGGGCCCATTTTGTAGAGGCGCTTCAAGACTTGCAGGGCGAGGATGCCGTTACTTGTCGAGCAGAACTCCTTGGGGTTGATCGGCAGCGCCTCTTCGCCGCGTGAGGCTATGAGGGTGAGCATAGCGTCGAAGGCGTCAACGGGTTGCAGGGGGGTCAGCAGGCGGAAACGTTCGGCACCGTCGGCCAAAACCTCCTCCCAAGTGCGGGGGAAATCTGTGGTCAGGTCGGGGCGGATCACGGCCATCTGGCAGGCGGCGTCTACGGGCCAAGCCCATGTTTTGCCTTGCCATTCATAGCACTCAACCGATCCGCCCAACGAGGCGTCGGCGGGCATTGGGGGCAGGTCGCGCAGGCAACCGCTTTCCGCGATCTGGCCGACATGCGGATGGTCCAGCACGATCAGGTCATAGGCCTTGGCGAGGTGGTCAATCGGCACGTCGGCAAACGCCTGAAGGCTGCGCTTTTCCCATTCAATCGTGGTGCCGGTCCGCGCCGCATATTGGCGCGTCGCGGCGAGGAGGCAGTCATAGGCGCGCGGGTGGTCCCACGTCATGCCTTTCAGGGTCACCATGTTATGGCCTTTCTGTCGTGCAGGTTTGCCGCCGGGCTTGGAATTATATATAAAATAAACTTTTACATATGGATAAGTCCAGAGCTTTGTTGCGGGTTGGCGCGGGTAGGTCAGTCGGTTGGGTTATTTTGGCAGGAAATCGGCCGTGTGGGCGCCGAGCGTTGGTGCGCCGCGTGGGTTGGTCAGCAGTTCGCCGTCCAGACGAATGGGGCAGCGGGTGGTGCGGGCGGTGGCGCCGGAAGCGGTTTGCACGGTTTGCAGGGGGGTAAGCGCCTGAAAACCTTCGGTTTCAGCCATCTCTTGCCAGTTCATCACCTTGGCGCACCAGATGTCGGCGGGCTCCAGCACGGCAAGCCAAGCGTCGGTTGTGCGGGTGGCGATGACTTTGGTCAGGATGGCCTTGATTTCGTCGCGGCGGGTGAAGGCGTCCGACTGGGGAAAGGTCGCGATTTCGGGGGCGTCCAGCAGGGTGGCCAAGCGGGCCAACGGGGCCATTGCAAGGGACAGATAGCCGTCGGCGGTTTTGTAGATCCCGTAGGGGGCGGCACCGTAGAGGTTGGCGTTGGAGATGGCGCTGCGTTGCGGGTTGCTGTCGGGTTGGTTGAAATGGGCGGTAAGCTGTTCAAATTGCAGATCAAAGGAAGAGGACATCAGGTCAACCTCTACCAATCCACCCGTACCCGTCACGCCGCGCCGGACCAAGGCGGCCAAAATCCCTTGGACCAGATTGCCGCCAGTCGCCACGTCGAGCAGCGCAAAGCCAACCGGCACCGGCGGGTCTTCGGCATTGCCTTGCAGCCACGTCATGCCGGACATGGATTGCGCCAACAGGTCTTGGCCGGGTTTGTCACGCCAAGGGCCGGTGTTGCCGTAGCCCGTGACCGAACCGTAGATGATTTTCGGGTTCAGCGCGCTGACGGTGGCGTAGTCCAGCCCGATCCGCTCCATCACGCCGGGGCGGAAGTTGTGGATCATCACGTCGGCGGTGGCGACAAGTTTGCGAACGGCGGCAAGGTCGTCTGGGGATTTCAGGTCGGCAGCGACGCTGGATTTGTTGCGGTTGAAGGTGTGGAACAGCAGGCTGTCGCCTTCAAAGACCTGATTGTTGATGACCAAAGACCGGCACAGGTCGCCACCTTGGGGGCGTTCGATCTTGATAACCTCTGCCCCGAGGTCGGCCAAGCGCAGGGCCGCAGCAGGCCCCGCGAGAAACTGTGCGAAATCAAGAACGCGCAGTCCTGCGAGGGGGAGGGCGGGTGCGGGTTTGGCGGTCGATGGCATGAGTCACAATCCAAAAGTAATTTCACATAAGAAAATTACTTTTGTATGTGGGAATGTCAACAGGCTTGATTCAGGTCAGGTTCTGATAGGCTGCGGCGTATTCGCTGCGCTCTGCGCTGAACCCCAGAGAGATGGACAGTTTCAGCGCGGTTTGGCGGATTTCGGTCAAGGCGGCCTCTGGTGTGACCAGTTGCGCCGATTGTGAAAGATAGCCCGAGGTGATTGCCGCCACGATGCCACGGCTGTCGAAAACCGGGGCGGACAGGTTGCGCACGCCTTCGACAATCTGGCTGGGCCGATCTTCATAGCCACGGTCAGCTATCGTGCGAAGGCGTTCGGCGGCGGCCTCGCGGTCCGGGGCGGGCAGGCGGGCGAGGAAGCGTTTCTGAATGGCCTCTGGCGAAAACGACATGATGATGTTCCCGGTTGAGGTCTGCTGCATCGGGAACATCGCGCCGGTCCGCACAGAATAGCCTGCCGGACGCGGGCTTTGCACCGATGCGAGAATCAGCACGTTCATCCGGTTAAGCACGCCGAGATGGCAGCTTTGGTCGGTCAGGGCAGAGATACGTTCCAACAGCGGCACGGCTTTGGAGAGCAGACGCTCTGTCGGGTCATGGCGATGGGAAAGTTCGAAGAGTTGCAGGGTCAGCGCGTAGCGGCTGGTGGTTTCGTCCTGCTCTAGATAGCCGCGTTCGGTCAGGTAGACGACGATGCGGTAAACCTCACCCATCGTGCGGTCGAGCCGCTCGATGATGTCGTTCATGGTCAGCCCGTTTGGCGTTTCCGACAGCAGCTCTATGACATCAAGGGCCTTTTCAACCGAAGGGACCGCAGATTTGTTGCGGCGGGACGGCTTGTCGTCATCGGAAAGGGCATCAGGGTCCATCGGGCTTCCATGTTCTAGCGCGGATCAGGCCGGGTCGGGGCGCAGCTTGTCGCGTTCGACCTTGGCAAAGCACAATGACATAAGTTCATTTTCGTAGGAAAGTCCACGTTCTACCGTCATGTCGAGGGCAGAGCGGACGGCGGCCTTGACCGCCTGTGTGGCGACAGTGGAATGGGCGGCGATCTGGGTCGCCAATCTGCGGGCGACCACCAGCTCTTGCCCCTCATCAACCAGCCATTCTACCATGCCGATGCGGTGCGCCTCATGGGCGTCAAAGCGGTCGCCGGTCAGTAGAATCCGCATCGCCTGCCCATAGCCGCACATCCGGGTCAGATGCTGTGCCGCACCGCCTGCACCGTTCCAGCCAAGCGCCACTTCGGGTGCGGAGAACACGGCTGTAGTGGAGACGACGCGAAGGTCGCAGGCCAGGGCAATCTCTAGCCCGCCGCCGAGGGCCCAGCCTTTGACGGCCGCAATCGCCGGTTTCCGCAGGGCGCGGATCGGTGGGACATAGTCGTAGCGGTTGCGCCAATCCCAGAAATCTTCGTAGCCCTCTAGCGCCGCAATATCCGATCCGGCGCAGAAGGCGCGCTCGCCCTCACCCCGAAAGATCACCACGTGCAAGCTGTTGTCGCGGTTGACCGTTTCACAGTGCTGGCCGATCTCTCGGTACATCTGCGGGGTCAGCGCGTTGTGTTTGGCGGGGCGGTCCAGCACGATCTCTGCGATGGGGCCGTTGCGTTCAAGCCGCACGATGCCGGTCGGCAAGTCATTGGGATTGGACATTTTTGCGATCTCATATGCTGGGTATGGGGCAGGTGGGCGGGCCCTGGGCGTTTGGTTCAAGCTAGCAGCGGATTCTCGTATAGGAAAGTAATTTTTGCTAGTGAAAGTAGATTTACCGCAGATGAGCGGGACTGCGGGGCAAAACTATATGTGAAAGTAACTTGCATATGTGGAAAGACGCGTGCTAGCGTCCGCAACAGTTGACTCGCCGGGGAACCGAGGACTTGGGCCTGTTTGCCCATTTGGCGGGAACAAACTGAAACCGCCCAATTTCAGGGGCACATGGATTTCGTGGAGGAATGCTGCAATGACTAAGAAGTATTTGGGATTGATGGCGTCGGTTGCGTTTGGTTTTGCGGCGACGATGGCCGGCGCTGAAGGCATCACCATTGGCCTTTCGGTAGACCAGCTTGTTCGAAAGCCGCGTTGGGGTGAATGACGCGATCAAGGCGCAGGCCGAAAAGCTTGGCTTCACGGTGATTGAGGTTGTCGCTGATGGCGACGCCCAGACCCAGAACGCGCAGATCCAGTCGCTGATCACGCAGCATGTCAGCGCTATTCTGGTTTGCGCCGTGGATCAGAACACCATTGAGCGGGCGTTGATGGAAGCGGACCGTGCTGGTATTCCGGTCGTGGCCTATGACCGTGCGTTGCCCGACAGCAAAGCGGTTGACGCCTTTGTTGGCCCGGATTCGATTTCGGATGGTCGGCTTGCGGGCGGCTTGATCGCTGAAAAGCTGGCAGGGGCCACCTCTGACGTGACCGTGCTGGAACTCGTCGGCGCGTTGAATGACCAGAACGGGATTGACCGTTCGGCTGGCTTTAACGAAGCCGTCGCCACGAACGCCCATATCAAAGTGGTTCAGATCCCGACGGATTGGGATTCGGCGCGCGCTTTGTCGGGCACCCAGAACGCTTTCCAAGCTAACCCGGACATCAAGGCCGTGTTTGCGGCCACGGACACCCAGTTCCCGGCTGTTGAAACCGTGCTGACAGACCTCGGCAAGCAGATCCCGGCGGGGCAAGACGGCCACGTTGTCGTCACCGGCATCAACGGGTCGAACGACGGCTATCAGGGCGTTGTCAAAGGCACGGCTGACGGCTTTGTGGTGATGGATCTGGCTTTGACCGGGGCTACGGCTGTCAATCTGGCGGACAAGCTGATCAAGGGTGAAGCCGTTGAAATGGTGAACGTAATTCCGGGCGTTCTGTACACCTCGGCTGATGTTGAGGCGAACAAGGCCAAGATCTGGGGCGCTAAGTAAGCCGATCGAGTGCCAGAGCAATTCACAGGAGGCGTGCATGGCTGACCTTTCCGCAACTGCACGAGGATTCCGGTTGGGCGATGCCGCAAGGCGTTATCCGTCGGCGCTGATTGCTCTGGCATTATTCTTTACGTTCTCGGCCTTTGCGCCGTACTTCTTTTCGGTGTCGAACCTGCAAACCACGATGACTGCCAATTCGGTCATCCTGATTGCAGCGGTTGGGATGACGATTGTCCTGCTGACCGGCGGCATTGATCTTTCGATATCGACGGTCATCAGCGCCTCGGCCGTGGGGGCCGGGTTGGTGATGGCGAGCAGCGGCAGCGTGGTTTTGGGCGCTGTTACGGCGGTGGCGATCGGGGCGGGGTTCGGGCTGCTCAACGGGGTTCTGATCGGGATCTTTGGGCTGACGCCGTTTATCACCACGATGGGCACGCAGCTGGTTGCGCGGGGGATCGCGTTTGTGTTGTCGGCGGGCATTGCCGTTAAACATACCCCGGCGTGGATGGATGATTTTGGCTTTGCGCTGCTGTGGGGCGTGCCTGCGGTGATGGTTGTGGCCTTGGTCATTCTGGTGGTCTGCGGGTTTGCGCTGTCATTCACCACATGGGGCCGCCACGTCATGCTGTTGGGCGCCAATCGCAGTTCGGCGCGCTATATCGGCATTCACAGCGGGATGATTGATGTGAGCGTCTACACGCTGTCGGGGATTTTGGGCGGCATCGCAGGCTTTATCAGCATCGCCAACCTTGGCAACGCCATTCCGGGCGTCGGCGACACGCTGTTGTTGATCATCATCGGGGCGGTCGTTTTGGGCGGCACCAGCATGAACGGTGGTGAGGGATCGGTGGCGCGGACTTTGATCGGGGTCACGCTGCTGGCCATTCTGACAAGCGGGCTCAACCTCATCGGGATTCCGTTTTACGACCAACTGATCGTGCAGGGCGTGCTGATCTTTGTCGGCACCGGACTTGCCATGCGTTTCAGCACCAGCCGCAGCTAACCTTTGGCCGACTTGGGGCCCAATAGACAGGTAATCGACGTGAACAGCCGCACAGATACTCCAAACACCGCGCCGTTGCTTTCGGTGCGCGACTTGTCAAAGGCGTTTGCGGGGCGGACGGTTGTGTCGGGTCTGAATTTCGACATTTATCCCGGTGAGGTTGTCGCGCTGATCGGTGAAAATGGGGCCGGGAAGTCGACGACCAAGAACATGCTGTGCGGGCTTTTGCAGCCGACCACCGGGCAGTTCCTGATCGACGGCAAACCGACAGAGCGGGTGGGCGCGCAGCAGGGTATTTCGGCGGTACACCAAGAGCTGTCACTGTTTCAGACCCTGACTGTGGCCGAGAATATCTGCATTTCGCATCTGCCGGGGGCGGCCTACCGTGTGGATCTGGCCGGGTTGCGCCAGATCGCGCAGACCCAGTTGGACCTGCTGGGTATCCCGATCAACCCCGATGACAAGGTCGAGGCGTTGGGGGCGGGGCAGCAGCAGATTGTTGAGATTGCGAAAGCCTTGCTCAGCGCGGACCGCCTGCTGATTTTGGATGAGCCGACGACCTCACTGACCGCGCCAGAGCGGGAGAAGCTGTTTGCGATTGTCGGGTTGTTGCGGGCGCGCGGGACGGCCATCGTCTTCATCTCGCATTTCATGGATGAGGTGTTCCGCATCTGTGACCGCTACGTCGTCTTGCGCGACGGGCAGCAAGTGGCGATGGGCAGGATTGATGAGGTCAGCCGTGAGGCGCTGGAAGGGTTGATGGTGGGCCGCCAGATTGAGGCCGCCGATGTCAGCGTTGACACCAATCGCGGAGATGAGGCGCTGCGGGTGGTTGATCTGTGCTCTGCCGATTTTGAGGGCGTCAACTTTACCCTGCACAAGGGTGAGGTGCTGGGATTTTCGGGCCTGATGGGGGCCGGACGGACAGAGGTGGCTGAGGCGATCTTTGGGCTGCGGCCGGCGACGGGGGCGGTCTATGTGAACGGCGTGCTGGTCGCAAAGCCCGGCGTGCGGGCGATGATGGCGGCGGGGATGGCCTATGTGCCAGAGGATCGCCGACACAATGGTCTGTTCCTGATGCGGCCCTTGCGAGAGAATATTTCGGCGGCGGCGATTGGGCGGTTCGTGGCCCGCTGGCTGCCCGGCATCGGCTTTCGTGGTGAACGTGGGGCGGCGATGCGGGTGGCTGACGGCATGAACGTATCGGCCCCGCATATCGAATCCAGCATTGGCAATCTGAGCGGCGGCAATCAGCAAAAGGCTTTGCTGGGCCGTTGGCTTGCGACTGAACCGTCCATTTGCATTCTGGATGAGCCGACAAAGGGTGTTGATATTGGCGCACGGGCCGACATTCACGCCCGGATTGCCGAGCTTGCGGCGTCGGGTGTCGCGGTCATCATCATATCCTCTGATCTGACAGAGCTGTTGCAGACGGCGCACCGGATTGTCGTCATGCGGGCCGGGCATCTGGTGGGTGAGTTTGCCCGCGCGGAATTCGACGCGGTTCGGATCATCTCACTGGCTGCGGCGTCGGCCTATAAACAGGCAGAGGCAGCAGCATGATCGCGCGGATATTTGCAGGGCGTGGCTGGACGGCGATCGCCTTGGCCACGGTGGTTTTGGCGGCGGTGTTGTCGGTGATGTCGCCAGTATTCCTGACGTTTTCCAACCTGCAATCGGTGCTGATCCAGTCGAGCGTGACGGGGATCATGGCCGTGGGGATGACGTTCATCATCATTTCGGGCGGCATCGACATTTCGGCCGGGGCGATCTTGTTCCTGACGGCGGCGGTGTTCTCCAAGCTGATGTTCGACGGCAGCTCGTATCTGGTGGCGTTTTTGGCGGCGATGTCGGGGGCATTGATGCTTGGGCTGGCCAACGGGCTGTTGGTGACGACGCTGCGGATATCGCCGTTGATCACGACGCTGGCGACTTATTCGATCTATCGCGGCACGGCGATCCATCTGACAGGGGCGGCCAACATCCCGGTTGGGCGAGAGTTTGGCTTTCTCGGCAATGGCAAGGTGTTCGATGTGCCAGTGCCGATCCTGATTCTGCTGGTCGTGGCGGGGATTGGCATCTTTGTGATGACCCGCACGCGGTTTGGCATCTATCTGCGCGCCGTCGGCAATTCAGAGCGGTCGGCGCGAGAGACGGCTTTGCCGGTCGCGAAAGTGACTCTGGCGGCCTATGCGATTGGCGGGACGTTGGCCGGGCTTGGGGCGCTGATCCTGTTGGCGCGGGTTGGTGGGTTGCAAGGCGGCTTGGGTGAAGGCGTCGAATTCACGGTGATCGCCGCGGTTGTGTTGGGCGGGACCAGACTGTCTGGCGGGCAGGGGACCATTACTGGCAGCGTCTTTGGCGCGGTGTTTCTGGTGTTGATCGACAACGGTCTGAACCTGATGAGCGCGTCGCCCTTCATCTATGACAGCGTGCGCGGCGCGGTTCTGATTGCGGCCGTCATTGTGGACCGGGTCTCTGGCGTGCGCCGGGCGAAGAGTTTGCTTGCAGGGCGCCAGGCCAGGCTCAAGGCGCGGTCCGCCAATCTATCAGCTTAGTTTCGGACAGGAAAAGAACATGGATCTGGCTATTCGATTCCTTCGGGAGAAGAACATCATCGCGATCACCCTGATAAGTGCGCTGGTGTTTTCGCTGCTCAATCCCCGGTTCATCAGCCTGGACAACCTGACCGCAATCTCTCGGCAGATCGTGCCGATTGGGTTGATCGCGGTCGGGCAGTTCTTTGTGATCGTGCTGGGTGGGATCGACCTGTCGATGGGGATGGCCTCTGTCCTGCTGTCGATCGTGTTCGGGGTGCTGTTCTGGATGACTGGTGATGTGTGGCTTGGCCTTGCGGTGGTGCCGTTGGTCGGGGTGATGCTGGGGCTGTTCAACGGCGTGATCGTCGCCAAGATCAAACTGCCCGCATTTGTCGTGACGCTGTGCACATTGTTCGTGGCGACCGGTGTGTCTGGCCTGATCATCCCGCGCGGCGAGATGATCATGCTGTCGGGGCCGTTCTTCAAGGCGTTGGGGGCGGGGCGGATCTTTGGGGTCTACTATTCGGTTCTGATGTTGCTGGCGATGTTTGTCGTGGCGTTCGTCGCCTACAACTACACCCGGATCGGGGCCTATATCGTCGCGATTGGCAACCATGAAGAGAACGCCAGACTGGCGGGCATCAACGTCGATTGGGTCAAGATCGCGGTCTTTGGGTTTGCCGGGTTTTGCAACGCCTTGGCCGGGTTGATTCTGTCGTCGCGCATGGGGTTTGTGCAGCCGGGGTTGGACGGGACGGGCATCATGCTGGACGCCATCACCGCCATCATCATCGGCGGCACGCTTATCCAAGGTGGGCGAGGGACGGTTGGCGGGGCGTTCTGGGGGCTGCTGTTTATCGGCCTGCTGAACAACAGTCTTAACCTTTTGAATATCACCGATGTTTGGCATCCGGTCTTCAAGGGTCTGGTGATTATCGCGGCGCTTGGGCTGAACTGGTTCCTGTGGCAATCCAGAGAGCGCGCGGCTCACTAACGTAAAATGTCAATGATTGCGGGGTGTTGGGGTGCTTCATCGCTCCAATTCTGTTCAATCATACAAAATCATACTTTTCGTATATCAAAACTACTTGCATGAGAGAAAAACGAAGCTATTCTGAATCCGATGTGAACGCGCATCCTTGAGGGAGGAAATCATGAAATTCATTACCAGACGTGCGGCCTCAGCTTTGCTTGCTGCCGGGACTATGAGCATGCTGATGAGCAGCTCTGCGATGGCGGTTAATCTGGATGACGGCCTGAGCATGGTCTTCATCAACGACGGCCATGTGGCCCCCTATCACGTCGCGTGGCTCAAGGGCTTTGAGGACGCGATTGCGGCCTATGACAAAGAGTTCGGCAAAGTCTCTGGCCATTGGTTGAGCGCCGAGGGCAGCCTGGAAAAGATGATCCAGCAGACCGAAGCCACGATCAACGAAAAGCCCGACATCATGTTCGTGAACGCCATCAACATTGAGGCGTTTGAGCCTTTGGTGAAAAAGGCGCATGATGCGGGTATCATCTGGGTTGCGGTTCACAGCGCGATGGACAGCGCCGACTACAGCTTTACCCTCGGTGATATCGACAACGGTTTTGCCCAAGGTTCGGCGCTGGGTGCCTATCTTGGCGGCAAGGGCAATGTCGCGATCATGCTGGGTCAGGCGGGCAATCCGTCGGGCGAAGATCGTCGTCAGGGCATCCTGAAGGGTCTTGCGGCCTATCCCGATATCAAAGTCGTGGCCGAACAGCCCGCTGACTGGGACACCATCAAGGCGCAATCCATTGCCGAAAACTGGATGACCCAGTTCCCGGATCTGGACGCCATTTCGGTTGTGACCGACGGCTACATGTACCCCGCCCTGCAAATCGCGCAGAACGCTGGCAACACCCATGTGACCTTCTGGGGCTATGATGGCGACGTGCCGATGCTGGAGCAGATGAAGGACCCGGAAAGCCAGATGAAGGCCGACATCCTGCTGAGCGGCACACGCGAAGGTTGGAACTTTGTCCAGATGGCTTGGAAGATCGCACATGGCCAAGACGTGCCGAAACTGTACGACTTCTTCACGCCGCTGGTTCTGAGCGATGCTGTGCTTGCGCAGGTCAAGGCCAACGGCTTCCCGGAGGACATTCAGGTTTACGGTGTCGAGCAGGCGCTGGACGTCGCACAGAACGGCTTCAAGGAATTTGGGCCAGACTCGGTGAAGTAAGCTTTGCTGCAAGGGGCGCGCGGTGCTGCGCCCCTTGCAAACCTCTGGATCAGATATGGTCCGGATATCCCAGCCAAAGAGCCCCGCCAAATGGCATTGCAGATCAGCCAAGGTTACCTGACGCGCTACGCATTTCTGATCGGCCTGATCGTGGTGATCTCTGCGGCGTTTGGTTTTGCGAACCCCAATTTCTATTCGATTGAAAACCTCGGCATCTTGCTGCGGTCGATCGCGGTCTTGTCGTTGATTGGCATGACGATGACCTATGTGATGATCACGGGCGGGATTGACCTATCGGTTGGGTCTACGGTCGCGTTTGCCAGTGCGGTTGGCGCACTGACGTTGACCTATGTGGACAATGCGCTGCTTGCGATGCTGGCCGCTTGTGCGGCGGGCACTGCGATCGGTCTGCTGAACGGCTATGTCGTGGCGCGGTTACAGTTGAGCGCGTTCATGATCACGTTGGCCACAATGGCGTTGGCGCGCGGCCTGACGCTGGTCATTCTGAACGCCAATGCGATTGCGGTGACCAACCCGGCGTTTCTGTGGTTGGGCGGCACGAGTTACGGCCCGCTGCCGGTTGTGATCTTGTTCGTGGCGGTGGCCTATCTGCTGCTTGATCTGGTGCTAAAGCGCAGCGTGTTGGGGCGGGATATTTATGCGGTCGGTGCGAACCGCGCGACGGCCTATCTTTTGGGGCGCAAGACCGTCGGCGTCACGATGACAGTCTATGCGCTGTGCGGGTTCATGGCGGGGATTGGCGGGATCATCACGGTTGGCCGGGTGTCATCGGCACAGCCTTGGGCCGGACTGAATTTGGAATTTGACGCGATAACGGCGGTGATTTTGGGCGGAACCAGCCTGTTTGGCGGCGAGGGGCGTTTGGCCGGAACGCTGATCGGCGTGATCCTTTATGGCATCATTATCAACGGTTTGATCGTGACGGGGGCCAACCCCTATCTGCAAAACGTCATCAAAGGGTCGATCCTGTTGTTCGTCGTGATCCTGGACCAGCTTAACAAGCGGCGGAAATTGGCATGAGCATGGGGAACAAGAACGCGGCCAAGCTCATCGAAATGACGGGCATTCAGAAGCGCTATTTCGGCAATATCGCGTTGGACGACGTTGATTTCGCCGTCCGAGGCGGTGAGGTTCACGCGCTGGTCGGATTGAACGGGGCGGGCAAATCGACGCTGATCAAGGTTCTGGGCGGCGTCGTGCTGCGCGATGGCGGTGAGATCCGGTTGAACGGCAGTTTGGTCGGGATAGAGACGCCAGCCGCCTCTAACGCGCTTGGGATCAGTGTGATCCATCAGGAATATTCGCTGATCAATGAACTATCGGTCAGTCGCAACATCTTTCTTGGCCGCGAAATCATGCGCCGGGGCGGGGTGTTTGTGGACACCCGCGCGATGGATGGAGAGGTGGCCAAGACGCTGACCCGCTTTGGCCTGACGATTGACCCGCGGCGGCTGATCAAAGACCTGAACTCCGGCGAAAAGCAGATTGTCGAAATCATCCGCGCGCTGATGAGCAACGCTTGGCTGATCGTGATGGATGAGCCGACCTCTGCCCTGTCAGAGGCTGATAAGGAGCGGTTGTTCGAATTCATCCGGCGGCTGCGCAGTGAGAATATCGCGATCATCTACATCTCGCACCACATGCCGGAAATTCTGGCGATTTCGGACCGTGTCACGGTGATGCGCGACGGCAAGGTGGTGGCCAGCAGTCTGGTGTCCGACGCGGTTGAGCAGGACATCGTGCGCGAAATGAACGGGCGTGAACTGCGCGATTTCCGCAAACCGGAAAAGGGTGCGCCGGGAGAAGATTGTGCTGGACGTGCAGGGCTTGGGCAAGGCGGGTCTGTTCAAGGACGTCAATCTGACCCTGCGAAGTGGTGAAATCCTCGCCCTGACCGGGTTGCGCGGCTGCGGTGCGCCGGAAATTTGCAAAGCGATCTTTGGGTTGGACAGCGATGTGGTCGGGCGCATCCTGTATCACGGACAGCCGCTCGATCTGCGCGAGGGGCCGAGCAGGCGCGTGGCCCAGCACATGGGGTTCGTGTCGGAAAACCGCGACAAGAATGGCATCATGGCCGTGATGTCGGTGGCCGACAACATCCTGCTGCCTTACCTCGAAAAGCGTGCCAGCTTTGGGTTCTTGCGCAGTAGCGATGCCAACCGGGTTGTGGCCGATGCCATGCAGAACACGGCGGTCAAGGCGGCCTCACCGCAGGTGCCGATCCGGTCGCTGTCGGGGGGCAATAAGCAAAAGATCTGCTTCTCGCGCTGGTTGGATGAGGACCTGTCACTGTTGATCTTGCTGGAACCGACGCGTGGGATTGATGTCCATGCCAAGGCCGACATCTACCGGATTATCGAAACGCTGGCGGCGCGCGGCGTGGCCGTCTTGATCCTGTCGTATGAGGTTGACGAGGTGGTCATGGTCGCCGACCGGGTCATCGCGTTGTTTCAGGGGCAGGTCGTGGGCGACTACGGCGTCACGGAAATCGATAAAAATCAACTGCTTGCGGATATGGTCGGCGCACGGGTCTAGTGGCGCGACTTCGGAAATGAGGATACCAAGATGACGTATTACCGCTGTTTCATTGACGGGGAATGGGTCGATGGCTCTGGCCGCGTTCCGGTTGAAGATCCTGCAACGGGCAAGGTCTGGGCTGAGATTGCGTCATGCTCGCTGGACGATGTTGCGCGGGCGTTGGACAGTTCGGCCCGGGCGCAAAAGCTGTGGCAGGCATTGCCGCCTGTGACGCGCGGTGAGTATCTGTACAAGATCTGCGATGGGCTGCGGGCGGAACGCGACCATTTTGCGCGGCTTTTGGTGATGGAGCAGGGCAAGACCCTGACCGAGGCCGGGTATGAGGTGGACGATACGATCCGCTACATGACCTATGCGGCCGAAGCGGCGCGGCGGATCAAGGGTGACATCTTTCCGGCCGATGCACCGGATGAGCAGTTGTTCATCTTCAAGGTGCCCTATGGTGTCACGATTGGTCTGTGCGCCTATAACTATCCGCTGGCCCTGATCGGCCGCAAGGTTGGTCCGGCGCTGATCACCGGCAACACGATGATCATCAAACCGCATGAGGCGACGCCGGTCACGGCCTCTGAATTCTGTCGGATTGTTGAGGCTGCTGGTGTGCCGAAGGGCGTTATCAATATGGTCAACGGGACGGGGCTAGAGGTGGGGACCGCGCTGGTGTCCAGCCCGATCACCCGCATGATCACGCTGACCGGGTCGATCCGGGCGGGGCAGGGAGTGGCGGCGTCGGCTGCGCGCAATCTGGCGGCGCTGTCGCTGGAACTTGGCGGCAAGGCGCCGTTCATTGTGATGAAGGATGCCGATATTGATGCGGCGGTTGAGGCGGCGGCTGTAGCGCGGTTCGCCAACTGCGGGCAGGTCTGCATCTGCGCCGAAAGCGTGCTGGTGGATGAGACAGTTGCGGATGAGTTTACCGCCAAGCTGTTGAAACGTGTGGCGCAAATCAAGCCGGGCAATCCGATGACCAACGCAGGCATGGGGCCGTTGACCACCGCGGGCGCGCTGTCGCGGATAGAGGCTTTGGTGGCGCAGGCGGTGTCGCAGGGCGGTGAGGTGGCGATGGGCGGTAAGCGTCCGCAGGGTGAGGCGTTTCAGGCAGGCAACTGGTATGAACCGACCGTCGTTCTGAATGCCAACCGGCACAATGTTTTGGTTGAGGAAGAGATCTTTGGCCCAGTCCTGCCGATCGTGCGGGTTTCGGGTTGGGATGAGGCCTTGGATATCGCCAACGCGCGACCTGACGGGTTGTCTGCCTACCTTTGGACTCGTGACAGCGCCGTCTACATGGACGCCATCAACCGGTTGGAGGTTGGGACAATCTTCCTGAACAAGGGCATCGTTGGCTATGTGAATGGCTACCACAACGGGCACAAACTGTCGGGTCTTGGGGGTGAGGATGGCATCTATGGCATCGAAGGCTATCTGCAAAAACGCACGGTCTACATGAAGCACTAGCTGGGCAACGTGCGTCCGTTTGGCGCGGACTATTTGATTTCGGGGGTACTGAACATGAGCGAAGACCGCGTTTCGACGCCCGGCGCTGTGCATCTTATCGTTGAAGAAGGCGACGGCGGTTTGGTCGCGCGCTCGGCACCTGCGGCGGAATTGACACCTGTTGCGGGCATGAACTTTGCCTATGGCACCGTACATGAGGTGGGGACGCAGGGAGTTACAATTGCGCGGGGGCATGTTGCCGCCGGGTGCATCGTGCCGCCCCATGCGGGTGAGAATTCCTATGTGCTTTATGTGGTGTCTGGCGCGGGTACTTTGACGCTGTGCGATGTGGCGGATGCGGTAGTGGGTCGGGTTCAGTTCGGGCCGGGTGATCTGATCGTGTTTCCGCCAAACGCGCGGCATGGCTGGGTCAACGGATCGGATGATTTTCAGTGGTTGGGCGTGGATATTCCTGCGATGGGCCATGACTGAGACGTTTGACCATATCGTCGTCGGCGGCGGCTCTGCTGGCTGTGTTGCGGCATCGCGTTTGGTGCGCGACAGCGGCGGGCGGGTGTTATTGCTTGAGGGCGGGCATTCGCATCGGCATCCTTTGTTGGACATGCCGCCGGGTGTGTTCAAGCTGTTGAAAAACGGGTCGAAGTTTTTCACGACCCATAAGACCACCCCGCAAGATCATCTGGGCGGGCGGCAGTGTGAAATCCCGCAGGGCAACGTTCTGGGCGGCGGGTCGTCGGTGAACGGGCAGGCCTATGTCCGGGGGCGGCCCAGCGACTACGATGAATGGCAAGACATTCTGCGCGGCAACAACGACACCGTGGGTTGGGGTTGGAAGGACGTGCTGCCGCACTTTCGCCGGATGGAGGGGAATGAGCGGCTGAATGACGACCTGCACAGCGCCGAGGGGCCGCTGTTGGTGTCGGACCCCGGTTATATCAATGAAATGGCCCGGTGGTTTGTGCAGACCTTGCAGGCGCAGGGGGTGCCGTACAATTCGGACTTCAACGGCGTCCAGCAGCGCGGCGTCGGGTATTTCCAATTCACCTATCGGCAGGGTCAACGCAGCTCTGCCGCCTATGCGTTCATCGCGCCGTTGCTGGACAATCCCAATCTGACGCTGCGGCTGCAAGCCCAGGTCCAGAAGATCATCATCGAAGGTGGTCGGGCGGTCGGGGTGGTCTACAAGGATCGCACGGGGCTCCACGAGGTGCGGACTGATGGGGAAATCATCCTGTCGGCGGGCGCGTTGATTACCCCCAAGCTGCTGATGTTGTCGGGCTTGGGACCAGCGGATCATCTGCGGTCGCATGGCATCAACGTGGTAGAGGATATTCCGGGCGTCGGGCAAAACCTGATCGATCATCCGGATGTGTCCATCGTGGCGCGCGCCAACGGTCCCTATGGCTATCACAAGCAGGATCGCGGCTGGCGGATGATCCGCAACGGTCTGCAATTCAAGCTGTTCGGCAGCGGTCCGGTGACCAGCACAGGGCTGGAAGCTGCGGTTTTCGTCAACCCGACCGACCCTGACGCGCCGCCCACTCATGAGGCCTATTGCATCCCGATCCTGTATCTGGACGATGCGACGCTAAAGCGTTTGGGCGATGGCTATGGGGCGTCAATTCAGATTGTGCTGCTAAAGCCGCAGTCGCGTGGTGAGGTTCGTTTGGCCTCGGCCAATCCTGACGACATGCCGTTGATTTCGCCTAATTTCCTGAAAGACCCGCGCGATATGGCGGCCATGATCACAGGGCTGCGGTATTTCCGGCAGACCTTTGAGACCAAGCCGATGTCGGACAGAATTGACCGGATCATTGTGCCCGATCCCGGGGATTTTTCGGATGCGGCGTTGGACGCGCATTGCCGCAAGGTGGTGAAGACCAATTATCATCCGGTCGGGACGGCCAAGATGGGGGCGGACGGCGATCCGCTGGCGGTGCTCGATGCCAGAATGCGGGTGCGGGGTGTGACGGGTCTGCGGGTTTGTGACATGTCGGCTGTGCCAGAGATTCCGGCGGGCAACACCAATGCCCCGGCGATGATGTTGGGCGATCGCTGTGCAGACTTGGTGCTCGGGCGGCTATAAGACGAGACCACAAAGACAACCGCGCGACTTTGGCGTGCGCAAGGCAGGAAGATGCAAATGATAACGGACGTTCAGGTACAGCTATTTCACATCCCCTTGGCCGAGGTTCTGGTGGATGCCAAACATGGCGACCACCACTTCTTTGAGCTGATTACGGCGACGGTGACGCTGTCGGATGGGTCGACGGGCACGGGCTATACCTACACCGGCGGCAAAGGCGGTCACGCGATTGCGGCAATGATCCGGCACGATCTGGCGCCGTTTCTGATCGGCCGCGACGCTGAGCCGGTGGAAGAGATTTATGAGGCGATGCAATGGCATGTCCATTATGTCGCGCGGGGCGGCATCGCGTCCTTTGCCATCTCGGCGGTGGATATCGCGCTGTGGGATTTGCGCGGCAAACGGCTGGGTCAGCCGTTGTGGCAGATGGCGGGCGGAACGGCGGACCGTTGCCGGGCCTATTGCGGCGGGATTGATCTGAACTTCCC
The DNA here is from genome assembly GCA_963781185.1 of uncultured Alphaproteobacteria bacterium. GTDB lineage: Bacteria > Pseudomonadota > Alphaproteobacteria > Rhodobacterales > Rhodobacteraceae > Stagnihabitans. Next base: position 176,248 of record CAWAEL010000046.1, read on the forward strand.
ATTGCCCAAGCTGCTCGACAGCATTCGCGGCTATCTGGCGCGGGGGTTCAACGGCATCAAGATCAAGATCGGTCAGCCGACGCTGGCCGAAGACGTGGCGCGGATCAAGGCGATCCGTGAGATGATCGGGCCGGACATCGCCTTTGCCGTGGATGCCAACTATTCGATGACCGTTGATCAGGCGATTGCGGCGTCGCGGGCCTTTGCGCCCTATGATCTGATGTGGTTCGAAGAGCCGATCATTCCGGATGACTATGCCGGCTACGCGGCGATTGCCGAGGCCACGGGAATGCCGCTCGCCATGGGTGAGAACCTGCATACGATCCATGAGTTCGGCTATGCCTTCGCGCAATCAAAGTTGAGCTTCATTCAGCCAGACGGCTCTAACTGCGGCGGTATCACGGGCTGGTTGCAGGTGGCCGAACAGTCGCTGCAATACGGCATCCCGATTTGCAGCCACGGCATGCAGGAATTGCACGTCAGTCTGGTGTCGGCCCGCCCGAACCCCGGTTGGATTGAGGTGCATTCGTTCCCGATCGACCAATACACCACGCGGCCCTTGGTCGTGGAAAACCATCTCGCCGTGGCCCCCAATGCGCCGGGGATCGGTGTGACTTTTGATTGGGCCAAACTGGCCGCCGCAAATATCCTGAAACAGTGAGTGACTGACATGACCAGCAAACGCGCCGTCTATCGCGGCAACAAGACCTTTACCGTCGAGCAGGCAGCCGTGACCCCGCCAGCCGCCGGTGAGGTGCAAATTGATGTCGCGTATTGCGGGATCTGCGGCACCGATCTGCACATCTATCTGGGCCATATGGACAAGCGGGTTGGGTTTGAACGTGCGGTTGGGCATGAGATGTCGGGCGTAATTGCGGCGCTTGGGGCAGGGGTGACGGATCTGGCGGTGGGGCAGCGGATCGTTGTTCGCCCATTGGATCACTGCGGGGAATGTCCGGCTTGCAAGGCCGGGCATCAGCACATCTGCCACAAGCTGAAATTCATTGGCATCGACACCGAGGGCGCATTTCAGCAGAAATGGAACGTCCCGGCCCATACCATCCACATCCTGCCCGATGATCTGCCGCTGCAACACGCCGCCCTGATCGAACCGCTGGCCGTGGCGTGCCACGACGTCAAACGGGGGCGTGTTGCCGTGGGTGAGGATGTTCTGGTGATCGGCGGCGGGCCGATTGGTCTGTTGGTCGCCATGGTCGCCCGTCATGCCGGGGGCCGCGTCACAATCTCTGAGATCAACGAGAACCGGCTGGCCTATGCGGCCAAGCTGGGCTTTGCGACGCTGAACCCCAAGGCGGGTGATGTAGGGCAGGCAGTGCATGCCGCAACCGGTGGCAAGGGGGCGGATGTGGTGTTTGAGGTGTCGGGTAGCCAGCCCGGTGTTGACCTGATGACAGCGGCGGCGGCGACGCGCGGGCGCATTGTGATGGTCGCCATTCACGCGACCAAACCGCAGATCGACCTGTTCCAATTCTTCTGGCGCGAACTCGAAATGCAGGGCGCGCGGGTCTATCACCGTGAGGATTACGATCAGGCCATGCAATTGCTGGCTGAGGGCGTGGTGGATTGCGACAGCTTCATCACCGACGTGCAGCCCTTGGACGATATTCAGGCTGCGTTTGAGGCGTTGACCAAGAACCCCAACGCGATGAAGTCGATGATTCAGGTCTCCGAGGTGGCGCTATGAGTGTTCTGAAGTCGTTCGATCTGACCGGGAAAACCGCCCTCGTGACCGGCGCGCGTCGCGGCATCGGTCGCGGCATGGCGGTGGCTTTGGCTGAGGCTGGTGCCAATATCATCGGCGTCAGCGCCACGTTGGAGGCCACAGGGCAGTGAGGTTGAGCAGGCGGTTCTGGCGACGGGCGCCAGGTTCCGTGGCTATCAATGCGACTTTTCGGACCGGGTGGCTGTGACGGCCTTTGCGGCGCAGGTTCTGGCGGAAAACCCGCGCATCGACATCCTGATCAACAACGCGGGCACGATCAAACGCGCCCCTGCGGCCGAGCATACGGACGACCTGTGGGATGAGGTGATCGCCGTCAACCTGTCGTCGCAATTCGTCATCACCCGCGAAATCGGCCGGCATATGCTGGCGCATGGTTCGGGCAAGGTGATTTTTACCGCGTCGCTGCTGACGTTTCAGGGTGGCATCAATGTGCCGGGCTATGCGGCCTCCAAGGGCGGAATTGGCCAGTTGACCAAGGCGTTCGCCAATGAATGGGCGGGTAAGGGGATCAACGTCAACGCGATTGCCCCCGGTTATATCGACACCGACAACACCGAGGCCCTGCGCGCCGATCCGGCCCGCTCCAAATCCATCCTCGAACGGATTCCAGCAGGTCGCTGGGGGACGCCGTTGGACTTTGCCGGACCGGCGGTCTTCTTGGCCTCATCCGCGTCGGACTATGTGCATGGCACGGTTATGACGGTGGACGGCGGCTGGATGGGGCGCTAGCGTCGGTTCGGCCATTGGATTGAGAGGGTGACTGAATGAAGCTGTTGTGCATCGGCGAGGTGATGGCGGAGCTGCGCCGAGAGCAGTCTGGCGATTGGGCTGTTGGTTTTGCGGGGGATACGTTCAACACGGCTGTCTATTGCGCGCGGCGAATGGGTTCTGCCAATGCCGTGGGTTATATGACCCGGGTTGGAACCGATCCTCTGTCAGATGACCTTGTCGCATTCGCCAAGGCTGAAGGTCTGCCCGATGCCCTGATCGCCCGCGATCCGTCGCGTCAGATCGGCATCTATTCGGTGTCAACAGATCCGGCGGGTGAGCGGAGTTTTCACTACTGGCGCAATGCCTCTGCCGCGCGGGCGATGTTTGACGGTGAGGTGGCGTTGCCTGCGGCGGAGGTCATTTATCTGTCGGGGATTTCCCTTGCGATCCTGCCGCCAGAGGCGCGTGACCGGCTGATTGCGGCGCTGACGGTGCTGCGGGCCTCGGGCAAAAGCCAGGTCGCCTTTGATTCCAACTATCGGCCCCGGTTGTGGGAGGATGTCGCAACGGCAAGGCGGGTGATGACGGCGATGTGGAAGATCACCGACATCGCCATGCCGTCGATTGACGATGAGATGGCGCTGCATGGTGATGCGACCGAAGAGGCGGTCATTGCGCGGTTCGCCGCTGGCCGTTGGCGCGGATGTGCGATCAAGCGCGGGGCGCGGGGGCCGATTGACCCGGCGCTGCCGCCCACCGATCTGCCCCAATTTGCCCCGGCGACCCGACTGGTCGATACCACGGCGGCGGGGGACAGTTTCAACGCCGGGTATCTGGCGGCCTATCTGACGGGGGCGTCGTCGGCGGACAGGCTGTTGGCCGGGCATGATCTGGCCTCCCGCGTTGTCGGGGTTCGGGGGGCGATTGCGCCGCGAGGGCAAATTGACTGAGGGTCGGGGCGCGTGTCACCTCTTTGGTGGACCCCGTCGCAGTGGGCGGGAGTGGGTAGATCAGGGCGCACTGGCGGGCCGTATGGTTGAGGTTGGCCCGGTTCCAGACGACCACATCGGGGTTGGTTTGCAGATTATATGCCTAGGCTATGGGTCGGGTGAGTGTCGCTTTGCGCAGACGTACGGCAGGCTTCGGCGTTGTGCCTGTTCCCGAGGGCAGAGCGACGCTGGACAGTTGCCGTGGAGCTGTGCTGAACCATTGCCAACGTTTGACCTCTTATCCGGGCCATCAGGGAAGGACCTACCAGAATGCTGAAACATGCTGTGAACGTTGTAAAGTTTGATGATACCCGGTGTGCTTTGGGCGAAGGACCGCTTTGGCACCCGCTGCGTAAGGCCTATTTCTGGTTTGATGTGCTGGGGCGGAAATTGTTCTGCAAAGCGGGTGGTCAACGTCAGGAGTGGCAGTTTGACGACCATGTTTCCGCGGCGGGTTGGGTTGACGTCGACCGGCTGATCATCGCGTCAGAGCATGATCTGTTCATCTTTGACCTCAACACAGGCGGTCGCACACCGCTTGTCGCGCTGGAGCCAGACGACGCCACCACCCGGTCGAACGATGGCCGGGCGGATCTGCAAGGCGGGTTCTGGATCGGCACGATGGCGTTTGACGCCCGTCCCGGCGCAGGGGCGATCTATCGCTACTACGGAGGGGAATTGCGCAAGCTGCATGCAGACATCTCTATCCCGAACGCGATTTGCTTTGCCCCGGATGGCGGTCATGCCTATTTCACCGACACCCCGACGCAAAAGGTCATGCGGCAGGCGATTGACCGTGAAACCGGGTGGCCGGTGGCTGACGCTGAGGTCTGGCTTGACTTGGCGCCGGACAACCTCTTTCCCGACGGCGCGATCACGGATGCTGCTGGCAATGTCTGGATCGCGCAATGGGGGGCTTGGCGGGTGGCTTGTTACAGCCCTGAGGGTCAATATCTGCGCGAAATTCGGGTGCCGGTGTCGCAGTCAAGTTGCCCGGCCTTCGGTGGGGATGCCCTGACCGAAATGCTGGTCACTTCGGCGCGTGTCGATTTGTCGGCAGAGGCGTTGAAGGGAGAGGTGGACGCGGGGTCCACCTATTTGGCGCAACTGGACTTTGCCGGGCGGGCTGATGGACCCGTTCGTCTGGACTGACGGCGCGTCAGACCAGACCGCGCGCCATTAGCTGGATCTGCATTTGCTTGCCCGCGCCCTGCACGTGGCGGTTGATGCAGTCCACCGCGCGTTTGGTGTCGTTTTCGCGAAATGCGGCCAGCAACTCATTGTGTTCGCGCATGATTTCCCGGTGTCGCGCCCGTGAGATCGGGAGGTTGAAGGCAAGCGCGTTCAGCATCCGCTTTTGCACTTTCCAGATTGAATAGGCGCGCTTGTTATAGTGCTTGCGGGCAATAATGTCGTGCATCCGGCTGTCGCAACCGGCAAAGGCCGCCTTGTCTTCCACGGGAATCGTCTCAAGCAGGCGCTGTTCTGCCTCCAGCGCGTTCAGGTCGGCTTCGGTACAGCTTTGCGCGAAAGATGCCACGAAGTAGGGTTCCAGCAGTTGCAAGATCTCAAATATGTCGCGCAGGGTGTTGGAGTCCATCAGGGCGACCGTGGCCCCCTTGTTTGGCAGGATCGTGACGATCCTTTCGCCCTGAAGCATGCGCAACGCCTCACGGACCGGGATGATTGAGGTTCCGTAACGGTCGGCAAGCTCTTGAACTTTCAGGCGAGAACCACTTTGGAACACACCAGAGCCGATATCGTCCAGGATGCGGGCGTGGCAGGAGGTTGTATCGATTTCCTCGACCTGTTCTGCTGACTGTTTGGCCATTTCTACGCCCCCGGTTCCAGATCGCGGTGCCCAAAGGGGCTGCCGTCTAAAAGATATACTATCCACCATAGGAAATGTTGACAACACATCAAATAATATATTAAGCATGCTGCACAGTATATCAGAGTCTATGGGAGGATTCACATGCGGAACTCAAGGACATCGCTTTGCGCGACTTCGGTTGTGGCACTGGCGCTCATGATCGGGGCTGCTGCGGCAGAGCCGGTTACGCTGGACGTGACGGCTTGGAAGGGCAATGAGGCAGAGCCTGCCGGTCTCAAGGATCTGGTTGCTTCGTTTGAGGCGGCCAACCCAGAAATCAAGGTCAACCTCAGCTACATCGGCCGGCTTGACACTGACACGGTGTTGCCGCCGCGTTTGCAGGGCAACAATGCGCCGGACGTGATGATGGTGGATATGCCGCTGGTCAAGGTCTGGGGCGATGCGGGTTTGCTGGCCGACCTTGGCACCGACAGCGCGTTCTACAAGGCGATCCTGCCCTCGTTGGCGCCCTCGCTGACCTCTGACGGCAAGGCCTATATCATGCCGCTGGAAGTGATCGGCATGGGCAACTTCGTCAACATGGGTCTGATGAAGCAAGCCGGGATCGACACGCCGCCACTGACGATTGAAGAGCTGAAGGCCGATTGCGGCAAGCTGGCTGACGCTGGCATTCAACCGATGATCTTCTCGGGTGGTTTCCAGGCCCCGCTGTTTGTGGTGGCCAACGGGTTGGAAGCCACGACCTCTACCGCCGCTGCGCTTGGCTCAGGTGAGGCGATGTTTGCCGACGATGCCGGGTTCAATGCGGCGCTTGACCTCGTCAAGGATCTGGCGGCAGCGCGCTGCTTTGACCCCAAGGCGCAGGCCGGGCTTGACCCTTGGTCGACTGGGCTGGCCGAATTCAAGGCGGGCCATTTCGCCATGATGCCGCAGGGTGCCTGGAACACCGCCGATTTCGCCAAGACCGAAGGGTTGGATTTCGTATTCGCCCCGATCCCATCGTCCAAGCCGACTGGCGTGGCGCTGGATCTGTTCGGCATCGGCTGGTCGATCAGTGCAAAGAGCGCCCATCAGGAAGCGGCCCGCAAGTTCGTGGATTTCTTCGCCGAGGATGCGAACCTGAACGTCATGCTCAAGGCCGAATCCGCTTACAGCCCCTTCACTGGCGGTACCCCCGGCACTGCACCGCAAACCGCGCCCTACGATGCTGCGCGGGATGCGGGTGGCGTGATCATGTATCCCTTTGCCGTGCTGGACTGGCCCAAGCCGCTGGAAAAGGAAATCTGGGACAGCCTGACCACGTTCCTGTTGAACCTTGATGGCTCCACCTCCGACACGCTTGCGCGCTGGGACTCTTCTGTCGAAGACAGCAAGTAAGCTTCCGCGAGCAGCCCCCCGGCGCGCGCTCCCCGCGCCGGGGAATTTTGGAGAGAGACCATGACCCGACCCGCCAGCATCTACCTGTTCACCTTGCCAGCACTGGTGGTTATCGGCGCCTTCTTTGTCTATCCGATTTTGCTTTCGTTCCAGCTGAGCTTTACGGATTTCACCGGCGTCGGCGTCGCCCATTTCACCGGGATGGACAATTACGACCGGATGTTTTCCCGGGCGCGGTATTTGCTAAGCCTATGGGTCACGATGAAATTCACCTTCATCGTGGTGACTGCGCAAACCCTGATCGGCTTGTGTTTCGCCGCCATCCTGCACCGGATGCCCGCCATCCGAAACCTGTGCCGCGCGGTGCTGTTCACCCCGGCGATGATGTCGTTCGTGATCGTCGGCTATGTCTGGCAGTTCATCTATTCGCCCTACAGCGGTGCCTTGAACGGGTTTTTGACCAGCATCGGCCTCGAAAGCCTGACCCGTGGCTGGCTGGGTGAACCTTCGACCGCCCTATATGCCATCGCCGCCGCCCATGTCTGGATGTTTGTCGGCTATACCACCGCGATCTTTCTGGTCGGTTTCGCCAATATCCCGTCAGAGATTGAAGAGGCGGCGCGGCTGGATGGTGTCACCTCTTGGCAGCGCTTCCGGCACATCGAGATCCCGCTGTTGGCCCCGAGTTTCACCGTCAACATCATCCTGTCCACCGTGGGCACGCTCAAGACGTTTGAACTGCCCTTCATCATGACACGCGGCGGGCCGGACCGTGCGACCCAGACGTTGAGCCTTGAGATCGTCAACCAGCTGTTTGGCAGCTACAAATTCGGCTTCGCCTCGGCGCTGTCGATGGTGATGCTGGTGATCGTCATTCTGGTGGCCTTCATCCAGAACAAGGTCCTGCGCGGACGGGAGAATAACCAATGAACCCAGTCCTGCGCCGTATCCTGATCTGGCTGGGTCATGCCGTTGTCGTGGCCGCCGTTTTCGCCATGCTGGCCCCGGTGGTCTATATGATCTCCATGTCGTTCCGCACGGGGACGGACATCGCCAAGGCACCGCTGGCTTTGCCCGAAGGCCTGTATCTGGGCAATTACGTCAATGCGTTGTCGCAGATGAACTACCTGCGGTCGGTGTTCAATTCCGTCGTGATCACGTTGTCGGTCACGGCAATCGTGGCGCTGCTGGGGTCGATGGCGGCCTATCCGCTGGCCCGCCGTGCCAATCGTTTCACCCGCGCCGTGATCTTGCTGGTAGCCCTCGGGCTCGCCACGCCGAACTTTGTCACCATCACGCCGATCTATGTGATCTTTCGCAACCTAGGCCTGTTGGACAGCTATCTTGGCATCATCATCGCCTTTTCCGCGCTGAACCTGCCCTTGGCGATCTTCTTTTACACCAGCTTCATCGGGGCAATCCCCAAGGATCTGGAAGAGGCGGCGCGGCTGGACAACTGCGGTGACTGGCAGGTCTACTGGCATGTGATCCGGCCCCTGCTCGGCCCGGCCACGGCCACGCTGTCGCTGTTCGTCACGCTGATGGTGTGGAACGACTTCACCTATCCGCTGCTGTTGCTCAGCACGCCAGAGAAGTTCACCGTGATGATTGCCGTCTATCAATTCGTCGGCAACCAGAACATCCAACCCGACATGCTGTTCCCGGCCGCCGTTCTGGGATCAATGCCGCTGCTGATCCTGTTCGTGATCTTTCAGCGCCGCATCGTGTCAGGCATCACAGCAGGAGCCGTCAAATGACCACCCTTACCGGACGCAACATCATCCTGACCGGAGGCGGAGCGGGCATCGGGCTTGGCATCTTGCGGCAATGTGTTGGGCAGGGCGCGCAGGTCTATGTGCTGGAACGCGACCCGGCCCGCCGCGCCGTGGTAGAGGCTGCGGGCGGGCTGTTCCGCCAGACCGATGTGGGCGATGCGGCTGATTTGCGTGCCGGGATTGCTGCGGGCCATGCGGCTATGGGCACCCTGCACGGGTTGGTCAACAACGCTGGCATCACCATCCAGAAACCCTTTGCCGAGATGACCGACGTCGAGATGGACCTGCTGTGGCGCGTCAATCAACGCGCGGTTCTGATCGGCTGTCAGGCGGCCGCACCCTTGATCGGCACCTCGGGCGGCGGGGCGATTGTCAACATCGCCTCCAACCACGCCCGCGCCTCAGACATGGGGTATGAGGCCTATGCCGGCACCAAGGGTGCCATCGTCGCCATGACCCGCGCCATGGCGTGGAGCTTTGGCCCCCTGGGCATCCGCGTCAATGCGCTCGCCCCCGGTCTGACGATGACTGAGGCTGTGCAGGCCGTGGCCGACGCCGATCCGACCCGCGACGCCCAATTCCGCAGCTGGCATGCCACCAACGCCGTGAACTCGCCCGACGATGTGGGCCGCGCCGCCGCCTTCCTGCTTAGCCCCGCTGCTGCTGCGTTCAGTGGGGCCGAACTTATCGCGGATCAGGGCATGTCGGCCCGACTGGGGGCGATATGACCCAACACAATTTGACGACAAGAGGCCCCGATGTCTGAAATCATCCTGAACAACATTCGCAAGTCCTATGCTGGTCTGGAAGTGCTGCATGGCATCGACCTTGAGATCAAGTCTGGTGAGTTCTGCGTTTTCGTCGGCCCGTCGGGCTGTGGGAAATCCACCTTGCTGCGGACCATCGCAGGGTTGGAAACCGTCACCAGTGGCACGCTGAAAATCGGCGCGCGCGACGTGACCCATGTCGAACCCGCCAAGCGCGGCGTGGCGATGGTGTTCCAATCCTATGCGCTTTATCCGCATATGACCGTGCGCGAGAACATGTCGTTTGGGCTGCGGATGGGGGGTATGCCCGCCGCCCAGATCGCCACCAAAGTGGCCGAGGCGGCGCGGATCCTGAAACTCGACAGCTATATGGACCGCAAGCCCAAGGCCCTGTCCGGCGGTCAACGTCAGCGGGTCGCCATCGGTCGCGCCATCGTGCGCGGGCCAGAGGTATTCCTGTTTGACGAGCCGCTGTCGAACCTCGACGCCGAACTGCGCGTCGAAATGCGGATCGAACTGGCCCGGTTGCACCGCGAGATCGGGGCCACGATGGTCTACGTCACCCATGATCAGGTAGAGGCGATGACGCTGGCCCACCGGATGGTGGTGATGCGCGCGGGCCGGATCGAACAGGTCGGCGCGCCGATGGATCTGTACAACGACCCGGCAAACCGCTTTGTGGCAGGCTTTGTCGGCAGCCCTGCGATGAACTTTTTCACCGCCCGCAATCTGGGCGAGGGTCGGCTCGATGCACCAGGTCTTGGCCGCGAGGTGATGTCACCAGTTGCTCTGGCGGCCGATGACGCCACGGTTGAACTGGGGTTGCGGCCTGAGCATCTGGAGCTGGATTTCAACGGGACGAGCCACCGGGTCGAAATGGTCGAGGCGTTGGGCGGTGTGTCTTACGCCCATCTCGCGTCGCCTGACGAAGGCCGTGTCGCGGTTGAAATGCGCGGTCCACATCGGGTCAAAACCGGGGACCGGGTTGGCCTTGTCTTCGATGACGCCAACCTCTTTGCCTTTGCGCCAGACAGCGGGCAGCGACTGCGTTGAAGCCCAATCTCGATTTACCGGATGCAGGAAGGCGATCATCAAGTGTCTAATATCATTATAAAATCCTCTGCTCTGGCCGAACATGCCATTCGGAAGATTATTCCCTATGCAATCTGGGTCGGTGGGCGAAATCAGCTGATCGTCAAGATTGAAACCGAAAGCGGCCTGTATGGCTGGGGGGAAAGCGGGTTGTCGGGCCGGGAAAAGGCCGTGCTTGGCGCGTTGGAGCATTTCGGCCCCATCCTGATCGGTCAGGACGCCATGCAGATCGGCGCGATCTGGCAGCGGCTCTATCGCAGCCAGTATTTCGAAGGCGGCCGGGTGCTGCAGGCCGCGATTTCCGCCATCGACATTGCGCTGCACGACATCAAGGGCAAGGCGCTTGGCGTGCCGGTTCACCAGCTTTTGGGGGGCAAACAGCGCGATACCATTCCAACCTTTGCCAGCACCCCCTCAACCCAGTTTGACCGGGCGATGGATGTGGCGGCCGATCTCAAATCCAAAGGCTGGACCTGCATCAGGGTCTTTCCCGATTTCTCCAACCCCAACCATTTCGAACCGCGGGAAGAGATCGGGAAAGCCGCCCGCCTTTGCCGCGACGTGCGCGCGCTTTTGGGTGAGGATATCGTGCTGGGCATCGATTGGCACCACCGCCTGTCGGTCGCCGAGGCCGCCTCTTTCTGCCAGCGGCTGCCAAGCGGGACACTGGATTTTCTGGAAGAGCCGATCCGCGACGAAACCCCCGAGGCCTACGAGGCCCTGCGCCGGATGACCGACATTCCCTTCGCCATCGGCGAGGAATTCAGCAGCAAATGGCAGGCCTTGCCGTATATTGAGCGGGATATCCACCAGTTCAACCGCGTCGATGTCTGCAACATCGGTGGCCTGACTGAAGCGATGAAACTGGCCGCCTTCAGCGAGGCGCATTACGTCGACATGATGCCGCACAATCCGCTTGGGCCGATCTGCACGGCGGCGAGCATCCATTTCTCTGCTGCGGTGCCGAATTTCTCTTGGCTAGAGGTGCGGGTGGGCGATGACGGGCCCTACAAGCAAGGCGACCTGACAGAGCTTTTCCCGTCGCATCCAGTGCTCAACGGCACGGTATATGATGTGCCGAATGGTCCGGGTCTGGGCGTCGAAATCGATGAAGATGCCGCCAAGTCGGCCGATTTCAAGTTTTGGCAGGCTCCACTTTTGCACCGCAAGGACGGGTCCCTGACCAATTGGTAGGGATCAGGAGCGGCGGAAAATAACAGCGTCCTGCGTGCCGATGCATGCAGGCGCAGTGCCCTTGAGCATCACCAAGACCGATAACGCAGCGGGTTCGGCCGGCTAGAACTCTGCACGAAAATATTTCGTGTCACTTGCAATGTCACCAATTGACGGCGCTGAAATTTGATGTCACTAGACGTGTCATGAAATTTGGGGTGAGTCGATGTCGACTGTTCGTGCCTACAATAGCCCTCTCAGGGATCAGAAGGCGCAGGAAACCCGGGAGGCGATCCTGTTGGCGCTCTATGACCTGATGTCGGCTGAAAACATGCCGGACGAGATCTCCATCGACGCCGTGTCGCAAAAGGCCGGGATTCAACGCCGCACCGTCTTTCGGCACTTCCCGACCAAATCAGACCTTCTGACGGCGTTCTGGCCTTGGTTGAATGCGCGCATGGGCACCGTGGCGGAGCCCCAGACCTTGGCCGAACTGCTGGATGGGCCGAAAGTGGCCTTCCCCAAATTCGACGCGCATGAAAACGCCATCCGCGCCGCGCTGCATTCCCGAACCGGGCGTGAGTTGCGAATGGGCAGTGTTCCGTCCCGGCGCGCCACGTTCGGCGCAGCACTGGCACCAGCGATTGCCTCTTGCTCCCCCGACGATGCGCGCAAAGCCGAAGCAATCGCACATCTGCTCTACTCGGCCCCCGCTTGGGAGGTGCTGAAGGATTATGGCGGTCTTACCGGTGATGAAGCCGGCGAAACCGCGTCATGGGCGCTTAAGGTGATCTTGTCCGCAATCACCTCAGGTTCACATTCGGCGGACGCTACATCGCCTGCAACGGAGAAACGCGATGAACGTTGAAGTCACCAAACCTGCGGATCATGACGCCCTTTGGGTGGTCACCGACCGCGTCAAATTCTGCGGCGGTCTCGCTCGTGTCCAGTCTCGAACTGATTGAGGTCGAAGGTGGCGCCGGGGTCCGGCACACCGCCGCGCAGTCATGCCTCGGCAGAGATGTTCTATGTAGTCGCGATGGGTCTCGTTGATCCCCTTCTCTCATCCCGGCACGGCAAACCTTTGACGGGTCTGCCACCGCCCCGACCAGCCTGATTTCGTCCTGTTGCGGGTCATTTGTCTTGCAGCAGCGCCCCGGCAAGCAGGGCCTTCGCCGCCCACCGTGTGACATCCTGCGCCTTGGCATCGTCAAGACCGCAGACGTCCTTCAGCGCGATCAGGGTTTCGATCCCGGTCAGCAGGCTCAGACTGTGTTTCAACCGCTCAAAATTGTCCTTCGACATTTCTGGCTTAAGCGGTTCCAGCACCTCAGAAATCCAACCCAGACGGCGCCCCCCGCGCCGAGAGCCTTTGTCGACGGTGTTGGCGATCATGGCGCGAAACATAGTCTCGTCTTTTAGGACCATTTCGAAGACCTGCGTCACAAGGTTTTCAAGGGCTGCGGGAACGTCTTTGGGGCCGCCACCCTCCACCGGAGACTGAGGGTCGATGGCCCGCGCGACAATATCCAGGGCCGCCTCGCGCAGGATGTCTTCTGGGGTGGAGAAGTAGCGGTAGGCCGTAGCGCGAGAGATTCCAGCGTGATCTGCCACTTCGGCCACGGTGGGTTTCAGGCCCTGACCTGCCAGTTCAGCAGCAGCCCGAAGGAGTTCGGTTCGGGTGCGGAGCTTCTGTTTAACACGGCCCGCTTTTCTATCTTGACTGTCCATCGACTACCTTTATAAGACGCAAATCTCATGAAGAGATTCCAGTATCATTAACACAGAAGGATGTAAAACATGAATCACCCCAATACTGTCTTTCATCCCGATGCGGATGTGCAGGTAACCTCACCCGCAGTGGTTTCACCAATCACGGGTTTGTCAGGCACTGGCACATCCTTCATGGGGGCGCCGGTGACGGTGCATTTCCTTGGCAATCTGCTGACCATGCGGGTTACTCCCGCAGAGACAGGCGACAACTATTCGATCATCGCCTGTACCTCTGCACCCGGCGCCGGGGCGCCGCCGCATCGGCAAGCCGACCAGGAGTCCTTCTTGGTCACCGACGGTCTGTATGAATTCATGTTGGACGGTGTGGTGCAGCGGTGCGGGCCGGGATCCTATGTCCATGTTCCGGTGGGCACGGTTCACGCGTTCACCAATGTCGCCGCGACACCGTCGAAAATGCTGATCTTCAACTCACCCGGCACGGCGCATGTGGGCTTCTTTCTTGCCGTGGGCGAACCGCAAATGCCCGGCGCGACAGAGTTCCCGCCGATCACAGCCCCGGACCTGCCGGCAATCGTGGCCGCTGCTGCAGAGTTTGGCATCGAGATTTTGCCCCCACCGGCCAACTGAAAACCAACACGGTCGGGTGCCCGGCATCCGACCGCCCAAACAACACATCAATTCCAAGGAGTCTGGGCCATGCGTGGTCTTGCATACTATTGTCTTCTTTCTGCGGCGGTCTACGCCCTTATCGGTATGGCTGGCGGCATTGCCATGGGGGCGACGCAGGACCACACGCTGGCCCCGGCCCATGCCCATCTCAACCTGCTCGGCTTTGTCGCTTTTTCGATATACGGGTTCTACTATCACTTGGTCCCGACTGCGGCTGACAGCCGATTGGCCAAACTGCATATCGCGGTAGCTACGCTGGGGTTGTGGTCGCTGATCCCCGGCATCGTCATGGCCAATCTTGGCATGAACGACGGGCTGGCCGTTCTTGGGGCCCTCGCAACGATCCTGTCCATGGCGCTCTTTGCGACCACCGTCGGATTGAACCGGGCCACGGCCTGACCACCGGCGCTGCGGCATTATTCGTGTGCCGCGCCCGCACCCCGAATGACCTGACCACCAGAACCGCCCCCGTCTTGAAGGGGCGTGTCTGACAAATTGTGCCGTGCGTCAGTCGTACGGCGGCAACCTTGAACCTACAGGATTGAAGAAATGTCATATCTCATTGGCACCAACGCTTCGGACACGATCCTTGGCGACAACAGCGCTGACTTGATCTCCGGCATGGGCGGGAATGACCTGCTTGTCGGCAATTTCGGCAGCGATCACATATCCGGCGGCAATGGCGGCGACACGCTGGATGGCGGGTTTCAGGATGATGTCCTGACCGGCGACCCTGGCCGTGACAAGCTGTTCGGCGGTTTCGGCGACGATATCTTGCTGGGCGGCCTCGGCGCGGATGCCCTTTACGGTGGCATTGGTGAGGATCTTTTCACCGAGCCTGACGTGATCTCTTGGGCTGGGGACAAGATCTACGGCGGCATGGGGTTGGACACGCTCAGCCTGACGCTGACCAGCCTGACCCAGGGCGTGGAGTTTACCGCTGCCGATCCGCTGGCCCATATCAAGCTGTATGGCGCCAACGTTACCGGGATTGAGCAATATTTCATCATTGCCACCAACTTCGACGATACGCTGACCGGCGGTCGATGGGCGGATCAGCTGGTCGGCAAGGGCGGCAATGACCTGATCGATGGCGGCGGCGGGGCGGATTACATCGACGCTGGCGATGGCAATGACACGGCCATCGGTGGCTATGGTGAGGATACGCTAAGCGGCGGCGCGGGCGCAGACCAACTGTCCGGCGGCAGCAACCGCGATGCGATCTATGGTGGTGACGGCAATGACGCGCTGTATGGCGGCGATGGCAACGACTACCTCGACGGCGGCACGGGCAATGACCGCATCGATGGCGGCGATGGTGCGGACTATATCAGCACGGGTACTGGCGACGATACGGTCAGCGCGGGCAGTGGTGATGATGAGATCGTTCTGCGGGTCGGGGATGGCAAGGACGCCATCGACGGCGGCACGGGCCTTGACCGCATCACCATCTCTGGCTTGCAGGGCAGTTTCACCGCCAAGGCGCCGGACCAGATCACCACGCTGTCGGATGGCACGACGATTGTGAACGTCAAGTCCTACACGCTCAACGGTTCCAACTTTGACGACAGTCTCACCACGCTCGACGGCAATGACATGCTTGTCGGCTACAGCGGCAATGACGTGCTGCGGGCAGGTGGCGGCAATGACAGCCTGTACGGCGGGCAGGGCGACGATGTGCTGTGGGGCGAGGCGGGCGATGACATACTGTCTGCGGGCGGCGGCCATGACTCCATCTACGGCGGTGACGGCACTGACACGGCCATCATTGATGTCTGGGATGCTGGCACCACCGCCATCACCTTCGCGGTCAACGGCACGACCGGCACGCTGTCCACCGGCACGGTCATGCAAGGGGTTGAGATTTACGACATCACGACCGCCGCCGGCAACGACACGCTGACCGCCGGAACCGCGCTTCGGGTCAGTTTCGACGGCGGCGACGGCGACGACTCACTCACGGGCGGCGCTGGGGCGGATACGCTGGATGGCGGTGCAGGGTCTGACTGGATTGACGGTGGCGCGGGCGACGACCTGATCTATGACATTGGCGGCAACAACACGATCCAGACCGGCGCAGGCAATGACCGGGCTGTCGTGTCGGTGTTCTATGACCATGTCGGCGGCGATCTGACGCTGCTTGATCTTGGCCTCGGCGATGATGAAGTCAGCTTCAATGCCGGTATCGGGTCAGTGGCGGGCGTGCTGCATGCGAATGGCGGTGACGGCATAGATATCGCGTCCATCGGTCGGTCGGACAGCACGCTGGATATGTCGTTCACACTCAGCGCGCATGCGACGCTGGTGAATGGCGATGTGGTTCTGGACAATTTTGAGCGGGTGTCGATCACGACCGGATCGGGGAGTGACGTGCTGCGCGGCGGCGCGCTGTCCGACAGTTTCTCGGCCAATGCGGGCAATGACCGGCTCTTTGGTCTGGGCGGCGATGACTGGCTTTATGGCGGTGACGGGGCTGACCGGCTTTATGGCGGCGGCGGCAGCGATACGCTTTGGGCCGCGGGCAGCACAGGCGATGCGGCGCGCGACAAGCTGTTTGGCGGGGCTGGCAATGACCAGATCTACCTGAACGGTGGTGATCGGGCTGCTGGCGGCAACGGCATCGATACGCTCCACCTCAACCTTTCGTCGCTTACTAAGGGGGTCAATTTCGCCTTTTCAACCGGCGCAGTGCAGGTCAACGGGGCCACATCCTTCACCGGGATGGAGCGGTTGGATGTCACCGGCTCCGCCGGCGCGGATGCGATCACCGGCGGCACTCTCGGCGATATCCTGCACGGCGAGGCGGGCAATGATCTGCTTGGCGGCGGCGGTGGCAACGACACGCTGTCTGACGGCGTAGGCCACGACACGTTGAACGGTGATGGCGGTGACGACACGCTGATCCGCGAGGATTTCACTGGCCACGATGTCTTCAACGGCGGGGCTGGCCATGACACCCTCAGCTTTGGCGGGTTCTATGGCGACAACTCCTTGCTGCTTGATCTGCTGGATGCGAGCAAGAATGACGGCGTGGCACTTGGCCTGACCGTCACCTCTATCGAACAGGTGATGGGCACGCTGAATGACGATCAGATCTCTGGCAGCGGCGCTGCCGAGACCTTCTTCGGCGGTGGCGGCGGTGACGCGCTCTATGGGCGCGGCGGCAATGACACCTTGAACGGCGGCATCGGGGCCGACTTCCTGTCCGGCGGCAATGGGCATGATATGTTTGTCTTTGACAACTACGAGTCCGGCGGCGATGTCGTGGCCGATTTCAAGCATGGCGAGGATGTGATCGCCATCGACAGCCTGTTGTTCCACCTTGGCGGCGACTATCAACTCGCGTTGATCCAAGGTGCCGCGCCGCAGCCCGTGGGGGAGGGTCCAACCTTCCTGTATGAGACCGGCACACACCGCCTGTGGTTCGACGCAGATGGCACCGGCAGCGAAGATGAGGCGCAGTTGGTGGCGACGTTCAACGGCGTCGCGGCCCTAAGCGCCAGCGATTTCGTCTTCCTCTAACCAACCGTCACCCAGTGCCCCGGACGGCTTCCCAGACCGTCCGGGGGACGACAAACTGCAGGCCAAAGAAGGGAACGGCCATGATCCACGACGAACGGGCCCTGATGGCTGCAAACAACAATGCTGACCTTTGCGAGGCCATGTTCGCGTCGCACGATCTGCAGTACGACAGAACGCCCTTTGCCTTCGTCGGACAGGATAGCCCACCGCCCTATTACTCCAACCTGACCGTGCTGGCGCCGGGGTACGTCCCCGTAGTTAGAACGCATTTGAATACCTTGGCCCACCACTCCGAAATCGCAATCGGCCTGAAGGACAGCTTCTGCGAGCATGATTTGCTCGACCACGGGTTCGACATATTGTTTGAGGCGTCCTGGATCTAGCGCGCCGCTGTCACCAGACCGCTTAGCACCGATTGGACCCTCGTCAGGACACTACACGAGCTTGCGGCATGGTAGAACGCCTGGAAACGCTCCGGCTCCGGCATGGCGTCTGCAAGGGCGGCGGGCTTCGAGCTTACGGGCGACCTTCGCATCCTTCTGGCTAGAAACGTGCGTTCCTGAACCTGTGCCGCGACTGAACCCTGTCCACGCAAAGACCTGCGCCCATCGGACCAGCAACCAAAGACATCGCCGCCAAACTCTCCCACAATAGCCGGTTCGTTCAAGCGGGGCTTCGGGGAAGTTCTGTATTCAAGGCCGAAATCAACGGGGCTGGCTGGGATCAAAACCCATCCGGCCTTAACCAATGCACGGCTCTTTGACAGCCCCAAACAGAAGGCTCGCTGCGATGATCAACCACGCCATCCTTAAAGACCGACTAGCATTGCAGCAGCGGTCATTTACCGAGCTTGCGACAGGGATGAGCGTGATCGCCGTTGCCGGGGCGACCCTTTATAATCTGGGCTTCTTTGCCCCGATCGAATGGAGCCTGATTTCCCTTCTGACAATTCAGGATCTGCTGGTTGGCGCGGCGGTCGCCGCCCTGCCGATGGCTGCCGCCGCATGGGGCGCCCTACTGCTCGGCAAATTGATCCAGTTGGCACCTCTCAGGATCAGGTCCGCCGCCCTAATTGGCGCCCCCACTTTCATGGCCGCCTGCTTTGGGTTCTTCTATTTCTACGCTGGCCCCGGCCAGTCCACGCTGGGCCATCTGGCCTGTGGATACCTGATCCTTTGGGTGTTCGCGGCCACTGCCAACATGTTTCTCAAATCAAAGACCCTGCCGATTGTCTGGCTGGTCTTTTCACTCTTCTACATACCGACAGTCTCTGGAATGTCCGAAAGTGCGCTCGCTTCAGGAACCGCGCGGCCGATTTCAGAGATAGAGACAGACAGGGGCGTCGTCCGGGGTCGGGTGGTGCGCGTGACCTCAGCCTATCTGCTTTTGGCGCAGGGCAACACGATCATCACCATGCCGATGAACAAGGTGAGAGAGGTCCGCCGGTTCTACATCACATCGCCCGAGGCTGATTTCCTGAATGAAGCTGCGATGCCGGGTCTGATGCCGCTCGCCGCTGCTGCCACCGCGCAGAACTAGCGGGTCGTGGCCCGCACCCCGCAGGCGATAGGCGTCACGGGGCTAGGGCACAGCAACGGCTCAGGCGACCTAAATTCTGAGGCTCATTGATCTGCGAGTACCTCTGCCACGGCCTTGATGGCAAGGGCACCGTCATCCACCAGAAGATAGGGACTGGGGATGGACGCACTTGGAATAGTGCATGCAATTCCGCCGCGATCTGTGCCTGAGATCGTGGCGCCAAGACCCGCCGTTGGTCGGCTGACCACGGCGAATACGGTCCTAGTTCGGCAAGGGCGCCATTGGTTCAAGCGCCTTAAGGAAGGCGGTCAGTTGCGCCAAATCATTGTCGCTCAATCCCCGTGGACGAAGCTCGGACTGGCCGACCTCAGCCTCAGGGGCGGCGTTGTAATGCTGCAAGACGGCGTCCAGCGTCGCGATCTGGCCGGCATGCATATATGGGGCACGCGTTGCGGCACCGCGCAGTGACGGCGTCTTGAAGGCACCGGGTTCGTCCGGGCTGCCCACCGTCATGAAACGCAACTCGGTGCATTCCTCAGGTTTGGCATCGCTAAAGGGACCGAGGCAGTTGTACGGATCATCCCGAACCATCAGCACGCCCGCCTGACGCCCGACATCCGGCTGCGCGCCGGGTGCGGCGTTGACGCCCGTGTTGTGGAAATGGTTGTCGCTGAGCAGCGGGCCATTGTGGCAGTTCACGCACTCGCCCGCGCCAATGAAAAGCCGCAGTCCCGCGACTTCTTCCCCGCTCAGCGCAGTGCTGTCCGTGTCCTTGGCGATGCTGTCCGCGTAGGCGTCAAACCGGGTGGGGGCGGGTTGGATAGTGCGCTCAAAGGCCTCAATGGATTTGCCGATATTGGCATAGACCTGCGACACGGCATGGCGGTCCGGTTCCGCCATCGCCTGCCAGTTGGCGGCGGCTCTGGGGTCGGCCACCGGGCCTGCGTGACCGGGCAGATGGTCCAGATCGGGCAGGGCGCCGAACAGCGCCTCATAGGGGGCGCGGTAGGCCGCCGCGATCAGATGGGCATATTGGGTGCGATCCCCGCCATGTTCGACCGGGCTTTCCATCGGACCCAGCGCCTGCGACCATAGACTGTCCTTGCGCCCGTCCCAGAACAGAAATGGGCTGTAGGCCATCCCCGCAATCGGCATGGTCCGCCGCCCCGTCGTGCCCACCCCTTTGCCCAGCGCCAGATCGTCCTGAAACTGGCGGTCAGGCAGGTGGCAGGTCGCGCAGGACACCGTGCCATTCGCGCTGAACCGCGCGTCGGCAAAGATGGCGCGGCCCAGTTCGACCGCACGTGGGTCATCCGCAACCCGGTTCGACGGGTCCGCTGGCACCGGGCCAAGCGCAGACAGCGACAGCGACGCGATCAGACCCTGTTCCTTGTCCGACCAGCGATGAACGGATGCGGAAGAGGTTAGCGCCACGGCAAGCGCCCCCAAACCAAGGACGCCGACAGCAAGGTAAAGGGATTTGTTCATCGTATCCCTCACATCACGAGGTTGAAGGTCACGGCATCGCTGCCATCCGCGCCCTTGACGTCGAGCTTGAAGGTCCACCAGCCGCCCATGTTGAACTTGACGCCTTCGATCAGATAACGCCCCTCGCCGAGGTTCCGGGTCACCTGCGGCGCCGTCGGCAGACCGTGCCCGTGCTGCGGCATCCCGCCACTGATGGCGATTTCGGCCTGCGTGACCGGCGCACCCTTGGCAGTTTGCAGCAACACGGTCCACGCATGCATCTTGCCGTCGCTGTTCGGCGTGGCGTCGGGCATCAACTCGGCATGGTAGAGCCCGGCGTCCGAGAGTTTGTCCATGGACAGGTCAAGGTCCTTGGGAACGGATGTCATCATGAACCCAGCGGTTGCAACGCCGGCAAGGGCGAGAACGGCGGGGACGGTGAACAGGATCGTTCTGCGGTTGAATAGGGTGGTCATGGTGTACCTCTGAATTGGGTGAACCGGTCAGTGCCGGCGATGCGGCTAAATAAGGGGGCCAGATCTACCGCGATTGAACGAAACGGCTGACTTTTCCGGCGGTGTTCGCTAAAAGACTGTATGAAATACGTCGGACGCGGCCGCATTGTTCTGTGGGAGGGCGCCAGCCTTTGGGCGTTCGACGTGCCGCCTGCGCCAGCCCCTCGCCGAAGCACCGGTTTTCACAGCCATCATGCAATTCAGATGACACTGGCAGTTGATGGCAGTTTCGCCTTTCGCATCGCGGGCGAGGTGGTTGAAGGCCCGGCTGTGGTGATCGCGCCGGACGTGGAACACGCCTATGATCCGGTCGGCCAGAACGCGATGATCTTCATTGAACCCGAAAGCAGGCTCGGGGCTGCGGTTCTGCGCGACCTTGCGGGGCAAAATGCTGCCCGCCTCGATCCGGCCCGGTTCATGGATATTGCAGCTCGGCTTGCCGGTATCTGGCGTGATCCGCGGCCGGATGATGCCGCGCTCGCCGGGCTGGGGCGCGACTGGGCGCTTCGGCTGGCGGGCGGCGAGGTGCCGCCGCATACGATCGACAAGCGCATTGTGCGGGTGTTGGGGAAACTGCCCACCGACCTTGGGCTGCCGATGGATGTCGGGCAGGCCGCCGAAATAGCGTGTCTGTCCGAAAGCCGCTTCAGCCACCTTTTCGTTGAGGAAATCGGTCTGCCATTTCGCACCTATCTGTTGTGGCGGCGGTTGATGCTGGCCGTGGATGCAATCTCGGCGGGCGAAACCTTGACCAGCGCAGCCCATCATGCGGGCTTTGCCGATTCCGCCCATTTCAGCCGCACCTTCCTGCGGATGTTCGGTGTGCAAGCCTCTTTGCTTGAGATGATCTGACAGGCCCCACCACCGATGACCCGTTTCCGCCCCATTCAGCTTTTTCGTTCAAGCGCGATCCGGGGACTTACCGCTATCCACAGGCAAGTCTGCGCTGCCTGCAGGCCGACCACCGCCGGAATGAAAGGGAAACGCGATGGAATATCTTGTAGGGGCGTCACTGGCCTTGGGTATATCGCTCTGCGCCACGGTGTTTGGGTTTGACCGCGACAGGGTGCTCTACCCATTCATGGCCATCGTCGTCGCGTCCTATTACGAATTGTTCGCCGCTATCGCCGGGCTCATGCCGGTGGTCTGGCAAGAATTGCTGGCATTCTTCGCGTTTGCAGCGCTTGGCATCCTCGGCTTCAAGACCAATCTCTGGCTGGTCGTCGCGGCTTTGGCTGGCCACGGCCTGTTTGATCTGGCCCATCCGCATCTGATTATCAATCCCGGCACGCCGTCCTGGTGGCCCATGTTCTGCATGACCTATGACATTGTCGCCGCCGGGTATCTGGCCCTGCTGCTGCGGGGGGCCACCCGCCCGGCACTTGTGCGCGTCGACCACCCGATCCGCCCCTATGTTCAGGCCGAACTCGATGCCGCGCGAAGGCCAGCGAGCCGTGCCAGTCAGACAGAGGGTTTCCACAACCTCGAACGCGCCCATGTCCTGTCGCAGGTGTCCACACGCGAACATGTGCGGGTTCACTGGCGGATGATGATCTGGGCCATGCAACAGCGCGACGTGAAAGAGTTTGCGGGGCAGCTTGTCCGGATTGTCGGGG
Organism: uncultured Alphaproteobacteria bacterium; assembly: GCA_963781185.1. Lineage (GTDB taxonomy): Bacteria > Pseudomonadota > Alphaproteobacteria > Rhodobacterales > Rhodobacteraceae > Stagnihabitans. Next base: position 198,772 of record CAWAEL010000046.1, read on the forward strand.
CCGCCACGAAGACAGCCTTTGGGCTGGTCCCGTCCGGCAATACCGGCGGGGCGAATGTCAGCCCATTCCGGCCCATGCCCATCGCCGAGGATATCGCCGCCATTCTCGCCAAAACGGCGGCCAAATAGCGCCGGGCTTCAGGTCCGCCAATACAAAGGTGGCTGGAATTGACCCCGGTCACCGCCCATCAGACACCCGGCTGCCACGGCCACCGAACGATTGGGCGCATCCGCCATATCCCACCTTGCGACCATCGGTCGCTGTGCCTATTGATAGATATGAATGGGGTGGTTTGATATCAATATAAAATGACTGAAACAAGCCTGCCCATCGCCACGATCCATGAGATTCGCGACCAATGCCTGTGCCTCGCCAGCCAGCGTGCGGCGCGGCGTTTGGCGCGGCGTTTTGACCGGCTGTTTGCCCCCTTGGGACTGACCAATGGCCAGTTCTCCCTTATGGTGGCGCTTAGCGGCACATGGAAGCCGCGGCTTGGTGAATTGGCTGAATTCCTTGCGATGGACGCTACAACCATGACCGCCGCCGCCAAAACGTTGGAAAAGCGCGGACTTTTGACCTTGCAGCCCGATGAAAACGACGCCCGTGCCCGCCGCGCCACGTTGACTGAGGCCGGGGGCGATCTGATCCGACAGGCCGTTCCGCTGTGGCGCGCCGAGCATGCCAAGGTGCAAGACCGCCTCGTCGGCCAAGACCCGGTGGCACTGACACAGATTCTGGGACAGTTGGGCTAGGTCAACTGGCGAAACTTCGCGTCAACGCGCAGATTTGACTGACAAAGGTCGCTTGCACCCGACAGACCCTTGGTGCAACCTGCCTCAAGTTCAGGTCACAAAACTTAGGGCAGGCCGTAGTCATGCGCCGCCTGCAACCACGTTCAGGGAAGGAGAGGCCATGCTTTACGCAAAGCCAAAGACGGCGGGTGAGGCCGCAAAACTGCTCGCGGCGGAAACTGGGGTAACCCGGGTTCTGGCGGGCGGCACGGATGTTCTGGTGCAACTCAAAGCCGGGATGATAGAGCCCGCGTTGATCGTTGACATCAAGGCCATCCCGGGCATCCGCGACATCACTGTCGAAAATGGCGGCTTCCGCATCGGGGCGGCTGTGTCGGGCATTGAACTGGGCGAACATGCCGCCCTCTGCGCCATGTATCCCGGTGTGACCGAAGGCGCGCAACTGATCGGGTCGAAACAGGTGCAGGGCCGTTGCTCGATGGTCGGCAACCTGTGCAACGGCTCTCCGGCTGGCGATGCCGTACCGGGTCTGGTCGCTGCAGGTGCCACCGTCCGCATCGAGGGGCCGAGCGGCAGCCGCGACGTGCCCGTCGAACAGATCCCCGCCGGCCCCGGCAAGATTACCCTGACCAAGGGTGAGATCATCACCTCGGTCTTCCTGCCCGCCCGCCCGGCGCGTTCCTCCGACGCCTACCTGCGCTTCATCCCGCGCACCGAAATGGACATCGCCGTCGCCTCTGCCGGGGTCAGCCTGACGCTGGACGCCGCTGGCACCATCACCGCCGCCCGTGTGGCGCTTGGCGCTGTTGCGGCGACGGTCCTGCTGGTCGAGGCTGCGGCCAAGGCCATCATCGGCACCAAACTGGATGAGGCAGCACTGGCCGCTCTGGAAAAGGCCGCCTCAGCCGCCTGCCAAACCCATCGACGACAAACGCGGCACCGTCGAGTTCCGCACCAATGTGGTTGGCGTCCTCGCCCGCCGCGCCGCTGTTATTGCGTACCAACGCGCCGGAGGTCAGAAATGAAATCGATCCACGTAGCAACCACCGTCAATGGCGATGCCGTCGAATTCGTCTGCGCGCCCGATGAACCGCTGCTGGATGTGCTGCGCAACCGTCTCGGCCTGACCGGCGCGAAAGAGGGCTGCGGCACCGGCGATTGCGGTGCCTGCACCGTCACGCTGAATGGCCGCATGGTCTGTTCCTGCCTGGTCCTCGGGGCCGAGGCTGAAGGCGCCGACGATCACCACGATCGAAGGCATGGCAACCGAGGGACGAGCTGCACCCGCTGCAACAGGCCTTCATCGACCACGCCGCCCTGCAATGCGGCGTCTGCACGCCGGGCATTCTGGTCGCCGCCAAGAACCTGCTGGACCACAACCCCAACCCGACCGACACCGAGCTGCGTTACTGGCTTGCCGGCAACCTTTGCCGCTGCACCGGCTATGACAAGATCATCGCCGCCGTTCAGGACGCCGCCGCAAAGATGAGGACCGCATGATGGATACCGGAACCAAAGCCCGCGTTTTCAAACAGGTCGGCACCCGCCCGGCCCGCCCCGATGGGGTGGACAAGGTCACTGGCCGCGCCATGTACGGCGCCGACATGACCGCCCCCGGCATGCTGACCGGCCGCATCCTGCGCAGCCCCCATGCCCATGCCGAGATCGTGTCGATCGACACCTCGGCCGCCGAGGCGATGCCCGGCGTCAAGGCCGTCGTCACCGGCAGCGATCTGGTCGCGCAAGACAACGACTTCATGCGCGACATTCAGGAAAACGTCCTGGCCGTCGGCAAGGTGCTTTATGACGGCCATGCCGTCGCCGCCGTCGCCGCGATCGATGCCGCCACCGCCAAAGCCGCGCTGAAGCGATCAAGGTCATCTACAAAGCAACTGCCCCATGTCACCGACGTGGACGCCGCGATGAAGCCCGACGCGCCCATCGTGCAAGCCGGTCGCAGCCTTGAAACCGTGCCCGCCGGCATGTCGGCCAACGTCACCAACCAGTGCGAGTTCGGCCATGGCGACCTCGATGCCGGCTTCGCCAAGGCCGATCTGGTGCTCGAGCGCAGCTTCACCACCGCCGCCACCCACCAGGGCTATATCGAACCGCACGCCTGCCTCGTCTCGACCACCTCTGATGGCAAGGCCGATGTGTGGTGCTGCACCCAAGGGCACTACAACGTCCGCTCGGTCTGCGCGGCCCTGTCGGGGATGGAGGCAAGCCAGATCAGCGTGACCGCCTCTGAAATCGGCGGCGGCTTTGGCGGCAAGACCGCGGTGTTCATCGAACCCGTCGCCCTCGCCCTGTCGCGCAAATCCGGCCGTCCGGTGAAGATCGTGATGACCCGGGATGAGGTGTTCAAGGCCACCGGCCCGACCGTCTCCACCTCGATGGATGTCAAGATCGGCATGACCAAAGACGGCCGCATCACCGCAGGCGAGGCGCATCCTGCGCTATTCCGGCGGGGCCTTCCCGACCGGCGACCGTCGAAATGGGCGCATCGGCCGCCTTTGCCGCCTATGACCTGCACGCCGTCCGCACCCTCGGCTGGAACGTGCTGACCAACCGCCCGAAAGAGGCCGCCTACCGCGCCCCCGGCGCGCCGCAGGCGATCTACGCGGTGGAATCGGTGATGGACGAGTTGTGCCAGCAGCTTGAACCTCGACCCGCTCGACGTGCGCCTGAAGAACGCCGCCAAGAAGGGCACCCTGTCGTCCTATGGCCCGACCTTTGACGACATCGGCCTTGTGGCAACGCTGGAGGCGGCCAAGAACCACCCGCACTACAAGGCTCCGCTTGGTAAGAACCAGGGTCGCGGCCTGTCCTGCGGCTTCTGGTTCAACTTCGGCGGCAACACCTCGGTTTCGCTGACGGTCAACACCGATGGCACCGTTTCGGTCGCTGAAGGCAACCCCGATATCGGCGGCTCGCGCGCCTCGATCTCGCTGATGGCGGCAGAGGAGTTGGGGATCGAATACGCCCAAGTTCGCACCATCATCGCCGACACGGCTTCGCTCGGCCACAATGACATCACCGATGGCAGCCGCGTGACCTTTGCCGTCGGCCTCGCCACCATCCACGCCGCCCGCGATGTCATCAAGAAGATGTGCCACCGCGCCGCACAGGATGTGGGGCATCGACGACGACGCGGTAGAGTGGAAAGACGGCGCCGCCGTGCCCGCAGGCGACAACGCCGGGAAATTCCCGCCGATGTCGCTGGCCGAAATTGCAGCCTCCTCGCACCAGACCGGCGGGCCGCTGGCAGGGCATCACGAGTTCACCGCCGATGGGGCAGGGGTCAGCTTCGGCGTCCACCTCTGCGATCTGGAGGTTGACCCAGAGACCGGCCACACCACCGTCCTGCGCTATACGGTGTTCCAGGACGCGGGCAAAGCGGTCCACCCCGACTATGTCGAAGGCCAGATGCAGGGCGGTGCCGTCCAGGGCATCGGCTGGGCATTGAACGAGGAATATATCTACGGTGCCGATGGCCGTTTGCAGAACGCAGACTTCCTCGACTACCGGATTCCCGTCGCCTCGGACCTGCCCAAGATCGACACGGTAATTCTGGAAATCCCCAACCCCGGCCACCCCTATGGTGTGCGCGGTGTTGGCGAAACCCCGATCGTGCCGCCACTGGCAGCCCTGTCCAACGCGGTGTCCCATGCCATCGGCAAGCGGATGCACAGCCTGCCAATGTCGCCGCCGCGCATCCTGAAAGCCCTGTCAGAGGGCTGACAGATGGTCGCCGTCACCCTCTTCGGCTCAATCCGCGCCCATGCCGAAGGCCGGGCGCAGGTCGAGGTAGAGGCAGCGACATTCAAAGAACTGCTCGACCGTCTGGTCGAGCAGTACCCCGGCATGAAACCCCAGATCGACCGTGGCGTGTCAGTGGCAATCGACGGGCTGGTCTACAAAGAGGCGTGGTTCGCGCCGATCAAACCCGATAGCGAAGTGGTCCTGCTGCCCTATATGCAGGGCGGCTGAACCCAGACCGGCAACCCACATGGTGCAACGGCTGTTTCGAACCCCAATGGGAGTGGGTCAGATGTCAAAGCTGGATGTGGATGTGATCATCATGGCGCGCCGCACGACACCCCTGAAACCTGATTTTCTCGCCTTCTACTCCGAGGCCCAGCTTTAGATGCGGTTCGATAAAGACCTTCCCGACACGGTCGTCCTCGCTAAGCCATTGAAGAGCGGCCCTCATCCGCGTCTGTTCCAGTTGGTAGTCAGGCCACAGCTTCTGTAGCCAAGCCAAGTCCCACCTCAGCGTGATGGCGTTATCAGGACATTCAGTCGGCCCCTCTTCAAACGCAAAGTACCCAATCGGTGACCGCGTGACGCCGGGTAAGTATCCGTGATCTCTTTCATAGTAGTAAGCCAAGTCCACTTTGCGCCCGTCGTCGTGCGATAGATGCGGAAACATAGGAAAGCCTGAAACAAATGGGAAATTTGCGTCTAGAACGAGGGTCTTCGTGCCGGGGAAGGTACTTTCCATCTTGGCGGCATAGTCTTTAAGGACCTCCATAAGTTCAGGAACCACGTATTGCCTGTTCAATGCGCAATACAGTTTTGATTGCATTTGAAGCGTACCGCCGGACAGGCATGGCAATGGTTCACGTCCGAGCATTGGGGCAAACCATAGGGCAGACACTGATAACGCAATGTAGGTGGTGACAAAGACAAGCGCTCGACGTCTAAAGAGTAGAGCTGACAACCAAGCCAACCCGCCGACCTGCGAAAGCGCGGTCAGCAAAATGAAGATTGAGAAGTGCGCCAGTAATCGCATCATCAAATCAGTTAGCCACAGGATATCTGGAACAAAAAGATGAGAAGCGAACGCCCGCTCCGTCTTCCTCTACATAAGCCGAGCGAAGGTATATCTGTAGCGCTGCAAGTGCCGTTTCGGACAACTGGTCGGCTAAGGTGCCTCGCTGAATCGAAAGGCCCAACATCTGGCAGGTCCATAACTCCCACGATAGCAGCCTGATCTCACTCGCGAGCGGATGGCCCTGCTGAAGCATTCGCGGCGAAACGCCTGCCGGATTGGCGGGTTCAGAACGCTTTTCCGCGCGCTGAGACTGGCCACACGGTCTCGACTTTACCGTTGCGTACACCGACATACCAATCGTGGAGATTGGCGGTGGGGTCGCAGTGGCCGGGAACTAGGCGCAGCTTTTGACCGATTTTCAATGCCCCGGACGGGTCGGAAATGACGCCATGTTCATCGGAACACTTGATGTATTTGATGTCTTGGCGGCCGTAGATCACCGGTAGGCCACTGTCCACCGACTGCACCTTTAGCCCCGCGTCGACGACGGCATGGGCAGGGTTGGCGTGGCTCATCACCTGGGTCAGGATGAAGAGCGCGTTTTCCCATTCCCCCTGATCAATGCGGTTGCCCGTCTTGTCCAGAATCCGGCCATAGTCCGCGTCCATGAAGGCGTAAGACCCACATTGCAATTCATTGAAGATGCCGGAGGCCGATTCAAAGTAATACGACCCGGTGCCGCCGCCAGAGACCAGGTCAGGGGCAAGCCCCTCTGCTGTCAGTCTTTCGACGATCAGTTTCACCTGCACGATGGCACTATCCAGTTTTTCCTTACGGGCGGCATAGCTTTCAAGATGCTGCATGGCACCTTGGTAGGCTTGAATTCCCGAGAATTTCAGGCTGGGGGCGGTGGCTATGGCCTTGGAAATCAGGACCGCGGCCTGTGGTGTCGTCACGCCGCAGCGCCCGCTGCCACAGTCGATTTCAACCAGACACTCGATCAAGGTGCCGTGTCGGCTGGCGGCGGCGGACAGGTCGGCCACATTGTCGATATCATCGACACAGACCAGAATCCGCGCGCCCAATTTGGGCAAGCGGGCCAGCCGGTCAATTTTCAGGGGATCGCGGATTTGATTGGAGACGAGGATATCGTGGATGCCGCCACGGACGAAAACCTCGGCTTCCGACACTTTTTGGCAGCACAGACCCACCGCGCCGCCAAGCCCCATTTGCAGTTTGGCCACGTCGACGGATTTATGCAGTTTGCCATGTGGGCGGAGATTTCATTCCATGCCGTTTGGCATAATCGCCCATCTTCTTGATGTTGCGTTCAAGGGCATCAAGATCCAGCAAAAGACAGGGGGTCTGGATATCGCCCTCGTCCATGCCGGGAATGGCAGGGATGTCAAAGCCCAGCTCAAGGTCGGCGAAATTGATAGGTTCGATCACGGCTATACTTTCTGCATGGAATGCGGGCGCGGTCCAAAGCAAAGGATAGCGGCCGACAAGCGCACCGCCAACCCGCTCATCTCGGGCAGGTTGATTTGGGAGCATGCAACACGGCCCGTCGCTGCCGGGCCATGATACCAGAGGTGCTCCGGTCAGCCAACCTGACAGGGGGCTTTTCTGGCCCTTCAATGCTCGGTCGTGGCGTCAAATTTTTGCAGGTCTGGCGTGGCAACGGTCCGCAGCTCACCGCCAGCTTTCGCCATGTCCGTGCCCGCAGAAACGCTACGGATGTTGTGGATGATGGCGTCGAGATCCGCGTCGGAATGATCCGGGTTCATTGGGATCATGACTGTCCGGTTCAGGATATCGAGCGAGCGTTGACCAAAGCCCTTGGGGATGTCGCGCCGGGTCTTGGCGTTTTCCGGCATCTTGTAGGGATTGACCGAGGCCTGATGTGCGCCTTCCTGCAGCAGAATTTGGTCCCAGTTGGTGAAAGTGTGACGCCCGGTCTTGCCCGCCACGACCCCCCCGATTGAGGCTGCAAAGAAGTCGGCCCCGTCTTTGTCTGGCAGGGTGTACATCAAATGTGCGCCACAGTCGAAGTCAGGGCTGTTCATTGGCGAGGGCCGCAAGCCCTGATTTCCGATACCCTTGGTTGCCTCCAGAATATTGCGACGATTGTCCCGCATTGTTGAGATGATCCCGTCGATCCGGTCCAACTGCACGTTCAGCATCGCCCCCATCAGTTCCGACGCCCGCGCCCCGGCCCCGGCAAAGGGCCGCAGGTCCGACGCTGTTCCCTGCCAGTAGAAATGGCAGGGGTCGATGGCGCAGCGGGCTCGCTCGGCGACTTTGGCGGATTTGGTGGCGATCCCGCCGCCCTCACCGCAAGTCATGTTCTTGAAGTAATTGAAGCTGAAGGCCCCGGCATCGCCGATTGAGCCGAGCATTCGGCCCTCATATCCACCGCCGACACCCTGACAAGCATCTTCAAGGACCAGCAGGCCGTGGCGCTGGGCAATGTCCATGATCCGGTCCATGGCGCAGGCCGCCCCCCACATGTGGACCGGGATCACCGCCTTTGTGGCCTGGCCAATGGCGTTCTCCAAGGCATCCGGATCAATGGTCAGGGTTTCGTCAACCTCTACCAGCACGGGGATGGCCCCGACAGACAGGACTGCCGTGGCGGTGGCCATATAGGTGTGCGCGGGCACCAGAACCTCATCCCCCGGGCCGATTTCAAGCCCGATCAGACCGGCCATCAACCCCAGAGTTCCACTCGCTGACAGGTCAAAATGCGCGACGCCCAATACCTGTGCGTAGCGCGATTCAAAACGCGCGCATTCACTGCCGTCCCAGTAGCGGAACAATTTTCCTGAACGGATGACACGGGCGATTGCCTCGATCTCTTCTTCACCAACCTTGTACATCTTTTTCTCCAAAACTTACCTGCCCCCGAAACGACCTGTCGTCGTTGAGGTGCGCCATGGGTGGGATGACGGCCCCGCCTGATGCAGGCAGGGCCATACATTTCAGGTTATTGGGTGATCCATTCTTGCCAAGCCACTTCGATGTCGTGGCGCTGTTCTTTCAGAACCGTCACATCCATTGAGACCATGGCGTTCCAGTTCGACGGGAAGGTTGCGCGGTTTTCCGGTTTGGTGGCTGAGGGTATGGCAAGGGCGAGCGTGCTTGGCGGGTCATAGTTGATTTCTTCGGCAAAATCGAAAACCGCCTGCGCGCTTTCCTGCGAGAAGAAGAAATCGACGAACGCCTTGGCCGCCGCGCCATGTGGCGCGTCTTTCAGGATGCCAAAGCCCGAAATGTCGCGGGGAAAGCCAGCCCAGACCGGAACTATCGGCTCACCCGCTTCACGCAGTTGCGGGATCCTGCCAGCCCAGAAGGTGGACATTACCACCTCTCGGTTGCGCCAGTTCTGCATGGCCTGATCGCTGGATTCCCACCACGTCGTCAGGGACGGCTTGATGGTGTCAAGTTTGGCCAAGGCCCGTTTGATGTCGAGCGGCCACAAGTCCTCTTGCGCGACGCCATCGGCTGTCAGGGCGAGCATCATGTTATAGACCGGCTCACCGGACGACAGCGACCTTGGACCGGGGTATTTCGCAACGTCAAAGAATTCCGCCACGTTCTTGGGCCCACCATCCGGGAAGACATCGGTGTTCACCCCAAGGATGTAGCCGCCCAGAATGTAGAGAAAGCCGAATTGCTGGCAAACGCCCGGCGCGCCATTGGCCTGAAGGTCCGGTGTCGCCTCGCAGTTGGCGCCGAGGTCAGCGAGATATTCTTGTTGCAGCACCAGACTGTCAGGGCCGATGTTGACGATATCCCATTCGACGTTGCCCGCCTCGGTCGTCGCCTTGACCTTGGCCCATTGTTCATCCGGGTTGATGGTCACTGGAATAACCTTGATGCCCGTCGCCGCGGTGAACGCATCGTAGAGGTGTTTGGCAAGCGCATCCTGCAAGAACCCCCCGGCGGTGGCGATGACAACCTGACCTTCGGCCTTGGCCTGTTCGCTGACCGTAAAGGCGGCAGCTGGCAGACCGGCCATCATCGGGCCGAGGGCGAAAGCCGCACTTAACAGCAACCGGCGGCGCAGGATGCCCTTTTTGTCCAATTCATGTCTTTCCATTTCAACCTCCATATTTTGATGGCCGTTGCGGGACGCTCTGGCCGTGGCAGTTTCTTCTGGATCATTCATCAGTGGCTTCGTTGGCCCTCTGACGTCGTAACGGCGTCCGCTTTGGACACAGGCTTCATTTTCCGCGCAGCCAGTAGGCGATGCTGACGAGCAAAATGGTCAGAATGGTTAGCAGCGTCGCCACGGCGGCCAGCACCGGAGAGATGAAGAATTGCAGGTTTTCGAACATCTTGCGTGGCAAGGTCACGTCGGTCAGGTTCGCGAGGAAGAACGACACAACCGCCTCATCAAAAGACGTGAGAAAAGCGAAGACCGCCCCGGCCATCAGCGCCGGGCGAATGGCGGGCAATGTGACATACCACACCGCCTGAAAATGCGATGCGCCAAGGCTTTGCGCCGCCAGTTCCGTTGCGGGATCGAAGCGGTACAGCGCCGCCGATGCGATCAGTACGACATAGGGCACAGCCAGAGCAGAATGAGCGATGACAAAGCCCCAGTAAGAGCCGGACATGCCGATTTTGGAAAAGAAGATCAGGATGGCAATGGCATAGACAATCGTCGGCACGATCAGCGGGGCCGTGACCAAGGTGTTCAGCCAGACATTGCCACCCTTCAATCCGCGCACCATGCCCAAGGCGGCCATCGTGCCAACCACAGTCGTCAGGATCGTCACCATGACCCCGATGCGAAAGCTGAGCCAAGTCGCGGCGATCCATTTCGGATCAGTCAGGTACTCACGATACCATTGCAGGGTCAGCGCCTCGGGCGGGAATTGCAGGAATTGGCTGGTGTTCAGCGAGACTGGGACCACGATCAAAGTCGGGATCGCCATGAACAACAAAACCAGGATGCAGACCGACCAGAGCAGGACGCGCCCAAGCGAAGGCCGGCGTGTGGCGGGGAGCCGTGCCATCAGCTTTCCCCCATGACGCGGTCAAGCCGCAGGACTTTGTTGAACACCACAACAATGGTCAGTGTTACCACCATCAACACCGTGGCCAGTGCAGCCGCGAGCGGCCAGTCGAGGAACTTGGTCGCTTGTTCGGTTATCAAGCTGGCGATCATCATGCTGCGCGGACCGCCGATCAGCATGGGCGTGATGAAAAATCCCAGCGACATGATGAACACCAGCACACAGCCCGCTGCGACGCCCGGCAGGCTTAGTGGCAGGATGATGTGGCGGAACACAGACAGCTTGGACGCGCCCAGCACCTCGGCGGCGCGGGGTAGGTCGGGTGGAATGGCGCGCAGCGAGGAATAGATCGGCAAGATCATCATCGGCAGTTGTATTTGGATCATCGCCAGCCAGACTGCAGGCTCGGTGTTCATCAACTGCATCGGTTGAGAGATCACGCCAAGCCCGGTCAATGTATCGTTGATCAGGCCATGGCGACCCAGAAACAGCGTCCAGACATAGGTGCGGACCAGAATGGAAATCCACATCGGCAGAATGATGATCGCGGCAATCAAAGATGCCGTGATGCCTTTGAGTGAGGCCAGCAGATAAGCCAGCGGATAGGCTAGGATCAGTGCGCCGACCGTCACGACCAAACCGGTGCGAAAGGTCCGCAGCATGATGGCAGTGAAAAAGCTGCGGGCGGTCAGATCCTGATAATGCGCGAGGGTCGGCTCAGGGTCGAGAAAGCTGAGCGAGAGAAACGACAGGATCGGATAGAGGAACCCGACAAGCAGCAAAACCACCAGCGGCGTCAGCAACATCAGGGTCGCGGCCCGGCTGTAGCGGTCGGTGGAAACGTCGAACAGATAGCGGGCGAGGGGCTTTTGCGCTGTCATTTCGGAAACACCCTGACGCGGCCCGTGGCGATTTTCAGGCCGACGGTCTGGCCTACCTCTGGCGGGTCTTGGTCGTCGCCGGGGAAAGAGGCCACAAAGACCAGCCCCTCGGAAAGAAGCACACGGCACCGCAGGATGTTGCCGACAAAGGTGGTGTCCTGCACCACGCCGGAAAGGGCCGGTACGGCGTCCGCGCGGCTAAGCGACTCTGGGCGGATGGCCAGACGCGCGGCCATGCCGTCCTGACAGGATGGCCCGATCTGGTCATCTGCGATTTCCAGTGCCAGATCTGTCCCTGTGGCGGTGAACGTCCCGCCGGTGGCGTCGCGCCGCAAGATGCCATCGATGAAATTGGTTTCTCCCAGAAAGCTCGCCACAAAGGCATCCACCGGCCGATGATAAACCTCATAGGGTTTGGCATATTGCAGCAGTTTGCCGGAGTCGAGCACGGCCACCCTGTCGGCCATGCCCAGTGCCTCGGCCTGATCATGGGTAACAAAGATAACGGTGGTGCCCAGTTCCTGCTGAATGCGTTTAATTTCAACCTGCATTTCCTCACGCAGGTTCTTGTCGAGCGCACCCAACGGCTCATCCATCAGCAAGAGCGGCGGGCGATAGACCAGTGCGCGGGCCAACGCGACGCGCTGTTGCTGCCCGCCAGACAGTTGCCCGATGCGGCGGTCGCCATACCCTTGCAGGCGGACCAGACCCAAGGCATCGGCGACTTTTCCGGCAACCTCGGCCCTCGGAAGGCGGCGCATCTTCAACGGAAAGGCGATGTTTTCAGCCACGGTCATGTGCGGAAACAGGGCGTAGCGCTGAAACACCATGCCAATTTCCCGCCGACTGGGTGACAGAGAGGTCACGTCCCGGCCAGCGATTTCGACTATACCAGCGTCGGGCGTCTCAAACCCGGCGATGGTGTTCAAGATCGTCGTCTTGCCGCTGCCGCTGGGGCCCAAAAGTGCCACGAACTCGCCCGCAGCGACGGTCAGAGTGACGCCGTCAACCGCTTTGACTGCGCCATAGGATTTACGCAATCCGTCGATGCGGACCTCTGCGCCAGTTGTCGAGTGAATGGGGGGGCCGGCAGATGTCACTGGGTCTGTTCCTTTGCGATAGCAAAATGGCTGAGGACATTTCGGACAAGATTGGCCATCCCGGCATCCACCGGCAAAGCGCCACCGGACGCGATAGAACCAAAATTCACCACCTCGCCCCCAGCGGGTCGGAGCCAATGGATCAGGTCCGCACCATGATCCGGGTCGCCCAGCCACTCGATGTTCCGCTGACCAAGTGCACTCGCCAGCACCGTCAGGCCAGCCGGGATCTCGCCGGTACGGGTTCGGGTGGGAACGGCATCGAACTCATATCCACTGGCTCCACTGCGCCCGTTCAGGCTGTAGGTGCCAATGCGACCCTCGGCATCGCCCACCACGGGATAGGGGTCAACCATCAGGAAATGGTCAGGCTTCAGCACGGTATAGCTGGCAAAGGATGTCGGGGTTCCGTCGTCAATCATGCCTTTGAACGACAGACCGAGCAATTCGTATGGGGCCTGCCCAAACCTGCGGTAGGAACCGCCGGGATTGCCATCCTGACTGTGCCAGCTTTCGCCCCAGTTGGCCGGGGTCAGCCATCGCTGATCGTCGCTGTCCACGGTTTTTCGGCATTCGATGACATCGCCGTCACAAGAGACGCGCGCCGACATCGTGTCCCCCGACAGCGAGACGACTTTGCCGCCACCGGCCAGATAGGCTTCCACCCCATCCTTGGCGCGCTGGGACCAGTATTCGCTGTGGCCGACAATCGCTAGGGCTGCGAAATGAGTCAGAAGCGCCGGGTCGGCGTCGAGATCATCGTCCGATATCACCTCGTACTCGTAACCCTCTTGCGAAAGCCAGGCCGTGAACTGGCGTTCGGTCCGGACTAGATGCGTGCTGCGGGTGGCTTCTGAGCGGTGCGATTCATAACGGAACGGGTCGGCAAAGGGGATCGGCAGGTGCTTGCCAAGATAGAAATACGGGCGACCATTGCGATGACAGCCGTAGAGCGACGAAGATAGTCCCCACTGAACGGCATCTGTGCAGGGCCTGCGCCCATAGGCGTGCCAAGTGTTGGTCGCCGCCAGAACCGCCAGCACACCCTCGCGGCCCGGGCGGCGGCGCGACACCACGAGGGGGAGGGTCAAGCTATCATCCAGCGATTGGCCCACCAGCCGGATTCGTACGCCGTAGATCCCGCTTTTGAAATCGTCGGGGATCGCGAGCGTCACGGTTGCAGGCCAGCCAGCATCGACCAGATCATCCGAAGACAGCCGCAACCCGTGGCCGCGATCGGGGTCGTGGCCGGGCATATATCCCCCCGGTCGGCGGTTTTCGGGCTTGAAGGCAGGCCCGCCGATCATCCAAGTGGCGTGGTTCACGATGTGGCCGTGACGGTGGTTGCCACTTTCATCGGCAATCCTGTCGCCGGTTTCCTCAACCAGCGGCCAAGCGGCATGGATGGGTACGGGGACAAGCTCTGCAACCGCAGAGCGCCCACAGTCGACATAAACCGCCGCCACATCGGCAGGCGACAGCGCCGCTGACACAAAGGGCCGCGCGATGTCCCCGTCCAGCAGGCTGGCCAATAGACCGTGCTCCAACTGGGCCCCGAGCGTCAGGGAGCACTCGGGTGTCGGGTCAGGTAGCGACGCCCCTGCAAACCGTTCGAACAACTCGCCGTCCAGATAAACCAGCACCTCCGTCGCTGTGATCACCGCTGCGATGAAAACCCACTGGCCGAGCTTGCTGCCCATCACCGGCTGCGTCCGGCGCAAATGTGCGTGGCGGAAGGAGCCGTTGTCACCGCAATAGACGCAGATCTGACCCAGATGGTCGATCATCAGCCCAACGCGCGCCCGGTCCGGATAGTTGATATCGGCGATCACGGTGGACAGGCCAAACTGGATCAAACTCAGCTCTGGCAACGCCCAGAGCCGAACCCAACACCCAAGAGCCATCTCGCCGCCCGGCAGGGGCGCACCACCGACCACGATGCAAGAGCCTGGTGTGATGTGATGCGGGCTGGCCGGGCGATGCCAGGACGCAAGCTCGGTCGCCTCGGCACGATCTGCCGACAGCGATTGCGCCGGATCGAGCAGGGCCTGCGTACCCAGCCGGATCAAAGAGATTTCATGATCGGCCTCAGCGCTGACGTGCACCGAAACCGAGCTCCCCGCCTGAACCACCGTGCTGGACAGATAGCCCCAGGTGCCTGCCACCCGCATCGGGCGCGGTCTGGGAGACGGGTCGATCATTCTGTCCTCCGCAATCGCTTACGTTAAATCTGAATATCTGGCGCGTTCTGCCAGACAGATCAGTATCTTTTCCGTTATACGTCAACAAATATAAACAAATTTCCTAGATATTTCTGCGCAATCTGCTATGCAAGTTCTTGCAAGCGCTTGCGCTTTGCCTGTTTTCTGTTGGATTGACCGGCCGATCCAGCCCCCTTTGAAGTAAAGCGCACATCCCCATGACCACCCCTCGCAACCGCCCCCGCGCGACCATGGCAGACATCGCCAGTCTGGTTTCGGTGTCCGAAGCGACTGTATCGCGGGCGTTGCGAGGCAGTCCTGATATCAGCCCTGCCACGATTGAGCGTGTACGCCATGCCGCGCGCGAACTGGGCTATGTCCCAAATATCGCGGCCCGCAATCTGGCCCGCAAAGCCAGCCAGACCCTTGGTCTGCTGGTTCCCGATGTGACGGATCCGGTGCATGGCCAGATCGTGGCTGGGTTCGTGCGGGCGGCGGAAGGGCATGGCTTTACCGTGATTGTCCAAGAAGGCGCGCGGGAAAAGTCGCGGCGCGAGCGGGCGCTTCGCACGCTGATCGAACATTCCGCGCTCGGGATAGCGATCTGCGGTGCAACGGTTGATCCGTATGAGACCGCCGCCTCAATGGCCCCCGCCGACACAGTCTTCATCCTGCCAGAGCTGGAGTTTGAGCGGACGGGATCAGGGCCGCTGCCGTTTGGCCTGCTGACGTCAGACTATGTTGCGGGAATTCGGGCTCTTGTTCAACATTTGCTCGGCTTGGGTATCAGCCGCTTTTCCTATGTCAACGGACCCGACATCGCCTCCAACAGGATACGACGGTCGGCGCTTTTGACCTCGCTGGAGGAAGCCAACCTTGAACCGCGCATCCGCGAATATACCGGAACTTACGAAGCAGAAGGTTTGCGGCGCATCAGCGGACTGATCGCTAAAGAACGGCCAGAGGCGCTGATCTGTTACGACGATTTGCATGCGTTGCACCTTATGAATGCGCTGGTGCAGCATGGGATTTCCGTTCCCAAGGATATGGTCCTGACAGGCTTTGACGATATCGTCTTTGCCCGATTGTTCAATCCCGGCCTGACCACGGTCACACAGCAAAGCGAAAAGCTGGGCGAACTTGCGGCAACCATGCTCGCGCGCGCATCCATTGACGGTGAGGCGTTAGAGGAGATTCTCTTGCCGGTGAGTGTGGCGAAACGGGGTAGCACAATCAGCAATTCCTGATTGCCGCCGCCCGTTTGTAGGTGCCTCGAACAAGGCGGCAATCGGCATACTTCTGGTATCGGTGCCTAGTCGCGCCCAATCGTCCCGATGAATTTCGAAAACAACTCACCCTGAGAGCTGATCCGCAATTTGGCATAGATGTTGCGCCGATGGATGCGCACTGTTCCTGGTGAGATCGATAAGATTAGTCCCACAGCCGCAGCCGAATGGCCCTTCAATGTGTATTCGACGATCTGGCGTTCCCGTTGAGTCAGGATGCCGATGCCAAAGGTTTGAAACGAATGCTCGATCTGTGTCGGCGGCGGATGATCGATCAAGTCCGCGCGGTCGGCATCGATTCGTTCAGCCAGACCCGCCCAATGCCGGCGAAGACTCGCCTCAACGATGGGACACATCTCGGCAAGGTCGCGAAACTCACGGGCCGTGAACGGCTTCTCGGCCCGCATCATGGACACCACAACGGTTGCATTGTCGGGCAGATCGACAAAGAAGCCTATTTCTTCCGCAAGGCCCGTCTGAACATAATAATTGCGGAAATACTCCCCCTGATAGAAGCGATCAGGCGCCAAATCGCGCAAACGGTAGAGCCCGGCTGCAATTGGTTGGGTGGCAGCCAGAAAGAACGGGTCCAGAAGATACGGCCCCTCTTGGTAGTCAGACACGAAAACCTTGCGTTTTTCGCTAGGGAAATCATCATGCAGACTCATCGGTCGGGCGGTTCCGCGATAGCCGAAGAACACTGAGTAATTGTACGGCGCGACACCACGCAAGAGGCTTGCAAGTGTTGCTGGGAATTCTGGCGTCGCGATGGCCGTGATGACCGCGCCCGTCGCCTGCATCTGCTCGGCTCTATTCATCTAACGGCAAACCTCACCAAGAATATGCTTTTTGTGGTATATACATCGAACACCGCCATTTCTATGGTTTAGTACAAATACTAGGATATGTGGCGCCGAATGACCTCAGACCAGTCCAGCCAGGATTCCGCTATTGCCGAGCTTCGGCGTGCCTCCAAGCACTATGGGGAGGTGATTGCGGCAGACAATTTGGACCTCAAAATCGCACGAGGAGAGTTCCTGTCGTTTCTGGGCCCGTCAGGCTGCGGCAAGACGACTGCGCTGCGTATGCTCGCGGGGTTTGAAACGCCGACATCGGGAGATGTGTTGCTGGATGGCAAGGTGGTGAACGACCTGCCGCCTTATCGGCGCCCGGTCAACATGGTGTTTCAGCACTATGCGTTGTTCCCTCATCTGACCGTCGCAGAAAACATCAGCTATGGCCTGCGCCAGCAACGTCCGCGTATGGCCGCGGCGCAGATTGCGAAATCAGTGGACCGGGCGCTGGAAACCGTCCGAATGCCGGGATTTGGGCCACGCCGGATCTGGGAGATGTCGGGGGGGCAGCAACAGCGCGTGGCCTTGGCGCGGGCGATCATCAACGAGCCGAAACTGTTGCTGCTCGATGAACCGATGGCCGCATTGGACAAGAAGCTGCGCCGCGACATGCAGATCGAATTGCAGTCTCTGCAACGGCAATTGGGCATCACATTCGTTCTGGTCACCCATGATCAGGAAGAGGCGCTTTCGATGTCAGACCGCATTTGCATCATGCAAAGTGGTCGCATCGTTCAAGTTGGCAGTCCGCGTGATCTGTATGATCACCCCACCAGCCGTTATGTTGCGGACTTTGTGGGGAAATCAAACTTTTTCGAGGGGATGGTTGTCGGCGCTGAGGCGGGAATGACCGTGGTGACATGCAACGGGCAGTCGCTTGCCGGAAATGCTGCGTTGCCGATGTCGCCCGGGCAATCTGCAACGCTTTGCCTTCGACCGGAACAGATCACCCTGTCGCGCGCGGCGCAGGTGGTCGACGACAGTCGCAGCGTGGCCGTTCAGGTTCTAAATCGCATCTTTCTGGGTGAGCATACCGAATATCTGGTCAGGGCGCGGGGACTCGGTGACCTCATGGTTCTGGTGCCGCGCCGCAGCGAAAATGAAGAAAGCAGGTTCGAACCGGGCGACGACGCCTACGCGACTTGGCAGGATCACACAGCACTGGTCCTGGGCAATAACTGAACAACAAACCAGCGGGGAGAAATAACATGACAGACCGGATTGACTACATTTCTCGTGAAAAGTTCATGGCAGAACTGATGCGCTACAAGAAAGGGTCGGTCACGCGCCGGCACTTTCTGGGGGTGACAGGACTTGGCCTTGCGACGTCCGTGCTGGGCGGGGCGATGCCGGGGCTGCGGTCCTCTGCGATGGCGCAAGCCAACATCGGCGACCGCGTGGTGTTGGCCAGCTGGCCCAACTACCACGATCCGGCGGATTTCGACAGCTTCAAGGCCGCGACGGGCGCTGCGGTGGATCTGAACGTTTTCGGCTCCAACGAGGAAATGCTTGCCAAATTGCAGGCAGGCGGCACGGGTTGGGATGTCTTTGTGCCGACAAACTACACGATCACCACCTATGTCGAGCTTGGCCTGATTGAGCCCTTGGACATGTCGATGATCCCCAACTACGACCCGGCTTCGTTCGACCCGCGCTTTGCTGGTCCGGGCACCGTAGATGGCAAGATCTATGCCGTGTCCAAGGATTGGGGCACGACCGGAATGGCGACCAACACGTCCAACAACAACGGCACAGCGTTGGGCAGCTGGAAAGAGTTCTGGGACATATCCCGCGCCGAATTCTCGGGCCGTAGCATGGTCCATGATTATCAGCTGACTACGATCGGTAATGCGCTGAAATACTTCGGCTATTCGTTCAACTCGATCGATCCCAAGGAACTGGCCGACGCCGAAAAATTGCTGATTGATGTGAAGCCACATCTGTTCGCCATCACTTCGGATTACCAGCCCTCAATGCGCAACGGCGATGCTTGGCTTACGATGTGCTGGACGGGCGACGGCAAACAAATGAACCGCGATATGCCGGAGATTCAGTATACCTTGGGCAAGGAAGGTGGCGAGATTTGGAGCGATTTCTACGCCGTTCCGGTCGGCGCACCGCACCGCGATGCGGCCTATGCGTTGATCAACTATCTGCTCGATCCGGCGATCAACATGAAAGAGACGCTGTTCCACGGCCAGCCGGTCGCAGATGCCCGGGTCAATGCGATGCTGACACCGGAACGTCTGGCTGACCCGATCCTGTATCCGGCGCAAGACCTGCTGAACAATCTCGAATTCGGTGCCGCCCAGACCCTGACCAACCCTGACCGCGCCGAGTTGATGGCGCGCTTCAAGTCGGCCTAGAACGATGCAACCACGATACCGGACAGCACTGTTCCTTCTGCCTGCGGGTGCATGGTTCTTTGCCATGCTTGTGCTGC
Source organism: uncultured Alphaproteobacteria bacterium (assembly GCA_963781185.1). Lineage (GTDB taxonomy): Bacteria > Pseudomonadota > Alphaproteobacteria > Rhodobacterales > Rhodobacteraceae > Stagnihabitans. Next base: position 218,090 of record CAWAEL010000046.1, read on the forward strand.
CGCTCGTGGTTGTTCTGGTATTCAGCTTTGGAGAGCGGGGGCCGGCCGGTGGCTATGTCCCCGCTTTTTCTTTCGACAATTACCTCAATCTCGGGGCTCGTTGGACGGCGTTCAAGAATACGCTGGCTTTGGCGCCAAGCGGCACCTTGATGTGCCTGCTGATCGCCTATCCGCTGGCCTATTTCCTTGCCATTCGGGCCAACCCGCGTTGGCGGACCTTGCTGCTGATCTTGGTTATCGTCCCATTCTGGACCTCGATCCTGATCCGCAGCTATGCTTGGATTTTCCTGATGGGCGGCAAAGGTATCCCATCCCTGATCGCGATGCTGGGCCTGGGCCGCATCCAGTTGATCAACACGCCCTTCGCGGTGCTGGTGGGGATCGTCTATGGCTATCTGCCGCTGATGGTCTTTCCGATCTTTGTCAGTCTGGAACGCTTGGACAAGCGCCTGCTGGAGGCCTCGGCCGATCTCGGCAGTTCACCGTGGCGGACATTTCTGCAAGTGACGTTGCCGATGTCGATGCCGGGTGTGGCCACGGGCTGCATGCTGGTGTTCATCCTGCTGATGGGAGAATTTCTGATCCCGGCGATGCTGGGTGGCGGCAAGGTGTTCTTTGTCGGCAATGCGCTGGTCGATCTGTTCCTGCAATCGCGCAACTGGGCCTATGGCTCGGCGGTCGCCGTGGCACTGGTGCTGGTAATGTTGATCACGGTCACGGCCTATATGCGCGCCACGCGCCGCTGGGCGGGTGGGCGTGATGACGTTTCGTTGATGTGAGGGAATGATGCGGATCTATGCCCTTGCCGTCTATCTCTTCCTGTATATCCCAATCGGGATCATCACGCTGTTTTCGTTCAACTCTGGCCATGCCGCCAGCCAGTTTCAGGGCTTCTCGGTGCAATGGTATGGGAAGGCCCTGCACAACACCTTTGTGATTGAGGCGTTCAAGACCAGCCTGACAGTGGCGCTCACCTCATCTCTGCTTGCCACGGTTGCGGGCACCATGGCTGCGCTTGCCCTGCAATCGGTCAAAGGGCGGCTCAGGACAGCTTTTGATGCCTTGATCTATATCGCCGTGATGGTGCCGGGCATTGTGATCGGCATAGCGACGTTGATTGCGATGGTATCGTTGTTCAACTGGCTGAACCCGATTCTGGCCGCAATCTGGCCGATGGCCGAAGGTGCGCCGCAGTTGTCGCTTGGAATGGGCTCGCTGATCGCCGCGCATGGGCTATTCGCGATGTCATTGGTCATCATCATCGTGCGCGCCCGTGTGGCAGGCATGGACCGCAGCTTGATTGAGGCGTCAGCAGATCTGGGTGCCACGCCCTTCGGCACGTTCCGTCAGGTGACGTTGCCACAGATATTTCCGGGCATCCTCGCCGGGTTCCTGCTGTCGTTTACCTTCAGCTTCGATGACTTCATCATCGCCTTCTTCGTGGCTGGGTCCAAAACCACGCTGCCGATCTATGTGTTCTCCTCGATCCGGCGCGGGGTGACGCCGGAAATCAATGCGATCGGCACCATGGTGCTGTCAATTTCACTTTGCCTGCTGATCGTGGCGCAGTCCATCCTGCAGCGCGGCCGCAGCGCCGCCAAAGCCTGAGAAGGGACGCACGATGAGGCTCAGGGACCGTGTGGCCTTTGTCACAGCAGGAGGTGCCGGGATCGGACGGGCCGGGGCGCTTGCGATGGCAGCCGAAGGCGCGGTGGTCGTGCTTAGCGACATTGATCCGGCGCGCGCCGAGGCAGTTGCAGCCCAAATCACACAGTCCGGCGGCCGGGCGCGGGCGCTGGCTTTGGATGTGTCGGACGACGCTGCCTTGGTCGAGGCGATCTGCGACACCGCCACCCGAGAAGGTCGGCTCGACATCCTCCACTCCCATGCAGGCATCCAGATTCCGGGAACGCTTGAACAGGTCACTGCGGCACAGATGGATGCCTCATGGCGGCTGAACGTGCGCGCTCATTTTCTGGCAACGCAGGCGGCTGTGCCGGTCATGCGTCGGCAAGGTGGCGGTTCGATTATCATCACGGCGTCGAATTCCGGCATCCACTACGACCGGGAAATGATTGCCTATGCCACGACCAAACACGCCGTGGTGGCGATGGCCCGGCAAATCGCCTTGGACTACGCCCACCTCAACATTCGCTGCAACGCATTGTGCCCGGGTTTCATCGACACCGCCTTTAATGCCGGGTTTGAGCAGCAAATGGGCGGCAGAAGCGGGCTGGAAAGCTATGTTTCGACCGCTATCCCGATGAGGCGCTTCGGCACAGTGGAGGAAATCGCGCAAGGGATCGTGTTTCTGGCTTCCGACCAGTCTTCCTTCATGACAGGCCAAGCATTTGTGATGGACGGCGCAGAAAGCATCTGAGCCGTGGGATAGGGGGCCGAAATCCCGCCACTCTCAACCGTCGTTTGTACGGCACTCGGAAAAGATGACACCCGAAGAAGGATATCGCACAAGAGGCTGCTCGAACCTCGCAATCCGGCGTCATTTCTGACGCCGGATCTGGATTGGCCCCCGAGGTCAGAGCAGGAAGTCGTCAGCCGTCACGCTGGCGACATTCTGCAACTGGATCGAGAAGTCGGCCGTTTTGTTGCCGTTGGTGTCGCCGTAAACGACGACCGAATTGCCGACGATTTTGTACCAGACACTATGGGCCGCTGCTGAAGTTCCTGAGTAGTTGAAGTCCTGATCGCCGCGCTTGCCAGAGTTGGCATCGATCAGCCTCAAATCAAGGACGTCCTTGCCGCCAAAGTCGGTAATGATGTCCCGCGTTGCCTTCGATGCACCAGTATCACCATCGTTGAAGATGAAAACGTCGGCGTGACGCCCCCCCGACATGACGTCTTTTCCCTTGCCGCCAAGGAGCTTGTCATTTCCGCTACCGCCGAACAGGGTATCATCCGCCCCGCCTCCGATCAGTTGGTCCTTGCCGCCGCCGCCGACGAGCCTGTCTGAACCGCCGCCGCCAATCAGCTTGTCGTTTCCAGTGCCGCCGCTCAGACTGTCGGCACCAGCACGGCCGATCAACGTGTCATTTCCGGCCAGTCCGTCGATTGAATCGTTACCTGCAAGACCGTCAATCCGATCCTTCCCGGCAGTCCCTGCAAGAACATCATCGCCGCGCGTCGGAACGTTCGACGTGCCGCCACTGCCTGCCTCCACATCAACTTGCACCAGCCCGCTGTTGCCGATTTTGTAGAAATTGCCAAATATACCCACACCACTGGCGACATCTTCGGCACCGTCGAGGTCGCCGGGAACCGGGTGGGAATACAGCACATAGACCCGCCCATCATCCGTGATGCTGGCAGAGATCAGCCGATGCGCGGTGCTGCTCAGGTTTTCATGCAGCATCACCTGATCGCCGACGCGATTGAAATTCTCGTCGAAGACCTGACTCATGACATTATAGCCGGTGCCGTAGTTGGGGTCGGTGGTCTCACGCATTTCGTTGGTGTTCTCGGTCCATAGCGCGATGACACCGCCGCCGGGGCGGGCCACCAGGGTCGCCCCACCGGTCCCGGGATAGTTCCACCGCCCGTCCGACAGAACGAAATCCGTGTTTGTGGGGTTGTCTGGATCATAGACGCGGGTGGCAAAAGTCCGCGTGCCACTGGCGTCGACCTTGAAGACTTGCATCACCGGAAAGTAGTTCACGTTATAGCGCGGCCCGGCCATGGCGTAATAGCCGCCCTCAAGTGCGATGGCAGGCTGTCGGCCCGGCCCCCCATCGTTGAGGTTGCCGCCATTTTCCTGAATGACGTCGGGGTTGCTGAGAGCATATGTGCCGTCGGCTTGTTCGACCAACTCATAGTGCCGGGCGTCGCCAAAAACCTCAACATCAGGGTCAACACGAATGAAGATCGGGCGGTCTGCATCAGCGAACGGGCCGGGAAAGGCAGTCTCTGGCGCGATGGGGGTTCCGGTGGCATCAAAGGTCTGAAGCGAGTGCGTGCTTTGGTTGGTGTTGCCGTTGTCGCGGTAGGCCAATGTGAAACCGCCGCCCTCTTCAGCGAGGATATTCACGTTCCAGCGGTAGTCCGTCTCACCATCGCCGATCGCAAAAAGGTCACCAACGCGTTCGCCAGTTGACGAGAAGATTTGGCCCAAAGGCGCGCGGCCGCCAGCCTTGTCCTGCATCCCGACGATCACGAAGTTGCCGTTGTCGAGGGCTGCGACATCGTAATTGCTGCCGCCATATTCATTGGCCGTCTGAACAGCGACAGGCAGGCCAACCGCACGGCCGTCGGCACCAATAATCTGAACGAAGATGTTGGTCTCGTTCATGTTGCCGATGCCCTCAATACCGGGGGAGGATGAAGACAGGAAAGTGGTGAAGGTCAAGGCATAGCTGTCTGATCCAATTAGCGCGGTCAGCTCAACGTCGCTGATATAGCTGCCGGGAATTGGGTTAACAAGAAAAGCACCGTCAACAGTGGTCGTAGGCATTGAATACTCCTGAGCCAAAAGTCCTTTTTGGTACACGGCCACAACGGAATATGTCAACGAGTTTGGCCTGTTGGCAATTCAGTTGGCGCAAGAATTGGGTCGTGTCCGTCCGGGCAATGGAAACTCGATTGTGGATATCGATCGCGGGTCTCGCCGATTGATGCGGCGATCAATGCAGTTGAAACCTGTCCGAATGCATCATTGCTCGTGAATGCGTTGAAGCCTCCATCAATCTGGTCTGGGCGCTCACCCAAACAGGGTGTTGCAGCGGACTTGAGGTACAGGACAGCGACCCGGCCTTTTCCGCAGATTGAGCTGACGGATGGCGGACCTAGTGAGAGGAAGATTGCCCGGCGTGATCCCTCAAACTCTGTCCGCTACAGCCCTGCCGCTGACCTGATCCAGAACCTTGCTTTCGACCAAACTCAGGCCGCGCGGCCGCAAAACTTGATCGATTGGCCAAACGGCGGCACAATGAGAGGCCAAGGCATTCCAATTTGGGAATGTCTGCTGAGACAAAAGGAATTTAGATATGGCCTTTGTTGGTGGCAGCTCTGGCGATGACCTCATAATCCGGATCGGGGATTCCAAACCACTTCCACCCGGATACAATCTCTTTGATAAGACAACTAACGCGGCGGATGTAATCTCAGCATTTAGCGGCGACGATATTGTCTATGCCGAGGGCGGCGACGACACGGTAAATGGCGGCAATGGGTCTGACACGGTGTTTGGCGGCAGTGGGGACGATATTCTGACTGGCTCTGAAGGGGCCGACCTGTTGGACGGTGGGCGCGGCAATGACGTGCTGAACGGCTTCAACACCCATTTCACCAATTCGGACGGTCAGGATACGTTGCGGGGTGGGGTCGGCGACGACACGCTGCGAGGGGACAATTTCGGCGATTTGCTGATCGGCGGCCGCGGCGCCGACATCTTCATCGCCGACCAATGGAACCGCCGGACAGCCGGCACAGAGGACTTTTCCCTCTACGACATCATCACAGACTTCAACCCGGCAGAGGGCGACCGTCTCGACGTGTCCGAGATCGGGATACCCAACGCTGACAGCCTCCGCTTCATTCTCAATCCCGGCCACTCGCATCTCTATATGGCGCACTATGTCGCGACAGAGGCGCAGGGCATCGTGTTTCGAAACTTCACCGATGTGCAGGCGCTGCTCGACACGGCGATCTATGACACCGACCTTACGCCTAGAAACCTGAGTTTCCGGTCCTACAAGAGTGACAGCTACAACCCGGGTGTGGTGACGACGCAGCATCTCTTTGGCGGGTTGGGCGATGATACGATCACGGGCGGCGACACCAGCCTGAAAGAACTCGAATTTGCCGACTATTTGATCGCAGGTCCGGGAAACGATCTCGTCATAGCGCAAAGAGGTGACGATTTTCTGATGGGCGGGCAGGGCGCCGATACGCTGGACGGCGGGGCAGATGCAGATACCGTCAGCTATCAGTATTCCGACCGCGGCGTCACGGTGGACCTGTTGCGCGGCATTGCCCGTGGGGGCGAGGCCAAGGGCGACGTGATTACGAATGTGGAATCCGTGATCGGGACTGTCCACGGCGATATCATGCGGGGCACGGGCAGCGAGACCACTCTCAAAGGCGACGAGGGCGACGATCGTCTCGACGGACGCGGCGGCAATGACCGCCTGTACCTTGGCAAGGGGGACGATCTGGCCACTGGTGGCAATGGTCACGACTGGTTTTCCGGGGGTGACGGTGCCGACACTGTCGACGGCGGACGCGGCAACGACTCGGTCTATGCCGGGTCGGGTGATGATGTGCTGCACATGGGGGCAGGCCACGATATTGCCCACGGCGTGGACGGCAACGACAGCCTGAGCGGCGGGGCTGGCCGTGACTACTTGCTCGGGGACCGTGGAAACGACACGCTGGAGGGCGGCAGCGGTGCCGATACCCTTGAATCCGGCCACGGCAATGACAGCCTCGATGGCGGCGATGGCAACGACCGCCTTATGTCGCAAGGCGGGCGCGACGTGCTGACCGGCGGGGCGGGTGCGGATACCTTCGTCCTGCAAAGTGACCTGTCCAAAATGGTCATAACCGACTTTGACCCCGCCCGCGACACCCTTGCCTTCGACGAGATCCTGAGTGAGGCGACAACCTTTGCCGAGTTCAAGGCGAACTCCGCTCAGCGCGGCGCCGATCTGGTCTATGACATGGGATCAGACGGTCTCGCGGTGGTGGTGCTTCGCAACGTGGACATCTCCGACCTGAGCGCAGCCAGTTTTGACCCATTCTTCTAATCAGCGCATAGCGGCCCTCTGCAAGGTCTTCAGCAATGTGTATTCATGCAATCGAAAAAGGCCAGTAATCGCCGATTTTGCCTCATGGCGAAGGCCTAAAGACATAGGCAGAAAAAGGCATCTGTGCGATTAAAGTCTATAAATCTCTTACCTGCTGATGGGCTTTCAAGTGGTGCCCAGAGTCGGACGCTCACTCCCGTATCAGCGCGCCCCAACTTGTCGCATCAGCCGACGCATTGCCTCGCGGGCTGGGGCAATGCGCCCCCGGTAGCACCGCAGCCTGCGGCAGCTTCACGACGGATTTCGTCCGGCGTCTCTCATCGTCTTGGCGTCTGGTGACCCGGTCAAAGAGATCAGGCGGAAAGGGGCGAGGCCAACTCTACGGCCCCGCCGAAGCTAGGTCCGATCTTCGCTCACAGCACCATAAAGTCCGCCAGGATTGCGGATGTGCCGCCGCCCAAGGCCGCGATCTGGATTTGGCCCACACCGCCGACGCCGTCCTGGTCGTAGAACACACCGCCGCTGGCCAGATCGTAGATGATGCGCTGTGCCGCCGTGGTTGCGGCGCTGCCGAGGCCAAAGGCTGCGGCGTCCATGATGGCCCCCACCGTCCCGAGCCCGTTGAAGATGGAATGGGACAGCAGGATTGTGTCATCGGCTGACGTGAAGCCGACCACCGTGTCGACATTGCCAGCCCCGGGCGCCGTGTTGAACACGAAGCTGTCGAGCCCCGCGCCGCCGTTTAGCGTATCGTTGCCCAGCCCGCCAAACAGCGTGTCATTGCCGCTGCTGCCGTTCAGGCTGTCATTGCCATTGGCGCCAGTCAGCACGTTGTTCAGACTGTTGCCGGTCAGCGTCATGCCAGCGTTGCTGGTGCCGCTCAGGTTTTCGACATTGGCGACGTTGAAGATCGAATAGGCCGACATCGTGGCGATGATCGTGTCGGTGCCTTGCCCAGCCGCCTCAACCACTTTGTCGGAGAAGTTGTCGACAAAGTAGGTGTCATTGCCGGAGCCGCCGATCATGCTGTCGTTGCCCGAGCCACCGTTCAGCGTATCATTGCCGTTGCTGCCAAACAGCGTGTCATTGCCGCTGCTGCCGTTCAGACTGTCGTTGCCATTCGCGCCAGTCAGCACGTTGTTCAGCAGGTTGCCGGTCAAAGTCATGCCCGCATTGCTGGTGCCGGTCAGGTTCTCGACATTTGCGACGTTGAAGATCGAATAGGCTGACATCGTGGCGATGATCGTGTCGGTGCCTTGCCCAGCCGCCTCAACCACTTTGTCCGAGAAGTTGTCGACAAAGTAGGTGTCATTGCCAGAACCGCCGATCATGCTGTCGTTGCCAGAGCCACCGTTCAGCGTGTCGTTGCCGTTGCTGCCAAACAGCGTGTCATTGCCGCTGCTGCCGTTCAGACTGTCGTTGCCGTTGGCCCCAGTCAGCACGTTGTTCAGCAGGTTGCCGGTCAGTGTCATGCCCAAGTTGCTGGTGCCGGTCAGGTTCTCGACATTTGCGACGTTGAAGATCGAATAGGCTGACATCGTGGCGATGATCGTATCGGTGCCTTGCCCAGCCGCCTCAACCACCTTGTCCGAGAAGTTGTCGACAAAGTAGGTGTCGTTGTCCTGACCGCCGACCATGCTGTCGTTGCCATTGCCACCGTCCAGCGTATCATTTCCGATACCGCCGTTCAGGGTGTCATTGCCGCTGCTGCCGTTCAGGCTGTCATTGCCATCCGCGCCCGTCAGCACGTTGGCGCCGGTGTTGCCCGTCAGCGTCACGCCAGCGTTATTGGTGGCAGTCAGGTTTTCGACATTGGCGACGTTGAAAATCGAATAGGCCGACATCGTGGCGATGATCGTGTCGGTGCCCTCAGCCCCATTTTCAACCACCATGTCCGAGAAGTTGTCGACGTAGTAGGTGTCGTTACCGGAACCGCCGTCCATGCTGTCGCTGCCATTGCCACCGTCCAGCGTATCATTTCCGATACCGCCGTTCAGGGTGTCGTTGCCATCGCCACCATACAACTGGTCGTGACCATCGCCGCTGTACAGAATGTTGGCCCCATCATTGCCTGTCAGGGTGTCATTGCCAATGCCCGAGACGATATTCTCAATGCTGATCAGGGTATCGATGCCATAGCCGGTAGTCTGCGACCCTCCGATCCCGAGGTTCACCGAGGCGGCTTCCGCGCCATCGAAATAGGCTGTGTCATTGCCATCCCAGCCGTCCAGGGTGTCATTGCCCTCACCGCCGATCAGGGTATCATCGCCGGTCCAGGCGTTAATTGCGTCATTGCCACTGCCACCTTCGACCCAGTCGTTGCCGCCACCGGCATAGATCGCGTCATTGCCGGCCCCGCCGTAGATCTGATCCGCGCCGAGGCCGCCGATGAGGCCATCGCCGCGAATGGTATCGTCACCGTTGTCGCCGTACAGGACGTCGGCGCCATCATCCCCCACAATGCTGTCGGCATCGTCGCCACCATAGACGGTGTCGTCGCCCACGCCGCCGGACAGCGTGTCGACGCCGGTACCACCAAACAGAACGTCATAGCCATCGCCGCCGGTGGCGCTGTCATTGCCGTCACCACCGCTCACAGTGTCCGTACCAATGCCACCGTCGAGTTGGTCGTCGTCGGCGCCGCCGTCCAGGCTGTCATTGCCCTCGTCGCCAAGGATGGTGTCGTTGCCGGCGCCGCCCAGGTAGGTCGAGCCCAGAAATCCGCCTTGCAAGAAGTCATTGCCATCACCGCCGTCGAACAGGACGCTGCCGGCATTGCCATACATCGTGTCATCGCCGATACCGCCAAAAACTGTGTCATTGCCTGCACCCGTAAGGGCCAGGTCATTGCCATCACCAAGGCTGATGCTGTCGTTGCCCGTGCCGCCGTAGACCGTGTCATTTCCGGCGCCGCTGGTGATCGTGTCATCGCCCGCATCGCCGTTCAGCGCGTCGTTGTTGATACCGCCAATGATGATATCATTGTCATCCCCACCATAGACCAGGTTAGCACCGTCGCCCGCCGTGATGCTGTCCCGTCCAAGGCCACCGTAGAGACTGTCGCCACCCCCACCCGCCAGGAGCGTGTCATCGCCGTCGCCTCCGTAGAACATTTTGCTTCCAGAGCCGCCCTGAAGCACGTCGTTGCCTGTGCCACCGTCCACCCAGTCATCGCCGCCGTAACTGCTCACCGAGTCATTGCCGTCGCCAGCAGTTATGCTGTCATTGTTGTCGCCACCGACGATGGTGTCATTGCCGGCGCCGGCATAGAGCGTATCATTGCCTGAATTTCCCAAGATCACGTCGTTGCCATTACCGCCGTAAATCAGGTTCCCAATCTCGTTCCCGGATATGCTGTCCCCATAGCCAGTACCGATTATGACTTCGACACTAACGCTGGACGGGAAGAAGAGACCAGCCAATCCCCTGCCTACCTGGCTGAAGTCGACGACGTCATAACCAGCGCCGCCATCGAAGAAACCGCCACCGTCAAGGCTGACAAAGGTATCGTTGCCGGCACCGCCGAAGACAGTGTCGTTGACGACTCCGCCGTACATCAGGTCATTGCCGTTTCCGCCATAAAGACGATCTTTGCCCCCACCGGCAGTAAGAATGTCGTCGCCGTCTTCACCCCAGAGATCGTTGCCATACGCGCTGGCGGTAAGTGTGTCGTTGTAGCTGCTCCCTACCAGTGCATCGAACCCGTTCAGCACGTCCCCTTCGGCATCACCACCGTGATTTACGCCGGTCTGCAGGTTCACGTTCACGGCAGCCGACGACGTTGAATAATGAACGTAGTTGAAGCCGCCGCCGCCGGACATCGTATCGGCCCCGGCCCCGCCGAACATCACATCGGAGCCCGACCCCCCATAGATCCCGTCGTTGCCGGTGCCGCCATAGAAGTAGTCGCCCAAATAGTCGTCGCCGCCATAGCCGCCGAAAAACGAATCGTTGCCACCGCCGCCGTACATGGTGTCGAAGCCAAAGACACCGATGATGGTATCGTCACCATCACCGCCAGTGAGCACCTCGTCTTGAATGGTCCCGGTTATCTGAGGCATTGCAATACTCCATCTGGCACCGGCATCAGCCGCGCATTTGTTTTCAATGGTCCGGACATCGAACCATCCTTTTGCGGGCGACGCCCGCCAATTTTCCCCGGGAAGCTACTCTGTTCCATGAAGCCCGAACCGCCGCCATTTCTGCGAGGTTGGTATCCCGACTTCGCTGAATGCACTCCTTGGCGAGCCCAACTTTTCTGGGAAGACCTCTTCGCAGCTTTCCTTCCTGTTGCACGGGCACAATTAAAAGCAGTAATTTACAGGCAAATAAGATTCTAATGCACCAGACAGTACCGAATATACTTGGCAAGTATACATCTTCTTCTTGTATTTCTTCGTTTGCTGGGCGGCATTTATTAGGCAAGAAGAGCCGTTTGTGTGTGGAGCGGCCCGGGCGCTGATTTCGCCGGACCTATGTGCGCTCAGGTGAAAGTATACCGCCAGCCGCCTGAAATCCCGGGGGCACAGACAAAATCGGCAAAGTAACGGGCTGCTTTGATGGCCAGAAAAATGGCGGAAGTTTCTAGCGGAGCGTTCGTAGCGCATCTCGCCATGCCTCGCCACACATCTGCTTTAGAGCGAGATACCCGGGATATCGCCAGTCCTGTCACTCGGTCTCGAACCTGATTGGCTCGATTCGAGAGTTTGGCCAACAAGGGCTGTGGCTATCCGCCCCCTGCAACCGACGCGACTGTAAGATCGCTGAGGCGCGTCGGAATGGCCGCGTACTCTGGTTTATGCGACTGCCCTGTCGCACCGCCGTCGGTCCGAGTTCCGCCCCTCGCGTCGGTCCTGTCCCATCAACGTGATCGGCCCCTTCCGGACATTCATGGGATTGGTCGTCGCCGCGGCGCAGCTTCCCCGAACCGGTCTTTCGTGGCGGATCGCAGCATTACCCAACGGGCCTATGTCCGCAGTGCGGACAAGGTGAGCTTCCATGGCATCCGCCCAAATGGCTGAATCATGCTGCGTTCGTCACAGTTCCAAGATCAGGGGGCAGTGAATTGAGACTTCCGGGTCGTAAACTGCATCGAAGCCCTTCGCCTCATCCTCCCGATTGATAACATGTAGTTGGCATACCGCCCCTCTTTGTTGTAGGACGAGTTTCGAGTGCCATCGAAGCCTCGTCTTCACCAAATCTGACATGCCCGTGTTGGAAAGGTTTTGTCGGAGACATCGTGTTGGGATCGCCTTCGTTTTGACGAGACGGCCGATATTCGGGTTGAATGGTATCTGTTGGAGTTCCGAATAACCGATAGGAACGGAGAAGGGCGTCGAGAAACTCAGGCGTGTGGCTCATGCCGGGCAGTATCGCGCAGGCGCCGATGCCGGTGACTGAAGAGAAACCCCACGATCGCCCGGGCGAGGGCCGCGGCCGCGGGAATCCGGCGCAGCGGGCGTTTGAGCTCGAAAGCAAGACGATCGGAGACGACGCAGCCCCCACCGGGCAGAGGCTCGATCAACCTGCTCGCGCTCCCAGACCGAGAAGGCCAGCGTCCGGGAGCGCTCGAGAACCGGCGCGGCTCGAGCTCGACCAGGCGCAGGTCGTCGTAGTCGACCGGGAGCAAGCCGAACAACAGGATCCAGCTACGGCCGACGGTCTCTCCGAGGGGGAACTCGCTCAGGTCGAGCCCACGCACCCCCCTCGGCATCGTCATCCGCACGATCGGCATCAGCTCCGCATTGACTCCGGCGGGACTGATCGCGTGGGTCCAAGCCGTGTCGGCATCGGTGGCCAACTCGCTGCACCGCGCTACTCGATGCACCGGCTTCGATCAGTCCTTCCAGGCCTGACCCGTCGGCTCGATCGGCCAGCCGCTCGCCGAGAGCAGCGCGGGATCGACGCCCTCTATCGCCACCAGGCGCTCGTGCCGCCGGCGCTTGTAGGTGACGACGAGATCGGCGTGCTCGTAGACGCGATCGGCGGCCGCGTAGAGCAGGCGAGGGCAGAGCGCGTCGGCCGCGGTGCCCTCGATGCCGGGGGCCGACGCCGCAAGCTCATACCCGAAGTCGGGGTCGCGCTCCCACTGGAACCGCCCGTCGACCGCGGCCGCGAGCAACGACCGGGTCAGATCGGGTTCGATCTCGAAGCAGCCGGACACTCCTGCCGGTCCGGCGACGACGCCCTCCTTGAGTAGCAGCAGCGGACCGCTGGCCGCGGCGAGCGCCTCGGCCGCGGTCTGCCGCCCGGGCGTTGTCGCCGGCGCGGGCGAGAATCGCGACCGCGAGCTGTGGATCGACGCGTGCCAGCGGCGGCAGCAGCCCATCGTCGGCAACGAGGACGGCGGTG